>NZ_CP150234.1:4800000-6586589 GCF_037974275.1 Paenibacillus sp. FSL R5-0519
TACAGCGATCAGCATCCCCTTCCCATACAGTTTAAACATCGCAAATTTGTTCATTTCCCAGTAATCTTCTTCTGTCAGCTGAATATGCATCATGTTTTCTTTTTTTCCTCCACTCGTTGTAATTTATCAATTCATTCCAAATTGAAGCTAACAAATTCTCCTTACTCCAGAATCTTTTCTAGTTTGTTTCTACAAACCTCGCGGTCATATTGCGAATTATCCAGCCATACCTTTTCCATCTGAAGTAAGTCATAGATTTCGGACTCCAGCTTCTTTCTTTCTTGTAAAACTTGAACCGTACCCTGAACACCATGATACCCCTGCGCTTGCCCCAAACCCTGGTTCGTATAATAATGAATGAATCCCTCTGACCATTCTTTGGGTCTTTCACTAACCGCCTTATCAAAGGTAAAGGATATATCTTTCTGGTCGATATAGATGAGCAGTGGATTCAGAGCATGAATGATACGCCCCAGTTCCAATACATACTGCACGTTCTGCTCTCTGGATTGATTGCATTTTACGAGACCCATGGTCAGTGGATTCTGGATAAAACAACACTCAAATATCGTGATGCAGTCATCATTCGTGCTTAACACGTTTTGCGTAAAATCTTGCCACTTCTCAGTGATCAGCTTCACATTCTGCTCAAAAGGAATTTCGTAAATATCTCGGTTGAAAATATCCTGTACAATGTGATCGGGAAGCTCTATTCCCCATTGTTCTCTCATCTTACGATAAGGAATCAGAAAACCATCGCCATGGGCAGTTGCATTGCTTACCATAATTTCTCTGTATTCTTCATACGTTTTCAATAAAACTTCAAAGTCTCCAGCATCATAAAAAGCAACACCTTCGTAATCAGCAGGGTGATCCAGGTTCCCTTCTTGAAATAGTTGTACCTTTTTGCCTTGTCCCTTTAAAATTTCGGATACCATTTGGGCAACCGTTGACTTGCCTGAACCTGGTAAACCTTCAATCAGTATTAATCGCCTTGTCATCATTGCATCACCCTTTATGTTGTGTGAATGTGAAGATATAAATCTTCCATGTGTCAGACATTATGTTATTAATCAATATCTGCAATAACCCATTGTGCAGAATCGCCATCTTTCTTCTTTTTCCAAAAATCGTATAAATAACGCATACGGGTATTTGTATATTCAAGAAGAAGACTTCCTATCAATGTAAAATTTTCTCTCAAGGTACATCATAACCCATAATGTGGGATTTGCGAACGAACTAAATTAGCCATTCCAACGTATAAAGCATCTCACGCCAAAAACACGCTTCTCTGCACAAGTTACATCAGGCATAGAGCGTGGATATCAGCAGAACTTTTTCCTAACTTTTTTAACTGTCCATAGTGAATCTAACTATCGATTCCATAGCATGTTCATTATGCCAACCGCTTCAATCTGGATCTCTTTTTCTTCATGATCCAAGAAAAGATAACTATACGTTGAAAAGATCCCCATATGACGTATGTGTCCACCTTTGTAGTGAAGCCTCTTTTCGTCACCGTCGATCGTCTGCGTAAACGTCCTGCCTTCATCCACATTATACGAAGCATGGATACCATGTTCACTTGAGAGCCAGGCGACAAAATTCTCTTCGTTTGGATTAGTCATGACTAGAATAACGAGCAGAACAACAAATACAACAATGCCTGTTCTAAGTCCTGTCTTCCTCTTGCTACCATGTTGCGTGTATTCAGGCTTCATCCCATTTCACCTCGCTTCTTGAACAGAAATCTCTACGCTCTTCGCCAAAACCCAACCACTCAATCATGTCATGCAAACTTGGCATACTCCCCCCTCCTTCCGATATGTCCGTTAACTCGTTTATCCTCAAACACCGTAATATCGTTTGTAGTCCAAGACCCATTCCACTTTGGAGAAATCAACAAAATCATATGGCTCGCACTGTCTAAGATACAGCAACTCCTTGTGCGCCTGTTCCCCGTCCATCTTTTCCAGGTAAAACAATGTCTCCTCGTACCCTGCACCACATAATAACTGCACATCAATATAACTGCTCGTATCCTGATTCTTTTGTTTGGCCTGCCAGATCAGCGTGGTGTCCTCTACAATCCCGATACAGAACAACATAATGCACAACAGTTTTAGAACTTCGTTATCCTCTAAGTTTCGATTCTCTATCTCTTGGTGTAGCAGCTGTCGGATGTCCTTCCGGTTAAGCTCATCTGGTTCCAATCCATACAGCTGCAACAGTTCTTCCTCGTTCATACGTGCACTCCCTGCCTACTTGAGAATGTTATTTAACTCTTCCGCTTTTTTCCTGCTATCTATTCTAGCATAAAAATAAAAAGCGATGATGTGCAGCACGATGGATAATAACCACATACCGGGGAACCAGGGAGCGATGAACTGGAACATATCTACCGAAAATAACCATACCATCGCCATACCTCCAGCAATATTGAATGTGGAAGAAATGACGATATTCCATACCGGTTTTAACGTAAAATGGTTCCATAGCAGGTTATACATCACTCCAAACAACACAGCTGCAATGAGAGCAATACCCGCTATGTTCCATAAATAGGACATCTGAATGGGTAGATCATCAAAGAATATGGTTGCCAAGAGTGTGATCCATAGCGTCATCATCGTGAATACTTGAAAAAAAGAATGTCTAAGTTGAGTCATCATGATAATTTCCCCCTAAAGTTTTTAATATAAAATCGACTGACAAAGTAGCTGGAGCGATCGCTCAGGTCTACCTTAATTCGGGCATGGTCTGTTGCAGTGAATGCGGTGATGTATCGTGTATTGATGATCGTTTGATTATTAATTTTCACAAAATGAACGTCATCCAGATCCTCTTCTACAAATTTCAGACGTTTATTAAGCAAATATCTCTCCCCTGAGATCACCCGGACACAGCACATCCGATCCTCTGATTCAAAGGCAACCACCGAGCTCAATTGGATCTGCATATTGCGATTATTTTTGGCATGGATGACCGTTAATTGAGTTTCTGATTCGCAGATCGCCTTCTGAATACGATCCCACTTCGACTTTTCCTCCGGATGTGTAGTGACCTTGGCTACTCTTTTTTCAACTGACGTGTCCTCTTCAAAAATGACTTTCATGTGTTGGCCCTCCTCTCACAACTCATATTACAAGCATAGTTACAACAATCCCACTGTATTGCGTTTTGTTGCAGGATTTTGCAGGTTTGTTGCATCGCTACTTCATAGATACCAAAAAGAACCACTCCATGGGAGCAGTTCTTCTATATACTCATCCGGAGCATTCAAGGCATGAGTTAGTCTTTTCATATAATGGTGCTAGGTTAATGTTAATCGATCTCCAGATACATCTCCTGATTTTGCAGGATCATCTCGTTCATGTGTGTAATAGCTTCTTGTGCCACGGCTTGATAATTAGCATATAATGCTTCTGTTCTCTGAAGTAGGATCGGGTCCTTCTCCAGATCGGTTGGCAGCACCTCACGCCACACTTCATCCACCCAATTGTGATCCGTAATCAGGCTCTCTATCTGATCCAGTACATTCACCATCTCATCTAAATGAAAAAACCGCATCCCATTTTTAATCCCATTCCAACTCTTGATCTGAGTAATGTTATACGCCGAAAACCAATAAAATTCTGCCAGACTCTTCGTGTGATTGTGATAGGAATAGAACAAAAATAAAGCTTGTTGCCCCTCATGTAACTGTCGGTATATCTCTGTTTTGGCAGCCATATCTCTGCCCCGCACGGAAACAAGCATCGGTTCAATACACAGCCAGCTTAATTGCTTGGAATATATATCTTCTGGCCGAATTCTAGCCTTCATAACATGCTCCTCTCTATTCACTAATTTAAGGATTCTCTAGTGTATCCACGGCCGGGTCATTCTCTCCGCCCATTCTGCTTCTGGATGTCTCCATCTTGCCTGTCGAAGGCACGTGTTCAGACGCTTTAGCTAATCCGAATTCGGGCATGTTGGCGTATATGGTCTCGAAGGAACCCGATTGAGCCTTGTAAGTTTCATGATAGATGCCCACAGTTCCATCGGAACCAATGGAGCGGTTGAATCTTTTCCAAGCTTCCAAGTGCAGTCCGCCCCGTGCGTATTTCTCCAATTCATCGTAAGATCGCCAGTATTGAAGTAACGTCACCCCACGCCAGCTTACAAAATACTCTGTACTCAGAAATCCGGTCTCCGGATTCATATACAGCTCTTTAATCATCGGGCCCATAGACTGTAGAACAGGCAGCCATTTATGTATAGCCCACAGACGATTAATCCTCATTCCGATGATAAAAACAACAAATTCTCCCTCAATCTGAGCTGAATATCTTCCCTTATGAATATTGACCACGTCACTCCTCCTTTCAACATAAAATCGGATTTGTTTTCTGCATTATGCTATTTCCTTTCACATAAAACTTCATACACATTCCATTCGGTAAACAATTGTTTTAGCGCTAATCCTGTTGTATGTAAGAACTCCTCCATAGCTTCCAAGGATATAACATTGAAGTCACCCGAAGGTTCGTTGCCAGGGTTGGCTAAAAACTCAAGTTTCTCTCCCCTGTACTGATACACCTCAGCTTCCAGCAATCCGCCTAAATCATATGCTTTTCCCACGTTCAGTTCACTTAACCATTCATCGGCCCCGTTCCAATTCCGTAAAATCAAAAATTCAAGCTTCGTGACATCCTTTGTATACACGTTTCTTCCATTGGGGTGAACTTCATATGCAGGATATATATCGAATGTCCACACGCGGTCCGTATAGATATGGGCGATGTAACCGCACAGATATTGCATGAATTTGGGATCTCTATAAGCTAACTTCTTGTTCGACTCAAAAAAAGCTTTAAGTTCTTCATCTGTTGCAAACCTTCCCGCCTCTGGCATGAGGTGGGTTTTTGCCTTTTCGGTACGAAGATTGGTTCTTACATGGATGGAATCAGGAGCGAGGCTTCCCAATAACAATTCCGGGGATGGCTCGGAGATCAATTCGGATGCAATTGCAAAATGAACCATAGGCCAAGGCAATGTAAAAGCTCCTTTCGATATCAATGTAAAACTACTGTATTTACGCTATCACTCGCGTAATAGTTTAGACTCTCCTTGCTTCAAATCTACAAATATAGGCTTCTGCACATTGTTTATTGTCGAAATATCAATCTCATCAAGATATCTGAAAACAAGCTGTAATGATTCCTTTTGTTCATCTTCAAATAAAAGAGTCATCTGGTCATCACAGAGTTTTCCTTCCAACTCCGCAATAACGTCAAATAAAAACATTACAAAGACTACTTCATTTCCATCCGGATACGTATAGTGCATTCTCTCGCCCGTGTAGATCGAGGACAATTCATAAGAGCTCACTTCAAGCCCTGTTTCCTCTTTCACTTCTCTAATCATGGTTTCTTCGATTCGTTCACCTGGCTCCATACCACCACCGGGTAATCCCCAATCTCCATAATCTGATCTCTTTTGCAGCAGAACCCTTCCCATATGATCTCGAATAATAGCTCCACCCGTAACTACAATACGACTAGTCATATCTCTGCTCCTCTCTGTTGGGTTGCTTCTCAACAGCATACGATTTTAATCAGAAAACATTTCTATTGATTTATATCCCAAAATGCACAATACATTTTCCATTTACCCCTGCATACTTTGCCATGTTCGCAAGCTTATGTAATTCGTCGATTAATTCAACTTTGTTGTACACGAGTTTCTCGTAGCAGCCCTTCTGTTCTTTTCCATCAAAACAGTAACTCCCTGTTAGAACAATCGGATCGGTAGCATGGCTGAATAGATCAATCCAAGCCTGAATCAGTTGATGAAACTTTAACAAAGCATCCTGTTCTTCAATAATAGTTACTCCATCGTTGTTTAGTCCACTACATCGCATACAGGTAGATGGATTCCATGTATCCAACCATTGAAGAGAATCATAGAGGTATGCAATGAATTCGTCTTCCAAGGTTGCATGATTCTCTGGCGTTAACCCACTTTTATGTATCATGCCATGAGAATCCCAGGAGTAGGAAGTATGAATATTCCCGTCTACTTGCGATTTGTTTTCGATAACAAAATGATGCTTCGGCATACCTACATACGCCCCCTTACACGCTCACTCCCATAGACTCCTCTTAATTCATCATAACCCATGTATTGGTAAATGGAAATTGAAAAAGATCCTATCTAACTCCCAAATTAGGAGAAGCAAAATAGGACCGTGAAAAAACTTCCTTACATTCATAAAACCCTTCGTCTAT
The DNA here is from genome assembly GCF_037974275.1 of Paenibacillus sp. FSL R5-0519. Classification (NCBI taxonomy): domain Bacteria; kingdom Bacillati; phylum Bacillota; class Bacilli; order Caryophanales; family Paenibacillaceae; genus Paenibacillus; species Paenibacillus sp. FSL R5-0519. The sequence continues at coordinate 4,806,276 of NZ_CP150234.1, forward strand.
TCAGAAATTCTGTTCCCTCTTTACGATACATTTCTATAAATTCATTGGTCACATGATCATGCCTCAGTGCTCCCATGTAATCTGTTCCAGGTTTCTTCGGTCTATAATCTGAATCCACTGTGTAGATATTGAAGTGCACCTCATCTTCGTCCTCTGATACTTCCGTATGATCGAAAAGTGAAATCACTTCATCTTTGCCTAGAAACCTAAATAGAGATTCCTGACGCTCTATAATATAAAAAGGATAGGTGATGTTCTCTTTCTGAATGAATTCTTGGTATACCTTAAGCTCATCAGGTATAAGATCCATGTACTGTTTAGCGACATCTTCTGTCTGAAACACACCAGAGATCCACTTCAAATTCCCCTTAGTTCCAACGATAATAAACAAGCTAATCACCTTCTAAGTTACATATTATTTCTCTCTTTCACGCACAAAAGTCTGAGACAAAATCCGGTGGCTTCCAGTGATGTTGTCAATCTCTATATTATATTCAGACTCGGTATATTCAATCTGATGTTGCTCATAATACTTTTTCCAGAACGAAACTGCTGCTGCATTGTTAGCGAGCTGTTCTACTTTGAATCTACCCTGAAATTGAGCTAAAACCAAGTCGACCGCCTGTGCTGCAAGTCCCTGTCCGCGATACTTTTTGACCAAGAACAACTCCTGCACGGTATAATCCACATCTTCCGGCACATATGGAGGTGAGCACGCCAGTACGAATCCAATAACCTTCCCTTCATACTGAATGAAAAACGGATGTAATTCATCGCGTTCCAGATATAAATAGGTGTTCGTTGGATCATATTTCCCCTCTTCTAGTAGATCTTCTCCAGAATATTCAGACAGATCATATAAATACAAGTTGAACAGGTTGAGAAACAATTCCTTTTGTTCTGCCAAAATACGCGTAATTTGCACATTCATCTTCATTCCACATCTCCCTTAGTTAATCAGTTGGTTCGTGACCCATACAGGACTTTCCCGATATCCACAAAGAGCTTGCTGCGCCCTGTTCTCAATATATCGTTTCACCCCTAGCAGATATAGGCAAAGTTTGGTTTAAACCATAGAGTAACCATACATTCACGGTCGACATGCACATATGTACAAAAAAAAGACTCCCTACAGAGTCCAATTATTGGTCTTATCTTTATTTTCCACCAATTATCCTCTGGCATGTAGCCAACCCTTAATGGATTAGATAATCAACCACAGGATATGAGATCACATTGCGGTCTCTGTACGTTGAGATCACCGCTTCGTGATGTGTGCTTAGAATTCCATTTTGCAACATTACCGGTCGGAAACCTCGCTCCATCGCTCCGTTATAGGTGAATAGAACACATTCCTCTGCGGCAAACCCGGCGATGATCAATAGTTCAATGCCATGACTCTTCAACACCTGCTCCAGATCAGTCTGCCAGAAGGCATTGGATGCTTCCTTCGTAATCGTGATATCCTTCTCATTCACATCCACCTCGGGAATAATGCGATACTCATCTGGCGCTGCCTCTTCCATCCCTTCCACATCCTGTACGTGAATGACCACATGATTATTCGTGCGCAGCACACCTGCAACATGATTAATGTACTCACATGCATGGTCTATCGAAGTCTGATCCATCTTTTTCCGCACAATACTCTCTTGCATATCAACAATTAGCAAACCAACTTTCATCCGATCACTCCTCAACAATACATTTTACGTTGCATGGTTTAGTATTTTTCCTTGTTTACACGAATAACTTAATTTAGTCCTTAAAAAGTTCATTCAATATCCGGTCGCGGTTCTCCAGAAAGCTGCGGGTAATCTGATAATGGTCGGTATCCTCATAGGTTACCTCTTGTATATGGCTATCGTCAAAACTTAAAATTTCCGCCCCCGGATATCCGAGCAGAATAGGTGAGTGTGTTGCAATAATGAATTGCGAAGTGCCTGACAGATCATGAAGGATACGCAATAACGAGAGCTGCCTTGCTGGAGATAAAGCGGCTTCGGGCTCGTCGAGCAGATAAATGCCTTTGGAATTGAAGCGGTTGACGAACAGATTGAGAAAAGACTCACCATGAGATTGTTCATGCAATGAACGCCCGCCATAATATTGAAGTGATTCTGGCATCTCGTCGACATGTGATGCGAATTGATAGAACGATTCAGAGCGCATGAAGAAACCATTCGTTATTTTGGGCAACCATGCCAGCCTGAGATAATTCCCGAGCGAGGATTCCGAAGCATGTGTCTCATAGGTATTATTCCTGCCGCCCCCTGCGGTATTGAATCCACATTGATGAGCGATGCCCTCTAGCAGCGTAGATTTCCCAGAACCATTTTCACCTACAAAAAAAGTAATGTTATTCGTGAGCTCCAAACGTTCCAATGAACGAATCGCGGGGATGTCAAAAGGATATTGGTTCCGATTCTCAATCTTGGCCGACATGAGTTCTACACTTCGAAGATACATAATCGTCCCCCTATGTGTTCTAGCTCAAATTCATTCCCTTGCCATCGTAACCTATTACAGGATCATATGAAACCGTATCAACCAAAAAAAGAGCAAGCCATAGGCTTACTCTTTCTTCAGTTTAATAGACAAATCTGCGCTGCGCCCAATAGCTGAATACAAAGATGGACACCTCGGTTAACAGCTTGGCTGCTAGCAGCGGAATAATCAGTTTTTCATTATAAAAATACAGTAAACCATAGTTTAATAACAGCACCAGTAGAACAAGTGAGAAGTATTTGGGCAAAGACTGCCGAACCTTCGAGGTTCGTCCAGCTGAAAATACGTACCTCCGATTCATCGTGTAGTTGAAGAGTGAGCTGCATAGTCTCGCTGCAACAACCGAGAGAAAAAGATTGTGACTGAAATACTGAATGACGAATAGTAGTCCAAAATCAATTAGAGCAGACAGCAACGAAGATGTGCTGAACATCAGAATTGGCCTATAGATCCGGAATGAATCGACCAGCGGGCGGAAATGGGAGGACTCATTGTGATCCAGATACACCGTATCTATGAACTCCTCCGTAATCTCATACCCTTCCTTGTGTGCCGTTAACAACATGTTCATCTCGTATTCAAACCGATCCCCCGGAATCTGGTTCAACCAGTCCAGCATGGCGTAAGGAAAACCGCGTAGACCGGTCTGCGTGTCATATACTTTGGTACCTGTCGTGAGGGAAAAGACCGCCCGTGTGACGGTGTTGCCAAAGCGGCTGCGTGCTGGAATTTTACCGCTGAAGCGACGGCTGCCGAGTACAATTCCTGTTGTCGTTTGTGCGAGCAGCGCTTCGAAGATACGCTTAATATCATGTGGCAGATGCTGTCCGTCACTATCTGCGCACACCACACCGCCCTGTGGTCCGTACTCTTTGATATACTGAAATCCTGTCTTCAACGCCCTGCCCTTACCCAGATTGACGGGATGTGTCAGGACCGTACAACCATAGGCTTCTGCCGTTTCAAAAATGCCACGGTAACCTGGGCCGCTGCCATCATCCACAATTATAATGGGTCCAAGTTTGAATGTTTGTAGTTGCAGAACGAGATTCAGCAAACGCACATCGGGTTCATATGATGGAATTAATATCGTCATGATCCTTGTCCCTCCGTCAGATATAGAATGTCACTTACGCCACGTTCCTGGTTACGTCCCAGCGGGTTATTGACGACTCTGCCCATAAAATACATCGTGGATGAACCGCCGCCGTCCAAGTTGTAGGCTTCAGTTGCTCCGAGGCCTTTCATGACATCCGCCAGTTCTGCCAAAGTCATGCCACGGCTGTCGTCCTGCCGTCCGTCCACCACCACAAAGACATAATGATTCGGAGCAATCATGCCGATCGCAGTTCTTGGGTTCGCATCCTGGATGGAGCGGTTGCCGAAGTTGTTGTCAATTTTCACACTGCTAAAATCACTGACAATCTCGCCATCCTGAATAAGTATGGGCCCAAAGGATAACGTATTGGTTGCGCCTTCGGCCAGCAGTTCCGAGGAGGAAATCTCGTTCTCGTTATATGTTTTCATCGTTCCGTCATTGAACAGGGCCAGTGCATCCCGTGTCGGGCTATCCCGATACAATGTCCCATTTCGGATAATGACACCATCATCACGGAATCCGTAATAGTCACCGTTAATGGCAAAGATCGCATTGTTGGCTGCGGCAATCTCTGACGTATTCTCGGTAATGTTTGTTCCAAAACTATTGTCCGCCAGCGCGGATCGCAAGCTGCTTGCATCTGTTAGCTGAACATCAGCGACATAATACGTAATCTGGTCCGAGCCAGATCCTGACTGGACCTTATCAATATGGACCTTCATATCATCACTCGAATAATTCCAATCATCTGACGTTGCATTCACTTCAGTTGCGGTGGTCGAAGTGCTGGTGGAATCATTCGTGTTACCTGTTGCTGCCGTTGCCGTGTTCTCATCCGCTACAACCACCTGCACATGCCGGATCAGATAACGGTCAGCCAGGCTGTACAGGATTCCACCTACCGCGAGCACCATGACAAGTGTGATGATGAGCCATCTTCGCTTTCTTGGGGAGATTGGTCTTTTATGTGGGTCTTTCCGGGTTGGTTTCTGATACATCTTCATCATGTGAAGCTCACCTCTTCATCTAAGTTCTTAAGGCCATATTAGGCCGGGTAGCTTAAATGAATCTGAAACCAAATCCATTGAAGTCGAGAATATTCACACTGATACTACGATGACAGAACCACCCTTCCAATCGCTGGTTCAATTTATAACAAAAAAGGCCATCCGTTTTCCTATTAAGGAAATCAGATCACCCTGATTTTTAATCTATATAACCCTAAATGCCGCTGTTATCATGTACATATTCGTTCAACATACATATCACATATCTTCAACAAATCTTCCCGTTATGCATCTGCAAAAAGAGCATCGTATGCGGGACAAGGGCGCTTTTCCAAAAATTCCGTTAACGCCGGTGGCTGCTGGACATAGATATCCTTCAACGACGTTCCGTTATAGATGTTGCCAATGACGACAGGATGGCATAACTCACAGATGAGAATATCCCCGTTGCCATGCAAGTGCAGCTGTTTCGTGCCATCCACACAATTAGAGAAATACACGCCCGGTTGATCCCGCAAATTCAACTGTTCAGCGAACCGGTCCATACAGGTGAAATAGAGCGTTGTATCTGGCTTTTTATGCTCAATTAATTCCGTTACAGATCGAATGAGAGACGCTTTGGATACAATCTGGCTCCAATCGGTATGCGGCATCTTAATGCTGTTCTGGATCTCATGGATGCGCACTCCCAGATCATACACCTTATCGCTAATGGCCTGCATGTTCGCTTGGTTGCCTTCAAACAGTAACGTTTCCAGTACCGTCTCCAGACCAGCTTCCGTACACAAGCGGATATTCTGCTCCAGTCTCTCATACATGCGAGGATGCACACGGTAGTACGCAGCATAGGCCTCTGCATCCGTATAATTGAACGAGATATGGATGTTGGACAAGCCTGCATCACGCAACGCGAGAATCCGTTCTTCTGTCAGCAGGCTGGCATTACTGTTCAATTGTGTATCAATGCCATGTGCCGCGCAGTACGTCACGATCTCCAAGCAATCCTGGTATTTCAGGGTAACTTCGCCCCCAGACAATCGCACGCGCTTGAGACGAGGAAGCTCACGAATAATACGGATCACTTCCTGACTATCGATGCATGCTCCATCATCCCGATTGTAGGCGCAACAGTAGTCACATTTATAATTGCAGTTCGATGTCACTCCCACTTCAAGCCCTTCCAGCTCATATATGCCGGGTGTTTCCAGTTCGAGTGATTTATATTTGTTTTTGGCCGTCAATTTGTTGTACCTCCTGGTTACTTCATTTAATCCACATTTGGATAACTTGAAGATTATAGCGGAAGGCATCAGGTTCACGATATGACATTATGTACGTTTGTTGTTGTACAGGTGGGATATAAGGTAATTTCAGAATCTCTCTATTGCATGTCATCCATGTTGAACTCAGGATTATAGGCAAACTCATGGCTCGCCAGCATGATGAATGAGACACGACCTTTTTGATCAAAATTCATGGACAACCCTTTCATGTTCTCAAATCCGCCTTCCAATATTGCATGATCAAAGGACGGTATGACATGGTAATTGCCTTGTTTATTTTTCTCCATAACATATGTAATACTTTGTACTTTTCCCTTTTTAGTATCTATAAAAGCTTTTTTGCCGTATTGTTGGAAGACCTCTTGAACTGTACTTCCATAACCTATCCCACTTCGCGTTTTATACGTTTTGAACTTTGCCGAGTCATCAATTATGATGCCATCCACAATGCCATCTTTGTAATGAATTCTCATATCTTTGTAATGGTAGACATTAGTATAGTAGAAATAATCCACGTGGGGTCCAAGTTGCTGCTCAACCACTTCACGAGTACTTCCGAGTTTAATCGTAATATCTTTGGATTTAATCTGAAATTGGAATTCATCCTCAGTAAATATCTTAGTTGCATGAGATGCAGGAGGTTCTTTTGAAACGGCATTACGATTGTATGCCCCTTCTGAGCTACTTAAAAAAGTCATGAATAGAATAAGATAAAGAATTCCTTTGTTCAACCTAGATCTCCCTTTCAAAATACCTTCTATATTTAATACGAGTTATAGAAATCTTTTTTTACAATGGCATACATCTTCAGATCCTGAAGTTCATTTTTCACCTTCATATATTTCCTCAGCACACCTTCAAATTGCATGCCTGCCTTCTCCATGACTTTCGCGGAGCCCGTGTTCTTCACTAAACATTGCGCCTGGATTCGTTCCAATCCCACTTCGTCAAATCCAAATTGGATGATTCGTTTCACCACTTCGGTCATGTAGCCTTGATTCCAATATTGATCAGATAACACATATCCCAACTCGACTCTCCTGTTATCGCTATCACACCCTAGATAGTTACAACTCCCAATCAGTCTCTTGGTTTGTTTATCTTCAATGCCCCATGGACCTATTAAATTCACATCATACCGGCTCATGACAAAATCCAAAAAAGCTTTGGTATCTTCTTTGCTCTGATGCGCTTCCCAGGTGGTGAACTCCGAGACAGCAGGTACAACGCAATAACTATACATATCATCGAGATCATCATAGGTAAGCGGCCGGAGTATCGTCCTTTCGGTCTTCAACACCGGAAATGGTTCGAAGAAACTTTCAATCGTTTTCATAGATTCGCCCTCCCTGAGATTGTTAAGAAAAGAAATCCATAACCGTTCGATCCGCGCTGCCTCATCTGTTATACAATCAAGGCCACAACCTGCGTGTCTTCCACTGCCCATCTTGCATCACATATTGGACTCGCACATGCTTGCGCTCTGAATCTCCCTGCCAGAACTCCACCTCTTGTGCATTTACGGCATATAAACGCCATTGAGATGTAACGACATCGGGGTCACGTTGGATACGTTCTTTCTGAGCTTCAATGGCATTATCCAGCACTTCCTCACTATTCAAAACCTCACTCTGATGCCCTGTCATGGCAACTGCTCGCGCTCCAGCTGAACGTTTGCGGAAATCATCAGCGCCCGCTTGATCTCCCTGATCCTCAGCAATTCCCTTTATCCGAATCTGTCTTCCAAGTGAAGGCCAGTAGAAGGTGAGAGCCACATGAGGGTTCTCCTTCAACTGCTGCCCTTTTCGGCTCTCCGAACTGGAGGCAAAATAGAACGTTTCGTCGATTACGTTTTTCAAAATCAACACCCGCGCATCAGGATAACCATCGTGATCCACGGTGGAGATCGTCATGGCATGAGGTTCTTTCACTTCGTTCTCAACCGCCAATCTCAACCACTCCAAAAATAGCTTCCCTGGCCGCTCCGGCAACTGCCCCATATCCCACGTTGGAAATGGTCCAGATAAAGACTTCAAATGTTGTAGCAGTTCAATGGGTTGATTACTCATGTCATCGCCTCCGTTTTGTGTGAATGTTTAGTTCAATTAATTAAGTAAACAACTAATCTAGATGACTCAACACATTTGCGTTGCTAAGTTTCCAACCATGCCTTCCCTTTTCTACGGTATGTACACTGGTGTTGCCCATGGGATAAAAGCTGGACTGATTGCTCCATTCCCGATGCTCAAGCAGATAATACAGGATGTTAATCACTCCGCCGTGAGTAATTAACAGAACATTGGACTTGAGTGTATTCTCCTCTAGACCTCTGAAAAGATTCTCGAAAGCGGTGCTTATCCGGCTATAAAAGTCTCTTGGACTTTCTCCTCCCGGAAAAGGGGAATGCATCTCAAGGGTGTTGAAATACACTCCTGGGTAATGAACTTCTGCATCCTTATGAAGCATACCTGCCAACTCTCCGTTATTCATCTCCCTCCATTCTTCCATGAAGATTGCTTGCATGTTTAATCTCTTCTCAATTTCTCGTGTTGTCTGTGCTGCACGAGCAAGATCACTGCTCATGATCGTATGTATGTTGTATTCCTCAGCGTGATGATGCAGATGCTCTCCGAGTTTCTTGGATTGATTGATCCCCTGTTCCGTAAGTCCACGATCGCTCCATCCGCCTCGATACCCTTCCTCATCCACCCCATGCCTTACCAGATAAATTTTCAAGATCTCTCCTCCTTTTCAGATTCCACTGCACAGATTCCTTAACATACATACCTACTTTACGTTTATAGATGCTTTCAATAGAATCAAATAAACCCGACCTCAGATAGCTTCTATCCAAAATCGGGCATTTCCTGCGACCCATTTATCTTACAAAAGTGTTATGAACTCGTTCCGACTTGATAAAGTAAGGAATCCAGATGGCACAAGCGAGCACCGATTTGCCAATATCCCTTAAAGAACTTCCATCCTCAAGTTCTCTTGCCATTGGAATCTGGAGCAACAATAAATAATCAATGACACTAACGGCTAGACTGACACTATAAAACATGATCATCAGACGAGGAAAGATCGATTTTTTACTATACAAAGCAATGATGGTATATATGCTAAACACTAAAAACAGTGCGTTATATACCGTTTCAAAAATAACGACCGGTCCCCATAGCGGGTGATAATATTCAGATTGCTCCGAAGTTAGCAACTCCCAAGTCTCTGTGGTAAGCATGGGCAAACAATACAGAACCAATTGGAGCGCCAGGAAAATCAACGTAAGAAATAATCCGATCTGGACGAGAATCAGCCAACCACCTAAACCCGATACACCTAGTGGACGGTAGTCTGTTTTTGGTTCTTGAATATGTGGTTCCACTTCGTAACACTTCCTTATACATTTTAGTTTTTCAGAGATGATTCTTCCACGTAATCGTACTCATACAAATCAAATCTACTATGTATTCTCACACTTCTTATAGCTATCTCTCCATTCCTCCTCTTATATAGAATTTTACACAACTTCCTTATTGTACTACGTGTGTCAAGAAAGCCAAAGAAGACCTTCGCTATACTTCCGCCATGTTCAGTTTAGTACGTGTACGTCATAATCCTCTTATACAGGTGCAGATGGTGACTCAGCATTTGACTACAAAGGAGGATATGGATATGTCCAATCCCAAAGTAAAACTTTTGCCTTTTGCCGATATTTCAAATTATGTCGAAGGCTTCGATATCGTTTCCACCCAGTGGGGCGGCGATGGCCTTGTCTATGTGCTGCTGATTAATCAGATCCCCGAAAGAAAACTAGGTATGTTCGTCCAAAGTAAATTGAATCAAAGCTATACGTACAAAGTGCTTATTGTGACTGATCAAACTATTGAGGAAGTTGTCATTTGGGGACAGACTTTTAATTATCATTACGTACAACCATTACATGATCATCTGCTGCTCGTCGGAGCACGGTGTGCGAATTATGGGAATGAACAGTTTGATCTGAACGCCAAAGTGTGTGATCTGGACGGAAATACAATTCGCGAGTTTTTGTTGGGAGACGGAATCCAAAGTGTGCAGGTCACAGAAAAGGGAACGATCTGGACCAGTTACTTTGATGAAGGGGTATTTGGTAACTACGGTTGGAGCGATCCGATTGGATCATATGGTCTGCTGGCCTGGGATGAGCACGGGAATAAACTATATGAAAATCGTGAAGCTGACATCGCGGATTGTTACGCACTCAATGTGGTGAATGAGAAGCAAGTCTGGTTCTACTTCTATACCGATTTTGAACTCGGTTGTATCTCAGGGGGCACCCGTGAACCCAACGTTACATTCATGAATCCAAACATCTCCGGTTCCTCCGGCTTCAGTACGGATGGTTATCATTTCTTGTTCGATGCCGGGTACGGTAACCATGGGACGTTTGTGCTTAAGAAGATGGAGAAGCCCGGAAGATTCAGCAAGGGGCAGAGAATTGATTTGCTAAATGAAGTTGATAAGCCCTTCAAGCAGGCACGGCAGGATTTTCGCCAACATCGTCTGCTACTCAGTGAAGGTAACTTGTTTTACCAGGTAACGATGGAGGAGATTACTTCTGTTTTGGATTAAAGTAAAGGAGTGAAGAGGGTTATTTCTTAAACGATAATCCCTCTTCTTCCAATGCGTTTCGCAGTTTAGGTATGGCAGATGGTCCGATTCCATGCAACTTTAGGATCTCTTTCTCCGTGTACTCTGATAGTTGCTGTAGTGTCGCAATGCCTTCATTCTCCAAGGCACGTCTGGCGGGAGCGGACAGCAAAGCTAGAAATCCCTCTTTCGGTTTACGTTCAGCTTCGCACGTCGGGCAGGTTGGACAATCACTTTTTTTATAATACGAATGTCCTTGTTCGCATGTTCTGAGTGTTCCTTTATCGTTTGCCATATGGGCATCTCTCCTGAATTAAGCATTCAACCAGTTCTTCATATCAGAAATCATGTTTTCGTATTGTTCTAAAGCCTCTAAAGTGTAAATGACTTGTGATGTTCCTACTAACTGTTCCTCTATATCCGTACATTCAATCCACAGTGACCGTTTAAGACTATATTCGAGCCAGTCCAACTTTCCAGCAAAACCATGATCCAGAACCACTTCCCAGTTGGCTGTTAGACTGCCCACTCGCTTCTTATATCCACCTATAAAAGCCAAGAATTTTTCCTTGTTTATATTTCCAGAGCTATCTACTGACCAATACACAGCTGTTTCTACCAGATCATGCATCGGATTAATATAACCTGCCGATTCCCAATCTATAACAATAGGTTCGCCTTGTCTCCACATCACATTCTTAGGTTCCAGATCTCTGTGACTAATAACTTTATCCGACGCTAGCTGTGAAGAAGACTTCTTAGCCTTTGTGCTCCACTCATACAGCTTATCCATACTGGAATCCAGAATCTCAATCCATTCCATATTCTCCTTTTTTCCTTTGTCTAGATAAAACATCCAATCTATTTTTTTAGAATTAGTCACCTGTGAACGATCTAATTCTAGTTGTCTAAAATCTGTTTTATGGATATCTGCAAGGATCGTTCCCATCAGAGAACTGTTATTGATCGTGACTTCATCTTGTTCCAAACGTTGACCCTCAATCCAATCAAATATTAGATAGAATTGATTATCAATGTTATGCATAGAAGCGCCCTTTAACATTTTTGCAGGTTGAGCATGGATATGTTCAGCTGCCACGTTTGCTATTTTTTCTGAATCCATATAATTTTGCACAGCAGAAGGTCTTATCATGATCTGTGGATTCAATGCCTTAACTGCATAATTAGCTTGCGTCGTTTCAATGCTGAACATTCGATGAAGAAGTCCACCTGAGATTGGTTTGGGCGAACTGATCAATTCACCAAGCTGTAATTCGCTACACAGTTTATTGAAATTCAAATTATATTGAGTATCGTTCATATGTCATCCCCTCATTTTGACTATTTGTCTGGAGCAAAGCTTACATTCCGTACTCAGCAAAATGGCTGCATATTTCTTGTCAAATATGGCCCAGCTCTTTTCGTCTCCGTATTTGGCATGTAGTTGCTTTAGATAATACTTGGCTTCTTTCATCCCATTGCTTTACAATCCCTTCAGATTCCTCGTACAGTTCGGAGACAACAACCCCTTTATCCTGCAAATTCTTCTTAAACTTATATTCCTGATGAATACGCTCAATCCCCCAATAGCGCGGTTCAGTTCCAATTCGGGTAAAGTATCCAGCAGCTCGTTAAATTTATCTCGAATCATCATTACCTCCGTAGAGGATATCGGAATTTAAACTATCTGGTCCCTCAAATGACTATTTAGCTTCTTCTCGCAGCATATGAGCCAGTAAGTACATCTCCGCAATGTCATGTCTGTTCTGCTTCTGGAATCTTCGAATCGCTTCATCAATCTCTACTACCTCCACCGCAACTACCTGCTCGCCATCCTCTGGATTCAGCGGATCAGCTACAAGTTCAACGTCTCCATAACCGATGATTCTTACAAAATGGGGGTGCGGAATATGCGGTCGATATGGCTCCAACGCACTGGATGTGCAATAGAATTGACCAAAAATCTGATAGGAGCGCATATCTGCCCCAAGTTCCTCCATCAGTTCGCGCTTCAGTCCGTCCATATACGGCTCACCTGCTTCAAGCGTCCCCCCAGGCAGCTCCCAGTCTCCATTATCCAGTTGAAAAACAACACATTGATCCCCGACAAATGGAATGATGCTAATATTGCTCACCAGCTTTTCATCCACGATGTCATTTAATATCAACTCTGCCTCAATAATGCCCCAATGAATCGACGTCGTCAGTGCCGGGAATTGTTCTGCATTCAAGCTGCTCAACCGCATCCGTTCCTCTCTATGTAAAATAAAATCTCTCATTTATATCTTCTCTTCCAATTATAGATGAAAATGAAGAAAGAAGGCCACCTTCCCCTTGAGGGAATACATGACCTTCTCGTCCTTAACCACATCAGATCGTTCCATTCCTGACAAACTTACCTAATGTCTAATGCTGTACCAGCTTTCCCTTTTCCAAAAAAAGAACCCGGCTACAGAGCGGCAAAATCCGCTCATCATGCGTAACCATCACTGCACTCTTGCCCTGCTCTTTCACAAGCCGTGCAATCATGCCGACAATATCCAGCCCGCGCTCCGCATCCAAGCTAGCTGTCGGTTCATCTGCGAGCAGGACAGCCGGGTCGTTCATCAAGGCCCGTGCAATGGCGACCCGCTGACGTTCCCCGCCAGACAGCTTCTCCGCATACGCCTTCCGCCGATGAGTCAAGCCTACCGTATCCAGCAGCGCATCCACTCGTTTCTCCGCCTTGCTTTTATCCGTTCCAGCGAGCTTTGCAACGACCATGAGTTGTTCTTCTACTTTCAGATAAGGGATGAGATTGGCACTTTGAAATATAAAACCAAGCTGCTGTAGTCGCATATCGGATATGTCCTGTTTGCTTTTGCCCATAATAGAAGCCCCGTCCAGCAGAACCCGTCCTTCCGTTGGTTCAAGAAGTGCGCCAGCAATGGACAGGAATGTACTTTTGCCCGAGCCGGAAGGCCCCATCACAGCCACAAGTTCCCCTTCGGCCACCTCAAGGTCGAGCTTATCCAGAATCGTGCGTTTACTGCCGCCATCTTCAAAGGTCTGGGTAATTCCCTGCAATACCAATCGGTTTCTCATGCTGCAGTCCTCCCAATCGCATCAAGTGCATCAATTTTGGTAACCTTCCACACCGAGAATAACGAACCCGCCACAGACATGAGGATGAATAATACACAGGTCAAGGCAAGCGTGGATAAACCTAATTGAAACGGCATCGATGCTGGCAAAATGGACTCAAACAGTCGAACCAACAGCACGCTAATGACCAGACTACCAACCGATAGAATGAATACTTGTAAAGAAACACTACCCGCCAGATATCCATTCCGCGTTCCGATCGCTTTCAATATGCCGAACTGACTCGTTTTCTGAATCGTGATGACATAGAAAAATACCGCAAGCACAAACGCCGAGATGACATATAGAAAAGCGATCATCATGAGCAACGATCCTTGCTCTTCCTTATATCCAGGAATAGCCGATACGGCATCCGACTTCGTGATGATTTCCGTATTAGGCATTGCAGCACTCAGACTATCTACCTGCTCGCCTGCACCCTTGATCGCAATAGCATTGTACATTGTAGCATTGGCGTTGGTGTCAGCTGAACCTTGTGAAGTTCGTGAACCTCCTTGAAGCGCAAGCCATTCCTGTTCATTCAGGAACACTACCGGGGAGTGAGAGAATGACTCATTTTGTACAAATCCACCAACGGTCCACTCCATTCCCGAAGCTTGATCGACGAGAACCGTGCCAATCGTGACGCCTGATTCAGTCAGTTTATGGTCCACCACAACTTGCCCGTTCGTCCGGTCCGTAATCGGAGACCCTTCGGTAACCGTTGAAGCAAGCCAGCTTTCCGGGTTCACCATGAACAACGTGACATCGATCTTCTTCGTGTCGCCGCTTGGACTGACGGTTGTCATTTTCACACCGAGCGGCTCGGCGTTCTCTTGCCCCACCACGGAGCGAGCTTGATTAAGCTGATCCTGATCCACTTGTGACCGGGTAAAACGATGATTCGAATCCTGTTCCAGCACAAAATGGGTTGCTGCCATATTTTTGACCGAAGCTGCGTTGTCATACGCCAGCCCCTGTGCAAGACCTGTAACAAACAGTACCAGAAATGAAACCAGCACCATGATTGTAGCAATTAAGGCATACCGCCCTTTGGCATACCTCATTTCCCGAATAGCCAAGTACATGTTGTGTGACCTCCCTCTTGATAACCCAAGTATAGGAGGCGAAAATGAACGGAAAATGAATAACAGATTACATCTGCGGAAGTGTCACGGTAAAGACCGTACCCGCTGGCGAACTGGCAACCTCAATTGTACCGTCATGAATTCGAATAATTTTCTGCACAATGGCAAGTCCAAGCCCGGTTCGTCCGGAAGAACGTTCCCGCGCACGGTCCACCCGGTAGAATCGATCGAACAGGAAAGGCAGATGCTCCGCAGCAATGCCGTCCCCTGTATCCCGAATCTGAATCACACACTGGTTATCCATCTGCTTGGCATGAATCTCGATGCTTCTTCCTTGTGGAAGATGATTCACCGCATTACCGAGAAGATTCATCCAGACTTGCATGAGCAGCACTTCATTACCAATCAGCTGAATGGATTCGGGCACCGAAATCCGAAGCAGCAGTTCTTTTTCTTCCAATTGCCATTGCAGCACCTGAACCGCTTGCCGGAATTGATCCCGCAGAGAGAACTCCACTTTGGACAGATCTTCGTTGCCTTGTTCAAGAGAGGACAGGAGAAGCAGTTGTTTACTGAGCAAGGAGAGATGACGGCTCTCCTCCTCAATGATCGATGCATAGTGCTCCCGTTCCTGTTCAGGCAGATCCCGATCTGCCACCAATTGGGCAAACCCCTGAATGGAGGTCAGCGGCGATTGAATCTCATGGGATACGTTGGATACAAACTGCTGCCGCGCCTGATCCACTCTCTCCAATTCACGACTCATGGTCATGAAATGCTGAGCCAATTGTCCAATCTCGTCACGCCTTGAGGTAGGCAATTTCAGATTATACTTTCCTTGTGCAATCCGCTTGGTCGCCTCGGACAGACGTTCAATCGGATTGACCAGATAACGGGTACTGATCAGAAAGATCAGAATACTAATGCCTATGGTAAATGCACCAATCAGTGCAAAAAAGATACGCAGCTCACCGAACTGCAGGATTACATCCGGACGCATAAAGAGGGCGTAATTGGTATTGCCCAACTGTAAATGAACACCCACGGTGTTGCTTAATTGATTATCGAAGAAGCCGGTAATGAAAGGTTTGCTTGGAAACTGCGCGACACCATGGTATACCTCACCATTCAGCACCAAATTTACAGCTAGCTTGTCCAGGTCCTTCTCACGGAATTCGCGGCCGTAGAATTGGTCGTTGCCTTTCCCATCCGTCACATAGATTTCGTATCCAAGATCGGCAGCATTGTTCAAATACTGCTGCATCGTCCCGGGTTGCTGCTCCACAAATTGCTTCATTTGCGTTGCAATGCCCACCAACTTCTCATCATTGAAGTCCTTGAGCTTCGCATGATAA
Organism: Paenibacillus sp. FSL R5-0519; assembly: GCF_037974275.1. NCBI lineage: Bacteria > Bacillati > Bacillota > Bacilli > Caryophanales > Paenibacillaceae > Paenibacillus > Paenibacillus sp. FSL R5-0519. The sequence continues at coordinate 4,822,371 of NZ_CP150234.1, forward strand.
TAGATATTCGACAAAAGGAAACCAAGCATGCCGCTGACCACAATCACCGCAACCGTTATGAGGAATACTCGGACATACAAGGTCCTCAAGGTGCTTTCACCTCCATTTTGTAACCAATGCCCCGCACCGTTTGGATCACGAAATCATCCGTATAATCAGCAAACCGATCACGGAGTCGCTTAATATGTACATCAACAGTACGGTCATCTCCTTCGTAATCTGCTCCCCAGACAAGTCGAATGAGTTCATCACGAGAGAACAAACGTCCCGGAAACTGGGCAAGCTGTGAGAGTAATTCAAATTCCTTCATTGGTAAAAAGAGAATGGATTGCCCATCCGTAACCTCCACATTGTTACGGTCGATCACGATCCGGTTCATACGGATGATATCACTGGACGTGCGATGGTAGCGGCGAAATAATGCCTTTACCCGGTAAACCAGTTCTTCGGGTTCAAACGGCTTAGTCACATACTCATCTGTTCCTTTCAAATAACCGTCTCTCTTGTCAGATAGCTGATCTCGTGCCGTCAGCAACATAATTGGAATGTCGTAATGCTGCCGAATGTAATCACATAATTCCAGTCCGTCCATGCCAGGCATCATGACATCGAGGATCGCCAGATCGATCGGCGTTTCTTGCATCAGTTTCACCGCTTCCAGTCCATCCTGCGCTTCATGAACCCGATAGCCTTCCTTGGTCATGACATGCCTGAGGAGTGCTCTAATATTCGCATCATCGTCTGCCAGCAGCAGATGTTTCATATCGTTGTCCGCCCTTCTATGTAGCGAGAACATCTCACTATGATCCTGCACAGATGGTAGCACAAAAGCAATCCCATTCGCCAGCACGTGCATGGAGATACCTTGGTATGTTTACATTTCCTTAAATCTGGTTGACACTACTATGAGGCGCAACTATAATAAAACCATAACATATGAATAAACGCTCATATATTCATTTGTAGGTGGTTAATCCTTGTTAAGGATCATTTATAGTCACACTAGAATTCATATTACATAACGGAGCCTCGCTCCAAAGGAGAGGATTTCATATGTCTGGACATCAACACAGTCATAACCAGGGGCACGATCATGGACACAACCACGCTCACACCACCAATAACAAAAAAGTATTGTTGTTTTCCTTCATTATTATTACCGTCTATATGATCGTTGAAGCCTTTGGTGGATTTATTACCAACAGTCTCGCACTTATTTCGGATGCAGGCCATATGTTGTCCGACTCCATTGCACTCGGGATCGCTTTGCTGGCGTTCACGTTTGGTGAAAAAGCCGTGAATACCGGCAAAACGTACGGATACAGAAGATTTGAAATTCTGGCTGCCACGTTAAACGGAATTACGTTAATCGCCATTGCGCTCTACATTTTCTACGAAGCCATTGGTCGATTCATTAACCCGCCAGAAGTTGCAACCGTAGGCATGTTAATCATCAGCGTCATTGGATTGCTCGTCAATATTCTGGTGGCCTGGATCATGATGCGTGGTAGCGATACGGAGAATAACCTGAACATGCGCGGTGCTTATCTGCATGTCATCAGCGACATGTTGGGATCGGTTGGGGCCATTGCGGCGGCACTGCTAATGATGTTCTTTGGCTGGGGTTGGGCCGATCCACTGGCGAGTGTCATTGTCGCGGCACTGGTATTGCGTAGTGGGTTCTATGTCACCAAATCATCTCTGCATATCTTGATGGAAGGCACGCCGGCCAATGTAGATGTGAATGACCTGGTGCAGACCATTAAACAAGTCGATGGCGTCAAAGGCGTACACGATGTGCATGTCTGGTCCATTACCAGTAACCTGAACGCACTGACTGCTCATATCGTCGTAGATGGAACGATCGATGTCTATGCATCCGAGATCCTGGTTCAGAAGATTGAACATATGCTGGAGCATAAAGAGATCAAACATGTAACACTTCAAGTGGAGTCCGAGAAACATCTGCATGACACCTCGGTACTATGTACCGTCAAGGGCGACGCACCCGATGCACATGCACATCATCACCATTGAGATGGGTAATAAATATTAGTTGTTTCTAAATGAAAACAGGGCAGATTCCCCGGTAAGGGAACGCCCTGTTTTTATTTGCCTAAGTTCAGCTTTTTGGTATGAGTAGAAAATGGAATAGCCTTTACCTCATCGCTGCGGGCTATGAACTACTTGTATATGGAGAGTAACTTCTCTTTCTTTTGATCGAATTCATACTCTGATATGATATTTTTCTCTTTTAATTCACCTGGTTGTTCATCGTCCTCTTTAATCTCGGACGATTCCAGATAGTTTCCCAGCTTAGTACTTTTTTCGTCTATACTTACTTCGTTTTCAACAAAAAATATCCTCTTCTTATGCCGAATAAAAATTACTGCATTAATTAGTAATCCTGCTGCGATGTAACAATAGTAGACAGGTAGAGTATAGCCTCCCAGTTGATCTTTTCTACGTTCCCTCCCCATCATCGATTAACAATCAGGACCACCCGTCCAACGGGTGGTTTGCTCTTGGGGTATAACCCCCTGTTGCCAAACTGCGCCTAAAGACGCTAGCCTGACAGCAGGGCTGTTCAGGCTCAGTGTTATTTGTCTCTTTCACTTACCAGTTAAACTGGTTTTACTTTTTTTTGCTCCGATTACTGCTGAATGGATCTTCATATTCTTTTACAATCAGCTTGTCTACCGCCTGATCATGTGCTTCTTGCTCACGAATATACTTTCTTACCGTTGCTTCATTTAGACCCACTGTACTCACATAGTACCCTTCTGCCCAAAACTTTCGATTGCCGTATTTATACTTGAGCTGGGCATGCTTCTCGAAGATCATGAGCGAACTTTTTCCCTTTAGATATCCCATTAATGTTGAGACAGCTATTTTCGGTGGAATCGCTACCAACATGTGAACATGATCGGGCATCATATGACCTTCTATAATTTCTACTCCCTTGTACTTACATAGACGTTTGAAAATTTCGATTAAGTCTTTTCTGACTTGATTATAGATTTCTTTCCGTCTATACTTCGGGGTGAATACAATGTGGTATTTGCACATCCACTTTGTGTGAGCTAGGCTGTAGCTCTTGATTGCCATCTAAGAACATTCCTTTCAATTTTATCGGAATGGTCTGGGTGGTCAAACCTCAGGTCCCTCCACCCGCATAGCGGGTGGTTTTTTGTTTCGCGCGTTTCACGCACTCAACTGGCTAAAGCCATAACAAAAAAACTAGGCTCTATTAAAAACATAGAGCCTAGTTTTTATATCAGTAAATATGCATCAGTCATTCTGGTTGTCAATTAAACTGCTCTCTAGCAAAAGCCTTTGTACTATCGCAGCAGTTTCACCTCGGGTAAGATCTTTCGTAGGCATCAAGCTTTTGTTTGATCCTTCCACAAGTCTGCTCTTCACAGCTGCAGCCATGGCCTGCTTCGCCCAGTATGAAACTGTTGCTTGGTCTGTGAATGGAGAGAGCAAAGACTCTAGATTGGTTCCATTAGCTTCTACCCCCGCCAGTTTCATCGCCCGGTTTATGATCACTAAGGCTTCCTGGCGAGTAATGTTTCGGTTAGGAGCAAAAGTCCTGTTCTCATAACCTTCGATCAAGCCATGTTCCATAGCCTTGGCAACAGCACCCGCATACCAATCATTAGGCATGACATCGGTGAATGCACTCTCGCTGCCGTTGTCAGACAAGCCCAATGCACGAACAACAATGGCTGTAAGTTCTGCTCTGGTAATGGCTGCATTGGGTTCATAATGATTCTCATCTTTACCTTTGATAATCAATCGGGACGCCATATCAGTAACGGCCTGTTTCGACCAGTGACTTTCCACATCCGCAAAGGTCTTTGGATTCCAGATCAGGAAGTAGTCGCTGTTGGTGAGACTGTTCACGGTCGCATAACTCTTCCCTTCGCGAATCGTGAAATAGGTTGGTACGTGGCGTACACTTCCATTTGAATCCAGCACGACTGCCGTTGTTACCTTGCTCACATCGATATCGGCAGGAAGCGGAATTTCACGTTCCACATAGCTGCTAAACTGCTCAACAGCTACCGTTTTACCATTATAGGAAGCTGTTACATTAAAAGTGACCGGCGGGGCCGCAACCTCAAAGCCTCCTTGAGCAGAAGAGGTCGCGGCGAGAACAGCTGTATTCTCATCGCTCTTGGCAATCTCCACATGAACGACAATGTCGGAGAGTTTAACACGTTCGCCCAGCTTGGACGAAATATTATCAATGGCAATTTGCCCAGCAGGCAGCTTGTAGGTACCGTTTGTCGTTTGTATCTCCAAAATCGATTGCTTATTTTCCATACTTTTCACTGCTTCACCGGTCAAAACCACTAATATTTTGTCCATCTTGGCAGTCACAGGAATGACCACAGTGGATTTCTCGGCCGCCTGCTTGAGTTGATCATCCAGCTTGAATGAATCGATTGTAGCCGTTAGCACCGATTTTCCGTTCTCTTTAGTCGTCGATCCTGTAGCAATTTGGTCTTTGATAATACCGTCAACAATAACTTGGAAACCGACAGGTTTATTGTCGGACGACGTGCTTGGAACAGATGGACTGCCAGTGTTATTTGCGTTATTCAAATTGTTTGAGTTATTCGAATTGTTTGAGTTATTCGAATTGTTTGAGTTGTTCGAACCATTGCTTGTCCACTTTGCATACAAAGTCATATCCGACGTGACCGCATTCGCTGCAAAGTTCCAGACATTGGTGCCCTCTGCTTCTTTGTACCAGCCTACAAATGTGTAACCAGATCTCTTCGGTGCTGTCGGAGCACTGATTATCGTGCCACTGTTCACATTGGAAATACTGGAAACCAAGCTACCTCCCTGCGAGTTAAAAGTAACAGTATGTTGCACTGGTCCATCGATTACCATTACTTTTCCAGGGATCAGCATTTTGTTCAACTCTAGCCCTGATGACTCCATAATGGAGAATAGATCGGAATCTTCTGTCTGCACTGTAAGTGATTTTTCCCCTAACACTGCCTCGTTCTTCACCTTGAAACTAATGGTGAACAATCTTTCTCCTGCCAGGATCGGTGTATCTCCCCCATCATTATCAACCCATACTGTTTTAAGCCAGCCTGTGGCGTTGTCGTAATTGGAGTCGAAGAAATCTCCAGAGTTCCCCTTAACCCCCGTTACTTCCAAACCTTCTGTGTCATAATCGAGCTGCAAGCTATAGCCTGCTATTCCATAAGTTGATTCGGTCACTGTCACTGGTACGTCCACCGTAGAGCCAGGAGTTCCGCTCACCGAGCCAATCTGAATCTGCACCGCGTGCCGCGTCCATTGTGCATACAACATCATATCGGATGTTACCGCGTCTTCTTCAAAGTTCCAAGTATCCGCAACGGACACATCCTTGTACCAGCCTGCGAACGTATAACCCGCCTTCGTCGGCGCTGGCGGAGCACTGATCGTCTTACCGCTGTCCACGTTGGTCACACTCTCTACAACACTGCCTCCCTGTGAGTCGAATGTCACAGTATGCTTAATCGCACTTGTTGTTTTTACCGTTACCTTCCCAGTCTCAACTGAGGTGGAAGCGAGCTCATTACCCTCGTAAAGATCATGTTTTATCACATTCAAATTCCAATCTCCAGGCTCTGCAGAGTCCAGAATTTTGAAATGAAGGGTGAATGCCTTTGTATCTGCTTCGGTAATGAATACTGGATTAGCCTTGATATTAATCATCCCATTACTAGAAAAATCCGATTCAAAACCTCCTTCAACTGAAATGACTCCCAATTCATCCGTTACTTCATTTCCAGGTACCAATGCCAATGTAGCGGTATCAAACCCAATTGAAATGTCATAGTGATTGATCAGATCCTCCGGTGTCAAATGTACCGAAATATCAACGAAATCTCCGGGATATCCTTGTTCGCTGCTTACCTTAATTGAGTTTGAAGCTACATCTGAACTAGAATCGGCATAACCTATTGTTCCAAAAGTTAAAAATACAACGACTGCCATCATTATTGAGACCCATTTTTTCCAAGCCATAATATCAACCCTTTCCTACGGCGATGGCAAGAATCGCTTTGACATCTTCATCGTCCCATTTTCCATCACCATTCATATCAAGCGCGTGCAATTGCTCAGGCGTAAGTGTAATCTTGCCTTTCATGTATTTAGTTAACAAAAGTGCATCAGCTGCAGTCACTTTACCGTCGCCATCTGCATCTCCCTTAACAAACGCTGTATACTGTGCAGTATACGTTACATCCGTTATCACTATAGAAGCAGCTAGTTCATGACTACTAAGCTTAGTGACCCCATCATCGCTGCTCCATCCTGCAAAATGGTATCCCTTAGCAGGCGTAACTGTCGGCACGTTTACTGGATGTTCCCCGATCCCTACCTGCTCGTTCGTGCCGTCGATTGTCCCATGCTCTCCTGGTAAGTAGCTAACCATTAAGATCTTCGGGGTAGTGTCACTAATTGTAACTACCATCTTCTGTATAGTCCCTGTACTAAAGATGAATTTCAGGTCTATTGTCCCTTCTGCTTGTTTAGCCAGATACTCTTTACTGATCGTCACAGTCCCGGTAACAACCTCATAATCGGTGTCCAGTACAAGCTTCTCAGCCCCATTCTCAATTCCAGTTAATACATTTCCATTTAAAAGGACTTCTGTTTCGAGATCCTTGTAATCCGCAGAAGAACTGTTTTTATCAAAAGAACCAGTTGTAGGATTGATCGTGCTGTTCATAACTGGTCTTCTCAAAATAAGTCCATCCAAACCTACCACTACATCCTCGCTTCCGCTTGAGACGCTGCCACGCAGGTCAACTTTTGTACCGCTCATTTGCTTAGTCCAAGTGATACCATCTGGTGAAGTAAGTATGACTCCAGAGTTCCCAGTAACTTTAAATCCATTTACGTCATAATGAATACCTTGAAGCACAGTATTTACTGTACTCGTTACAGTACTCCAATTTTCCCCATTGGTAGAAGTGATGATTTTTCCACTTGGTCCAACGGCAACAAACATATCGTTACCGTATGCGATATCATAGATATACCTTGATGAGTCATTCGGTTGTTCCTTCCAAGTGACTCCATCAGGTGATGTCACAACTGTACTCCCGCCTACCGCAACATATAAACCATTTCCATAACTAATGTCAGTAAGCGGAACTGACACTCCACTTGTTCGGCTCGTCCAAGTTTCACCATCCGGTGAAGTCATTATTTTGCCAAAAGCCCCTACAGTCACATATTGTTGGTCACCATATACGCTATCCAAGAGTGTTCCTTCATCTAATAATTGTTCTGTCCAAGATACACCGTTAGATGAGGTCATAATAAGTCCAGTATTTGAGAGTCCGGAAAGTTCTTTATACCCTACGGCTATGAATTTGCCGTTACCATAGTTAACACTACTAATATAATCTCGTTTATACGGGAAAACTGCCTTTTTTCGGTTCACCCAGTTTTGTCCATCTTCAGATGTGTAAATTACGCCTATCATACTCGTTGATCCTATCATTTCATAACCAGCTGCAACAAACATGCCATTGCCATAAGTCAGACTTTCAAGACCTGCAGCCGTTCCCCTCAACTGATCTGTCCATAGGATTCCATCGTTAGAGGTTAATATCACACCACTGTAACCAACAGCAAAAATGAGACCATCCTTAACAAAAACACCATTAAGATCTTTTATAGTGCCTGTAGTTTGAACCGTCCAGTTCGTTCCGTTAACAGAGGTCACAATAGTTCCGCCTCCACCTACTGCCACATATAAGTTATTAACGTTGTCATAAGTTACTGTATTGAATGTGACAGAACTATTACTTATTGCAGTAGTCCAACTATTTCCATCACTGGATGTAACAATCAATCCACCTTGACCAACAGCTACAAATTTGTTATTACCATAAGTTACTCCATTAAACATATAGGTATTGTTGACTGTTGACGTGCTCCAAGTAGTTCCGTCAGAAGATTGAATCACAGATCCTCTTTGTCCCACACCAACGAATTTATTTTTGCCGTAAGTAACACCCATATGATATGTACTTGTTACTGGCTGCCCTGTCCAGGTTATCCCGTCTGTGGATGTCATAACATTTCCAAGAGCCCCTACTGCTACAAATTTCCCGTTGGCAAATACAACGCTAGTTATAGCGTAAGAGGTAATATTTTGTCTCTGGACTTTCCACTGAGTTTCGCCATCTACTAGGGTTACTATTAAACCACTTGATCCAACTGCGACAAATCTACCATTACCGTAGGTGATACTTGCCAGGTTGGAATTCACTGCCTGTGGATGGTCCGAGACTATCCAATTCTTACTGTCAGTAGAAGTAATAATTACTTGATTTCGTCCCACAGCGACAAATTGGTTGTTGCCATAAGCTACATCACTAATCGAATTAGCTGTTGGAAATGGGCTCGCCTGTTCCCATTCTCCAGAAACAGCTTGCGCAGAATTTTGCGTTATGAAAGCTACCGTTATCAGGAATACCAGTACAATTACTAGTCCCCGTTTGAAAGATGCCATCTTCTTACCCCCTATGCCTATATTCTTCTCAATATTGGATTGTAAAAAATCTTGCCCCAGCATCGCAATCTGGGATCTTTTTAGTTAAGTTCCCTTTCAAACCATGTTCCTCCTCATATACATTTCAATTTTTAACTTCACGTAGAGTATAACAAACGATTCTGAACCGATTCTGAACATGTGTTGTTCTTTCTCCAGCCAAGAACATCAAAAAACGCCATGCAATTCATAATCATGGCGCTTAATCAATCTTTAAATTTTTCTAAGGATCAGACGTATAATTCCCATCTTCTATTCAGATTCCTTTAGTAGCCAACTAACCCTAAATGTTCACATGAAGGCAAGCACAAATTTCAAAAAAATAAATTAACTGACGTCCACTATTTTTAACAAAGGGAGGACATAACACACGCTTCAGCAACTGGGAAATAACGATTACAGGAGATTTGCCGAGAAGATCGGTGAAAGCTGAAGTTTGAGGAATAGAACTTGGAGATGCTGGCTAATGTTTCCATTTCTTCGATCGTTGGATGCCATAGAGTGCACAGGCATGATCCCAGTTTACTGGTTCAGTAAAACGTACTTCCAAGAAGTATTCCAGCTGCCACTGCTGCATAGCTGTAGAAACTTTACTGGTTCAAATTTCCTGACATAGTCGTTTCCATTCCTGCCATAACTTCAAATACTCAGGCAGATCAGCCGGATGATGCTTGTTACTCAGCCCAATTCGGCAATACAGATGGACCAGAACTTCCTCGATCAATCTGGATTTATCCATATCTACATGTTCTAACAGTTCGAACGTAGCAAATAAGGTTTCGATGTTGATATCATCCGGCGAGGAGCTAAAAGCATACAAGAAATCATAGAGGATAGGTCCAACCATTGGAGAAGGGTCAATAACACCGATGAGTTTATTTTGATCATATACAAAATTATGGACTCCCGTATCGCCATGTAAAAGAAACTTCTCCTCTTCCTCATGAAAGAGACGATCCACTTTGGATTGAACCAGATGATAATCATCTGTCGTTAAAATACTTCCGATATTCATCTTTGCTTCCTGAATACTAATCTGATTGAATTCTTTCCATGTCCTCTGCGGGAGCTCCATTCTGCCCCATGATTTCGTATCTGTAGAACGCACATATGTATTGAATAACTCTTTCACCAGACGAGTTAACCATTCTTTCTTCAGTCCACGGTTGAAATGGGTCGTGCCTTCCATATACGTATAAATAAAATAAGTATTCTCTGGATCAGTCAGCAAAACTTCAGGCAATAACGAAGAATTCTTATATGTGTCCAAAAATTGCTGGGCGATGCGAATCTGTTCGGGTTCATCTGATTTCAGAATATAATGCTTATTCAGAGTCGTACTTAACCGATAAATACGTCCAGCTGTGGTACCTGACAAACGTTGAATTTCAGATATTTCTTCATTGATATGATGCATCTTGAATAGGTCATTGATCTCATCTATCGTTGGATTGATTAACATACGCTTCTCCTCAACACGCTGAATTATCTTTCAAAATGGGCTCGTTCTTCTTGCTTGGAACTAAAAATATAATCAGGATACTGGTTTGCCATGGGTGGAAGCTGATTCTCGGGGAAAAACTGCAAATCCTTCATCTCTTCATTATCGGGCGTGAGTTGCCCAGATTGGATCCTGCATTCAAATACGATAGTCAAATATTCGACCTGATGACCGTTACTGTATATAAACCGTCTTGCTTCACCTCCGTATACTCCGATAATCTTCTCCGGTTCAACAACTAGACCCGTCTCTTCCAGTGCCTCTCTAGCCATCGCTTGCGCCGGTGTCTCACCAAGCTCGATTGCTCCGGCAATTAAACCCCAGGTTGATTCGTTATGTTTACGACCGAACAGGATTTCCCTTTGTTCATTTCGGATAATCCCGGCTACACCCGGCATAAAAATAAGCTCGTTGCCGATCTTGTCCCTCAGGTTTCTGTAATAGTCTGACATGCCCATACACAGTTACCTCCTGTTTTTTTATTTTCTCAATTCCCTTCCATGAATGATCCATTGTACGGCGTCCCAAATATCTGCTGCGATATAATCAGGTTCGGTCTCCGTCCATTTGTCTCTGAATTTCGTTAATGAAGACTCTCCCCAGCCTGTTCTCACCATGATCTTGGTCGCTCCTACGGCATGGGCAGCAAGCATGTCTGTATCTCCCACATCTCCAATAACGATGCATTGGGATAAATCCAGACCGTGTTCCTCGGAAGCTTGCAGTAACATTCCGGGTTTCGGCTTTCGGCAACTGCATTCTTGCTCATGTGGACATATATAGGAGTGATCGAATCCATACTCGCGAAATTGCGCTTCAAAATCCTGAACACTTGCTTCTCCACGTGAGATTCGATATTGATTCGTAAACGCCAGTACCATAATTCCTTCTCGCTTCAAACACATAATGGCTTCTTGAGCTTTGGGGTATAAGCTGAAATCTCTCGGATGAATAAAATGTCCTGTACCACCGATGGTTCCATCTCTGTCTATAAAAACAGCTTGTACATTCCCATTTGCTTTCATCATGGTCTGTTCCTTTCCGAGGACATATTATTGTATCTCTCGCATCGATCTAAAATTAGTTCCCTATACTTTCTCGTCAAAAATATGCTTGCTATCATCTTGCTGCTTATGGTGTTGCTGTTTTTTGATTTCAGTTTTAAGATAGCGTACTTCTTTGATGAGTAGATCCAGCTTTTGGGATGTTTTGGATGAATCTATGGCATAACGAATGATTGCCGCAGAGATAAGAACTACAATAATACTTATAAGTGGTACAATTACAGCCCAGAATAACTCCATATTGTTGCTCAACTCCTTGATGTCAAAATAATAAGTTGTAAAACTCTTCTGAAAACCAAAACCATATAAACCCCAGGATCACCATAATGGTGCCTAGTACTTTTAATATTATTTCAATATGTTTAGGGATATCACCATGAGGTGGGTTATCTTCGAACTCCCAATTCGGTTTAATTTCTCGATATCTCATCAGAACAAATATTTTGTATAGAAAATCGGGAAAGAAGTAACACGCAACGCCCACGATAAATACGGGAGTAGATAAATAACCAAAGGTGCTGGTGGTCCATTCTATCTCTATTCTCTCCATCCTCCTTTTTCCTTACTGAATTCCTGCCGTACCAAACGTACTTTCGATGGCTTTTTTATAATTTTCCCAATCAAAATAAAACGGCCCTACCTGTAGTTTCTTGTCACTCAATATGAAATCTCTCCAGATCACCACATCATCTTCTCTATCAATCTTCACAGAGATAAACCCACATTCTTCATCCCCACACCAGGGACATACTAAAATCGGATATCTATCATACATGGATTCATGTGGTTTCTTAAGTAAAAAATAATCAATAAGAAGTCTTTGATATTCATCGCTACCCCATCCCAGACAAGGGATCAGATCATGTTTTTTCAATCTTTGATAGAGCGATGTGCCATCAATTATGATGTCAGCAAATCTCGTATTTTTATTCCCATCCTGTTCAGGATCAAACTCGTCGTATCTTGAAGCTAATTTGGTTTCTATGGTGCTTATTTTCACTATATTCCCTCCATCCTCCTCTCTATCGCTCCCTCATTCTTCCTCTACAAGAATGTCAGCACAACGAACAATCAGCTCAGGCATATTCTCTCCATCAAATAGAACATGAAGCTCATATCCGTTATCGATCCGGTACAGCTCCTGATACAGCCAGTAAGTGCCTACAATCCCACCGTCTTGCTTGATGATTTCGGGTGCAACCAGCGTAAGTTTGTTTATATTGGTGAAGCCCCCGCGGGTGTCAAAACGAATGAGCACTTCCTCTCCCGTCAGTAATTCGGTTACCGTACAATCATGAAATTGAACTCGGCTATGTATTTCATCGGGGATATCCTGTGCAATCATTACTTCCCTGTATTCATCGGATACACGCTCCATCTCTCTCCAATTTTCTGCACTCTGTTTCTTTAGCTGTAACATAACTCCTTTCGTACAATAACCCAACGTAAACACACGGATATCTGCAATTTGCTCAACGATTTCCTGTGGCAAATTCTCCGCCTTATATCGAAAATTCCATTCCATTGATTCTTTGTACTCTTCCTTGCATTTCTTCTCATCAAACGGAGGGCGTACATCATATTCTGCAATAAGTTTCTCGATATGCGCTCTTTGTTCCGGCGGCATGCGAAATACCATCTGATCCTCTTCCGTTATCTCTTCCCCGCTAAAAGCTTTCTCTACACGAGTCATGACCTGACCATCATGCTCCAGCATGAAACGCGGGTCCAAGTTATATAACTCTCGCTCCTGCTCCACATGCGCTTTTTCCTTTCGTTTATATAGCCTTAAAAATAGATTCTCATCGAACTCACACGCTCCACTATGTACTCTTATACCAAAATGAAGATGTGTCTGCTGACACAGCTCATACCATTCTTTCGTTAAAAATCTCATATGCATCTCTCCTGCTGATTTTTAAAATTTACTTTGCGATTGGAGCGTAAAGCTTTTTAATTTGTGACGAGAATTTAGCTGCACCTGGAATATGTGTGCGTTTAAAAAAAGCAGTTAATTGTTTAGGATGATTTTTGACCATATCATATTCAATGATGGTGTTAGCGATAACAGATCTTGTAAAACCTAATACCTCGACCACTTCAGATCGATCGCCTGCCTCAAGCTGCTCGCCTTCTGGAAATTCTCCATCTGGATCATCTTCCAATTGTTCACTGAATGTTAAACGAGCCAGAACATAGGAAATGATATGATCCTTGTCTCCGTCCATCTGCTCCATGATCCACTGTATACACTCTTCCTCGGTTGGAGCAGAGACGCTGAAACCCTCCAGTACATATTTACGTTCTTTAAATGAATCCATCAGCAACGATGCTTCAAAACTGGCATGCTCGACAAATTGGACCTGAGGTTTAAGCTGAATGATTTCAGCTGTTACCTGTTTATACCAATCACTCGTTAGAAATTGCTCTATGGTTTGCATCACTTCGCCTCCAAATCTTTAGCCTTTAACAATTCCTTATACTCAACAGACGTACGGGTCTACGCCAAGGTTTGAAAAAATCTGTATTTTATTTCTTTGTCGTTTCGCGCCGCCCATTCGTGCACAGCTTCTACACCTGCGGACTCCTGGCCTCGTTGAAAATAAAAACATAGATCGATCGGCACTAAACGTTTACCGTAGAGTTTGATGCCAATCCGCCTGTAATTCATATAAATACATTCAATCTGAGATGCATCATATCTCTGATTTCTTGTAGAAATCACATGATCGCTTGCCAGCGTAATACGGGGTTTCGTGAAAAATAAACGCCAGATCAGGAAAACGATATAACCGAGAATATAGGTCGATATAACTAGCAGGAGGTACTTCAGAATCCCATTTTCATCGTAAATACCATCCCTGAGGAGTATTGCTTCCATGACCAACATACATAGCAGACTCAACCATGCTCTTGGATAAATCGTCTTATATGTAATGAGTTCCACTCCTAATCATTCTCTCCATGTATCCGAAGCCACTCGGAAGGAGCTTTCTTGGCAAAATGCTTTTCAACAAAATCCAAAATATCATCAATGCCGGGCAATGCCGCATTTTCCTTGGCTTCGTCAAACGTCATCCATTGGTACTCGGTATGTTCATGATTTAACAGGACAGGCTGCCCTTCATCCACATACCCTACGAATACGGGAGCGGTATAGATATACTCCCCCATCGGTGAATAATATTGTTCGAATTGATTGGCAGAATACAACCGGACTTTCGTAAAGCCTGTTTCCTCGTGAACTTCTCTGAGTGCAGCTTCCCATGCCTTCTCGCCCTGCTCTATCCCGCCGCCAACATAACACCATTCATTATGCAGCATACGACCAGCCCGTTTCAGCATCAGTACACGGTATTGATCGAGGCTTTTCTTCAACAGAACTACAGCCATCCCTTCACAACGGATGGGGACTGCCTGTTTCACGTACTCTGCACCATTCAATTTCTCGCCCCCTTCTCTTCAGAATCGAAGTCCTCCAACACTTTAAACTTATCCCCGTGGATTTTGTCCAGATGATCTTCTCCCCAATAACACAAATGATCCAGGGCAGGTTTGAGTCCCCAGCCGTAGTCCGTTAACTCATACTCCACTTTGGGAGGAACCTCCGAATATACCTTGCGCTGCACAATCTCGTCTTTTTCCAGACCTCTGAGCTGTGTTGTCAGCATCTTCTGCGTAATGTCCGGTATCAATCGTCGAAGCTCTGACGTGCGTTTCCGTCCAGTCATCAAGTGATAAATAATCAAAGGCTTCCACTTCCCACCCATCACTTCCAAAGCCGCTTCCACGCCTACTCTATATTTCTTTGGAGTACTTGTTTCTCCATGTTCCGTCATTTTTGTCCCCCTCCATAATCAGGCTGTATCCAAGGTGAAATCATCATCTTCTTGCTGCTCTTTTTCCATTATTTAAACTCCATTTCGAGGCATCCATGTAGGGTACTTCAATGTTCCTATGGCACTTTATTCTTCTTATAGAACATCAAAGTGCGTACTTCCAGATGTTTTCATACCTGTTTATAATAGCATCAGCCGTTGATTCATGGCTACAAGACCGTAATCCAGAAAGGTAGTGAACGTTAAGATGAACGTACTCGTTGTAGTATCCCACCCACGTAAAGATTCCTTGACCTTCCAGGTAGCTGAACGTTTTGCAAAAGGGCTTACCGAGGCTGGTCACGGTTATGAGATATTGGATTTGCATGGGATTGGATTCGACCCGATTCTTCGTGAGATGGACGAACCAGACTATACCCAAGAGAATCAGGTATTCTCACCTGAGGTTGAGACGGAGATGGAGCGATTGAAGAAGCACGATGCTGTGGCTTTTGTGTTTCCTCTCTGGTGGTGGCATCTGCCAGCCATGTTGAAAGGTTATGTGGATCGTGTCATGAACAACGGGTTTGCCTACGGCGCGAACAAACTTCCTCATCAGCAGATATTGTGGCTCTCTCTTTCAGGTGTGACGGAAGAACAGATGCACAAGCGCAACTATGGTGAGTCAATTGCCAATCTGCTCAATGTAGGTATTGCCGATTATTGCGGCGTGTCCCAATCAAGGGTCGAGTTTCTATATGAAACGTTGGAATCCAAGCCTGAGCATTATGAGGCATTACTGAATCAGGCGCATAACCTGGGACTGAATTTTGCCAACGATCCTTCGACACTATAAAGGTATTATAGCGCTACATCGATATGACGCCTGACGCCGCAACTCCGCTTGAACGCGGCAAAAAGGTCGCTCCGAAGAGCGACCCTGTTTGTTTAAATGTAATTATTTTACGGTCGAGAGAAGAAACTTCTCCAGCATAGTGGTATCGGTGATGCTATGGTTGCAAGCTGTGTTATCCATGCATACGTACTGGGCCACGGAAGAAATGTTGTCCGGCGTATGGCTCTTCGTCTTCACGTTGAAAAATCCGAGCTCCTGATGACGATGACAGAACATGCAGTACCCTTTCTTGTTCGTGGCTGTAAGCCGTCCCTCAATACCGAGGAATTTGCCCTCGTACGGGTACACGATGAACAAGCGATTGGTTGCAATGTCGGTCCATCTCAGGTAGGTTGTACGTGCGTAATCGATGGATTCGAGATCAGGCATTTTGAGCTTCTTCGCCTTCGGGTACAGCTTCTGAATCTGCTTCGCGGATACTTGTGGAAACGGAATCAGATATGCTTCCAGCTGGTTTAGATACGTCTGCAACTCATGCGTCGTCTCAGACGTGGATAACTGCTCCAGCAATTGCTTTTGTTCCGGCGTCAGTTCATTGAAGATGCCTACGGCATTCGTGCCCACCGTATAACGGACGGTCTCCAATACTTTGGGATCAACGACCGAGCGTAACGTTTTGAGCAGGAAATCAGCTTGTTTATGAATATAATTGAATTGATGATTGTGAATAAATGGTGTTTGCATGGCTTTCAGCCCCTTATATTTATTAAGAAAATAAAGTAAGGTGCAAAGCCTGCGGATTGAACCATGTTGATGTTGATTCCAGGGCACACGATCTCATATGTCGCGCCCTACACAAAGTCCGCCCCTATTCAGGCTTTGCGTAAGGCTTTCTAGCGAACGAGCAATCCGGCATCATCCCTATTGCCACGTCATAACCCCCAATACGATAGATATATCGGAATTATAACAGGGTAGCATAGCGTAGGCAACGGACTTCGTTCCAGTTTTCTCTTTTCAAGAAATAGGATTACATCTTAGGCTTTCTTCCAATTTTCCACGAAATGATCTACTGCTGACTGCTCAATGGCCAGTCCTTCCGTGTAACGTTCCATGAACAAGGCAAATCCATCCACGTCCACACGATCTGGGAAAACCTCTTGTCCTTCTGCATCTTCAAACACTTTAGTGGTAAGGTACTCCGCCAAACCCTCGTTCTGTTGCTTATTCACCATGTAGGAAGCCAAAATAGCCATTCCCCATGCGCCGCCTTCGCCCGCGGTAGACATGACCGAAACGGGAATGTTCAGTGCGGAAGCGCATATTTTTTGCGCGACTAGTGGGGTTTTGAACAATCCGCCATGCGCCCATATGTGCTCAATCGTGACGTGCTCCTTCTGTGTAAGAATATCCAGCCCAAGCCTTAGTGCAGCAAACGCAGCAAACAGATGGACTCTCATAAAGTTTGCCAGATTGAAGCGACTCTCTGGAGAACGCACGAACAACGGACGACCTTTCGCAATTCCTGTAATGTTCTCGCCTGAGTAGTAGCCGTAGCTCAGTAAGCCGCCGCCATCCGCGTCAGCTTTCAGCGCTTCATTGAACAACACACTGAATAACTGGTTCATATCGGGTTTCAGCCCCATTGCCTCATAGAATTCACGGAACATGTTAACCCAGGCATTAAATCGCTGGAGCAGTTATTCGCAAGAACCATAGCCACAGGATTGCCATCAGGTGTAGTCACAATGTCGATCTCAGGGTACACCGCAGATACGTTTTTCTCTAATACAATCATGGCAAAAATCGATGTACCTACGGAAATGTTGCCCGTACGTTTTTGAACACTATTCGTAGCGACCATGCCTGTTCCAGCATCGCCTTCCGGAGGGCACAGTGGAATATTGGATTCCAAGTTACCTGATGGATCTAACAGTCGTGCACCAGCTTCACTAAGATATCCGGCATGTTCACCGGCAGTGTACACTTTAGGTAAAATATCTATAAGATGCCACGCGTAGCCTCGATCGGCAATGATATCGTCAAACTTCTTCAACATAACTTCATGATATCCCCGTGTGGATTCATCAATGGGGAACATGCCTGAGGCATCCCCTATGCCAATGGCTTTACTGCCAGTCAACAGCCGATGTATGTATCCCGATAGTGTCGTAATATAATTGATGTTAGTGACATGCTCTTCTCCATTCAAAATCGCTTGATACAAATGTGCGATGCTCCAGCGCTCTGGAATTTTAAACTGGAATTTCTCGGTTAGCTCCGATGCAGCCTTACCCGTTGTGGCATTGCGCCATGTACGGAACGGAACCAATAACTCTCCTGCTTGATTAAGTGCAATGTAACCCTGCATCATGGCAGAACATCCAATTGAACCGATTTTTTGTATCGTTACACCATATTTTTTTTCGATCTCTTGCTTTAATTGACGATAGGTTTGTTGCAACCCGTGAATCATATCATTCATATGGTAAGTCCAGTAACCATCAATCAATTGATTTTCCCACGCATAACTGCTGGAACAGATGGTGTTGAAATGGTAATCCATGAGTACAGCTTTGATTCGTGTGGATCCAAATTCAATGCCCAGCGAAGTTTCTCCCCTGAGTATTGCTTGTTTCAAGCTTTGATCCATGATCGTATTCATCCTCTCTGAATTTGGAATTCAGCCGATTTGAGAATAAAGTCATCTCACTAGTAGGCCAAGTCATGGTGTGAATTTTACGAACAACGAACAGAATCGCGGGGTGTACGTACAATTACAAGGTTAATACCGCCTGTACTTCGCCACATGCCAATATCTCGCCTGTTTGAATAAAGCCAAGAGAATCATAAATTTTCTTCGCAACTACATTCTCAGGTTTGTAGGTGAGGTTCGAGGATATGAATCTTTGTTTGGTCTGGAGTGACTTTAAGTTCAATGCTTTCGATAAAAGTATCCAGGTTATTTTTCTAGATTCTATTTTGGATTTCCTCCTTTTCCCTTTGCCCGAGCTTTGTATACTGTATCAAAAACCTCGTATCTTGAGTGATATTTGCACAAATTTTTAATACTATAAATATGAAATTTCCATTTACAGTATGTTAAAATTAAATAATGTATGATGATATATGGAAAATGGCCAGTAATTAGAAAAAATAGGAGGTTTATTGTGAAGATTAACTTGAAATTTACAATCAGTTTATTACTAGTTTGTTTCACTACATTTTTTATTAGTTCACAGGTTTTCGCTCAAATGGAAGCATATATGTGGAAGAGTTCTTTTATCAAATCAGGGAAATTGAATTTGAAAATTAGTACTGAATATGCTGTTGGTGGAGATTATACTTCGGCAGATATAACAGAAGGGATTAACAGATGGAAAAACACAAGTGCAAATTTAAACTTATCCTCAGCTTCGTTTGCATCATCTAATGTTGATATTAGAACGGTTAATTCACAAACATGGAACAATAATGGCTGGGGATCAAACACATATGCATGGACACAACCATTTGATGGTACATTTGCTTGTGCTACTAATTTATCAACAAATAAGTGTACTTCATCTAATAGTATTGATTATGCTGCTATTTATATTAATTCAAGCAAGGATACTGGGGGACTTTTATCTTCAACAAAACAAGATCGAAGAAGAGGTGTTATAGCTCACGAACTTGGTCATGCTTTCACTATTCACCATAATAGTTTAATTGGAGCAACTTCAGTTATGAAAACAAGCATGTGGCATGAAAGTAATTTTTCTGTAACACCTACGTCAACGGATATTAACGATTTTAATAGAGTATATAAATAGGAGTGAAAAAATGAGAAAAATTTTAATTTCATTTATTTGTATTTCATTTAGTATTGGCTTCGGTTATGTTTACTCATCTTCATTACATACACATGATGCTCATAACCATTTAGCTGCTGGTATCCAAAGTGAATCTACTGCTGAAGAATTATCAATTCCCGAGCTGATTGTAAAAGGTATCGTAATCGAAGAGTTACCTGAGGTGCGTCGAGAAACCGGTATATATAATCCCAAAGTCGACACTTCATATTTAGTTTCTCCTGTAAAAGTTAAAATTGAAGAAGTGATTTCGGGAGATTTAGTTGAAAATGAAATAACTTACTTACAGAGAACAGAAAGTACTGATAAAATAAAAACGGATGATGAAGTAGTCTTAATGCTAAATCGTACATCAGATAACTTCTATTGGTCCTATAATTTTAATGATGGTATATGGCAAGTGGATAACAATGGAATTGTTAGTTCCAGTTCAGAATCTAAAATGCTTAAAGGATTTAAAGACACAGACGCAACAGAGTTCGTTGAAGAGATCAAAGAAGAATTAAATAATTCAATCGAATAGGTAAAATATAAAGGCCCACTAGCAGCACTAAGCATATCTAAATATATAGATATACTTAGTGTAATAAAAGGATGTGATTCATTTGAAAAATAAAAAGGTGATAATTAGCATCATTACACTTTGTATTTTACTCATATTAGGTTTTCTGAGATGGGACAATCTTGAATCTGAATCCAGCGTAGATTTTAAGTATAAATATGATCGATGGACAGGTCAAAAATGGGTAGATTTCTACCCTCCTTTAGCTTCTTCCAATAGCATGGAGTTCCCACTCATATATATCGATAAGATAAATCAAGATGATATAAATAAATATTTAGGAAAACAAGCTCTTACTGGAGAATTGGTAAACAAGTGGATTGAAAGAACAAAGTTTACGGATGGATATTTAGGGCTATTATTTATGAATATAATAGTAATAATTTACAGTTGCTTTAGAATATTTGTTTTGAAACGCAAAAATACTTAAAGCTCGCATTGATAATATTCAGGATTATTGCCGCGACTGTGATTTTAGCGGCAACCTGGATTTTTTCATATTTTAAGATTGTAAGCACGAAATCCCCCCTTATTAATAAGAGTCATATCGATACAAAGGCATGATATAGTCTAAAACTTCCATAAATACCATGTTCACTAACCCACTGTTGACGCAATCATTTGATTCTATTTTAGCTCTTTGGAGGTTCATCCGGTTCACGAACTCAGTTTACGTTATTCTATGGCCAGTCTTTCATGCATACGAACCAGCTATCCTTCATAGACCAAAAAGAAGCCACCTCCCTGGCCTTCCCCAGTTTGGCAACATCCTTTTATAGAATCCTCTTGTTATCTTCTAATCACAGCCTTTAGTCCCTACTCCTTAACAGCTCCAACAACAATCCCGGTTACAAAGTACCGTTGCAGGAATGGATACACGAGCAGGATCGGCAGTGCGCTGATAAAGATCTGCGAAGCCCGAATGGTCCGTTGGGACAGGTTCTTCACCGCTTCTGGATCAAGCTTCGACATATCGGCCTGCACGATGATCGTCTGCATGAAAGTTGCAAGTGGCAGCTTCTCCGCATCACGGATGTAAATAATCCCATCAAAGTATGCGTTCCAATGCCCAACCATCATGAAGAGTGAAACTGTTGCAATAACAGGTACGGAGACCGGCAGATAGATTTTGATAAACGTCTGCAAATGACCTGCCCCATCGATAAATGCAGCTTCCTCCAGATCCTTCGGAACGGTACGGAAGAAATTCAGCAATAGAATGATGTTGAACACCGCAACCAATCCCGGCAGGATCAAAGCCAGCAATGTGTTCATCAGTCCCAGCTTCAGAATCAGGATATACCCCGGAATGAGGCCACCGCTGAACAGCATCGTGATGACAAAATACCACAGATAGATGTTACGTGCGCGGAACACCCGTGTCTCCTTGGAAAGCGCATAGGCTGCAAGCGTATTAACGATTAACGCAAGTCCTGTACCCAGTACCGTCCGCTCCACGGATACCCACAAGGAGGAGAGGAAGTTGGTATTGGCAAATGTTTTTGCATACGCCTCCAGAGTAAATCCAATCGGCCAGAACGTGACGAGACCAGCATTCGCAGGTGCAGATGCGCTAAGAGATACCATGAGCAAGTGATACAAAGGCAGCAAGCAGAGCAGTGAAAGCAGGGTCAGTAACACATTGTTGAATATGCTAAATATGCGGTAAGGCATCGTTTTATGATACATTCGTTCGTCCTCCTTTCTAGAAAATTCGGTATCCGGCGAATCGGTAAGCCAGTCGGTACGAGATCACAATCAGGATCAGGCTGATGACCGATTTGAACAGATTCACAGCGGTAGCGAAACTGAACTGCCCACTAAGCAGACCTTCTCTATACACAAACGTATCGATAATATCACCTTGTTGGTAAATCAACGGACTATATAAGTTAAAGATCTGGTCAAAGTTGGCATTAAGCACATTCCCCAGTGCCAAGGTTGCAATGACGATCCCAATCGGAATAAGAGCCGGGATGGTAATATACATCGTCTGCTTCCAGCGTCCCGCTCCATCCACTTCAGCCGCTTCATACAGAGCCGGGTTAATGCCGGACAATGCCGCGAGGAAGATGATTGTGTTGAATCCAAACTCTTTCCAGACATCACTCGCGATAATCGTGAATCGGAACCAGCTTCCATCCCCCAGGAAGAAGATCGGCTTGATACCGAATACCGAAACCAGGAACTGATTGACAATACCCGTCTGGGCCAGAATGTCGATCAGAATACCGGATAACGTTACCCAAGACAGAAAGTGTGGCAGATACACAAGCGTCTGAATCGTTCTTTTCAGCGCCATCTTCCGTACCTCGTTGAGCAATAAGGCGAAGACAAACGGAATGATTAGATTCATGACGATCTTCGTACAGGCAAAAAATAGCGTGTTCCACGTAATTTGCAGGAAGTAATCATTTTCCCACATGTACCTGAAGTGCTTCAGTCCTACCCATTCGGAATTGAAAAATCCCAGTGCAGGTTTATAATCCTGAAATGCCATTAAAATTCCGGACATCGGAATGTATGAAAATATAAAGACCATAATGGCCGCCGGTAACACCATGAAGTGCAGAATCCATGGCTGTTTATAGCGTTTTTTTCTCTTTTGTTCCAGCTTGTTCCCAACGTTTGCCTGCGGGACCCGCTTACCCTCCAATTTAGCCTCCATAGCACTGCTCCTGTTCCCAAAAAAAGTTTTTGTGTGTGATGGGGTTCTCTGATATAAATAGTATCAAGCCATACTGAGGTCTGCTATATAACATTGTTAGGCTTGATAGTGTTTTGTTAGGAATCTATAAGTTGGACTAAAGATGATTCACACGGACACTCCGATGACAGAATAACCTTCCAATCGCTGTTATCCCCAGATTTTTCTGATCCCTTTTTTAAGGGGAAAATCCGGTGATAAAGGCGAACGCTTCGCTTTTTCACGTTATTTCTGTCCTCTCCGTTGCTGTGTAAATGAACGGTTTAACCTATATATCTGAACACGAATTAGAAGGAGACTTTTTATGCATATATGGAAGCGCTTCATGCCTTTTCAAATTAAGACTCGATCCCGATTCAGTCTGTTTGCCAAAATAAACTTGTTAATTGTGGTCTTGTTTATCCCCATTTTGATCATGTACACCTACTCGAATAACGTCACATATGATGTCGTCAGCAAAGAACTGCAGATCTCCAACACGAAACAGCTCACGTTTCTGTCCAGTCAGATCGATTCCCGCATCAATCAGATGATGGATTTCAGCCTGATTCTCTCCCGAGATCCCAATGTCAGAGCATTCAACGGCCTTAACATGTGGGATGATCGGTATGATCGGATGCAGACCCGTTATGTAATTCAGGAGAAGATGACGCTTCAGACGAGCGTTACCGATATATGGCCTACCCGATATGCGGTGTATTCACAGCAGAATGAGGATGTCATCGCCAACTACAACCGAACTACAGGATATGATGAGGCGTATTTGAAAAAAAATATGAGCGGACAATGGACCTATGGGGACCAAAGTGCGGAATCACAGGATGAGATGAAATCCTTTTACTGGTTCTTTACGGACTCCCTTGCCCAACCAGGAATGCTCACTGGAAGCAACCTGGTGATTGAAGCCAGCTTCAGCTATGAGAACATTCAGAATATGCTGGATACGTATAAAGCGGGCGGACAAGGCGATCCTTTCTTATATCACAAAGGAAATTCACCCATTCTGAATCGCAGTGCGGACAAGCAATTATCCGCAGCACTCACTCAGTATCTGGATACGCACTCGCCAGAGGATACCACACAGGACGTGGTCGAACTGAACGGAAAGAAATATCTGGTTAGCTCCGTGAAGTCCACCTATCTGGATTGGCATCTGGTTGACGTCATCCCGTTGTATCAGATTTTGAAACCCATCTCGCTCAGTCAGAATCTGTTCTACACCAGTATGATTTTGCTACTCGTTGTGGGCATCTCCGCTTCCATCCTGCTGTACCGGAATGTCCAGTATCCGATCAAACAGCTGATCAAAGGCTTACGCCGCGTAGAGCAGGGCGATTATTCCGTTCGACTGCATAGCAAAAACCAGAATGAATTCTCATTCCTGTTCCGCCGATTCAACGATATGTCCCATCAGATTCAGGACCTGATCGAGAATGTGTTCCATGAGAAGATTAGAGCCAGGGAAGCAACGCTCAAGCAATTACAAGCCCAGATCAATCCGCATTTCCTATATAATTGTCTAGGCTATATCATCAACATGGCCCAGATGAAAGACGAGCAAGCCGTGGTCTCCATGGCGCACAACTTAAGTGCGTATTATCGCTACACCACCCGTATGGAAAAAGAGACATCTTCGCTTCAGGAAGAGATCAAGCTGCTCATCAACTATCTGGATATTCAAAAGCTGCGCAATGGCCGAATTGAATATCATATCGACATTCCTGAGGACATGCTTGCCCAGTCGGTGCCGCGATTAATGCTTCAACCGATGGTCGAGAATTCCGTCATACACGGTGTGGCGAAGTCCTATTCCTCTGGGGAAATCCGAATTACCGGGGAGCGCAAGAATGGTTTTGGCAGAATTTACATCGACGACGATGGGCCAGGCCTAAGCCCGGAACAGTACGAAGCGCTGAACTTGAAGATGCAGGAACCTTTACAAGAAGAAATGGGCTGCGGACTTTGGAATACGTACCAACGAATCATGCACACATTCGGAAGCCATTCCTACCTCCTATTCGGCCCATCCCCACTAGGCGGATTCCGAACCGAAATCATCTGGGAGATACCAAAAGAGGACAAGGATTCCGATAAAAGAAATACCGATACGAATTGATACGATACTAACGATGAGTTGACGATTTAATTTTGAACAAGATCATGTACACGATAACGCAGAGGACAGAAAAAACCTGAAGAAGCAACGCGTTCGCCTTTATCACCAGATTTAAACCTTATAAAATTCATTCAATAAATCTGGGGATAACAGCGATCGTAAGGTTATTCTGTCATCGGAGTGGCAGGTGTACAGATGTCTGCGTTCAACCAACAAGGAGACAATACACCATGCAAATGATGATCGTAGACGATGAAGCACACTGGGTCGATAACCTGTCCATGACCAAGCCCTGGCACACGCTGGGGATTGAACATGTGCATAAAGCATACTCGGCACACGAAGCACTGCAAATGATTGACACCCACCCCATCGATATCGTGATCTCGGATATTCAGATGCCCGAAATGACAGGCATTGAACTGATCGAACGCATCCGCATCCGGGACAAAAAAATAAAATGTATCCTGTTATCCGGGTATTCCGAATTTGATTACGCCAAAAAAGCCATCCAGTTCGAGGCTGTAGACTATCTGCTCAAGCCCCCGACTGACGATGAATTAATGGGTGCCGTGCAGAAAGCCATCGATCAATTGAACAACGAATGGGAACTGGTCAGTTCACTGACACGAACGCAGTTTACCTTGCGAGAGAATCTCCCCCATTTACGAGGACGACTGCTCCTTGGGGCTTTGCAGGGACAACGAATCGCCGCTGCCGAATGGGATCGGAAGCTCGCCAATTACAATCTTCCCTTTCATACCGGGGATGCCGCGTTAATGCTGGTTCGTTTGGAAGAAGAATTCGGACACTATGACAGCAATGATCAGACCCTGATCGAATATGCCATCATCAATATGGCCGAAGAGATAATGGGTGAGTTTATGGAAGTGTGGGGTGTGAAGGAGGAGCACGGATATCTGGTGTTTTTGCTTCAGTTGAAAGAACGGAAAGGCGATATTGGGAAAGAAACCATGCTGGAGAAGCTATCGATTCAGCTTCAATCCAAAGTAAAACAATTTCTGAAAGGCTCCCTCTCCATCGTTATCACCGAGTGGTTCACCTTTCCGGATCAGCTTTACGATCGTTTCCGTCAAGCTTCCGCCTATTTCCGGCAGATTGTTGGAGATGAACGCGAATTTGTCATGCGTGTCAGCGATGTCGAGACACCCGCGGCGCAAGGTCCCTTGGATGTCCTTTACACCCCGCCCACCTTCATTAGTCTATTGGAAAGCGGACAGTGGGATGCCGCCGAAGAGAAAATTCTCGCGGTCTGCGCAGAGTTGGATGAGAAATGGTCAGAATCCTGGGAGCACTGCATGGAGGCTGGTTTTCTCATTACAGCATCGTTCACCAACATCGCCCATCGGAACAAGCTGACTCTGACCACTTTAATGGGAAATGATGTCGAGGATTTGCAAAGCGGGGAAGTTTTCGCTACCATCAGCAAACTTCGGAAATGGTCGCTCAGTGTGCTGGGCAAACTCAAGGAAGGCACGTCCAACGAGATCAAGGATATCCGGTCCGATTATGTGAAGAAGATTCAAGATTTCACAGATAAGAACCTGCATCTGGATGTGTCTTTGCGTGTACTGGCCGACCATGTCAATCTGCACCCGACCCATCTGTCCAAGATCTATAAGATTGAAACGGGCGAAGGTATCAGTGATTATATCTCGCGCCTGCGCATGGATCGGGCCTGCCACAAGCTGGTTACGACCACCAAAAAAGTGTACGAAATCAGCATGGAGATTGGTTATATGGACCCGGCTTATTTTATCAAAGTATTTAAGCGCCAGTTTGGCGTTACGCCGCAGGAATACAGAGACCAGCACAAATAACATCTTAGAGGTTGTTCAAAAAATCCGCTTTTGATCACGAAGGATGCCTCACGGCATCATCAGCATCGAATATGGAATTCAGCCGAAATAAGCGGGAGGCTTACGAAGTATGTTTCCTTAGGAAACATTGTAGTTGCTCACGTAGTTTGCCTACGCTCCGCTACTCCATTTCTAGCTTTATCCCATCTTCTCGGTACTGAAAATCGAATTTTTTGAACTTCATTTGAAATTTTCACTAATAGAGTCCTATCGAAACTAACAAACTCATATAGATGCCCTCCCGCCCAAATTGGTACAGTTACATTGTAGAGGTTGTTCAAAAAGTCCGCTTTTGATTACGAAGGATGCCTAGCGGCATCATCAGCATCGAATATGGAATTCAGCCGAAATGTCCGTTGCTCACGTAGCTCTATCTACGCTCCGCTACTCCATTTCTAGCTTCATCCCATCTTCTCGGTACTGAAAACCGGCCTTTTTGAACACGCATTTGTAAAGATCATACACCGTAGGGGGATTGAACAATGATCAAATTCAAAACATGGTGGTCACTGCTCATGGTTATCGCGCTCATCACGATCACTGCGTGCGGCAGTGGCGAGACAGCCAGTGACAATGGTAATAATACGCCGGGAACTGTCGGCTCAGCTGAAGCAGAAGCTGCTTTTGCTAAAGGAAAATATGACCCACCCATCGAGTTCAGTTCGGTATTGATGCCGAAGAAATACGTGCAAGGAGATACCAAAGAAAATAACGTGCACGATCGCTGGATGCTCGAAACGCTGGGTATGAAGCACAAAGATACTTGGTATCCGGCCAATGACGATCAATACAGACAAAAGCTGCAACTGGCTATCGCCTCTGGCGAGAAACTGCCTGATTTCGTTACCGTACCCACCAATGCGGTACTGACTAATCAGCTGATCGACTCCGGTCAATTCATCGCTATCGATGAGTTGTTCGACAAGTACGCGAGTCAGACCCTGAAAGATCACGCAGCAGCACATCCTGAACTGTGGTATCCGTTCACCAAGGACGGCAAGAAATACAACATGCCGATCATGGAGTACACCGATAACGACGATACACTGCTATGGCTCCGCGAGGATTGGATGGAGAAGCTGAACCTGGAAGCTCCGAAAACCATCGCAGATCTTGAGAACATCATGGACAAATTCAAAAACGAGAACCCGGACGGTCTGTCTCCAGACAAAGTATTCCCGCTGGCAATCTCACTGAAAAATAACACCAACACCTGGATGGGTCAGCTCGACTGGTTGTTCGGTGCATACGGTACAATTGAGGAGCAATGGAACAAAGACGCAAACGGCAATCTCGAGTACGGCTCCGTTAACCCGGGTGCCAAACAAGCCCTTGCCAAGCTGGCTGAATGGATGGATAAAGGTTATATCCACGCTGACTCTGCTCTGTGGGACGAAGGCAAATCCGCTGAGAGCTGGACAGCTGGCAAAGCGGGCATTCTGCCTGGCGCAAACTGGGTACCGGACTGGCCTGCACCTGACCTGCTGAAGAACGTACCTGGCTCAAAATATAAAGCTTACCCTGTTCCTGCTGGCCCAGACGGCAAGATCGGTACGAAGTGGCAGAACTCTGGTGTCAACGCAAGTATCATGATCAACAAAGATGCGAAGCATCCAGAAGCCATCTTCCTGTACTACAACTACTTGCTCGATAACCTGGCTAACCCGGCTGCGGGCAGTGAGTATGAATACGGCTTCGCCAAAGGTTACGACTGGGATATCATTGACGGACAACCGACCAGTGACAAAGAGAAGATCAAAGACTTCTCCAACGAATTCCCTTTCCTGACCGGCCCAGCTCGTATCCCGGATCTGTACATGAAAACACTCGTGAAGCTGGCCAACGGCGAAAAGCCTGAAACACCTTACGAGAAACAAATGGCCGAATTCCGTAAACCGGAAAACTGGTATGCAGGTAAAGTCGTTATGTCCCAGATCGACGTCCGTAAACAAAACTACTTCACTGGCGCTGCAACACCAACCATGGTATCCAAATGGAACCTGCTCCGCCAGTCCGAGATGGAAACCTTCAACAAAATCATCTACGGCAATCTGCCAATTGATGCCTTTGACCAATTCGTCGCCAACTGGAAATCCAATGGCGGAGATCAGATCACGCAAGAAGTGAATGATTGGTTTAAGTCTGTGAGTGCGAAGTAAGAATTGAAGAAGTAACACGGTTCAAAATAAAAGTATAAAAAACAAGTCGAAGCGTGCATTGCCATCGCTTCGGCTTGTTTTCTATATCTAGTTAACCCAGTACTTTAAAATACAGGAACTTCAACAGAATCTGTACCCATAACTCTTTTTCCATCTTTCTCTTCTGATCCAACCTCAATACCAAATTTTATTGATTCAGAGAGGGACATACCCTTTTTATCCGGGCTTAATTCGATCACAATCGTTCCAGTACCCCCACCATTTGCTATGTAATTTCGTTCTCTCCCAATTTCAATCATCCTGCGCCATGAAGAGTCATCAGAAGAATTCATCCAGGTTGATACATACTCAGCAGGCTTTAACTTCGATTGATGTTCAGGGTAACTACTTGTGATGCTGAATACATTCCATTGATCAGGGATATAAAATGCAACACCACCCCAGTCAGCGGGGTCAATCTCTACATGGGCTACTATCTTGATATGATCAATATGCTCCTTCTCACCCTCAACGAATATCGATCCTTCAATCATTGTCTTTAAATTCGTTGATGTGGCATCCAGATCAAAGTTTTTGACTTGAATGATATTGCCATTAACCACTGGCTCATAGGCTTCATTTTTATTGGTATTCAAAAAAAGCAGAATAAACACAATCGCAATAAACATAAAAAGTAAGATTAAGTATTTAGATCTTTTTTTCATATGACCCATACCTCACTTCTGCCTTTGTTTGTTTAAGCTTAACACATACTCAATGCCCTCCTTTCCTTAATTTAGAATTTGGAAAAGTAGAGCATTAAAACCGGAGCCGAAGCGATAGATTCACGCTTCGGCTCCGGTTTTTAAGTTATGATCGAGGTAGCTTCCCCTGACTTATGGGTTCCCATTAGAGGGTTGAGGAGCCTTTGTATTGATCTCTTCTGGCATCGATGGACCTAACAAGGATACTGTGAGCTGAATGCCATCTCGTAGTCCCTGCATATACAACCGCTCATTTTCTATGCCTTTGCTGACAATATAACGATTCTCCCACTCGGCATATTCAGGTGTTTGTTCGATATCCTTGCCAGCAAACAAAACTTCGAACGCATCGTCGGTTTCCCCACGTTCACGACTCAATTCAGGATCTTGCTCAATCTGGGCGGATACCTCTTCCAGCCTTGCCTGAATCGCTCGTTGCATCCACGGTGGAAAGTCCATAGCTTCTCCTCCCCTACGCATTATGTACATCATCATCATCGTACAACTCGGCTATGCCTCGCCTTCGTTTCGCTTACTCGTGCCACCAGTTCATCCACCCTTCGGCTCTGTTCCTGAACCTCAGGGTTCTCCCACAACGGAATCGCTTGCTTCAAGGATGCCTCACCAAGCTGATTAAGCTTGCGCCGTTCCTCTTCCAATAAGTCAAGCAACCGGCTCATACATGCACCTCTCTGATGGGTCTAAACTACGCAATGTCTTGTTAATGCTAGACATGAGCAGTCATTTTTAATGGGATGATCTTTCCCCCGACACTATATACTAATTTCTTCGTCTAATCCAAATTGTAAGATAAAATATGATCACTTTAATGCGACGATCGAATTAAAATAAAAAAAACACCGATATATACCTTCGGTGTCAAGACATATTATTGTTTCCCTGATTGTAACATCACAAAAGTAAAGCATCAAACAAAGGAAATTCCTTGCAAACATTGGGGTTGGATACCCGTCAGACCCAGTCAGTCTCTCACGTCTAAAGGGTCAATATCGTCTTGTTCAAGAATATGAAGTAGTGCTAATTGCAAAGGCTTTGGAGGTTTCTATGGGGTATTTAGTGATACTAATGAAAAAAGTATATCTAACTCCATCATGAAACCAACTGACTTTGTTGGTAGTATATTTTAGATTTTTTTTCAATCTGCAAATAATACTCAAACATTACCACTGTTCGTAAATCACAAGAACCTACTTGATGTATTAAATTCCTTCTAAATTAATAAATATACTTAGTTTCTACTTCTACTTCAAAGCTAAATCTTTTACATCCTTTATTTCACTATCCCCTGTAATGATCCTTTAAAGCTAAAAAAATCCATGTTTGCAACACTGTTACAACCATGATGAAAATCATGAGAATTATTAAAAAAGCTAAATTAATTTTGAATATACCAAATAAAATTATATTAGTAATAATTATTGAAACAGTAACAATAATTACGGATACACTAATCACTTTAACTAATCCATACATCTTAGACCCTAAAAAAATTATACTGTTAACTATTATTAGTGTAAGTGCTATAAACATTATATAGAATAGTGAAAAGTAACCTATCTCCATAAGTCCCTTCTCAGAAAGCTTTACAAGGTTGAATGTTAAGGAATTCATAAAGTATAAAGCGAGTAAAAGTGGACTCGCTAAATTAAAAAGTGTAACGAACATTATATATCCTTCATCTTTTTTATCTTTTCTACCAGATCTAGACTCTTTTCTGTTCATCATTACATAAGTATAAACGACAAAAATAAAACCAATGAATGTTGCACTTGTTGCTACTAATGTGCTTAACAAGGAGGTTAAGCTCGAAATTTGCTCTAACTTCATTATTTAATTCTCCTCTTAACACTTCTTGATTTATATAACAATCTTAGTTCTTATAAGTTCATATATTCAGTGCATGATAAACACCAGTTAATTCCTTTGATTTATTTTAATACCATATTTACGAACCTAAGCAAGCAATACAAAGCAAGCCTGTTCGAGTAAATACGCTTTTTTATGAACCACTCAGTGTTACAAGAATTATAATTATAGTGAACTTTAAAATTTATTATTCAATAAAATTATCAATCTTTAATTCTGCTGGTAGTTTAACTGCATATGGTTCTCCGAGTACCTGATATTCTTCTCCATCTATCATAAAAGTGACGGTTTCTGCTCCAATAGAAGGTATAACTGGTGTGATCGTAACCACTACTTCTTTTTCTATCTGTATTCTATTTATGAAATCACAAATTACAGGGATAACTTCTCCTGAAATGGTACAAACATCAGTTATTTTCATTGTAATAATATTATTCTCTTTGCTAATGTGTACTTTTTCTAACCAATCTTTTTTAGAATCATATTGAAAGAAACACCACAATTGACAAAGTTGAATTTCAGGTATATCCAACTGTTCATTATAATCATAACCTACCGATAATACTCCACAACTTTTTAGTTCCTCAATTTTTTCAAGACTTTCATAATACGATAAAACCCAAATTAAGGAATTGTGTAATTCTTGAATATTGTAAAAGGCCTCTATAAAATCTGAGTTAGTTATTAATAAATCATTATCTAAAGTATATACGCAGCCATCCCTTATAATATAATCATTGTGTCCAAAGTTATTTCTTAGTTTTGGAAGGTATGCCTTCGATATGCTCTCTTTCAATAAAGAACACGAATCAAGTCCAGAAATAACATAATTGACTGCAATTCCTTTGCGTAACCTTCCTGACTTGTCTCTTAGATTATCTAGTTTTGTATCAAAGATATTATTAGTAATCACTTTTCTAAGAACAGCTAAATAAACCAGTACTTCATCGATTTCATATCTATTTTGGTATGCACTAAGACTGACACTGTTTATTTCTAGTCTTTGAATTCCTAGCTTAGATATTAGAAGACTAGACTGAAAGGAATTACTCCACCTTTGTTTAAATTTCTGATGCAATGAATCCACAAATATTTTAAAATCATTATCATTGACTACTTCGGAATCAATAACTTGATTGGTCAAATAAAATAACTCACGATAGATACCACTTTGCTCACTAATATCTTTAAGGAAGAAGATTAAACTTTGCCTGTAGAATGAGTAGGCTTCTTTGCTTTGCATAAATACTGTTTGGTAAGCAGGAGGGACAAGCGCTTGTTCTAAGTGGTGAATATCTGACCCTTCTTGAATCCAGTTCTCATAATTTCTAATTCGAGATGATAATTTTTCTACAACTTCGGGATTAAACATACTGATCACTCGCCTTATAGGTTTTTAGAAGTAATTCATATAACATTCTTGTATTTACAAGCCAATGCATGCTGGAGCATGGCTACTTTAGCGTTCTCAGGATTCATTGTTGTGGGACCGAGGTCCCATTTACAAAGAGTGAATTTTTGTAATTAATTGTTGGGCAATCTTCATAAAAAATTATTTATATACCCTTATCATAAATGCCCTATTGTCTTTATTTTAGTGAAATACCTCCCAGTTGCTTCAGCTAAAATTCCTTCCATATAGAACAGGACGTCTAGCAAAATCAAGTAATCGCACGCTGTTTAATGCTTTTCTTGGATCGTTCGAAGTAGTGCTGCTTGGTGCGACCTGCCAGAAGCACATTAAAGTTCATATAAAACGCTAAACATGCGGTCCTGTAAATGGAGAGGTACAGATTTTTTTGTAACTTTCTTCCAATCCCAGCTAGAACTTGACTTGAAAACTTGAGCATTGATTACTATCTATAAAGCCCATCAACACAGTGCCGATGAAAAAAAACGCAGAAGGACACGAAGTAAATCAGCACTTCAGCATCAGTCGCGTTGAAAAGACAACCAAATTTCATACTTTTACTCCAGGAATCTGGTATTATGGAAAGGCATTTTATTGGAGACAAGGCTTATAGCTCATAAACTATTCAGAAATGGGATAAAGACCAAACCAAGCATCTTATGTCATTACCCCTATAAAGCTAACTGTCGAAATCCATCATGGAAAGTTGATTGATTCTTGTACAAAGAACACCGCTTGGTGAAATGTATTTAAATAAAGTTCAAACACTTTCGTCGCATAGCTACTTATAATAAACTATCCAAGTCGTTCCATTTTAGATTAGCTTAGTAATAAGTTTTCAGACACGAGCCAGAAATTGACATATTACTTAGAGACGGATATTTCAATTTTATTTTATGCTGCGAAAATTATTGTCTAACTAAGGTTTTATGAATTTCTCTTTTTAATGCGATTTCACTTAACGTTCCGATATTCACGATGTCGGACGTATTTAAATATGTGAAACACATCAAACAGCGGCTCCCTAAAAAAACTACTGCTTGTATTGAATTTCATGTTATGTTTGAGGTTTATTTTTTTCTTGTTTCTCCTCTATCACTTTTTCAAGACTTGAAGCTATTAATTCCATAACTTCTCCAAACTCTTCAGAAGATTCATGCAAGGCTTCATTTAAATCTTTCATACCGAGTCCAATTTGAAATTTCACTTTTTCGAATTGGCCCAGCATAACACTAAACTGGACTTTTTGAAGCTCTTTAATTTCTTCATCGTATTTATGTCTAAAGTAACTTGTTAGAAAAATTAAAGATAAACTTAATAAAACAAGATAAGTCCCTATGGAATTAAATTCCCTTCCAAAAACAAATGTATATGCTTGTTCTGGTATAAACGGAGAGACCAATACAAGTATTAAACCAACCATTGAAAAGAACCATGCTAACTTGTTCGATCTGCTTTCACTTTGTGAGGGGTCAAGGGCTCTTAAATCTCTTGTAATACTCTCAAAAAAATTGTTGGAAATTTGAATTTCCTTGTTTATCTCACTTATATTCTCAGCCGGTTTCACGGCTTTTTTCAAATTTTTCTTCTTTAAATTAAAAACTGGTTGTTGTGCTAACAATTTTCCGTAGAATTTTTTTCTGGTATTTACCAATTCTTTTTTCCCGTCTTTTATATCTTCCAAAGCGCCTTCTACAAATGAATCAATTACCTCTACATATCCAGTCATGGTATTATTAATGTCATCCTTCTTTAACAAATTCAATTTGCTCTTACCCTCTTGTAATACAATTATAAAATCAATGACTGCAAAGATAAAAGTTGCTACTGAATAACCAAAGATAATTTCTGGTTTTATACCTACAAAAAATGAAATTACAATAATTACAATAAAAGATATTGACAATATTAAATATAAACTATGTGACTTTTTCATATTTTCTCCTCAATAACATTTCCAATAACGTTCCAGTATTTTCAATGCACATTCAGCCCAAGTGTGTCGACAGTATCTCCCTCCTGTAATTCTTACTACGAAAAGATGGCTTATGACCGATGCGTGAATATAACAGATGTGATCTACAATCTTCCTTCAAGCTCATTGATTAATTTATTATCTATTGCTTTTATCGAATTTTTATTTTCCCAAAAATTTCTTTCTTGGTTATTTGTAAGCAAAAATATTCCGCTTATACGCCTAGACTTAGCAAGAAATTCAACAATTGAAGAATAACCTTTCTTCAGGATAAATTCACCGCTAGCTTGTCTTATTATCTGATTGATTGAAGAAATTGAATCTATCATATCGTAAATTTCGTGGGTTTCATTATCAGCATAGATAAAGATTATGTTTTTTTCGTTATCAAGCAACTGATGTGTTTTTTCAAAAATTATATCTCCGAACTTTCGATCTTCATGTCCCGAATATGGTGTTCTAAATAACCCTCCGTATTTTCTTATCTCATTATTAGTTCTTCTTTCCTTTGGAACACTAGAAATATATACTTCTAAACCATTAGCAAAATCATCAAGTATCAATTCAATTGGTTCCTCTAGGTCTTCAGATAATTCAGAAAGGACAGAAATTATGTAGTCAATAAGTTCATCTATTCTTTGGTTCAATTGTTCAAATGATTCTGCTGTTTCTATAGAACTCGTGTTGAGACTTAATCCAAAATTCAGACGGATATTTTCTTTTGCTTTTTTCCAGAACAATTCAACAAATTGATCTCTCTTTGACTCTGTTAGTGTCTTTCTAATTCTTCTAACTTCAAAATAAACTTCACCGTCTGTTATTGTAATGGCTTTAAAATCAGGTGACCGCTTTATTTGATGTAATGGTTCATATTGTAATTCTACTATTTCACTAAGTGATAATAAAAAAGCAGCGCACCTCAATTC
Source organism: Paenibacillus sp. FSL R5-0519 (assembly GCF_037974275.1). Classification (NCBI taxonomy): domain Bacteria; kingdom Bacillati; phylum Bacillota; class Bacilli; order Caryophanales; family Paenibacillaceae; genus Paenibacillus; species Paenibacillus sp. FSL R5-0519. Next base: position 4,858,417 of record NZ_CP150234.1, read on the forward strand.
AGTTAGTACATCATAACGATCCTCTTTTGTTTTCGCCCCCCTAAGTTTACTTATTATTTTATTTTGGTTATTGAAAAACCAAGAAGTAAATCTAATAGCATCTGTACCCAATCTAATAAGTAACTCTTTTACTTCCTCAGGTAATGCATTTAGATAAGGGGTTCTAGAAATAACATCCTTCAAAATAACACCTCATATCTTTTAATATTTTCTTGATAGTCATATAAATTTTCTTATACTCACTCACACAGAAGAGAATGTTTACTGAGACTCTCTCGAAACTCACTTTGCAGACAAACGCTACGAAGAACACAAGCATGATCTCAATTGCTGCATGCTCTTTGAGCTCTTTTATTGAAACGCTCAATGCTAGACCTAGAGCATATGAAAATTTTGTGATTCTTTGTTAGGGAAAGTCATTTATCTAACTACTCTGCGTCAAGCCACCTCTTTAATTCTTCCAATGATTTTATATTTCTTAGTTTATAGAATTTCACTAATTTTTTTAGAGAATCTGTATCGAATCTGTATTTATTAAAAATCAAAAGTAATGCTCCTAATTTTTGAGACCTTTTTCCAAAGTTTGTTCTAACGAGAATCTGTTCATAAAAACACATATAACGAAGCAGAAAAAGTAAAGGAAGATGTAGCATAATACCTATTATATCAAAGAACATCTTTTGCCAAAAATCAAGGCTGTTAGCATCTTCATAGTTATTTGTTAGTCCAATAGTCGCTGTAATAACAAATATTAATCCAATAAAGACCATTATAGAGTTCAATAATTTCCTTATTAGGTTATACTTTCCTTCTGCTTCTGTAACCGCCAAGATACCTACAATAATAAAAAGAATAGGAACAATAATTATCTCAACCCACAAAGAGAGAGTATATTCATTAATTATAAAGATGGGAACTATACTTAACTTAAAAGTTTCTTTAATTATGCTCCTGATACTTAATTCCATATATTTTGTAGAAATTTTAAAGATTAAAGGATACAATGAAAGAAAAATCCAAACTACATAGTCCTTAGTTACATCCCTCTCTAGAACATCAAAAGAATACATATAAATAAACACGATAACAATGTAAATGTTGGCGAAAATAAAAATAGGATGTTTTAACAGCCCAACCAATGCTTTTAGAATTTTTGGAATAGAGAATCTTACACCTCTTACCGATAAAGCATACAAAAGTAGTATAATCATCCATATAATCAATGCTTGTTCTCTAGAATTAAACAAAGAAACTAACCTCTCACTTTCAATTGATTTCGCTTAACATCTAATTTATTCACTACATAGACCCACGAATTCTATCTATTATCTGAACTACGTACATGATAACCTATGTTGTGACAATTGCGAAGAAAAAAATGTAAAAGGGGAATTTATCGTTTTTTTTACATTTTTGATTCGATCCAATGGACATTTTTCATGTAGCAGTGTGCGTATCTCTACTTCTAAACGTCCTATACAATTCCAAAAGCGTCGGAAGGTCGTCTGATTACCAAGGGATGAAGAGGGCCCTCCTTTTTTTGTTTTTATCATCACAATGAAGGGTTCCACTGATTCACTTCACATTCGAATCCCATTTTGTCATGATGAATAACAGTAGACAATTGAACCCGCAGATATATCATCTGGCGATATCCCTTTACCCAAACATATACCGATATTCTTCTTGCCAGCTATAGAATAATTAATCTGAGTAGAAACGACTTCATACACTTGCTCTTCCCCGTCCGTTTTTTTTATGATAACCTGGTCACCGATCATCTCTTTGATTGTTGACGGAGTTAGTTCATCCAACTCTTCATTGGCCCCCATGACAATGGTTCCGAATTCCGGTGTATCGAAGACTAACCCCACACCAAACAGCACTTTAGTTTCCATTCTGTGGCCTCCTTATCTCTTATCAATGAATAGCTCGCCTTTGACATCTCGCACCCTGAGCTCGGCATTACGAAGTCTAACCATCGCATCTCTCAATAAAGCATAACGTTCAGTAGAATTGAGTTCAGGAGCAAACCTTGCTGCCCGGATACTTGCCTGAGCCTCATCAAGAGCATAGTTTCTTTTGATGACTTCAGGAGGAAGATCATAAAGTGGGAACGATCTGCCCGCAATAGAAGCCTCATAATGTCCAACGATTTCGTGAGCTAGTGTAGCATTCATTGAAATTCGAGTATTTGCACTCAATGTACCTACCCCTGGGGCTGCTGCTGGTAAGACATCCGTATTGATGACCAGGCGATTATACATCATGCCTGTATTCCAGGTATCATAATAACCTGGTTGTGCGATTAAGATATTTTCTTCGGGGAAATCAAGCTTGTTCAAGTAACTCTTTATCTCAATCTTTTGGCTATCCGTCAGCGGAAGCTCATTGCGTTGTCCGTCACTTAAAATCTGTCTAAAATCGACTGCACCCTCATATTTGACAGGGGTATCGATATGCAGCTTAGGTTTGAAAACAGAGCTGACGCCTAATACCATACCACCTGTACCAAACATACTTGCCCAATGTTCACTTGACCACGCATTTGTAGGCAGGACAGCTTCCCTAATCGTTCCATGGACCCCAAATGTCAACCAGTTCAGTGTATCTTGAGGTGACTCAAAAGCTTTGTCAGCTCGATCAACATACCCGTTTACGAGTCCACTTGGAATACCAAATGTCCAGTAATCCAGAAATCCGCCTACACTATCATATCTCTTCTGATATCGGTCATCTGCCGATTGTATAAATGCTTGTCCTAGCTCTTTTAAACTATCTACAGACTTCTCAACTGCATTACGATCGTCTACACCTTCCTGTGGGCCACAAGCATTCGGTGGTGGTGGTAAACAGTTCATGTCTACTTGCCCTTCCAACCCGTGATCAGCTTGGAGAAATCTTTCTCCATGGTTATGTAACACAGTTGATATTGAACTCATGAGTGTGACAACTTCAGTCATAACAAGCTGTGACTTCTTGAAATCATAGTAGAACCTTTCTCTAGTACTCCCATCCCAGTTCGCTTCAATATCAGTCATACTTCGCTGAAGACTTTCATTCATGTGTTGAAGAGTAGTATAAGCTGTAGAGAACTGTTTACTAATTGCGAAAAGTTGCTCTGGCGTAACCATAATTCTCGTCATAAAATACCTCACACCTACTAAAGAAATATTTAGTTTCTAAATTCAGGGAATATCTGGATTTTAGCGTTCATTTATTACCTGTGTCAAATACCGTAGCAATAAGCCACTGAACAATCTGAACTAGAGCCCTTTTCTCAAATGCAACAACTACACCATTCAAGAGAGATGTCGGAGAATTTCGCCTTTCCAATTAACGATGTTTATTTCTTTATCTTTCAAGAGACACCAATCAATAATTTCACCTATCAATCTTGGCGTGATGATCTCATCGCTCCATTTCGGTGTTAGTACTCTTCTGTATCCTATGTATTCTAACGTCCAGCCTTCGAATTCTTCTCCGATGATGACTATGTATGGGGGCTTGTTCTTAATACTGTGTTGTCCCACTTCATAAGTGACGATTAACTTCTTATCCTCAGAAACGATATGTAATTTGATTATCCCTTCATCGTCTATATCCGGTTCAACATACCAATAAAATAATCGATTGGATCGAACGATTTTACGTTTATATTTTTTTCTTACGCCCATAACGCACCTCGTATATTTCTTTTTCTCTGTATGCAGTACTTCAACAGTTTGCCCATCCACATGAACACTTTGTTATCCGATGTTGATGGGCCTTAAGATTCATTCATTTTATTGCTTTGTTTATTTTTTCTTTATTGCCTAATATGACTTCATGAATTTCATCATATAATTGTAAATCCATAAATTCTTCATGAATCCATAGTCCTTCCTCAACATCTCCTCCTCCCATACCTCCACTAATCCCATCACCAGGAAAGAGTTTTTCGTAAAATAGTCCTTGGCCTTCTCCCTCATTACAGTCCCAAGCAATGGTATCTAAATCTTTTAATAGAGTATGTAATGTCTCCTCACTACAGTTTACTAATTTCATAGGGCAAGACAAGTAGATTTGTCCTCCATCATCACCTTCCATAATTACATATGCATCTGGAGTATCTGCAGCCTTCTTAAAACTATCTATAAATTGATTGTTCGGTAGTCCATTTGCTTCATTAAGCATATGTCGAACAGGGCTATGGTGCTCTGGAATTACAGCCATCTCATTATTTTCATCTTTTTTTCTTTCCATAAAGATACACCTCTTTGTTTGATATGTTTTCTTGGAGATATCTCAAATTAGTTATTTACATCATTCATTCCTACGACTTGTTCCATTGCTACATTAAATTCTTTAACATTAATGTTTAACTTGATGATTCCTTCTTTATCAAGCCCTTTTGTATCTAATTTAAAAGTACCTGTCAGTGCTTCCGAGCTATTACCATCAATTTTCTCATTTATGTCCAATTTAATGTTTGTATCTATCAATCGTTCCTGAATATGCTTACTCAAGATCGGTTCAACTGTTTTTAATATGATTGATTTATTGGTTCTATTCCATAAATTGAAATGATATGTTACGACTGTTATACCTTCATCTTCCTCGCTCCCTCCCAGTCCAATTGATATCGAGTTTATGATCAACCCGTCCTCAACAATTTCATCCGTCTTCACACCGCTTGAACTACAACCACTTAGGGGGAGTATTGTTAAAAGAAATATTAAAATCATCGAAAGCTTTGGATTTTTCAATTTGGAAACTCCTTTAATTTTTTTGGACTTGCTTGTTAATCGTTTACTAGATACCAACGAAAATGATTCGAGACTGAGAAGTGCAAATTTGTCCATTAACCCCACTGATATAGATCTAAGATAAATACTTCATCATCTAGCGAAAAATAAATCTGTTCCCAATCAAACTCATCTTTCCATTCAATCTCTGTTACCAGTCTATAAGCTTTAACATTTGACCCTTCAAAGAATTCTTCCAACAGTTTAATCAGTTTATTACTCACGTTATTTGACTCTTTATCTAGTTCTGCAGGCGTTTCTCCCTCAGTATCCGGATATTTAACACTTACGCCAAAATTTTGTAAGCGAAATAAAGAGAAAAACCATCTTGCGGTAATATTAAATATCTCATCCTTCCAATCATCTAATTCGCTTAGTCCTACATATTTAATATCTTTGTGATCTTTTAAATTACTATTAGTATTATGAAGTTCTATTGCTCGTTCTATTGGCGAATCAATTTTTATAAACTGATATTCGTGCCCATAACATCCTCCGAAGTGAGTAATTAAATTACTTACCCCTTCTAAATATCCATTGATTTTATTGAATAGTTCATGATTCATACAGTCACATCCAATAGTAAATTGATTTTATCTGTTTCACAATTAAATTCCTTATTTACTCCATAAACTCTTGATATCTTCTACTATAGTTTTTGAAATATGTTTGGATGAATCCTGCGGATACAACCATACTGTTACGATAAGAGTTAAACATATCGTTAATCCTAGAATAACTCGCCCAACAACTCTAAATCTGGTGTATCTAAGCAAATAATAAACTAAACTGGATGAGATCAGAATTATCATACCATTCACCAAAAAGGTCATGGGCAAGCTTATAATCCTGCCTAATCCGGTGTTAGGATATTTTAATAAAAGTAAAATCTCTAATACTACAAATGGAACTGACAGTAGAACAATATAAAAAAAATGACTTTTGAATTTCCTCTTCACCACTGAACTCTCCTACTCCAACTCTTTTAATACAATTGCACATAACCTTTGGTGTTTACGAGCCCGACAACCCTAATCTACCAGTAATTATTATTCTCGTTTCCATTGATGTGATTCGTGTAGTTTACCAGTTTCATAAAAATACTTTAGTACTTCAAGCATGGGTATTAATTCTAAACAAATGTTATCGCAATAATTTCCTAACTGACCACCGATAACTAGAGAAATTTCACTATTTCCCCGATTAACGTTCATAAGCGTATATATATGTTCATCCATTGTAATAGACACTACAAAATATTCCGGTCCGCCTCCAACTAATGCTGAACCTGTGTCAGATACCTCAAAAAAACTAATGTAAATTTATCTCCATCGAGTTTTCTCAAAAAACGTAAACTGTCTGCCCATGTAGGGTTCATAACGATCTCTTCATTAAATGTGTTCCCATTCCGCTCATCAATGCTAATAGAATTTATCACTTTTTCTTTTTATCCTCCTTCTTTCATCACACATATCCATCTTCAGGTTCACCAACATCAAAACCCAACACTTTTGTCGCTTCCAACTTAAATGTTTCTATCCAAGACATCCATACATCGCTATTCATCTGTGCATAAAATGATAATCCACTAGGCTCAACGGATGCTTCAATGAAAACATCATCCTCTTCAGTTCCAAACCAATATGGAATTCCACTTTTATAACCAATCCACCCTGGCATACGCTCATATACTTTAGAAACTTTATCCCATACCTCAACAGGCAGGTCATACCTTATATTTAGGTTGCAATTATGAGAGTTTGTGTTGTTCATGTGCATTCTCTCCTTCTGCATTAGACGTATATCAAAATTTATCTTCTACTTTATGTAAAGTACTACAACGCTTCCACCACTTGCTCAAAGTTGTATCTCCTGGTCTTTATACACTTTTTTCGTTATCATTTTTGTATATTTTAATCTCGTGATTTCAATCAGGTCATTTGGCTGCATCATATTCAGGATAGGACCATCTTTTATTAAAATCTTGCTATTACCTCGTCCCAATCCTTTAACTATAATGATATTTTTATTCTTCTTCACATCTACAATTTGTCCAATTGTTATGAACTGCTCTTGTTTCTTGAGATCAAGGCATGTTAAACAGCCAAGTATACAAAATACAATAAAGCAAAAAGTTGATAATGCAGTTGTCCATGCAGGAGGATGATATACTAAGTATTTGGTAGTTAGTTGAATTCCAATAATAAAAATAAAAAAAACGATGAGTAGAAATTGCTTTTTTAATTTGCCTTTAGCTTTATCGTTCATAGTTTCTCCTTATTAGGTTTTGTGGTATTTCACATAACGTTCGTGTATCTACAAACCCTCACTACCTTAAGAGCGCAACGACTTGCCGCAATTCATTAAGGTAGTGCAGGGTTACCTGCTGACTCCACTTCTTCGAATATCCTCTACAGACCAAGAAGTGAAAGCTCCACAGCGTAGATATTTTGTTATTTAGATCTCATTACCTTCCAATAACTACTTATAGATTGTATTTCATTTTAATTCTTTCATAAAACTTAAAATCCGTATTCCGATTTACAATTTCTCCAATTAACTCTTTCCATTTGTTTTCAATCCACTTAGGACTCTGTTTTTTCAGAATATCCTCGTTAAATTGACTATCAATATACTCCAAATCTTGTTTAAGCACTCCTAGATCCTTAATCAGTTGATTTCTCGATTCTTTTTCTAGCGACACCTTATTCGATAAAATGTCGTCTGTGATTTCTACACTTATATACGTATACATATCTCTAAACACGTTATAGATTAAATTGGTTGATGATAACTGATCTTCCCTGAAGTCAGAATTCAGAAAGACGAATGATTCTTCACCCACTTTCAAAGATACGGCCACATTTCCTAAAGCATGTATCACTGTTTCCTTGGAAGATCCGTCCTCTAAGCTTTTTATCACATTATCGAGATTGTAGATGGATTCTTTTATACCCATTTCTGTTCCATGATTCAGTTTAACCGTATAATCTACTTCTTGATTGTCTTTGTACGCTTTGAATCGATAGTTGAAATACATACTTATGATCAATCCAAGTATTAGTATGATTATTGCTATATTTTTTCTCATTGAATTACCTCCTACTAGTGCCTGAACTACGTATATGATAACCCATATTGTTACAATTGCGAAAGGAAATTGGCGAATAAGGGAGATTTATCAGTTTTCTCAAACCCGTATCCATACGGTCCAACGGGCTTTGAATACGCTGAATATATACAGGATTGTACAGGATACGAGTATGCAGTGAGCCCTTCATTATAGTAATAATAAAACAAAAAGGCCCTTCTTCATCCCATAGGGAATCCGACGACCTTCCGATGCATTTGGAACATATCAGCTTTTTTTAAAAGGTATCGCGTATAACCTTTCCCTGCAAGCCAGCTAGCACCAGCAACTACCTATCAAGCCAACAAAGCCTGTTCAATCTGATCCACAATCCCGTTAATCCCCATCGGCCCATAACAACCAATCCATGTCGCAGCATCTACGGAATGTATGTGCTGACGCTCACCCGTATCTAGCATCCCCCACACACGCCGTTCTGTTGCAGATATCCCATCCTGCATAAGCTCATTACTGAGCAAAAAGTAATGGCTGGCTTGTACAGCCGGTAATCTATCAACCGAGATATGGTAGGCCGTGTCGGCGGTATCGGATACAAATAGCGGCACAGGCAGACCCAGATCACGGTATAACACAGCACCTGTACGATGAGCAGCAGAGTGAACCCGAACGAGAGAGTCCAGCGGACGGATCAGGGCCACACTTTTGCCCGCCAGTACCGGAGCCAGTTCTTCGGACAGCAAAGCAGTACGTCGATGATAATCCGCAAGGATTCGCTTGGCCTCTGCCCGCTTGTTTGTCAGTTCACCGAACAGACTCAAGATGGTCTGCCAGCTCTCATTACGTTTAAACATAATCACTGGAGCAATCCGGCTTAACCGTTCATGATGCTGATCATGCACCTCGGTGCAGATAATCAGATCCGGTGACAATCGTTCTACCGCAAGCAAATCAGGATACTCATACGTGCCGAGTAATTCGGTACCCTGAAGTCCTGCTCGGATATATTGAGGGAAATTGACCACGGCACTTCCCGATCCTACACTTCCTACTGGAGACAAACCAAGCGCAAGCAAATGATCGGCATATTGAACATCCAGTACGGCGATACGTTGTGGCGATTCAGTAACTTGATATTCACCTCTCATATGGCAAATCACCGGACCTAGGGCCGACTCGTACGAAGAAGCGGTGCGATTCCGCAGTAAGGCTTGAGCATAGTTTTCATCTAATTCTGAAGCGGCAGAAAGTCGATAACGCAGCGGAGGAACACCATAATATTTCTTAAACGCCCTGCTGAAATAATACATGTCGCGGTAGCCCATTTTGTCAGCAATTTCCCCAATGGAAGCATCCGTATGGAGCAACATCCTAGACGCATTCTCCATCCGCAACTGGATGACGTACTCCATCGGCCCGAGCTGCTTCTCTTGTTTGAATCGTCGCTGCAACTGCCTTACGCTGCATCCAGCGAGGGCTGCCAGCTCTTTCAGCTCCAGATTCTGGCGATAATGCGACGATATATAGGACACGACAACATCCACCATGTCGGACTCTGTTCCGCCTTGACCACGTTCATACTCCATGATCAGTTCGTAGATCATCCCCTGGAGCAAAGCATTGGCATGAAAACGTTCCAGCCCTTCGCCGCGACGCCATTTGGCAACGATTTTTTCCGCATTTTGAATCCATTCCGCTTGCGTCACAGGGTTCTGATTAAACGAAGTTTGCAGCGGGTGTTTGCGATACGAGGGCAACGCATGGGAGGCTCCTTCCAGGGAAGAAGCCTTATACCTAATCACGATATAATAAAGTTCGTCTGATCTGGCCGTCAGCGTAAAGGATGTTCCCTTCGCCACATGACAAGCAAAAGAAGCTCCAATGTGGCAAACTTCACCATTCATTGCAAGCTCCCCTTCCCCGCCTACTGCCAGCAGCAATACATTCGAGGTTAATTCGGTTTCGCCAAGAACACTGCTCGTCTGCAAAGTACCGCTATATCCGTCAAGCATCTTGATCGTCGTATCACTCCATAGACTTGTCTGTTCTTGCAGCGGCATTTCTCTCATCTCCTGACAATAGCAATCGTAAAATTGTTGCTGTTGTCATTTTAATTGAGATTCTTTCTCATTGTCAATTTTCGGACATTTGAGACAATATTCACCTGACATCTGGTAATAGAAACAGCAGGTGATGCGCTCACTTTTGGCAACATGCACATTGTCCTTACACTCGGTGAAGCGGGCCAACGGATTCTTCCTCTGACCAAATACCTGCCCGGAAGCCACCTGCGTCAGATAGGAGAAGTCCTCTCGAATGATCTTACGTTCCTGCTCCGTCTCGCCTTCGTCAGGAGCAAATAATCGGCCAATCCGTACCATGATATTCTCCCAGAGAATACTCATCGAAAGAGGTGCAATCGCAGCAAGTGTCTTTAGCAGTGGTGTCAGCTGTACCGCAAACATCTCCTGGACCGCTTTTTCCCGCCATACGTTCCTATCTCCAGTCCATTCTTCAGCCTGAAGCCCGTTCACCGCTAGAAAAGGAAAACGAGTACCGCCCTCATGGTCTTCGAGCTTCGGATGATAGAGAAAGCTGTTCTCCAGCTGAAAGGTTACATGCTGATGATGATACGTCATCGCGGTCACGAGAGGAGTCGTCCATAGATAGCCAAGCCGCTTGGCTAACATGGAGGCTGCCACTTTCATGTCAGGCGCATCGATATAGTTCTGAAACCAGCGGATATACTCTCGACACGCCTCTTCGTCATGCAACTCACTCAAAGCAATGATACGGACACTATGTTCAGGCGGTTCACCGAGCAAAATCGAATAATCCTCTACCGTCTCTTTCCATAAGTCTGTCGAGAGATATCGGTTCATATTAGTTCGATCCGAGCAGGGCTTCCGATGCCTGATCTACAATCAGATTAATTGCAAGCGGTCCGTAGTATGCAATCCACAGTGTGGAGTTTACGTCATACGTGCGGTTATTTTTCACAGCATCGAGGGACTTCCACACGGGATTACTCAACATAGCCTCTGCTTCTGCCGCAAACAGCTCATCCGACAGCACAAAATAACGATCCGCCCCGATTTCAGGCACTTTTTCCATCGAGATTTCTACGGAACCATCTTCATTAATCTCCTGTACCAGAGCAGGCATTTTCAGCCCCAAGTCATTGTACATAATACCGCCAATGCGATGCTCAATACCGTGAACACGAATTCCTTCTTTTCGTGGACGAATGATCGCCACCGTTTCATCGCCAAGTTTCTCGGACAATTGTGCTTTCAGCCCAGCGATTTTCTCTTCATACGCTGTACGCACTTTCTCTGCCTCGTCCTGCTTGTCTGTAATTTGGGCAACCGTAGCTAACGTATCACGCCAGTCTTCGTAGAAATCGAGTACCAGAGTAGGGGCAATTTTGCTTACACTCTCATACTGTTTCTCCTGGAAGTCCGTCATGATGATCAGATCCGGGTCGAGTGCAACAATGGCTTCCAGGTTCGGCTCGTCCCGTGTACCCAGAACTTCTACGCCATTCGGCTGGTCTCCTAAATATTCTGGAAAATCCGTATTACCCCCAGCGATAACACTGCCTGCCGGCTTCTCGCCAACGGCTAACATTTGATCCAGAAACTTAACATCAAGCACTGCAATTTTCTGTGGTTTTTCGTTTAGAGTGATGTCACCCTTCATACCCTTGATCGTTACGGGAAAAGCTCCATCCGTCTGCGTTTCCGCATTCGCAGGTGTCTCCGCTGGCGTTGCCGCAGATTGCTTACCGCTATCTGTACCTGTTGCGGCACCGCAAGCCGTCAGGACTAGAATAAGGGCCATCATCAAGCCCATGAGTAATCGTGATTTGTGAGCAGTATAGGCTTTGTTGACAGCCGTTTGCCCCTTTGTTCCTTGTTTCATTTGTAAATCCCCCTTATGTATAATACTGATAATGATTTTCATTATCGAAACATAAAGAGAGTATATACGATCTCCGTATCGTGTTACCATGTACTTTTGCGACATTTCAGCCGGACTAATGCGACATCGCGATTCGTATTTTACCTATACACTATCCACCTTTTAATTTCTCAGCAATATAGATCTGCAACCTGTAGATATCCGAAAGAAGCTCTTCTTCTTCTGGTGTATTGCCATACTCCCCTAGCCAACGAGGTGTGCGGATGTGCCACTCATCTGTCGTATATTGTTGTTCATCCCGATACTCCAAAATATGTCCCAGGAAATATTCCAGTGAGCCAAAAGATTGTTTACGACTATCGTTGATGATGGATTGTGTTTGTTCAATGATTGACTGTAACATGTGCTGGATATGATCTTCTGGATTTATAACGTTAATTTTCATCGGTGACTCCCCCTATCTCTACAAAAATAAATTAGTATATTATTTAAATAGGAATAATATTTGTAAACATAGAATTCTGTTCTGATTAAATACAATAAATCGATGCCCAATGAGTATTGAGACATCGATCCATATCATCTAATTATGAGGTGAAACATGAGTATGCGACCAAACATCAAATATAGCATTATTGTTAGCGCATTTATTATTGTCGTTGTTCCTATTATCTTTGGATTGTATATGTTGAACAAGGTTGTCGATCCTGACGAGACAATGGTTACGAGAACTGAAGTTTCTCCTGAGCGTATTACCGTAAAAGGTGGATTTGCAGACAGTATTAGCAGATATCATGGCTACTCCCTCTCACATCATAACAATTCACTTTTCATTCAGATTAAAGGCAGTAAACTTCCTATCGGTGGTAGTAAAGACTTCACAATTTCATTTTCTAATACTTATGGGAATGTTGATGAAATCTACTTATTAGGTCCTAGCAGCAACTCTAAGAAAAAGATTTGGCCGAATCCCTAACTTTCATTGGAATGGATATCATATGATCTGACGCAAACAGCTTCAGTCTCTTCTGCTTAACTTTTTAAATGCCGAGTATTCCTGATCGGACTGTATATAACTTAATATCTTTTCCGCACATGCAGCTGAACTCAGCTCTTCCGTATTCACTTCCAGATCATATTCATCATAGGCGTAGACGTAGTCGAACTGGGAATGGGCTAGTCCAATTGCGCGATCTCCCCTGCTCTGCTCTCTTCTACTGAGTTCTTCTTTCGAGCAATGCACGCCTACAAACAATATCGGATAATCCGAAAGCAAATTATAAAACTCGTTAAACCACTTGTCATTGCTGATGACTGTATCCACGATGACATTCAAACCCATTTCCGAAAACAGTTTAATCGTTGCACAGTACAACGAATTGATGGGGTCGAACAGGATATCTGTCATCACATGGTGTTCCACTTCTCTTGTTGGTTTCAGATCTGGATATGTAGTATCGATGAACTGGTCATAATTATGAAGAAATTGATCCACTGATAGATGATGGAATGGAATATCTCCCTGTTTTTTCATTTCCATTGTGATGCTTGTCTTCCCCGAACTTGAGGTTCCGTTTAGAAATATAATGAGTCCTTTATCCACTTGAATCACCCTTATCTATAAAATTGAACGAATGAACGACCAATAGCCATATTTATTTCATTAAACCAAGTATAAATAATTAATTTACAATAATTTTCAGATATGTGTATAGTAGAAATGAAACGAAATACCAGTATACCAATCTAACCGAGAGGATGAGATCATGTCTTTTTTCAAAAAGAAGATGGTGCTAGTCTCTTTATTCGTAATTTTAGCTATCTCTGTCGGTGCAATCGCTTACGTCAATGGTCAATCGAAACCGGAGGAGCCCATCCATAACGTCGTCAACCTTTCGGCTAACTCTTTAACATTTCATGAAATAGATAAGCTGGATGCGTTCGCTGAACTGATCGTCATTGGTCAGGCAACAGAAGATTTCAGAGATCGAGAGCATGTTATTACTGCATTTGATGACGGAGCCATGCAGTCTTTTCACACCAATACGAACATCAAGATTGATAGGATATTGAAAAAAACCGACGATTTCCCTTCAGATCAGAACGAATTAACAATCATTGAACCTGTCAGCCTGGAAGGAGACGTCAAGTACACAGTTAATGACTATGTAGAATTGCAAAAAGGTGATAGAAGTGTGCTTTTCTTGATGAAAAATACTTTTGGTGATTATGGATTAATCAATGATAATCTTGGAAAATTCAGCTTGGAAGGGATAACTCCATATAGTGTACCTCAATCCTCCACTGTAGAAGAGTTATCCGAATACGAAACTTTCCGGGACTCCGTTATGGAGAAATACCATTTGAATTAAGGTTTTCATCAAACAACGGTGACCTTTGCGGACATAGCTGCCCTCTTTAATCTATTTCACTTCTTTATCAAGACTAACATCAAATGTTGAAGTTATCGATTTTTGTCTAAAATCATTGGGTATCACTTTAATCTTCACGTCTAGATTTATAGCTTCAGGCAGATTCATATGAGTTATTTCCTCATAACCAATGAAGTAATAATGCTTCTCGTCCAGTTCTGTCACCCCCCCACCTGTTGAGCCAGAAGTTGAAATCAAATGTCCGTTACGATAGAGCTCACAAGCAATATTATATTCTGCCAAACTGAACCCTTTCACTTCATATCCAACCTTGATTTGATTTTCCGTGTAATCAGCATTTCGTAAACTGATCGCACCACCATCCACCATTTGGGTCTGAATTGCAATATTTGCTTCGGGCATCTTTGGTTTCTCTAATAGATAGCCTACTTTTAGGTACCATATAACTCCTAATACAATTACAACAAGTACAATCATAGCAATGATAAACTTCTTCTCTTTTTTATCCATAATCCTTACTCCTTACATCGGAAACTTTTAAAGTTCTTCCCAAACCTATGTTCCAAAAATATATTACCCCGCGCGATCAACATCCGAAAACGGTCTTGGATCATCAATCATCCATTCCTAGACCTTTAAACTAGGTGAGTGTCCGATAGACCCTCGACGACTACCTTAAGATACTCACGTTGGCTAGACTGTGATGCATGCCAATAAGGGCCACGATCTCCTCGTCGTGGCCCTCCTATCCGCTGCATGATGTCAATCGTTCACGCAGCTTCTTTCAACTATCCACATCAAGATTCCTTTCAAGCAGTGCACCTATACGCTCGGCCATCACGTATCGAGGAAGTGGCTTTTCCTTTTTAAACCACCATTCTACTACGCCAACAATTGCCGCCCCCAGAAACTGAACCTCCACATTTATTCCTTCCGTTATTGCTGCCATGGTTCCCTCTTCGGACATCCTGTTCCCTTTCTCCAGTTCTTCAATAAAAAATGTCAGAAACTGATTGCGAAAAAAAGAACTTCCCTTACTCGCCAACAGTGCGGAGAAAAACAAAGCGTGCTTTTCGAAATACTCGAACCACATTTCCACCATATCTCGATAACTGGCATCATCTTCCGCAGCTTCACAGATCTCCCGCAGGTTCGTAATATGTTCTTCGATTAGCTTATCGAGAAGCTCGAATTTGTCCGTGTAATGAAGATAGATCGTTCTACGGCTAACGTCAGCTCTATCAGAGATATCTTGTATTGTGATTTGATCAAAATCCTTCTCGTTCATCAATTCAATAACTGCCATTTTAATGGCTTCCTGGGATTTACGTATCCTGCGATCCACCTTTAACACTTGACCCCTCCCCGTTTTCTTCATCGTTCATGCACAATTTCATTGAACCTGTGAACTAATGCACGAAATTCGACTTTTTAAGAATGGTAATGTTTTAATTTCTGTATACCATTATACATAGGTGATAAATAATACACTACTGTGCATTTATGTAGGAATGGAAATGGAGTTAATAAACATGAAAATTGCAGTTGTTGGGGCTACAGGAGGAACTGGAAGGAAAGTAATAGAGCGTGCGCTTGTTTTAGGACATGAGGTCATCGCCGTTGCTCGTCGACCGGAAGCGGTATCGCCAGCCAAGGGACTCACCGTAAGAAAAGGAGATGTACTAGACCAACATAGCATGCTCAATGCCATTACGGGGGCAGAGGTGGTGATCAGCTGCATAGGTCCTCCTAGCAATTTGTCGCCAGAGTCTGCCGCGAAGAGCTTGGGAAATATCAGAGCTGGAATACTTACAATCGCGGCTAATTTCTCACCCGGTAGGGTCATGTCCGAAGGAATCCCGAATATCATATCAGCATGTCAACGTACAGGTGTGAAGCGCATTGTTATGCAGAGCGGTATTAATTTGAGCAATGGGAAAGAGCTTTCTCTTATCAACGGTTTGGCAGTGCGTTTGATGCGCAGCATCTTTTGGAAGGCGATTCAGGATAAAAGTATGGCAGAGCAAGCACTCATCCAGAGTGGACTGGATTGGGTCATTGTACGTGCATCCGTGCTTCAATATGCGGAGGGTACGTTGAATTATACGGCAGGACCACTGGCTCGCATCCAACCGCTAGGGGCATTGCCCTTTGCAGACTGTGCCGACTGCCTGGTGCGGGCGGCGACCAGTGAGCCCGAGTGGACCAGAAAGATTGTTAATGTTGGACGGTAAGATTGATAGCGATGGCATATTAATTTCATTTTCTTTGTCATTATTCCAACACCACAGCACACTGCCTTGAAGAAATTCAAAAATTGCAGTACGACCCAGCGTGTGTTGAGGTGCTCTTCTCCTACTTGGTCCGAGGACGGAAGTCTGATGTGTGAATATCGATTTCCACTTCTTCCGAAATAAAGCACGGAACCTCGTCGACTTTCTCCAGTTGCTGCCTATCAAGTAGTTTTAAGTATTTTTTCAGATCATTTATTTTCAATTTTGACATCATAGCACCCTCCTTAATTATATTATAGATCTTTCACATAACGTTCCTGTATTCATGAACCGAGAGGGGTTGTCTACTGAAATACATCTCCGAAATCCAACCGCAGAGCAAGGCTCCGTAAGCAGCCGCTGCTTGAATATGATGTTATCTGATTCCATTGCCTACTACTTAGCGTTTACTTTCATTCTCCTCTGTATGTTTCTTCCAACGCCTTCTTAAACACTTCAATCGGATACTCGTATTTTATAGCTTTATAAATAAATCGGTTATTCCATTGATTTCTTTCTATTCCTTCAACAAATTCTCGCTCTATGATTTTCATCGTATAGATAATTTCATTCAATGTTCCTATCACACTTCGATTATTAGTAGTTGTGATAATCATACCTTCATTTTCTTCCAAATACCTACTAATTACTTTCTCTTTAATTTCCTCACTCATCAAATAATTTCTCAGTTCATTAACGAATAACTCTTCTACATTTTTTAATTGTGCCTTTTTAACTCCAACGATCGTTAAACTTAATCTTGATAAGTCATTCATGAATACGATCGTTTTTCTTCTGTTCAACGTGAATATATTGGCATGCCATGTATTTAACGGAACAGATATATCTGTTCTTTGTACTTTACAGTCCATTTCTTTTAGCAGTTTTTGTGTCGCTCTTATAACGTACATTATTGTTCTCCTCATTATTGATTTTACAGATTTGAAATGGTTTCAGATAACGTTCCGCGTTCACGACGTCCGACGAGGTCGGATGTGTCTGCTGAAATGCTTCCACAAAATTCATCTAGCAGACCAAGGCTCCAAAGGAGCCACTGCTTGAATATTATGTTAGATGGTGTAGCCGCCTACTTTGAAATGCCTTCAGTTGTTCTTACAAAAAAAAGAACATCAAGCCAATTTTACACTTGATGCTCTTCTATCCACTGTTGTATGTTCTCTTCTGTGAATTCACCTTCTGCGGTCTTCAATCCCAATTCAACTAATTCTGCTTGCTCGTACTTTACAGAAATCTCATTTAAACGTAATAAAAGCAGCATAGTTGCTACCCCTATACGTTTATTCCCGTCAATAAATCCATGATTCTTTATTAGAGCAAATGTAGTAACAGATATTTTCTTTATATTTCCTTCGTAAAGATCCTGTCCATCAAAAGTTGCTTCTGCTTTCTTAAGAGCACCTTCAATTAGCCCAAGATCTCTAACTCCATCGGAGCCACCCGTTGACTTAATAACCTTAGTATGGAATCGAAGAATTTGTTCCAGACTAAGATATTTCATTTCGATAATTCCCTAAGTGCCTCAATATTTTCGTTTATAATATCGTCCATGAGCGAATCCATTTGCTTATTACTACGATTCTTTAGGAATTCAACAAAATCAATCACTTCAATTTTCTTGTCATCAGGCAATGTCAAAAAGTCTTGAATAAGTTTCTCTTCAATACTCACTTCTGCATACCTCCTACACTTCTTTATTTTTATTATACACTAAAGTTTGAATGGACTTAACATCCGTTTCCAATGTTTGTTTGATTTTGCGGCTATTTCATCTAACGTTACTGTATCCACGACGTCCCACCGACTTAAGCGACCAAAGGGAGCGGCCGCGATGCGGTTAGTCGGTGCGGATGTGTCCGGCTGGATCTGCTTCCTCGAAAACTGAAATGCCACTCCGAATCCTCATCTAACTTCGTGCCGGACCAAGGGCGAATGCCAGATGCGTGAATATGTTGTTATAGGATGTCAGCACCTTCTTCGAGAACCTTACAATGTATTTGAATCTAAAGCTTTCAAAATATCCTTCACTAATAATTCTGTTATCATATCACGTGTAGATTCATTAATACTTACTAGCTGTACTTCCTTGTTATATTTGATTTTGTCAATTCCCGGATGACTATCTAGCGGAACTGTCCCTAAAACAATTCGATTATCATAAATGATTTCTTGTACTTTTCTTTGGAAAGATAAGGATAAATTCTGCATGAATCCAATTTCATCAATTACAACAATCTTTTTAAATGTCATGGCCTCTTGTAATACTCTTAAAGCAAATTCTTCGAATTTTTCTATATCGATTCCGTATCTTCCAATTCGAGTTTGACTGGGACTCTCTACATGCGCAATTTCCACACTCTCTCCATCAACGGATATGCATCTGAAACCAATTCGCTCATTAATTGAATTAGTTATTTCCTCAGTGTAAAATCCACCCCAAGTTTCTGATCCAATCTCATTTATAAGTTTTTTTATCAAAGTTGATTTCCCTGCTCTTGGCTTTCCGGTGAGCAAAAATACTCTTTTAGAGCTCTGCTGTTCCCCGTCTATTCTTGACAACAACTTATAGTCAGGTGGATTCAAATTCCACGTCTCATAGGGGACAGAGCGTGGCACACGTAGGGTATCTAAAATGCGAGATTTTAAATGAGGCCGTTTAATGTATTCATCCATTGTAGTTTCATCCAAGTGTAAAAACTTCGCATCTAGTATCTCTTCGGGTTGAATTGTTATTTCACCGCTCACATAGTCCGCATTAAAAACCACAGACAATACGTGAAGTCTTTCATTATAGTAGACGCCGGACACTCCGATGGGGCGGATGACAACTCCGGTTTCTTCAAGGAATTCACGACACACCGCTAGTTCTAATGACTCCCCAGCATCAACAAATCCTCCTGGCAATTCCCAAGTATCAGCTCGTAAATGTGTTCGAACCATCAATACATGCCCCATCTTATTCTGAACAAATGCAGATACAGCAACTAAATGTTTTGACTGTTCTTGCATTGTCAAACACCACCGATCAAGTATTTTGTATTCTGTTCGATATCAAAAAAAGAAGTTTAACATTTAGAGTTTGCGCTGATTTCACATAACGTTCCTGTATTCACGACCCGACGTATGTCGGATGTCCGGCGAATGCCGGGCCAAGGGCGTATGCCCACAGCGTGAATATTATGTTATGTGATGCCACTCTCTTCTTCGAATTACTCCGACATTTCTTTGACTGCATCCACTATCAGTGAGACGAATCCCAATTCATCATTCTTGTTTCGGTGATCAAATTGAAAAGATCTATAAATGAAACCATCTTCAGGATTCCAGTCATTAAAATGAAACTCTCCACTTTCGTCACAGTATTCCAGTAATTTAATCTTGAATCCTGCTTCTTCGAACATGCTTGTAATTGTCTTATAATTATGTACGATCTTATGACTTGCAGCTGGATGTTCTTTTGGACCGGGTCCACCGATCTGAACAATATTCTGGTACTCTTCATTCCTAAAAAAGCATCCGGAACTGCACATCGAATATATCCTTCTGGTTCAAGAAAATCATAACAAATCTTTGCTGCTTCCACGCCTTCTTCGTAAGACAAATGTTCCCATACATGTTCTGCAAGGATGGTTCTAATCTTTTTCGACTTAAAGCTTTCTTCCCAATCAGCTCGATCCAGTAGATTCAATTCTTCTTCTTGAGTTTGAATCCAGTCTGGATAGGCTTGTGAAGATGCTCCTATTATGATTTTAAGAGGCTTTGAACATTCATTTTCACTCATTTTTATCATTTTATTATTCCTTTGCTTTCGAGTGGTTTCACATAACGTTCCTGTATTCACGACCCGACGTATCGGGTGTCTGGCGAATGCCAGACCAAGGACGAATGTCCGCAGCGTGAATATATTGTTATCTGATGTCGGTAGCTTCTTTGAATTCACTTATAAATTAGACTCTAATTTTAGGATCATCTATCGATACAATGTCCACAATATGATTTAATCCTGCTATTCCGTAATGTTTATGAGGACTCGGATAATCCTCTGTTGCAAACGTAGATAACTTTATAAAATCTAAATACCTTGATCTTTCAAATATTCTAAATATCTTACCTTCAAACTTTTGATATTCGTCCCATTCGGTATAACTTTCGTTCCTAATAGAAAAACCAATGTACGAATCAAATTCTATTTCAATTATTGGAAATCGATTATCGTCTTGAACTATTGTTGATCTCCCTTGGATGTTTATCAGATCTAAATAAGACTGTTCGTTTGTTTCTCTATGGATTCTAAAACGTAGAATCAGCCTCAAATCTGGAGTATCTTTATAATCAATTAAGTCAGCATTAATTAAGTCTTTTAATTGATTGTAGTTCATAGTGTTTTCAGTCCTTTATTAGTTTTACCGATTTCAGATAACGTTCTTTTATTCACGAACCCCAAAGGGGTTGTCTGCCGACATGCTTCCACGAAATCCTTCCAGCAGACCAAGGTTCCAACGGATCCGCAGCGTGAATATATTGTTATACGACGGTCGATACTTCAATGACTATTTTAGAAACGCTTCTTTCTTATACTTCATTTTCAATATTTAAATAACTTGAATAAATGCATATATAGGCTTTCATTTATTCATACTACTTTCACTTGATTCATTTTCTAGATTTCAGTTCAATTTGTAATTCATGTGCCTTAAGTCTTCGTTTTCCGCCATCTGTCTTTATATAAACTTCATCTTTACCATTAGCAAAAAAATATTCAGAATGATGTGGAAGAACAGTAACTTCAATAATATATTTATCAGTTACTATATTCATATTTTCATCATACAATTGAACTAATGAAATTGTACAAACTTGACTTGGAATAGGAGGAGTTATTTGAGAAAGTTTGTTAACTATTTCTCTTCTTAGTCTATCCCTTTCGGTATAGTTTAGCTGTACCCCCTTAACAATTCTGTCATCACTAATTCCCCATAAAATTGTCCCAATTGTATCTCTCTCTACATTTAAATAAGCCACTACATATTGATCCACGACACTTAGAATTGAGTCTACAGGATTACCTCCTTTCACTTCTTTAAATTCCATAGTAATATTTTCCTCGAATTCAACTTGTGTGTTTATAAGGTATTTAACTATTTTATTTTTATTTTTCAACGAGTTAAATATTCGATTTTCGATAAGAAGAGAATCGAAGAACCTATAATTAAAGTTTATATTATTTCTTTTTTTGTAATCTACTGAAGGTAATATTCTGATAGACTTTTCAAGATCTAAAGGTGGGACACGATAACCACTCATAGATATAATTACCTGCATTCGTTTTGACACTTCGATTATTAAATCCCATAGAGCTGAAGCTGAATTAGAATCAAGCATACCTGCAAATTCATCAATAATAATCAATTTTGTTTTATCTTCCAAGGCAATAGACAAATAAAACAATAGTTCTAAAATATAAATGTCTCCGCCGGAATGAATTTTATACGAATTCTTAATTTTTGTTTTTTCAATACGATTAATTATCTTTAGTAAGAAGTCCATCGAAGTATCCTTAATTTGAAATTGAAGAAGATGCTTCTTTATAAGTTCTATGTTGAATTCAGTCAAATTATTTTTATAATTGATAATAATTGGTTCAAATTCATTGATATCATTAGTTTTAAGACGAAATATTTTATTATTTGAACTATAGTGTGTGTGATTCTCAACATAAAATTTATTGTTTGTATAGCCTCGTATTAGTTCAACTTGACTATCTGGAAACTTAAATTTTAAAGAAAGACGCATTTCTTCTGTGTTTGTGTTATCGTTTACGGAAATTGAATCTTTTCCATAAAAAACTCCAACTATAGCTCCAAGCAATTGCGTCTTTCCAGAAGCATTTGGGCCGAGAATAATTGTTATATCTTTATTGAAGTTCATTTCAAATGTTTTAAATGGGCCAAAATTATATATATTTAGCTTTTCTAACATATTTCCTCCTGTTAAGTAAATCCAAACATTTTATTTTGTTCATAAACCCCGAAGGGGTTGTCTGCTGAAATTCCTCCGAAATCTATCCGCAGACCCAGGCTCTCAAGGAACCGCTGCTTGAATATTATGTTATGCGAC
This sequence comes from Paenibacillus sp. FSL R5-0519, assembly GCF_037974275.1. NCBI lineage: Bacteria > Bacillati > Bacillota > Bacilli > Caryophanales > Paenibacillaceae > Paenibacillus > Paenibacillus sp. FSL R5-0519. The sequence goes on from NZ_CP150234.1 coordinate 4,881,017, forward strand.
GGAATCTCTACTCTAATATACCTTTCACTATTCATCTTCTTCAGGTACATATTCAATTAATTCCGACAATTTGCAGTTAAATGTATCGCATAGCTTAAATAAGGTTTCCAGCTTTGTTGTTTCTATATTCGTTTCCCTATATAACTTGTTGATTGAGTTCCGACTTAAGCCTGATTTCATCATCAATTCTGTTATATCATCTATTCGATGTTCTGCCATGAGTTCTCGTATATTGCACCTGATTAATTTCATCTTTTCCCCTCCATAGTTCTATCTTATCTTCCACATTAGTAATCATCAATGAAAAGCGAAGTTTTCACTCTATAAAGTCAAATATTCACCTTGAAATCAACTTCATAGGGTTATATAATAACTCTATAGAGTTAATCAAAGGAGGAATAAGATATGGTTAATAAATTAGAATCGCTAACAGAACCACTTATAAGAATACGTCTAGAATTACTCTATACTGAGCTTTTGGAGTGTCATGCGGAGTACACTCAACTTTCTTCTGAGGCAGATCAATACTTTAAAACACTTCGTGATGCTTTGCCCGATCAACTTCAACATACGGTTTTTCTTTACGAAGACGCTCAAATTTCTCTTCAATCCATCTTAGAAAGAAGTATCTACATACAAGGTTTTAAAGACGCTCTACAACTCTTTAGTGAATTGCAAAACTCTAGCATTTAGAGGATCATATGATCCTCTTTTCTATTCTGTCGTATAACGTTCCTGTATTCACGACGTCCGGCGTAGCCGGATGTGTCTGCTGAGATACCTCATTGATTTTCTACAAGCAGACCAAGGCTCTGTAAGGAGCCGAAGCTTGAATATTATGTTATGCGAAGTAGATTAGCTACAGTGAAGAATCTTTAATTTTTTGGAATTGATCATTTATCAAAGAAATACAAGCTCTTATACATGCGTTCCTAAATTGTCGATATGTTAACCCAACTTCATATGTAATTTGATTATATCCCTCATCCTTTTTCAGCTTAGATTTGACTAAATTTAAAGTTCTTCCATCATAATCTTCTTCATTAAAATGAAATGTCCAATAAACTCCTTCATGTGCAACATTATTTCTAATAGCGGTCATAAGTAAAGCGAACTCTGACATACTTATTTCTTCTTTATAATAAACTTCATCGTTAATACCACTAATAGTTATACTTTCTTGAATAATTTTCTTATCATCTTGATTAAAATAGTTCTCAAAAAAGTGAATTGCTATTTCTTGTTTTTTCAGTTTTACTGCTGGAATGAAACCATATAGTGACTCGATACAAGTAATCAAAAAGAAGATACTTAAGTCTCTTCTTCCAGGTCGAATTATATCTATCTCGTCAGATAAAGTTATCAATCTCTGAGCAGTATTTAACATTCTGCGCGGCACTAAACTTTGGGAGTAATTAAGCTTCTCTAATATAAAATTGTTTGCCTCCTCTTCTTCCATAAAATAATCACCGAATAATGCTTGGTGGCTTTGAATCAATTCTGTCTCTAGATTTCTCATTTGTTCTTCAACTCCTTAAATGATCTTGATCTATTTCGTATAACGTTCCTGTATTCATGAACCCCAAAGGGGTTGTCTGCTGAAATCCCTCTTCGAAATCCAACTTGCAGACCAAGGCTCCACAAGGAGCCGCTGCTTGAATATTATGTTATGAGGTGTCATAGGCCTCTCTGAGTTAATTCCAAAACATTCCGTTATGCCCCTCATCTACAATCGTTAACTGGGTTTCGAAGTTTTCATTCGGTTCTATATCATCTATGAAATGCCATTTATCTTTACTGTCTTGCCAATAGACTTTCCATTCGTTTTTTTCATTTATTCTGAACTGAGCTACTGGAATCTGCACCCATATATCACTTTTGTAACCTTGTCTTTCTTCTATTAGTGTGACATTGTTCCCTCTGATTTTATAAGTGATTTTAATCTGGCTTTTTAGATGAGCTGGTACTTTGCTTTGTGTGTAACCATCCATAATTTTCATAATCCGTTTCTTCGTAAAGTCATCCATTAATGATTCTCCTGTCTTATCCGTTTTGCTCTAATTATATCACTATGATGTCTCATAACGTTGTTGTATTCATGAACCCCGAAGGGGTTGTCTGCTGAAATGCCCCTCGAAATCCTTCCCGCAGACCGAGGCTCCGAAGCAGACGCAGCTTGAATATGATGTTATGTGATGTACCGGGCTTCTTGAATCGACTTACAAATGATCCCTTCTGTATTTACTTATGTGCTCTTCCAATGTCTTTTTCGCTTCTTCATAGGTTCTAATCACTTCATCCAATTCGTTATTCAACTCTTTATGTTCTTTCCAATATTCTTTTCTTACTTGGAGTACCGCACAAAATAAATCGCCTGTATACAAATTTCCTGATCTTAATGGATTCTCTATTAATCTTTCCAAGGCTAGGGGTAAAAGAACAGTTAGACTCATTTGTTGTCCGATCAATAATCTTAAATCTTCATTGTTCAATTCGCAAAGAGGTTTCTTTCTTAATTTATGTACTTGAATCACTAATGAAGAAGTAAAATTCGGTTCGCTCCAATATTCACCTTCAAGCTCTTCAAGGGTTTGGGTTAGATCTACTTCACTCATGCTTTCACCCTCTTGTATAAATAGTTTCCGGTATTGCACATAACGTTTCGGCATTCACGAGCCCGAGAACCTTAAGCCCCAACGGGGCGGCCGCGATGCGGTTAGGTTCACAGGGTTGTCTGCTGCCCCAACTTCACCGACTTTTCTTCGGGCAGACCCAGGGCCATATGGCCCGCAGCGTGAATGTAATGTTATCTGCTGTTACCGACATCTATGAATTACTTTCTAAAGTTCTTATTATTTGTTGATATTAAGTTAATATTGGGTTTAGTTTCTATTAATAAAGTTTTTACGGTGTCTTCGTCATTAAATATGATCTTTAAGAATTCTTTATCCTTACATTTCTCTATTTCCATTCCTTCTATGTTCTCAAAATGAAGGTCGTATATTAGCCTGTTTTCGATCATTAAGCGAAATGAAATTTTACAATATGCCGGTTCTATAATACATTGAATATGGTCATTGTTCCTGACCAACGAAAAAAACAAAGTATTATAATACCACGGCACTTCGTTATCGAGCACACTTGGTTCTGACTCAAACAAACTAACTAATTCATGATCTTCAGGAAATGGGTTCATAATAATAAATCCTTCTTTATCTGGGTTTTGGAATTTATACGCTTTTTTAATTGTCTTTCCGGTAATTGCAGATAACGTTCCTGTATTCACGACCCGACGTATGTCGGGTGTCCGGCAAATGCCGGACCAAGGACGAATGTCCGCAGCGTGAATATTATGTTATAGGATGTCAGCAGCTTCTACGAATACCCTAGCATCTATTCTTTCATTTGAAATACTTGAACAGGTCCATTCCAGCTTTCATTGTTTAAAATAACTTCTTCGTACTTCCCACCTGTAAACTCGTTAATTACCTTGTTCCAAAACAGATTTGCTGGCCTATTTTGTGGAGTCTGTCGCACTTCCCATATCCCTTTATAGGTATTAAAAATAAAATGGGCTACTTCTTTTCCATATCCCTTATTTCTGAATTTGCGCATTATAAAAAAATCACTAATTACATTTGTCTGAGTTGATGTACTTGCTTTTACATACTCTTTAGGAACATCTGTTAAAACAAGTACGAAGCCAGCCAGTTCACCATTAATTTTTAAGTAAAATGGCTTACGATAGTCATCTGTCCATTGATGATCTAGATACTTGTACAGATAAACTCCATGATTAGTCAATTCATGTCCATCAAATTCACTGGAGTCATATCTGTAGAACTGGATCAAACTGTTTAAGATCATTTTATCTTCATATGGAACTCTCAAGATCTCTAACATGTTATTTCTCCTCTGTCTGAAATTTCTTATTTATTTCATGTATATGTTTTTCCATTCTGGTTTCATATACACCTTTAGTTTTTTGCTGATTTCCTATAACGTTTTTGTGTTCGAGACGTCCGACAAATGTCGGATGTGTCTGGCTGAATCAACTCCCCTGCCTATAACTTCTGCCAGATTGAGGAGCGACAGCGACGATACTTGAACATTGTGTTAGCTGATCTTGACGACTTCATTGAAAAACTACTACTTATTTACTCATTTTCCTCAGCTAAATCGTCTTCTAAATTATCTTTAAGTTCTTCTTTATCTTCAGTTTTCATTTTCTCAATAATTACTGTTAAAATATCTTCTGCATAATTTTGTAAATCTAAAAGTTGCTTTTTACTTCTTGTATATCCTGTGTCGTGTGAGAAATCATTTGCTAAATCTATCATTTCCTGCGGTAAATACAAATTTATCAGCGAATCATTTTTTAAGCCTTTCTTCAGTTTACCTAATACATTATTACCATAGTGATCCTCAGGCAAAGAATAATTATAATAAATACTATAATATTTAATTAATGACTCCATTATAGTTCTAATTATATTTCCAGATGCTCTAATTTCATCAAAATCATATTCACTTAGATGATTTATTTTAATCTTCACTTTATGAAGCCTATCACTTACATGATCAAGAGTTGCGTACATGAGAAGTATCTTAGAAAAGCTTGCGCTCCAAGAGTTTTGTTTAGGCTGTAATAGGAAACTAAAGAATGGTAGATTATGCAAAATACATTCATGCACATAATCATCCTCAAGATACCTTATCGTTGTAAATAGTTCTTCCAAGTTCTCTTTAACATTTATCTTTGTCTGATCTAATTGATTTATTCCTAAGTGCTTTTTCACTTCTTTAATCTTAGCAATCACAGGCATTATAATGATACATATATGCCCTCTAAAATTGTAAAACTTAATCTCCTGTATATTACATAATGAATAAATATAGTGCGCACTAAATATTTCAAATGTCATATCTTCAAAACCGCGTGGAGGCGGATTCTTCACAAAATCCTTCCATACTAATCGAATAAAATCTCCTTCTTTATGTATTGAACTAAGGTTGTCATAATTATAATAAGAAAAATGATCTATTATGAATAATCCATCGGTATTATCAAATAAATCTTTCAAGAACAAAAAGCTCTCTTGATTTCCATATAGTACACTAGGACTACCGTGCTTCTTCCAAATATCTAGAAAAGCTTTTTCACTCATCTCATAATTTTTGTTATTCATAGTGTGATCCCCTAAATAATGATTTTTTTAAGCTATCGTCAATTTCAGCTAACGTTCCTGTATTCACGACTCGACGCATGTCGAGTGTCCAGCGAATGCTGGACCCAGGGCGTATGCCCGCAGCGTGAATATTATGTTATCTGACGTACGGTAGCTCCTTGAATCACTTACTCAGAATGACTAAATTCCTTCCGAATCTGTTCTTTCTTTTCTTCAATCATTGCTTTTAATCGTATAGCTTCTTTTTCTGTTATCCTTCCCTTCATTAAGTCGTCGTTGATCTCTCCTTTAATATCTTCTAACAATCCTCTTGTTTGATATAATCTTAATCCTGTCCATTCTGTGATGAAAAAGTCATCCTCGATCTTACCGTCTATATTGAAGTGTATTCGGTAGTAACCTACATGGTTGGATCGATATTCAATTCTGACCTTGACTTCGATATATTCCCGCTCTTTATTGCCGACTTCTATGTAATCTAAACTCTTGATATGCAACGAAATATCTTCGATTAAGACTTTCAAATACTGTTCGTCATAATCCCAAAATAGTTCTTCAAACTCTTCCGGTTCCTCAATCCTAAAAGTAGTTACGTTAAGCCAGAACGCTTCTAACGCTCGATCTCTTGCATCGTGCTTACACACCCAATTTCTTAAATCCTGTATATTCATAAGTTCACTCATTTCATAAACGGTTTTACCGTATTTCAGATAACGTTCCTGTATTCACGACCCGACGCATGTCGGGTATCCGGCGAATGCCGGATCAAGGGTGTATGCCCGCAGCGTGAATATTATGTTATGAGATGTCATCAGCTTCAACGCCTTACTCACGAATCGCTTCTACTGCCTTCTTAAGAAGTTCTGACATTGATAAAATGTTGCGGTGTACCCTTTTCGAATCGTAGTATTCTGTCTTTGCCTCTATTACTGCTCCGTTGATATCTTTAAGTCGATGTATTCCAGGTAAATTGGGAGAATGATTATGGGTTATCTGATTTCGATAGGTATTTGCTTTAATGAATTCATCATTCTCTATTATTTCACTCAATTTTTTGAATAAATCAGGATTTTCATTTTTCATCTTGCTAACTATAATTTTAAACTCTACTTTTTTTACTTTTAGATTGTATCGTTCGTTAAGAATGTGTCCTATAGCTTCCAAACATGAAAATGCTTTGAGATAAAAAACATCTGAGTAGTAATCGAACTTTTCTTTATTTCCAAAATGATGGGGTTCAAACTTTTTAAATATTTCACTAGTATTTTTATCTTCTATGTTATCTGGTATTCCTAATTGATAATAGAAACTTAACATGATATAGCTTTCAAGCAGTGCCCTAAATCTATACACTAGCAATGATCCATATGAATTGATTATTGGTCCATCAAAAAAATCGTTGCATCTGGAGCATTATTGACAAAATCAGTAGATGAAAATTGGAATCCTATAAATGGACTTCGGTTCAAAATTTCATGCCATTCTTCTTCAGTCGGATATCTAAGGTACTTCATCTTTATCCCCTTTCTTGATGATTTCTCATAACGTTCCTGTATTTACGACCCGACGTATGTCGGGTGGCCGGCGAACGCCGGACCCAGGGCGTATGCCCGCAGCGTAAATATTATGTTATATGGTGTTCCCCCCGCTCGGATCGATTTCATCCGTTCTTCTTCCCGTTTAGGATATTCTTTGGCTTGTGTAGTTCTTGATCCATACAGCCGTTGATCTGTATAGTCCTTGACCGTATAGCTCTTGATCTGCATAGCCCTTGACCTGTATAGCTCTTGATCTACATAGCCCTTGACCTGTATAGCTCTTGACCTGTATAGCCCTTGACCTGTATAGCCCTTGTTCCTGTATAGCTCTTGACCTGTATAGTTCTTGACCTGTATAGCTCTTGACCTGTATAGCTCTTGACCTGTATAGCTCTTGACCTGTATAGCTCTTGACCTGTATAGCTCTTGACCTGTATAGCCATTCAATCATTCATTCGTTTTGTTGTTCACGGGGGGAATTACATATAACGTTCTTGTATTCACGACCTCGACGAATGTCGGGGTGTCCGACTGTCTCTACTTCCCCGAAACTCCTCTGTCGGACCAATGGCGTATGCCCGCCGCGTGAATATAATGTTAAGTGAAGTCAATTACTTCCTCGAGTTTTCTACAGAAACAGAAGCTCTTCAAATTCGTTAATTGTCATAATTTGTTTATTTTCCACGAAATAAGTAATGATCCTTGATAATAATCCCCTTACTTCGATAATATGTTCTTGTATTTTCTCTTCAGTTATTGCGCTTCCGTGAACTACTTTTGATCTGACATCATATAATTTCTTGATTTTCTGATGTAACTCGTATCTGCAGCTGCCTCTAGTTTCAAGCAAAGAGGCTATTTGAGCTGACAACCTAAATCTTAGTTCTGATTGAATTCCAAATATCGCTTCTATTCCAGACCAGAGTAATGCGATAGTCATTCTTGAATTATGTTGTAAATGATGTGTGGTTAAACTATCTATTGCAGTTCTAAAGCGTGTATCAGAGAGTAAATTAGCAAAGTTTACAAAATTATTATTCACCCATACAACATCATCAATTGAAACATTTGAATCTAAAGATTGTCTTGTAGCTTTAGGGAAGTCCTCTATAACTCGCGTTTTAACTGAATTTTTTGGGGCAGCTGCAAATGTTGACCAAGAACGATTGGAAGCAACAGGAACAATAAAATCAACATCTGTTTTAATTCTTAAGGATGAGATTATCCACCAGGCGATATCAAAGATCCGTTCGTTATATACCTCATCATCTTTAATAAATAATTCATAGCTCAATCCTCTTGTATAACGTCCGAACAACGAAAACATGTCATTTCGTTCTAATGCCGAGGCCAATTCAACCTCACCAGGAGGTTCGACAATCTCCTGAATTCTTCCAATCTCTAGTTCTACAAGCTCGAAGTCAGCAGCAAAACCAATTAATCCAAAATACCAACCCTCATCACTATATCTTAACTCTTGCATTCTTAATTCAGCACGTGATTTGCGATCCTCAAAATATTGCAATGAATCTTTGATTTCTTGTAATTTCTTCTCTTTCATTTTTATTTTCCCTTCTTGGCCTTCTTGGACTTGTATGTCTCAATTGATTTCACTTAACATCTAAATTATGTACTTCGTAAATACCACACTTCCAAAGTAATATCTGAACTACGTATATGATAACCTATGAGGCGATATATGCGAAGAAAAATTTGGTGAAAAAGGGAGAGTTTTGAGATACTCAATCTCCCATGTCCATACGATCCAGTGGACTCTGAATACGCTGAATATTTTTCGTGCTCACATGTGTATATCGTTGTGTTGTTTGTGCACTCGTATGACCAAGAAGCTCCTGAATATAGCGCAGGTCTGTTCCATTTTCCAGCAAATGTGTAGCGAAAGAGTGCCGCAAAGCATGAATGCTGCATTTTTTTACAATACCCGCTCTTTGTCTAGCTTCTTCAAAAACCTTTTGTACACTGCGCTCCGTAAGATGTCGATCTGAAGACTGTCCCGGAAACAACCAACGATCGGTTTTATATTCGGCGATGTACTTCTGTACAATCTCCCAAGCAAGATGGGAAAGAAGAGTTCTTCGATCCTTTTGACCTTTTCCCTGCCTTACGATAATGGTCTGACGCTCAATGTCCAGATCACTACAGCGTAGACGAACGACTTCGCCGACACGAAGCCCTGCCGAATAGGTTAGATAAAGAATTGTTTTGTGTTTGAGATTAGTCACAGCTTTCAGCAATTGGGTGACTTCTTTTTCGGACATGACATTGGGCAACTTATTTTGTTTTTTAGGACGTATATATTGAAACTCGGCAGGATGAAGTAACACATGTTTACAATAGAATCGGATCGCACTAATCGTCTGATTTACACTGGAATGGGAGACTCCTCGCTCAAGCAATCTCAAACAATATGTCTGGACATGAGATGCACGAATTTCTGTATCGATCTGAGGAAGACTGGTCACAAATCGTTCAATCTGATTACAGTATGCTTTCATCGTTTTGCGACTGTACCCTCTCAATTTTAGAGCTTGTTGCAACTCATCTCTTCTCCATTGTGTTTTCTCTACATGTAACTTCCATTTTCTCAATATATCACTCTCCACCCACAGCTCCGGGGAAATCTCTACATCTCGCGCATCAAAGTGCTTTGTAAAATCCTGAAGAGATGTGTCTGAATAGGGGATGACCCAACGTTTCGTGTCAGGCTCCCACCTTCTTCCTGTTACCTGACGAATGCGCTGGATATGCACCGTATTATACGGAATTTGCACATACAACGTATCATCAGAACCTTTGGTTAAAATGATGGCTGCTTTATCTTTCATAAAAACTCTCCCTTCAGCTTAATTGGATTTATGAGTTCATAAAATTAAAAAAATAAAAAAGGAAGATCATCTTCATCCCGTAAGGGAATCTAGTGATCTTCCGATGCTTTCGGAAATATGGTCGCTGCACCTATATGGCAGCGGCTTCTTCTCCCAGCGGCAGCGTGTAATACTGCGCCTGCTGCCCTTCATGCTGCTGGTACACAACGACCAGCAGCGTCCGGCCTTTCGCAGCAAGCGGGCTGGCGCCAGCTAGCACACGCTCAAGCCGGAACGGAAGCACATCCAATACGGTGTGCTTCTGCAGTTCTTTTTCGCCGAGACCAAGGTCGGCGAAGGCACGGGCACCCATGACCGTCTGTGCGGTCATGGCCGAGGTCATCGGCAACGCACGCGAAGCGTTGCCGTCTTCCCCGTCCGCCGCTCCATCCGCGGCGGACCCTGTTGCGTCGCCCGAAGCAAGCGACGCTGCACCCCCGGCTTCGCTGCCGATCACACCCGCCGCATCCGCGGCAGAGTCTTCCTCGGCAGCAGCCGAACTTGCCGCAGCGACACTCGCACCCGTGCCGCTGCTTTCCAGCCATGCCGTGCCAGCGGCACCGGCAACACGTGGCAGTCGAACGTCTTCCGGACGTTCAGCCAACGTTTTCATATAACCCGCCCACTGGTCTTTCTGGAGTGGATCTTCCCACCAGATTTTGCGTGGTTTGTATTTGTGGCCGAGGAAATAATCCAGCTTCATCAAGCCGAGCACGACATCCATATGCGGCGTATTCCGCGACTCCAGGAAGCTGTGCAGACGAGTAAACAGATCCTCCAGTTGGTGACCAATCTTCTGCCAACCTTGACCTTCCCAATAATCCCCAAACGCCTGGAAGAAATCAAACGGCGAATTGAACTCCTGCTCCATCAGATACTTCAGCGTATGGTCCATCCGGTGTGCGTTCCAGTATTTCTCCAGTACATCCTCCAGCCGCTTCAGGCGTACGATGTCGCTAAACGGCAGGACATCACTGCCCAAAATCTCATACGGTGCATGATCCATATACGTATAGTTGTACTTTTCCGCATCCAGACGCAGACCCGTACCACGCAGCATTTTGAGGAATCCGAGTTGCAGCTCTTCCGGCCCCAGTGCAAATACATCGTTAAACGTTTTGCGGAACGTATTGTAATCTTCCTCCGGCAGTCCGGCGATGAGATCCAGATGCTGGTCGATTTTACCGCTAGCTTTCACTTTGTTTACGGTACGGCTCAGCTTGGTAAAGTTCTGGCGGCGTTTCACCAGTTCATTTGTCGGATCATTCGTGGACTGAACCCCGATCTCGAAGCGGAATGTGCCTGGCGGCGCATTCTCTGCCAGATAATCCAGTACCTCGGGACGCATAATGTCTGCCGTAATTTCAAACTGGAACACAGTTCCCTGATGATTCTCAATCAGGAATTTGAACATTTCGAGCGCATAATCTCGCTTGATGTTAAACGTCCGGTCCACAAACTTGATCAGCTTCGCACCCTTCTCAATCAGGTACAGAATATCCGACTTGGTCCGCTCAATATCGTAATACCGCACGCCGACCTCAATACTGGACAGACAGAACTGACAACTGAACGGACAGCCCCGGCTGGTCTCAAAATAAACCACACGCTTCCCGAGGTCGGGAATATCCTCTTCAAATCGGTGCGGTGACGGCAGATCGTTCAGATCCGCTTTCGGCCGACCTGGCATGAGAATGACCTCTTCCCCTTTGCGATACGCCAGTCCATACACGAAGTGGAACTTTTTGCTTCCTTGCAGCTCCGTCAAAAGCTGATGCAGCGTCTCTTCCCCTTCACCCATCACGATGAAATCCACATTGGGAATCCGGTTCATCCAATATTCCGTGTCGTAGGACACCTCCGGCCCGCCCAGCAGAATTTTCACGTCAGGCATAACCTTTTTCAGATTATCAATGACCTTGATCGTCTCTTCAATATTCCAGATGTAACACGAGAAACCAATCACGTCCGCGCCGCGCTGATACAGATCAGACACAATGTTCATAACTGGATCTTTGATCGTATACTCCGCCAGGTCAATATCAAAATCCTTCTCACTGTACGCCTTCAAACAACGCAAGGCCAAAGAGGTATGGATGTACTTTGCATTTAATGTAGAAAGAATAACCTTCATGGTTCACAACCTTTGCCTGGACACCCAGACCATATTTTTTTGGTAAAAGTAAAGCTGCACAGCCATCCTGCCCCGGATGCTGTTCATGCAAACCTCTTTTGAACTAGCCATTCCATCTCTCATGGACATATCCAACTTTTGTCTTTCAAAGAGTGGACACTCTTTTCAAAAAGACATATACACCCCGCCAAACCAAAAACACAACATACAGTGCGCAACCAAATAAATAAAACCACATATTGTACATGCTACTTTCAGACATCCCTAACGCCAATGTCCACCCTTTGAAAGACAATTCACCTTAATTTGTCCACAATACAGAGACACAAAAATCAACTTCAAACTCAACTTCACCCTGAAAAGACCTCGTTCGCATTCCATCCACAATAGATATCCACATTTTACTGCATTGAGCCTTTAGGCTTTAGCCTCGAACCTCTGCCGAACGCTTCCCCCGTATCATGGACGAACCATCGACTTGCACGAAGCATATATATCAAATTATTAATCAATTAAGCTTTACGCGTCATGAACTTCAAAGACCTGAAAGCGCGAATGTAACAGCAATCCTCACTTCATCCCATCCAGCCAAACTCGCTCATTATTGATCATAACTCGCTCATACTTACTCATACCTTCTCATACCTTCTCATACCTACTCATACTCGTAAAAAGCATCGTCATCCGTATCGACTTCTTCGCCCGATTGCTTCTGGAAAAACTCCAGGAACGGTAGCCCGTACTTGCGGTACTTCACCTCACCGACCCCTTTGATATCCAGCATGTCACGTTCTGTCTGTGGACATACCACACTCATCTCACGCAAAGTTGCATCATTGAAGATAATGTACGATGGTACATGCTCTTTCGCCGCCAGATCACGACGGATCAGACGAAGCTGTTCAAATACCGTCTCATTAACCGCAGATGGCATCGCATCGCGTCCACGACGTCCGCCGTAATTCGTACCCGAAGCCGTTGCCGCTGTCTTGCGAACGACACGTTGCATCACTTCACGCTGGCCTTTGAGCACTTCCACCGCTAATGGTTGCAAACGTACAACCGGATACTGTCCCTCGGACAGCATCAGATATCCTTCGGATACCATCACGTTGATGATCTCCGATATCTCACGCTCTGTCCGATTGCCCATCACGCCGTAGGTTGGCAGAGAGTTGAAGCCGTAATCAAGCACCTTTTTGGCACGGGAGCCTTTGAGCACCGAAGCGACCAGCGATACACCATACCGTTCACGCATGCGGTGAATGCAGCTGAATATTTTCTGAGCATCAATCGTCATGTCTACCAGCTCGCGGTCGTCCGTACAGGAACTGCAAATGCCGCAAGGCGTGTCGTCATGCACCTCACCGAAATAGTCCAGCTGTGCACTGCGCAGACAGCGAGTCGTGTAACAGTAATCCACCATCTGTTGCAGCTTCCGGTAATCGTTCTGTTTGCGGTCGCCCTCCATCGGATTCTGCTCAATCAGGAACTTTTGGGTGATAATGTCCTGTGCGCCGAATAACAGAATACACTGACTGGGCTCTCCATCCCGTCCTGCACGCCCGGCTTCCTGTACATATGCCTCCATATTCTTCGGCATGCTGTTATGAATTACGTAACGCACGTTTGATTTATCAATCCCCATCCCGAACGCATTCGTTGCCACCATCACCCGGATATCATCGTACAAAAAAGCTTCCTGGCTCTGGGCCCGTTCATCGTCCGTCATGCCGGCATGGTAGCGTCCAGCGGGCAATCCCGCCTGCAACAAACGCTGATGCAGATCGTCCACGTCCTTACGGGTCGCGGCATATACAATTCCAGGCTCGCTGGCATGCTCGCGCGCATAATTCAGAACAAAGTCCTTCTTGCTCTCGCCGCGCAGCACGCTAAACGCCAGATTATCCCGCCCAAGTCCGGTCACATATGTCTGCGGGTCCTGCAAACGCAGCAACCGCAGAATATCGCCCATGACCTCGGGCGTCGCTGTTGCCGTGAAGGCCGCAACCACCGGCCGCTCCGGCAAACTGTCCACAAACGGCGCTACCGCCAGGTAGCTTGTCCGAAAATCATGCCCCCACTGAGACACACAGTGGGCCTCATCCACTGCAACGCACGAGATCGGCAAATAGCCCATCTCCTCGCGGAACCAATCCAGCTCCAGTCGCTCAGGCGCGACATAGAGCAACTTCAGCTCACCGCGCTGCGCCGCGCGGATGCGATCATTCACTTCTTTGCCGCTAAGTGTACTATTAATATACGCGGCAGCAATTCCGGCGGTCGTCAACGCATCGACCTGGTCCTTCATTAATGAGATCAACGGGGAGACAACTAGTGTCAGACCCGAATATAACAGGGCGGGGATCTGATAACAGATCGACTTACCGCCCCCGGTTGGCATAATGCCGAGCGTATCTTCACGTTCGAGCAGGCTGGCTACAATCTTTTTCTGTCCCTCACGGAAGTCGGGGTAGCCATAATATTTTTGCAGGAGACCCTGCGCTTCTTCAATAGTAGGTGTTTGCACACTCATGTAAAGACTCCTTACTTATCACCGGTGTTCTTCCACCAGCTTGGTCCGATCCGATTCTGACATCCGAAAGCGGCTTATACGCCGCATCCTTGACAACAAAATGGCGTTCTCATGACTTGTCCGTCAAGCAAACGCCGCTCCCTTTAGTTTAACGGCCCAGCCCCGAATGAGCAACCGCGTTTTACTGTAAAACGATCTTTTACAAATGGGTGACAGTGGTGTATAACCTGAATGATAGGAAAGATCGCAAGTAGATTCAGATGTGATTGAACATTACAGGAAAAATCAAAAAACAATCGCATGCCTTTTTGGGGACAAAACGATTGTTTGTTTAAAGTGCGTTTGCTAATCTTTTAGCGCCTCAACTTCTGACTCAGTTAGACCACTTGTTTTGGCAATAACTGAAACTTCAATTCCAAATGAGAGCATGTTTTTTGCAATCTCAATCGCCTTTCTTTTTTCCCCTTCTACTAATCCCTTGGCTATTCCCTTTTCCGTAGCCCATTCAATCATGGAAGCTTCGTCATGCAAATACTTCTGCAGTTCTTCATACAAACGACGCGCTTCCCGATCCTGACTCAAGAACTCCAGCGTATCCATTACTTTCTTAACTCCAGATTCATTCATGTTGTATCACCGCCTCTTGCATTCATCCGATAATACAATCCTTTCCTCTGCATCAACTGTTCATGCGTCCCATCCTCAGCAATTCGGCCTTTCTCCATTACAAGGATGCGAGAGCACTGACGAGCAACCTCCATGCGATGTGTGACAAGCAACCCGATTCTGTCTTTCATAAAGTTCAGCAAGTGATTCATCACCTTCTGTTCTGTCTGAATATCCAGTGATGACGTTGGTTCGTCTAGAATGTACAGATCAGATGACCTCATAAAGAGCCTGGCCAGCGACAGTCGCTGCTGTTGTCCTCCAGATATATTGGCGCCTTTCTCTTGCAACATGGCCGCGTATTGTCCTTCCTGTGCCTCAATGTATTCATGCAAACCTGCCTGCTCTGCCGCAAGCTTCACTCTGTCCAATGTAACGTCTGAACTCAGACGGATATTGTCTTCGATCGTTCCTGTAAAAAAAGTTGGGGTCTGCGGCATATACGTCAGTCTGGATTGCTTATCCATTTCATTATCCATCTCTATGTACTCTGCAACATGTTGATCACCCATCAATGCGCTTCCGTTTGTTGGCTCGATCAGTCCTGCACACACTTGGCATAATGTAGATTTGCCTGCCCCACTGGCACCAACTACCGCAACCAATTCACCAGGAACCAGACTAAGCGAAATCTGATCCAGAATTTTTCGACCACTGTCTTCATCGGTTACCGTAACCTGTTGTAGACATAGCATAGCCACTTCGTTCTTTTCATGTGCCCCTTTTGGTGTACTCCCCTGATCTTGGTCATACATTCCCTGTGCAAGCTTCACGTCCTTAGTATTGGATGAGCCTGTCTTCTTGTGATCCCCCAACTTAAACCATGCAGAGATACGTCCAAATGCACCCACGCTGGCTTGCATCTGACTCCACTGGCTGGACAAGCCGAGTACCGGCCACACCACCAATTCAAAGAGCAGACTACTTGCGACAACCATGCCCGGAGACAGAGTTCCCCTAGCCGCTGACAGAGCAATAAGGAACAACGCTGCCAATTGAGCCAGACCAAACACCGCCATCGCCACGTTATCCGACATACTCAGTGTCATCTGTAACTTGGCCTGAACTCGGTTCAGTGATTGTTGTTGTGTTCGAAAACGAGTGAGAAACCACGGTGAAGCATCATACATCTGAATCACCGGTATCCCTTCAACATACTGCTGGATCTGTTCTTGGGACTCGCCCTCTCTGGATTCGACCTCATCGGACAGATGTACAATTCGCTGATCATACAACCTCGCCGTGAACCAGATTGCCCCTGCACTTACTAAGGCGATCACCGCAACCCATGCATCTGCTCTGTACAAGTATCCCAGCGATAGAGCAATAATGAATATAACCGTAACACCCTCTGCAATAGCCTCCACAACTTCTGCACCATGCTTCGTGTCCTCCTTGATGCGAAGCATCACATCCCCGGACTTCTGTCTGCGCACCCAGGAATAGGGCATCCGGTTCCACAGTTTCAACAGATCCATCGACATGTCCCGTTGCATCGACTCCTTTAGCCATACCAGCACATACCGATGCATCGCGAGCAATACGATAAACCCTGCCAGAATGGCGATAAAGATCAATGCCGTAGAATTAAGCTGCTCCTGTCCCCCATCATGAATGGCATCCACGAAGAATCCCTGTACGAAGGCAAGTCCCCAATCGAAGACCGCATCTGCTGCAATAAAAATAAGCAAGATCGCTACAGCTAATCCATAAGGCTTCATCCATCGAAAAATAACGGGCCATACCGTTGCCAGTGATACAGCTTCTTTTAAATCATCTGAGTCATCTGGAACATGGCTTTCGTTCATCTGATGATCAACTTCTATTTCATTATTTTTATCATTTTCATTTATCACATTTGCTCCACTTTTCTCATGACTGCTCTTCATTCCAACATCATCGGCATATGTTGCATCTTCAATCTTGTTACTCATGCTGTCCCTCCACTTCCATATCCTGCTCCGCAATATAGCTCCGATATCCATTGGGACGATCCTTCAGTTCACGATGAGTCCCCGTATCTTCGACGCGTCCTTTCTGAATATAGATGACCTGATCCGCCCGTTCGATCAACGATAATCGATGGGTAACTGCAATAACCGTAGTGCCTTTGTCAGCAGTTATTCTCGCAAAGAGATTATTCAATCGTTGCTCATGTAGAGGGTCTTGAGATGACGTCGGTTCATCCAACAATAGAATATCCGGCTTCCTCAGCATCGCTCTTGCCAAACTAATACGCTGAAGCTCACCACCCGACATTGTCCCGCCTTTTGGCTGAAGCTCCGTCCCATAGCCGAGCGATTGACGCATAATGGCGTCATGTGCATATGTCATGTGGGCCGCAGCCTCTACCTGATTGGCAGATATCCCCTCTTGTCCAAAAACAATATTCTCTTCCACTGTGCCTGTGAAAATAAAGGCTTGTTGTGGAACATACACCTGATTGACATGTGCTGTCTGAACCCCATACATATCATTCAGTATATTCTTCTGATCCATAACCTGGATCGAGCCAGTAACAGGTCTATCTAATCCGGCTATTAACTTCAATAACGTGGTTTTCCCGCATCCACTTGGCCCAGTGATTACAGTAAGCTTTCCTTGCTTGGCCTCAAAAGAAATATCCGTTAACACTTCTTCTTGCTCCGCATACCTATAAGACACATGCTGCACGTTGATGCCACCCGGTTTAGATTGCTTTTCAAGCTGTCCTAACTCCGTTTCGGGTCGTACATATGTAGTTGTACTGGTCTCAACAACCTCATCCTTTTTCTCCAAATCCAGTACTTCAAAGATTCTGGATGCGTGAGAAGCAGAACCAATAAAATCATTCCACAGCCCGGATAACGACTCAATCGGACGAGTTAACTGACTGCTTGCTACCAGAAAAGCTGCCAGTCCTCCTACATCCATATGTCCATTCAGTACCTGCATGCCACCTAGATAGAGAATCAGAATCATGCCACCATACGTCGAGACCCGTCCGGCTGCTTCCGAAAGACGTTGTAACACAGATACAGACATCGTATGTCTGAACACCTGGTCCATTCGATCTTTAAAATGATGGTGAACATAACCCGCGAGTCCGTAACTTCGGATCTCAACTGGGGCTTGGATGATTTCAGTTAGCATCTCATCTCTTGACGCTGCACTGGCATTTAACTGATCATGTTGTCGTTGCAGACGCTTACCCAATCCTACCGTTACAAGAGGATAGATTAACGTGAATGCAATGATAGCCAATGACAACGGCAAGTTCACCCAGCTGAAGTAAGCAAAGGCAAGAATCAGCTGAATGATATTTTTTGCGAGTTCAATGCCGTGTTGGTTTATCCCCTTCTGTGCTTCCTTGGCTGAAGTCCATATCCTGGAGGTTAGGTCACCCGTGTGATAATGTGCCACATCACGTGGCTCTGTGCTGCCTAGAGATGAGAGCAATAGAGACTGCATAGACAATAATGTCTTTTGCTGGAATAACGTCTCCACCCTCGTCATGAATGCGGTTACAACCAATCGTAATCCTACAATGCTAACGCCTATAATCAAACCTGAGTAGAGTAATGAAAACTGTGCTTCGGTAGCACCTTTGACCAGTCTTCGGATCGATTCCAAGTAACCGACCTCAATCAGAGAGACCATACATGCGGCGAAAAGTAACAGAATGATGAACATACGGTACTTGCCCGTTAACGTCCATAATCGAGTTAACATGCCTAAAGTTGTATACGTTCTTTTGTCAGCTAACATGGATGCTTTCTCCAATCTTGTCATTAAATTATGTACTTGGTTATGATATCATCGGTAATAAGGAAAAAATGAACATTTATTGCTGTAAGTACTATTCGAAGTAGGGAGATTGATATGCAGCACGATTTGCTAGAGACATTGGATAAACTGTTCAACTACATAGAAGACCATATTCAAGACAAATTAACGCTGGATCATCTGGCATCTGTGACTCATATATCCAAGTTCCACCTGCATCGCATGTTCAAACATGCAAGCGGACAATTGCCTGGAGAATACATCCGTTCACGCAAATTGGCGCGCAGCCTGGAGCAGTTGGTGAACCTAAATTGGAAGATTATCGATATCAGTGGCCATTACGCTTTTGAACATGAACAATCCTACATACGTGCTTTCAAACAAACCTTTGGGATCACCCCCTTGCAATATCGTAAACAGGGAGCTGGAGACCTTGAATTCACAGCCCGTCTGACTTCGTCCATGATCACGATGCTTCCGTACGGGTATATTTTCACACCAACGTATGTACGAAAACCGGCTATGAAACTCATCGGACAACGTTCCCATATTCGTTATGCAGATAATGAAGAACACTATGAAGCCAATTCAGCAGGCAACGATTTTTTTGAAAAACACTTTCATTCGATTCCTAATGTGCTGCAGCCTAACGTGTATATTGGATTTACCCATGAGATTAACGAGGATTACAGTACCTATCAACCGTCTGTAGAAGTGACTTCTCTGGAGCATATCCCTGAAGACCTGAATGGACTTGAGGTCCCAGCCAACCAGTATGCCGTATTCAAATTCGTCTGTGATTTTCATCCAAGCCTGATTAACATTGATCATCTGGACAGTGTCTGGACATTTATCGATGAATATTGGCAGAGCCATTCGGGGTACGAGAAGAGTGATTCATACTATTTTGAACGAATTGATGGCAGTCTGGCTCAGGATCACTACGGAGAAATGGACATCTATATTCCTGCAAAGCAAATATCGCTGTAGGTGGAGGTGCGATACTTATGAATCAAAATACTCAAGCTAGTTCAAGTTCATGCAATGCAAATTCTCGCAAACCCTGGATACGTAGACACCCTTTTTTTACCACATTTTCATTATTGATTCTTGTACTGTTCGTTGCCGTATTCCTGTATTTCTGGCTCCGTCCATACTTCTCCACGTTTGACCGTTCCGAGCTGGGAGATCTGAGTTATTCCATGCCTTCACGGAACGGTCAATATACTGCCGAGATTCACGGTGTACCTTACGGTGGTGCGGCAGGTGGCGTTACGATCTGGGTCGATGTGAAGAAGACAAATGCCCCTGAGGACTCCACGGTAAAAACGATATATCGTGCCGAGCACCACGGAAATAACCATCTTGAATGGGAAAGTGAAAATACAATCCGGATTGAAAACTGGAATGAATACACGGATGAGACCCTTACCCTCAATATCGATGACGAAATATATGATGGATGGGGCTGGGCGTGCAAAAGCTTACGGATGAAGGACCAATATGTGCGCTGCCTGGTACCGGAAAAGTAAAAAATAGCTTCGCAGCTAAAATGACGTCCCTGAGCACTCGAGGTCTCACCTTAACTCATAATACTCACAGCATCCCACATCAGAAGTTCCACGATGAGCGAGAAGCGTAAAAAGCCCCACTCACCGACTCTTTCGGTTAAGCGGGGCTTCTTTTGTTCATTAACAATTCGTATCTATCGGACTTAAAACATATGGCAGCATTATAAATTATCTATCACATCTATTCTGCTGCTGCTCTTTCAATTATGCTTCAATCTATTTGCCTTATTTCCTTCTCCACGCTTCAAACGCTTCTGTCCTCATCTGCCCCAGTTCGTCTCCTTACTTACGAGGTGACTCTGCACCACGTTCTTCCCGTTCCTTCATCTCTTTGCGCACCATTACTTCGAGTTTCTGCCGATTGGCAAGCAGCCCTGGATCGTTGGGCAAATACTTACGGGCTTTGGTGTTATGCATCAATGCCTGCTCCCAGTTGCCCAGATGGGCGTAACAAAGGGAGAGCCGGGCATGTGGCAACCAGGTGCGACAGGCGACAGGCACCGGGCGAAGGCCTGGATCGCGGCTGCTCACATCGACTGCCTGCATATACCAGTAGATCGCCGAGACGGGTTCATGCCGTTCATGGAAACAGGCAGCAATGGCGCAACAGAAATCGGCATGCGGCAGATCATACTGGAACGTTTGCAGCAATGCCCCCAGCTTGCGGCCCGTCTCGCCCAGTCGTTCATAACATTCCGCCAGCCTCGCGCAGGCAATCAGGCAGTCCTCGCGGTAACCGCTTGGCTGCTCCAGCAGCTTCGCGTACCCGCGTGCCGCCGCCGCATACTGCTGGCGGTCATAACATTCGCCTGCATAATAGAACAGCAGGCGACCTTGGGCTACGCCCTCTTCGGCGATCCATTTGCGCAAAATGCGCACGTTTCGCGCCGAATGATGTCCCGCTTCGCGGCGATGCGTGACGGCAATATCTGCCGTAATGACCCCGCTCGGCGGGAAGCTAAGCTGCTCGTGCAGCCGGCCATGCCAGCGACACCCGGCATCACGCTTGACCAGGCGAAGGCGTCGGTCCGTCACAAGCGGACTTCCCTCCGGCCCCTCGGCCAGCGTGTAGTTCATGATCACAGCCGCCGTCTCCCCCTCAGACGGAAGCTGCTGCTTCAACACCTCCAGCTTCGCCCGTTCCGCGGGCAGCAGCACATCGTCCGCATCCAGCCACAGGATATACTCCTGCGTGGCCTTGGCGAATGACTCATTCCGCGCTGCTGCAAAGTCTTCCTTCCATTCATACGTGTAGACCTGGTTGGTGTACTGCGCAGCAATGTCCATCGTGCGATCTGATGAACCGGTATCCACAATGACGATCTCGTCAGCGATGCCAGCAACCGAGTCGAGACAGCGCGCTAGCATGCGTTCCTCGTTCTTCACAATCATGCACAGACTGATAGTTATCACATTTTGAGCCCCTTCCTGTCGTACGCGTATTGCGAAATGTCATGACGGCTTTGCTCTTTCATTGACTAGTTACTTCAAACAAAGTACTAGCACTCTCATTCCGTCAAATCTCAAAGTCCAATAAAGAATACATCGACATCATTTTCACTATGGCTAACGAACCGAGGTAACGCTATTAGGTGTATTTCAGCCACTTGGAAAAACTAACGAATCTGAGGCGCGCTATCCTTGTGTTTTAGGCATGCATTCCTCTTTTATCACAGCTTTCTAATGAAATAGCGTCGCTTAGATTCGTTAGATTTGTCACCTCTCGAAAATCACCAATATAAGACGTGTGAGATTCGTTAGAACATAGACTGTCCTTGTCCTTGACTTAGGCTCTAACCCTGCCCTTGCCACTGGCCGTATCTCTTTTCTTTTTCCTGCCCCTGTTCCCACCTTCACTGCTACCCTTCCCCACTCTCCTGACGACGAAGACGTTTCACCTGCTCCACCGCACTGTCCAGTGCTTTCTTGCGCTGTTTCATTACGCGGAGATGCTGTTGTTCCACCTCGGCAAAATGTGCATGATCCAGCTCCATCCACTCCATCAGTTGATCTAACGTTGGCGACATATGCAGCTGTGTTCTCCGCCGTTTGCGGGCCACGCAACATAGATATTTATGATGAACTTCCAGTTTCAAGACTTCAAAATAGGGCATCAAACACATCGCCAGATTCCCTGCATAGAAGGTCTGCTTGTGATCATAGAACGGATGATATCCATATGGCACGGTTACCACCAGCGTCCCCTCTTCTTGCAACAGCCGATGAATCTGAATCAATAACGTCTCTGGATGAGCAAAATGCTCCAGCACTTCTCCCAGCAGTACCGTGTCAAAAGTCGTCCTGACCTTCCATTGCGTAATATCCAGCATCCGAAAATCCACATTATTCCTGACCGGCCTGGATTCTTTGGCAAGCTCTTCTTGTGCATACCGAATGCTCTCTTCCTCCAGATCAATGCCAGTGACACGAAATCCTTCACGTGCCAGCAGGATGGACGTAATGCCCTGACTGCACCCGACATCCAGGATGCGTTTGCCTGTCGCCTCACGGCACATCCAGTGGATACGCGTTCTCGTTGCTTCATGAGAATCTTCCGAGTTAATCTCGCCATAGTAACGTTCACTCACACGATCATGATTTGCCATGGGCGTCTCCCTGATCCTCGTCGGGGCCGATGGCAACTTCATGGTGAGCTGCACCATCCTCGACTGCCGTTTCTTTTTGTCCTACCGATGCTATACTCTCCTGTTGCTCGCGTACTCCCTTCACCTCAGGCCGCACAGGCTGGCCCAACACCACAATATTTCCTCCGTGGCATCCGGCCGTTGCGTTGCGTGTATCGAAGATCAGCTTCGCATGATCCGCCATCTCCTGATAATTGAATCCCGTATGATCCGTTGTGATGATCACCAAGTCAGCCCATGCCCACAATTCCGGCACCGCCGGACTAGCGTGCAGCACTGTGCCATCATCCTTGCGGAAGACAGGCACCATCGGATCGGTGAAAACGACTTCTGCCCCCGCTGCGCTCAGCAGCCGAAAGATGTCCAGCGCAGGTGATTCGCGCAAGTCATCGATGTCTTTTTTATAAGCCATCCCCGCCAGCACAACGCGCGCGCCCCGCAGAGATATCCCCTTCTGCTCCAGCAATTCTGCTGAACGCTTCACTACGTTCTCTGGCATCTGTCGATTGGTTGCATCTGCCAGCTGGATGAATTGCAGCTCTGATCCTTGCCGGCTTGCCGCCCAGGACAGATAGATGGGATCAATTGGGATACAGTGTCCGCCGATGCCTGGACCGGGATAGAATGGCATGTAACCAAACGGCTTGGTGGCCGCCGCACCCAACACCTCCCAGATGTTCACGCCCATCTGTTCACAGGCCGGAGTCAGCTCATTGACGAGTGCAATGTTGACACTGCGAAATGTATTTTCGAACAGCTTCGCCGTCTCCGCTACCGTCGTTGAACTGACCGGAACAACTTCGTTGAGGAACGAGCCGTAGAACTGTTTACCATAATCGAGACAGGCAGGCGTAGAGCCGCCAATGATCTTCGGCGTATTTTTCACACCATAATGCACACTGCCCGGATCTACCCGTTCGGGAGAATAGCAAACGTAGAACTGTTCTCCCGCCCGCCAGCCGTTTGCCGCCTCTATCGGTTGTTTCACGATTTCTTCCGTGGTGCCTGGATAAGTCGTGCTTTCCAATATAACAAGACTGCCCTCCTGCAAATATGGAGTCATGCCATCCACCGCCGCCGCAATATACGAGATATCCGGTTGATGCTCGGCAGTGAGCGGAGTGGGCACACAGATTACAATGACATTCGCCTGTGCCACCGCTGTATAATCCGTGCTGGCCGTGAACAAACCTGCCTTCATGAGAGACTGCAGGACTGTATCATCTATTCCGATGACATACGAATGTCCGGCACGCAGCTTGGCTACCTTGGAGGTATCGATATCAATCCCGTGAACCTGATATCCTGCCTGGGCCATCTCGATGGCCATGGGCAAACCTACATAACCGAGACCGATGACAACAGCTTTCAAGGAGCGATCATGAATAGGTTGTATTGGGGTCGGTGGCTGTAATTCTTCTTTTCCTTCGTGCTGCTCATGCTGATGATTCTCTTCCATTCCTTCCAACTCCAAATGCTCCGCCTCCCTTCGCTGGGCGTGTCTGAGAACTCCGTTGAAGCCGTTTTGAGACACACCCTAATCGATATAACCGCCTGCACGCAAAAAACGGGCAATCGCTGGTTTGTTCATCATGGCACTGTCCGAACGATACTCGGTGAAGTTCACATGAGACAGACTGCTGTACTGATCCGTCAGTCCCTTGTCCTGGTGCTCCGGCAGGATCACATAATATTGTGCATCGTATTGACGAGTGCGCGGTGCTTCAAAGGGTGAGATCAGCACTTCATGCAATTTCTCGCCTGGACGTATTCCCGTCACCTTATAATCAAAGGATGGACGACCTGCCTGTTCCAACATGACGGAAGCCAGATCCGTCATCTTGCAAGCTTTCATTTTCATCACAAACGTCTCCCCGCCCACGGCTGCCTCAGCGGCCTTAAGCAGTAAATGTATGGCCTCGGTACGCGTAAGGAAAAAACGGGTCATGCCTTTGTCTGTAATGGTCAGGCTCTTGCCTTCATCGATCTGACGACGGAACAAGGGCACGACACTTCCGCTGGTTCCAAGCACATTACCGCCGCGGATGCAGACAAACCGGGTCCCTTCACTCAGCCAATTGGCACGGATCATCATTTTTTCACCCAAAGCCTTCGTCATGCCATATACGTTAATCGGATCTACCGCCTTATCCGTGGACACATCAATAACTTTGGGAATCTGCATACGGATCGCAGCCCGAATAATGTTCTGTGTGCCGATTACATTGGTCTTGAACGCCTCATCCGGCTGGTCCTCGCAGACCGGAACATGCTTCAGCGCAGCCAAATGGAAAAGCACATCCACGCCCCTGCATGCATCTTCCACTGCCCGATAATCCCGGATATCTCCAATGATGAATCGCAGACGCGGGTCATGGTTGAACTCACGCTGCATTGCAATCTGGGCGTATTCATTGCGTGACAGAAGGCGAATCTCAGCAGGGTCCTGTTCCAGCAGCACCTCGGTCAGCTTTTGACCCCAGGAGCCTGTTCCTCCGGTGATCAGAATCGTTTGTCCTTGAATCATCGATGAATCCCCCCTGATCAGATCATGAATTCGCGTAATACCTGGGCCATCTCATCCCGGCTTAATCGGTCTTTTGGTGGTACTTTTTTCACTGAAGTATTGTTTGAATGTACGATGTTGACATAATTGCGCGGAGCAAGCAGTTCATGCGGCAAGTCTATGACATTGCCATGTGTACCTCTGCCCGGAAGCTTGACCCGGTATCCGGATGCGTACTCCGCTGTTTTATACAGGTAGACATAGAATTGCGGAGAACGATGAAACGCTGGTGCCATTTCGTTGTTCACGCTATCCCAGAGATAGCCGTTCTGGTTAATCAGTGCCATCGTCTGCGGCTGTGGCTGAATATCGTAGAGTTGCTGAACAAAGGTTCTATGATACAGATCATCCGAATCCAGACGGGCAATATAGATATCCTCTGCTCCTTCAGCAAAAGCCAGAATGGCACGCACACTTTCAATATTTGTTCCAAAACGGATATTGGAAGGGAGCGGCTCTTGACCTGCCAGAATCTCCTGCATCAACTCCCCCGATTCCTTGGACAGCTTCACCACGGTCAGGAAATCCTGATTCGTCTGTGCCTTCAGGCAATGCAATGTGAACGTGCGGAAGATGCTCATTCGACGTTCCAGCCACTCCCGCGTCAATCGCTGCGGGTCCATCCCGTAATTGTTGAAGTTAATCTCAATCACAACTTTCCTGGACATAACATTCCTCCTCATGAACGCTACTGCATGATCCTTTTACAGCATACAGACCGTTTTCATAGTATTGATGTCGGCTCTCTCGATGCCGTCTCTCAATGAGCCACATCTATCACATTCATATCTCTTCCAAGCAACATCTCCTTTGGAATTCCGCACTCTATAACGTATGAAACGTTAATAGAAGCGGTACCGACAGATGTACTGACTTTCATATAAATAGATTCATATACGCCTGAAGATGAAGCCCTGCGGGTCGAACGTACATATCGTTGCTCCAGTTGCAACATAGAATAGAGCAGTTCTATTTTCAAAGGGGGCAATCGCTGAATGGATTCGATCTATCTTGAACTGGAAGGTGTGCTTGAGCAGCTTGAAACGGCGCTTCTTGAACAGCGTCCGCTCTCTCTTGTACGAGTCGGCGATGGCGAGAATATCGTCATGTCTCAAGAAACGGTGTGGACCACGGAACAGGTCCTTCAGGAGCGTTGGGCCAAGAAAGCCAATTTAGGACAAAAGGGATTGCGTCTTCCCAACCCGCAGCTCCGGGATGAAGTTGCCGCTTCCTTGCAACGGGCGGATATCGTCGGCGTTCTTCCCCGCGGTGACAGTACCATTAACGCGCCGGATTATCTCAAACGACCTCTGACCGATATGGTGTTTGCCCACTTTGGCATCTCTCCCTCACGGACTTGTCATGCCTGTGTCAATCGGGAGTTGGCACAAAATCCGCGTTTCTGGCAGATGCTTGCAGGCAAGCGTGTGCTTCTCGTTACCCGTGAGACCGAAGCCTTGCGTGCTACGCTCGAACGTGAGCCGTATCATTTAAACATCGTGACTGCGCTGCCCTTCGACAGCTATGATCACATGCAGGAAACACTCGAGTGGATTCAGACGAATCAAGATACCTTTGATGTCGCTCTCTTCTCCTGTGGTGTCAACGCGGTTGTTCTTGCTGAGCGTACAGCTGCACTGGCCGGCAAAGTTGCCATCGACTTCGGCAAAGCTAACAACATCATTCTGAAAGGGCGTGCCAACTGATCCCCCCGGACACCTCCATCCTTCAGATGAGTGATCCACCTTGACTGTACAGACATTTGTATGACCAAAACCCCCGGCTCCTTAAGCCGGGGGTTTCATGCTGAGCGCTAGTCGAGATATATTGCGACACGACCTTCTACTTCTGGTTTCTGGGAAATGAAACGAACTCTGCCGTCAACATAAGCGATGACGAGCACTCTGCTTATTGATATTATGCCTCACAACTAATTAGTGGCTGCAATACCGTATAACATCTCCGGCCCGGTTCTTACTGCTGTGGACACCCCCGAGATGAACGAAGTATACACACTTTCCAGTGCGGGTGGTGCAGACAGGTCCTGAGCTGTGAACGAATGAAATTCGGCACCGCCATTCTGTCCAATCGTCCCTTCAGCACGGTAGATGACATAGAATGGATCATATACGAATCCCCGTACCAGCTCCACCACAAAGGTATCTCCAAGTTCTCCCGTAACCCCCACTGTTCCGTTCAACGTAATAATGGGATTCACCACGCCTTGAGTCTGCAGACCAATCGCGCCAAAAGCTGTCGGGGATTCTGACAGCGACAAACCGGGCTGTCCAACAGTTCCCGAGTTCATCGAAGTTCTCATATCGAGAAACACGCCCATGAGTAACACCTCCAATGCTATGGGATACCATATCCTATGAATCTCACAACTCTTCGGATTGGATGTATAGCAGTTTCATGAACCTATTTTTATTTGTCGACTGTTAATGGTATATTGGACTGCATAACGAAATGAACGGATCGTATGCACACAAGCGGTACAGGCTGTTCAGAAGGAGATTACTATTCATGAATAAACGCAAACGTCCAACAGGCAAAACACCGGCCTCGGCCAAGGGAAAATCATACGCAGGTTCATCTACAGCACGTTCCGGCAAGTCTAACTTCTCATCTGCAAAATCATCAGGTGCTTCCGCATCACGCAATACGGAGGAGAATAAGAAACCACTAGCTGCCAAATCATCAGCCGCACCGAAGAAAGCCGGAGGTAACAAATCCAAAAATGGTAGTGCTTCCAAGCGCCCGGGCAATGCCTATTATCGCAAGCAGGAACCACCACGCCAGTACAAAGTCACCGAACCGGACGAACTGCTGAACTTCCTGTTGCAGCATTTGAAGTCGGGACGGAATGCCGTGAAGTCCATTCTGGGTCGTGGACAGGTGTCCGTAGATCAGAAGGTCGTAACCAAGTTTAATGAAGCGCTGACGCCAGGTCAGATTGTCTACATCCGCAAAGAAGGTGCAGTCGCTGCTCCATCCTTGACGGGTATCAACATTTTGCATGAAGACGATGATATCATCGTGATCCGCAAGGAAGCCGGACTGTTGTCCATTGCCGCTGACAAGACGGATGATCTGACAGCTTATCGCCAACTGACAGAGCATGTACGCCGCACCAATCCGCTGAACCGGATCTTTGTCGTCCATCGTTTGGATCGGGATACATCGGGTGTAATGATGTTTGCCAAAAGTGAAGAGGTACAGCAGAAGCTGCAAAACAACTGGAAAGAAAATGTGCAGGACCGTGTCTACGTTGCCCTTGTTGAAGGTGCAGTAGCCAAAGAAGAAGGCACCATCTCTTCCTGGCTGAAGGAAACCAAAACACTGAAAATGTACTCCAGCTCTCGACCGAATGATGGACAACATGCGATCACGCATTACAAACGTCTGAAGTCGAACCGCGACTTCTCTCTGCTGGAAGTACGCCTGGAAACAGGTCGCAAAAATCAGATTCGTGTGCACATGGAAGATCTCGGACATCCGATTGCCGGGGACCGAAAATATGGCGCACGCACAAGAGATCTCGGCCGTCTCGGACTTCATGCACGTATACTCTCATTTATTCATCCGACAACGGATGAGCTGATGTCATTTGAAACGGATATTCCGAAACCATTCCTGTATCCGTTCCGTGCAGATGCTCCACCTGCGAAATAACTGCATCTTTAGTGTGTGTCTATAGAAAATATAGAAAATTCCACTGATCCATTGATCATGCCTGAAGGGAGGAACGGACACTGAAAAATCTGTTGATTACCGGTTACCGGGCACATGAATTGCAAATTTTCGGACAAAAGCATGAAGGTATTCCTTTTATTAAAAAGGCTATCTCTTCCCGCTTAACGCCTATTGTCGAGGATGGTCTGGAATGGGTGCTGACGCCGGGACAATACGGTGTGGATCTGTGGGCCTGTGAAGTCGTGATTGATCTGAAGAAGACGCATCCACATCTGAAACTATCAATCATTACTGCCTTTCAGAACCCGGAGGAACAATGGAAAGAAGACAAGCAGGAGTATTACCGTTCCATCCTCTCGGG
The DNA here is from genome assembly GCF_037974275.1 of Paenibacillus sp. FSL R5-0519. Classification (NCBI taxonomy): domain Bacteria; kingdom Bacillati; phylum Bacillota; class Bacilli; order Caryophanales; family Paenibacillaceae; genus Paenibacillus; species Paenibacillus sp. FSL R5-0519. The sequence continues at coordinate 4,910,569 of NZ_CP150234.1, forward strand.
TGTGGACTATTACGGTGCGATTAGCAATCAGCCTTATATTGGACCGTGGCAGTTCACTGCCCGGGATGACCTGTTGCTGCGTAAAAGCGACGGTCTTCTGCTCGTTTATGATGAAGATGCCGGGGAAGGCAGTCCCCGTTTTGTGAAGGAAAAAGCCGTGAAGAAACAGCAGAATGAGGACTATACGATCATCAGTGTCACTTCAGAGGATATCCAATCGGTAGCTGAAGATGAGCGCATGAACGATATGGTAGACTTCGACGATTCTTCCTTCTGAATCATGCTCGATCAATGCAGACCGTTCAAGGTCCATCCGTTCACATCCATCATCAGAGGAGATTAACATTTCGTATGACGTACATATGTTTTTTTTGGAGTCAGGTTGGGTATAAGTAGTATTATAACTGCGATGATATGTCGTATGGGATAAGGGGAACTGCAACCATGACAATTACGCCAGAGCAGCGCATTCAACTGCATGGATTTAACAACCTGACCAAATCGTTGAGCTTCAATATGTACGATATCTGTTATACGAAAACCAAAGACGAACGCGAAGCTTACATTGAATATATTGATGAACAATATAACGCCGACCGGCTAAGCAAGATTCTGAACAACGTCTCCGACATCATCGGGGCCCACGTGTTAAATGTTGCTAAGCAGGATTATGTGCCTCAAGGTGCCAGTGTGACGATCCTTGTCTCGGAAGGTCCTATTGTGGAGATCCCCGAAGAATCACTCGATGAATCTCCCGGCCCTCTGCCCGATAACGTCGTTATGCAACTGGACAAAAGTCATATCACGGTGCACACCTACCCAGAGTTTCACCCTAGTGAAGGCATAAGTACCTTTCGTGCGGACATCGACGTCTCCACCTGCGGTGAGATTTCACCGCTCAAGGCGCTTAATTATCTGATCCACTCGTTTGATACAGACATTATGACGATGGATTATCGGGTACGTGGCTTCACGCGGGACACCAGCGGACGCAAGCTGTTCATTGACCATGAGATTGGCTCGATTCAGAATTATATTCCCGACGAGATCAAGAACAGCTTTGACATGATTGACGTGAACGTCTATCAGGAGAATATTTTCCACACCAAATGTAAGCTGAAGGAATTCGACCTCGATAATTATCTGTTTGGGTACACCAAGGATAAGCTCAGCAAGAAGGAACAACAGGAGATTACGGAGTGGCTGAAACTGGAGATGGACGAGATCTATTACGGCAAAAATATGAATCGTCCCACGTAAAAGTCCGCTCGAAAGCTGATCCAGAAAGCCAGCCAAGGTCTAAGACAAGATTTCATGAAGGCAAGGTTCTCTTCAAGAGCCTCCTGCATGTGCTTGTCTTTTTCTATGTTATGTTGACAGTGTGCAACTTTATTTTTTATTATAGGAGTAACTGTATTAATATGCAGTGAAGGAGACTGAGCCTGTGATCGAAACGAATACCACAAGACGTAACGAATCACTGTTACAAGCGCTTACTGCACAGCACAATGCCATTACCAACAACATAGCCAATGCAGACACGCCCAACTACAAAAAGAAAACGGTAGAGTTTCAGGAAGAGCTGAGACGGATCGTTGAGAATGGCAAAACAGATCAGCTCGCCATGAAGCGGACTCATGAAAAACACTTCCCTGTCAGTGATCCCCATTCTTCCATCGTACAGTACCGAATTGTCGAGAACAACGAAACCACGATGAACAATAACAACAATAACGTTGACATTGACAAGGAAATGGCGGACCTTTCAGAGAACCAACTCATGTATAATTACATGGTTGACCGGGTCAGTGGACATTACAAAAAAATGAAAAATTTATTGAATGATCTGAAATAATGAATGTACAAGTAGCCCGAAATGGCTGCTTTTTTTTGTTGTTTTTCAATGAATGTAGACGGTTTAGTGCCATTTTTCGGTATCTGCTCCTGTTCGTAGTATAATGGAATGAAATGAAAGATTTCATATCGAACAAAAGAGGTGCAACATGGCTCCACGTCATTTAAATGCTTTTCAAGGTTCCAAAGTCAGACTCGCGGCCCCATGCCCGGAAGATTGCATGCGTCTCTCCCGCTTCACGGACGATTACGAATATTTGCGCAACATGGATACCGATATTGCTGTTCCATTAACGCCGGATGAGACAGGCTCCTCCTCTGTCCGTCGAGACAACGGCTTTGAATTTGCATTACGTACACTGGAGGGAAATCGATTCATTGGCTTCACCGCCCTCTACCGGATTGAATGGAACAATCGCTCCGCCCGTCTGGCCATTGGCATCGGTGAAGAAAATGATCGGGGTAAAGGATATGGCAGCGATGCCCTCGCCCTGATTCTCCGATATGGCTTCCATGAATTGAACCTCAACCGGATTGCGCTGGAAGTCATTGAATACAATGAAGCCGCGAGACGCGCATACTTAAAAGCCGGATTCCGGGAAGAGGGTCGCCAGCGTTCTGCAGTTTTGCGGGATGGCATGCATTATGACCTGATCTCGATGAGTATCCTTGCGGAAGAATGGTCGGCACAGTCCGGGCTTCCATTGTCATTCCAGTCTACTCACACTCCTCAATCTGGGGAAATGGACGCGGGTGGTTTTTCACAACGTAATGGGAACGAACAAGCTACGCTGTCCCTGTCGGAATTAAGTTCTCTTCCAAAAGGTGAATCTGAAATTTCACCTCGCATCGGCGTAGGTGCGGTCATCCTGAATGATCGGGGCGAAGTGCTTCTCGCCTGGCGGAACCGCCAGCCTGAACAGCACACCTGGAGTATTCCTGGCGGGAAAGTAGATCCCTATGAGTCCCTGGAGACAGCCGTCATCCGTGAAATCAAGGAAGAAGTGAACCTGGATATCGCCATCGACAGCCTGCTCTGCACGGCGGAGACAATCCAGCCACAACAGCAGGAACATTGGATATCCGTGCTCTATTCCACCAAGGTGATTGGCGGCCATGCTTGTAATCTGGAAGAAGGCGGAGCCATCGGTGAGATCGGTTGGTTCCCGCTCCATGATCTGCCTTCTCCACTCGCTTGTTTTGCCGTACCTGGGCTAGAAGCTATGAAGAAGCTATATAATGAATCCCTGTAATTAAATTATCTCATCAGATGGAGGTAATCCTTATGAATCATGCAGAACAGATGAATCAACTATTTCAGGCTGCACAGGCTGGAGATGCGGTAAGCATTGCTGGAATTCTCGCTTCTCAGCCGGAACTCACCAATACGGAGAATCAGGATGGGTTAACTCCGCTGGGGTATGCCTCTCATTATGGACAAGCAGGAGCAGTTCGTGTTCTTCTGGAGCATGGAGCCAATGTTAACGCCCTTTCTCATTCCAAAATTTCCTTTATTCCGTCCAATACTGCACTGCATGCTGCTCTTGCGGGGGAACGTTCTTCCGAAGTAATCAGCCTTTTGCTCCAACATGGGGCATCCACGAGCATTTTGGACAGTGATGGACAATATGCACTGCACTCGGCAGCATTTCATACGGATCAGACCGAACTTATCGAGATGTTAATCCAGTATGGTGCAGATCCACATGCGCTGAACTCAGCGGGTCAGACCCCATTGGACATTGCACTTGAGCGCGGTAATACGTCTACAGCTTCATGCCTGCGAGCAGCCGTTGCAGCTCAGCACAATAATGTTTAGGTAGCTTGGACAATAACATGAATAACCGTCAGGACTCTTTTTGGAGTACAAAGAGAAGGTCTGACGGTTATTTGTGTTGTCCTCCACGTTCTCATATACATATGTAGTTCAACTTCTATAGAAATCACAATACATCATATTTTTTTCAGAAAACAAGAACCGTTTGACACCTTACACGGTCTAATACTCAACACATCCATGAAAGGAGGAGCCATGTGACCCCTACTCAGCTCACTATCGCCGCACAAAAAGGGGATGCCGAGGCTTTTGCAGCCTTACTGGAATTGCATCATAGTCGACTGTACCGTATCGCCTATGCCTACCTGCACAACGAAGGTGATGCACTGGAGGCCATTCAGGAATCAACCTTCCGGGCGTTCCGTAAACTCAAAAAATTAAAAGAGCCATCCTACTTTGGCACTTGGCTCATCCGCATTCTGCTCAACTACTGCGCAGACGAACGCAAACGCAAAAGCCGTTTCAGCCCCGATACGGCGATTCATGAACCCAGCAGCTGGGATCGTCCTGCCGACCCTGATCTTGCTGCCGCCGTATCCAACCTTGATCGGGATTGTAAACAGATTATTATCCTGAGTTATTTTGAAGGGTTCTCCCTAACCGAAGTCGCCGATATTCTAGAAATCCCGACCGGAACCGTCAAATCCCGATTACATCGGGCACTCGTACAGCTCCGGGATCAACTTGAAATGAAAGGAGATGCATCTTCATGACGGATGAACAAAAATCATTCGATGCGTTGGAAGAACGTCTGAATGCTCGTAAGACGGAATATGAAACCATGCCAGTACCGGATGCTGCCTCCCAGGCTGTGCAAGCGGGAATTCGCCAAGCTGCCCGTAAGCGAAAGTCCCGGCTGCGCTGGTATATAAGTTCCATCTCGGCTGCTGCCCTCATCCTGCTGTTTACGGGGTGTATCCGTGTCTCTCCCGCTTTTGCATCCTTCGTGGAGCAATTGCCTGGCATGGAAGGCATTGTGAGCATGATTCGCCAGGACAAAGGATTAATGATGGCGATCGATCAGTCTCTCTTGCAGAAGGTCGGTGTCACCGACGAGCATGATGGTGCTTCCTTGACCGTTGAAGGCATTATCACAGACGAGTCACGTATGGTCATTTTTTACACAATGAAAGGCATGAAAGATCCGGAGAAGGGTGGATATGATATCGATTTGCTGGATGAGAACAGGAAAGATCTTCCTGTTGCATTTAGTTATGCTTCACCTAAGCCGGCTTCAGAAAGTGGCGTTTACGAGGATAAAATCGATGTCGCATTCACAGAATCTTTACCGCCACAAGAGCTGACCGTTGTATTTAAGGAACGAGGTAAGGAAACGAAAAATAAGTGGAAAGTCACCTTCCCCGTGGATCACAACTTAACAAAAGGCATGAAAAAAATCATTCCCGTAAACCAAACTATGAACGTGGACGAACAACGTATCCATGTGAAACAGGCCATTCTGTATCCCACTCGTCTTGTACTTGATATCGAATATGATCGGAACAACACCAAAAAAATCTTCGGCATTCGTGATCTGCACTTGGTAGATGAGCAAGGCCGAGCATGGCGAACAGATTCCTCTTCTATCTCAGGCTCTGGAAGTTCCGTCTTTTTCGAAAGCATGTACTTCTCCACTCCGAAAAAATTGACTTTGCTAGGGTCTGGCCTTTCAGCGGTGGATAAAGAAGAACTGGTTATCAGCATCAATCCATCTTCAGGTGAAATACAAGGCGGCCCATCCAGTTTGAAATTGCTGCAAAGCACGGTCCAAGGCAAAAATCTGATCCTCGAGTTTTCAATTGCAGATGCTCAAAATGCTACTTCGGGGCTATCATTTACCAACATTGAGGACAGTAAAGGAAACCCTTTCGACATTAATGAAGTACGCTGGAGCCCTTCCGTCTTTGAAGCAAGAGTTGTCATTAAAAATGGAGCCGCAGCCAAAGGAAATCTGACAATGGAAATATTCTCTTACCCTGATCAAATTCGCGCACCGTTCTCTATTGATATTCCTGTGAATCCTTAATCTAAACGCAATGTGCTTTCAATAAATGGATTAATCTATATAATGGAAATATTCATGAAGATGAGCAAAGTGAACAGGAAAGGGTGTTTTCACAATGAATCAACGTTCTATCCGTTATCCGCAGCCACTCGCTCCGGGAAATATCATCGGTGTAGCTGCACCCTCCAGCGGTGTAGGCGAATCCTTGCACCATTATCTTGAGGAGAGTAAACGCAACATGGAGCGCCTTGGTTTTGGCGTGATAGAAAGCCCATCGCTCCGCCAGAACATCAAATGTGTAAGTGCCTCCAAAGAGCAACGCGCCGAAGAGATGAATGAATTTCTTCGCAATCCGACTATTCAAGCCATTATACCTCCATGGGGCGGGGAGTTTCTCATGGATATCCTGCCCCTGCTGGATTGGGAAACTTTGAAAACATTGCCGCCCAAATGGGTCATGGGTTATTCGGATATCAGCACCTTTTTATTTGCATACACCCTGCTCACCGGCACAGTGACAGCGCACGGCACCAATTATGTAGATTTAAGATCACACGCCCTTGATCCCGTAACTGCGCGCTGGATCGATGTATTACAGACCCCTTACGGCGGACAGATTACACAATCGTCTTCCACGCATTATCAATCGGAATGGAAAATGGAACTACCTGGATTTAACCTGGATACACCCTCACGCTGGAAACAGCTCGGCCATTCGGAAGATGCAGTTACCGCTGTATCGTTCTCCGGTCGACTGATCGGTGGCTGTATGGATACCATCACCTGTATGATCGGCACCCCGTATGCACCCGTGCAATCGTTTTTGGATCAGTATTGTGCAGAAGAAGGAACCATCTGGTATCTGGAGAGCTGTGAGATGAGCGCAGGGGATATTTACCGTCATCTGTGGCAGATGAGACAGGCTGGCTGGTTTGCAGGTGTGAAAGGTTTCATGTTCGGCCGCCCTGCGGGTTATTCCGATACAGCGGATTTCAACTTCACTGATGCCCTATCCTCTGCACTTGGGGATCTGGATGTTCCTGTACTGTACGATGTGGATCTCGGCCATATGCCGCCCCAACTTACCTTTGTGAATGGAGCATTGGGCAAAGTCGCTTATGAAAATGGACGCGGGAGCCTGGAAATGGCGTTTGTGTAATCACCCTTTGTAGGCAGATGCATACCTTGAAGTAAGAACTTATTTTGAGGAAGGGTTGTGCATCATGTCTGAATCCACATCCACGCCATCCATGCGTGTCGTGTATCAAGCCAATCAACCGATGCTTCAATCCGTGCAAAGTGTGCGGAATATGCTTCATCATACAGCTCGGCAGCATATAGGCAAGAAGGTACAAGTCCAGAATATCGATGGTCAAGTGTGGGAAGGTGTCATCATCAGTGCAGACCGGGGGATTTTGTATCTCCAGGTTACCCCGATGCATGGATATCCTGAACCGCGCGCCTTGTTTGGACCTACGATTTTGCCGCTTGTGCTGTATGAATTGTTGGTTATTACCCTGTTGATGTAGGATATTGTTCCTGTTTATCCGTTTATATCCGAACCTGCTCCAAGAAGCTTCGCTCCTGAGATCTTCAAGTCTTGGGAACGAAGCTTTTTTATGGTCTTGGGGATGGTGCGGTATGATTCCTTGCGAGCGTGTGAAATATGATACAATGGTGTCGCACCACCCCATATCACTTATGAAACGGAGCTTGATCCGGTTGGAATACATACGTCATGATTCATCACCCGTATCACAAGTCGAGACGGGTATGATTGGCAGCAACCCTACTGAACAATCCCGCGTAATTGCAATCTGTCTGCTCGCAGGCAAAATCATGCTGCAAAGTGGTGGTGAAACCTACCGTGTGGAAGATACGATGAAACGTATGGCCGCAGCGCTCGGTTTACCCCATTCACACAGTTACGTTGTGCCTACAGGCATCTTCTTCTCTGTTGATGCAACCGAACCCGCCAAGCTGATTCGTATCTCCGAGCGTACGACAGATCTGGATAAGGTATCCGAGGTGAATGCGGTCTCCCGCCGTATTGGACAAGGTGAGCTATCCGCGCAGGAAGCCCATGAACTGTTGGTACAGATCGAAGGCAAGCCTTCCTCCTACTCAACGGCTGTACAGCTTACGGCCGCAGCGTTATCCAGTGGTTGTTTTACCATTATGTTTGGCGGAGGCTGGAGCGACTTTCTTCCTGCACTGATCTGTGGGGGCATAGGTTATGCAGCCGTTATTGCCTTTCACCGGCTGGTACGAGTCAAATTTTTTGCCGAGCTTACAGCATCCTTCGTTATTGGCTTACTCGCGTTTCTCCTCATCTATATGGGAGTGGGCCATGAACGGGACAAAATTATTATTGGTTCGGTTATGCCGCTGGTTCCGGGGCTGCTGATTACCAATGCTGTACGTGACCTGATGGCCGGACATCTCGTCTCCGGATTATCCAAGGGAGCCGAGGCATTTCTGACTGCCTTTGCCATAGGTACTGGCATTGCAGTTGTATTTTCACTTTTTATGTAAGAGGAAGGAATGCAGGATATGCTCCATTTTATTGAACAAGCCTTAACCAGTTTTGTCGCTTCAGCCGCGTTTGGTATCATCTTCAACGCACCCCGGCGTATGCTGCTCCATGGTGGATTTGTGGGCATGATCGGCTGGATTATCTATATCGTGCTTGAATATGCAGCGGATGCGGTACCTGCTACACTTGCAGCGACCATAGCCGTAGGTGTCATCAGCCAGATATTCTCTCGCATGTTTCGTGCACCCGTCATCATCTTCAGCGTTGCAGGCATCATTCCTCTGGTCCCTGGTGGACTGGCGTATAATGCGATGCGAAGTTTTGTGCAAAATGACTACAGTGCCGCCATGGAGATGGCCGCCAAAGCACTCATGTTATCCGGCGCCATTGCCGTAGGCCTTGTGTTATCCGAGGTATTAAACCAGATGATACGCCGAATTCCCGCCTCACTGTGGACAAAATCATCATCAAAATGATTATTTTCCCCACATATTTAACACACGTAAGGCCCGTTAGCACACAGGATGAACTCTTGTATGCCAGCGGGCCTTACGTATTACTATTCCAATTTATCCTTTTTTACTTCACAAACGTATTCTTCACACGTACCGACCTCAGGAAATATGGAATGAAGATACAGCACGTCAGAATGGATCGTACGATCAGCTGAAAAGCCGGAGTTGCATCAAGCAAATGCTGTTCTCTTGGGATTTCATTGCGCGCAATCAGAATCCACGTCACGATGCTTATGATCACATTCATCAGGTACATCACCATCATCATGCGTGGAAATAGTCTCTTCCGTTTATATAAAAGAATAAGATTCACGATAACGATCACCAATAGAATGGTGCTGCTAATGAAACCAAACCACAGGAGTGGACGAATCGTCTCCGTGTAGATATGCGGGTCAACACCACGGCCGACTTCCCATCGGGCAGGGTCCATGATGATATTCACCTGCGATACATCCGAGATGAGAAACCCCAGCGCAAGCCAAAGACTGATCTGGATTAAAATAAGCCATCCTCCTAATCCGGAGATACCCGGCCGTTCCGGTCTGATACCGGTTTTGGGTTGCAGCGAGTTCATATCCGCATCTGTATCCGAGTTATTGTAGTTATGGTCCATGTCATCCTCCTTGTTAGAATGGTTGCTGGCTGTGCCACGGCATTATTCCTTTCCCTTCCGTAATTCATGATCTGTTCAAAGTATACCACCGAGGGATGAAACTGCGAAAATCATCATGATCTTCACGGACACGCTCGATCCTGGTCATCATCTCATGTGTCTCTTCCGGCTTCACCTGCTGAATCCACACCACAGAAGACACCAGCGCCATAGCCGTATACAGTGAATACAATCTCCAGAATAACTCATCCGGTTCTTTGCCATCGAAGTAACCCTGAATCTGACCTATGGAATATGAAATACTGATCTCCGAAGCAAACAAACCCAGCTTCAAAAATTCATGAATGGGATCCCCTTGATCATATCGATTAAAATCAATTACTCCTGCGAACTTATCCTGCTTAACGACAAGATTGCTCGGGTGGAAATCATCATGCTGAAATCCATCTGGACGATTTTTCATCCAACCGAGATGGTCTGCGATAAACGTAAGAATAGCCTGATCCTCTTTCATCACGATAGGGCACTGTTTATAGCGCTCCATGTAACGTTGATGCTTCGCGCTCTTGCGTGTGTACCATGATTCGACCTGTTCCTCCATCGGCAACTGGTGAATCAGCCTTAACTGTGCTCCTGCTTCCAAGCCAACGGCCCACTGCTGCTGTTCATTCAATTGAGGCAGTCTCTCGGACGCATCTTCGCCTTCAATGTAGCTAAGAATCATATAACCGTTCTTCTCATCCAATCTACCTGTGCCCAACGTTGCTGGACATAGTACACCTAATTGTTGCATGCTCTTCAAGCATTGATATTCCTTTTGCTTCATCCATTCCTCAGCAACATCATATACCCTCACCAACACATGGCCTTGGTCAGGGACAAACATTTTGAATTTGGCATCCGCTGAATACCCCTTCATAACTGGTTCCATCTGTGTAGCCTGACCCAGTTCAGGAATCTGTTTTAACCTGTCAATCAACGTATTGTTCATCGATGCATCCCATGTATTGTGTTGTTCCACGTCCCGAATCCTCCGTTATTTCACGTATAACGTGCAGTATCGTCGGTCTATTCTTACTTTAACCCGTAATGTTTCCTATAACATGCTAGTATGTATTCTACTCATTTCTATTTAAAAAGAACTGATTCGGGTTCTTTGCCTGTCAAGGTCAGCATCGTATACAGTTGTCCTCTGTGATGGTATACATGTCCCATAATCTCAAGTAGCCACTCCAGCCGACTATAGGATGCTCCCCAGTATGAATTCGTCACATGCAGTAACTCTTCCGTGTTAAACTGCCTGTATCGTTCGTATAGATACATCTGGTTATCGATCAGAGCCTGCTTGATCTCACGGAGCGAATGCACCTGATTCTCAGCATAGAATTGAGCCATTTCTTCCTTCGATGCACCTTCCGAAATATACACATCCGCTCGGCAGATCATAGACAGATGAGCTAGTAGTTCTCCAATAGGCCGTTTACCTTCAATTGGAGTCAAAGCCAAATCTTCTTCGGACAGCTGATCACATATATCTATCAACGATGTTACAGCCACGTCAATATGTTTGAACGCAGATTGAATCAACAGCCCACTTCCTTTTTACTCCATTATACAGAACATATGTTCTATTATCAACCAAGATATCCCTCCCTAATATATACCCCAAATCTATATAAATTGAACAAAACATATACACAAAACGGAGAGGACAGAAAGGGCCTGAAGAAGCGGAGCTAAAAGCTTTCTGCAAGAAAGCTACATCGGAAGCATACGCTACCCCGGATTTCCCCTTTATAAAAGGAATTAAAAAAATCTGGGGATAACAGAGATCAGAAGGTTGTTCTGTCATCGGAGTGTGCAGTGTAAATATGCTTTAGTTCAATTGATATAACAATCTACGAACAAAAAAGTCCTTCCTCCTTCTTATAGACGGGATTCAGGACATTTTGTTGCTTATATGAGTTCAAATCTTTGCTCAACTTGAGTATAACGAACAATACGTATGTTCGAACCGTCCAGCCTCCAGATCAGACTTGCGAATGAAAAATTGCAGTTCCCCGCAATCCCACCATTGAAAACCTATCGCATCATGTGTATCTATCTTCAATAGCAGCAGCGTATCGGATAGTTCCTGCCATGTCCGATCCTCATCACCGCCGTAATGCTTGGTCAGCTTATCTTCACACGCCTGCTCATTATAATCATATTCTTCGCCCAGTGCGATCTGTAATAAGGCCCGATGCTCGGCATCCGGATGCTGCCCATCAGGATATCCAAACATACCACCCCAGTTCAGCGTACTTGGATGATTCCAGCTCGACTCGAATTCAAGGTATCGGTCATACAGACTTACTTCCGCTTCGGTCTCATCGGTCTCAAGCAGAGACGGCGAGAGCTCGTTCAGTGCGGCGGTGTCAATATATGCATATGTAGGAAACTCAAGATTAGGCAGCACAGTCACCGAATGTGCAACAAACGGTGCTCCATCCAGCGCGGTATCCCCTTCAGGTTCTCGCCTTATCAGATTATGAGAACTCGGCTCAAAAATCACACGATGTTCAATGGGACAAGCAGATTCGTTCGTGCCAACGAAAAAGTATAACATTCCACGTTCAGGCAAAGTCCCGCGCCCATCATTCGGCGTATACGGCGACAAATCCACCAGGTTCAACTGGGCCAGGAAAGTCATTGGAATGCCTTCTTTTGTTACGGGCCATTCCATGTGACTCGGCAAATCCGGATGTCCACCCACACGTGAGTTTCCTGTCCTGCGATATTCGTCCAGTGTGGACACATCGAGGCGAATTCCCCAGCGGCTTGAGGACAACAGCAGATCGGCAGCAACTCCCAAACCATACTCCTCAAGTGTTTTACGGGCTTTTCTGGTCAGACGTTCACATTGTTCTGGCTTAATCATATAGATCCTCCCCTTCAGACAATACACCTATGCTGAGACATATTCAGGTTCACACCTGTATATTCTTCCGCCCGGTCGTCTTTCCCTGCTTCTAGCAAAAAAAGAGACTGACATTGCTTGTCAGTCTACTTCCTTATCCTATATTCCATTTAACGATTTGGACCAGAGGACTGTTCCTGATAAGCACGCATATGCTCCTCACCGTCCAGGAATTCATGGGCTTGATGAGCTGCCATCACACCATGATAGCTGATATCCAGACCCAGATCTTCCTCTTCCTCTGTCGATCGTACAGGCACAATTTTGCCAATCAACTTTAACCCGATCCAGGTCATGGCGAATCCCCAGATGACCAGTGCTGTAAGGCCAAGCGCCTGAACACCCAGCAGCCTCCAGCCGCCACCCATGAATAATCCACCATCCGTGGCAAACAGACCTACAGCAATCGTGCCCCACATTCCGGATACGGCATGCACCGGGAAAGCACCAACTGGATCATCAATCTGCCGACGGTCCAGCCAGTTGGTGGCAGCCATCATCAATAAGCCGGATACCGCCCCAATGAATATCGCGGCTACATCGCCAACAAAAGCACAGCCTGCCGTAATTCCGACCAGTCCCGCAAGCGAACCGTTAATGACCGACGGTGCATCTGAACGATTGAAGCGGAATAACGTGTACAGCAACGTAACTGCACCACCTGAGGCCGCGGATAACATCGTAACAATCGCAATGTGACCAATTCTTACATCCGTGGCGCTGAGTGTACTACCCGCATTGAAGCCAAACCAGCCGAACCATAACAGAAATGCACCTACAGATGCCAGTGGCAGATTGCTCGGAAGTGCAATAGCACTTACGCCAAGAGGCGTGTATTTCCCTTTACGCGGACCAATGATAATTGCAGCAGCCAGTGCCGAGAATCCGCCGAGTGCATGGATGACAGCCGAACCGGCAAAGTCCTGCATCCCCAGCTGACTAAGCCAACCGCCGCCCCATGCCCAGTGTCCACCAATTGGATAGATGATTGCCGTCATCAATATGATATAGAGCAGATAGGCACGGAAGTTGATCCGCTCAGCAACCGCTCCTGAAACGATGGAAATAACAGCAATCGTAAAAGCAGCCTGGAACAACCAGAATGTCTCCAGCGATATCGGTACGTCCAGATGAGACAAATCCCCATTCAGGAAAAATCCCGTTACTCCCACAAATCCACCAACGTCCGAACCATACATCAGTCCAAAACCGATGGCATAGAATAGCAACGTTCCAATCGTAATGTCAGCAAAAACCTTCATAATAATGTTCACACTATTTTTATAACGAACAAAGCCAGCCTCGAGCAGGGCGAATCCACCCTCCATCAATAAAATCATCGCTGCACTCAGTACGACCCAGACCGTATCGATCCCGGTGCTTAACGTTTCCAAAGTCATGCTTGTACATCCTCCGTTTCACTAAGCTGTCTGAGCTCACGGATGGTATCGGGCGCTAGCTCAATCTCGTCCCGCTCAATGCTGTCCGGATGCTTGATTCGTTCTGCAATCTGATCCAATTCACGTATGCGTCTGCGAATCTGTTCCATCTTGCGAAAACGTTCCTTCACCTGAACCATATATTCCACCGCCTGATGATGGGTTGCAGGGCGTCCCGCAAACCATTTGCGTACGGTCGACAACGATTGATAAGCGACCTCTTCCGCTCGACGCTTTTGTTCGAACTGTTCAATCTTCTGCTTGAGCGTTTGAATCTCATTTTCTTTTTTGACCTTCAGCCGTTCGATAAGGTACAATAAATCGGACGATGATATTTGCAATGCTGTGTGGTGATAAACCTCGTCGATTACTAACATATCATGTCAGGACTCCTTACATATCAAGTTACTTGTACCGATTATAGTTTGCCGGGGTTCGCCCGTCAATCTTTTTTTGGACTTGGCATAGATTGAAATGAACCGTTCAGAGAGAACGGCTTTTTTTATTGGGCACATAATACATCTAACAAGGCGAATCTTGCCTGGATTCGCATTCACTTATTCCATCCCCTATGCTTATAGAATAAGCATCCACATTTGGGGTAATGAACATACACAGACACCCTCATCACAGAAAACGTATATAAGGAGAGGATCACACAATGTTTACTCGTAATGACGATATACGCAGCCAAATCTGGGAAGCCGTCTCGAGCCTCGAAGAAGAACAATTGAACCGGAAGCCTTCACCCAAACAATGGAGTATTATGCAAGTACTTCGTCATCTGAATCTGATGGAAAATGTAATTGGAAAGCAAGCCCGCCTTGCACTCGAAAAGGAACAGATGGTTTCTGTGGACAAAAAACCATATGAACTATCGTTGGACCGCAGCCGCTCCGTCGAGGCACCACCCCATCTTCAGCCTCCAGCAGCGCCTGAAGCACTCGAAGACGTACGCACCGATCTGGACGAATCTCACCAAGCGTTAAATAACTTTGCATTGGATCACGATCCTGATCTGCTGCGCAGCAAGTCCTTTCCTCATCCCGTATTCGGTGAGATGGATCTTACCCAATGGATTGACTTCGCAAGTTATCATGAGGAACGTCATCTGGGTCAGATTCAAGAGATTAAGCATCAACTTGGCGTATAAGCACTAGCTACACTTTCACATAGTGAAGAATATATGTACGACAAAAAAACCTCCAATCCTATAAAATAGGTTGGAGGTTATCTTCAGTGTTCTTATGTTCCGTATAAATTAGGTTACGGAATAAGAACGACACTTATATTTTTTTGCCTAGTATAGCCAAATCTCTGTTCACACCATCCAGCACGGCCACTTCGGGATAATACCCCCACTGTTCAAAACCATGCTTGCGCAACAATCCCAGACTCGGTTCATTATGCCCGAAGACAAATCCGAGAATGGTCGTAATTCCAAGTGCAGGACAAGCCGCAAATACCGTTTCAAGCAAACGTCCACCAGCCCCAATTCCGCGGCATTGCTGATCCACGTATACACTGACTTCCACCGTTCCATTATACGCAGGACGTCCATAGAACGAGCTGAGACTTGCCCAAGCTACCACATGACCTGCCTGCTTCATCACCCAAAGTGGACGATGATCCGGTGAATGGTCCTCGAACCACGGAACACGTTGCTCCACTGTCACCGGTTCCAAGTCCGCTGTTACCATACGGCTTTCAATAGTGGAATTATAAATTTCTACAATCCTCGGTAAGTCCTCCAGGCGCGCATATTCAATCTGCACATCTTCCAGCTTCATCTATACTCCTCCATTATTCCAGATCGTTCTATATCATAGAGGATATTATAATGGAAAATAGAAGTTTTCGTCATCTCTTACATTCTGACAGAGAATTATTCTGGAAGTCCCTGTATTGTGTTGCCACGAGTTAACTGTTGACTCTGGTCAGCCCAGCGAATGTTCATCGAGCGAGATGTGAACAGATCGGGGCCGTCCGATACCTGGAAGTGCAGATGGGCTTCACTGGAGTTACCCGAATTGCCAAGCTCACCGATCAGGTCTCCCTGCTTGAGCTTATCTCCTTTTTGGACCGAAACACTGCCTTTCTTGATATGTGCTGTGATGCTGTATTCACCGTTGCCATGGTCAATAACTACATAGTTACCCGCCGGCTCTTCCGGATTCATCACACCCGGTACATTGTCCGGTATATCGTTCTTGATTTCGACGACCGTTCCATCCGCAGCAGCATAGAGTGGTTCACCAAAAGCATGGTAGTTTTCATTTTCCTTAGCATCACCATGATAACTTGATTGTTCTTTGGTCCGAACGATATCCAGTGCATAGCGCTGGGTTTCATGCTCATAATGATAATTCGACATTACATCTTGACCTCCCCAGAATACATACCATTCCCCCTTCATCGGGAATTGGAACTCGGTTTTGGTGAGTTTGTCATCTGTGTCTTCATGAGCTTCCAACGGTTGAATTGACAGACCCTCAATCAGATTTTCGTCGGAAAAATAGGCGCGAATTCCTTTCGTCCCTGTCTGATCCTTCCAGGCAACCTCGGTTAATTGATTCATTTCGGCGTCTACCACTTGCTCCCATGATTCAACACCCTCCAGAAAAGGATCAGCGGTCGTTTTAAACTGCTCAAGCGTTACCGTTTCCTTCAATTCCGGGGAAAACTGGCTATAGATTGCATCCTTTGAACCGTTCATCAACGTATCTATGAAATTGTCCGGTGTAACCACTGCGCTCACCTCTGAAGTTGAGTTCTGCTCCTGATTGTAGTTCTCGCTCGCTTCATGATTGGACGCCTGTTCGGCTGACTGCTGCTCCGCCTGGTCGGAAGTAATCGCGTTGCCATTGCCGCAAGCAGACAATATCACGCAAGCTCCAAGGGTAATTGCAAGCACCTTCCAGCTTCTTTTATTTTGTAATTTCGAATGTGTATTTTGCTCTGATTTCAGATGACCTTCTCTGTTCATTCTCAACATCCCTTCTGCTAATCGTTAACCTTTCCAGTTAAGTGTACAGAATGAGTCTTATCCTTCGTCTAACCCCAACTTACCAGTAGTTAAACTCGGCTGGCCCCTTAGTGATGCATAATTAAGATTCCGTTAAGATTGCTTGTACGCTGTACAGTCCTCTTGAGTGGTATGATTAGCAATATACACAACGGAAAGATCAGGAGGTCATTTTTAATCTATGGATAACGTCTCATTACTGCTTGTAGATGATGAACAGGCTATTCTGCATATGCTCAAAACCGTTCTGCTCAAAGAGCAGTTTCTCGATATTGATACCGTTACAACAGGCGAAGCTGCCATGGAGGCCTGCAACAACAAAACGTACCATTGTATCGTGCTCGACATCATGCTCCCTGGCAAAAGCGGACTGGAAATCTGTCCTTTTCTACGGCAGGTCACCGATGCGCCCATCCTGTTCCTGACGGCCAAAACAACCGATTACGACAAATTAACGGGATTCGCTGTTGGTGGCGACGATTATGTGGCCAAACCTTTTAATCCGCTAGAAGTCGTTGCACGCATTAAATCCTTACTGAAGCGATATTTGCCTTCAAAAACAGCTGCGATCTCGGAGCACATTCCATCCAACGTAAATACGTCATCTCCGAGCATGCCGGAAGGCGTGTACGACTTTGGACGATTTCAGGTGCTGGAATGGGCTGCTGAGCTTCGAGTTGAAGGAGAATCCGTATCCTGTCCGGCGCTTGTGTTTCAACTGCTGCTCTTTTTCTGCAAACATCCCAATCGCATCTTCACCAAGTCAGATCTGTATGAGCGGGTCTGGGGCTCAGAGGCCATCAGTGATGACAATACCGTGATGGTTCATATTCACCGCATTCGGGAACGCATTGAAGCAGATCCTTCCAATCCAGTGTATCTCGTTAACGTCCGAGGTCTGGGATACAAGCTCATTCAGCCGGAACATGTGTCACGCCCATGAGTATTCGTCGCAGATTAATGACCCGGTTTATCGGAATGCTTGCGGGAGCCGTCATTCTGATCATTCTTCTTGGGTCTGTAGCCACTTACTGGGTCGTGCAAAAGGTTAATGAAGTGAATTTGGTGGATGATTTTGCGCTTAACGGTCTGGATCAATTGATTAATACAGCAGAATTCATGCCAGACAATACCATCAAATATGATCCCAAATTGTTAAAGCAAGTGGATAAATATCAAGGCTGGCTCCAAGTGTTGGATGAACAAGGCAACGTCATTGATGATTACCACGCACCCGCTGATGTTCCTACTCACTATAAACCGGGAGAATTGATTGCATATTGGGAAAATCAAAAACCTTTCCCTTATCAGATTGTCATACTCATCCGGGAGAAGAACGGGAAGAATTTCACTTTGTTGTATGGCGAGAGTAACCCGGCCAAATCGCTCATCAATAATATTCGTTCAGATCTCATTCTGACCAACGGGAAATTTACTCTTCAACCGGACCGACAGGAAGCCCTTCTTGCTGCTAATGCTTACCTTCAAGTATTGGATGCGTCAGGACGAGAACTCTCCTCCTTTAACAAACCAGCTGTGGGTGTACCAAGCGAATACACCCTTCAGGAGTTGGTCTTGCAGATTCGCTATCCGAGTCGATCAGGCAAGTCTACTGCTACATGGTACGATGAGAAGAATGGAACCACTTGGTTGATTAGCATCCCTGGCGATGCAAATGGTACAGGGAATTCGAATCCCTACCGTTTTATTCTGGAACCGGCATTGGTTATATTGATCGTGTCCATCATCATTCTGCTTATCTTGCTTGCCTTCTGGTATGCCAACCGATTCGGCTCGCCCATGCTGCATATGCTCCAATGGTTACAGCGTCTGGAGCGAGGTCATTACGAGGAACCTACCGGAGCCTTCGGAGTGCCTCGCAGTCAGCGTCGTAACGGTAAGTGGAAGCGAAAATATAACGTGTATGCTGAAGTACTTCGCTCCATGCAGGCGCTATCCTACACGTTGAAGCAAGATGAAGAACTTCGGAAACAGACCGATTCACTTCGGGAGGAATGGATCGCTGGCATAACTCACGATCTGAAGACGCCTCTATCCTCCATCCAGGGATATGCCCATATGCTTGAAGCAGATAAATATAGCTGGACCGTGGAAGAAGTCAGGGAATTCGCAGGCATTATGCTCGATAAATCCATGTATATGGACAGGCTTATCAATGACCTTGCCATGACCTATCGATTACGCAGTGGCGGATATCAACCTGTGGTGGAAGAGACTGACGTAAATACGTTACTCCGTGATCTGATCCAACGCGCTGAACGAAACCCGGCTTATGGGGAAGGTCGCATCATATTCCAACCTTCCGAAGTGCCTGTGTATGGACTTGTCCATATTCCTTCGTTTGAACGAATTGTGGATAACCTGACCGCCAATGCCCTTCTTCATAATCCACCCGAGTCCATCCTCGTGGTCAGTGTGCACTCTGGTGAACACGCAGATGCATTCAGTATTCAGTTTGCCGATAATGGACGAGGCATGGACCCCGAGACGGTATGGAAGTTATTTGAACGATATTATCGCGGTACAGATACAGGTACATCGGACGTTGGATCAGGGCTGGGCATGGCCGTAACCAAAGGGTTGATTGAGGCGATGAAAGGGCATATTGAGGTACAGTCCATACCTGGTGAAGGTACGACCATTCGCTTAATATGGGATAGTCCATCCGAAACCAATTAAAATGTTCCGCTTGACCTTTCCATTTTCAGTCTATATAATCGACACTCAATAACACCTGTTCCCATATATTAATATTGAATACAACACATTTCAGGATCATCTGATGAGTTGACCTAACATATTTGGCGATGACCAGAGACAAGATTTCGTTTGCGTGCTGCCCAGAGAGAGAAGGGATTGGTGAAACCTTCTTCAGCGAACGGACCGGAATTACCCCTCTGCAGCCGTGAACTCGAACCTCAGCATCTCGGACTCCCCTTGGGATGTTCGGCTTGTTGCCAGTAGAGTTCACCGCCTGATCCCCGATAGCGGATTCCAATGAGGGTTATGATGTTTCCTGTTCACGGCGGCTGGCCGAGAGCAGAGTGCACCATAACCAAATTAGGGTGGAACCACGAGCCAAGCGCACTCGTCCCTTTTCCGGGACGGGTGTTTTTTTGCGCTTTCATTTGAGGAAATGGAGAGTGGTTCACATGAGCAAACAGGAAAACAGTAACTCCGCAAGCAACAAATCAGGTAACGAAATTAACAATCAAGCCAATGATCTGCAACCATCCAGTCAATCCATTAAGGTCCGTCTGCAAGGTGGAGATGTTCGTTCTTACGAAGCAGGCATCACTGTGGGTGCAGTCGCCTCATCCATCAGCACAAGTCTTGGAAAACAGGCGATCGGCGGTATTGCAGATGGTCAGAATATCGATCTCGATGGGGTGCTTGAGCAGGATTGCGAACTCGTCATTGTTACTTTGGACAGTGCGGAAGGCCTGTATCGTTACCGTCACAGCGCAGCACATGTGCTCGCACAGGCGCTCAAACGCATCTACGGTGCAGAACAAGTGAAACTGGGTATCGGCCCAGTCATTGAGGATGGATTTTATTACGATGTTGATCTGGAACATGCCTTGTCCATCAGTGATCTGGCTGCCATTGAGCGGGAAATGAACAAAATCATTCAGGAGAATCATAAGATCAGTCGGCGGGTCGTTAGCCGGGAGGAAGCCCTCCGCATCTTCGGAGCAATCCAGGACCCCTACAAGCTCGAACTCATTCAGGATTTGCCGGAGGACGCCGAACTTTCGATCTATGATCAAGGAGAGTTCTTCGATCTGTGTCGCGGTCCCCATCTCCCATCCACTGGCCGAATCAAAGCGTTCAAGCTGCTGAATGTGGCTGGTGCGTACTGGCGGGGTAACTCGGATAACAAGATGCTGCAACGTATCTACGGCACTGCTTTCCCAAACAAAGCCCAGCTGGATGAACATCTGCACATGCTCGAAGAAGCAAAAAAACGGGATCACCGCAAACTCGGTAAAGAGCTTGAACTATTCATGTTCTCCGAAGAAGCGCCCGGCATGCCCTTCTATCTGCCTAAAGGCATGACTGTTCGTACTGAACTGGAGCAATTCTCGCGTGAGCTGCAATTACAGGAAGGTTATCAGGAAGTACGGACTCCGCTCATGATGAACAACCGGCTGTGGGAGCAATCCGGCCATTGGGAGCATTACAAGGACAATATGTACTTTTCGGAAGTGGACGATGCAACGTTTGCACTGAAACCAATGAATTGTCCCGGTCACATGCTGATCTTCAAAAATACACTCCATTCCTACCGCGAATTGCCAATTCGCATGATGGAATTCGGTCAGGTTCACCGTCATGAATTCTCAGGTGCCCTGAATGGCATGATGCGTGTGCGGACATTCTGCCAGGATGATGCTCATCTCTACGTCATGCCAGAGCAGATCGAGGACGAGATTAATCAGGCGATCTCACTGATCGGCCGTATGTATGATATCTTTGGATTCGAATATAAGATTGAGTTATCCACTCGACCGGAAGATTCCATGGGATCAGAAGAGCTGTGGGATCAGGCGGAACGTGCATTGCAAAATGTACTGGATCGCCGGGGCGTGGAGTATCGCATTAACGAAGGAGACGGTGCCTTTTATGGACCGAAAATTGACTTTCATATCCTTGATGCGCTGAAGCGCAGCTGGCAGTGCGGAACAATCCAGCTTGATTTTCAAATGCCGGAGAAGTTCGACCTCACTTACATCGGTGAGGATAGCCTGAAGCACCGTCCAGTCGTGATCCATCGTGCCATCTACGGTTCCATTGATCGTTTCATTGGCATTCTGACTGAGCACTATGCAGGAGCGTTCCCACTTTGGCTCGCACCTGTGCAAGTGAAGCTGCTGCCTGTATCGGATCATTACGCAGATTATGCGCTCCAAGTCCAGAGCCAGCTCCGTGCTGCAGGCATTCGGGTAGAAACAGATTTGCGCAGCGAGAAACTTGGATACAAAATCCGTGAAGCCCAGATGGAAAAAGTACCTTATTCACTCGTGCTTGGTGAGAATGAGAAAAATGCCTCATCTGCCTCTGTCCGTGCATACGGTCAGGGAGATCAAGGCATTCAACGTATTGAAGCTTTTATTGAACTGGTTCAACAAGCTGTGAAGGCAAAAATATAAAAGAAGTAACAACTCTATCTATTGGTCACTTGTCAGCTTGTGCTGAATTACAACTTCTCCTCAGGTTTCAGCCCAACTTGTTCTTCACTCCATGCCCAGAAACGCTCAGCTGAAGCATCATCAACAGCATGTGCCTTCAGCTGCTGCTCTTTCTGTTGATAGAAGTAACGCCCGGTGATGCCGACAACATCTGGGCTTGTAGCCAGATAAACAGCCGTTCGCGCCCCTTCTTCAGGGGACAGAAAAAAGGGAAGCTTGCCTACAAACGCCATAATGCGTGTGCCAAATCCGGTATTGCGATCTACACCAATACTCGTGCCCACCGCACCAGGATGCAGACAGTTCACCGTAACCGATGTACCTGACAGTTTACGGGCCAGCGCTCGAGTGAACAACACATTAGCCAATTTGGATTGGGCATAGCTTTTGATCGGATTATAACCTTTGTGCAGATGTGGATCTTCAAAGTGGATTTTGCCGGCCTTGTATGCACCTGACGACACGTTCACAACCCGTCCCTGCGTTGCAGCTTTTAGAGGTTCGATCAAAAGCAAAGTCAGCAGAAAATGACCCAGATGGTTAATTCCGATACTCTGTTCGAACCCATCTGAGGTTTCCTTCCGCTTAATCATCACCACTCCCGCATTATTCACCAGAACGTCAAGGCGATCATGACGTTCGCGGAATGTGCGGGCAAACTGGCGTATACTTTCTAGTGAGCCGAGGTCACATAACATCAATTCAATTGCAGAAGAGCCGGACTGACGCACAGCCTCCTGAAGAGCATCCTGTCCGCGCTTCTCACTGCGGCATGCCATAATTACGTGATATCCTTGCTTTGCAAGTTCAATGGTGGTTGCCAAACCCATACCTGAGTTGGCCCCTGTTACAATTGCTGTCTGAATGGACATGTGGTACTTCCCTTCTGAACCAAAGGTTCCGAAATTAGAGGCGCGACGACGGACAATATGAGATAATGATAGGATCACATCTCGGTTTCCATGGGAGGACAAGTATGCTGACCAAAGATGACTTCAAAAAAGTTAAAAAACAAGCCAAACTTGAAATCGCACTACTCGAACAGGAATATCAGGAGATTTTGCAGAACATTGATTCTACGCTGTATGAAAAATACGGTATTTTGGACAAAGAAGAAACACGTGAGTTCACCCGAAAACGCAAAAACCGAAGATATGCTTCACTGGTCATCGAACTATGCGCCATCATTGAACAGATGTTACATCAACTGTACAGACACGTATATCAGAAAAAGTTTAATTCGACCCAGCTGATGAAAACTCCTGCCTATCGGGCACGCTCCAACATGGAGATCATTCAAGCTGAACTGAGTAAAGAGTTCATTGCTCTGGAATCCGAAAAAGAACACTTCGCTGAAGCCCTTATCCAGGTGTTTCAGACGAGGAACAGACTTGTTCATGATAACTTCTCGTTTGTCTCCATCGTTAAGGATGGCAGTAATGAAGAAGAAACGTTCGAAACATTACTCCATACGGTAAAAAAATATAGAAAACACTTAAAATACAATCGCCCTGAATAACAACAATCATCGCTAAAAAAGAAAAGGAGGTGTACCGGACTACAGTCCGGATCACCATGAGCCAACCAACCACTTCGATAACTGTGCTAAATCTCCAGATTCCCACACCTTCCGGGAACAGCCCCATCTTCCCCGTCATGCTTCGTGATGAAGATGGCATTACCTTGGTGGATACGGGAATGATTGGACAATTTACTGAACTTCAATCCGCATTGGAACACGAGGGCGTACAGCTCTCGGACGTCAAACGTGTGATTATTACCCATCAGGACATCGATCATATCGGTAATCTGGGCGCTCTTCTGGATGCTATTCCCGATCTGGAAATCTGGGCACATGCCGATGAGATTCCATATCTAACAGGTGAGAAACCTTTGATCAAATTCACGCCTGAACGTCGTGCTTTGCTGCCCGCGCCCGTTTTGGCACTGGCAGACCAACTACTCTTGCAGCTGCCCGAAGTGAACATCAGCAGAACGCTTGCAGACGGAGACCTGTTACCCCTGCAAGGAGGCACACAAGTCATTCATACACCGGGACATACCCCAGGGCATATCTGCTTGTATTTCGGAGAGCAACAGTTCCTGCTCGCAGCCGATGAACTTCGTGTGGTCGATGACGAACTGGTTGGCCCTGCGCCACCTGCGACACCGGACATGCCCGAAGCACTGCGAAGCCTGAAGAAACTGACAGATTTTACGCTCAATAAGGTTCTCTGTTATCACGGTGGAGAGTACACGAACGATCCGGTTCAGCGTATTGCCACACTTTCTGAGAGCGCAGAATAAATAAAGAACGCGGAGCTGTGAATGTTCTGACGACCATAACGCTTCCTTTTAAATCTTGTAGATTGGTGTGGCACACCTACGTTGTACCCTCTTCAGGATTAGGATGATGCATACATTACAATCAAGGAGCTGTCCCATAAGTCATGAATTTGACGGGACAGCTCCTTTGATTAATTCACCACGCATTCTACTACTGCACTGATGTTGACCATATGCCAGCTACCTCTTGCGCACGATATGCACGCAGTATCTTATATTACACCGCTATATTTCACCACTGCATGTACACAGTATCTCCCCCCTGAATCCCGACTCAGCTCTCCGGAGTAAGTACAATCAGCTTGTCATCCCCATCCCGTGGCGCTCCTCGTCCATCCCGATTGTTCGTAAGCACATATAACTTTCCGTCCTCGCCAGCACTCACATTGCGAATCCGGCCCCACTCATCTTTGAAGATCGGTTCCACCTGCTCGACCTGTGTACCATCCTCCGAAAGAGTAACCTTCAGCAACTGCTCTCCACGCAGATTCGCAGCAATCAGTGAGCCGGCCCAAGGTCCTTCTTCAACAAAAGCTACACCAGACGGTGCCCATGTATCATTCCCACTATGTGCAAGCGGAGCCTGATATGCGCCATTGTCATCGTCGTCTCCCTCCACCTCAGGCCAGCCATAATTCTCACCAGCTACAATCCGGTTAATCTCATCATGATTACGCTGACCATGCTCAGTGGCATAGAGGTAACCGTTGTCCGGGTTCCATGCCAGTCCCTGTGCATTGCGATGTCCCATACTGTATACAGGTGAATTCGGCCATGGGTTGTCTGCAGGGATCGCTCCGTCGAGACCAATCCGCAATATTTTACCTCCAAGGCTATCTTCGTTCTGTGACAGTTCCGGTTCATACCGCTCACCTGTCGTGATATAGAGCAACTTGTCCGGGCCAATCTTGATCCGCCCACCATTATGATTCGTTCCGCCTGGAATGTTACCAAGCAGTTCTTTGTCTATGACGGCTTTCCCCTCAGTCACCTTGAGGCGTAACACCCGATTGGCAATGTCGTCGCCTTCCAGATAGGAGTGGTACGCATACAAGTAACCGTTCTCCCCAAAGTCCGGATCAGCTGCAAGACCCAACAGCCCTCCTTCACCTTCTTCATTGAACGGAGCTGAGAATTCAATCAATGGTTCAGTGATCAGTTTTCCATCCTCAATAATCCGAATTGCACCAGGGCGTTCCGTTACAAACATCCGACCATCAGGCACACTTACAATCTCCCAGGGTGCATTCAATCCTTCAACCAGAACGGAAGCCTGATACGGAATAACCGCTTCACCCTGCGCTCCACTCTCAGTTCCACTCGAACCGGAGTTGCCTCCATTGGCTGTCTGTCCCTGACCGGTTCCCTGTCCCTGAGACGACGTCTGCTCTGTTCCACCAACAGAGGGATCGGCTGAAGAGCATGATGCTGTTAACAGTGCCACACTTAATAATGAAGCATACAGTGGAACGGTTACTCGATTATTCATGATTACATCTCCCTTCGCATATCGTACTTTTGTATAAAATAACGAAGCCAAACCTCAACGTATGGTTAATGTGTTGTTTTTATGTTGTTCTCTATAGTTGTGATGCTATTATTCATGTATAGCGGTTTCGCCCTGTATTACCCTTCACACCAGCCGCTCAAACCGAGAATTCAATTGATTCGGAGCACATGAAATCACTGCAGTTTGGAATTCCATCATATTCTTTTATAATAGAAAGATAGTAAGAATCGAAAGGTGGACAACTACACTTATGAATCAAAACCCTTTATCGCGGCTTGAAGCCGATCTGTCCGGGCAAGGTTTGGACGCCATGCTGATCACAGATCCGAAACATATCTACTATTTAACTGGATTTGCGAGCAATCCGCATGAACGCTTCCTTGGTCTGGTTCTCGCACGCGGCGAAGAGCCCCTGTTGATCGTACCCGCCCTGGACGCTGAAGCTGCGGCAGCCGCTTCCTCGGTGTCCAACATTGCAACTCACACGGATACGGATAATCCATATGCTTTGTTAGATCGTTACCAGGGGCGCTTGGGCCGAGTCGGTCTCGAAAAAGAATACGTGACGGTCGCACGTTATGAGCAGCTTACCGCCGCTCTGGGTGCTGCCAGCTTTGAAGATGTGGGCCCGTTGCTTCGCACATTACGTGTGAAAAAAACACCAGATGAGGTAGCCCGCATTCGCCACGCCATTCATCTGATCGAGGAAACATTGCGTCAAGGCCTCTCTCATGTTTGTGCAGGCGTAACCGAAATTGAACTTGTTGCCGAGATGGAATATCAGATGAAAAAACTGGGTGCCGATGGCCCTTCTTTCGATACCATGGTGCTCACGGGACCCAAAACAGGTCTGCCACACGGTACACCAGGTGAACGGAAACTGCAACATGGTGACCTGTTGATGTTTGATATGGGTGTATATGCTGGTGGATATGCCTCGGACATCACGCGTACATTCGCTTTTGGGGATATCTCACCCGAACTCAAAACCATCTATAACACGGTGCTCGCAGCCAACGAAGCTGCCATCCAAATCGTGAAACCAGGCATCACCTGCGCAGAAGTGGATCGTGCGGCACGTCAGGTCACGGAAGAAGCAGGATACGGCGAGCGCTTTATGCATAGAGTAGGCCATGGACTGGGTATTGACGTACATGAGTATCCTTCTCTTCATGGAGAGAATATGGATATCCTGAATGAAGGTACCGTATTCACGATTGAACCGGGCATATATACCGCAGCAGGTGGCGTGCGTATCGAGGATGATGTAATTGTGACCGAGACGGGTGTCGAAGTTCTGACAACATATCCAAAAGAACTTCAAATCCTTACCGACTAGTCCAATTGTGAACGCAAAAATCCCGCAAATCCATGATATCATGGGTTGCGGGATTTTATTTATACGAAGCATATTCTTAAATTACTTCGTCTGCATCCTACGTGTCTTATTCCTGCTTACTCATTAAGCATTAGTCAAACTCATGCGTGATATCCTGCCAGGATTCCAGCTGTGGCAGCTGTTGCTTCCCCCAATAATCCAGAAACCATTGAATAATCGCGGTCTGATCTGTTGTGCTGTAGCTGTAATGCCGGAAACCGCCCTCACCTTCCTGCAAACGAATCTCCGCCACCATGTACCCTGGCTCCTCAAGCGCAGCAGCCTGCAAATACATACTTCCCTCCACCAGCTCCGAAGGTACAAGTACTACGTATTCCTGCAATTCCAGATTGGTAATCAAATCCACCAATAACGAGGCATTCATGCTATCATTCTCGTAGGTTGTGCCATTGCTTTCCAGTGTATAACGCAGTGTAGAATACATGTGCGATTCCCCTTTGGTTGAAGTCATTGTTGGCTAATGATAAATGATATACGCTCATAAACGACAGGTCGTTTATATTATAACTTTTTCATAATAATGTAAAAAGGGTTTTTCTTGTTTCGGGGACATGTGTTTTCTATAAAAAATCCCCTTGCAGAGTCCGAATTACAAATGACTGCGCAAAGGGTGATTTTAAGTGATCCTCTTTGAATATTGTCTAAACTTCATCCTTAAACTTAAAGCTGCGTGCAGCATACAGGAACGGTGTTCCAACCGCAGTCAACACGAATTTGATAATATATGTCGTCAGGAAGATTTCCAGCCAAACATCCCAAGGATAGATGAACGCAAACGCGATTGTGCAGAACACCAGTGTATCCACAAATGAACTGATGATCGAACTGCCGTTGGTACGAATCCACAACTGATTGCGCCCTGGTGCTACCTTGCGTAACCAAGAGTATAATCGTACATCCAGGAACTGACTGATGAAGTAAGCCGTCAGACTACCGAGGGCCAGACGTGGCAGCAGACCGAACAACTTCGCCATCGATTCCTGTGCAAAGTCCGTCGGTGCCGGTTCAAAGAACAACACCATCTGCATCAGAACCGTCGTCATGATGAGTGTGAAGAATCCAAACCATACGGCTTTGCGTGCCTCACCTGGTCCATATTTCTCATTGAGCAGGTCACTGGTCAGGTACATGCTGACATACATCGTGTTGCCAAGCGTCAGTACAATACCCATAATATCTATCGTTTTGGTCACCTGAATGTTGGCTATAACCGTAGCCACACCAATCCAGGCATAGAGACCTTTTTTACCGAACAAGCGGTAACACAACAGGAAGAATCCATAAGTTACGAGAACGAAAACCGCTCCCCACCCTAAGTTAAACATAAATACATACACTGCCTTCCTAGTTTTGATTACGCGGGATGGTTACGAACCGCGGTTTGGCTCAGGGCCAAAACATGAATACTCTATCACATTTCTCGTCCCATGAACAGAACTAAATAACTCCAAGTGTGCATGAGTCACTACGACCCTCCTATATTCCACGTGTTCCTCTCGACCATACTACGCTTTTCCTACCTCCATCTCTCTTACCACGAGTATCAAAAAGCATACGGCTTCACACAACATGCACAGGTTTAATGATGTGATGGCTACAAAAAACCGCCCTCCGGATTCCTCCGAAGGACGGCTTTTCTCACTTGGCTTGCAAAAGGCTCTAGCTATCTTGCCACGAGCCTCTATCCAATCCAGTCTATTAAGCCTGAACAGCTGAATCCAGCTCACGGCTCTGATCATTGAATGTGTCATGATCATTTTCTTTCAAAATTTTGCTGGTTACAAGTCCAGAAGTCATGGACCCGTTCACGTTCAAGGCTGTACGACCCATGTCGATCAGCGGTTCAACGGAGATCAGCAATCCTGCCAAAGCTACAGGCAGATTCATGGTGGACAATACAATCAGGGAAGCGAACGTTGCCCCGCCGCCAACACCTGCCACACCAAACGAACTGATCATAACAACAAGGATCAACGTCACGATGAAGTCCCAGCTCAGCGGGTCGATGCCGACCGTCGGAGCAATCATCACCGCCAGCATGGCCGGATAGATCCCGGCGCAGCCGTTTTGCCCAATTGTAGCACCAAAGCTTGCAGACAGATTCGCAATACCGTCCGATACGCCCAGTTTCTTCGTCTGTGTCTCCACATTCAGCGGGATCGACGCTGCACTTGAACGGGATGTGAAGGCAAATACCAGTGTTGGCAGAACCTTTTTCACATACGTAATCGGATTGAACCCGGACAGTGAGATGATGATCAGGTGAATGATAAACATCACGATGAGGGCCACGTAGGACGCAATGACGAATTTGATCAACTTGAGAATTTCATCCGGATTCGTGGTCGCCGTCACTTTGGTGATAAGGGCAAGAATCCCGTATGGCGTAAGCCTGAGCACCAATGTTACAATCCGCATAACCACCGCGTATACGGCATTAACCATACCTCGGAATGTTTCCGCCTGTTGTGGTTTTTTGCGATCCAGTCCAAGTACAGCTACACCGATGAACGCGGAGAAGATAACGACCGCCAGTGTGGATGTACGACGTTCTCCTGTCATATCTGCAAATGGATTCGAAGGAATGAATTCCAGCACTTGCTGCGGAATGGTCTGATCCTTCACATCAACAAGACGTTCCTCCATCTTCTGACCCTGGGCGATCTCACGATCTCCACCTTCAATTTCAATGGAAGTCAGGTTAAAGCTAAGGCTCGTTACAATGCTGACCCCTGCGGCAATCGCAGTGGTGATCAACAGAATGGCAATGATGGAAACACTCATCTTACCGAGATTTTGCTTGCCCTTCAGATTCATGATGGCTGAGATGATCGACACCATGATCAATGGAATCACAACCATTTGCAACAAACGAACATATCCTGAACCGACCAGATTGAACCAATCGACTGATTTCGTAACGACATCAGAACCTGATGTGTACACCAATTGAAGAATAACCCCGTACACAACCCCCAGTCCAAGACCCGCAAATACGCGTTTCGTAAAGGAGATATGCTTTTTCTGCATCCAGTAGAGGATGCCAAGTAAAGCAAGCATCACCACTACATTCAATATGATTAGAAAAGTATCCATTTCTTTAAATCCTCCTCAGGCATGTGTGTAACCGGAACATATCCGATTTTATCTTCTACTTCTTGCACTTCCAACAAGACATTTTACAATATACCATATAACAAACTATTCTGGTAGGTATTAATTGATATTATGTAATATGTATGTAACAGATTCATCAATTTCTGAAAAAAATACACCAATTCGTGAAAATTGTTCTATTCAACCTCCGGTTAATTTTGTAATATAGGTATATCCGCTTATTCCCAAGTTTTCTCAACATATAATTTAGGTCTTTCTTCATTGGTAGATAGGTCTTTTGAGTACGGAAAAGCGATAATGTTAATGAACTTGACGTGAAAGGATGATCATATGTTTCGTAATCGCACCGTTGCCGGTAAAATCAGAGGCACCTTGTTCCTCGTTCTGCTGGTTGCTTCTCTGTTGTTCAGTATTAGTTTCTATGCCGTGTCGATGAATATTATTCAAAGTTACGTTCTACCGCAGTTCGACAAAGTCCTAAACACGTCCATTCAGGATATATACAAGAATACTTCTGCCTCCAAAATCCTACAGGTACAGAGTGGCGGAGCCGGTTCAGAAGGTGCTGCCATGACCGTGGAATCGTATCTGGCCGAAAAAGCAAAAGAACATAATCTAGACGCGGCTTACGTTGTTGCTATTCAGGACGGCTCAGCCAAAGTCGTTATAGCCAACTCTTCCTCGGGTATGAAAGCCCAGGATGAGATCACTGTAGAGCCAGCAATGAACACAGCCATCGAGAGCAAAGAAATGGTAATCAGCGAAGTCTATTCCGATTCCTTTGGTGTACATAAAGCAGCATTCATTCCAATTGCAGGTAGTAATATGATTATGGCTGTAAGCATGGACGCCCAATTCATTCAGGATAAGATTACCCAGATTTTCTGGCTATGTCTTGGGATTACAGCATTAGTCTTTGTGCTCGGTTGGCTGATCTCCACTAGTATGATCAAAAGAGTAACCAAACCGATCATCAAGCTTGTCCAACATAGTAAACAAATATCCCAAGGTGATCTGACCGCTGAACTCCAGATCAAAGGCAAAGATGAAATTGCCCAGCTCGCTTCAAGCTTCCAGACGATGACGCATAATCTGAAAGAAATGATCAGCCGTGCCTTGTCCACGTCCAATGAAGTGGTGTCAGGCTCCAATGACCTGCTTCAACGGGTTGAATCGATGTCCGGTATGGTACGGAACTCCAGCCGCTCTGCAGAAGATGCAGAGAAAGGCAGCATCAGCATTGCGTCAAGCGCATCCGAGAACGCCAGAGCCATGGAGGAAATTACGCAGGGCATCATGCATATTGCTTCATCTTCTGCCGAAGTATCCGATCAGATTGGGGAAGCAGCCAATGAAGCAGTTAACGGTAACCGACTGGCTCAGAATGCCGTTGAGCAGATGGAACGTGTAGGCCAGACAGCAAGTGAATCACTACGGTATGTGGAGACCATGAATGAACGTTCGGTAGCCGTAGGTACCATTGTAGCTTCCATTTTTGAGATCACCAAACAGATTAACATGCTGTCACTTAACGCCTCCATTGAAGCAGCACGTGCAGGAGAGCATGGCCGCGGATTCGCTGTCGTTGCCGGAGAAGTTCGCAAACTTGCCGAACAATCCAAAACAGCCACAGAGGAAATCTCGGATTATCTGGGCACCATTCGAGAAGACGCTGAACGGTCTGTTGATGCCATGAACCGTGTTACCCAGGAGATTGATTCAGGTACAACTGTTGTTCAACAAGCAGGCTCAGCCTTCCAGCAACTGAATGAATTGATCCAGAACGTCAATCTGACCATTCAGACCGTCTCTGCTTCGACACAACAAGTATCCGCTAGTGCTGAAGAAGTAAGTGCGTCCGTGGAAGAAACGGCACAGATTACGTCCAAATCCCGTGAGAGCATGTTACAGATTGCTTCAACAGCAGATCTTCAACTCAGCGAGATGGATTCACATTCGGATACGGTTCGCCATCTGCATGAACAAGCTGTAGAGCTGCAATCCGCCATGAAGAAATTCAAAATAAACTAACAGGTAAACCATTAACCCATCATCACCTGATTTAAACCTTATTTAATCATAGGATATACAATACCCCCATGCCGCTAACATCCCGTTTCCAGAGAACGGTTTGTCGGACATGGGGGTATTGTTGTATAAGAACTGTGTTATGACGATTAACAAATGCATTTAATCCATTTCATAATCAATACCTGAGCGTATTAATCACATTCCCATACTGATATATCACTTGATGTTTTCTCGCTCAGATCGGCTGTTGACTCTGTTCTCCCGCTCACTCCGGTAACTTAATACCCATTATCTCGTACACACGCTGCATATCCAATGCCGAACGCAATGATTCGGCTACCCGATCGAACTCCATCTCTTTACGTTCATGCGCACTGTATGTCTCCTGAAGCGGAACCAGTCCTTTTCCAACACGTAAACCATTCAGCCATGAACGTCGGAATTGATCACTTTCAAACAAACCATGCAGATAAGTTCCCCACACCCTGCCATCCGTTGTGCCCCAGCCTTCATGGAATGATTCACCACCTGGATGGGAGATTTCAAACAATCCGGTGACATGCTCCGGCTCGTGGCACTCCGTAACACCCATATGAATCTCATATCCGTTTACAGGTAATGAAGCGTCAGCTGCATCTTGTTCACTATACAGACGAACAGGATGATCAGGCTGCACTCGACCGGAAGCTCTAACCGTCTGTTTGTTCTGAAGAAACGTTGTCGATAGCGGAAGCCAGCCAAGTCCTTTCGCTTCCTGAATCTGATTTGCCTCCACAGCAAATGGGTCCTTCAGATGACGTCCCAGCATCTGGTATCCGCCACATATGCCTACGATTTGGACATGCTCACGCTCGGTCTGGCTGGCGATTGCCTGCTCCAGACCAGACTCACGCAGAAATCCCAGATCCCCTATCGTATCCTTCGTACCCGGCAGAAGAATGGCATCCGGACTGCCCAATTCCTCTGGCGATGTCACGTAACGCACATTCACATCCGGCTCACGGGAAAGTGCATCGAAGTCTGTAAAGTTGGAAATTCGCGGATATCGGATCACCGCCAGATCCAGCTCGGTTTTGCCGGATTTCCCATGACGCATGGAGTCCAGCACCACTGAATCCTCTGCTTCAATCTGAATATCTCTTATGTAAGGCAATACACCTAATACTGGAATGCCTGTCCGTTCTTCGAGCCAATCGAGTCCAGGCTGCAACAGGGACAGATCGCCGCGAAACTTGTTGATGATAAAACCCTTCACACGCTGGACCTCATGCGGCTCTAACAGCTCCAATGTGCCAACGATGGAAGCAAATACCCCGCCCCGATCAATATCAGAGATCAGAATTACCGGTGCATCAGCCCAACCTGCCAGATTCATATTGACGATATCCCGATCCTTCAGATTGATCTCGGCAGGACTGCCTGCCCCTTCCATCAGCACAATATCATAGGTATCCCGTAGCCGGTTCAACGCATCCATAACCGTCTGCTTTGCTTCAGGCAGGAAATGCTGACGATAGTCCGAAGCACTCATCTGGGCAAAAGGTACACCGTGTACCACGATCTGCGAATGCATGTCCCGCACCGGCTTGATCAGGATCGGGTTCATATCGGTTGTCGCCTCAATACCGCAGGCTTCGGCCTGGGCCCCCTGGGCCCGACCAATCTCCTTGCCATCTTCCGTCACATAGGAATTCAGCGCCATATTCTGTGACTTGAACGGGGCTGGCTTGAAGCCATCCTGCTTGAATATACGGCATAATGCCGTTGTAATGACACTTTTGCCCACATCAGAAGCCGTCCCTTGCAGCATGAGTACTGCTGCTGTTTGCTGTACAAGCTTACTCTCCACGATCTCTCCCCCTGTCTACGTGTTATCTCCAGATCACCTTGCTGCCAACCTCATGCGTAACGCTATCCAAACTGCTTCACACTTCAAAAGTTAAAGCCAAAACAGTCCTTGAAGCACGCTCAGCACAGTCAACAAAGCCGCCTCCAGCAGCTCATTGATGGCACCATACGTATCCCCGGTTAAACCGCCGAGTCGTTCACTGATCCGCGCTGCCACGAATCGGCCGATGTAATAACACGCCACAGGCAGTATAATAACGGCCGTCACCGGGTATAGCCACCATGGCAGTGTTCCCAGACCACTCAGCATTGCATCTGCAATGCCCATATCCGGCTTGAAAAGCCACACCGCGGCAAACGTAACTGCCCCTGCGATCAAGGTCAGCCCCACGGCTGAGCTGCGTGCACGCTGGACCTCTTTCCGCTCACCGAGTCCTTTGAACAATACGGCAAGTCCATCATCTCCGCGCGCATTCGGCCATGCAGACATCGCATACACCATGAACCAGCGGCTCCAGATCATGGGCAGGATCAACAGCGCACCATACACCCAGTGGCCCCGGGCAATGAAATCGGCGATCAGCGCTGCTTTCATCATCAGCAGCAAGACGCAGGCGATCACGCCCATGGCCCCCACACGGCTGTCCTTCATAATCTCCAGCATCCGCTCACGGGTACGATAACTGAGCAAGCCATCCGCCGTATCCATCCATCCGTCAAGATGAAGCCCACCAGTGAGCCATACCCACAACGTCAAGGTCAGGACGGCAGCCGGAAAGGCGGGAAGCACTGCGCCGCTTAAGGCTCCCGCGAGCCAGACACACAGACCGATGGCAGCACCGACCAGCGGATAAAAAACAACACTTTCACGCAGCAGCGGCGGGACAAATTCGATGTGCATTTTGACAGGGAAACGGGACAAAAATTGAAAAGCGGCTGCAGCGGCATGTTTGCGCTGAGGAGCAGACGTGCCATCCTTCATAAGCGATACTCCTTGCTTTTCAGTTCGGTCGCAATGCCTACGGTCACCAGAAACACTTCACCGCATATCGCCGCAATGCGCTGATTTAATACACCGGCCAAATCCCGATATTTCCTGCCAAGGGCATATTCCGGTACGATCCCGTCCCCCACTTCATTTGTAACAAGAACAAGCAAACCGGGATAGATTCGAATCGCTTCAACCAGCGCATCCAAATGTCCCTGTAACACCTGCTTCTCGTCATGCTCATGTGCTAACAAAACATTCGTCAGCCAAAGCGTCAGGCAATCCACCAGAATAGTGGGTGCTGAAGTCCCTGTGTGCCCTTCACCCATGCGATTAATCAAAGCAGGCAGATGCATCGGCTCTTCCATCGTATGCCACAGATACCCCGATGCCTCGCGCTGCTGCTGATGCATGGCGATACGCTCACGCATTTCATCATCGTACGCCTGGGCTGTCGCCACATACCAGGCCTCCGAGGAACGCTGCATGCAGAGACGTTCGGCAAAGGAGCTTTTGCCACTACGTGCCCCGCCCGTCACCAGTACGCTCATTGGGAACCCTCTCTTTGCACGGATGAGTCATCCGAAGCAGGGCTTGTCCCATCCGAGACACCCGCGCTTGCAAAGGTCGCCATCTCGTTCAGAATAAGGCATGCTGCATCAATCAGATGAAGACTAAGCACGCCGCCTGTGCCTTCACCCAGGCGCATGTCCAGATCCAGCATCGATTTCAGGTCCAGTTCACGCAAAAGCGCTCCATGTCCATTTTCATGTGACGTATGAGAAGCGATCATATAAGCTGTACTCAGAGGTGCAAGTTGTCTTGCGACCAGTGCCGCGGCGGTAGAGATGAACCCGTCTACAACAACCGGGCAACGATGAGCAGCTGCTGCGAGGATAACCCCCGTGAGTCCGGCAATCTCAAGTCCCCCCACTTTACACAGAACATCCAGTGCATCTTCCGGGTTCGGAGCGTTTACGCTAAGTGTCCGGCTGACTACAGCAGCCTTACGCTGCAAGCCTGCATCATCAATGCCGGTTCCTCTTCCTACGGCGGCAGCTGGTGCAACTCCGGTTAATGCGCTCATTACCGCAGCACTTGCGGTGGTGTTGCCGATTCCCATCTCCCCGGTTACAAACAGCTGTGTTCCCTTCGCCACCTCTGCCGATACAACTTCGGCTCCTGCAAGGATCGCCCGAACGGCCTCATCCCTTGTCATCGCTGCGCCTCGGGCCATGTTGGCCGTGCCTTTGCGAATTTTACGGGAAAGCAGATTCGGATGTTCAAGATCGGCATTCACCCCGATATCCACACAGATCACATCAGCACCTGCATGACGTGCAAGCACATTCACGGCTGCACCCCCAGCGAGGAAATTCAGGACCATCTGCGGGGTTACTTCAGCAGGAAAAGCACTGATGCCTTCTTCAACTACGCCGTGATCTGCTGCCATGACAATGACCGCCCTGTGATCAAAACGCGGACGTGCATTACCCGTCATGCCAGCCAGGCGGATTACCAGCTCTTCCAATTTGCCCAGACTTCCCGGCGGCTTCGTCAACGAATCCACATGCGCAGAGGTTTCTGCCGCCACATCCTGGTCAGGAGCGGTAATCCTTTTCGTTAATTGCTCCAACATCTGTTCATTATTCATACAACCAGCACTTCCTTCATCAAAATATGGGTTGCCCCGCTTCAACTAATCGATGTCCCGCCGCAGCAGCAGTTGAGGTATGTCATGGTCGGGATGGGAGACAATCGCGGGTCTGACGCGAAATATGTCCTGGATATTCTCTTCGTTGATCAACGTATGAGGTGTGCCCTTTCCCACCGCCATGCCCTCACGCAGCGCCAGAATGTGATCGCAAAATAATGCGGCCAGATTCAGATCATGCAGCACAGCCACAATCGTAATGTTATTTCTCTGTCGCCATGCCGATAACAATTCCATGAATTGCAATTGATACTTAATATCCAGAAAAGTAGTCGGCTCGTCCAGCAGCAACAACCGTGGCTCCTGAGCCATCACTTTGGCTAGTGCGACCCGCTGCCGTTGTCCACCGCTGAGTGCATCCAGAGGTCTGTCCGCGAGCTCCGTCAATCCCAGGTCTTCCAGCACCCTGTCTACCACAAGTGCCCCATCACCCGCTTCCCGCCCCAGCCAGTTCTGGTACGGATATCGCCCCATCTCCACCACGTCTCGCACGGGATAGGAGATGGTTGGCAAGCCATCCTGCTGCAATACAGCAATCATGCGCGACAGGTCCTTACGACTGTATGAGCCGATGTCTCGACCATCAATACAGATCTCACCTTCGCTTAACTGTTCCGTTCCGGCAATAAGCTGGATCAGAGTGGACTTGCCGCTGCCGTTTGGACCGACAATTCCCCACCAGTCACCTTCACCGACATGCCAGTCTACACTACGCAATGCCTGGTGGTTACCATATGATTTTCCTGCTCCCTTAATGGAGATAAGGGAAGTCGAAGTCAAGTTGGAACGGGTACTGGAATTCATGGCATCATCCCCCTCTGCAACTTTTTGTTCCGGTGCAGCAGGTAAGCAAAGAACGGCGCACCAACAAAGGCAGTGACCACCCCGAGCGGAATTTCAGTGGGCGCCAGCAACGATCTTGCGATGGTATCGGCCCACACCATGAAGATCGCTCCCCCAATGGCAGACAGAGGTACCAGCAGTCGGTAATCCGGCCCCACCAGCAGCCGCAACATATGCGGGATCACCAATCCAACGAATCCGATGACACCTGATACCGAGACAGCCCCGGCGGTCAGCAGTGTGCCGACTGCCAGCACGGACAGCTTAAGCCTGTCCACTCCGATCCCGATATGTGCCGCTTGACGTTCTCCCAGCGCAAGCACATTTAATGAGCGTGCACGACTCCAGAGAAAGATTAGCCCGAGCAGAAAATACGGGAAAAGGATGGCCGTATACGACCACCCGCGTAATGCCAGACTTCCCATCGTCCAGTATATAATTTCATTAATCGTCTGTTTCGACATGGTCGACAGGAAGGAAACCACTGCGCCTAGGAAACTTTGCATGACCACACCCGCCAGAATGAGGCTGTGTGTTGGAATTTTACGCCCTTCACGAGCCAGTGCCATAACAAACCATAACGTGATTACACCCGTCAAAAACGCAATCAGAGGCAACGTCCAGATTCCGATCAGTGCGTACTGCAATCCGAAGAAAATCAGGAAAGCCGCCCCTACCGACGCACCAGATGATACACCGAGCGTAAACGGATCGGCCAGCGGATTACGCAGCACACCCTGGAAGCCCGCACCCGCAATGGCCAGTGAAGCCCCCACGAGCACAGCAAGCAGTACACGCGGAAAACGGACTTTCCAGATAATCTGTTCGGCTGCCTTATTCCAATCCGGTGTAATCCAGTCGCCCACCCAGGGAATTTTGTGAATCAGGATGCCCGCAATATCCCGAATTGGCAAAGCTACTGAACCAATGCCCGTGCAGATGAGCACGGTGAGCACCAGCAGCACCATGCCCGTCGTTCCGAACAGGATCAGCTTTTTACTCATTGGAACAAGTCAGGGTAGATCGCTTTGGCTACTTCTTTCAACCCTTGAGTTACCCGTGGACCCGGACGGCTCAACAGGTTGGCATCCAGGCCAATAACAGCGTCATTTTTCACAGCCGTAATTTGATCCCAGCCACTGCGCGCCTTGATGATCTGATCCAGTGTTTTGGAGTTTTCATCAATTACATCGTTGGCATACAAGATTACATCGGGGTTGGAGGCAATCACGTTTTCTTCATTGATTTGGTACCAGCCTTCTTCGTTTGAAGCGATATTGGTTCCTCCGGCTACAGTGATCAGTTCGTCCATGAACTCACCTTTACCTACCGACCAACCTGGGGAGAATTCAACGTATACTTTTTTCTTCTCTTCCGGTTTAACTGCCTTCACCGCTTCGGTTACATCCGTCACGTCCTGTTTCATCTGAGTGATGATTTCTTGTGCTTTTTCCTGATGATCGGTGATTTTACCGAAGGTTTCGATATTGTTCATCACATCGTCAATGGATTTAGGATCCGTTTTGAAAATGGTAATACCGAGTTCGCGCAGCTTCTTCACGGCATCCTCACTCATCGAGATACCTGTAAAGACAATGTCGGCTTCAGATGCAATGATGGACTCTTCGTTGGGCTTGGTGATGCCGCCCATTTTCGCTTTGGTTGTTGCTGCCTCAGGATAATCATCATAGTCGGATACACCAACGATCTGTTCATCCAATCCAAGGGCAAACAGGGACTCTGTCTCAGCTGGTGACACGGATACAATTTTGGCTGGCGCCTGTTCAAAAGTAAACGATTCACCCGTTGCATCCGTAACGGTCAGTGGATATTGTGTTTTGAGGTCCGTCTGCGCCTGTCCTTGGGACTGCTCCTGTGCCGGTTGCTGTGAAGTACCTGTGCCCTCGTTCGTTGTTGCATTGCCACATCCGGCCAAAGCCAGTGCGAGTGCCGCTGCACTTAGCAGGGACGCTACGCTTTTCCAATTCTTGAAATTCATTCTGTTATTCTCCCCTTCTCTATCTGTACTATTTTCTTGCATCATGCTTGAACTCTTACTACGCCTTGCCTTGGTGTTCCTATGCAAGGTTTGAACTGCAACATTTACACGCTAACGGAGAGTGCAGAACCGATCTGAAGAAACGAAGTGTTCGCCTTTATGACCGGATTTTCCCTATCGAAAAGGGAATCAAAAAAATCCGGGAATAACAGCGATCGGAAGATGGTACTGCAATCGGAGTGAACTCATGTAAAATTGGTCTCAGTTCATCTTGCATGAACAATAAAAAATCCCTAATCCTTACGTCCAGGATCAGGGATGACGTCTCGCATATGGCGATCTGTACATGTTCAACCAAGGGTTGTCCATGCGCATAGAATAGCCCGAAACGCTGTCCTTTCCTCGAAGGAACACCGGTTTGTACGTCCAGGGCAGGTAACCTGACTTACAGGAATCATCCTGTTTTACAGTGGCGGGACCGTGCCGGATTTGCACCGACTTCCCCATTTCACCCTTGTGTGTTTCACGACTCGTACTAATCTGCCATGAAAACAGCCTTCACACGCGGGACCCTTGGTCGCTGATATGGTATAACATTGTCATGTAAATTCTGCATGTTATATACGCATTAGCCTTCACAGCCTGCACCGTATCTGTATCCATGCTGAAGTCACACTTCTGTTGTGATTATAGGGTATATTGTACATCCTTACAACCCGATTGGTGGAAAAGTCACTCTGCTGCCAGACCATTGATTCCCCTGTCGATCAAGCTGGACCTGAATCGCCTGTCCCGGTACGACATGTGTATCCCAGAACCCAAGCCCGGCAATCAGACGGGACAAGGCATATCGGATGACACCACCATGCGTAACCACAACTATGGTAGGTTCCCGTCCCTCATCAACGTGCATTGAAGAGCACCTCTCCAACAACATCTCTTGGAGAAATGAATCCATTCGCTCCGTAAACCCCTGCCACGATTCCCCATCAGGCGGAGTGACCTTCTGCGGCGCATCAATCCAGTTTCGGTACTCTGGGTTATCCTTGAGCTGCTCATATGTTAGCCCTTCCCACTGTCCAAAATCAATTTCCCGCAGACGCTGATCGAACTTCACCTTTCCGCCGGCATCAGGAAGCATCTGTTCCAGCGTCTGTCGGCAGCGCAGCAGATCACTACAATATACCTCGTGCCACGAAACACCGCTCAATTGTTCATGAAGCGGAGCCAGTTCTTCTTTGGCATCTGGCAGCAGACCGATGTCGGTATGCCCCAGGTATCTTTTTTCCACATTCCATAGCGTTGTCCCGTGACGGACCCACAGAATGTTTCGTTTCATTGAAGCCGGTTGATCCGTATGTACGTCCTTGCCTGCATTCCCCTCATTCAGGGCCATAACAGCATCCCTCCTGCCAGCCACACACCCAGCGATATTAACACGCAAAGTACAACAAAAGCCCCTGCGGACCAGA
Source organism: Paenibacillus sp. FSL R5-0519 (assembly GCF_037974275.1). Taxonomy (NCBI): domain Bacteria; kingdom Bacillati; phylum Bacillota; class Bacilli; order Caryophanales; family Paenibacillaceae; genus Paenibacillus; species Paenibacillus sp. FSL R5-0519. The sequence goes on from NZ_CP150234.1 coordinate 4,951,835, forward strand.
ACATCAGGCGTGATGTTCGCACAATATCCTCGGCTTCCATCGGCCGTGTAGCCTCGCCCATGTAGGCACGAAACGAAGCAACTCCGTGATACACGTTATGTCCGCCAAGTCGGATGCCCAGTGCTCCAGCCACTGCTGATTCGGGAAACCCGCTATTCGGACTTGGATGCAGTCTTGCATCCCGATCGACCATCCGTGCTGCTCCTTTGGCATCAAATTTCATGACCCAGGCACCCACGATTAACAGAATTGCGGTGAGCCGGGCAGGTATCCAGTTCGCCACATCATCCAGACGGGCCGAGGCCCAGCCAAGATGCAGATACTTGTCATTTTTATATCCGACCATGGAATCCAGTGTGTTGACGGCACGATAAGCCATGGCTAGCGGAGCGCCTCCAATAAGCGCATAGAATAACGGGGATACAATGGCATCCACAATATTTTCAGCAACCGTCTCTACCGTTCCCCGCACAACCTCCGGTTCATCCAGATGCGCCGTATCACGTCCTACAATCATGCTCAGTGAACGTCTGGCCGCCGGCCAATCCTGCTGCTTCAGATGACGATACACTTCCATACCTGCATCCTTCAGCCCTTTTGAAGCAATGGTCGTTGCGATGAGCACCACTTCAGCTGCCGCCGCAATGACAGGATGAATCAATCCAAGCACATATACAAGTCCCCAAGTGATGGCAAAAGAAGCCCCCGCAACCACAAGCGGGAACAACAGCCCTGCTCTCTTCAGCCCCGAATCTGTGTTCACATGCGAGCGAATGACACGCTCCAACGCCGAGATGCCTTTTCCCATGCCAATCACCGGGTGGGGAATCCAGCGCGGATCACCGATACATCGGTCCAACAGGTACGCCAGTATAATAATCCAGGCTCCAGCCATGCCTGTCCAGAACGGCCAGGTCCATAGATGCTCTATCTCAAAAGTCATTTGTGCCTGATCCTCTCTTTCCATAACAGTCCGGCCTGAAGGCTCTCCGTCACCGTGTCGTATACCAATCTGCCAATCGCCGCCCCCGCCGTAGTCGCCGTCCCGGCATAAGTAATCATCGGTTGTGGTTCCTCCACTGCCTGACGTACTGCAAACACAATGGCATCAGTTGTGGTGCCGGTGGCGGGCAACCCGTTCTCTGAATCCAAAACACCTGCATCCGCCAGCGCTGCCGCTTTGGCTTCCACCGCCGTCTGCACCGCATTCACCATCGCCCCGGTGGTCATGCGTCCATTCAACCAGAGCATGATGTTAATTGTACCCGGGACATAGGGCTGCATCGTTAGATTCCGTGCTGAAGGAGCAGAGTGGTCCCTGCCGGAAGCCATCGTCTTATTTCCTGCCGCATCAAATACCGTTCTCTCCGACCCCGCGCGTGCTGCATTCGATACCCCCGCAGTGGTGCAGCACAGAAGACCAAATTCATCACTTGTAAATTCCTGAATGGAGGTATGCTCCAGCCTTACCGCTGTCAGCAATCCGGCACATTGATCCTCTGACTCACGCCATTCATGCAGTGCTTGTTCGATATCACGCGGCGGATCATCACAGCGGTAATGCCTGTCCACATAGATGTTAAATATGCGATCCAGTTCTAGCATCCCACCGCCATATACCGCACTCGACAACGCTTGGGCAGCCCTTGGGCTCTGTGCTTTGATATGTCGTTCATATGCAGATATGTTTAGTCCCGGCCAGGAAGAGGCTGCATATTCATTCTCATCTGTTTTTCCATTCGCAAAGTAGTTATAAAACGGGAGTGTCACTGCCGCTTCCCTCCCTGTTCCTGCTCCGAACCTTTCGCCTGCTCCAACTGACTTGATTCATGAATGGAGGTCTGATCAGCATTCGGATCTCCCTTGCTTTCCAGCACGCTGCCCAGCACTTCGAGCAAAGTAGCATTGGCGTCTGCATCCTTGACCGCGAAACGTACATGGCCTTCGTCAAGCCCCGGATACATCGCACAGCTGCGAATCAAGATCCCCCTTTGGCCCAGCGCCTCCTGCATGGATGCTGCTGTCCAAGGCGCTGGAACACGTGCCAAAATAAAGTTCGCTTCTCCTGGTGTCACCGCACATCCATACGCCTGCAGTCCAGCGATGAGATGTTCCCGTTCACGCGTGATCTGTGATAGGGTCTCCTGTTCGTACCGTTCTCCACTGCGCAGACAGGCTTCACCTGCCATAAGCGCCAGACCGTTGACACTCCAGGTCACCTGTTTCTTCGTCATTGCCTGGATGTATTCCGCACGGCCCAAAGCATATCCGAGACGCAAGCCCGGAATGGCATAAAACTTCGTCATCGAACGAATGATGATCACATTGGGATAGTCGCTCAGATGTGCTGCCAGGGACTGGCGCCGGGCTACCGGGATAAAATCCATAAATGCCTCATCAATGACGAGGACAGTTCCCGTTTTTTCCGCTTTGCGGGCAAGCCTTTGCAATACCTCAAGCGGATATTGTACACCGTTCGGATTGTTGGGCTGACCGAGGAAGAGCAGGTCTACCTTTTCCATGAGCTGTTCGATGTCCTCGGGTTCCGCTCGCCACGCCAGCTCTTCTCTTCCCTCTGTATGCACAACCTCGGCACCGAATTGTTCTGCCAACGCCCGATACTCCGAGAATCCCGGTTCCACTGTACCCACCTTGCGCGGGGCAAGCCCCAGCAGAATGAGCGCCATACTTTCGGCTGCACCATTGCCCACGGAAATCTGCTCCTGCATCACACCAAGACGCTCGCTCAGCAGTGCTTTGAATCTACGATGCCCCGGATCGGGGTACCGAATCACGGACTGCAACCCTTGCTGTATAGACTCCAGCACTTCTCTGGGCGGACCGAGCGGATTAATGTTGGCACTGAAATCCAGAAATTCAGTGGCTTCCCTCCCAAATCGTGACGCAGCCGTCTCCACGTCCCCGCCATGTCCGAACACTTCGATATAACCGGTCATTCTTCCGTCATCCTTTCTGTATGTCCTTTTTATTATGGATGGCACGGGAGGTGTGGGTCAATCCTGTTTTCTTTGTGTCCCAACCATAATTCGTTTACAATAGAAGAGGAATTTCGGTTCCGTTTGATATCCAAGGTTCACTACATAAGGGACTAGCAATCCCTCACATACATTAATGGAGGAATGACCATGCTGTTTGTAGACAACCAGGGCATTACAGATCCTTCTGTAAACCTTGCCATTGAGGAGTACATTCTGAAGCATCTGCCGATGGAGGATGACAGCTATCTGCTGTTCTACATCAACCGTCCGTCGATCATCATCGGAAAGCACCAAAATACAATTGAAGAAATTAATATCGAGTACGTTCAGGATAACGGCGTGCAGGTGGTTCGTCGTCTTTCGGGCGGCGGAGCGGTATATCACGATCTGGGCAACCTGAATTTCAGTTTTATTACAGCGGATGACGGTCAATCCTTCCACAATTTCCGCAAGTTTACCCAGCCTGTCGTTGAGGCTTTGCACGAGCTTGGTGTAAATGCCGAGTTGACCGGGCGTAATGATCTGCAAGTGGGCGAAAAGAAAATTTCGGGCAACGCTCAGTTTTCCACACGTGGGCGCATGTTCAGTCATGGAACCTTGATGTTTGATCTGAATCTGGAGCATGTTCAGGCTTCCCTGAACGTCAATCCCGAGAAATTCAAATCCAAGAGCACCAAGTCCGTGCGCAGCCGGGTCGCCAACATACGGGATCTGATTGACACCAACCTGACGATCGAGCAGTTCCGTGATGAGCTTTTGCGTCACATTTTCAGAATGGAGCCACAAGACGTCCCTCAATACAAGCTGACTGACAAGGACTGGGACAAAATAAAGGAAATCTCTGCTGAGCGTTATAACAACTGGGACTGGAACTATGGCTTGTCTCCGGAAAGCAATGTGAAGCACACTCGCAAATTCCCTGTCGGCATCATCGATCTGCGCATGAACATCAAGGATGGACGCATCGAAGATATCAAAATCTTCGGCGACTTCTTCGGTGTAGGCGATGTAGCGGATATCGAGGATATGCTGCGCGGCAAGCGTTATGAGGAATCCGAGGTGCGTACTGCACTTGAGGGGCTGGATGTAAAACACTACTTCGGCAACCTTGAGCTGGAAGACTTTATCGGCCTTGTTTTTCTGGAAGAGTAGGATTTAGATGTAGGTATAGTTTTAGAACGAAGTCTAAGATTACACGTTAACGGAGAAGACAGAATTCATCGGGAGAAGCGAAGCATTCGCTTAAAGCTTTTTGAAAAAAAGCTACATCGGAAGCATACGCTTATCAACGGATTTCCCCTTGGGGAATGGAATCAAAAATCCGGGGATAACAGCGATCGAAAGATGAATCTGTATTCGGAGTGGCTTCGTGTAAAACTAATTTTTTCGTTCGTCAGTATAGATACAGATAAAAAAGGAGAGAAACACACAGATGAGCTACAAATTAATCGCAATCGACATTGATGACACACTGATCAACGACAACAAGGAAGTAACCCCTGCCACACAGACTGCACTGGAACAAGCGGTTGCCCATGGTGTAACGGTAACACTGGCGACTGGACGTGCTTATGCTTCCGCACAAGCGCTTGCTCGTCAAACCGGACTTAACGTGCCCATCATTACGTATCAAGGTGCTTTGGTGAAAAACCTGCTGGACGAAAAAGTACTTTATGAACGTTACGTTCCACAGGAAGCTTCCCGCAAATTGTATGATTACTGCCTGGAGAACAATCTCCACCTTCAAACATACATTGACGACAAGCTGTATGCCCGTGAGGAAAACGACAAGCTGCGTGATTACGCCAAATTAAATGGCACCCAATATTATATCGAATCTGATTTCATCAAAGTCATCGAACAAAAAACACCGAAACTGCTTATTATCGATGAGCCGGACTACTTGGATAAGGTTGCCGTTGACCTGCGTGAATTGCTCGGACCTCAAGTGCATATCACCAAGTCCAAACCTTACTTCCTGGAGATCATGCACAATGAAGGAACCAAAGGCCACGCCCTTACTTTCCTGGCAGACCACTTTGGTCACCAGCTCAGCGAGTGTATTGCCATCGGCGACTCCTGGAACGACCATGAGATGCTCGAAGTTGCCGGTCTTGGTGTAGCGATGGGGAATGCCATCCCCGCTCTTAAAGAGCTGGCTGATTACATTACGGCGAGCAATAACGAAGACGGCGTAAAAGAGGTTATTGAGAAGTTTGTGCTGAACGCAGAGTAAGCATTTCAGAAAAGCGCATTTTGCATAATGTGTTATGTCAGAAAACAAAACAAAAAGCCCTCCACAGCGATATCTCGCTTGTGCAGGGCTTTTATTATAAGTATGTATCCATTTTCTAAAAACTCATTTTTTATTGGCCATTTTCTCTAGTGCTCTAACAGCACGCTCTCGTTGTTCCCTCTTCTCAGCCCGGTAGTGACTTGCATCTTCTCCAGCACTGCTAAAGAATCCCCAGAGCATCCCAATCATACTACCCACCATACTTGGAACCGCCTGATTCACCCAATAAAAATCCATATCGAACTTAATACTTAGAAACAAAAGTCCACCCCAGATGATAAAATAGCCATAGAAAGCTAGATAACGATGACTAAATGCAAAAAAGAGATACACTAAAAAAGCAACAAAACCTAAAATAATTGAAATCACATGAAATTCATCTTCCACAATAATGCAGCTCCCTAATGACAGTCTGGTTGTTTTGCATAGATTGAACTTAATTAATCTTTTCTCCCACATGCTAAGTTAAAATACTTCGTCGGGTATAAGTTTCTCCTCTCTACATTGTTAAGCGCATCCCATACTATATCATATCCAGCTTCTTCTTATAACCTATATTTAATTCGTCTCAACAAAAAACTCCCGTTTACGACATCTTACGATGAAGTAACGCGAGAGTTTTAGTTTCTTTCATTCCAGTGGTAATACGTAGCCCTACTTCACCACGGGTTTAGAGGTTTGAACTACCGAATTGGAACGGCTTTTTTTCCAAATCCAACCCATCACCTTCTCATTCATCGCCAGCAGACCCGAAACGACCAGCACCACACCGATCCACGTAACCCAGCTGACATGCTCACCATAGACAACAGCGCCAAGCCCAACGGCGATGGGGGGTGAGATGTATAACCAGGTTGCCGGGAATAACGGATTGGTACGCGACATAATCCAGTAGAACAGACTATGCCCCACCATCGAGCCGATGACCGTCAGATAGATCACCGACGAGACAGCAGGCACCCAGTCCAGAACAGACATATTCCACGATTCCGTTCCAGCAGAGAGCAGAGTTAGCAGCAATCCCCCGTACATCATCTGCACCGCATTAATGGCTACAGGACTAGCCTCCTTGAACTGATGAATGACCTTTTTGGAGTACAATGCGCCTGCAGAATAACAGACTTCCCCCACCAATACCGCAATACAGCCCCACATGAACAGGGAACCTGCACCAAGCGATACACCTGGCAGCACAACCAGAACCACACCGGTGAACCCGATTAGGCAGCCCACCATCATACGAGCAGATGTTTTTTGCCGTAACAGCGCCGTCTGCATCAGCATAATCATCAGTGGCCCTGTCGCTGACAAAATGGCACCCACACCCGAGCTCACATGCTGTTCAGCCCAATATAATGTGGCAAAGGTGCCGAAGGTCAGACCCGCTCCCGTCAACAACATCTCCTTGCGGAACAGTAGGGACCAGCTCACTTTGCCCTTCATCCACATCCATGCAAACATCAGCGCTCCCGCGATTACAAAACGCAGTCCGGCTGACAGAAAAGGCGGCATGCCAGCCTCCACTCCAATTTTGATAGCCAGAAACGTTGTACCGAAAATAAGACACATGACCGTAAATGCAATACCCACCATGAATACCACTCCTTTATCTGTTCTTCATCATATCTCATGGTCTACAGAACAGAATGAACAAAACAGAACAGTTATCGCCTATTAGCTGTTACAATAGAGTTCAAAAGGAGTGTGAGCCGGATGGGCAAAACCTTGATGATGACAGATAACAGTCTGAAATTATATGAGCAAGTCATCCATTATCTCGTTGTGCGTATTGAAGCGGGAGAGTGGGCTGAACATGAAAAACTGCCATCTGTACGAAGCCTGTCCGAGCTGCTCGGCGTACATCGGCTGACCGTTTTCAAAGCCTATCAGGAGTTAAAGGAGCGCGGGAATGTTTATGTGAAAGACAAGTCCGGCTATTATGTCAGCCCGGCAACTCCATTCTCAGTAACCGATCAGGCTGATGATCCCGCCGTGTCTGCTTGGCTGCACTGGGACTCCCTCGCACGTGTACAATCGCTCGAAGCCGAATTCCAGTTTTCCAAATCATTGATTGATCCCGCCCTGCTTCCCAATCGGTATTGGGGAGAACTGATGCGTGATCTGCTGGATCAATATCCACGTCTGCTCGGAACGTACTCCACGATTCAGGGAGATCTGGAGTTGCGCAGTGCGATGGCAAGCCATCTGACAACCAAGGAACGCTTCTACCTCTCCGCAGACGAGGTGTTAATTACATCGGGTGCCCAGCAAGCGATTGACGTCATCTCGCGGACGCTGGTCAAGCCCGGGGATCGGGTCCTGATGGAACGGCCTACGTATGGACCGGCAATGGAAATTTTCCGCAAACAAGGTGCCCGGCTCATCTTCACCGACATTCATCCCGAGGGTTATGATCTGGAGCAGATCGAACATCTGATGAAGAGTGAAAAGCCACGCCTCTTTTATATGACACCGACCTTTCAGAATCCAACCGGCATGAATGTTCCAGTAGAACAGCGCAAACACTTACCCGAACTTGCAGAACAGTATGGATGTTTCCTGCTCGAGGACGACAGCACCTATGATATCTATTTTAAGGAGAAACCTCCTGCACCCATTTTCACCTATGACACCACCGGACACACCTTGTACATTCGCAGTTATAGCAAGTATGTTGCACCCGGGCTGCGGATTGCAGCCATCATATGCCGTCAGCGTTTCATGCCAGGCCTACAGGCCGTAAAATCACTGACAGATAACGGATCGCCTCTCCTGAATCAGAAGCTTTTTCTCCGTTATTTTCAGTCAGAACGTATGCATCAGCATCTGTCCAAGCTGCGGACCGCCATCCAGCTGCGTATGGAAGTGATGGAACAATATCTCCTGGAAACGGACTGGAAGTGGACCCGACCCGAGGGCGGACTCAACTTTTGGGTGGAGCTTCCGAAGGGCGTGGATACCGGAAGACTGCTTCACCGATGCATGGAACAATCCGTTGCCTTTGTACCCGGAACCGTATTCGATTCTTCGGATCATTCAGCCAGTCGCAAGCTGCGTTTGTCCTTCTCTTATGCACATGAGCAGCAGATTCGGGAAGGCATGAACAGGCTTATTACGCTGGCTAAAAGTATATAAGTGCGTGTTCAGTCCGCTTTTCAGTACCAAGAAGATGGGATAAAGCTATTCTTTTAAATACAACCTCAGTTAACACGAAGAGTCGCCATGTGGCGACTCTTATAGCGATTTCCCCTGTGTTCTACAAGTCCTTCCTGGAAAATAGGCGAACTGTAACAACATAAGATACAAAGAGCAATAACAAGATGCCCATTGAAATTAAAATTATTAATGGCACACCAATCCTGCCTTTCTCGTTCACTATATTCAAGAGCACAGCAACTGGTTGCGCAAGGATGATGAGAGAGGTCATGAATACTGCATTGATAATGGCAGCTCCCTTCTTGCTAAGTGAATAAAACAGAGGCATATAGATTGAAACCAGAACAAACACTATGCCTACTGCAAACAGAATATCGACTATAGAGTAGTTCGGCTTATTCAGCTCAGAATAATTCAATTTCACGAGCCAGTGAATCCCATATGAAGCAAGAACTCCAAAAAACGTATATAAGATAGCGGAAAGGTACTTTGCTTTCACAATCTGCTTGCGACTAATCGGAAGTGTGACCAGAAAATTATGATTATGGTTTCTGATATCAATCATAGTTGCAAGGATGACCGAACCAAATGCGGTATAGATTCCTACAAAATACATCGACATTTCACTCTGCGGTATAAATGCAAGACTGAATACAACCAGATATAATGCAATGATCCAAAGTGAACTTTTTAGTACAATGAAATCTTTACGAAGTAGGTTAAGCATATTTGCGTCCTCCCTTCGCCGTGAAATAAATGAGGTCTTCCAGCGTAGGTCTTTGTAAGAGGGCAAGCCTGCCAAATAACTGTTCGGCCTCTGCCTTATGATCAGACAATGCTTCAAAACCAACGGCTGTCTCACGTATTCCAATGAAATGTTTGCGAATGTCGGAATCAAGCAGATCCGTATCCCCTTTTACAATCGTATATCTTTCCAACACATCATCTTTGGCTTCATTGAACACCAGTTTTCCTTGATGAATAAACGTAATGTAGTCTGCAATACGTTCCAGATCGGTCGTAATATGCGTAGAGAAAATAATGGACCTTGTCTCGTCCTGTATCATATCCGCAAGAAGGTCAAGCAGTTCCCGCCTAAATACAGGATCAAGCCCGGATGTTGGTTCATCCATAATCAGCAGATCTGCTTCATGTGACAAAGCTACGGCAAGAGAAAATTTTATCTTCATGCCTTTGGAAAGATCCTGGATCTTCTTTTTGGGAGACAGTTCGAACTGATCCAGATAGCCATTAAACGCTTTATCGTCCCATTTAGTGTAGAAAGGAGCGATCATTTGTGTCATTTCACGGATTGTTAGATGCTCATAGTAAAAACATTCATCAGACACAATGCCAAGGCGTTGCTTGATGGTAACTTCATGATTGGACATCTCGCTGCCCAATGTTCGGACACTTCCCTTATCGGGACCAATCAGCCCCGTGATCATTTTGATAATTGTACTCTTTCCCGCCCCATTGGGGCCAATGAGTCCTGTGATATATCCTTTTTTGACATCCAGAGACACATTATCCACTTTAAATAAGGGATACGTTTTGGTTACATTACGTAATTCGATGGCGTTCATCATGCTTACTCCTCCTCATACAACAATGTAAAGTGTTGGATTACATCCTGTGCACTCATGCCCAGTTTTTTGCTTTCCCCAATTACTTCGAGCATTTTCTCTTCTAATTGTTTCATCCGTCGCTCCCGAATAAAGTCCTGATTTACTCCAGATACGAAGCTACCTTTTCCTACAACTGAATCGATCAGCTTCTCCTTCTCCAGCTCTTCATAGACACGTTTAGTTGTAATAACACTGACTTGCAGATCCTTGGCGAGCTGCCTAATGGAAGGAAGACTATCTCCAGCAACCAATTCTCCGCTCAGGATGCTCTGTCTGATCTGAGTTAAAATCTGCATATAGATCGGATCGCTCGATGCGTTCGATATTAAAATGTTAATCTTCCCTCACCTCATTGATGTTGAATAGTTTTCGGTAGGTATAGTGTATATATATAATATATACACTATACCTACCGATGGTCAATCTTTTTTCACATTATTCTCAATTCTGATTCGATCCATAGACATGGGATGGCAAATCTGGACGACAAAAAAGAGGACGTCAGTTTCCTGTTCGTCCTCTTGGTTAATCAAGCCCGAAAGGTCACATGACCCTTCAGGCTACTGTTATGAGCTGGATATGACTTTATCCACCAATCCATATTCGACTGCTTCAGCAGCGGTCAGGAAATAGTCTCGATCTGAGTCCTTCTCAATCCGCTCAATCGACTGTCCTGTATGATCGGCTAACAGCTTGTTAAGACGTTGACGATGTTGAATGATGCGGTTAGCATGAATCAGCATATCCGACGCCTGCCCTCGCGTACCGCCATGTGGCTGATGGATCATGATCTCACTGTTGGGCAACGCCATACGCTTACCTTTTGTTCCACCCACCAACAATATCGTACCAAAACTTGCCGCCATACCTGTACAGATCGTGGAGATATCCGGCTTCACGAATTGCATCGTGTCATAGATCGAAAATCCCGCGGTCACCGACCCACCAGGGCTGTTAATGTACATCTGAATATCTTTCTCCGGATCCTCGGCGGTCAAAAATAACAGCTGAGCCACAATGGCATTTGCCATCTGATCTTCAATCTCCCCGGAAACCATAATAATTCGGTCTTTGAGCAAACGTGAATAAATATCATAACTCCGCTCACCACGAGCGCTCTGTTCCACTACATAGGGTACTACATTCATGTGTGTCGCCTCCTTGGTTTAGGCAACCATGTTGACCGTGTACCCACCTCCATACGACATCGCATTCGTTCCGGAAGCGGCGTACCCGTACATCACTGGCTGCATGGATGGAGACGGCAGAGTCTGCTGCAAAATGCTGCCGGCCACAGCCATCGGATCATCGGTCCGATTCAGGCACAGATCAATGATGCGCGCGGTATCTCCCGAGCGGAATGCCAGCAGATAGCTGCGCAGCTCCTGCTGATTGTCCTCCATTGCGCCCTCTTCATACTTCAATTCAGCGTCCGATTGTTCCAACCTGTGCCTCACCTCAGCTATGGCTGAACGGGCACGACTTAATGCTGCTTTCACAGCGCCTTCTGTCGTCTCCAGCATATCCGCAGTCTCTGCCGCCTTATAACCCATTAATTCACGTAAAACATATATCACTCGCTGCCAGGGTGGTAATTCGCTAATTAATAACTGAACAGCAGATTCTAGCTCTTCAAAATGCTCTTCCTCTGCGAACTCTCGCATAACAGGCTTCAAGCCATCCAATATGGAATGCAATCTCTGTTGCTTCCGAAGCATATCAATCCAGCTGTTGCGAGCAATTCGGATCAGATAAGCCTCCCAGTTCATCTCTTTCGTCGTCTCGGAAGATTGCACCGCCGTGGACGACAATACTTTGAGACAGGTATCCTGAACCAAGTCCTCGGTCTCGGGTACAGATCTGGTCAGGGATAAACAATACGCATATAAAGGACCCATCAGGTCGGTTAAGACGGCATGAATGTCCTGGTTAACTAGATGTCGGGCGATATCACCGGATTCAAGATCAGGTTTATTTTTTAGTTCATCCTCTTGTGGTCTGTTCATGCGGCAATTCACGGACTTCACAAAGGCCATATTGGGGGCCCCCCTTTGCTGGTTCCTGATTATTGTGACTCACACTATGTAAACGAAGAACCTCCTCCAAAGGATACGCTCTTCTAAAATCATTTTTTCCCTGCTCCCATTTTTAAGTTCAAAGGGTTCCAAGCGGCACTTTCATCCCGGTAAGAGCAATCGTAATGCCTTGATCCAGATTATAATTCTGGCGTACATCAACGTCATGAGACATATGTGTAAAATAGGTATGACCCGGTTTCAGTTCCCGCAGCAGCTCCTGTGCCTCGCGCATATCGTACACGGAACGTGTGGAGAATTCCGCATGTTCATGTACAAAGCTCGTTCCAAGCACCAGCATATCCAATCCGTGTAGCGGCTCTTTCTCGGATGGCTTCAGGTCAATGGCATCTGAACAGTACGCCCAGCTATACCCACCTCGATCCAATCGATATGCGTACGAATATCCGTTATGTCCATGGCATACTTTCCAGGAATGCACCTTCCAGCCGCCAAGTTCAATATCATCATCCGTTTCCAGAAAGTCCATATGACGACCCAACCAAGGAAACTGTCCCTGAATGGTGGATATCACTTCACGTGGTGCATACAAACGTCCCTTTACACCCAACCAGCGGCACGCATCTGCCCATTCTGGCAATCCTCCAATATGGTCAAAATGGGCATGCGTGATGAGTAGCGTATGCACCATACGTAATCCCTGATCCTCCATCTGTGATCTCCAGTCCGGCCCGCAGTCGATCATGAATTGTTCACTTGCACCATCGCCATCATAGTCAATCAGAACGGAAGAACGTTTCCGTTTATTCTCTCCCGTAAGCCTCGCCTCTGTACATACTTCGCAATCGCAATACACACGTGGAACGCCCATCGCATCGCCAGTGCCCAGAAATGTTAGCTGATTCAATCTGCATTCCCCCCTGAATTCAAGATATGTAAATTGTAATCGTGCACCTCTGTTTTTGCAAAAAAAAAGACCATCCCGCTGCAGTTCTCACTGCAATTCGGGACAGTCCGTGGTCTGACTGTTCACCGTCAGACTTCATCTCCATGCTTCGCTTCATTCGGGAGCGTTCAACTCATATGAATTCAATGCTCGAACTACACCAGTGCCCGCAGCTTCAATGTCAATTCCTTACCCGCAGGTACATCCTTCGACTCCGTAATCACCCAGTTCGACGCAAGTCGCTTCGCCAGCACCTCTGCCTGCTCCGGTTTCAACTGTAATCCGGTTACTATACCTTCACCCACCGTGAAGTCTTTCTCCGGCTGCACCTTAAAGGCCTTTTCCAACCAAATTCCGAGCCCACCACGCGTGTTAAATGTAATCCGGTAGCCTTCTTTCACAGCTGTCTCCAGATTTTCACCGTGCTCGTCCGCATACGAGAAAAATTCATTATATCGGTATTCCTCTTCAGACACTGCGTCAAAAGCGGAAACGTCTTTGGCTTGAATGGCTTTTAGAATATCTTCCTCGGACATCCCCTTACCGCGGGCCTGCTCCAGTCGAATCGCTGTACTTTGGGATAATTTAATCTCTGAACTCATCCAATTCACGCCTTCCTACTAGTACTATGTAACAATCATGATTCAGTATACCTCTATTATATCCTATTGGCAGTAAAAAACCTTCATCTCTACTTCCATTGAAATGAAGGTTTAGTATCCACATGTTCGGTTACCTTTTCGATTGCTTCAGCAATACTCATATCATATTCCTGCGAGCACTTGATACCATACGCCGCGTTTGGAATACAGCGTACTGCGGACCTCGTCCCATCCACCCAGATAGTTAATATCAAATAGTCCTTCAGGCGTTGGGAATGTGGACTCGGTCTGTGCAAATACATCCGGATCTACTGAACGAAAACCATGCTTGGCAAAAATGCGCTGTGCTTCTGGTGTACGCAGATATGCGACAAAAGCTTCTGCCAGTTCACGATTCCCATGTTTGTCGGCATACTTATTCACCACAACTGCCGGGTTCTCAATGAGGATCGTATTTTTCGGAATAACGATGTCGTAATCTACACCTTTGGCGATCCGGGCAAGCAATTCATTTTCATATGTGACGATTACATCACCCACCCCATATTCGAATGCAGCCATCGAAGAACGCCCACTCTTGTCCAATGACTCAACGTTACGATGTACCTGTTCGAGAAAAGCTTTGGCTTCGGCAGGATCTTTCTTTCCCTCTTGCTCCTCCGACAGCTTCAATCCGGCACCGTAAATGGCATTAATGTCCCATTGTGCGCCCCCGGATGTCTTTGGATTAGGGTAAAGTACCTTCACTCCCGGCTTGGTTAAATCCTGAAAATCATGAATTCCAAGCGGGTTGCCAGCTCTGGTGCCCAGAACAACAATCGAACGGGTGATCATGCCCTCATGAGGGGTCTGTTTCCAATCGGGGCTAACCAGATCGGCTTTGACCAGCTTGTCGATATCACTCTCCATCGCGAGCAAGGCCACATCCGCCTCGAATCCACCCACGATGGCTCTTGCCTGTGTACCCGAAGCTTCATAGGACTCCTGGAAGTTAATCGTCTGTCCGGTCTTTGCCTTCCACTCTTCCTGGAACTTGGGCAGCAACTCGCCTACAGCGTCTTTTGCTACACTATAAGCACCGATCACTAGCGTATTGGATGAATCGGCACCAGCGGGCTCATTCTGTTCGCTTGACTCCTCCTGCTTGCTGCATCCAGCGGTCATGCAGACGAGCAAAAGCATGAGGGCAACATATAAAAGCATGACTTTCTTCTTCCTCGTCTGCATGGGCAGCCCCCTTCTTCCACTTGATCTAAATCATCACCGGCATCGGATCTTCCTTCAGTCGGTTCTCAACCACCCAACTGTTGGAGTCATTGAACAGGTATGCACGGTGTACAAGGACGCGAATTTGTTGACCAATCTCCAATGTCGTTTTCTCCAGGGAACGATAGGTGATTAACTTGTGCCCCTTTACGTCCACCTCTACCATCCATTCACTGCCGCGGAAATGAAGATGTTTGACTGTACCTTTTTCCGTTGCTGACAACATGGTGAACTCGTTTTTCAAGCCGATCTCAATATACTCCGGTCGAATTAGCGCTTTGGTGTGTTCACCCTCGACGGCATGTTCGAATCCTTTCAACTGAGAAGCATCCTCCACAACCGTAGACTCCCCGATAAATGTAGCAACAAACGGTGTCTGCGGGTTTTTGTAGATATCCCAAGGTGTGCCCTTCTGTTCCAGACGCCCCTGGCTGATAATCATGATCTCGTCCGCCACTTCAATTGCTTCATCCTGGTCATGCGTTACAAAGATCGAAGTGATTCCCACTCGCTCGATGAGCTCCCGCAACCATGAACGCAGTTCCTGACGGATTTTTGCATCAATGGCCGCGAACGGTTCGTCCAGCAATAACAGCTGCGGCTCCGGGGCGAGTGCTCTGGCAAAAGCCACACGTTGACGCTGCCCACCAGACAACTGATGTGGATAGCGCTGTTCGAAACCTTTTAACCCGGTCAGTTCAACAAGTTCCATAACCCTATCCCGGATCTGGGCCTTCGGTGTCTTCTTGACCTTGAGTCCAAAGGCAATATTCTCAAATACTGTCATATGTTTGAACAAGGCATAGTTCTGGAATACAAATCCGATCCCACGCTCTTGTGGAGGCAGATGGTTCACGACCTTCCCATGAAAGCGTATCTCTCCGGAACCCGGATTCTCCAGACCCGCAAGCATCCGAAGAATGGACGTCTTCCCGCCTCCGCTGGGTCCAAGCAGACCGATCAGATGGCCTTTGGCAATATCGAATGAGACATCTTTTACCGCATGAAAATCACCGAAATGTTTGTTCAGATCACGGACTTCTACATGCATATCAATGCACTTCCTTTCGCTTTTTGGCCCATTCCATCATGAGCAGCAGCAGGGCGGAGAAGGTGACCAGCACCAATGCAACACCATTTGCGGCAGCCACATTAAAATTCTCAACATCCTGATACACCAGGGTTGTTGCTGTCTGCGTTTTGTTCATAATATTACCGGATACAACCAGTACTGCACCGAATTCCCCAAGTGAGCGCGCAACCGTCAAGACCAGACCATACACTACCGCCCAGCGGATCGAAGGCCATGTCACACTCCAGAACGTTCTCCAGCCGTAGGCGCCCAGTGTAGAAGCAGCCTCCTCTTGTTGAGAACCGAGTTCCTGCAGGACAGGCATAACCTCTCTGACCATCAGCGGAAAAGTAACAAATAACGTTGCGATCACCATACCAGGGAAGGCATAGACCACATTGAATCCAATCCCTTCAAAAAAAGCGCCCATAATGCTGTTAGGTCCCAACATCAATACAATCATCAAACCGCCAATGACAGGAGATACGGCATAAGGCAGATCTACAATGCTGTTCAGCAGCCCTTTTATCCGTTCACTCAACCATCCGGCACGAACCAGATACAGAGCCATCATGATGCCAAACAATGTATTTAACAGGGTGACCACCAGGACCACCAGTCCGGTCATCATCAAAGCATGTAACGCCTCAGGGCGCATCAGCCCTTTCAGGAATCCATCTGCCCCGTCTTCAAATGCACCAATAAAAATGCG
This sequence comes from Paenibacillus sp. FSL R5-0519, assembly GCF_037974275.1. Lineage (NCBI taxonomy): Bacteria > Bacillati > Bacillota > Bacilli > Caryophanales > Paenibacillaceae > Paenibacillus > Paenibacillus sp. FSL R5-0519. The sequence continues at coordinate 4,968,548 of NZ_CP150234.1, forward strand.
TCCAAGCGGGATGATCAGCAGTATGATGAATACCGCAAACGTCAATCCGATTAAGAGTCGTCTCATCGTCTTCTCCCCCGCATCTGCACCAGATTGATCAGCCAGAGAATCAGGAAGGAGAGCGTCAGGAGCAACACGGACACAGCAGCGGCTCCCGTTGGATTATCACTTTCAATCTCCCCGTAAATAAATACGGAAGCAGTCAGTGTTCTTCCCGGAATGTTACCAGCCACCAGCACAACAGCCCCGAATTCAGCCAGTCCTCTGGAGAAAGCGAGCATCCCTCCACTGATCATGCCAGGTGCCATGGATGGCAGGATAACCTGCATGAACGTGCGAGCCTTGGATGCCCCCATTGTGTACGAGGCTTCTTCCTCAGAAGGATCGATTTCTTCCAGCAAAGGCTGCACCGCACGGATCACAAACGGAAACGTGACAAAAGTCATCGCGATAACAATTGCGGGCTGGTGAAATACAATTTCAAACCCCATGGATTCTGCCAGTTTCCCGATGGCACTGACCGGACCCAATAGCAGCATAATCATCAAACCGCCCACCGCTGTTGGCAGTGCAAACGGGAGATCAACCAGACTGTTAAGAAACGATCGGCCTACAAAGCGATACCTTGTCAGCACCCAGGCAATCATTGTGCCCAGAACCACATTAATCAGCGTAGCAATCACGGCCAACCGAATCGTCAGCAGTACGGCTTTCCACGCGATGGGGTCCATAATGCTCTGAACAAAGTTGCTCCATCCTTCAGAGAAGGAATTGACGTACACACCGATGATTGGAAGTACAATAAGTACGATAAAATATAACAATACGGTACTGCGGAATCCCCAAGTCCATCCCTTATGACGAAGAACGGTATTCATTGCTGCGTTCCCTCCCAGCCTCCGGCTTTAGCTCCGGTCGGCAGTCTTCCTGGCTTCAATACGACATTTTCCTAAGTTGGATGATATTACTTTATTATTATTCCCATTAGTCTACTTGGTTTTGCTTTTCTGATACTTTACCAGTTTGCAGTGCTAATCGTCAATGCTTTTATTGAATATAATTAGGCCAGATATAAGATCAATTAATTAAAATCGCACCTGTACACTGCGAGTCCACAACAACCTTCCGATCACCTTTATCCCCAGATTTCTTTAATCCCCTTTATTAAAGGGGAAATCCGTTGATAAAGGTGAAGCTTATGCTCCCGAAGCAGCTTTCTTACAGAAAGCTTTTAGCTTCCGCTTCTTCAGGTTATTTCTGTCCTCTCCGTTATGAGGCGATTTTCTTTTTTCACCTTACATATGTGGTTTGTTTGGTATGTAGTGGTTAAGGTACAATCGAGGGTAAGAACAGAGATGATAAGGAGTGATCTAACATGTTATATACGAAGAATATATCCACTTCCACACGAGATGAAATGAAGGATATCACACGGGACGTGAAGCAGGTTGTCCAGAGTAGCGGTGTGCAGAACGGGACGGTGCTCATCTACTGCCCACATTCAACCGCGGGTATCGCCATCAACGAGAATGCAGACCCGGATGTAAAACATGATGTCTTGTTACGTCTGGACGAAGTGTATCCTTGGGAGCATCCCAAGTACCGACATGCCGAAGGCAATACAGCCTCTCACCTCAAATCGATCACAACAGGGCCATCACAGACGGTGATTATTCACGAAGGCAGGCTGCTGCTTGGCCGCTGGCAAGGCATTTATTTTTGCGAATTCGATGGACCACGTGAGCGGGAGTACTTTCTCAAAATCATGGAAGGCTAACGTCAGTTCAATAGATGCCTACTTACTCATTCATTTTTTGCAAACACAAACAGGCGGTCCACCCTCATTTCGGGTCGGAGCCGCCTGACTTGGTCTTTGGCGCGTATTAACTTTCGCGAGATAACGTTATAAAGAATTAAAGTTATGACAAATCACCGCCCTGAAGTGTAGGGGTGCAACAATTGCGCCATTATTGGACGCCAGACTCAGGCTGCTGACCCAGATTGCGGCACAGCACTTTGACATGAGACAGCGCAGACGATTCAATCTCCTCAAACGTTAAACGGTCCTGAATGTAATAAGAAATGAATCCGTGCATAGCCAAAAATAGCGTACGCGGTACCCTTTGAATATCCTCTTCCGTACAGTTCGCTTCGTTCATATACTGCCTTATAATCGATGCAAATAATTCGAAGCAGCGTCCCTGTTCGGTACGACAATAAGACAACAGTTCCTCGTCCCTGATCATAAACATAATCTCGTATTGATAGGGATTCTCCAGACCAAAACGAATAAACTCCATCATAATGTGCTCTACCTTGCTCACATCATCACGAACCGGCCTGACCATAGCTTGCAGCAGCAAATGCCCCAGATAATTGAAATCTTCAACCACGATGGCATAGAACAGCTCTGCCTTTTCCTTAAAGTGATAATACAGCGACCCATGACTATAGCCTAGATGCTGGCCGATGCTTCGCATCGAAATGGCGCGGTATCCTTTGGTAATAAAAAGGTGCCTCGCCGCCTCCAGTATCCGCTCCCTCGACAACTCCTGTTCGACTGCTCTTCTAGCCATATATTTTATTCCCCTTCAATAAAATAAAGCCGCTGTCCCTCCGTGATCCGGGATTGCCCTTGCGTCAAATCCGTGATCCAGGCTACAAAAGCCTCGGTTTCACTATCCGGCGGAAGACAAGTCAACGTAACTTTATCGGTGAATCCAGTTTCACCTGTACGGACTTCCCGACTCCTTAACTCATTTTCCACTTTACCCAACCATGTATAATCCAGTTCAACAAACACTTCACGATGCAGCACGTTGGTAATGGCTTCTCCGGCTTCAATGGCTGCTACAGCTCCATCCGTATAAGCCCGAATTAACCCACCGGCTCCAAGCATGATTCCCCCAAAGTATCGTGTAACCACAATTGCCACATTTTTTAATTTCTGATTTTTAATTACTTCAAGAATGGGTTTCCCTGCTGTTCCGCTAGGCTCCCCGTCATCGGATTGCTTCTGGATCTCATCCCGCTCCCCAATCATGTACGCAGAGCAGTTATGAGTCGCATTCCAATGTTTTTTCTTGATATCATCAATAAAGGCAACGGCCTCTTCCTCTGTCGTGACCGGCATAATATGTCCGATAAATCGCGACTTCTTGATTACAATTTCCAGATTGCCCGGTCCTCGAACCGTGCGATAACGTTCAATCATCCCAAATCCAACTTTCTAATCTTTTCCTGAGTCCCATTTTACAAGAAAGCAGTTCCCCGCGTGAACGCGGACGAACTGCCTTGGTTATCTATATCCGGGAACCCTGCATTACACTCAACAGTCATCCCCGGATAGATTTACATTAGCTTATTTAACTATATGAGCAGACCGATGAATTATTCGGAAAGTCTCGCTTCAAGCGCTGCTTTCTCTTCTTCAAAGCCTGGTTTGCCCAGCAATGCAAACATATTTTTCTTGTACGCTTCCACGCCCGGTTGGTCAAATGGATTGACACCCAGCAGGTAGCCACTGATGCCGCATGCTTTTTCAAAGAAGTATACCAGATATCCGAAAGAATATGGAGTCATATCTGGAATGTTCACAATCAGGTTTGGTACTTGACCATCTGTATGTGCAAGCAGTGTTCCTTGGAACGCTTTTTTGTTTACAAAGTCCATGGTTTTGCCTTCAAGGAAGTTCAAACCATCCAGATCGTCCGGATCGGATTTGATCGAAATATGCTCTGCAACTTCAGTAACCTGGATAACCGTTTCGAAGATATTCCGGCTACCTTCCTGAATGAATTGACCCATGGAGTGCAAGTCTGTAGAGAAATCAACAGATGCAGGATAGATCCCTTTGTAGTCTTTACCTTCACTCTCTCCGAATAACTGTTTCCACCACTCGGACACGAAGTGCAGGGAAGGCTCATAGTTTACAAGAATCTCAGTTCCTTTGCCTTTGCGATACAATGCGTTACGAACAGCAGCATATTGATATGCTTCATTCTCAGCTACGTTCGGGTTGCTGTATTCCTTGGATGCGTCAGCCGCACCTTGCATCATTTCTTCAATGCTGATACCCGCTGCTGCGATTGGCAGCAAACCTACAGCCGTCAGAACGGAGTAACGTCCACCTACATCATCCGGGATAATGAAAGATTCATATCCTTCGGCATTCGCCAATTCTTTCAGTGCACCACGTGCTTTGTCAGTTGTAGCATAGATGCGTTTACGAGCTTCTTCTTTGCCATATTTCTCTTCCAGAGCTGCACGGAAGATACGGAAAGCAATAGCCGGCTCTGTTGTTGTACCGGATTTGGAGATGACGTTTACGGAGAAATCTTTGCCTTCAACCAGATCCAGCAAATGAGTTACATATGTGGAACTGATATTGTTTCCTGCAAAATAGATTTCAGGCGTTTTGCGTTTGTCTTTTGGCAGATTGTTATAGAAAGAATGTGTCAACATTTCAATCGCTGCACGTGCACCCAGGTAAGATCCACCAATACCGATAACAATCAGTACTTCGGAGTCGCTTTGGATTTTGGCAGCTGCTTTTTGAATGCGGGCGAACTCTTCTTTGTCATAAGCCGTTGGCAGGTCAATCCAGCCCAGATAGTCCGACCCTGTTCCTGTTCCGTTGTGGAGCTGCTCGTGAGCCAAACGAATTGGTTCTGCGAAATAATCCACTTCGTGCTGATTTACAAATTGCAATGCCGTGCTATAGTCAAATGTCACTTTTTTTGCCATGATCTCAAATACCTCCTGATTTCGGTTATAGTGCGTGTTTTCCGTATTCCATTCTAAACAACTTGCCTTAAGGATACTTCAAATCCACGGGGCTGACAAGCTTGCCGCTCGAACTTTGTCGTTCGTATTCAAGAAGCAAAAAGGGTAAACCGAATCCGCAGGTTGCGGTTCTGCTTACCCTTCTTATGTTATTCCGCCGGGTACGAGCAGACGTAGTCAGTAACGCTGCGTATCTCCAGTTTAAATTTGGATTCGGCAGGCACGTGGAACGTAGCTTGGCCTTGAATCTCTTGCCACTCTTCTTCTCCGGGAAGCAATACTTTCAGATCTCCGGACAGAATCTCCATAATTTCACGGGAATCCGTACCGAATTCATAACTGCCTGGAAGCATGATGCCCAGAGTCACTTTGCTGCCATCCCCCAAAATAACCGTTCTGCTGGTTACCTGACCTTCATAATAAATGTTGGCCTCTTTCACTACACTGACTTGATCGAATTGTGACATGCGTACCCGCTCCCCTGAAGTTAATGAAAACAAAAGGCAAAACAGATCAGGGCGATAATGAGTTACCGCCCATGTTCTGCGGAAATAACTTACTGCCATGGATCAGGAGAGCATGGTGCCCTCCGACCATAGCAGCGCTTCTGAAGCTATTACAGCAATGCTTTTACGCGGCTAACCACGTTGTCCACTGTAAAGCCATACTCTTGGATCACACGGTCGCCAGGCGCGGAAGCACCGAATGTGCTGATTCCGAGAATGTCACCTTGATCTCCAACATATTTCTCCCAGCCCATTGGATAAGCCATTTCAATTGCAAGACGAGCTTTAACATCCGGAAGAAGAACGGACTCTCTGTAAGCTTTGTCCTGTTTCTCGAACAGATCCCAGCTTGGCATGCTGATTACGCGAACTTGGATGCCTTGCTCTGCAAGTGCTGCTTGAGCTTTAACAGCCAATTGCACTTCAGAACCTGTAGCGATGATTTGTGCTACCGGTTTGCCATCTTTTGCATCAGACACAACATAAGCACCACGTTTCACGTTCTCACGTGAACCTTCAACGGTACCTTCGAGGATCGGCAGGTTTTGACGAGTGAGTACGAGTGCAACCGGATTGCTCTTGTTCTCAAGCGCGTAAGCCCAAGCAGCCGAAGTTTCATTACCGTCCGCCGGACGAATAACCGTCAGGTTAGGAATGATACGCAGGGATGCCAGTTGCTCGATCGGTTCGTGCGTAGGACCGTCTTCACCAACAGCAATACTGTCGTGAGTCAGAACATACGTTACAGGCAATCCCATCAGGGCAGCCAGACGAACAGCCGGACGAAGGTAATCGGTAAATACGAAGAACGTACCTCCGAATACTTTCACACCACTGTGCAGTGCCATACCGTTCATTGCTCCAGCCATACCGAATTCACGGATACCGAAGTAGATGTTACGGCCGGAGTAATCTTCAGGTGTGAAGTTCTCCAGGTTGTTCAAGTGAGTCATTGTGGAGCTTTCCAAGTCAGCAGATCCACCTGTCAGTTGTGGCACGTTATGTGCCAGACCGTTCAGAGCGTTACCGGATGCTACACGCGTGGAAAGCGCTTTGTCTGTTGCTGCATATTTAGGAAGATCACGGTCCCAACCTTCTGGAAGGTCGCCGTTAATCGCTGTTTCGAATTGAGCTGCCAGCTCAGGGTATGCTTTTTTGTATTCGGCAAATTTCTCGTCCCAAGCTTTATTAGCAGAGATACCACGATCTTTCACTTGTGCAAAGTGATCGCGAACTTCAGCTGGTACGTGGAAGTTTTCTTCGTAAACCCATTTGTAATACTCTTTAGTCAATTTGGCTTCGTCTGCACCCAGTGGAGATCCGTGAGTACCGCCGTGGCCGCCTTTACCTTGTTTGTTCGGGCTACCATAACCGATAACCGTTTTAACTTCGATCAGTGTAGGACGCAGTGTATCTGCTTGACCTTCCTGAATTGCTTTTTCGATTGCAGGCAGATCGTTACCATCTTCAACGCGCAGCACTTGCCAGCCATAAGCTTCAAAACGCTTCGCGATGCTTTCGGAAGAAGACAGATCCAATTTACCATCAAGTGTGATGTCATTGGAGTCGAACAACATGATCAGTTTGCCCAGGTGCAAACGTCCAGCCAGGGAAGCTGATTCATGCGATACGCCTTCCATCAAGTCACCATCACCACAGATTGCGTAAGTGTAGTGGTCAACTACGTTGAACTTATCTTTATTGTAAGTTGCGCCCAGTTGAGCTTCAGCCATCGCCATACCTACAGCCATTGCAATACCTTGACCCAGTGGGCCTGTAGTTGCATCAACACCTGCAGTATGTCCGAATTCCGGGTGACCCGGTGTTTTGCTTCCCCATTGACGGAACTGTTTCAGTTCTTCCATTGGAAGATCATATCCGCTCAGGTGCAGCAAGCTGTACAGCAACATGGAGCCGTGTCCTGCAGACAGGACAAAACGGTCCCGGTTAACCCAAGTTGGGTGGTCCGGGTTATGAGTCATCGTTTTTGCAAAAAGTTGGTACCCCATTGGAGCGGAGCCCATAGGCATACCCGGATGTCCGGAATTTGCCTTCTCAATTGCATCAATCGCCAAAGTACGTACGGTCGTAATCGACAGGTTGTCGATTGTAGTATTTTCATCCTTTTGAATCGCTTCGTTCTTGTCAGTCATGGTTTGTCCTCCTCATGTCTTTAGATAAGTCGGGTGCGCAAGCGAATCCCTCTCATCATACAAGCAAACCGAATTTCACAATAAGTGAATCCGCTTGAGTGTTTCATTTTGACTTATTCACTTTTGTATTGTATCACTTGGCGTGAAGCTTTTCCATAACCTTCTTTGAGAAGTTCATGAAAAATCGGTTGTTTGTGATGAATAATCCTTGGCCGATCAAGCAAAAATCGTACTTTAAAAGGTACTAAATTCCAAAAGCAGACTTAAGGAGCCTCACAAATCCATCGCATGAAGTATAACCTTTAACCTGAAAACCATGCATTTTTTAGATATTCATCCTCAATTCACATATAATGTTCCTGAATATGGATTCGAAAGTTGGGCTATGGTTTACTTTTCAGATGTACATACGTCAATCATAGGAGGTTGCGATCATGCCAGATCCTGCAGCTCACCCATCAACATCGGTAAAACACTCATTACCCTGGATATCCGGTATTTTAACGGGGGTTCTCTCGGGAATTATCCTGGGATTTTTCCTTAAAGTGATTCAGGCCAACACAGGTGAACAAGTGTATACCCTGCTGCTGAATATCGATTTTGTCCCTGTTCTTCCACCAACCTTGCCCGAATGGATTGAATTTTCTCTGCATCTAGTTGTGTCCGTTTTGATCGGCATCTTCTATGTGTGGTGTATACGGCGCACAGGGCATCCCATGTTCAAAGGAGTCTTACTCGGTGCCGCTTCATCCCTGCTATACATTCCACTCTCTCAATTGTCATCACGTGTGCCAGACCTGTACGATGTGTCCGCCATCCTCTACTGGATTGTTGGTCATCTGCTGTTTGGTATCGTGCTTGGCTTGTGCGGAAAGTATATTATGAATGCAAAAAAAGCGACTCCCGCTTCGTAAACGAATTGGGGTCGCCTTTTTGTTAGTCTATTATGTGGTTCCGAATCAACCTTGCACAGTATTAAAGCATGAGCTTAAAATACAACGGTTTTATTTTCATGAACAAGAACACGGTCTTCGACATGCCATTTCACGGCACGTGCAAGCACAACACGCTCAATGGTACGTCCAATACGCTTCAACTCGGTTACATCGTCCCCGTGGCTTACACGCTGCACATCCTGTTCAATAATCGGGCCGCCATCCAGTTCTTCCGTAACATAGTGCGCTGTCGCACCAATAATTTTGACACCACGGTTGTACGCCTGCGCATACGGTTTACCACCCACAAAGGCTGGCAGGAACGAATGGTGGATATTAATGATTCGATTACGATAGTGCTCAATGAACATGGGAGAGATGATCTGCATGTAACGAGCCAGAATGATCACATCCACATCATTGCCAATGACGTCCAGTTGACGCTGTTCTGCTTCTTTCTTGGTATCCGCTGTAACCGGAATATGATGATATGGAATGCCAAATGATTCTACATAATCCTTCATGTCCAGATGGTTGCTGACCACAAGCGCAATATCGGCATCCAGGTCGCCTGCCTGCCATTGCCACAATAATTCAACCAGACAGTGATCTTCTTTGGATACAAAGATAGCCAGTTTCTTCTTGCGGCTGACCGCAGATAACGTCCATTCCATCTGGAAACGGCTTGCCACTTCTGCAAAGTCTGCTTCCAGTTTCGGCAGGTTGTGGAGCAATTGCGGAAGGTCAAACTCAATTCGCATAAAGAACATGCCGCCAGCAGGGTCCATGGTGTACTGGTCCGACTGAACAATATTTGCTCCATGCTGATGCAGGAAATGAGATACCGCAGCTACAATTCCTGGACCATCCGGACAGGAAATGAGCATGCGCGCACGATCGGCGCGGTTTTTAGAATCAGGGCGTACTTGTTTAGCGTGGATCTCCATCGGGTTATTCTTCCTCCTTCAATATAAGCCATGACCTGCGGGGTTAACCCGCAAGCCATGCAATCAAGCGATGATTCAGTTGTTCTTCATTCAAATGTGGGAACAACGCAGCTTCAGTCACCATGTCATAGAGGCGTTCCAGCGGTTCACGCGGGTCTGCCTTTTTGGCTTTGGCATCATTTTTGAGCAGCGTCCACACATCCAGAATATAGGAACGGGACTCAATCTCTTTACCTTTGAAAAAGTGTTGCAATTGTTCTACTTCTGTCAGGAATTCCTGGCCGAATCGACCGGCAACATCCCCACGAAGCAACGCAATCTCCACCTCATACATTGGGCGCTGTGTTTTGGACTCTTTGCCAATCCAAGGTGTCTCCAGAATAAATGGACGTCCTTGAAGCTTCTCATGGTTAACAATGCGGTTAATCGCTTCAAACCCAATCCAGCCGGAGCCAATTGGAGTATGACGGTCCTTGTGCGCACCCACAGCATTCTTACTATCATTAATATGCATTACGGCAATGCGGTCAAGTCCTACCGTGCGATCGAATTGTTCCAATACACCGTCAAGATCGTTAACGATATCGTATCCGGCATCATGAATATGGCACGTATCCATACACACTGTCAGGCGCTCGTTATACGTTACTTTCTCGATAATCTGGGCGATCTCTTCAAAACTGCGACCCATCTCCGTACCTTTGCCAGCCATGGTTTCCAGAGCGATGTTCACATCTGTCTCTTTCACACCTTCCAGCACTTCATTCAACCCTTCTGCGATCCGTCCAATCCCATAGTGGGCATCTTTATCTGTAAAAGCGCCGGGATGTAATACGATGTTTTTGACACCAATGGCATGTGTACGACGGATCTCTTCCTGTAGGAAATCTACAGCGAGTCTATACGTGTTGTCTTTGTATGAGCCAAGATTGATAATGTACGGTGCATGGACAACGATATCTTCCATTCCACCCTCTTGCATGGCAAGCTTGCCTTCTTCAATATACATGGATTCAATTGGCTTGCGACGTGTATTCTGTGGTGCACCCGTATATATCATAAACGAACTGGAACCGTACGAGGACGCTTCCTTCGTTGCACTCAATAATCCCTTGTCCGAAAAGGACACGTGGGAGCCGATTTTCAGCATTATTGATCCCCCTTAATCTGAATTATCCCTTATTCTAACGCGATTATCGAAATAAATCTAGAAATGCGCTATAATTCGGGATAGAGGCTATTTTTGACAGCAAATTTATGGAACATGGGTAGGCGGAATCCGTCTTTCCGTGAAAATCAATGAACCGAGGTGACTCCGCAATGATTTTCGACTCCTACACGATGATACTGACCAGCAGTTCCCCCAGCAACTGGTTTATGAATACGATCGCATTCTGGACTTTTTTATTGCTTGGCAGCATGTGTATCGGTGGATTTTTCATGATGCGCAAGTTTTTGAAAGTGCTACCCAAAGCAGACGGAAAGTCCAAACTGGATTGGCAAAATTATTGGGTGGAAACCAGCCGTCACTTATGGACGGATGAAGCCAAAGCTTTTTTGGATCAGCTCGTCGAGCCTGTACCTGGGCCATTTCGTGACATCGCCAAACATTCCATTGCTGCAGAGATCGGTAAAATTGCAGTTGAAGACAACGCCACGGAAGTATCGAGAGATCATTGTATCAAAGGATACATTATTGCCACCCCGAAGCGGGATAATAAGTTTTTGGTAAAATTCTTGGAGAAAAACAAAATCGATTATTCCCCTTATCAACATTTGATTAAATAAAGTACAAAGATAAGTTAAGCCATATATAGATTTGGTTAATGTACAGATATGCTCCGTCAGGTAAGTCGTTCCCAATAAGCATTGCTTACCGTACGGGGCTGTTTGTCGATTCATGGGTGTATATCAGGGCAGTGAAATGTAGAGAGGATGTTTGATATGAAAATTGCCATTTGTGGTGGTACCGGATTTGTGGGAGGAGCACTTGTAGATTACTGGCTGCAAGCCGGGCACCATGTGAAAGTTATTACACGAAAACTGCCTGACCTGCATAATCCAAGTAAAAATCTTACATATATATCATGGGAGCAAGTCGAAGAACAACCTCACTTGCTGGAAGGTATGGACGCTCTCGTTAACCTTGCTGGAGAAACGCTGAATCAACGCTGGACAACCAAGGCAAAGCTGGAGATTGTTGAATCCCGAGTAACGACCGTAGCGCGGGTAGCCCGATTGGTAGAAACCCTGGAACAAAAGCCGGAAGTGGTTGTTCAGGCTTCTGCCATGGCCATCTATGGAACCTCACCGAACGAAACCTTTGACGAAAGCAGTCCGCAAAAATCCATGAATTTCCCGTCCCGGGTCTCGGAACAGTGGGAAGTTGCTGCAGATGCAATCAAAAATGTAAGACTCGTTAAAATCCGGGTGAGTCTGGTTCTCGGTCATAAAAAAGGGGCTTTTCCATTGATGAAACTTCCTTATATGCTGGGTTTTGGCGGCAAGATCGGCAGTGGCAGACAGTGGACTAGCTGGATTCACATTATGGATATCGTAAGACTCATTGATTTTAGCATTCAAAATAAACAAGTGTCAGGTCCGGTCAATGCTTCCTCCCCGAACCCTGTCACCAATGATGAATTCGGTCGCACGGTGGGCAAGGTATATCATCGCCCTCACTGGTTCCCCGTACCCAGTTTCTTAATTAAAACCTTAGTTGGTGAACTATCCGTTGTTTTGCTTCAAGGGCAGAGAGTCATTCCGCAAAAAGCACTCGACCACGGATTCCAATTCACCTTCCCTACGTTAACTCAAGCGCTGGAAGACTTGAAACATCGTGGATTATCTGATTAATACAAATGTGGGACTGATCGTTGCTTATCCAACCGACCGATAAATGTAGACAGACTCCGCCAATGTAAATGTATCTCCATCCGCCAAGGGATACTCCTTATAAGGAGCAAGAATATTACCCTGAAGAATAGTTCCATTCACTGAACCCAGATCCTTAATGACATAGCCCGATTTGTTCCGGCTCAATTCCACATGAGCACGGGACACACCGGTCGCTGTATCGACCCACTGAACCATGTCGGCTGATCTTCCGATGACAAAAGATGCTCCTTGCACATCCATCCGTTCATGTTGGTCACTGCTTCCCGATCTTCGTTCAAGATAATAAGACGCCTTCACCGGGCCTACCCCTGTAACATTACCCCCACTCAGATTCTGCAAATTCACGGTTGCCTCCGCAACTGCGTCCTGTCGAATTAGCTCTGAAGTTGAAGCTACCGATTCCACATGGCGCTGAACAAACGGTGGATCAGAGTGTTCAGGTGTCATATGCAGGCTTTGATATTGGGAATGCTCACTACCACCTTCTGAGGCGGATGCAATCGTTTGGTTTATGCGTTCCACCGGCCTTTCAGCTGTATTCCATCGCCAACTTTCCTGAAACGGTTCCTCTTCATCTTCCGTTTGCTTCCCTTTGTTCTTACCTAAATTGAATGAAAAAGACCGCTTATTTTCTGGTTCATTATGTGGGATTCCCTTACGCTTCCAAGTCCATCCTGCTACACCAAGCAAACCAAGACTCAGTACCATGCACAGGATCATCTGCGTCTGTCCCGATTGCTCCATGTATATGAATCTCCATACCAATGCCATGGCTACCATGCAGCCCAATATGACATAGGTTATTTTGGAGGTTGCAGGCTTTTCCTCTACTTCCATATCAACGGGCTCTAGCGAATCAGAATTATGCGGGTTACTTCGTCTCTTATCCATGCGGTTTGAACTCTCCAATGAAGATTGTCCAGGTGAGCGCCTGCCTGAAAAGGCCCGAGATCTCATCGGAAAGTCTTCAACCTCGCATTCATTCGTTTTCTGTGTCTGACGGAAATTTAGCACGGGCTCCACAGCAGCCTTTTGAACAGGCGCACCAGGTTGATCTGGACGAGAATAACCAGTGGATTGCCTGCTATCCCGCCCAGTAATTAACGAATGAGAATTACCTCGTAGATCATCGACGTTTTCCGATGTTCTGGACGAGAGAAATGCTGCACTTCCTCCATTCTCTTGCTCGTCCGCGTACAATTCCAGCAAGAGCTCTCGCAACTGTCTGATATCCCAGCGTTCATTGTCACATAATTGCAGAACACGCTGAATTCCTTCTCCCTGCAGTTCCTGTACATGGGCCATCAGCCTGATTACCAGCTCTCGGAATTGCTGAGGCGTTGGATCAACTTCAACCTTATCCATGATTGGTACATAGACCATGCCAAGCTCACCCTGTTCGAATGAACCGTTGATGAACAAGTATTCTTCTTGGATCAATAATTTACGAGGCTCCAGCATATATTGTCGGCATTCCGTGAAGGCATCGGCTAATTGGTACAACAGACCGTACAGAACACGCAATTTGATTTTACTTGACTTTAACATCTGGGATAACATCTTATACCCCGATATGTCGTACTGCAAAGTTACATTTCGATCTACTTCCCGAATATGAACAGGAAGAAGTCGCGGAATCTGATTGGAGGACAGCATACCCATCTGTACCCGGCTCAACTCCTCCATTCGTAATCCGTCCTCTTTCTCCAAAACCATAAACGCTCCGCCGTTACGAATAAAATCTCTCGTTAATCCATACATGCCAATCCTCTCTTTCCATTGTTATATAGGATCAACTAAAGAAAGTGTAAAAAGTTTAGTTGATATAAGTTTTAGTTACAATATGTTACACTCTGCCACTCTTATTGTAGTGCCATCTTCTATCACTGTTACTTTCATAACTTCTTTACTCCTTCACTCAAGGGAAAAGTCCTGAAATAAGCACCGTGATAAATCCAGGCAATACGGCCAGCATAAATGGAAACTTTAATGTCTTCTCTGTATTCAGCAACTTGAGGGAACCCAGCATGAAGAACCCGGCAAGATTGCCTGCCATGCCTCGTATCCGTTTGGCTGAGTCCTTCCGGAATAGAAGTATCACTAAACCAATGGCTCCCGCATACAAAACGGAGTAAATAATCACATGAATACCAAAAGCAAATCCCGTCCATGCGCCAATCGCACCAAACAATTTCACATCTCCTGCCCCTACTGCGCCAATGACATACATCAGAAACAAAATACCAAAACCTGCTGCAAATCCAGCAGCCGAGAATAAAAACCCCTCCCAACCTCCCCATATGATATGGGCCAGTACACCTGCAACAGTCACGGGTAAAGTTAATCGATTTGGAATTTTCATGGATCGTATGTCAGTAATAAAAGCTGCAATAATGTATATGCCACAGGCAATGTAGAACCACTCCACTCTATCATCCCCTTCCTTATTTTCTGGAAGCCACGGTAAACGTAGTCTCTGTCTTGGTACCGTCCCCTGTCTCGACTACAAAACTCCATGTCCCTTCTGTTGTCCGAGTGCCAACAAACCAGGTCCATTCAATTATTCCATTCTCATCTGCGGTGGCCCATCCGATGTGCTTCGCAGAACTTTCACCTGACTTGTAAAATATCGTTAAATTGGCGCTCGCTCCTGGTTCTACCTTCACCTTGATCGTTGCATTGTTGCCTATGTAAGCCGGGTCAGGCTTAGACAATACCGTTGCTGAACCGGCAGTATCCCCGCTCCCTGCGCTGCCATCTGCCCCTTCTCCGGTATCTCCAATCCATACCCGTTCTGCCGCAGCAGCCTGAATCCGAAGCGGTTTACTGAGAAAGGGGACTTTTACCGGCAATTCATAACTCAGTTCCAGTCGGAAATATGGATTTGTTTTGTTTTTGAGATCAGGTATGGAAATCCCATTCACATGAACCCGTTCCATATTCAGCAGAGTTGGCTCGATAAAGGGTTGAAGCAGTGGTTTTACCGTGGGATCAAGCACGGTTTCCAAGACGGATGTCTGGATTTCCTGTAGTGGTTGTTCACCACTGGCCGCTGCTGAACGTACCCAATCACTTAATGGCTCGGGCAGAGAAGAAGCATAACCTTCTGCCCATTCCGTCAGAGACAACTCCGGTATCTTCCACCCACCTCCAGAGCCTTCACCACCGGCAGAATCAGAAGGTGTGAATGCAAGGGAAACAGGATATATTTTCGTTGATAACTGCTTCACCGCTTCCCCTGCTGTGCTCTGTAGCGCTGTGGAGATTAGAGTCATTTGCACAATGAAGATGAGAAACATGATAAAGAACAGAAAAACTGGCAATACCAGTGATGCTTCTAGAACCATACTGCCCTGTTCCTTTTTCGGAGAACATATCTGATTATTCAAAGACTTCAAACGTTGCAATCTGATTATTCTGGTTAACCGAATCTGTAATTGTGCGTTTTCTTTTTCATATTGTTGCTGCTTATCCATAATCCCTCCACCGAAACGATCCTGATCACTCAATAGGAATAATCCGCCTTCCGCTCAATGAAAAATCGCTCACCTTCAACCTGATCCTCACTACCCATAACTGCACCTATGCTTCTAACCACCCCTGGCAAAAACCACAGCTTGATGCTGCTGCGCATGTTACCCGAAGCGTACGTCTGTTTCTCATCCGGATTCACACCCGTATTCAATCTAATTAACGCCAGCATTCTGGACATTTTGCGTTCATTGTTGCTGTGCATCAAGAGAAACAAGCGGAGGTGGTCCCTATACGTCAATTTGACTTTGATATATTTGGACAGTTCCACACTGCCCTCTTTTGCAAGTTTCACCATATCCGCAATAGCGTTTGTAATTCCATATAAGATGGCTGCTGATAACACCAAAAGTGGATTTCCCAGCTTGCTGTGTTCAATTAATCCTTCTGCGGTTCGAATAGCGAGGCGCATCCCGAAGATTTCCGCATATGCCGCAGCGATGTTACCCGATGGATTATGAAACCCGTATACGATATACTCCAGTTCCTGATTCTCCAATTTGAAAACATCACCCGCATCTCCACCACCTTCAGTCCAGGTAAATAGCTGACCAAAATCCATGGAATTGAAATAGGCTAGAGCGTATTCATTTTGGAACAATTCATCACCCAGGCTATCCAGGAGACCTGACATCCCGCCAAACAAACTGTCCATTCCCTTCATGGCATCGCCACCAGAGTCATAGGGATCACCAGCAATCTCTGCTTTTTTGGCCTCCTCACGACTAGCCTCGTTAAAAGCAATATTAGCGTTGTAATATTCCTCGAGCTCTTTGAAAGCGTCCATGGAACCTGAACTTCCATTCTGAATCTGCGACAAGATTCGTTTAACTTCCTTTAATTTTCCTTTGGATTCCTTATCATTCGCTTTGCGCTGGGCATCGGACCCACGACCACTCTCCAGCTGTTGCTTACTCTGTTCGATGAGGTTGGCAGGGCCGCTGCGTACATAAGTATCCATGTATCGTTCTGTTATCTGGCTTGCCTGTCTAACTGCGGGTTTAATCGGAACACCGCTCATACCCGTGACACTGCGAAGCTGTGTATTCAATTCCATGTTGTCTCTTCTAACGTTAGAGAAGTCCGAATTCTGGGAAATCACTCGTGCCTTCAACTGATCAAAAAGGCTATCTGCCCTCACAAGCTCCGAAGCAAGAGAACGCGTACTTTTGGCATCAGTGCCTGATCCTGTAGATGCAGGACTCGTTCCAGGCAGACTCGAATTGCCCACGTTGTCGTAGCTGGCATTCTCCGAACGATTCTCCCCCTCCGCGATCACACGTTTCATTTCCTCATTGATCTTGCGTGCTTCCTCGATCTGGGACTGCGCTTCCTCCAGCTTCGTTTGATGGGCCTGTAAAGCGGGCTGAATGATCATGCTGATGCCTGTCACCACATTCCCAACTCCCGTCCGATAACGAGCCAGTTCCAATATGTATTGTTGCTCTCTCAACGGTAATCCCTCATCCGCCTGTTTCTTGTTCAGATAATCTGCATAACGTGCCGCTGCCTCGGCAGCCGTCTCTGGTGTATCTTCCAGCATCTCATCGTAGATGGCCTGTGAAGGCGGGTCCATGATCAACTTCGGTAGATTCTTCAGCTTCTCGGCGGATTCCGTCTGATTGGCAATGGCCCCATCCAACAACTCTTCACGTTTGTCATATAACTTTTGTAATTTCTTCAGCAAGTCTACCGTGTGGGCAGCTTCCTTCATCTCATCCGACATCGGTTTGAACCGATTGATTACTTCAAGGGTAAAATCAACGGGAGCCCGATACTTCATATCCTCCTGAATCTGGCGATTAAATATATCGTATCTGCCCAGTTCACGCTCCATTCTCAGCGAAGTTGTATCCCACTGGATGTCCAGAATGGGGAATCTGTCTTTTACGGCCGAAGGCTTCACACTATCATTCAGCACTTTCGCCATAATCGCATCCCCACTGCTGTCACCATACCCGAACAAACCATACTCCCTTAGTGAGGTGTCATAGGCTGACATGACCGATCGCATCGCAGCATGAGTCATTCGTTCAGTCTGCACCTTAAAGGCAGCAATACGAGCATAATCAATGAATATCGCGACAAACATATAAACTCCCGCCAATATTAATATAAAAAAAAGGGTTACGGCGCCCAACTCACCGTCTTTTTTTCTAAACAGCTCCGCCCTCTCCTTTTCTCATTTTTTGCTTTTGCCAAAATGCTGCACAACCTGTCCGGCCTCTGCCGCTGTACTGGTCGCCGCACCACCCTTGCCTTTAAACTTGGCGGCGTAATAACGGACCAAATCTACCGTTCGAATGAATTCAACCGGTTCAACAACTGCGGACGATCCTTGAGTTAGAACCCGTTTACCTGAATCGAACAAAAAAGAAGGAAGAGGCAAAGAAATCACTTGTTCCAGCTTGGTTGTTACTTTCCGCTGAATCAGAGAATTTTGATACTCAATCGTTCCTTTCATGGCTGAGGGCATATGTTGAACCGCTTGGGCCAATTTCTGTTCCGAGAGACTTCCCCCTTCTCCGGCAGGTATTGAGACGCTAACCTGATTGTCTGCTCCCGCCCAGCCAAACAGCGCTCCAAGCATCCGATCATCCGTCAGTCTCCAGTACAGATTGTCATGTTCTCCGGCGACAAATTCACCCGTCATCGCCTGTTTGTGACTGTTGTCCCAGCTATAGGCTGCACGTTCGGAAGCTGCATAGGCATGTTGATTCAGGAATGTTTTTTGATACATATACATGGTGAAGAAGAGCAGTAACACCAGAATAAACAACACGACAGGGAAGATCAGGGAGGCTTCAACGGTGAAGCTCCCTTCTTCCTTTTTCAGCCTGTTAACCCGGAAAAAATTGATCACTCTTCGTGTCCACTTTTTTAAGTAAATTTCCCACTATTCTCTCTATTTCCGTTCTAAATAACAGCGCAATAATGATAATAACCCCGATGATCAGAATCAGCTCCAACGTGCCAAGTCCGTCCTCTTCCTTCCAAAATGCGTTGACCTTGTCCTTCAATACTTCCATCATCCCAATTCCTCCTACATATTCATCATCATAAAAGCAGGTGCACCGATCATAACCACAATCGTAAAAAAGATAAGTACCATCGGAAACACCAGTTTGGAAGAAGCCTGTTCTCCCTTCGCCCGACTGACAGCCTTGCGTTTCTCCCACAACACATGTGACAGATCCCGCAGCGCCAATACAAAGTCACCTCCCCCACGCCGGAAATTCAGCAGCACTGTTGTCGTAAAAATCGTCACTTCCTGTACACCGCAGCGGCGACTGAACTGTTCAAATGATTGTTGAAACGAGTAACCATTATTCCAATCTCCCACGGTCTTTCTGAGTTCGTTGTATAACGGATGATCCCGTTCACCCTGGCTTGTCACACAGTGGACGATGGCACGTTGAACGGTTTCGCCTGCACCAACCAGCAGAACAATTCGATTTAACAGCTCCGGTAGCTCCATAAGGATATCCTGATCTCTCCGCTGGACCTTGGTATTGAGGTCTTTATAGAGTGCAAAAGGTAAAGCTATTCCTAACGCGAGTCCACCCACCATCCCTCCGATACCCATATCTCCAACGAGTGCCAACAGGCAGCCCACCAGCAGCATGAGCCACGTATAGGTCAACATTTCAGCGCAATAGAGCATCGTTTTCTCCCCACTGTGCTGAATGCCATACATTTTCTGAATGGCATGCTGCATCCGAAACATGAGCACAGGCAATCTGCGTCCAATCTCGAACTTGTCCAATATAAACAGGAAGGGACCATGCAATTTCTTCATTCGTAATCCTTCCATATCCAGCTTGCGCAGATGCCGGTAGGTCTGCCCCCGGGTTCGATCCAACACAAGCCATCCCGCTCCAAGCATCCCTGCGACTATAACAGGAAGCAGCATCGCTTCAGCTCCTTACACTTTGATATCCATAATGCGATTAATCCACAGATAACAGCAGGCCAGCACTGCAAGTGCACCCGTAGAGATGAGATACCCCATCCCGCTGTATAACGGCTCCATAAAGTCCTTGGCAGTCAAATTCAGAAAAATCAGAAAAATAAAAGGGGCGGCAAACATCACCTTCGATTCAAATTTTTTCTGTGCAACTGCGACCATAATATCCTGCTGAATATCCAGCTTTTCTCCTATAACAGCCGAGGTACGGCGAACAACTTCAACCAGATCTCCGCCCGTTCGTTTACATGTAATAAACACATCTGCAAAGTTCGTAATGTCCTCGATCTGCGCCCGATCCGAAAAGTCTTCTAGTGCCTCTTCAATGTTTTGTCCATACTCCATCCGTGTTCGCAATATCGTGAACTCACGAATCAGATCGGTATCCGCTTCCGGGTTCAACATCCGCAGATCCTCCACGGACTCCTTGAATCCATTTTCCACAGATTTTCCTGCGGCAAGTGCCGAAGATAATGCATATAACGCTTGCTTAAAATGTAAACTAAGTGTCATTCTTTTTCGTTCCAGCAGCACTTTGGTCCAATGTTTCGGTACCCATATACAGCCCGCAGCCAGGATTGCCCCAGCCAACCAGTGATGGTAGAACAGTATTCCGATGCCAAAAAACAGCAAACCGCTAATCAGCATACAGACCATTCGTTGTCTCCGGGAAAGCGTATATACGGTGTAATCCGTCAACATCTGTCTGGCTTCACCCAACAGTAATCACCTTCCAATAACTTTAATTCACGTTGTTATCCGATGAATCTTTTTCAACACTATATTGTTCTATGTATGCATCCAGCCATTCCCCAAGCCCAGCCATCTGAATTTTATCCACCTGATTCAACTTTCCGACCTGTATTAGTCCACCAATTATTTTGCCTTCACGCTCTTCTTGTTCCTGGAAACGAAACAATGGATTCAGCAAAACCTCACCGTTCTGCATGCCAATCACTTCACTGATCTCTGTCACCCGCCGTGAGCGATCTCGTAACCGGGACAGATGTACAAAAATATCGATTGCTGAACTAATCTGCTGCCTTACAACCGCAATGGGAAGATCCGCACCACTGAGTACCATCGTTTCCAGTCTGCTGATCATGTCCGAGATGGTATTCGCATGCCCAGTTGATAAAGAGCCATCATGACCTGTGTTCATGGCCTGTAACATATCCAGCGCTTCTGCACCCCTTACCTCACCAATTACAATTCGGTTTGGACGCATCCGTAAGGAAGACTTGATCAGATCCCGAATGGATATCTGTCCTTTACCTTCGGTATTGGCATTCCGCGTTTCCAGTGATACCAGATTCGGTACCGTAACAACCTGTAGCTCAGCCGAATCCTCAATGGTAATAATCCGCTCATCGGAAGGGATAAACTGGGATAATGCGTTCAGAAATGTTGTTTTTCCTGATCCGGTTCCCCCTCCAATGAAGATGTTATATTTGCTCCGTACCAACTGCTGCAATAATTCTGCCGCTTCCTCATGCAGGGCTCCCTTTTCAATCAGATCGGACATCTTCATCGGTTCACTGGGAAATTTACGAATCGTCATCGTGGGGCCTTTCAGGGCAATAGGAGGCAACACGATATTGACCCGTGAACCATCCTTTAAACGGGCATCTACAATCGGAGAAGACTCATTCACAATCCGGTTTACCCCGGACACAATCATCTGGATAATATCCTCAAGCCGTTCCCTGGACTCAAATTCAAGGGGGATCTGGCTGACTTCACCTTCCTGCTCCACAAAGATCTCCTTGTGACTATTAATCATAATCTCTGTAATATCGGGATGGTCCACGAGCGGCTGCAAAATATCCAATCCACGAAAGGAATCAAACAATCGCTGTACCAGCGTATGACGCTCACCTGAGGTCAGATCATCCAGCTTCGGGTCGGTGAGAACTTTACGTTCTATCCCCTGCCACAGTTCATCATCTCCTGCTGAAGAGGTTAAATCGAGCCCAGCCCTGACTTCCCTGCGCATCATCTGAAACTGTTCTTCACGATCCAGTATTCTATGGGTTGAATCCGTCATAGCGCCCACCGATCCTGCTTCTGAATTCGTCCCGTCTGCTTCAATTCTTCTTCGCCATCTTGTACCAGCATGGCACATAATCTCTTCACTTCACGTTGGAAGATCGGTGAACTAAGCAGGACTTCCTCCTGACTGAGTTGTTTCCAAGAAGGGATATAGGGCAACACTGCATCCAGATGCAGATCAGGACGTGGAAGTGCATTGATAACATTGTCCCGATATTTGTTAACTACAAAACGTGATCGGTCCATGATACTTTCGTACACCTCCGGCTTCGTTCGCTCAGCATGCTGCAACCATTGTCCCCATCGATGCATGGCAGATATGTCATCCTCAACCAACCAGACAAATGCATCTGCTGTATCCAGCACCCCTTCACTGCGCCCATCCCAACCGGAATCCCCATCCAGAATCAGCATGTCATATTGTCCGCTATCGGTTAAATAACGAAGCAGATTCGACGTATCCTCACGAGTCATTTGCAACAATTCTTTACGATTCGATAATGGCCAGAACACATCGGATTTCAATGCTTCATGCCGGACCACATATCCATCCACGTCCTTCGATAGCGCCTGTAACTGCTTGGCGGATTCCTTTCTGCCCACCTTCAGATCGTATAACAGGCGTGACAATCCCGTCTCCGCATCAGGCTGGCGCTGCCCACTTCTAATTAGTCCCTTTTCCAGAAAAGGGAGCGTACTGTCCAACGTCTCCAGATTCAGATAAAGAACAGCATATCCTGCAAGTCCCAGTTGCTTCGCCATATGCAGGGCTACCGCCGTTTTGCCACTTCCACCCGAAGCGGATACTACACCGATGGAGAGAGTTTCCTGTCCCGGAAGATGCACCTTCTTACGGCGTGGTTGCCGGCAGGCATGCATCACAGCATCCAGCAAAGCAGGCAGAGGTTGGTATTTCAACAGCCGCTTGGCCTCATCCACCTCTTCCATGCCTTCACTAAGCATCAGCCAAGGTACACCCGATCCTTCTCCCCCGTTATTCAGCCAGTCATTCAGAAACTCCGGTTCCGCAATAACCAGATCCGGTAATTCCCGACCTTCTTGCTCATTCATATGCTCCCTGAAGGAATCCCCCTGGGAGAATGCCGTGAAACGAACATGAAGACCAGACGAGCTCCCCTGCACATAATCCAGCCATGCGCTAATGTAATCTCTATCCTTCGAAACCAGAACAACCTTCAGTACAATCAAATTCCCCTTCCCTCCCTGTCAGAAAGCACAAAAAAGCACCGCCCAATAACCGCATGAATATGCAGTATATGGACGGTGCTTCCGTCACGTGCTATGAATGTATGGATAATATAGCATACAATTTCTGGTGGAGCAAGGGATTTATTCTAACCCTTCATCCTTAGGATTCATAGGGTGAATCGAACTCAATAATGTTACGGTCGGGATCAAGTACAAAAATCTGCGCGAATCCCGCTACACTATCAGGTCTGGCTTCATACTCAATTCCCTGCTGCTCCAGCCAAGCGATAGTCCCTGAATAACTGGTCACCCAGATCGCAAAGTGGCCGTCCGTTGTATCAATCCCAGCCTCACGTAACGTGTGACCCTCCGGGTGCTGTAACAGATGAAGCTGCTGGCTACCGATGGCATACCATGTACCTGTGGAGCGAAAAGCCGGACGTTCAATCTCCTGCATTCCCAGTAACCCCGAATAGAATTTTTTCGCGACTTCCAGATCTCGTACAGCCAGACTAACATGGTGAATGTGTGCATATTCGATCATCTTTTGTCTCCCCTCTCTGCTTCATTATGACTATACTATAACACCTTGAACCCTGACCATAATCTCCGCTAAAAAGAAAACACCCCTGTTTGAATCCGGTGAACCTCTTGGCTCACACAGATCTAATTCAGAGGTGCGCGTAAACGGTACACAACGATGTACGTCCATCACTTCTTATGTTCTTCAGCATTTCATTTGGGCAATTGTGCCAGCCAATTTACTTCGCGCTATCCAATGCTTCTTGTGGAATCTTGATCTCTTCCACTTGATCATGGTTGGAGAATGTACTGGTCATCTTCATGTCCATCGTCATTTTCTGTTCATTCTGTTCCATCTCCATGACCATGGCTACATCCGTACCTGCCGGCAAATACGTTTCTTTGTTGATCATGTATTTCATCTTCATGCTGGTGATATTCATCTGATCCAGCATCGCTTGCATCTGGGCATCCGAGCCGTTTTGCTCCATTACGGATTTGGCCAACTCTTTTACATTATCACCGGATACGTCAGCGTTAATCACATAATTGTCGCCTTCTTCGGTTACTTCAGTATCTTCTTGGATCTTTTTGAATTGCTCCAATTCACCTTCCGGATTCATGCTTGCTTTCATCTGCTCAATTAATGCAGCAGTTTGAGCTTCAGGAATCGCAACCCATTGGTCCCCAACCTGGGAGTAGATTTTATCCGAAGTGATATACTGCTTCACGTTCTGAGCTTCCTGTCCCGACATTTCCATTTTCATCTCTTGATAGATCATCATTGGATCTTTGATAATATCCATCTTGAGCGATGTTTTAACCTGTTGATCCTGGGACTGTTCACCCGCATCCAGTTTCAGATTCTGATCAATGTTTGCTTCAGTTGTGAAGCTTTTCATTTCTTTCGTTGCTGCATTGGTTTTGGTAATCAGTTCGTCCAAGGTAGGGATCTTTGTTTCCTGCTCCGCAGGTGTATTGCCCTCGTTGGATGTTTCGTTGTTAGTGGCTGGCGGCGTTGCTGTATTATCTGTGTCGTTACCGCATGCTGCCAAGCTTACTGCTAATAATGCCCCGATAAATAATGTAGTCCACTTCTTCAAGTTGTTGTCCTCCCAAATTAGATATGATCTGTAGTCATTACCCAATTATTTCCGTTATTAATCATAAAAATCGATCTTTGATCTCCGGGGTAGGCAACATGCATGCTTCATCCTTGCCAAACCAGCGATAACGGTTGCGAGCAACCCAGTTATAGACTGCATTGCGAATAAATTTCGGTACAATAATGAACACATATAACAATGGATAAGGAAACTTCAGACCTTTAGCCAATCGCAGTGCGGCCGTTGAACGTGTGTAGTATTTTCCATTTTCAATCAGAACAAAAGTATCCATACTGTCTGTCGACAGATTACCCTTTACCAGCAGTTCCTTGGCCACATCCGATTGGAGCGAAGCAAAATGATATTTCCCTTCCGGGTCACGTTTGAGAATCCATTTGGTTAAGCCCTGGCAGAAGTGACAGACGCCATCCACCAGTACGATGGGATGTCCCTGATGCACATCCGTTTGATTTGCTGTCATATTGGCTGCCTCCTATTGTTGCGGTTAGAGTAACTTACCCAATCTGAGCCATCTTGTTTCCTAATTCTAAAATTTAATTATAGAGGTGGTTCAAAAAGTCCACTTTTGAACACGCATTGTTAGGAAATATAAGAAAAAGAGCGCAGGCATTGTGCCCACGCTCGTATCTTGTCCGACAATTACTCAGCAATTGCCTTTTCCATCCATTGGTCATCGATCATTTGTTGATGCAGGTCACTTGCCCACTGGTCCATACATTTGCAAATGAAATCTTTGCGACATACTGGACAAGGCGTTTTCTGCAGACGGCTGATATTGGTCATCTTCCATTCCGGAGAACGGGAGTAGAATACACGGCATTTTGTACCGTCTACCAAATTCATTTTGAATTCGTACAATCCGTCTTCCTTGTTACCATAAGCTAGTTCTAAATCTGCAATACGCGGTCTATAAGACATGGATATCACCTGTTTAATTCAAATTTGGTTCATGCAATGACACTACTCAGTACTAAGTTATATTAAAGAAAATTCAGTTCAATGTCAACTCGCGCATGTCTACCCGCCAAACAGAATATCCAGAATCGTCCCTACCTGCCCTTGTTTTTTACCTTTCAAAACATCCGGATCAAATACTTCAACATAGCCGCAGGAAGCACAAGCCACGAACAGGTAGTGGTTATGCTGTATATCGAACATCTTGCTCAGGCCTGCTCCTGACATGGAAACTTCCTTAATGTTACAATCCGTGCCCCTGCATTTTGTACATACAAATCGGCGCTCGATCATCTCTTCAATACTCATCTTCGTTCCCCCTTTATGGAATGTGTAGCATGAAGTGGGAGTGCAATTATGTAAAAAGTACGCGATTGGACATCTGATCTCCTGCATCCTGCCCTTATATTATAATCAACACAAAACCCTGCCGATGACCAGCAGGGCTTTGTACTCAAACGAACGAACATCAGGTATCTGGGATACCCTGCTCTATATGTTCCCCTTTGATTGGGGAGTCAAATCTTAGACTACGTTTAATACAACATCAATATTGCCACGTGTCGCTTTGGAATATGGACAGAAATCATGTGCCTTGCGAGCCAGCTCTTCTGCTTGACTGTGATCCACACCAGGCATACTCACGTCCAAACGAACAGATAACTGGAAACCGTCATCCATAGGGTCTTTACCAATGGATACGTTACTTGTAACGACCACATCCTCCAATTTCACGCCTGCTTTGCGTGCTACATTGGCAAGGGCACTTTCATAACATGCTCCATATCCAGCGGCGAAGAGCTGTTCAGGGTTGGTACCTTCACCACCGGAACCTCCAAGCTCTTTGGGCATTTTCAGATCATGTTTAAGCATGCCATCCGAAGAAGTCACCGAACCTGTACGTCCACCTTTAACTGTCGCTACTGCTGTATATAAAGCTTCCATTAAGAATCTCTCCCTTATCCGTATAGTTTTAAATGCCTTCAATTCAATTTAAACTTCTGGCTCAATTTGAAACGCATTTTAGTTCTTTATCAGCTTTTACATCTTTATTATTTTCATGCATCTTATCCACATATCTGTATTTTTTCCGGGGTTGGGTAATATACAAAAGAGCAATTTCAAATTAGAACATAATTTTTGTGTTAATACATAAAAGTTGCACTAGACAAAAATTATTGAAGGAGTACAATGTAACAATAAACATAAAAATTTAGATATATCTTGAGCGGTTCGTCCCGCATCACTATTCCAAAGAGTCAGGTGATAAACGTATGAGTAAAAAAAATCCATTCAACGCTCCTTCAAGTGAATCATTGTCTACTGCAGGCATGGCCCCTTCACTCGGAGAAGCACATAGTTCCATGAAAGTACCGCAGAATGCGGCATGGTGGAAGAAATTTCTCGCTTTTGTAGGGCCAGGGTATCTCGTGGCCGTAGGTTACATGGACCCCGGCAACTGGGCAACAGATATCGCAGGCGGATCGCAGTTCGGGTATACTTTGTTATCCGTCATCCTGCTCTCGAACATGATGGCCGTTGTACTTCAATCGTTGGCAGGAAAGCTTGGCATCGTCACTGGACGGGATCTGGCCCAAGCCTGCCGCGAACGTTTCAGCATGCCCGTTGTCGTCATGTTATGGATTCTGTGTGAACTGGCCATTGCAGCTACCGATCTGGCTGAGGTCATCGGTTCTGCCATCGCATTAAAGCTCTTATTTAACATTCCCATGTTGTACGGAGTTATCATCACTGCTGTTGATGTACTCCTGATTCTTGTACTGCAAAACAAAGGCTTCCGCGCCTTGGAAACACTCGTCATCGTGCTGATGGCCACCATTGCCCTCTGCTTCGGGATTGACCTGTTCCTGGCAAAACCGGATATGGGCGGTGTTCTCCATGGTTTTGTCCCCAATGTGGAGATCCTGCAGAACCCTGCCATGCTCTATATTGCCATTGGTATTATAGGAGCAACCGTGATGCCGCATAATCTGTATCTGCATTCTTCCATTGTGCAGACGCGTCAGATCGAACAGACACCACAGGGCAAAAAAGAAGCGATTCGTTATTCGACCATGGACTCTACAATCGCGCTAACACTCGCCTTGTTCATCAATGCGGCCATCCTGATTGTATCAGCTGCTGTATTCCATAGTGCCGGCATGACGCAGGTTGCCGAGATCTCCGATGCCTACCACTTGCTCACACCCCTATTAGGGACTACAATCGCAAGTATCCTGTTCGGTGTGGCGCTGTTAGCATCAGGCCAGAATTCTACCCTTACAGGTACACTCGCAGGGCAGATTGTTATGGAAGGTTTCCTCAACATTCGGATTCCGGCTTGGCTGCGCAGACTGGTCACACGTCTGATCGCCATCATCCCGGCAGTAATTGTCACAGCAATTGCAGGAGAACACGGCACAGAAGAACTGCTCATTTTGAGTCAGGTTGTACTGTCTCTTCAATTACCCTTTGCGGTAATCCCTCTGGTCATGTTCACGAGTGATAAAAAAAGCATGGGTGCATTCGCTAACAAATTGTGGCTCAAAATCATCTCATGGGTCATTGCCGCAATTATCGTTGTGCTGAATGTATATCTGATCATTCAGACGATCCGGTTATTCTAATCTCGTCTTATCGACTAAACATTAAAAAGGCTGATCAACTCCGGTATTCAATACCAAGTTGATCAGCCTTTATTATTGCAGTACAGCGAGGTGTTTCTTTTGTAGTAAAACTCCGAGCTCTAACAAATAATCATCTATTCCTGATCCGGCACCAGTAAAGGCAGGAGTTCATCCAATGAATCCACAGTCCAATCCGCGCGTTCGTCATCCGATCGGTCTGGCTGGAATCTTCCGTACCCCTGCATAATTCGAATCGTACGCATGCCCAGCTTCCGGGCAGGAATGATATCGTTATCAATCCGATCCCCGATCATGACGGCTTCCTCCGGTGCACAACCCGCCTGTTTCAGGGCTACAGCGTACAGCTCTGGATCTGGCTTGGACACCCCTTCTTCAGCCGAGCATGCCAGAACATCAACATACTTTCGCAGTCCGTAACTCTCCAGTCTTTCTTCCGTTCCAGGACTCTGATTGGCGATAATGCCAATGCGATAATACCGCGACAACTGCTGAAGAACGGAATCCGCTGAAGGAAAAGGTCGTTCAAGATCTTTTTTAAACTTCAGCTTGTCCTGAATCTGTTTCTGATGTCCTTCATCTTCAATGAATGTGCGAATTGCCACTCTCATGGGCCATTGTTCATATTTCTGATAACAGTTCGCGAACAGTTCACGTACCGCCTCAATCTTCACCGGATACCCCAAAGCACCGGCTTCGCGAACGAACTGTCCGATAATATCATCAACCGGGTCCCATTCATCCACTAGCGTATCTCCAACATCAAAAAACAACCACTTCAATCCACCCACATCCGGCACGCCAATTCCTCCTTGTAACCATAAAAAAAGAAGACTCACCATCATGCACGAGTCTCCTCAAATTTCCGTTTATCAATGAATCAAATCCATAATACCTTGAGTCGATTCTGAAATTGATTCTAATACAATCAATTATAACAGGCACCTTACACCTGAGCAATCTCAAGCTATGACATTACCCATTGAGGAGAAAGCCGACTTCCCCATTGAGTGAATATACAATCCGGTCTGCACCCATTCCCCGATAGATCCCCTTCGGATGGCTTTGCTCCGTAATGACGCATAGGGATTTCGATGTCCACGATCGACAGATCTGTAAATAACGACAGGTCAGATTCAGGCTGTTCTCGAAAATAAATACGTTACCAACGCTTGCCTGCGGCAAAAACCATTTTTGAGCTGCAGCCGTATTCATGCGAATGACATGTTCTACTCCGATTCTACGGAGTCTGCGCTCTTCCCCTGCACTGTTGGTTAGAACGGCAAACGGCATTTTTTTGTACATCAGCAATTTGATAAATTTGCGTCCTGCTTCATTAGGAGCAGTCACTAAGATCATCTCAGTATCCATCATTCGTTCCTCCCTTGGCGTGAAAAGACAACAAAAAAGAAGCGTGGGGGACCAAGGCCTCCCGAACGCTTCTTAAAGAATCCATGGCGAAAACGCCATGAACCAGCGTACGGCTTGTTGCCTCTCCCTTTAACGCTTACGAGGTTAGCTGACGGATTCGGGCGCGAGAGTCGCCCTATTTCCGGCTGTCACCGGAAAATTCACCCCATGAATGCCTACTGTCCTGGACAGCGCATTCCGTTGGTTCCCCCGTTTCCCACTCATGAATGAATGGAAACTCAGCGATTAAAACATCGTTCGTATATCTTAAGTTAAGATTGAGCGATATTATCGTTTGTTTCGTTTTTCAGGTACAATTTAGTTTTAAATTGAAATTACGATATGAATCATACACCCGTGCCATGGCGGTGTAAAGTCCGGACAGATCACCGAATCGGGAGATTTTCGCCATTATTCATATATAATAACGCTTACAATACGGTTATACGCTATTCACCTCGTCAAAGCTATCTAATTCTCACTCTCGCGTAAATCACTTCGCAATTCATTCACGCATTTTGCACAACTTACCAGTTTTGATTCTTTTAACACCATATTAGTTTTGCATTATTTAATTGTAACCAATATAATGAAAGGTATCAGATGATATCATGGAGGCGATTGAGATGACAGTCTACGATTACAAAGTGAATACCCTTCGCGGTCAAGAAGTTGAAATGTCCGACTACCGTGATAAAGTGTTACTGATTGTGAATACGGCAAGCTCATGCGGACTTACACCTCAATTCAAAGGTTTGCAAGAACTGCAAGACAAGTTCCAGGATGCGCCATTTGAAGTCCTTGGATTTCCAAGCAACCAGTTTGCCCAGGAAAAAGGTTCTTCCGACGATATCGCCGAGTTCTGTCAGATGAATTATGGCGTGAGCTTCCCTATGTTTGAGAAAATTGATGTGAATGGCTCAAGTGCTCACCCGCTCTTCCAACACCTTAGCAAAGAAGCACCCGGCCTGCTTGGCTCCAAAGCAATCAAATGGAACTTCACCAAATTCCTTGTGGATCAGAACGGACAGGTAGTTAAACGTTATGCTCCCAAAACAACACCTGACAAGATTGAAGAAGATATCAAGAACTTGCTGCAAAAATAGTACATCGGCCACCCGTAGCCGGAAGGTAGAGCACCATTACCCCCGGTAATGGATGGCCTTTTTCAACTTCTGGATACCAGACTGTTCAAAAAGGCAAAAAAAGAAGCTTTCCATTAATGGAAAGCTTCTTCTTCATCGTTCATATGATGCGGTCGAGAGGACTCGAACCTCCACGGGCATACGCCCACTACCCCCTCAAGATAGCGTGTCTGCCATTCCACCACGACCGCATGTCGTAAATAATCGGCAACAGAATTGATTATACAGGGTTCAGAAATAAAAGTAAAGCATTTTTTAAACCTTCTTTTTAGCTAGGCATTTTCCTCAAAAAACGCATATTCTCGTCATGTTTACCCATGAACTGCATATTATTAGATTTGATCCCCTCTTTTTCGGTAAGAGCCGATCTTGTTGATTCATTTATATATAGTCCTTCCTTATATATAGTCCTCTCTGCACTTCACCAAATAAATAACACAATAAGTTATATAAAATAACACAAATATTAAATATCAGATTCTATTCATTAAATTCAACGGATACTATTGACAAAAAGCGGACATTTATGGGAAGATAACTATCATATAATTCGGATTTTCAAACATAAAGTTAACAAAAAGGAATATAAATGTCATTTAACGTGACATTTAACGAACACAGGAGGCGAATGATTGTGAACCGTGGGAATAAGCTGCTCGATTATGTCAAACTGCTTGATTCCTCTATTCAGGTTGGAGGATTCACCCATTCCTTCGGCATGGATATCCATATCAGGGAGGGTACCATTCGTAATGCTGAAGATCTCGAATCATTCATGCGTTGTCAGTTGCATCCCAGCATTGTTCGTCTAGAAGGCATGGCCATCAAAGGCATCTATACCGCAGCAGATCACAAGGATACATGGCGGATAGCACTGATCGATAAACTGGTCCATGTTCAGCGAACTCCTGGAGATCTCAGAGAACAAGCTGCCGCCATGGGAAAACGATTGATCAGACTGGCACGCGCTCTGCACCCCTGGATTGATTTTAGCCCGCTCGAACAGATCTTCGCCAAATATGATTCGGTTGGCTGCCTCTCCACTGTTCACGCCTGGATTAACCACCACCTCGACATCCCGGTCGAGGAAGCGGTCCTTGGTTACCTGCATTCAGCCATGAATGCCTGCATAACCGAAGCCTCCAAAGTCATTCCCCTGAACAACGATATAACCAAAGATCTGATGGTACGCCTGGCCACAGATCTGGAGACTGAATGGAATACCGTAAGCGCCTCGGCTGCGGATGGACTGGCACAGCCAACCTCAATGTCCATGAAATCATTTTTCCCCAGTTTCCATATGCTTGGAGCTGGACTTCATGCCTACAGAGCCTAGTCCTCTTGCTCCACAAACCCGTCCCCTTCCCTTCATCAAACAAACTAAAAAACACGCCGGCAACCTCCTTGCCGACGTGTTTTTTGTCATTTTATTTGTTTATTTAACGTATTTACGCCATTTAACATCACAAAATACACTTTTTTTCCGTCTTTTTTAATTGTTAGATGACGGATTTACGTATATAATGAAATATACAGCTCGCATTTCTATATATTCTACATGAAGAAAGGGCGACTGAATACTACATTCTAACCAGGGGTGAACCCTTTTGAACAAGAACAAGAAAAAACCAGTCACTCCGTTCGGATGGGCCATCAAACGACGGCTAACCGAACTACAAGTGGACCAGAAGACCTTTTGTGAACAGCACGGCATCCCACCCTACCGTTTATCCAATCTCATCCACGGCACACGCAAAGCAACCCGATTCAGGCACATGGTCGCTGATATTTTGGATATTCCAGATGAACTGAGATAAGAATTCTGTCAAAGGAGGGCCCCATCCATGAGACATGTTACATCCGATCTGGAGAGACTGTCGTTCCAGTCCATACGTCACCAACTCATCATCGTTGATCATAATTGGATCATTCACAGTTGTAACCGCGCCTGGCAACAGGGGCTCGGCCAATCACCACCACACCCGGATGCGAATATTAATCATGCACATTACCTGCATCTGACGGAAGCCTGGGCAATACGAAGCAAGAACGCAAACATGGCACATGTCGCACAGAATTTGAAAGAACGCGGAATACCCTTTAATCGAAATCATACATATGACATCTGCGTGTATACTATATACAACGAAGAGAGGTGGTTTCGTGTGGAACTCACCCCTCTGTCTCACACGAATTCAATTCTGGATACCGATCTCGCTTTGATTGCACACATGGATATTACAGAACAGAGGAAGACAGAACGCCAATTGAAGAAGGCATTGTCTGAAGTGCGCACATTGCGCGGACTGCTGCCTATTTGCGCTGTCTGCAAACAAATCAAGGACGAAGAGGAACACTGGACCTCCGTTGAGAGTTATCTGGAGAAGCATACCCACGCCGAATTCACCCACGACATCTGCCCGGAATGCATCCGGCGGTTATATCCGAAATACTCGAATATCCTGGACAAGCGTTCCTGAAACCACTCTCCACTCAACACGCTTACTGCAACTACACGGACAGATGATGTTCAAACTGCGACATATCCAGTTCTTGCGGTGTCCCATGCAGGGTGATGGCCCCTTTGTCCATGATATAGATATAATCGGCGGCACTCCTTACAAAATCAATACTCTGCTCTACCAGCAGAACCGAGAGGTCTCCCTTTGCCTTGAGCTGCAAAATAACCTGCCGAATGTCCTCCACGATAGAAGGCTGGATGCCTTCTGTCGGCTCATCAAGCAGTAACAACCCCGGATGGGAAGCCAACGCCCGGGCGAATGCCAATTGTTGCTGCTGTCCACCACTCAGATCCCCGCCCTGCCGTCCATACATCGTAGCAAGCACCGGGAACATCGCCAGCACATCCTCCGGGAACGTTTTTAATCCCGGAGCACTTGTCTCCAGACCAAGCAACAGGTTTTCTTTCACCGTAAGCTGCGGGAAAATCTCCCGCCCCTGCGGTACATAACCGATCCCTGCCCTTGCCCGCTTGGCTGTGTCCAAGGTGCATAACTCCTGATTTTGCCACCGAATACTGCCCTTGCGTGTTTTGAGCAGCCCCATTAATGTTTTCATCAACGTGGTTTTACCCACACCGTTACGCCCCATCAGACACACCACCTGTCCAGGCTGTACGTCCAGATTCACACCACGAAGCACATTGCTCTCCCCGTAGCCGGATTCAATTCGTTGCAGCGACAGCATGGTCATCCCTCCTTTTGCCCAGATACACTTCTGCCACTTTCGGGTCTGCCTGTACCTCCGCCATCGTACCTTCCTTCAGCAGTTTCCCTTCATGCATTACCGTTACCTTGGCTGCGAACTCTCGCACAAACTCCATATCATGCTCCACCACCACAACCGAGCGTTCACGCGCAATCTCTTGCAAGAGTCGCCCTGTCTTGTGCGTTTCTTCATCCGTCATGCCTGCGGCTGGTTCGTCCAGCAACAACACACGTGGCTCCTGCAGAAGCAACATGCCGATCTCCAGCCACTGCTTCTCCCCATGTGATAACGCTCCTGCACGAGTCTCAACGCGATCTTGCAGACCAATCTGTAGCGTAACACGCTCCATCGCAGCACTCATTTTCCCATATCGACGAATACCGATGGCTTGCAAAGGGGAACGTCGAGTCTCCGCTGCCAGCGTCAGATTTTCCTGCACCGTCAGACCCGCGAAGATTGATGGCGCCTGAAATTTGCGTCCTACACCTTTGCGAACAATCTGGTGTTCTCTCAGTCTCGTCAAGTCCACGCCATCCCCCATCTTCACCGAGCCGGACAACGGTTTGGTTTTACCACAGATCACATCCAGCATCGTCGTTTTCCCCGCACCATTCGGTCCAATCAGAAAATGCAGATCATGCTCATGCAGCTTCAGATTCATGCCTTTGACAGCAACGAACCCGCCAAAGGCCACTGTAATATCCTCAGCTACCAGGACTGCCGAATCCTTAGTAGACTTCAGGTTTTTCCCGAGTGACTTGGACATGCGCACTCTCTCCTCTCCGCTTCAGCAAGCGAACAACATGACGATACACACCCACAATACCGTTTGGCATGAACAAAACTACCGTTACAAAGAGCCCACCAATGACAAACAACCATCCTTCAGGATAAGCCTCGCTTATACCTGTTTTGGCTGCATTCAGTACCACCGCTCCGATGACCGCACCGATAAGCGTACCGCGACCACCCAACGCAACCCACAGAACCATCTCAATGGAGGGCACAATCCCCATCATGGATGGCGAGATAATACCGACCTGAAGAACAAACAACATGCCCGCGATGCCTGCAAGCGCACCGGAAAAAGCAAAAGCCAGCGTTTTATATCCTGCCGGATCATATCCGAGGAATCGCACCCGATTCTCTCCATCACGCGCAGCTTCGAGCACTTGGCCGAACCGACTGTTCACCATTCGACGACAGAGCACATAAGCAATCACCAGAACAGCAAGGGTTATATAGTAGAGAGCAATGGTGGTTCCTGCCGAATGAAGTGTAAAACCAAAGATTGAATTATAACCGGTAATGCCATTCGTCCCACCCGTCCATTCCTGTTTACCAACAAATAATGTCACTGTGATCAGAACCAAAGCCTGAGTCAGGATGGTAAAATAAACACCGGTGATCCGGTTACGGAACGTAAACCACCCCAGGGCAAAGGCGAGCAATGCCGGAAGGGCTATTCCCAATAACAAGGCCACGGGGAAAGAGCGAAACGGTTCCCAGAACCACGGCAGACCACTGAGACCACTCCATCCCATGAAGTCAGGAAGCGTTGTTCCACTGGCCTGGAGCTTCAGATACATTGCCATCGCGTACCCACCCAGCCCAAAGAACACGCCGTGCCCTAAACTCAGCACACCCCCATATCCCCAGATCAGATCGAGACCAATGGCCAGGATCGCCAGCGCCAAAAACTTGGCTAACAGACTCAGACGAAACTCCGTGGAGATCAGTGGAGCAAGACACATCATGATGAGCACAACCGCCCAGATGATCCTCATTTTCAGACTGCCAGTCTTGAGTAATGCCGACATGAACTAACCCCCTTCTTCACGTTAATCGAGACTCCGTGTACGCATTGCAACCAGGCCACGTGGTTTCCATTGCAGAAAAGCAACGATACACACAAATACCAGCACCTTGCCAATGGAGGCAGAGGTATACGTTTCGAACAGCGTGTTGAACATACCAATTCCCAGTGCACCACACACGGTTCCGACCAATTTCCCTACGCCACCCAGAACAACGACCATGAATGCATCCACAATATAATACGTGCCAAGGGAAGGGCCAATCGGACCAATGAGCGTTAATGCACAGCCAGCAATTCCCGCGATGCCCGAACCAATGGCAAAGGTCATGCCATCCACCCGCCGAGTCGAAATTCCAAGGCATCCTGCCATACTCCGATTCTGCATCACAGCTCTCATTCGTCTTCCGGATGATGTTCGATAGATATAGAGATACATACACAACAGCACAACCGCAACCAATGCGATAATGAAAATTCGCTTGTATGGAAATACAATGCCATCCGAGATCGCCAATCCCCCATTGAGCCAAGCCGGACTGGATACCCCCACATTCGGCGCTCCGAATATCGTGCGGGCCAGCTGTTGCAGCATCATCCCTACGCCCCATGTCGCAAGCAGACTGTCCAGCGGTCTACCATATAGATGCCTGATCAGTAAGACTTCTAGCAGCCAGCCAATCAGAGCAGCTACAATGAACGCAATCGGCAAAGCCACAACAAAGTAGGCACCAAACCACGCCGCTGGAGCATAGGACATGAACAGATTCTGTGTTACATATGTGGCATATGCACCGATCATGATCAGTTCACCGTGAGCCATATTGATGACATTCATCAACCCAAACGTTACCGCCAGACCGAGTGCAATCAACAATAGAATTGAACTGATACTCAGACCATTGAACATCTGCAGGATAAACATATCCATCGCAATCCCCTCCTCCATACCGTGACTCTCGCTAATGTGCATGACTTCAATCCGTCTCAGTCACTACACATCCAATACATACACTCATCACATCAACGCTTTACCGCGATACGGTTAGAGGATGTGTTGTCACACCCTCGTTTCTGTTTCGGCTGCTTTGAAGCGAGTTATCTATGTTTATTACGGGGTTTCTATGTTATTTGGCGCTAAGGGAAGCTCCCCATTCATACGTTTTCAGATAAGGGTCCGGCTTGACAGGCGCACCAGAATTCCACAATTCCTTGAACTGTCCATCTTCCTGTACCTCACCGATCCGTACGGTTTTGTAGATATGCTGATTCTCTCCATCCACAGTCACCTTACCTTCCGGTGCATCAAACTCCAGACCCTTCGCAGCTGCCTTAACCTTCTCCACGTCGGTTGATCCTGCTTTTTCCACCGCTGCCTTCCAGAGATAAACTGCCACATATCCCGCTTCAATCGGATCTGCTGTCACCCGATCAGCACCGTATTTTTCTTTGTACTTGGCAACAAATGTGGCATTTTCAGGTGTATCCGTTGTCTGATAATAATTCCACGAAGCGAGATGCCCCTTCAATACGTCTGCGCCAATACCACGGATTTCTTCCTCCGCTACACTTACCGATAGGGTTGTCATCTGATCCGATGAGATTCCTGCGTCCTTCAATTGTTTGAAGAAGGCCACATTGCTATCCCCGTTCAGTGTATTGTATACAATATCCGGCTTCGCAGCCTTGATTTTACTAATGATGGTACTGTAGTCCGTATGTCCCAGCGGTGTGTATTCCTCACCCACCACTTCGCCGCCCTCTGCTGCGAGTTGTGCCTTGATGACCTGATTGGCCGTTTTTGGGAATACATAATCTGAACCGAGCAGATAAAACGTCTTTCCCCTGTTCTCCAGTAACCAGGTTACGGATGGAACGATCTGCTGATTCGTTGTTGCTCCTGTATAAAAAATATTTGGCGACGATTCCAATCCTTCATATTGCACCGGGTAAAACAATAGACCTTTGTTCTGTTCGAACACCGGGAGCATAGCCTTCCGACTTGCAGAGGTCCATCCACCAAATACTGCAGCGACCTTATCCTGTTGCAGCAACTTTCCAGCCTTCTCCGCAAAAGTAGGCCAATCCGAAGCGCCATCCTCAATTACTGGCTCGATCTGCTTACCCAAAACTCCGCCCGCGGCGTTAATCTCTTCAATAGCAAGCATCTCGGCATCTTTAACAGATACCTCACTGATTGCCATCGTTCCGCTGAGGGAGTGAAGAATACCAACTTTAATCGTATCACTGGATGCAGCCGGCTCTCCTGTACCACCCGAACCTGAAGCTTCAGGCGGCGCAGCACCCTCCACACATCCCGTCATGACAATGACCGCACCTAGCAAAACACTCCATAACTTGACCGACCTCTTCTTCAATAGCCTACACTCCCTTTTTTTAGTCTATTGCCGAACATTAAGGTCATTTGCACCTGAAATGTTCGTTGATCCAAATTATGGAGTGTTACACTCTTCATGTCAATATAGCTTACATAATTTTATTTCATGCCTATCTGTTTCATGCATACTGCTAATAAGCTTTGAAGCTTATTGACAAAGGATTCACCCTGTGTGAGTATATTTAACATATCACTTGAATTATGAACTTATCAGACACTATAAGCGAAAGGTCGGATTGCCTTGCACTGGACTGAACAGGAAAAGGAAAAACTCCTGATTACCGTGGCCGCTAACCTCGCCCGTGAACGCAGAGCACGCGGACTCAAGTTAAATGTTCCCGAAGCCATTGCTTTATTGACCTCCGAACTCATGGAACGGGCACGGGATGGAATGAGTGTTGCCGATTTAATGAGACACGGAGGCACCATCCTGACACGCGAAGACTGTATGGATGGCGTTCCTGATATGATCCCTGAAGTACAGGTAGAAGCCACATTTCCTGACGGTACCAAACTGGTTACTGTACATGAACCTATACGCTGAGAAAGGCAGGAGAAACCATGATTCCTGGTGAATATCGCTTGAAGCCAGATGACGATATCATCTGTCATCCGGATCGCCCAACTCTACGCCTGATTGTCCTGAACCGTGGCGACCGTCCCGTCCAGGTCGGCTCTCACGTTCACTTCTATGAAGTTAATGCCGCACTGGACTTTGATCGCACGTCAGCTTTTGGACATCGTCTGCATATTCCGGCAGGCACCGCCGTCCGTTTCGAACCCGGTGAAGAGAAACCCGTCGAACTCACGACCTTTGGCGGCAAACGCCAGATTCACGGATTCAATGGATTAACGGAAGGCTCAGCGGATCAACAACCCGATCCACAGAAACTGGAGGCATTCCTGAAGACGTTCTCCCCTCCCATACAGGATGGAGGTGAGTCCTCATGAAACGAATGAGTCGCGAGCAATATGCTTCGATGTTCGGACCCACAACCGGTGATGCCGTAAGACTCGCAGATACCGAACTATGGGCAGAGATCGAACATGACTATGCTGTGTACGGAGATGAGAGCAAGTTCGGGGGTGGCAAAGTCATCCGCGACGGGATGGGCCAGTCCACCTCTGCCCTGCGCAGTGACGGTACTCCTGATACCGTTATTACCAACGCCATCATCATTGATCATTGGGGCATTGTAAAAGCAGACATCGGTATTCGGGATGGTCATATCTGCGCCATTGGCAAATCCGGTAATCCGGATACAATGGATGGGGTTCACCCCGCGCTGGTCATCGGCGCTTCCACCGAAATCATTGCTGGTGAAGGCATGATTGTAACCGCTGGCGGCATTGATACCCATATTCATTTCATCTGTCCACAGCAGATTCAGACTGCATTATCCTCCGGGGTAACAACCATGATTGGCGGTGGAACAGGACCAGCAACAGGAACCAAAGCCACCACCTGCACACCAGGGGCCTGGCACATTCACCGGATGCTGGAGTCCGCAGAAGCTTTTCCCATGAACATCGGTTACCTCGGCAAAGGCAACAGCTCCAGCACCGCACCTTTAATCGAACAGATTGAAGCGGGTGTAATCGGTCTGAAGCTACACGAGGATTGGGGTACCACTCCGAGCGCTATCGATGCCTGCCTGACTGCCGCCGGTGAACATGATGTTCAAGTCGCTATCCATACCGATACACTGAATGAAACCGGATTTCTCGAAAACACACTGGCCGCGATCAATGGCCGGACAATCCACACATACCATACGGAAGGCGCTGGTGGCGGACATGCACCGGACATTATTCGGGCCGCTGGGGAGTCCTACGTTATCCCCTCATCCACCAACCCAACACGACCTTACACACGCAACACTGTAGAAGAGCACCTGGATATGTTGATGGTGTGCCATCACCTGGACCCTTCCATCCCGGAAGATGTCGCTTTTGCAGATTCGCGGATTCGTCCCGAAACCATTGCGGCCGAAGACATTTTGCATGATCTTGGCGTGTTCAGCATCATTAGTTCCGATTCACAGGCCATGGGCCGAGTGGGCGAAGTCATTATACGCACTTGGCAGACAGCCGACAAAATGAAAAAACAGCGCGGCAAACTTGAACTCAACCCAGACTCACCTTCCGATAACGATCGAATCAAGAGATATGTCGCCAAATACACCATCAATCCGGCGATCGCCCATGGAATCGGACATCTCGTCGGTTCGGTGGAAGTCGGCAAGCTGGCAGATCTAACCATATGGAAACCGGCCTACTTTGGTGTTAAACCCGAGATTGTCATCAAGGGCGGCATGATTACATTCGCCCAGATGGGTGATCCCAATGCATCCATTCCAACCCCTCAGCCGGTATTTGGCAGACCGATGTTCGGAGCCTATGGAAGCGCCATTGCCAGCGGATCGATCACCTTTGTCTCCCAAGCCGCAGCAGATGCGGGAATCAAAGAGACATTAGGGCTGAAAAAGCGGGTTGAACCTGTTAAAGGCTGCCGCTCGGTAAGCAAAAAAGACATGATCCACAATGACGTCACCCCTGTCATTGAGGTCGATCCCGAAACCTATGAGGTACGCGCCGACGGCGAACTGCTCACCTGTGAACCTGCAGACGAGTTACCTATGGCACAGCGCTACTTTATGTTTTGATCTGAATACGGATTAGCTGATAAGGGGGGCACTCATGATGAATAGTGGCACGAAGCTGCTCCGTTACGTTCAGCTGTTGGATTCAGCCCTGCCCATCGGCGGGTTCTCCCATTCCTTCGGTCTGGAGGCTTATACACATGATGGCACGGTACAAAATACTGCGCAGCTCGAACAGTTTATTCGCAGTCAGCTTCATTCCAGTCTTGTGCGACTAGATGGTCTTGCCATCAAAAGCGTCTATCAGGCAATACATCAGCAGGATGCCGCTCTACTTGCCCTGTATGACAAACGTGTCCACGCCCAGCGCTCCCCTCGTGAACTCAGGGAAAGCGGCCACAAAATGGGAAAGCGACTACTTAAACTCGCCCGTTCACTCTATCCATGGATGGACTTCACCCTGATTGATGAGGCCATACGGGAACACGGCGCGTATTGCGGTATCACGACCATTCACGGTTATATCAACTATCAATTGGAGATTGCATTGGATGAGGCTGTCACCGGGCATCTGTATACCTCAGTTAACGCTTATGTAAACAGTGCACTTCGCCTTCTGCCCATCGGTCAAACCGAGGCGCAGATGTTGATTCAGAAGCTGCTCGATGATATCGAAGCAGAATGGGCACTCATTCGGGAAAATGACCCGGAAGATATGCACAGCTTCGGAATCGCCCAGGAAATCTATGCTATGCGGCACGAGACCTTACCCGCACGGCTGTTTATGTCTTAACTACAACTTTTATCTAACTTAGGAGGAATTGTTATGTGTGGAGGAGCTAATCATACGCATCATCCGGAGTGGGAACGTAAGGCATTTGATCGGAGTCGTCCGATGCGAATTGGCATTGGCGGACCGGTAGGTTCAGGCAAAACAGCCCTTGTCGAGAAGCTGTCCAAGGCACTGCGTACACGTTATAGCCTTGCTGTCATCACCAATGACATTTATACGAAGGAAGATGCCGAGATCTTGCTGCGTCAGAATGCACTGGCACCAGAGCGTATTATCGGTGTAGAGACAGGCGGATGCCCGCACACGGCTATTCGTGAGGATGCTTCCATGAATTTCGAAGCAGTTGACGAGTTGATTGAACGTTTCCCGGATCTGCAACTGATCTTTATCGAGAGCGGTGGTGACAATCTCTCCGCTGCATTCAGTCCAGAACTCGCTGATGTATTCATCTACATTATCGACGTTGCCCAAGGAGAGAAACTCCCGCGCAAAGGCGGACCTGGCATCACGCGTTCAGACCTGTTGTTAATCAACAAAACGGACCTCGCCCCTTACGTTGGAGCAAGCCTGGAAGTGATGAAAAATGATACCGAGCGGGTACGCGAAGGCCGCCCTTATGTCATGTCTAATCTAATGAGCGGTGAAGGTGTATCCGAGATTGTCCACTGGCTCGAACATCAATATATGGATGACGATGCTTCCGCTGCACATCTGCATTCACACAGCCATGAACACGGCACTCACTCACATTAATT
Organism: Paenibacillus sp. FSL R5-0519; assembly: GCF_037974275.1. NCBI lineage: Bacteria > Bacillati > Bacillota > Bacilli > Caryophanales > Paenibacillaceae > Paenibacillus > Paenibacillus sp. FSL R5-0519. Next base: position 5,010,927 of record NZ_CP150234.1, read on the forward strand.
CACCTCCTGTGCCCACCGGGACAGAGATGAATCGGAACGAAAGTACAGGTGAGCCTGTCACGCGCCGCAGCGAGCTTCGGGCCACCTTTGCCTTTCAAGGCGAGCGGACGGTTATGACCGATCGTTATTACAGCGCCCCTCTCCGGTTTAGCCGATCCTTTCGGCCTCCCGGAGGCGGAACCGAGTTATGCGTGTACACGTCAGACGTCTCTCCCGGAGTCCTTAACGGGGATCATTATCATTCCGAGTGGGAATTAGGTGAAGGCACACATGTCATGCTGAGCAGCACATCAGCGACCAGACTTCATCCCACACCTTCCATTCCCTCATCCGTTAATCATCACTTTCGGTTGGGAAAAGGAGCTACGCTGGAATACTTCCCGGAATGCGTCATTCCCTTCAAAGGGAGTTCTTCTTCACTCGCAGTAACCTTTGAGCTGGATGAACAGGCCATTCTTGCCTATGCAGATATCTGGTCTGCCGGACGGATTCACCGGGGAGAAGCGTTCCAGTTCGAACGCTACCGCAGCTTGACGGAGATATGGCAAGGTAAGCAACTGGCTGTCTGGGATCGTTTCGGACTCGAACCGGCAACCGATGACCCCAAACACTCAGCATCTCTCCTTCACTACACACATACCGCTGCATTGTGGATAATCGCTCCGGGGCTTGGTACTGCGGAGTTGGAACAAGTCAGATCCGCGCTGCCACCCGATGGACGGATGCTCGCAGGTGCAAGTTTACTGGCAACGGGAGGCATCGGCGTTCGACTCCTTGGCATGGCCGCTTGGGAGCTTCAGGAACAGTGCCTTCAGATCTGGAACACACTCCGCCCCCAACTGCTAGGCAAAGAAACTCTTGTCTTTCGTAAATAAGGGCATGAAACATGCATGGTTAATACAAAAAAACCTCTGAACTATCTCCGAGTATGTTCGGATTAGTCCAGAGGTTTTTGTTCATTCAGTCCATGGATGCTGCTCATATCAGTTACGCTTCGTTCTCTTCAGAATTAATCTCTGATCTGTTCTCAGACTTATAACGATAGTCTCCTGCGTCTTTGCTTTCCTTGGATTTGCGGTAACGGGTGAATTCAATATATTCGCTGATAAAAGACTGTTCCACAGTCGATAATTCACTTTCCTGGCAATTCAATTGCCGCAAAACGTCAAAAAAATAATCCTCCCGTTTTTCCCGAACCATCGCTTCCTTCGATGGACGACCAATCATGAGCCAGTCAAGGCTCACATCAAAAAACGAAGCAATCTCAATACATTTATTCGTACTCGGAATAGACTTGCCACGTTTCCAGTCACCCAGATTGCCTGTGCTAATCTTCAGCTGTTGGCAGAAAGCCTTCTTGGTCATTCCTCGTTCGGCAATCAGGTGTTCAATTCGCTCATAGATCGACTGCATACAAGAACCGCCTTCCAACCGTAATAATTCAAACCATTCCTTGTCCTCAACGAATCCCCCGAAGCCAACAATATACATAATTGTACCATAATCTGCCTAGATAATCAGCCTTTTAATCCATTTTCTTATGGGGTAACGCCCTGCCGCTTAACATCCATTTCTCTGCTTTCACCTTCTTGATAACAGCGTTTTAACGGGGAACAGCGCCAACTCGCTGAGCAATTTCTACAAAAGGTACGATTTCACTCAAATCACTATCAACTTAGGACAAGATCCCCATGAATTACTCATAGACCTCAAAATCTTTGAGATAGAATCTGTGAGTATATCTTGAATCATTATCTTTTCATCCTAGTATTCAACTTATTTTTTTAGAAAACACACAACTAAAATGCTGTTGCAAGCGTTCTATCTTACAAACCAATCACGAATTCTTTTACTGATATTTACAGAAAAACATTGACTTTCATATTTTTTTGTATAAAAATATAATTGTAAAAAAAATTAAAAAAAAGGAGAAAATTAATGAAAATAAAAAAAATTGCCATTATTTCTTTTTGTGCTCTAGCTCTCTCTTCGTCAATTGCATCTGCAGCACCTTTGTCTGAGGGGTCCTCTACTTACGATGAAAATTACATAAATCCCCGAATTTATAACAAACCCGATCATGACATAGTTACCCCATTTTTCGACGGGTATGTTTACACTAAAAATAGTGAGACTGTGCGCAAAGTGGAAACATGGTCTTTAGAGCACAATAATACCGCTAATGTAACGGATACCGTTAATTATGCAGTTTCTGTTAAAAAAAGTGCAAACATATCAATTGGTGGAGAAGCAGAATTCAAGGGCCTAATTGCAAAAGCCACTTATTCAGCCAACGCCTCATTCGGGGTAGATACTACTGAAACGGTTTCCATTACCTGGTTAGTTCCAAAAGGGAAATGGAGATTATCTGCTGGTTCTAAGTTCAATAAAGTTGTTGGCTCAAAAGATTACATGATTTCAGGTAAATTAATCAATTCCCAACCCTTAACAATTGATTACACATTCCAACCATATAGTGATAAACAACCAATGTAATACTATCAAGGATTCAAATCCTTCTTGAAATAATAGAGAAGGATTTGAATCCTAATCAGTAGGCGGTGAAAATTATAATGAAATCTTTGATAATACTTTTAATAATATCGAGTCTGATAGGTTGTTCAAATAGTACTTCAACTCATGAAAACAACTCATCGAATCCCCCCCCCGTGATAAACGAAGAAAGTAAGTCACCAGAAAAATCGAATCATGATAACTTAGAAGGAATAGAAAAAAAATTTTTTCCTCCCAATTTCCAAGTAACAGAAATTGTAATTTCTTATAAAGATAAAACACTTCTTTTTAATTTAAAATACACATTCAATTTAGAACTCTACCAAATCTTAAAAAATAGCAATGAATACTCATTTATGATCGGTTTCCCCCAAGAGATTGAAAATATAATAGGAGTATCCGCTACATCAATCGCAGAAGGCCAGTTCGAATCAAATGGGCGTTTAAACTATGAAACAACCATTAAAACCTCAGTTGAAAAAGAACTCACCACTGAACAACTAAAATTAATTAAAAACAATATGGATTATAAATTATTTGTTTTAAATAAAGAAAATAAAATATTCCAGATATTCGAGGGATTCAGATACATGACCGATTATGAAGAAGGCATATCAAACGAATTAAACGTCAAATAATTGACGGTTTATAAAACCAAGTTCGGCACACTGCACTAAATACCCCCCATGCTCTCTCGTTTGCAAACCTAGTGAAATGGTAGAAAAGGTTTGTGCGAGATAGAAACATTAGTAGTAACATGGTGAACGAGTGCGTTACTTTTATGGCGGGATAACTCGGTCAAATAAACCATAAGGATAGGCTCTGTGCACAAACCACTGCTGCTCAGAGGGACCCATCCTAAGACGATAAACAGAAAAATACTAAAGATCCAGTCGATCCATCACCATGTATAATAGCCTAAATGGAGGGTTTGAAACATGGATGTATTGCTTGACAACTATGTAAGCACGGGTGTTATCAGAAAACAATTTTCGTCTGTACGCTGAATACGAACTCGGAAAGCAAAGATATCTATTGCCGATTACGCAAAAAGTGTGTGGGCAGCCTTACAGCAAAAAAAGTACCGCATTAAAAATATATGGAAGCTAGCAAGGTCAAGTCAGGAAGGATTACCCACTCCAATTGGAGCTGATTAGGTATAGCTGAGAACATATTGAGTTTTTGGAGAAATCCATGACAGCTTGGGGACTCTAAAATAGTCGAATACCTGCAAAGCTATCGGCATGTATATGAATTACCGCAAATGTTCCCCAGAATGAACCCAATTACGGCCGCTACACTCATTGCCGAGTTGGTGTGGATATGGATCATTTTCCTTCCGTCGAGTATCTTTCCACATGGGAAAGTGATGCATCCGTAAGCCACAAAAGTGTGGGTAAAAAAAGCACAAAAATTGTAAAAGGTAATTTTCATGCAAAAGTTCCCTTAAGAAGTGAAGATGCTCGGGCAATCGCTCACTCCCAAAACACCAATCCATATAAGAAGTTTTTAGGGATTTCTTTCTCGAATAGATAATAAAAGGAAAGTATCGCAACAGAAAGAAAGAGTCTAGTTATTACTTACCACACACTTAAAAAAAACAAGCTATATGGAAGACGACACTAAAGCAATCTCGTCCGCAAACTAACTTAACAATACAGACAACTTCATTGTTCCTAATCATAGGGCTTAAAGACGAAGCACGATCATACAAACGTTTTGATTTTCACAGAAAGAGAAAACCTGATCCTAATCCTGTAGAATTTTACCTAAGATGAACTAAGTACATTTATCCCCAGTAAAAAGAGAAAGCAAGGGCTAATCGTTTATGCTATCCAGTTCTAAACAGTCTGCACTTGCTTCGAAACCCTTTGGTGATTCAGTACAGTCCCCCTCTGACATTGACAGGAGACGCTCATGAATTACAGAACTTTAAAACTAATCCACAACCCTCTCTTCAAAGGGATTTCAATAAAAATATCAATGATTTGCTATAAGATTTGAAAGGTACCAATTATTTCAGGAGAGTAGAATAAATGTATCAACATTCCAGCAGGCAGATAGTCTTTTTCGGAGCAATTGCAACACCATCCTCATTTAATCCTTCACTATTTGAACCCTCGCTTTTCCAGATTCCATGACTTTTCCATTACAATCTCACGCTTCATTTTACGTAAGAAAAAAAAACCTTTTCCAGAAATAATAATCCCTGAAAAAGGTTTTTTATGCAAAAAACAAATATGTATGCGGTCGAGAGGACTCGAACCTCCACGGGTATACACCCACTACCCCCTCAAGATAGCGTGTCTGCCATTCCACCACGACCGCATATTCAATTGTAAAAATGGTGAGCCATGAAGGGCTCGAACCTTCGACACCCTGATTAAAAGTCAGGTGCTCTACCAACTGAGCTAATGGCTCTTGCTGTAAACTTCACCGGATGTGCCATGCTTCATTCTTGTTTATAAGAGCAATGACTTTGAGGATTTCTCATCGAAAATATAAATCTCATGAGGTGGTGAAGATATGACCCGTAGGGGATTCGAACCCCTGTTACCTCCGTGAAAGGGAGGTGTCTTAACCCCTTGACCAACGGGCCTTAATAACAAGTTGTCTTTCTTGGCGACAAGAATGAGTATACCACAGGACAATTTAAACTTGCAATACTTTTTTTAAAATTTATTTTTCAGGCTTTTTTGTCCATTTCAAACTGTTCTTCATAGAGCATTTTAGTCGACCTCCACATGCACGCCAATGTCACACCTGCACGGGGAAAAAGTAAATTCCTCATCAAAAAACTTACAAAACCTTACGTTGACTTATAATATTGCAAATCGCATTAGGAATACTTATAATTAAAGTATCATGATAAGTACGGTCATCCATACCCTTGGAGGTGACATGTTTGTTTCAAGAAGAACGAATGCAGCTCATTGTTGAACATCTTCACAAACACAATCGCATCTCAGCTGATGATATTGTCACTTTGTTTGATGTATCACGGGATACTGCTCGCAGGGATCTGATCAAGCTTGAGGAACAGGATGCCATCATTCGAACACGTGGCGGTGCAATTCTCCCCCCTCCTCCGCAAAAGTTCAGATCCTACAAAGACCGTTTACTCGATGTATCTGAGGAAAAAAGAGCCATTGGCAAACTCGCTGCCGCTATAGTAAGACAAGGCGAGATCATTATTCTGGATTCTTCCACGACCGTGCAGGCTTGTGCCGAGAATTTGAACGGCAAATCCTGTACCGTCATTACCAATTCGATTCATTCCGCTGATCTTCTCTCCAATCACACGGCTGTCCAGATTCGTTTGCTCGGTGGCAAAGTGGATAAGGAACAACGTTATGTCCATGGTACCTCTGTGATCGAGACACTTTCCCACTATTATGTAGATAAAGCCTTTATCGGAATTGGCGGTATCACTATGGACGGCTTCAGTGCTTCCGAAGAGGAAGGTAAAATTAAACACCAAATGATGAAAGCTGCCAAGAAAGTCATTGTTCTTGCAGATCAATCCAAGTTTGATAAACGATATGGTTATCGTTTTGCTGACTGGTCATTGGTGGATGTATTGATTACGGATCAATGGCCAACCCAAGAATGGCTTGTTTTTCTAGCCGAACAACACGTTGAGATTCTCATTCCTGAACCTACAGATGATAAGGAGTTGTAAATATATGAAATTATTTGCCACAGATTTAGATGGAACTTTGTTGAACAGAGATAGCCAGATTAGCCCGGAGAATGCCGCAGCCATCCAAAAGGCCCAGCAATCCGGTATGAAAGTTACCATTGCTACAGGACGCGTCTATTCCGATGTGGTGACCATCAGCCGCGAAGGCGGGATCAAAACCCCAATTATCGGCTCTAACGGAGCTACGATTCATGATGCAGACGGTGAACGTCTATTCCATCTTCCGCTTGAGCGCGACACAGCCGCTTCCGTTATGCAGTGGCTGGAAGATCATGATGTCTATTATGAAGCTTCAACGCAACAAGGCATCTATGCCCCACTTAGCAGTCATGAGACCTTGCTCGCCGAGATGGAACGTGTTCTGGGTTCGAACCCTGGTGAGGACATTGAACGCATGATTCGTGGCATTAAGAAACACTATGACAAAAAAGACTACCACCGTGTAAACAGCCACCTCGAAATTCCGACAGAAGCCTACATCTATAATATTATGGCCTTCTCCATGAATCCGGACAAAGTAAAAACAGGACGAGAATACTTCGCTTCCCGATCCGATGTCGCCATGGTTGTATCCTTTGAGCACAACTTCGAAATGCAGCACCCCGACGTATCCAAAGGTAATGCCCTTACCAAACTGGCGGCTCACCTGAACATTTCCATGGAAGATACAGCAGCGATCGGGGATAACTTCAACGATGTCTCCATGTTACAAATGGCAGGACTCGGCATCGCCATGGGTAATGGTGAACCCGAAATTCAGGCACTGGCCCAAGCCATCACACTGACCAATGTCGAGCACGGTGTCGCCCATGCCATTGAGTGCTTGCTCGAAGGCAAACCGGTGTCCCGTCCGGAAACGATTGTCGGAGAAGGTCAGTAATCGAACCTATACGGAATTAAACACCAAACCTGCATGGTGGCCTATTGAGCCATGCAGGTTTTCTTCATTTTAACTCAGCAGATCGAACATGAGGCACGTCCTGTAACAAAATAATCAGTTGCTCGCCCCGGTATGAACCCGGCAGTTGCAACGTGAACTCAAGCACCGTCTCTTCTACGAAGTCTGTGCTTGTTTGCTGTTCTGTCTTAAATCCGATGACCAATATCTTCTCCTGTCCCAGCAGTGCCAGAACACGCTTCAGGGCCTCTCCCTCCTTTTGCAGATGGAGGGTTAACGTCTCTGTTCGAGCGGATACCAGCCAGCGTGTGGGCCTATGCAGCAACATCTGTGCCACGACAATAAGCAGTGTTACGCCTGTACCTGTCCAATACAGACCGGAACCCACAGCAAGTCCCATGCCTGCCGTAGCCCATATGCCAGCCGCTGTGGTCAATCCCCTGACCGTATGCCGTTGTGTGAAGATCATGCCTGCTCCAATGAAACCTACACCGCTAACGACTTGTGCAGCGATCCTTGACGGATCCAGAGACAGATTGACCCAGCCAGCCTGATCCTGGAATCCGTACTTCGACACAATCATCATCAGGGCAGCGCCGACAGCAACCACAAAATGAGTACGAATCCCCGCCTCTTTCATTCGGTTCTTGCGCTCATATCCGATCAGCACACCGCATATTCCAGCTATGAGTACACGCATCAAATATTCCACTTCCATGCACATCACCTCTTTCACTATGTATATGCTTACATGTGTATCTTTACTATTACCCAATCTTTCCCTGACTACTTAAGTTGAACTAAAGATTATTTACACTGGCACTCCGATGACAGAATAACCTTCCAATCGCTGTTATCCCCAGATTTTTTCGATTCCCTTTTCTAAAGGGAAAATCCGGTGATAGCGTATGCTTCCGATGTAGCTTTCTTTCAGAAGCTTTTAGGCGAACGCTTCGCTTCTTCAGGTTTTTTCTGTCCTCTCCGATATCGTGTAAATGATTAATTCATCTTATACAATAAAAGGCCTTTACTCTGGTCAATTCTCTGACCGAAAATTGCTCCCTTGTCTCTGTCCCAAGCCGTAATAATGTCTGAAATTATATATCAGCGGATGCCATTCTTCTGGATTAATCTTGTTCGGTCCAGATATTAGTCTGGTGTGCGCATGCACCTTCAACGCTTTCACTTCCACAATCGCCATGAACGGTGTATGTTCGGGAATGCGGATGTGCTGTACAGCCGCTTCAATCTGAAGCGGACATTCAACTATTTTATCTGGAGCAACCTGAACCGAGCATTCGGATGTCAGTCCGGCTACAGTGAATTTATCACGACAATATTCATAGCCCATCTGCCTTTTCTCCTCAGGTACCGGGTTAACTCCCGTATAACGGCCTAATGCCTCAACCTGTCTCCACATGGTCGCATCTGGTAAATTAATCACACACTCCGGATATCGAATCAGATTTTCATAGGCTTTGCCCTGTGTACCTATACCTAGCACCAGACAGTCCCCCAGCGCCCAGGATGAGGACAGTGGAGACAAGTTGGTTGACCCATCCTCGTTTAATGTACTTAGCAGCAATACAGGGGTACCATAATACAAAATACTGGGATTCATCGTTTCATGTCGTACCACTGTGGAATTTTTGTTCAGCTGCCCAGTAGCAGCCTCCGGTTTCATTATCTTGTTCATTTTGTACCTCTCCTGTTCCAATCCATTCGTTTATAAGCTTCGCCTGACTTCGTATGGGACGTTACAACCGAATTGTAATACAGTAATAGTTCAGATATGATCGAAGTATGAATGTATACCCGAATATCACTGTTATTGCGTCGTTAATCGCTGATCCAAGTCGCTCCATTTTTCTGTCATCCTTACTGGATGGCCGGGCGTTGCCCGCAGGAGAGCTTGCTCATATGGCAGGTGTCACGCCCCAGACGGCAAGCAGTCATCTCGCCAAACTCGTAGAGGGAGGATTACTGGAAGTTGAACAGCAAGGCCGTCACCGATACTACCGTCTTGCAAACAAGGAAATTGCTAATCTGATTGAAACCATGGCCAGTATTGCTCCGCCTGTACAGATCCGCTCTCTCAAACAATCCGATCAGCTTCAACAACTGAGTTATGCACGCACCTGTTATGGGCATCTAGCCGGGAAATTGGGAATTTCGCTCTGTGAAGCCTTACTACAGAAGGGTTATCTTGCAGAGCCCAAAGAAGCACTCAGCAAGGATTATCAAGTTACAGAGAAAGGAACGCAGTGGTTCACTACGTTCGGTATTGAACTTCAAGTGAAGCCCGAATCACGCCGGGCCATCGCTCGTAAATGTCTGGATTGGAGCGAACGCCGTCATCATCTCTCAGGCATGCTTGGGGAACAACTCAGACATCGATTATCGGAACTGGACTGGATTCGTCAAAAAACAGGAAGTCGCTCTGTCGAAGTAACGGAAGCAGGCAAGAAAGGTTTATACGAGGTGCTGGATATTTCACTTTAAGCAGAAGCGTACACGAGGGATAACTAAAGATCAGTAAACGCAAAAAATCCCCTTCACAGTGACCGTTAACCAGTCAAATGTGAAGGGGATTTTGGGTTGAATCAGAACGGAGAGAGAGGGTTACTCTCACTTCGTTCGAGACTGCGGAGTATTGCTAACGAAGCTTATGCTCCGACGAACCTTTAGGGTTCTCATCCCTTTGCAGAGAAGTTATTACCGAACGGAGAGAGAGGGATTCGAACCCTCGCACCGCTTACGCAGTCTAACCCCTTAGCAGAGGGTCCCCTTATAGCCACTTGGGTATCTCTCCAAGAAATGGCTCCCCGAACAGGGCTCGAACCTGTGACAACTCGATTAACAGTCGAGTGCTCTACCAACTGAGCTATCAGGGAAAATTAACTTGAATAAGATTAATTTATCATGATTAATAATCCAAGTCAACATGCCTTCCATCACTTTCTCCAATACATTGAGTGATACTCACATCAGATATTCTGAAGGCCCAGCTTTCCCGCGCAACGACCACAGCGGTAACGCTTCGGATCTATTTTCCGTTTGCGCAAATATTCCGTACCACAGCTCTTGCACACCAGCTTATAACGATAAGGCAGCGGCTTTCTGCCTTTGCCATCAGGCAGAGATTGACAGTAACGCGAACCGCCCACCTTCTGCAATAAAGCCTTGAATTCCGGGTCACGATGCTGATAGCCGCGTCCACGAATATGCAGATGATAGTGGCACAGCTCATGCTTGATAATTTTTTCAACCTCATCTCGCCCGTAGGCTTCGAGTTGATGCGGATTGATCTCAATCCGGTGACTTTTGAGCATATAACGCCCTCCCGTCGTGGTCAGACGACTGTTAAACAACGCTTCATGGGTGAACGGTACTCCGAAATGATCCATTGATACCTGTTCAATCCACTGTTGCAACTCCTCATTTTCCATCGGTGTCCTCTCCTTGCACCCCCTCGGAGCATTTGTTTTTCCGGCATAATACTTGAATTTTAACCGTTTCGTAGGCTACACTGTCAAGTAGAATGTATGAGGGGAGATTATTACTCGTTATGCCTACAATGCGCTATGTCATCCTGCAGCAGGAACAACAACTGCAGTTCGTGGAAATGCCGGCGGATTACGCCTATCAACTTAGCGCGCTCAATCTGCGCCTTCACAAGGAGATAGATAAACTCACGGCAGCAGATGTCCCTGTCCTGCCTTGGGCAATCGCCGAATGTGACAACCTCGATCTTCTGAACGAAAATCTTACCATCATCGGCGGCCTTGATTATATCAATGCGCTTGAAGAATCTTTTGCAGTACTACGTGAGAGCCATTATCCCTTGATTTCCTTGCTTACTGAAATCCGGGCGCTCCAAGCTCAATTGGAACAATGGTATGAAGAAGAGATGGAAGCTCTCTAATTTATCTGAGGTATCATTTTAAAATGACAAGTCCAAGAAGCGCAACTCCCAGCATTGGGAATTGTGCTTTTTGGCGATTAAGATAATGATTTGGCGGGGCTCCTCACTTAAGCCGCACAGTCCAGGCTATTGCCACATATGCTAACGTACAGATGAATTATGCAAGAGGAGGAGATACCCTTGCCTCAATGGCTTTGCAATCAACTGATGCGTGCATTTCACAAAAAGGATAGCCGCCAAATCAAGTTGCTGAACGAATGCTGGTTCTTTTATCGCAACAAACCAGCAAATGGCACACCACGCAGTGCGGAGAGCGAACTTTAGGAGGCTGTTCCTAAAAGTCTGCTTTGGATTACGAAGGATGGCCTTTAGAACACGCACTTTAAGAAAATGCACATATTCCCACCGTACTTACCAGAGGAATTAGAACGGACAACGAGACTATTCCTGTTGACAACAAACAGCCTTCCCTGTTCAGGGAAGGCTGTTCTCCAATTCTGTTGCTTATTAAGACTGTTGCGCAGAAGCAGGCTTCTTCATCGTAAGGCCGACACGGCCTTTTTTGGTATCCACATTCATAACCCAGACCGTTACATTATCCCCGACAGATACAACATCCATCGGGTGTTTAACATATCCGTTGCTGAGCTGTGAAATATGGACAAGCCCATCACTCTTAATTCCAATATCAACAAAGGCCCCAAAATCAATTACGTTCCGAACCGTACCTTGCAGCTCCATACCTTCTACCAGATCCTCAATTTTCAATACATCTGTACGGAAGATTGGCAACGGCATCTCCTCACGCGGGTCACGACCCGGACGCTGCAAGCTGTCCAGAATGTCACGCAATGTAGGCACACCTACGTTCAGTTTCACAGCCAGTTGCTCGGGCTGTTGCTCGGACAGTAACACCGACAGTTCCTTGCTGCCGAGCTTGTCCAGTGCAACCTGAAGCTCCTTGAACAGCTGATCCACAACCTTGTAGGACTCCGGGTGAATTGGTGTACGATCCAATGGATTCTCACCCTCACCAATACGCATAAAGCCTACGCACTGCTCATAGGTTTTGGCACCCAGACGGGGCACCTTCTGAAGCTGACGGCGGTTCGTAAACCGGCCATTCTCTTCACGGTACTTCACAATGTTCTTGGCAATCGTAGCGTTAACCCCAGCCACATATGACAGCAACGAAGGTGAAGCCGTATTCACGTCCACACCGACATGGTTAACTGCAGATTCGACGACAGCCTTCAGGCTTTCTTCCAGAACCTTCTGGGAAACGTCATGCTGATATTGCCCCACACCAATAGCTTTTGGATCAATCTTAACCAACTCCGCAAGCGGATCTTGTACCCGGCGTGCAATGGAAGCTGCACTGCGCTCCGCAACATCCAGATCCGGGAACTCTTCCTGGGCCAGTTTGGATGCAGAATACACACTCGCCCCTGCTTCGTTAACAATCAGATACACCAGACTTTCATCACCGTTCTCCTGAATGATCTCGGCAACAAACTGCTCCGTTTCACGCGATCCGGTACCATTACCAATGACGATCAGTCCGATATCATATTGCTTGATCATGCGGTGGAACACTTCCGCAGCTTCACGTTTCTTGTTGTGTGGTGGTGTTGGATAGGTCACAGCCACTTCCAGCAGCTTGCCCGTATCATCTACGACAGCCAGTTTACAGCCCGTACGATAGGCAGGATCGACACCCAGCACGCGTTTGCCATGAATCGGTGGTTGAAGCAACAGATTACGCAGATTGGCCGAGAATACCGAGATGGCCTGATTTTCGCCTTTTTCCATCAGTTCTCCACGAACTTCACGCTCGATGGAAGGCGCAATAAGCCGCTTGTATGCATCTTCAATCACATCACGCAGGATATCCTGCACGGCAGAAGCACCACGAATGATCTGTCCTTCCATATGACGATGGGCCGGTTCTGCCTGTACGTCCAGGCCAACTTTCAGAATATTCTCACGTTCCCCGCGATTAATCGCGAGAATTCGGTGTGGAGGCATCTTTTTGGCTAGTTCGCGGTAATCATAATAATTCTCGTACACGGACTCCTCTTGAGCATCCTTCGCTTCTGAAGTCAGCATTCCGTGATCCAAGGTGTACCGACGAATCCATGCACGAATGGCAGCATCGTCTGCGATGTTCTCAGCGAGAATGTCTTTGGCTCCCTGAAGTGCCGACTCCGCATCTTCTACGCCCAGTTCAGCATTGATATATTTCGCAGCTTCCTGGAGTACATTGCCTTGCTTCGGTTGACCCCAGATCCATACAGCAAGGGGCTCAAGACCTTTTTCCTTAGCCACGCTTGCACGCGTTTTCCGTTTCTGACGGAACGGACGATACAAATCTTCCACTTCCTGCAGCTTCACAGCCTGGGTAATGGAATTCTTCAGTTCTCCGGTCAGCTTGCCCTGTTCCTCTATAATACGGATGACTTCCAATTTGCGATCCTCAAGATTGCGCAGATAGACAATGCGTTCTTCAATCAATCGCAGCTGGTTTTCATCCAGCTCTCCAGTCATTTCTTTACGGTAGCGGGCGATAAATGGAATCGTATTGCCTTCGTCCAGAAGCTCCGACGTTGTACGGACCTGCTTCAAGGACAGTGACAGTTCCTTGGCTACCTGTTTGATGATTCGTTCATGGCGTTCTGCCTTTATTGTTTCTTCATTGGGTTCCAGAACCGTTTCCTGTTCAGACAAAATAAATCCCTCTTTCCTTCCTGAATCTGAATCGTTCGTTACAATCATTTCAGGGCAGCTTTGCTGCTGTAATTACAGTATAGTTGAACCATTTGTTTTTTCCACTCTATCCTATATTATCACAAAATCACATCCAGATTTCCATCAATCCGCAAGCATACAAGTTCTGACAGAATGATGTCATCCTCCAGCCTTCCCCATTACGGCAAAAAAAGACCGAAAAACGTCATCACGACGCTCCTCGGTCCTCCTTTTTTTAAAACTCTATATCACTTTGCAGTCTAAACGCGTTCAAAGCGGAACAGTTCGCTCAGATAGTCTCCTGATGCACTGCCTACCGAAATACCGCCATACATCAAGGCATCGCCGGTAAAGGTCTCTGATCCGCCTTTCAGACGATAATCCGCATTCGGGTCCAATCCTTTCAGCTTCAGGCGCTGAAGTGGCGCATTAGGCTCAGAGAGCACACGGAAGTAGAATACAACCGCTTCGCTTCCGTCTGGTGCAATAAACATCCACGCCGTCTCATTGCCTTCAAACGGACTGAGCAAGCGACGGAACGTTCCATATTGCACCGTTCCACGGATCTCCTTGTACAGCTCAACCTGGGCTTTCACGATGTCGTTCTCTTCCTCCGTGAATTTCGTCAGGTCCAGCTCATACCCGAAGTTGCCCGACATCGCCACATGTCCCCGAATCTCAAGAGAAGTGATCCGGTTCACCTGATGGTTCGGTACCGCTGAGATATGTGATCCCATGGAGCTCACCGGGTACACAAGACTGGTACCGTACTGAATCCGCAAACGGGATATCGCATCTGTGTTATCACTTGTCCACGTCTGTGGCATGTAATAGAGCATCCCTGGATCGAAGCGGCCACCACCACCTGAACAACTCTCGAACAGAATATTCGGGAACGCCGAAGTGATTCGTTCCATAACGTCATATAACCCCAACATGTAACGGTGCGCAGTCTCACGCTGTCTGTCTGCCGGAAGCAATGCGGAACCCACTTCCGTCATATTCCGGTTCATATCCCATTTCACATAAGTAATTGGTGCAGAACCAAGTACGTCTGTTAACATGCGCACGATCTCATCACGAACATCCTGACGAGAGAAATCGAGTACCAATTGTTGACGCCCTTCTGTCCGGCGACGATCAGGCACATGCAGACACCAGTCCGGATGCGCGCGGTACAACTCACTGTCTGGTGAGATCATCTCAGGCTCAAACCACAACCCGAACTGCATGTCCAGACTGGTTACGCGGTTAGCCAGATCATCCAGACCCTGTGGCAATTTGTTCTTATCTACAATCCAGTCGCCCAACGAGGAATTGTCACTGTCCCGGTGTCCAAACCAGCCATCATCCAGAACAAACAGCTCAATACCCAGCTTCTGTCCGGCGCGAGCGATCTGTTCAATCTTGTCTGCGTTGAAACCAAAGTAAGTCGCTTCCCAGTTATTGACCAACACCGGACGCTCTGCATTGCGGAATTTCCCGCGTGCCAGACGCTCCCGATACAATTCGTGGTAGGACTGTGACATGCCGTCCAAACCTGCAGCCGAATACACCATTACGGTCTCAGGTGTCTGGAACGTTTCCTGTGGCTCAAGCTTCCAGCTGAACTCGAACGGGTTGATCCCAAGCGATACACGGGTGGTGTGGAACTGATCCACTTCAGCCTGTGCGGTGAAGCTGCCGCTGTAGACGAGACTGAATCCGTAGACTTCACCCTGATCTTCGTCCGTACCTGGTGTCATCAGCGCAATAAATGGATTTTGCTGGTGACTGCTTGAACCGCGACGACTCTCGATGCCTTGCAGGCCTGACGCAAGCGGTCTGCGCACGATATCACGTTCCCGTGTCCAAGCCCCTGACAATTGCAACAATTCATAATCCGCATGCGGGAAATCGACAGAAGAACTGAGCGCACGCACCACATTCACAGCGGTAGCGCTCTCATTCACGATACGCATGGAACGTGTAATCGCATTAAATGCCGTAAAGGCTGTATAAGAAAGCTCGATCTTGATACCAGCGACGCGGTCTTCCAGCTCAATAACCAGCGTTTCTGCTTCGTCATCGGATTCAACGTATGTTGCTGGCAGTCCGGTAAGCGCTGCCTTTCCTTTGACCAATCGATGACCTGTATACGTAAACTCCGAAACCGTTGAGCCATTCTCAAGTTCCAATTGGATTGCAGGGTTACGGAAATCACTCGTGCCATACACTGGCAATTCCACTGGCAACGTATCGAATGAGATCGTACGATCCTCTGGCACCGGGTTAGGGCTAAAGGACGCTCGTTCTGTCCGTACATGCAGCCAGCTCAGATCGGTGTCGCGTAATTTTTTGCCATAATACAAATGCACCAAATATCCTGAAGGCAGTACCTGAAATACGTAACTGGCCTCACGGGTCTGTAAATGAAATTGAAGTTTCTCCTGATTGATGTAAATGCTCATATGTCTCCTCCACCTCTATATATAGGTCTTTCGGGTAAACAGTTTCTCAGGTTTCATTATAGCGAAAAGATCGCCAATGTTCTACGCTTTCATCAAGCTTTAATCAAAAGAGCGTACAACAGCCCGAAGGATGTCATACGCTCTTTTGGTTACAGTCTGAATTCAGTGTGTTCCCTTACAGGAACATCCATTGCCAACGGACAGCAAATCAGCGTACAAGACGCTGGTTATTGCCTAAAAATCGATTAATCCCAGGCTGATCTGCAAGGCTTCGTTGACCAATTTCATGGTCTCCTCGTCCAGATGGGTAATCTTGTCAGTCAGCCTCTGCTTATCGATCGTCCGTATTTGTTCGAGCAAAATAACCGAGTCCCGGTCAAAGCCATGAGCCGCCGCATCAATTTCAACATGCGTTGGCAGCTTTGCCTTCTGGATCTGGGCGGTGATAGCCGCCACAATACAAGTTGGACTAAACCGGTTGCCGATATCATTCTGGATTACCAGAACCGGCCTGACTCCACCTTGCTCGGAACCGACAACGGGAGAAAGATCCGCAAAAAAAACGTCACCACGTTTTACGATCAATGTCTACACCCCGCTAACTAAGCGGTCCAGAGTGCTGTCCGCATCTTCCTCCGCATGAAAGGCTTCGGATGCCATGGTCAGATTAATTTTTGCCATCTCCATGTACCCTCGCTGCATCGTTTCACGGATGTAACGTTTCTTACGCTCCGTTAAATACAGCTTCATAGCCTGCCTAATCAATTCGCTGCGGTTGGAATTCTCCAGCGCTACGATGCCATCCACTTCCTGCAAAAGATAATCAGGTAAACTGATCATGATCCGCTTGGTGTTCTGCAAGTTGGCCACCTTTCTTCCACCCCCACAAACCTTTCGCCATTGTGAACCAGTATTACGTTTTTCCAGAACTTTTATACAAAGGAATATATATGCCCCGAGTATATCAAGTATGCTGTACTCCATTATAAACACGGGGAACAATATTCGTACAGACCAAACATCTCAATTCAGGAATTAAATCCTCACTGTCATACAACATTCGAGATGCTCCGACAGTTTTCCTTCTGTTCTGAAAAAAAGTTTATTGGTAATGACGTCCAGTTTACCTGTCAGGATGTCAAAAGTGGATTAATTTTGGCGACTACTGCTCCCCCACGGGTATATACCCGTGGAATGCGGTGCGCCATCATGCAGATCACTTCATAAGCAATCGTACCGAGCTGGGATGCCACCTCGTCTGCGGTTATAACGCCACCAGACTGATGACCGATGAGGACAACCTCTTCGCCGACTTGAATTTCTTCCGCTTCTTCTGCGAAAGATTGTAACGACACCATACACTGATCCATGCAGATTGTACCGACGACAGGGACGCGGCTGCCGCGTACAAGCACTTGTGCTTTACCTGTCAGCATTCTTGAGTATCCGTCTGCATATCCGATTGGCAGGGTCGCTATTCGTTCGTACCCTTGCGTAAAATAACGGGTTCCGTAACTGATCCCCCAATGGGGTGGCAGTGTTTTGACCAGAACCGCTTTCGTCTTCAGCGTCAATACCGGGGACAGCTTCACCACCTGATGATTCACCTCAGCCGAAGGATACAGTCCGTACAGGCTTATTCCCACACGTACCATATCATAAGACAATTCAGGTGTATCAATGGCAGCGGCGCTGTTCGCCGTATGTATAATCGGGATGGAACATCCCTGATCCCTGAGCGCATGAACCACGCCTTGGAACCGTCGATACTGCTCCAGTGTATAGGTTTTGTCTTCTTCATCCGCTCTGGCAAAATGGGTAAACATGCCTTCCAGCATCACCTGATTAAGTGAAGCTACTTCCTGGATGAAAGCCAATGCCTCATCGCCAGGTAACAGACCTAATCGGCCCATACCGCTGTCAATTTTAATATGAACCTTCAGTTTGTTAGCGAATGTGCTCGCATCCAGATGTCGAATGGCGTCAAGCACTTCCCTGCTGAACAGCGTGATGGTCACATCATGTTTCCATGCAGCAGCGATCCCTTCAGGCGGCGTATAACCCAACACCAGAATTGGAATCGTAATCCCATGTTGTCGCAGTTCCAGCGCTTCGTCAAGAAAAGCAACACTTAAGTAATCCACATCCACTCGTTCCAGTTCTCTGGCCATCTCCACCGCTCCGTGCCCATAAGCATTGGCCTTCACACAGGCGAGGAATTTCATGCCCTGAGGCAATGCCTTGCGGAAAGCTTCTACGTTAGTACACAAATGATCCAAATTGATGTCCGCTTGGGTCGGCCGATATTGTCCTTGCACGTTAAGTCACCTTCTCTAATCATCTTAATCCGGCTCACGTCAGACTCCATCGTAATGCTCCTGCATGTGACTGTCAAATGAACCGAAGTTTCACATTCAAAAACAGGTGCAAGGCGCGCCGTTTGAGGAACCAATGTGAATACAGAAGAAGACCGATAAGCGAGATTGACAGGGTATAATTTCACTTTTCACCCCATCAAAGAGCTGCTTATATCGATTATTTACCCGGTTCCCTCTGCATAGAAGCGCATTTTGCATTATTGGATGATGGAGCAGGAGAAATGGTTCCAGATGAATACCTATCTCTCATCAAACAAAGCACCGGAGAACGGGTCTCCGATGCTTCTTAGCATTCCTTATGTTTATGCTACTATTCGTTCTTTTGTGCAAAAATCATTTGCCTGACTCTTCCTGCATGGATGTTGCAATGCGTACCATTTCATTCTGAGGAAGGTCCGCACTGGTGATCCGATATTCTATGCCATCTGTCATCCATGTCAGAGTCTTCAATGCATCTCCGCTGATCATTCCCAATGTGAATCCAAGATCCACTACACTGGATGGAGCAAGCGATACAG
The DNA here is from genome assembly GCF_037974275.1 of Paenibacillus sp. FSL R5-0519. Taxonomy (NCBI): domain Bacteria; kingdom Bacillati; phylum Bacillota; class Bacilli; order Caryophanales; family Paenibacillaceae; genus Paenibacillus; species Paenibacillus sp. FSL R5-0519. The sequence goes on from NZ_CP150234.1 coordinate 5,030,061, forward strand.
CTCGATCCTGAGGTCTGGCTTCGAATATCGTGTAATTATAGGTTCCTTCATAACGAAGCATGACCGAATAGTCTCCTGCCTCTTCCAGGATCTGATCATCCTTGAGCTGTACGCCTTCCGGTGCATAGGTTGGTTGAATCACCCCGAAGCTGTCTGCCCCTTCCGGTTCAGCAAGTGTTGGCTCTTCGCCTTCCTGACCTGTTGCGGCCCCCTCTGTACCTTGCTGCTCTGTGTCCCCACCCACACCCGTCTGTCCATCAGTAACAGCTCCTTCTGGTTCAGGCGCAGTCTGAGGATTGGCTGGTTCTTTGCCGCCCTCATTACCGGTTTGCTCCACAGGAGTCACACCGGAGTCGGTTCCTGTCTTGCCGCCTTCTTCAGTACCGGCTGTCATGTTACGTTGCATGTCAAAGGCATCTTTCTCAAATTCAGTTCCGAATTTGAAGGAGTCAAATTTCACATCGACCACAACATTGGCATTGGAGTCGGATACCTCCACCTGTTTAGGTGCATAATCACTTTTGTTCAGCCAGATTTTCTGTCTGACAAGTGCATGTGTATTATAATTGGCAGCTACATCAAATACATAGCTCTCCTTCTCATCCGCAAACTGGCGGGTTGTATCCCCCGTAATGCTCCGAATCAATGTTTCATAGAGATAGACCTGTCCTTGATTATCCGGCCAATTGCTCTGAAAACGGAAGCTTTTGTTCTGGCTAGGTGTCAAAACAAACACGCCTTCATCGTTACGCAGTACAATCTGTGTTACATCCTTTTTGGCATTCGTTAATGCAATACGATAATAGGAAGGCTTCTGATGCCATACCTCGACCTTGTACTGCTGCGGCGCATCTCCGGTATGCAGCGTCATCACGCCTGCCCCCTGGTAACTTTCCATCTCTCCTACGACTTCGTTCAGATCTTTGACCACAGCTGCCGCATCCTTCTTCCCGCAGGCGGCAAGTAAGGCCGATAAGACCAATACCATGGCAAGCATCCATGATATTCGGCGCATGACATCATCCCCTTTAGCACATGTTTTCACTTCAGGATTCTGCTTGCAGCAGAACCCCTACTTGATTAGTACATGTTATGAGGGACTTGTTCGATATATGCGGACTAGTTTGACAAGCAATCGGTGAAGTCGGTTAATACGGCATTGGTACGCAAAATCAGTCTCGGGTAGGATGTTAACTTTATCCAGAAAAGGCATAGTGAATTGTAGGAAATTATTCATTTTATTGACTATGGGGAGGGAAGGGTATGACAAGTACAAAGCTTCGCACATCACTGGAAGGACTGGATGAGTTCATTGATGATCAACTTCGACTATGGAATGGTGTCGGTACAGCGGTGGCTGTGATCCATAAGGATGAGGTCATCTGGCAAAAAGGTTACGGTTATCGTGACCTGGAATCCAAACTTGAAGTTACCCCTAATACGTTGTTTGCCATCGGTTCAAGTACCAAAGCCTTTACCGCAGCAACCGCTGCTCTCCTGGTTGATCAAGATATACTGGATTGGGATGCCCCCGTGAAGTCGTACATGAAAGACTTCAAAATGTTCGATCCGGTCGCAACAGAACGTCTAACTATTCGCGACATGTTGTGCCATCGTTCCGGTCTTCCACGGCATGAGTTGGTATGGTACAACTCCCCACGTACAAGAGAAGAACTTGTACACGCATTACAGTATCTGGAGCCAAATCAAGATTTCCGTAACAAATGGCAGTATCAAAACCTGATGTACATGACAGCCGGTTACCTTGTTGGACAGCTCAATGAAACTTCGTGGGAGCAGATGGTCCAGAATTCCCTATTTAATCCGCTCGGTATGAACTCAAGTCTGTTCTCTGTTGATGAAATGCAACTCCAGTCAGACTATGCTTACCCTTACCTAGAGAAAGAGGGGCAGAATACGAGAATACCATTTCGTATCATTGATGCCATAGGACCTGCTGGTTCCATTAACAGTAATCTAGTCGATATGAGCGCATGGCTTCAATTCCAATTGAATCAAGGTCAATGGGAAGGAGCGTCACTGATCTCTAAGGAACAGATGAAGATTATGCATAGTCCTCAGATGACTAGTGATTCGCCGTTCATAAGCCAAGAGCTACCTGTGAGTACATATGGTCTCGGTTGGATGATTGAGCCTTATCGTGGACATGCCATGATTCATCATGGTGGGGCTATTGATGGCTTTGCATCACAAGTTGCCTTTTTGCCAGAGGAGCAGATTGGAATCGTGGTTCTGAGCAATACCAACGGAAGTATAATTCCGTATACGGTTGCTTTTCATATCATGGACCGACTGCTTGGACTTGAGCCTGTCAACTGGAGTTCCAAATTAAGCAAATTAATGGGGCAAGAATCAGAAGAAACGGAGGTTAATCCGGAGAATCCTTTGGAAGTACCTATTCAGGCAGAAACTACCGTTGAGGAAAAAATGGAAGAACCTCTCATCATACCTTGTGATCGACCTTACACCGCTTATGCGGGTATTTACACGCATCCTGGTTATGGCGAGATGTCTATTCAGGAAACAACGAACGGGTTGCAGGCAACCTTTAACGCCCTCGAAATGCCCATGGAATACACCGGAAAAGATACGTTCTCTGTCGAACTGGTCACATTCGGTCTGAAGGTCACATATACGTTCACCCTAAACGAATCATCAGAAGTTGCTCAATCCATCTCCATTCCTTTGTTGCTTGAGCCGGGTACAAAACCGATTGAATTCAACAGGGTTTCGTAAATGATCTGTGCCTATATACATTGAACTAATGAATGTATTTACACTGGTCACTCCGATGACAGAACAACCTTCTGATCGCTGTTATCCCCAGATTTTTTTGATTCCTTTTCATTAAGGCGAAAATCGGGGATAAGCGTATGCTTCCGATGTAGCTTTCTCTTAGAAAGCTTTCAGGCGAACGCTCTGCTTCCTCAGGTTATTTCTGTCCTCTCCGTTGTGGTAGGTAACCATCCATACCTACCACAACGGAATATACACCGGATAACTCCCATCCTCTTGCTCGGCACCAGGCTTTCTTTTCACCCACAGTCTGCGCAGATCAGGCAGACCATACCCCGCAACACGATAATCTCGCAGCGAATCATGATGGGCATGTTCTTCCCTGAAGCTGTACGCGGGCAGAAGCAGCGCCTCCTGTATCAGTCGATCTTCCAGCTGAATCAATCTTCCCAACCGCTCAGCAGGTTCTTGAATCATCACCACACGTCCGCATTCCTGTTCCAGTTCATGTCTCCAGTAATCATTCATCGCAATCAGGAATAACGTGTTCCGGAAGGTATACATCGTCACGAGGCTCAGCATGACATGATCATTGAAGACTTCTCCTGTATAGATCAGATCACAGTCCCTGAACCCATCTTGATAGACTGCATGGACCGGATCTCCCGGCATAATGTTGATATGTAGGCCGATCTGTTTACATCTCTCTGCAAACCAGACCATGTCTGCCTCCATCTTCTCTCCTTCTTCCACCCATAGACTTAAACTCTGCCCTTGGTATGAGCTACGACGTAATAATGCCGCGGCCTTCGCCAGTGAGGTCTCCACGGAAAGTGCGGGTATAGGTGTGACAGAGAAATTCGATTGTTCCGAATGCTTTTTCCATAACTCCCCTTGATCCGCACCCCCTGTTGGTTGCTGTTCCTGTACTCGTCCTCGAATCAAACTATAAGCAGCCTGTGTGTTTGTGCTCCCGAGCGCTTCCGACAGCTCATGTGCATTCAATAACTGTTGAACAGCCCGGCGAAAATTCACATCATGCTGCGGCCCTTCCTTTTGCATATTAAACGTCATATACACACCACCCTGTATCTCATGCTGCACTGCACGAGGCTCCGCATCCGGAAATAAATCATGCTTGATGATGGACTCCGCCTTTGCCGAGTGGGGAAGCTGCCATACTTCAACGCGATCTACATAAGCACGCCCTCTGAAATAGGCCAGAAACACCTCAAGTACAAGCAGCTTCGAATCATGACGAGTCAATCGATAAGGTCCTGTTCCAATCGGATGAAGCGGGTTCATCTCCACATCTCTAGGCAGGATAGATGCACACATACTGCTCATCAGATCCGGGAACATGAAGTTGGGCTTATTCAACACAAAACGTACAGTCAACAGGTCATACGCTTCTATGCTCTCAATGGAACCAAACAGCGGCCTGCACGGGTTACTCTTATTAGAGATAATGCGATCAAAGGTAAACTTGACGTCCTCTGCATCCAGGATCCTTCCATGATGAAAAGGTATGCCTTTGTGCAGATAAAAGGTCCATTCCCTTCCATCCGCATCACTCTCCCATGCCATAGCCAGACTCGGTTCGCAGACTTGGCGTTCCCCATTATAACGAACCAAACGATCAAAGACCTCTGTAATAATGAATACTTCTCCCCACATCCCCGTCTGCGTAGGGTCGAGAGTCTTAAAAGGTGTATTCTGCGGAATCCGCAATGTATCCACCCGGCCTCTGTCTCCTTCATTCGAAAGCAGGCCGAATTGAGTCTGCATTTGCTGCATCAAATGTTCTCGCATCGGTATTGGCAAGGTGGCTGCCAGTTCATAGGCATCCTCCATCCTGTTGCCATTCAGTAAATCGTCGAACCGTTCACGCGCCACAGTAAGCAAAGGGACACAAAATAACAGCATCGATTTTTTGCCTCTGCCACGCTGTGGGTTCCACCTGACCCATCCGTTCTTCTTGAATTTGTTCATAATGAGGTTCATATTACGCATGGTGCAACATAAAAGATCAGCGAGTTCACTTACCGTTGTATGTACTTCTTGTTCATCATGCACATGCGGGAAGTTCAACCGCAGTTGAATGTAATGTTCTGATACGTCCATATATGCCCTTCCTTCTTCTCATTCTAAAATACGAAATCCACCCGGATGCTTCTACAGTTTTTCTTCATGTTTTCCTCCATTATACTCAGTAACATCAACATGACCAGTGGGAAGGAAGAAGAACAATTTATGAAATACGCCGATCTGCACCCTAACATCCGAATACGTATCATTACAGATTTTTTCACCGATCTGACTCAGAAGTCCATCATTCCATTCATGGCGATCTATCTGAGTGTTCAGATTGGCGCAGGAGTGGCAGGGTTATTGCTGACGGTCAATATTGCGGCTTCCATGATTGTGGGTCTGTGGGCAGGATATTGGTCGGATCGAATGGGACGGAAGAAATTAATGGTGATTGCACAAACTTTGCAGGTCGTGGCTCTACTTTGTTTGGCTATCGTCAACTCGCCGTGGATGGATTCGATCATCGTCACTTGTCTCATGTTTCTGCTCAGCAATCTAAGTTCAGGGATCACAGTGCCGATTGCGAATGCCATGATTGTCGACGTGAGCAGTGAACATGAACGTCATTATGTATATGGGTTACAATATTGGACAACAAACGTTGCTGTAACCTTTGGCGCACTGTTGGGCGGGCTATTTTTCGAATCATTTCGTTTCTTATTATTCAGTCTGGTATGCCTGGAAAGTATGGTTACCCTGTTTATATTAGTCTTTATGATTCGGGAAACAATAGAAAAACGCGCGATTAATCATGGAGATCAATCCAATCATTCCGGTCCATCCACCAGAATATTAGAATCCGATGCTCCCTTCCAGAGGAACATACTGAAAACGTACCGGGCGGTCTTTCAGGACAAACGTTTCATGGTATTTTTCACGGCTACGGTCCTTGCCGTTTCCCTGGAATTCCAGTTGGATAAATATATTGCGGTTCGTCTAAAAAGTGAATTCACCGCCCAACTGTTCGGCTCAGATATCTCTGGTCTGCGTATGTTCAGCCTGATTATGATCATCAACACTGTACTGGTTGCATTGGTTGCAATCCCATTCTCTAGATGGATGGGCCGCTTCCAGTCCCGAGCGATCATGGCTGTCGGTATGTGCCTGTATACCGCAGGTTTCGCCGTTCTTGCTTTCAGCAACTGGGCTTGGCTACTTATATCATCCGCTATATTGCTAACCATTGGAGAATTGATGTACGCCCCTGTTCGTCAGGTCATGCTAGCCGGTATGATCCCAGATTTGGACCGGGCTGCCTACATGGCCGCTGACGGGTTGAGCTATAACGTGGCTGCATTACTCGGAAGTATCGGGTTAACCATCGGAGCCTTCCTGCCCTCATACGTAATGGCTGTTCTGTATGTACTCATGGGGCTTGCAGCACTCGTCTTTTTCCGAATGTCACTTCCGAAGACAGAGGAACAGCATCAACATCTGGCGTGTGCAGAGGCATCATGATATTACTTTTTCGGCAACAACATAATCACTAAGAGAGCCATGGCAGGCTCTCTTTTTCATGTCCAAACTCAACCTATACAAGTAAATTATTATTAACATTTTGTATATTATAGTTTACATTCAGTAAAATATCATGTACATTTTATTCATGGAGGTGAGCAAGTGGAAGAATTGCACAATCATGTTAGGGAGTTACGGGCCAGAGACCGGTTGTCCCAAGCGGAATTAGCCAAACTCATCGGCGCATCCCGTCAAACCATTGCCCTGATTGAACGCGGAGATTACTCCCCATCGGTCGTCCTGGCATTAAAAATAGCCCATGTCTTTCGTGAACCTGTCGAAAAAATCTTTGAATTGAAAGGTGGAGATTAAGATGAACAGAACAACTTCCCCGTCCAAAAAGAACAAGATGCGTCTTCCGTTGTATGCGGCAGGTGGTGCTGTAGTCGGTTTTCTCGGAGCCAGCGGAATCAACAAAATTCCATCTAATTTGAATTGGACGTTGTCCGTTTACTATGACTATGATCTTTTATTTGCATTACTGGCTGCTTCAGTGGTGGTTATGATGTTGTGGAACACGCTCAGTCTTGTTCGTACGCCATCTGTGCCTCCAACGGAAGATGAGGTGTATGGAGATTCTGACTCACTCATCTCTCCCGCTGAGCGTTCCCTCGGAAAAGCGATGATTCTCAGCGGATTGAGCGTTATTGTTGCGTTTACCTGGATCGCACTTGCTCTGTCCTTAAACGCTTCCAACAGAAACATGCCGAATTTTCCCGAACTGTTTAACCTCATGAATCTCTTTGCTGCGTGTATCTCTATTATCATCGTCGTTATACTGCAAACACTGACTGTGAAACGATACAATCGCTATTTCCCTGATCGCGCACTGGATCTGAATTCACGCAACATGAAGAAGGATCATTTCGAGAAACTGGATGAAGGTGAGAAATGGATCGTATACCGTGCAGCCTATCGTTCTTTCCTGATGATGAACATTTTGCTTGGGATCGGCATGGTCTCCATGGTGTTATATTCAGCCCTCTTTAGCTTTGCTCCATTCCCAATTGTAATGCTCTCCGTCATCTGGATTGTCAACATTGGAATCTATTATCGTGAAACCTATCGTGCGAGTAATCAGTAATACATGGATAAGTAACTATTTTGTAAATATTTTCATAAAAGGAGTGTTTGCATGTATCTTTCCGAACGAAAGACCCGCGTCAGGTTCACCTCCCTAATCGGAGCTTTCATGGCTGTTGTTCTGTCTCTTAGTCTATGGGTACCCGCAGTTCAGGCGGAGACCGCGACTCCAGTAGCTGCTGAACAGGGGAAGACGAGAGCGCTGACAGGCGAATCAGCTACAGCATTTCTCGACTCATTCTTTGATTCCGCTGAGGCAAAAGCTCATTATGTTGGAGCCTCCGTTGTTGTTGTGAAGGATGGTAAAGTACTGGCGGAAAAAGGATACGGCTATGCTGATCAGGAGAACAAAACGCCTATTGATCCGAAAAATACGGCCTTCCGTGTAGCCTCTGTCTCCAAAACATTCACGGCAGCAGCCGTGATGCAGCTGGTGGAGCAAGGCAAAGTTGACCTGCAAGCTGATTTTCAAACCTATGTGAAAGGGCTCGAATTCGATAATCCTTTTGACAAACCTGTAACTGTGGAGAACCTGCTCACACACACGACCGGCTTCGAGATCCGTGATCCGCAGCAGGAAGACATCCATACTGATTTTGACAAATACATAACGATGGAGGATTACGCTCAGCAACACATGCCTCCCGTCGTTCGAGAGCCTGGCAGCGCCTACATGTACGATAATTTCTCGTTTTTGCTGCTCGGTATGATTGTGGAGAATGTTAGTGGAGAGCCCTTTGAATCCTATATGCAGCAGCATATCTTCAAACCACTAGGAATGAATAACAGCAGTTTCATGTTGGACGAAAAGTTCCAAAAGCAACTTGCTGTAGGCTATGATGCGGCACACAACCCGCTTGATCTGTATACCCTCTCTCCATCACCAATGCCTCAAGGTGGCATGCTGTCTACCGCTGAGGACATCGGGAAGTTCATGATTGCGTTCCTGAATGATGGCGTGAAGGACAACACACGTATTCTCAAGGAATCTACAGTGAAAAGCATGGAACAGTACCGTTCCTCCATTCATCCATTACTGCCCGATACCACTTACGGGTTCGAAGCACCGTTTCAGCTTCCTGGGGCAGGAAGCAGTTCCAGCGTGATTACCAAAGCAGGCGACCTGACAGGATTCAGCTCTTATCTATTTTTTATTCCTGAGCAAAACACAGGCGTCTTCCTGACCTATAATCAAAATGGAGCACTTCGTAATCTGTTCTACCCGGCATTCATCCAGAATTTCTTCCCGCAATATGCAGAGCCAGTGCAGTTCAAGGAATACACACCGCAAACTGCGGAAGAGTTGAAGCGTTTTAACGGATTGTATGCTGACCTTCGCATCAGCACCATCATTAGCAAGTTGCAAGCTGGCGGCGAAACGTCCAGTGCGCTCAGCATTAGTGATCCGTTCATTGGCGAACGTAAGCTGAGTCAACTGGAAGATAATCTGTTCAAAGATGAATTAACCGGACAGTTCACGGCGTTCAAAACATACGAAGATGGCACAACTTACATGAGAGAACCCTATCTCAACCCATTTGGGTATGCCAAAAAAGGACAACAAGCTGCTGGCTTCCGGGATGTTCGTGAGAATAGTCCCTATGCTGAAGCAATCTATGCCATACAATCTCTTGGATATTATGAGAATGATGCCAACAAGTCTTTCCAACCGAAGACAGCTGTGACACGAGCTGAATTCATTGAAAATACGCTTAAACTCAGTGGATTGAAGCCCAGCAAAACAACGCCACCTGCGGGCACCGACTGGGCAGACCATGCAGCAGCCGGATATATTCAACTTGGATATGAATTGGGTATGATTACGGGCACGGACGAACAGCAGTTTAAGCCGGATCAAGTGATTATCCGACAGGAAGCCATGGTCATGATGTGGAGAATTATGCAATTGCAATATCCTAGCGAACTTTTCAATGATGTGAAACTTGCAGGGCACACAGATCCATGGGCTGTACCTGCTGTTCAGATGATGGCGAAGCTTGGTATCCATGGACCTGAGGCTAGGGTGATGGAGGACGGTTCCATTGATCTTCTTTCTCGCAAACCTCTGATTCGTCAAGAAGAGGCTGCTATCATGTATGCTTTAATCACACAGCCGACAGATCGCATCGTCGCTGAGTTAATGGCTGCTCAGCAGCCGCAAGCCGAACCTGCTGAAGGAGCAGAGCCTGCAGAAGATACATCAGAAATTGCACCGGTTCCTTCACCAGCGACGGTCCCTTCTGAAGTATCGGCACAATAAAAACAAAGTATCTTCATATTGATAAGAATTATCATGCTTATAAATGAGAAAAACAGGCTTGTTCTGAAGGATACAAACCTTCTTGAACAAGCCTGTTTCGTTACTTTTCTTACGTTATTATATGTTACGGAGTAATAACCGTCTCTATGCGATCAACGAGGATACATGTGTGTTTCCATTACGCTGATCAAACTTGGCTGCAACGGTCTGAGCATGCTCCGCAAAGTAATCAGCCAACTTGAGCAAGTCGCCGGGATCGCCTTCATACGGGAAGGATGCTGGCAAGCGCAGGCGATACCCATCCGACTCTTTTTCTTCAGCCCAACGCCGCAATAACGGGGCTGCCTTCGCATAATACAACATTTTGGCATATGCATCTTCATGATCGGCTGCGAGTACCAGTGTTTCTTCGAGGACATCAATGCCTTTGGCCGGATTCGTAAGTGTGAGATACTCCATCTGCTCGGAAAAACTCTGCACAAAATCGTTCTCACCTTTGATCAAGCGGTATCCCTTGACCTGATATTTATCGGCTTCCTCCGTCCGCCCCAGACGATATAGCGGCATCAGAATTTCCGACAACGTTAGATGCGGAATCTCCGCACAGCTCATGCGTCCTTTGAGAATAGGCTTGGCCAATTCCAGCACCTTCTCGTCGTCTCCTTTTAACATAAAATAACGCATAACCTCATCCTGCTCACATGCCTCACAGTCACTCATGAAGTCGCGGTCCAATGTTCTGAACTTGTCATAACTGCGTCCTGATTCCTCCAGCTCTCCAAAATCCATAAAGATGCGGAAACGATAGTACCAGTAAGAACGCTCACTGTAACCATAAGACTTGAACCGTGCTCCGAAGTCCTCCAACAGCTCCATAATCTTCTCGCGTGAGATTTCAGGGAAATCGGGCATTTTACCGAGAATCCATTTATATGACCACAATAACGTCTCTTCATCATACAGCTCTGGTTGCTGATCGAACTTGCCCAGTTGCCAGGAAAAAGCAATCAAAGCTTTCATCGGATATCCACAGAAGGTGGCTACATCCACAATCTCGGAGCGTGCTTCGTACGCCTCCTCAACCATACCATTGACATCGGCTACCCGCGCTGCTTCTTCCAAAAAACCGAGCTTCGCAGGACCACTAGGCAGTTGATAGGCCTCTTCCATCAAGTCTTCAAAATTCAGCTCTGTCTTCATCAGGCATCTCCTTCATAGTTCATATTTGCACGTAAACCCCAATCAATAAACCTTACAATCCCCTGATTCAACACTTCAAGTTCCTGCTTGTTCATGGCGTAATGGCCCATCATCAGTGCGTTGACATACAACATTTCTATAGCAATCGGTGTCATCTGATTATCCGGTGAAGTCAGCACCCGTTTAATGATGGGATTGTTTACATTCAGATACAACGTCGAGTACCCTGCCGAATTAATGCCTGCCGACAACGAACCTAGAACAGAGGAGAATAAGTCAGTGCTCTCTTCGCTTGCTTTTTCCAACGCACGCAGCGTGGATGATTCCTGCGAAAGGGTAAACAACACCGGCAGATCCGATGGCTTGAACCCTTTCACTTCAGCCCGGCAGCGGAAACGTTGTAATGCCGAATCTGCCAACCGTAGCGCATCATAGTACTGGTTACGTTCAGCTGGTGCAATATCCGTGAATGTCATCGATACTTCATCTGGCTCAATTCGCTCGGTCTGTACATGGTTCAGTATGACAGGCAGCATCGCCATCAGTTCTTTATCGTAGATATAACCTGCGTTGACGACCAGCATGGACTGTGCTGAAGCCACATGATGTATCTGACGATATTCATCAATGGAGCCGGTATAATACAGCGTATCCCCTTCATCAATCAGTTCACCCAGTTCCCGGTGTCCTCTCGTCGTCTCGAAAGGCAGCCAGCGGTGAATCATCGCGTAGAACGCCTGATCCTGAACGGCCAATGCTTTCATCGAAAGGGCATGCAGGCGAATCAGCTTCTGCAAGCGTTCGGTCTGATTCTCAGCCATGTCAGCCAGCCCCGTACGCAGAGCATCTCCAAGCTCGGAGCGCACTTCTTCCAGTTTTTCATTTTCATAGAAATGTTCTCTTGATGCCGTTGGTTGAAGCTCATCGGTCCAGATCAGACATTTCACGAAGAACGCCCACTCCGGCAAAATGTTCTCGGCTTTCTCCGAGATCAGCATTCGCTTCAGGTACACTCGGTGAGAACGCTTGGCATTCAGATTCACTGCATGTGGCAGCACATATGCAATGCCTCCCGTACGGCCCGTAGCCGTTGTCAACGTGATGAAATCCTGGAACTTCTCCCCAAGCAGACGTTCACCAAAAGCAAGCACTTCCGCTCGGCAAGAACGGGCAAGCTCCGGGCGTGTTAGCCAGATCGGAGAATCCTGATTGACAACAGACTGCACCCCATCATGTATCAACGTGACTGGATAAGGAAGCAGAGCGCCGTAGTAAAATAAAGCTTCTTTCACATACTCCGCTTCAAAATAATGTGCTGCATCCGGTGTACAACGCAGATATACTTTCGTTCCGGGAGACAACTGTGTGTCCAATTGTCTAATCGTATATGTACCATCCGGCTTACCTCTCCACTCCATCGAGGGACCACCCTTAATCGATTGAGTCAGCATAACGATCTCATGACTTACCATGAAACAGCTGAGCAGACCAATACCGAAACGCCCAATAAACGATGTCTCGCCATCCAGCAGTGCCTGCTGCCCCCGCTTCGAGGATTGTCCAATCATCGCCAGAAACTCGTGGATGTCCGCTTCGGTCAGGCCAACTCCGTTGTCCTCCACCATCATCGTCAATTGATCACCGGTTCCTGTCAGCTCAATCCTTGCTTCGCCCTGATATCCCGGCTCCACTTCCTTGCGTGCCGTGATCGCATCTGTTGCATTTTGCATGAGTTCACGCAAGAACACCTTGGGACTACTATATAGATGGTTGGATAAAATCTGAATCATCCCGCTCAGGTTCACTTGAAAACGATATTCATTGGATGCTGCCATGAGTCACTCACCTTCCTCTACGTCCAGAACACAATATGTACTCATATGATGTATTCATATGGATGTGTTAGACGAATTCATATGTAATTCAATTCATTACCACATTACGAATAGCAATGAAACGGATGTTCTACCCTAAAATAAGGATACATGTTACACGCCATAGTGAAAACAAACCTGAGACCCGATTTCAGACAGACTTCAGGGTAAATATGCACCCTACATTCGGGACTATTGAAGCAGGAATAGATCTTTTTTGTCGTCCATTTGAACGATATCAGCCTACTGCACGTATAATCTCCAAACTCAGATCGGATGGTGAATATAGATGATTGAAGCACGCAACATATCCAAGCAATTCAAGGTACATCAAGCACTGCATGATGTCAGTTTCACAGTTCAACAAGGCAGTGTCACCGGGTTAATTGGACCTAACGGTTCGGGCAAAACCACACTGATCCGCATCATGAATGGTGTCTTGGGTGCTTCCAGTGGACAGGTAACCATTAACGGATTGGACACCGCTCGTGAGGCCGAGAAAGTACTGGCCATATGTGGCACCCTTACCGAACAAAGTGGACTATATGAAAATATGAGTGGCCGTGACAATCTGACTTTCTTCGCAGATGTTTTTGGCCTGAAGCATGCCCAGGAACGTATCGACGAGCTTGTAACTCTGTTCGAGCTGCAAGATTATCAGCATCGAAAGGTCGGCACTTATAGCACAGGCATGAAGAAACGCCTGGGCCTTGCACGAGTACTCCTGCATCGTCCTTCCATCCTGTTTCTGGATGAGCCCACCAATGGCCTGGATCCGGATGGAATTCAGATGGTACTGCGTATCATCCGTCAATTAAATCAGGAAGAAAAGATGACGATTCTGGTCTCATCCCACGTGTTGTCCCAACTGTCAGCCGTCTGTGATCGTTATATTTTCCTGGAAAAGGGGCGCATCGTTGAGGAAGGCACGGAACAGGAGATTGTTAGCCGGTACCTGTCCACTCCGAAACTCGAAGTTGAAGCCGACATGCCCGATGGATGGAACACAGCAACTGACTACACACCTGAAATAATCTCTGCACATCAAGCGACATTTCAGCTTACATCTCGTGAAGATATTCCATTACTGCTAAGGCAATTAACGGAGCATGGTCAAGTCTATCAGGCCCGCATCACGGGCAGTGATCTGGAGAGTATCTATTTTGCCATACGGGAGGCACACCACCATGAATAATCGCCAAGCCATACGTGCACTGATCCGTAAAGATATCCGGTCCGTCACAGCCAGCGTTCAGCTCTGGTTGCCCATGTTAATCGTTCCATTGATTATCGGAATCATCATGCCCTCTGCCCTTCTGTGGGCGGCCTCCAGAATGGAACTTCGTTCTCTGGGCAACATCAGCTTTTTGCTCGAATCATTGGATGCATTAACCCATGGTGGACAGATTCCTCAGCTTGCTTCCATGCCTTCAGATAATCATCGTATTGTCTATTATTTAGCCATGTATATGTTCGCGCCCTTGTTTCTCATCATTCCGGTAATGGCCTCCAGTATTCTGACGGCCAATAGTTTCGCTGGTGAGAAGGAGCGCAAGACACTGGAAGGTTTATTATTCACACCGATCAGCATGGACACACTTTTCAAAGGCAAAGTGTTGGCTGCCCTAATTCCTTCCCTTCTATTATCCTGGGTTACTTTCCTGTTCTATGGAATCATTGCCAATATTCTGATGTACCCTATGTTTGGAACGTTGATGTTTCCCAATCTGAACTGGATCATACTTGTGGTGTGGGTTGTTCCAGCTTGCAGTCTTATGGTCATTCTATTAAACGTATTAATCTCGGCCAAGGTTCGCGGATTCCAGGAAGCCTATCAGCTCGGCGGATTGATTGTCCTTCCCCTGATCGCCTTAGTGGCTGGTCAAGCCAGTGGCATGCTGCTGATCGGTCCTTGGATGTTACTCTTGATTGGTGCATTGCTCCTACTCATAAGTATGGTTCTTCTTCGTTTCGTCACCCAATGGAATAGTCGTCAGCAACTCGCGGAAAGTCAGATCTGAGATGTGCAGATTGAGAAATCAATAAACGCAGGTTATGATGTGGAGATATATGCTTTGGGATGATTATAGAGAGGAATGGAACAACCACATGGAATCCAAACTGCTTCAAAAATTAAAATATGCTTCACAATTAACGGCACAGGAGAAGCATATTGTGGACTATATCCTGAACAATCCCGAAGTTGTATTTGATTCTACAGCCCATGAACTGGCTCAGCAGACCTATACAAGCTCATCCACCATTGTTCGCTTATGCAAAAAGCTGGGTACCAAGGGGTACCCAGACTTTCAGCTAAAGCTTGCTCTTGAATATCAACAGATGCCTTCCACGTTGCAGACGCAGGATTGTCCAATTGCAGAACAAGGCAATGTGCTTGCTGCCATCGACTCGGTTCCTTACCTGTATCAGCAGGCGCTGGAGGATACCCGCCAGACATTAAAGGCTCCCGTTTTGCTACGAATCGCGAACTGGGTCAAAGCATCCGGACGTATCGATATCTATGGCAGTGATATGAATTATTATCTGGCTCAACAGGCTTGTGCCAAATGGAATGAACTCGGCATATCTGCGATTGCTCACAATAGTCCCAACATGCATTACATGAATACGATGAATCCCAATAGCAATACACTGTCTTTTGTTATCTCGCACACAGGTGAGAACCAATCGATGATTGAAGCTGCCATAGTGCTGAGCAACAAACAGATGAAAGTCATCGCAGTTACAGGCAACAACCATTCAACCCTGTCGAGACATTGCGATGAAACGTTACTGGCTTACGGTTACAACGAGCAATTAAGGCTGTCCAAAATGTCTTCGATGGTTTCGGTACTTTATATTTTCGATATGTTATACATGGGGAGTATTAATGACACGTATTAATGATTAACGCAGATCCGCTGCAAATACAATCCCCGCATCCTTACGCGCACGCATGAGTGCACTCATCACAGACTGGCTGTGTTCGAGCAGTTCGTAACACCGGTTGTAATCCCCACCTGCATGGATGTCCCTGAACACTTCCCACTCATAGTAGAGCCAATTGGATTTGGTCTGGGCATTATACGCCTCAGCAGACTCATTCCCGATCTGAAGCTTGATCTCCCGGCAACCGTTTGCTCCCCCGACAACCTGAAGATACCCTTTCTCTCCCTGAATAAGCACAAAGTTCATGCTGCTTGTATCTTTGGCACCCACACATTCCGCAATAAACTCCGGATATTGGAGAACGACAACCCCTGACGTATCAATGCCGTTTGCATGCTGGTTCGCAGTATACGATACGGTATTCGGACTGCCGAACAGATTCATGACTAGATGAAGATTATATATATTAATATCCATCAGCGCTCCGCCAGAGAATTGTGGATTAAAAACATTCGGTGTTCCCCCTGCAAGCAGATCATTGTATTTGCGTGAGTATTGACTGTAGTTACATTGGATGAGTTTGATCGGGCCAAGCTTTGGCAGCTGCTCCTGTATGACTTTAATATTGGGCAAATGAATATTTGAGATGGCTTCAAACAGCAACAGATTTTTTTCTTTTGCAAGTGCAATCAGGGTTTCGGCATCCTGAGGTGTGGACGTGAACGGTTTTTCACAGACGACATGTTTGCCGTGTTGAAGTGCCTGATAGGCTTGTTCGTAATGCATGCTGTTCGGTGAAGCAATATATATGAGATCTACTTTCTCATCTGAAAATAGGGATTCCAGGTCCGTATAGATTGTACTTACTCCGTGTTTGCCTGCAAGCGCCTCTGCTGTTTCTCTCTTCCGGGAGTACATCGCGGTACAATTGACATCATCCAGTTCACTAATCGCGGCTAAAATGGCATCAACAATGGACCCTGTACCAATCGTAGCTATGTTCATCATATCGTTTCGCTCCTGTCGTTGATTAGTCAGTTGACTCTCTTCGCTGATTGAATGTTATGTTATCACGATCAAGTCAGGCGGAGAATGCTTTGGAGCTGAATTGGCAGCATCATTCGCAATTCCATTTCAGGGTTGAATGTGTATGAAATTCAATTTCATTCGCTTCTTTTTTCATGTTTGAGATCTAACATATCTTCCATAGTTTACCGATATAACATAAGAAATTAACGACATACATATAGAACGAAGGGGACGAGGAAAGCATGAAAACAGGGCATACATATTTACAACGCATCATCTGTACATTGCTGTTATTTATACTCATTGCAGGAATGACATTCGGAGGCGGGGGCGAAGCCCAGGCAGCTTCACTTAGCCAATCCACTGTGTATTATGAGTCCGACGGCGTTTTGTACAAAGTATCCGCGGATGGAAGCAATACAACAGAAGTATTAATTGATTTCCAAGGGGTGGACTTGCTCGCGGCAGGTTATTATCTCTACTACACCCAGACTGCTTCTTCCACAACATTGCTTCGGGTTCCGAATGACGGTTCCAGCGATGAAGCAGAGACATTTGCAACAGATGTGCTCAGCTATTATACGGATAATGGATTCATCTATTATCTGGATGCTACAGGCACGATATATCGCGCTAATGGCAATAGTGACACTTCAGCTGTTACCAAGATTGCGGACAAGGCTGATACCGACTTTCCGTTTCTCGTGGTAACCAAAGGGCGGGTTTACTATAACGCACTGGTTAATGGAAACACGTGGATCGTGTCCAAAACATCCAACGGTTCTGGAGCTGTGCAGAGAATTGCCGCAGGTGCAGTGGAAGGTCGTTATTTTACGAATCTGGCCAAAAACGAACTGCAACTCATGGTCAATACAGACCCATATGAGCAGTACTACTCTACCAATGCTGTTGTCATGTATAAGGTGAATTACAACACGGGCAAGGCCTCTGCGGTAAATCCCAAAGCCAAACTGGATGTGAATGCAGTATATTCCGGTGGTTGGGGAAACAATCTATACGTGTATAACAAAGGAATCGAGCTCGACAGCAACAAGGATTACAATTATGCCAAAGGCAAAGCGTTTGCGTTAACAACTTCAGCCAAAACACTTCAGCTTCATAGTAAAAGCGTTCGGGAAGTAAGTGCTCTAGGTACAGACAAGGTTGTCCTTATTGATGCAGACAAGAAGGCTTATGCCAAAACGGTCTCCGGCAACAAAGTAACCAAGTCCGCCAACCTGAACCTGAACAATGTAACGTATGTTGCGAATCAATTGACCAACGGCACACCTACGGCTGCTTACATCTCGGGCAACAACGGTCTCTATTCAGTCAACACTGCTCTCAAGGTAACCAAACTTACCAGTGACGAATGGGATGCATTCCATATCAGAGATGATGTTACAGGCCTGTTCTACATCAATGCCAAAGATCAGTATCGCTTGTATCATGTGCAAACGGGCGGAACAGGCAAAAAAGTCATGAGTGACGTTTTCCTGGACAATATTCTATTGGTGACACCGTACTAATATATCCTGTTGATTCAAGCATGTAGCTCATTCTACGGACTTGTCCATAACAAAAAGGATTACCCTGCAGCCCTAGTGGCTCATGGTAATCCTTTTTTGGTTGTCGAAAACTATTTGGAAAAAACATCTTCCATATGAGAATGATAATTGTTATCATTAAGAAAAATAAGACAAAAGGATGGTCCGTATGACTGAACAGTTTCCCTTCATTGCTGAAACCTCATCTTTACCACTCCTCTCCTCCATGTGCCGTATGCGTCGCGGGGAGAATTTCCGTGTGCAAGGTAAGACGGTGTCCCGGCCCATGCTCTGTCTTATTTTACAAGGAGACGGTGTTCTGGTCCTGAATGATACAGCCTATCCGGCTCAAGCGGGCAGCATATATGTACTGAAGCCAGGTACAACTATCGAGGCCGCTGCTCGCTCGAAGGTGACCGAATGTATTTTGCTAAGCATGGATACCGTTCGTTTGCAGCAAGTGAGAGGCGAGTGGAAAATGACCTCTTCACCTGGCTTTCCGCTGGATTGGCAAACAGGCAGGTTGCTAGTTCGTCACGAGCAGCATGCTGTATCACGAGTGGAACAACTGTACGAAACCTATCGCGGCCGTCAGCCAGATCACTTTATCAGCATACATAGCCAGCTGCATGAACTACTGCAGTTCCTCTCGGAGAACCGGCTGGAAGTCAATCATGAGAAAGTGGACCCTGCCTTGGAACGCAGCATTATATATATGCGACGCTACATGAGTGAAGGAATCAGCATGGACCAGCTTGCCAAGATTGCCGGTCTTACACCCAGCTCCTATTCACGCAGCTTCAAGAAAGCCAAAGGCATGTCGCCGACCGATTACCTGAATCGCTTACGTATAGACGAAGCCAAAAAACAGCTAACAGCGGAAAATTGTGTCCTTAAAGACGTCGCGATATCTGTCGGGTATGGCAACGAGTATTATTTTAGCCGCAAATTCAAACAAACCTTGGGGATTGCTCCCAGCGTATATATGAAAAGAGATCAACTTCGCGTAGCTACGGCATCCATCATGGGATTCGATCAGAATCTGACTTCGCTTGGATTGCGTCCTGTAGCTGTGCTGGAAGGAGTTTTTGACCGGGAATCGGATGAATATGAACATGAACGCCGATTAACCAGACAAGTAGATCAACTTCGGCAGGCGAAGACAGACCTGATCATCAGTGACTTTTACCACAAGCCCTATTACGATCGACTGAAAAATATTGCTCCCACCGTCATCTTGGAATCCACGGATGACTGGAAGGAGAACCATATTCGCATAGCCGAACTGGTCGGACGCGAGAAACAAGCGTTGCTGAATTTCAAGGAACTTGAGTTTCGCAAGCTTGAAGCAAGCCTGAACCTACAATCCTATTTCGGACAAAAACGATTGGCTCTGATGGAGGTCACGAATCAGTTCATTCGCTTACAAGGAACTGGCGAGCATCCATTAAATCACTTGTTGTATGCAGAATTGGGACTGCACCCTGCCCAGCTTATATCTCCCGACATCTCCCGGTATGATTATGCAGCAGATAGTATCCCCGTGCTGGACACGGATTACCTGTTGATTCACCGTGCTTCGCTTGAGCCTGCCAGTGAAAAGGTGTTCAGGCGCATGAAGCAAACAGCTTCCTGGAATCGTTCCCCTGCCGTGTTACAAGGTAGCGTTCATGATATCTCGAATTGGCAACAGTTATGCTGGACTCCGGCTGGCCAAATGCAGATACTGAATGAACTGCAACAGATTTCACAGCAGCCTGTAGCCTTTCCTCATGCAGGTCTGATTGGACATTAAATGTGAATATCAGCTTGAAACGATGTGGAGTGTAGTTTTTCCATCGCATTCTTTCATTTATATATAGAAAGAATATATAACAAACCAAAGGGCCCCTCCTGTATCGGAAAGGGCCCTTTGCATGTAATTATGAATGTTCCTGGATCTCTTCCTTCGGAACAAGTTTGTATATCTCTTCATTTTCCATGGTATCAATCAATCGATCCAACCATTTGTAGTATGCTTCCGCTTGCAAAATCTTATGTTTGTCTTCCATCAGGATGTGGATCAGTTCTGCATCTGCCTGTTCATCCAGATCTTCGACTAACCGATTCATTTCTTCAATTGATTTTCGCAGAATCTGAAGGTTACTCTCCACGGCTTTTTTCCATTTGATCGCAAAATAATCCGTAAACGTCTGATGCCAGTCATATTCCACTTCATATAGGTCTTTTCTGGAGCCTTTGCTCCACACTTTGTTTACCATTTTCAAATCCAGCAGTGTTCGTACACCTGTACTCATACTCGTTTTGCTCATTTCCATTTCCCGTCCCATATCGTCAAGGGTCATTGGTTTGTCTGCAAAAAATAGCAATCCATATAAGTGTCCCGTAGACAGCGTAACACCGTAAAGATCCATATTACGTCCGATGGCTTCAATGACGCGTTTCCGAATCTTCAGCACGGTTGCTTGCTGTTCCTCTTGTAAATGGTCCAAGCCCATGCTTGCAACCTCCATTCTGAACATTCCACAGTCTTGGCAAAATCATTGCAAACCTTTAAAAGTCCTGCTTACATGGGAAAGCATCCGGCCGGACATCCTATATGCCAGAGGGCTTCTTTCACCCAATGTATGAAAATGGGAACTTTACCAGGCTACAATTGCCTACGACTATCTTTTAACCAAAAAATCAAGCTCCAATTCAGCTCATTTTCTATTGTAGGAAAAGCAATGTCAAATGTAAAGGTGCCTTATTAGCCAAAATAAGGAGAACGACGGAGTATATGGACGAAAAACTTTGTACAGTTTTTACTGTACAAACATTATGTACTGTTTATTCGGTTGATATACTGGTTAAGTATTGTTAGTATTAAAAACGTTACCCAGAAAGACGGGAAGCGAAGCAACAATTACCGGATTTCGTGGCTGGGCGCATAAGTGTATGGGCTTATGGATGCTGAAAGCCGTTCGAAGTGCACAACACATCAGAAGGGGTGAAAACATGACCATACTTGAAGTGAAAAACGTAAGTAAATTGTTTGGACCCCAAACCGAGCAAGGTCTACAATTACTGGAGCAAGGTTGGGGCAAAGAAAAGTTGGCCAAAGAAAAACAGATAACGGTTGGTGTAAACCGGGTCAACATGGATATTAAGGAAGGCGAAATTTTCGTTATTATGGGGCTGTCCGGGAGTGGTAAATCCACACTGGTTCGGATGTTCAATCGTCTGATTGAGCCAACATCCGGAGAAATCCTGGTCCATGGTAAGGATCTACGCAAGATGAACAAAGAACAATTGCGCGAAGTGCGCCGGAAAACGATCAGCATGGTCTTTCAAAAGTTTGCGTTATTCCCGCACCGTACCGTTCTTGATAATGTGGAGTATGGATTGGAAATACAAAAAGTAGATAAGGAAGTTCGCCGGGAGAAGGCAAAAACCTCACTTGAGCTGGTTGGCCTGAAAGGCTGGGAAGACAAAATGCCAGATGAACTCAGTGGCGGGATGCAGCAACGTGTTGGCTTGGCGCGTGCACTTGCCAATGACCCGGAAGTACTACTAATGGATGAAGCCTTCAGTGCACTTGATCCATTGATTCGTCGTGATATGCAAGATGAGTTGATCGAGCTTCAGGATAAAATGAAAAAGACGATTATTTTCATTACCCATGACTTGGACGAAGCGCTGCGCATCGGCGATCGTATTGCCCTCATGAAAGACGGCGCAGTTGTGCAGATTGGTACACCGGAAGAAATTATGATTCAACCGGCCAACTCATACGTGGCCCGCTTCGTCGAAGACGTGGATCTGTCCAAGGTCCTTACAGCATCCCACGTAATGCGTCGCCCTGAAACGATTACACTTGATCGTGGTCCTCGTGTTGCCCTCGAATTAATGCGCGAACGCGGAATTTCCAACCTGTTTGTCATTGACCGTTCGAAAAAACTGCTTGGTGTCATCACAGCTGAAGATGCTACCCGTGCGATGCGCGAAAATAAAGTATTAAACGACATTCTGATCACGGACGGGCCTACAGTTGCGCCTGAGACCCTGATTCATGAATTGTTCGAAATGGTAAGTTCAGCCCATGTGCCGCTCGCTGTTGTTGGTGAGAATGGCCGTCTGCAAGGTGTTATCGTCCGCGGTGCCCTGCTGGGTGCACTTAGCGGTGAAGTTGCAGTAAAGGAGGAACTTGTGAATGATTCCCAAAATACCACTAGCATCGTGGATTGAATCCATCGTTGACTGGATGAGCTCCTCGCTCTCCGGATTGTTTAATGTAATCTCTGTTGTTATTCAAGCAGTAGTCGGATTCTTCTCCGGGCTGTTCATGTTGCCCCATCCACTTCTGTTCATTGCGATACTGGGTGTTCTAGCGTTCCTCGTCGGTCGCCTCCCATTGACACTATTTACGGTGATTGGATTCTTGCTGGTAGATAACCTTGGGTACTGGTCCCAATCCATGGACACACTCGGCCTGGTTATCACTTCAGGATTAATCTCCATTCTGATTGGTGTTCCGGTCGGAATCTGGCTGGCATACAGTAAAACTGCAGCACGCATAATCACACCGCTGCTTGACTTCATGCAGACAATGCCTGCATTTGTCTACTTGCTGCCTGCGGTTACATTCTTTAGCCTTGGTGTCGTTCCAGGTGTTATCGCATCCGTTATTTTTGCGATTCCACCAACGATTCGTTTGACTCATCTGGGTATCAGACAAGTATCTGGCGAATTGGTTGAAGCAGCCGATGCATTCGGCTCAACCTCCATGCAGAAGTTGTTCAAAGTACAGCTTCCACTTGCTTTGCCTACCGTGATGTCCGGTATTAACCAGACGATCATGTTGTCATTGTCCATGGTTGTTATTGCATCCATGATCGGTGCACAAGGTATTGGTGCGGAAGTCTATCGTGCGGTAACCCAACTGCAAATCGGTAAAGGTTTTGAAGCCGGTCTTGCCGTTGTTGTACTCGCGATTGTATTGGACCGTTTTACACAAAATCTGTTTATGCCAGGTCGCAAAAAGACCTCACGCGTTACAGCAAAGCAAAAAGCATGGATCACGGCTGCGGCAACATTCCTTGTGCTTGTCGCTGGTTTCTCACAATACTTCGTTGGTGGCACAACTTCCGCTGGTGGCAACAATTCAGCAGCCAACGCTGTGGGTAAAGAAGTTAATTATCAGATTATTGGTATTGATCCAGGGGCGGGTATCATGAAGTCCGCTGCAAAAGCGATTGAAGACTACAAGCTGACTGACTGGACTCTGATTGAAGGCTCTGGTGCAGCCATGACGGCCACGCTGGACAAAGCAATCAAAAATGAAGAACCTATCATCATTACAGGTTGGACTCCACACTGGATGTTCAACAAATATGACCTGAAATATTTGGAAGATCCAGAGAAATCTTTTGGTGATGCGGAAGAAATTCATACCATCGCCCGTAAAGGTCTGAAAGAAGATCACCCTGTTGCGTATGAATTCCTGTCCCGATTTAAGTGGACATCCGATGAAATGGGTGAAATGATGACTGCCATTCAGGAAGGTACCTCTCCTGAAGAAGCAGCTAAAGCATATGCCGAGAAGCATGCTGATCAGGTTGCTGAGTGGACCAAAGGTCTGACTCCCGTGAACGGTGATGCATTTAAACTAAGCTATGTGGCTTGGGATTCCGAAATCGCAAGTACCAACTTGCTGAAATATGTGATGGAAAACGAACTTGGTTACAAAGTTAACGCTCTGCAAGTAGAAGCAGGGCCAATGTGGACAGGTGTTGCCTCAGGCGATGTAGATGCCTCTCCAGCAGCTTGGTTGCCATTGACACACGCTGACTACTGGGAACGTTATAAAGACCAGGTCGACGACCTGGGTGCCAACATGACGGGTGTACGTACAGGCCTCGTGGTTCCTAAATACATGACGGATGTAAATTCCATTGCAGATCTGGAGACAGGGGCTGCTTCTACCTCCACTCCATCGGCAAGTGCCAATGTAGGTAAAGAGGTCAATCATCAAATTATCGGTATCGATCCGGGTGCCGGAATTATGAGATCTACAGCAAGCGCCATTGAGAAATATGGTTTGTCTGACTGGAAACTGGTTGAAGGTTCAGGAGCCGCAATGACAGCTACGCTGGATAAAGCAGTAAAAAATAAGGAACCGGTTATCGTTACTGGCTGGACACCACATTGGATGTTCAACGCATATGATCTGAAATATCTGGAGGATCCAGAAGGCGTCTACGGTGAAGCCGAACAGATTCATACCATTGCCCGTAAAGGGTTAAAGGAAGACAAACCTGTCGCTTATGAATTCCTTGATCGCTTCTCTTGGACAGCTGATGAGATGGGTGAAATAATGATCGCTATTCAAAATGGAGAAGATGCTCAGCAAGCTGCTGCCGCTTATGCAGAAAAGCATAGTGACCAGGTGGCTGAGTGGACCAAAGGTCTAACTCCAGTGAATGGTGACCCCATCAAACTAAGTTATGTAGCTTGGGACTCCGAAATTGCAAGTACCAACTTGCTGGAGTATGTTCTGAAGGAAAAACTCGGTTACAACGTAACTTCTCTTCAAGTTGAAATCGGTCCAATGTGGACTGGAATCGCCAATGGTGATGTAGATGCTACCCCAGCTGCGTGGTTACCACTTACTTCATCCGATTATTACAACAAGTATAAGGATCAGATCGATGATCTCGGTCCGAATATGGACGGTGCCAAAACAGGTCTGGTTGTACCGACCTATATGGACATCAACTCTATTGAAGATTTAAAAGATAATTAAACCAGTTTGAGATGGTTAAACCTTAATTTGGTAAAAAGACCACCGAAATTTTTCGGTGGTCTTTTTGAGTAACGAATCGGAGATGCCTTATTCAAGGATATCAAGTGACTCCAGTAATCTAAAGAACCTGGGACATCCTATATCAGAATAAAACAGTCATTTGCATTCTTTTTATTAGAGATTCCAGTAAATAACGTGCCTGATGGACCTTACATTGTAAAAAGAAGAGCTGAAGGCGAAATAAGGCGTCCTGAGTTCCTTAGAAAAATTGGCTCCCTTTCCCCAGATTATAAAGGGTTGGGCTCAAGACATTTTAAAATGCTAATCTCCACACCCTAACTAGTCTCGAAAATCTCAAGCATAAAGCTAGACGTACTAATTGTTACCTTCTACATTAAAGACTGTGAAACTGAATTATGTACTCAGGCTCTACAAATTTTTTCTTTTCTATTCTTCTCTATTCTTCTCTATTCCTACACTTTATCAATCAGTAGCAGTAATACACCAATGACAATCATGACAACACCGAGAATACCATATACCACTCTTGCGCCCTGCCGTCCAATGGTCTTCACAAAAATCCCTGCTCGAAAACTCTTCATAAACCAGTCCCAATTGTTGATACCACCGAGCAAACTAAAAATTCCTGCCGCGATGGCAAATAGTGCGATTAATACGGGTTGTTCTTGCATTTCGTCAACACTCCTTCAATATAATCCTGTCTACTATACCTTCACTTGGTGAAAATGAACAGGCATTAATTAGTAAAAAAATAGCTCGCAGATGGAAGCCTGCGAGCTGTTCTAAACCGTCTGTATATGCGTTTATTGCTTTTGCAATTCACTTGCTGACAACAGCAAGGTCACCACTTCAGCACGTGTTGCTTCGGCAAGTGGGTTAAATCTATTTTGCCCCGTTCCCTTCACCAGTCCTGCATCATAAGCAGCAGCGATATATGGAACAGCCCATGTTGGTACTTTATCTGCGTCCGCAAAGCTGAGTGCCGGATTGGACTGTACCGGAAGACCGAGTGCTCTGACGAGCATAACCGTCATCTCTACACGGGATACTTTGCCCGATGAACGGAAGGTATCATCCGTATACCCGCTAATGATGCCTTGCTCCACTGCCTGAGCAATAAAGGATTGCGCCCACGTAGGTATGCCAGCAGCATCCTTAAACGTCAATGCCTTATTGCTGGCCGGAAGTTCAAATGCTCTTGCCAGCATAACAATGAATTCAGCACGTGTGGCTGGTGCATTTGGACGGAAGTTACCATCTTGATACCCGTTCACAATTCCCCGGGAAATGGCTTGCTCAATGGCAGCCGTAACCCAGTGATTCCCGATATCTTTCAGGTCTACGACCGGAGTGGTTGGGTTCGTACCTCCTCCATTGCCAGGAACGGCTGGCGTAGTTGGGTTCGTAGGGTTCGTTGGTGTAGTCGGCGTGGTTGGAGTTACCGGCTGAGTAGGTGTTGTAGACCCTCCACCACTGTTACCACTGCCCGGATTACTTCCATTATTGCCGCCACCATTACCAGGATTGCTTCCATTTCCGTCCCCGGGGAGTGGCGCGCCCTTCAGATCCGTACTGCGTCCCTCTGTCACTTGATTAACTGTACCTACACGGTCCAGATGTTCGTGGAAGATTTCATAATCGACCAGATTCAATTCGTAGAACCGATTATCATCTTTCGCCGTTCTCATAGCACGATAGAAGTCTCCACCGTTAGCCATGAATGAATTGGTAGCAACGATATAATACCCGTTCGGATCGATATTCGAGTACGTACCATCTGCATTTTTAATCTGAACTTTGACTACACGTTGACCGACTTGGGTTACGGTGTTGGTTGTGGCATCAATTTTTTCGCCTGGTTTCGTGGAATCGTAGTAGAACCGCATGCCTGCCACTTGCGGGAAGCGCCCTTCTCCCGTTTCCACTCCGCTAACCCCATTTTCCAGCGCGGCTGTGATTTCCTTGCCCGTCATTTTCAACGCAGACAGATTATTCCCGAATGGCATCACAGTCAGGAGATTGCCCAGCGTAATGTCACCTGTCTGGAATGAGGCTCGAATGCCACCGCCGTTCTGGATCGCGACGTATCCTTTGACATCATTCTCCTGCACAATGGATTTCACTTTCTCCAACATGCCGTCGGTCATCAGGTTTCCTAGATTGGTTTCCTGTTTCCGCACAGTACCACGTTCTCCATCCAGGAAGACATTCGTTTTACCAATAACGGTTTTCTTGAATTGTTCCAACAGTGGAGCATATTCTTTCAGCTTGTTAGCGGCTTCCACATCATCAGCATAGACGAATTGGTCGTTAGCATCTTTGGCATCCAGACTCAGCAATTTGCCGTTCCACTTTTTCAATATACCTGCTTCATTAAACGTAACATCCAATTGACCAAGAGATACGTCATATTCACCAGTTTGTACAACCAATGTCGGCTCATCCTGGCTGCCCACCATAATCGGTTCTTTCAGAATGGTATGTGAATGCCCACCTACCACAATATCGATTCCTTCTACGCCCTCAGCTAATTTCAGATCCTCTGAGTAGCCTAAGTGAGTCAAAGCAATGATTTTATTGATACCTTCATTTTGCAGCATCTGTACAGTTGCTTTTGCACTTGCTTTATAATCTACAAACTTCAAGTCATCTCCCGGTGAAGAAAGAGATACTGTGTCCGGTGTCGTCAGTCCGAAAATACCAACTCGTTCACCATTCACTTCCGTAATAATCGCCGGATAGATCTCGGCTTTTTCACCCGGATTCCCGATGTTATTGTTGTACAAACCACTCAAATTCGCATCTTTTGAATAATCAATATTGGCGCTCACAAATGGGAATTCTGCTTTCTCAATATATTCTTTCAGTACGCTCGGACCTTTATCAAACTCATGATTACCAAACGTCATGGCATCGTATCCGATCATGTTCATGAACTCCAGATCAGCCAGACCATTAAACAGATTGAAGTATAATGTGCCTGAGAATACGTCTCCTGCATCCAGCACCAACGTGTTATCATTGCGTGCTTCCTTGATTGCCGTAACTCGGCGCGGAATGTTATCCAGATGCGCATGGGTATCGTTCGTGTGCAGTACGCGCAGGTTGAAGTCCCCTTCTTCCACTGGCTCTCCGATACTTAATTGTGCGAGTAGTGGATCATGGTCACTCACCCGTCCATCCGCTGCCTCAAAATCGGCATTCACATGCACCACTTCGATGGCTGCCGTTTCCGTCAGGTTTTTACTCACCAGAATGTGATCCAGTGTCTGAGAGTTACCGTCATAGATATAGGAGTAGCGCTGATTTTCTGGCAGTTCGTTTACCAGATTGTCCAGTTCATTACCCTCAACAATGTTCAAGGTATTTGAGAATTGGAAGTCATTGAAATCACCGAGAACAGCAACATTTACTTCAGGGTCTTTGTTCAGTAAATCTTTCACAAAGCCATTCACCAATGCAGCTTGCTTCGCACGTTGAACTTCACTGCTTCGAGTGGCAGGCTGTATGCTTCCAAACGGTTTCAGGTCTCCGCCTTTGGAATTGAAGTGGTTGGCAATCACCACTACACGTTCACCATTGAATTCAAATTCCGCGGCAAGCGGTTTGCGAGAGCTGGCGAACGCCTCGTCACCCGGTGCAATGCGACCCGGATTATTGGAGAGACTGCCATCTGCTTTGACTGTGATCGCTGTTGTCGCATTTCCTTTTCCGATACCAGTAGCCAACGATACACGAGTCGGTTGATACAGAAATCCTACACGAATATTGGCACCTGGTGCTCCGCCATCCTTGTTATTTTCCGGAGATATCTCACTGTATCGATATGTTGGTCCGTTGTTCGCTTTGATTGCATCAATTAGAGTCTGAAAACTCTCATTAGCTGCTGTAGTACCTGTGTCGGCATCGCCATCGTTATCCTGAACTTCCATAATGCCAATGATGTCTGGCGTTTTCAGATTACCCACGATGATTTTGCCGATTTTATTGGCTCGAGTTGCATCTTTTTTGCTGAAATTCTCCACATTAAACGTGGCGATGGTCAGTTTGTCTGCTGCTTTCTCAATGGAAGTAGTCGCTTGCTTCGTCGTTCCCGGGATAACTACTGGCAAATTCCCTTCAGGACTCACTTTGAAATTACCACTAGAATATGTCATTACTCCAATTACGTTACCATCCAACTTATCGCCTGTTTTTACTGCTTTGGAAGGTTTCTTGCCGATAAACAGACGCTGCGGATTGAGATCACTCTCATTTACACCTTTCTTGTTATCGGTCAGAATAACACCACCATTAGGCGTGCGAAGTGGATTATTCTCACCATTATCCACAACGACGGCCAGACCCGGTTGACTGGAGTATGGACCTATTATTTCAGGCTTTTCCAGTTCAACACGCATGCCTTCCAAACTTTCATAGAAGTCTATAGCATCCGTCTCGGGATTAAATTCTGCAAAAGAATCCGAGTCAATCACTGTTGGAATGATTCGTCCATTGACACCCAACTTCACAGGTGCAGGTAAATCGACCTTATCTAACACTTTTACAATAGTATTTGCTGTAATTTGCGTGGTGGTTAATTCGTTAACCGCCCCATATTCCGTAACTTTGCCGGATACCTTCACCTGGTTGCCAACAATAACCCCATGACTCGGTTTATATACCTGAATGGCTTCGGAGGTTCGAACATCATCGTCAATCTCACCTGGGAGCTCTTGCATGTAAAAACTGCTTGTACCGACGGAAGTAACAATGCCTTCGATATCCTTAACATCGTATCCGTTAAAAACAGAGGTATGTCCTGCGCCCTGAATATCATGGATACGCAAGTTTTCTTTATCAGGAAGTACTTGATACGTAAAGGTGTACACTGCACTGGATTGTCCATTAAGAATGGCAACGGCCTTGATTACGATGTCTTGATCAATCACTATTGGACTACTATACACGGTGGAAGAAGAAGTAGGCTCTGTATTATCCATTGTGTAATGTACAATTGCACCCTTGGCTGGAGAGGTTAATGTGACTTCATTGTTTCGGGGAATCCCGCCAGATGGAACACTTGCCATCACAGACAGGCTATTTTCTACAACATCTGCGGCTGTTCTAGGCAAAATCTCTAAACCGTAATTACTGTTGAAGGTCAGAACACCTTGCACATATTCGTAGGTTTTGCCGACAGTTAGCGCGGTAGGCGAGTTTTTGGCATAAATCGTAATCTCAGCACCATCACTATCCGTAGCGTAGAATGTCGAACTACTACCACGTGTTACCTGAATATCTCTTACTTCGACAAACATTCCCTCATACTTTTCGCCTGCACCTTTGTTACTCTGATCTGCTGGTCTTACAAAGTCTGTGGACACCATATTTTTAGGTTCGGGGATTGTTACATTTTGCTCAGTTACCTTGATGTATCCTTCGGTGAAACCTGACTTATCCTTCTCGATCTGGACGAGTCCGCTGTAATGGGTTATTGGACCATACACTTCTATTCGATCCCCCACCTCAACTTGATTCTTCGCTCGGACTACAATGCCAGCTTCTTCGTCTTGGATATAATAATTTGTGAATTCTCCGGAGAGTTCACTGTACGTTACGACACCTGAGACGGCTACATTTGTATTTGGTGCAAGTATTCGCGCATCTGCAATGGATATGATTCCAGTCCCGTCTGCCTCCTGCACTTCTGAGTTATCCGTCTCAGCTGGTTCCTCACTTTCAGATCCATCAAAAACATCATCTTCATTGGTCGGTGACTCTTGGTCTGACAACTCTTCAGTTGGGACAGCATCTGGTATGGAGATCTCCTGATCACTTGTTTGTGGCTCTTCCGTTACTACACTTTCCTCTTCAGCATATGCGGTGCTACTTAATCCGCCTATTGGTGCTGCACCTGTAACGACAAGAACGAAAACCAGAAACCCTTGAACCCAACGTTTCACTTGCTTGTTGTTCATTCGTCCTACCCCCATGTTTTCAACTTGACAATCATTTGTTCAGACAGCTTGTACATTAGTTCAAATATAAGATAACTGAATAAGCGACCTGTGTAAATAATATTTCTTCGTTATGAAAGAAAATAGAACATATACATTACAAAAATAAACAAAATCACATCATTCTCTGTCATATAGGACTAATAACGGGTACTAATTGTGACTTTTTGAACCTTATATCTACCATGCCTGTGCATAAAAAACTAATTTGCGTTATTTAAACTAACATACAAAGTGTAAAGCATATCTTCTTTCGACATTTTGTGATGACACATACGACTCCATACATCATGAAAAATCCAACTTAAGTCTCACAGGGTCAAATTCATAAAATCATAAAGACACGACGATCAGGAATGATCGCCGCATCTTTATTTTGAGTTAGTCTACAATTATTTCTTCACCGTACTGTTATACTGCGCAATTTTGTCGGTAATTTGTTTGGCTGCTGCATCCAATGCTTCTTGTGGTGTACCTTGTCCATTCAGAACCGTTTCAATCGCTCCTTCGACAAGTTGTCGCGCTTCAGGGAATACACCCATTAATGCCCCGGATGTTGCTGTCGAATCCGCGGAAGCGTGTAATTGATCGACGGCTGTCTGGAATTGCGGGTACTTCGCCATATTATCCTTTAATACTTGCTCATTGTAAGCTGCTGTCGTAATAGGGAAGTATCCTGTCGCAACGCTCCAGTTCGCTTGTACCTCTGGTGTAGCCAAGTATTTGATGAATTCCCATGCCGCTTGTTGTTGTGCTTCTGATTTGTTATTCATAATGTACAAGCTTGCTCCACCCACCACAACGCCGCCTTCTTTGGCATCCACTGGACGAGGCAGGAAGCCTGTTCCCAGTTCAAACTTGCCACCTGAACCTTCTACGATTTTACGCAGGCCAGCCGTGGAATCCAGAGTCATACCAATCTGCTGAGCTGTAAATGCTGCTGTTGTATCGTCTGTGCTACGTCCCAGATTGGAGAGGGTTTTCTCGTCGATCATCTTTTTCCACCACGTTAACGTCTTCACTCCTGCTTCGGAATTCAACAGAGACTCTGTAGCGGCTTCTGTTCTTCCGTTACCATTGTTTACATAATCTGCATTCTGGTTTGCAAAGAACTGTTCCATAAACCAGCCATAGATCGCCATGGATGCACCCGGCTTTCCGTCTTTTGCGAGTGCTTTTGCAGCTTGCTCAAACTCTTCATACGTCTTTGGCGGGTTCTCCGGGTCCAGACCTGCTGCTTTGAACATATCCTTGTTGTAATACAGAATCGGGTTGGATGTGTTAAACGGCATGGCGTTCAATTTGCCATCAATCGTGTAGTATCGGATGATGTTTGGCTCCAGTTGGGACAGATCGAACTGATCCTTGTCGATGAACTGTTGTACCGGCGTAATCATGCCTGAATCAATCATGAACTTGCTGCCGATCTCGTAGACCTGGATAATGTCAGGACCGCTGTCTGAGCCCATGGATGCTTTGAGTTTGTTCAGACTCTCATCGTACTTCCCTTGATAGATGGGCTTCACCTGAATGTCCGGATGACTTGCGTTAAAATCAGAGGCGAGCTGATTAATGGCTTTCTCCCCAGCCCCGGACATGGAGTGCCACCATGTCAATTGTGTTGTTTCCGCTGCGGCGGCATCTGCTTGAGCTCCACTCGCCGGGCTGCTTGATTCCGCTTTTGTTCCGCAAGCTGAGATAACCAACATGAGTGCTGCCAGCATTAATGCAAATGTTCCTCTTTTTTTCAACCGAAATCGCTCTCCTTTTATATGGCTCGCGTAATCATAAAATCTTGGGGATGACGCGGTATGGCCGTTACGGTTACGAATCGTTCTTTTGATCGCTGTTATCCCCGGATTTCTTTTCATTCCTCTTTCAAGGGGAAAATCCGGGGATAAAGGCGAACGCTCCGCTTCTTCAGATTCGATTTCGTCCCCTCCACTACTACCGTCGTTCATTTCAACATCTTATTTGAAGTACGAGCCTCTTTTATTCGCTCCTGGTATCCAGTTCTTTGACCTTGTACGAAGATACAAGGTTTAATCAAAATCTTTATTCAAAACCTTTTGTTCAGAACCTTTAGATTAAAGACTTAAGATCAAATCCTTCAGATCTTCCATTACACTTATTGACTTGCAGAACCTTCTGTCCTTACCCCTTCAATGCGCCTGCGGCCATTCCGCGGACAAGCTGTTTCAACCCGAAGATCAGGAGTAGTAAGGATGGTAGAATCACCATTGCGGTTCCGGCAAATACCAGATTCCACGCGGTGGATTCCTGGAACTCCAGCATGGAGATCCCGATCTGTGCGGTTCTCATCTCCGGTGTATTGGTCACCAGCAGCGGCCAGAGATACGAATTGTACATGCTTAAGAATGAATAGATTGCCAGTGTACCCAGTGCCGGACGGGACAATGGCAGAACATGCGATATGAAATAACGAATATGACCACAACCGTCGATCCTCGCTGCTTCGAACAACTCCTTGGGCAGCTGCATGAAGAACTGTCTGAGCAGGAATGTACCAAACGCCGTTGCCAGAAATGGAACCGTAAGCCCCTGGTAACTATCCAGCCAGCCCCAGCTGCGAACCGTGAGGTAATTCGGGATCATCGTCACTTCCCATGGAATCATCATCGTAGCGACAAACATGCTGAAAATAACGTTTTTGCCTTTGAACTGCATTTTCGCAAAAGCATAGGCTGCCATACTCGCTGTAATCAATTGACCAAGTGTAGTCAGTCCTGCGACAAAAAAGGTATTGCCGATAAATCGACCGATCGGAACAATATCGAATACTTCGCTAAAGTTGGACAGATCGATGGAATTCGGAATGATATGCGGCGGATAAGCGCTCGCATCTTCCGGCGTCATCACAGCCATGAAAAAGGTGTACATCACCGGATACAGTACCAGTGCTGCACAGATTGTCAGTAGTCCATACAACAGCGTTTTGGTCCATGTCGCACTCATTGGTAATGCACTTTCCTTTCCACCCATTTGAACTGGATCAGGGTCAGCAGCATAATCACCACGAACAGGATCAGTGCCTGCGCACTACCTGTACCAAAGCGGAAATTAACGAAAGCTTCCTGATAGATGGAATAGACGAACACATTCGTACTCTCCATCGGGCCACCCCGGGTTAGAATGTTGATCTGACCGAACGATTGAAAAGCGCCAATGATCGATACGACCGTAACAAAAAATAACGTTGGTGACAGGAGCGGCATCGAGATTTTGCGAAACGTCAGCAATGGTCCTGCACCGTCCATCTTGGCGCTCTCGTAAATCTCATCCGGGATGCCTGCCAAACCACTGGATAGAATAATGTAGTTGAATCCAAGGTTCATCCAGATTGTCATGATGGAAATCGAGATCAATGCCCAATCCGGGCTGGTAAGCCAGGGGATTGGGTCAATGCCTACTTTGCCAAGCAGATAATTCAGCATGCCAAGGGTCGGATGGAATAGAAACTTCCAGATCACGGCTGACGAACCGACGGATAATACCACGGGCAGAGAGAACACAAATTGGAATACACGCATACCCTTGAAACGGTTGTGAGTCAGTGCAGCCAGAATCAGAGCGGCCAGCATACCCGTAGGTACTGTAAACAGGACAAATAGTAATGTCACTTTCATGCCTTGCATAAACAGCCCCGATTGGAACACCGCCTTGAAGTTATCCAGTCCTACATAAGCTGCAATCTGCCCCGTCGGATCTGTGGAATGCAGACTGAGGTACATGGACTTAAACATCGGGTAAAACAGAAACACTGCAAACAAAAGCAGCGATGGTGCCAGGAAACCATAGGCCAGCAGATTCTCCCGCATTCGCTGCACACGCAGCGAGGTTGCCCGGCGCTCACTCGTACCGGATACACGCCGTTTGGCCGCGGGCAAGCTGATCCGGTTATCAAGCTCACTCATCGGATTTTCTTCCCCCTTGTTTCACGCATTCAGTGTGTGTGAAAGGTTACATCCACTTCAGCACCACGTTATCTAGTGTAAGCGTCGAATGTCACAGCAAAATTCATTCTGAATCAACGTAACGTTAATCATGGACAAGGGACTTTACGTAAATGTGCATCCATTAGAAAGCGGTATCCAGACCGGATTACACGACAAAAAAACCGCATGAACTCTCCTTTAAGGAGATATCCCTGCGGTTCGATGTGTTAATGGAATATGAACGTATACCTATTAAAGAACGTGACTCATTTTACATTAATCTGTAAATCTTCCAAACGAGGTGAAGCGTTGAACCGTTCGAGTTAACGATTAAGATGATATGGCACCGTGGTGACAATCACGTCTTTGTAATTGATCAGATAGGCCCGGATCATGAAGCTGGTCTGGTTGTGCAGTACATTTTGCCACCAGTGCTTGGTGATGAATTGCGGAATCAATACGGTGATGTGATCGGTCTCGGCCGTTTTCCACTCTACGGTATCAATGAATTTCTTCAGCGGCCCCATAATACTGCGGTATCTCGATTTGATCACGACCAGACGAACACCTGGATTCCACTCCTCCCACTTCTGCTCCATCTTACGTATGGCCTCATCATCGAATCCAATATACAGCGCGACCACGTGATCCGACATCGTCTGCGCATAACTGATCGTATTCATGACGACCCGGGTAATGCCTGCAACGGGAATGATGATGGTATTGCCTTTTTTGGCTGGCTTATCCACCTGGATATCAATCCGCAGCTCATCGGCAATGTTGCAATAGTGACGGTGAATACGCATGAACACATAGACAACAACCGGCAAAAAGATAAAAATGACCCATGTCTGCGTGAACTTAGTGAAAATAAAGATCAGGGTGATCGATAATGTAGTCAGCATACCGATCGTATTCACGAGCAATTTCATCTGCCAGCCAGATGGTTTGACTTTGATCCAACGAATCATCATACCGAGCTGTGACAGGGTAAATGGAATGAACACCCCTACCGCATAGAGCGGAATCAGGCTTTCCGTATTTCCTTTGAACCCGACCACCAGCAACGCAGACATCACACTAAGAAAAATGATGCCGTTCGAGAAACCAAGGCGATCTCCTCTGACCATAAATGCATGTGGCATGTATTTGTCCTTCGCCATCATGAAGGATAACAGCGGAAAAGCCGAATACGCTGTGTTGGCTGCCAGGAACAGGATCAGAGCTGTTACACCCTGGATGATAAAATACATCGTGCCCCTGCCAAATGTCGCTTCAGCAATCTGGGAAATGACCGTTGCTTTGGGATCAGGCTTCACCCCGTACCCATAAGCCAGTAAGGTGATGCCGATAAACATGGCTCCCAATATACAACCCATAAGCAGTAACGTACCCGCGGCATTTTTCTCGGCGGGCTGCTTGAAGTTCGGGATCGCGTTACTTACCGCTTCCACGCCAGTCAAGGCAGAACAGCCGGAGCTGAATGCTTTCAATAACAAAAACATACTCACATGGGATAGACTTGTTCCGAATTCAGGTGCAGCTGCTTCCATCCCCCCGGCAAGAAACTTGACTCCGCCCGAGATAATCAGAACCGCAATCGAAAAGATAAACAGATAGATGGGGATCGCCAGCACAGACGCCGACTCCGTCACTCCCCGTAAATTCATAATCGTTAGAAAAATAATCATAATGAGTGCAATCACAACACTGTAGTCATGCAGCATAGGAAAAGCCGACGTAATCGCATCCGTGCCTGCGGACGAACTTACCGCAACGGTCAGAATATAATCGACCAGCAGAGATCCTCCGGCAATCAGACTGGATGTTGTACCCAGGTTATCCTTGGCTACGATATAAGCGCCGCCCCCTGTTGGATAAGCAAATATCGTCTGGCGATAGGAAAAAATTAAAATGACGAGTAATCCCAGCACGGCGATCGAAATTGGAACAGAGTACCACAGGGCGGCGAATCCGGCCGCAACGAGCACCAGCAAAATCTGTTCCGTACCGTAGGCAACGGACGATAGGGCATCCGAGGACAGGATGGCGAGCGCCTTCCATTTCCCCAATTTTTCTCCATCCAGTTCAGCCGATTTCATTGGCTTGCCTATTAAGATTCTCTTCATTTTGCCAAGCATGATCATAACTTCCTTCCATCTCTCATCTGTGAAGCATTGTTATTATGCAAAATCGCAGAGCCATTGACAATACGTCATTTCACCCGAATTTCGCCAGCGTGTGATAATGCATTCTACGATTCAATAATCGATAACAAAGCCATTCTTGTTCAGCAATTTGAACTTTTTTGAACCAAAATGACGTTTGCTCGTCAAAAAAAAGGAAATGACCTTCGGTTCAATGAACCAAAGACCACTTCCTTGATCTATGCGTTGACTGTACAGCAATGTAATTTCCCTGCATCTGCCTTGTCCAGACCTGTGCAGCTCCCTTATTCAGCTTATATTTAGCTGCCGAGAATGCCGGGACGAGGAGTGACACCAAACGCTTGCGCCAGGGTGATCAGCTGCTCATCCGTAATTCTCTGCCGGATCTCGTGACCAGCAACCAGCATATACACCTGTGCTGCCTTCTCAATGGTCTCAATCAGACCAAAAGCCTCGTCAATCGTTGTACCTGTTCCAAAGATGCCATGTTGCGGCCAGATGACCGCGTGGTATTCTTTCATTTTCTCCGCCGTTTCGCGGCCTATCTCGTTCGACCCAGGAATCATCCATGGAATAATGCCAATGCCATCCGGGAATACAACTACACACTCGGTGCACATCTGCCAGAGGGTCTTCGTAAATTTGGCCTCATCCAATTCGTGGATAAACGTCATGGCCAATACATGAGTGGCATGGTTGTGCATGACAACCCGATGGTTCGGGTCTAATTTCAGACGTTCAATATGGCTCATGAAATGCGTAGGTAATTCACTGGTTGGATTCGCCCCCGACTTCAATCCCCAGAGCACTTCCAGCTCCTGCCCATCTTGCGATACACGCAGCAATCCCAGATTGCTCTCGGGATCAGCGAGTACATTTTTGAAATATTTGCCCGATGCCGTCACGATAAAATACTTGCCTGCCAGCTCCTGCACCGAAAATGCCGGTTTGATCTTACGGATCACATGATGGATATCGATATATTGGGCTACTTCCTCTTCCTCCAGCAGATAGCTGACATTGCCTCCATTGCGCTCATCCCAGCCATTCTTCCACATATGCTGTGTAATCTCCGCCATCTCTCGAACAAATGGAATAACGAAACCTGCAGCCAGTGTGTTGTCGTTGGTAAGGGTCACGTTCATGATCAATCTCTCCTTATATTAAAAATCATAAGCTTGCCACGCACATAGTAAGTTCTTTTTTTCACATTCATTATACCTTTGTTTATCTTTGACAGTCAATGACAAACAAAGAAATAATCTTTTATTTATTTTTGTTTAGTTTTGTTTATTTGAAAATAAAACAAAAAAAATACCCCACCGGCGCCCGGCGGGGTCATTCACACATCTATTTAACACGAGAAGGGGTTTACAAGAGTTATCATACCTCCGCTACCTTAATAGAAGCTGAAAGCGAAATAAAAAAAGCATGAAAACATACATCCTCTTGAGACAGGGGTTCAGTACCTTCTTTACTTTCAGTACATATGTCTCTCAGTCCAAACTATTTCGTCTACTCTAGCATATGCTATTCTAGCTTTTCTCAGGAAAAGACATTCATAAAAAGGAGATGAACCTATGGCAGTCCTTTCTACCGGCCCAATCGAGAATAACCTCTCTGGTGGCAGCAGGCCTACGCAACAAGTCACCATCAAAATGGTCAACACCGATTCTATCAATACGTCCAATATACTCATTGAAGGTTATTCTCTTAATGGAACGCGGACATTATATGTTCAACAATCGGTCAATCTGAATCCCGGACAAGTCTTCTCCCAAACCTATTACGCCAACCTGAATGGATACGAATATGTATTTACCACGGGTGGAGATGCAGCTGCGTTAACCGAAATTTCAGTGTGGGGCAAGAACAACACTGGGCAACTATCGACAGCACATCGTATTGTTTTGAAGGAATTACTCTAAAGGGGGAATTATAATGGCTACAATATCATCTGGTCCCATTGACAACACTGTATTTACTGGACAAAGGGCCACCCAGACAGTAACGATCAAAATTGATAATGCCGATCCAGTTAACTCCTCAAATGTTCTTATCGAAGGATATGTTCTGGACGGAACACGTACCTTATATGTACTGGAATCTATAACAGTTGGACCCAATGCAGTTGCCACCCGGAACTACTATGGCAACCTGAATGGCTTCGAGTTTATTTTCACCACTGGCGGCTTGGCAGAAAGCTCAACGGAAATCTCCATGTGGGGTAAAAATAACACTGGACAATTGGTCGCTGCCCACCGACTGGTAACTTCTGAGTTACTTGGTGCTGAAGGCGGAACTCCCAACTTCGAGTGGGGACAGACGATCTACTGGGCTGATTCGAGTGCTCCAGGACCGGGCACCGGATCACCTTTTGATCCCTTTAATTCTCTCCAGGCTGCTATTGATGCAGCGACAAATAGTCCACTTGCGGTTACTTTTGGCATGAGAGCCCGTCTAATTATTCTCATTGCTGGCAATTCATCCTTCAATGAGGATATTGTCATTCCACCA
Source organism: Paenibacillus sp. FSL R5-0519 (assembly GCF_037974275.1). Lineage (NCBI taxonomy): Bacteria > Bacillati > Bacillota > Bacilli > Caryophanales > Paenibacillaceae > Paenibacillus > Paenibacillus sp. FSL R5-0519. Next base: position 5,069,754 of record NZ_CP150234.1, read on the forward strand.
GCAAGGCATGTGCAGCTTCTGGGTCTAGGTCCATGGCAACTGGGCAACTCTGATCTGGCCAACTTTGCTTCTTCCATCCCCCGCAACGTCACGATCCAAACGAGCCAGGCTGCAGAAGATGTCTATCTGGTTCAAGGGCCTGCATTTGATGCTCGTCCTGTTACGGTCATAGGAACGTTTAATGACGGCACGTCCGTCAGCACACACACCAACTATACTGACGGGGCCATTATAAGCGGTGATGTCATTTTTCAGAACGTTGCTCCGGTTGACCCGTTCACAACCATTGAGTTTCAACTGCTCAATGCCCGAGTCGTGGGTAATATCGTACAATCCGGTCATATGGGCAATCTGAACACGTACCTGTATCACAGTCGCATCAACACCATGGTCCATACCGGTTTGAATATTCAACGCATGGTAGACAGTGTGTCAGACAGTACCATTAACGTTAGAGGATACTCTCACATTACCAATTCCACAATGAATGGCAATGTGACAGTTACACTCGCCTTGAGTGACGTCCCGCCAACAGGCATATTCAGCAGTCAATTTGGGACGATTACCTGGACAGGACCTTTAACACTGGATACCGCCTCCAACTATTATTTTGTGAACAGCGGCTCTACACTTGTGGGAACCAAAACCGTATTATTCAGCATCGCCTAACAAGCAACCCCTGTCCTCCATTGGTCAGGGGTTGCTTATTTTCGCAGCATATATGATGGATGCATATTTCCGGTGGGTTCATAGCGTTCATCACCTGTATACTCGAATCCCAGCTTGATCAAGATATGACGTGACACTTCATTATCCGGATGATGTCCGGCAAACAGTGCCTTCACGTTCTTTTCGTCAAACGCATAATTAATCACCGCCTGTGCAGCTTCCTGCGCATACCCTTTCCCCCAGTGATCCCGGGTTAGATGAAATCCCAGTTCATAGATATCCTCTTCTGGCGAATACGGACGCAGACCGCAGCAACCAACAAACACCTCCGATTCTTTCTCAAAGAAAGGCCAATACTGCACCCCCGATTCCTTCTGCCTTTGAATCTCCTGTGTTAATCTCGCTTCTACTTCATCCTCACTCAGCGATCCATTACTGCTAATCCATTTGGCAACCTCATGATCGCCCCAAAGCGCAAATGCCAGTGCACGATCCCCTTCGTTCCATGTCGCACACTCCAGCCGTTCGGTTTCAAATAAAATGGTTCTGTTCATTATCGACTAACCTCCTGTATGCCAACACAAGTCTGTGTGCCGTCTATACCTTAGATTAATCGAATAACTGCCAAAGTAAACAAACCTGTATAAAGCACTACTAAAGTTTAATGGTAATACGCATTTATTATGACCAAGAAAAAATTTTGGCTAACGCAAACAGTGCAGACCATAGAATGAGCCCAACAAAAACAAAAATCAAAAAAATTATAAATGCATCGGCTACAGATGTAATCGCAAACCAGCCACTTAGTATAAGGATAGGATAAATTGTTACAACCATCACCATAAAATGAACAGCGCTTTGTTTAGTCAAACTCCAATGTTCTATGTTATAGATAACGGATGCAGCACCGATAAAAAGAGCGATTAGGCTTGCAACAAATGTACCTTTAGCATCAGAAAACTTCCCTTGAGAATAAAGTAATAGAGCAATCATGCTCATAATGACGAATGGTATTCCACCTCTTAAGAGTGCTTTCATAACCAAGATTCTCACCTTCTTTCTTGAAGTAAAATTAGTTCATTATTTGAACTTATACAGTCCATATTACTTTAAATCTATGTTTATTCATCAAAAAAAAGAAAAACCCCTGTCGACAAGATGTCCGACAGAGGTTCAACAAGTACATTACATCATTAGAAATCAGATGTTGCAATTTGAATCGTACCCGTAGATGCACCAGCTGCACTAGTCAATAACGCAGCGACGAGCAGCAAGTCTACAGACAGTGTAAGGCTGTTGCCTGCAGGGATCAAATACGTGATTACCGGTGCATTCACACGAGTAACAACCAGGTCAACTGCGAACGGACCAAAGTTGTTAACCGTAATACTCGCATTGGTTCCTCCAGTCAGATCTTCGTAGTACGACTTGCCCACACTTGGATCCAAATTGTAAATCTGTTGCGGTAAAAGGATGGCCATTTGAAATCACCTCCTTTTGCTTTGATACGATATTCTATGTTTGAAATCTATTAAAGCAACGGTGAATTACCCTTGTCATAATGTCCATTTTTAATAGACTCCGTAGATTGATAGACGACTGTACGCCAAAAGCCCCACCGGAACATTCGATGGAGCCAACTAAGCTTATTTTGATATTATAAGTTTAACTACGCATACAGCATGTAGAAATTTAATTCATGCCCCTGCTGCTTGAGGTAGTTATAGAGCTGTGAACGGTGGTGGAACACATGCGTTAACGTTTCAATCTGCCATTGTGCCTGCAAGTGACCGTGTTCCATATAGAAAGCTTTGGTAGAGCGGTTCAGATAATCTTCTTCACTTAATCCTGTGATATAGGCTTTGTAGGATTCGAAATTGCTCCACAACGTTGCTTCCAGCTTCTCGATATCCTGAATCCCGGACAAGCTATTCTCCACCAGACCAACCTCTGCTTCACCTTTCTCCTTCATAATGGCAAGATCCGATGCCGTGATCTGGATAAAATGATGTACAAGCTCCACCAATGAACGCATATTCTCCTGTGGACGATACGACCAATCCTCCGGACGGATCAATCGAATTAACGAAGCCCCTGTCCGTACGCCTGTTTCCAGTTCATTTAACAAATGATCCCGAATCTGCAATGTTCCATTCATATATGATGTCTCCCTTATCTTTTATTCTCACTCATGATCTTAGTATAACTGAAGACTCTACAGATCTATTGTACAAATCGGACAACATCCTGCCATGCTCTCTGGCTGCCGTCAACGGAGTCTCTCCATAAAACTTGCGAAATTGCCGAATCAGATGGGCTTGGTCAAAAAAACCATGATTCTGGGCAAGCATGGCCCAGTCTGCCGTGTTCCCCTGATGAATATCGCTCAGTACACGATGAAAACGAACCACCTCACTGAATCGTTTGGGGCTGATTCCGACCCATTCCGAGAATCTGCGATGCAACTGCCGTTCACTGATCACTTCACGCATTGCCAGCTCCTGGACACTCATACGTCCCCCATCTATAAAAATACGGTGCAACACGTTTTTCATCAGATCGTTCTCGGATGTGCTAGCCTGCACGGACAACGGACTCAAGTACGCGTTCATAACCTCTACTCGCTCTGCAAAACTATTCGTTTCAGCCATCCGTTCCTGAAGCTCGTTCAGCCCCTCCGGCCAACATTCCTGTAGGGCAACTCGCTTATCCGTAAACCACTCCAGAGGCATGCCATGGAAGACATGCGCTCCACCTGGGAAGAACCGGACACCAAAAGTATAATCTCCAGCAGGAGGACCATCATCAGATGGCTCAGGTATAGTGAATGGTTGTGTATAATTGCCACAATATGCATAGGCGTGCTCTGAACGGACGGGATCGTATGTAATCAGCATGTCCGTGCAACCATCCGGCAATACCCGGGCAGGTACTGTCGTCATTGATCGCTCTGGACCCTCTGCCTTAACAACATCTTCATATGTGCTTGAAAGAGATCCAGATTCCCAATAACAGGCCACATATGCCATCAAGCCAGTAGCAGGTATTTTCTCAACATAATAACTGTTCGAATACGTTCCATTCATCTGAATCGGCTTAAACAACGGGTGCAAGCTGTGATCCACTATGCAATCCTCCGATCACTAGAGTTGGTTACACATTATGTATTCATCTATCATACCATCAACCGCACAAATGAAGAAAAAAAGTGCCCTACCGGAGGACAATCCGATAGGGCCAGTCACACATCTATTTAACACGAGAAGGGGTTTACAAGACTTATCTTACCTTCGTAACCTTAATAGAAACTGAAATTGGGATGAAAAGAACATCAATTTTACTTACCGTGCGTGTTCAAAAAGTCCGTTCTTGAATACTCTCTTAAAGTGTCTTGATCAGTATGGACGCAATTAACACAGATGCTGTTGTGACTGTTGTGAATCCACCCACCAGCATTGGCGTTAAAATCTCATCGAGGATGGCTTTGCGTTCATTTTCATCACGTCCAACCGAACGGCTTACTTCCTCACAGATAATATAGTCCCCCGGAAAACCGAATAGTGCGGTCAGTGCTACAGGCAGACCTTTGAGCGGGTCCCATTTGAACAGCTTGGAACCGACAAATCCACCGATTAGCACCCCAACTACACCGATTGCGATAATGAATAACACCGGAATAATGGAACTAACCACCGCATCGAAAGTGATCGACTCCATACTTGTCATCACGACTACGATCAGACCTGTCATCGCAATCCCCGATGTACTTGCTTTATCCAGCACACGAGATGGGAATAATCCAATCAGATGTCCTAGCACCCCAAGCAACAGAGCCCAGATACTGTAGCTAAGTCCGGTTACATTGCCCAGATAAATGGAGAGACTGCCCATCATGAACAAAAGCAACAGCAGAATAGGTGCAGTTTGGAAACGTTGTGGAAGGAATGTTTTGGCATTCGCTTCTTTAATGTTCACATTGGATTCGCCTGCAACCTTGTTCTCAAAAGCACCCTGCTTTTGTAGGTTCAGCGCATATCTGCGCAGCATGTTGGTTGCAATCGGCATTCCCACGAGAGAGTGAATTCCCAGAATAACGGCTGGTATCGTAATCAGATGCCCCAAGTTCATCTCCTGCAACTTCGTGGTTGTGATCAGATAAGAGATAATGCCACCGACAACCGGACTTGATCCGGCAACAGCCGTAGGATAACCATAGAACGGTGATACGATTAACAGGATAAGACCTGTCGCCGTGAGTGATGCGAACAAAGAGATCAGTATTGCTTTATATTGGGAACGTATTAACTTCAGCGGTATTAATGTGCCCATGTGTACGATCAGCGGAGCCACCATGAGAGCCCCGAACGCAGTGAGAGCGGAGCTCGATACTACTCCTTTGGGAAATAACCCCGCCCAGTTCAGCAGCAAATATCCAATCAGAATCACAAGCAAGGAAGGAATTCGTGCTTTGGACCAGATCGAAACCAGTTCCCCTATAGCTAAAATAACAAGTAATACCGTGGCGATATATATCGGTTGACTAAACATGGTGGCTTCTCCCCATTCTCTATGTTGTCAGTGCAGTACACGCAGAACCATCTTTCTCTTTCTTATTTCAAGCGTTCACCTGATAAATAGACCTGTTCGATATTCTCTGTGTTTTCGAGCAGTCCGATATCCGTTAACGGATTCATATTTAATACCAGCAGATCAGCAGCTTTCCCCGGCTCAATCGTACCGATCTCCGCTTCCATCTGCATCGCTCTTGCTGCATCTCGTGTTGCAGCCACGATCGCTTCCATCGGCGTAAATCCAACATCTTCCACAAGCAATCGCAGTTCGAGTGCATTCCCGCCATGCTCAACAGGTGCACACGTGCAGAAATCTGTCCCTACTGCAATGGTTACGCCTGCCTTACGCGCAATAATCATGTTCTCAATATGCTCCTGATATACACTTTGGGCTTTGCGGATGCCAAATTCGGGAACACCGTATTTATGCCCTTCTTTGATAATCCGATGTACAATGGCCAACGTTGGAACCAGAACCGCCTTTTGATCCAGCATCATGCCAAGGCCTTCTTCATCAATGTAGATTCCGTGTTCAATCGTGCGCACGCCCGCTTCCAGCGCATTTTTGATCCCCTGTGTACCTTGCGCATGTGCAGCCACATATGACTGTACCGCTTCCGCTTCATACACGATCGCCTTCAGCTCATCCAAGCGGAATTGCGACCAACGAGGGTCATCTTTCTCCGAAAGCACCCCGCCTGTGGAACACACTTTAATGAAATCCGCCCCTTCACGGAACTGCGTACGTGTTGCCTTAATCACTTCGGGAACGCCGTCACACACGGTAAACATATTCAGTTCCGTTGGAATCATATGAATATCTGCATGTCCACCCGTCTGCGAGAGCATATGACGGGATGTTTTAATTCGCGGCCCCTTCACCACACCTTCCTTAATCAGATCACGAATGTACACAGCAACGTGGCTGCCTACATCCCTGACGGTTGTAAAACCCGCGTTGATCAGCTTCGGCAGATCCTGAAGCGCTCTCCCCATCTGAAGTTCATTGGCTTCCAGCGCCACCGCAGCCATATTCAAGTTTTTGGCCCCGTGCACATGGACATGGGCATCAATTAATCCGGGCATCACCGTTTTGCCTGTTACATCAACAAGCTTGGCACTTTCCGGAACTGGAACGGTCGCCTTCGCACCCGCAGCTATGAATTTCCCGTTCTCAACCAGGACCACACTATCGGAAACAGCCTCTCCACCTTGTCCATCAATCAACAATGCACCTACAAAAGCAGTAATTTGACTCATCTGTACTCCACCTCATTTTCAGACTTGGTTGCAAGTTCAACTAAAGAATATTTACACTTCCACTCCGATGACAGAATAACCTTCCGATCGCTGTTATCCCCAGATTTTTTTGATCCCCTTCTCCAAAGGGAAAATCCGGGGATAGCGTATGCTTCCGAAGTAGCTTTCTTACGAAAACTTTTAGGCAAACGCTCTGCTTCTTCACGTTATTTCTGTCCTCTCCGTTCTCGTGTAAAAAGTTAAGTTGAACTTCAATATTATTGATTTATAGCTCTATTGCTGTACTACGATAAAATTGTATAGTGTTAAAGTTAATGACATTATATAAGCTGCAAATGTATAATGTCATTGTTGATAGCAACAGCATTTTGATATTTATTATGGTGATATACACAATATCGAATATAAATTACACAGCATAGTGAAGGTCATGTTATATATGTAAGCATTTGCCACCGTGTGAACACGAAAGGAGTACGTTTGCTATGATTCATGAAGCGGTTCGCTCATTTATGGTTCAGGTCTTTGGATCTGCTTCGTACGGAATCTGGATGAAGGACGAATACGATTTCCAATGGAATAACTGGGTGCGCGAAGGAGAGGTACCTGAATATACAGATCAAGAACAGATCGAGCCATCCTGGAAGATTCTCAGGTATACGTTTGATTTCCTGTCCAATATCAACATTCGTGTGGTGATCGATACCCAGAAACAACTCACCCTGCTACAAAGTGAACGTCTGGAGTCCTTGATTCGGGAAGGACTGCTGAAGCAGCAGATCGAGATGGAACGTGCACACAATGATCGATGGTTGACCGGACTGCGGGAGCTGACCTGTTCCCTGGAGTTGAACGACTTGTTATTCAAAATCATGGAGAATGCACTGCATGTCATCCCTTCTCTTTCCTGTGGACTGTTCATGATGGTTGATCCGGACTCTGGCAAGATGATCCCTAGAGCCAAGGTCGGTTTTCAGGATAGTGTGTATCAATATCAGGGCGAGCTGGATGAGGGCATTACGGGAAAAGTATACGAGGAAGGCATTGGCCGAATGTACAGCACACCGGATGATGCCTTTAAGGATATGGGCAATGTCAGTCAGGAGAATGCGGATATCATTGTACGTTCATTGCCTGATGGTGTTATGGCGAAAGGGCTTATCGCCGTTCCTGTGACGATGAACACCCATAAAATCGGAGTGATGCTGGTATACCAATTTGAACAACACAGACGATTTGCCCCACATGATCTGAATGTGATGCAGGGATTCGCGGATCAGGCAGCCATTGCGATCTCCAATGCCACCATGTATTCAGAACTGCTGGAAACGAACCGATATCTCGTTAGCCGCAATGAAATTCATAATCAATTCACGGCCCTTTCCATTGAACATGTGAGCCTTGAACATATCATTGAGACGGTTGGGTCGATGTTGAAGCTTCCTACCTATTATGTGGACATGGCCAGAAATGACTGGTACCCTATTCTCCCAGAAAGTGTCTTTTTAAGTGAGCTAGATATTTACACTGCTCTGGACAGTCAATTTAACCCCATCACCTTATCCGGTGGAACGGATCAAAGCGATTATTACCTATATCCGATTGTGAATGGATCACTGATGCTTGGTTGTTTTGCCATCCAATTAGATCATCCGATAGGTCAGCTGGATCATGTGATTTTGGAACAAGGCGGAGCTATTGTCATGCTGGAGATGATGAACACCTACTCCCTCACCGAAATGTCCTATCGAAAAAACCAGGATTTCTTCAGCGATCTGGTGCAATATAGAGATCCACAGCAGTTGGAGGCACGACTTTCCAGCTTTCAATTGCCAGCCCATCAGTCCTTGTTCGTCGCACAATTGCAGCTCTATGGGGAACATCCCGATATGAAAACCACTGAAAATTGGGTGCGCAAATTGATTGGATTTATCGAAAAGGAACTAGGCACCCGTGAACATCTGTTGTTCAGTGCACATCACAAAATTACGATTCTGGCTGCGGCACCCGAGCCCAAGGTCAGACATTGGATCATCAGCAGGCTGGAATCGGCTGTAGAGAAATGGACCACCTCCAAAACCCCTGCCCTATCTATCGGCATCGGTGGACTTTATCAAGGGCTTGAGTACGTGTCCAAAAGCAATGACGAGGCTACACGCTCGTTATCCTTTTTGCTGAAACAAAACAAAGCGGGCCTGATGCTCTACGAAGAAATCGGGATCAATCGGCTGTTTCTGAATCAGGAACCGTCTGATATTGAGAACTACATTCATGAAATTCTGTCGCCTCTTCAACAGCAAAAATCAGGAGAGCTTGAACTCACACTCAAAACCTACATTGCCGCAAATCGATCTGTGCAAGTCACAGCCGAACGTCTTCATATTCATACCAATACGCTGTACCTGCGTCTGCGCAAAATAGAGGAGATTCTACGCGTGGATCTGAACGATTCCGAGGGTTGGATGAAGGTGTATCTGGCATGTCATTTAAGCGATGTGTACTCTGTTGCCCCTAGGGCAGGTGGAGCATCAAAATTGTAACTTCATCAATTCAGTCCATGCAGTTTGCGAAAACGTTCGGGACTCATGCCTGTATGCCGTTTGAACATCGCACAGAAATAACTGGCGTTCTCGTAACCCACTCGATCAGCCACTTCATAGATTCGCAGCTCTCTCTCACTGAACATAAGTTGTTTGCTCCGATTGATCCGTTCCTGGTTCACGTAAAATACAGGTCTGATATGGAGCGCCTTCTGAAACAGCCTGCACAAATATTGGGGAGATACTACAGCCACATCGGCCAGTTCCTTCAGCGACAATGAACGATCCAGATGCTCTGCAATATAACGCAGCACAGGCTTCAATCGCTCCAGTTCATCATTATAATTGGCGGAAGCGATGAGCATTGGCTTTAGATCCAGCAGCAGGGCATATAATTGTTTGGAGCATTCCACATCGTAATCTGCGTAATCCGTCGTATCCCCATGCTCTCCTCTAACCAGAAGTTGCTCTAGGCCACGTAACAGCGTGGCTTTTCTGAGTCTGCACACGCTTGAACCGGTTATCCCCGCGTAAGATAATAACTGGCTGGCCTCTCTCCCCTGGAACGACACCCAAGCCAGCTCCCAACGATCACTGATGGGCATATATCGATGCGGAATATCAGGATACAGAAAGAAAACGTCTCCCGGGCCGACGATATACTCTTCTTCCTGTATAATCAGTCTCCCCTGGCCATGAATAATCTGATGGATCTGATAATCCGGGAATCCCTCTGGACGCTCGGTTTCATATTGGTGTTCCCAGTAACCAACCGTGGTCATATAGATCGGCAGGCGAGCAGCTTCTTCTGTTTTACCAAAAAAAATCCGGGTATCCATCCAGTACACCCCTTTCTCCATCGTTAGTTTCATATTGTAATATATATGGGCAATATTCTTTATTCTCTAAGTCATCATTCAATTCTATAATGACAATATTATAACATTTCAGAAGGAGTTGCTGTTATGCGAAACAAACTGGTATACACCCCTCCGGCTAATGGATACCCGGAATGGAACAATAATCCTGAGACTTTTCAAGTAGGCCGTCTACCCGCACATGCGTCTATGGTAGCGTTTCCATCTGTAGCAGAAGCGTTATCCAATGAATCCAGTGCATCACCATGGTACGCATCACTGAATGGTCAGTGGAAGTTTGCCTTTGCGGAGACACCGGAGCAACGGATTGCATCCTTTTATGAGAACAACTATGATGCCAGTGACTGGGACGAGATCGCCGTTCCTTCCAACTGGCAGCTACAAGGTTACGATTATCCCCAATATACGAATATGACGTATCCGTGGGTCGAGCGTGAGCCTGAATTGAAGCCACCCTTTGCACCAACGACTTATAATCCGGTGGGTTCGTACATCCGTACGTTTACTGTTCCTGCAGACTGGAAAGACCGGCCTGTCCTGCTGCACTTTGAGGGCGTTGAATCCGCCTTCTATGTATGGGTTAACGGGGAGCTCGTCGGTTATAGCGAGGATACGTTCACACCCGCAGAATTCGATATCACTGCATATCTGACGGAGGGTGAAAACAAGCTGGCTGTAGAGGTATATCGATGGTGTGATGCGAGCTGGCTGGAGAATCAGGATTTCTGGCGGCTAAGCGGCATATTCCGTGGTGTATACCTGCATTCACCTTCACCTGTTCAGATCGCCGATTTCTTTGTTCGCACTGAACTGGATGATGCCTATCAGGATGCGGAGCTGCTGCTGGATGTAAAATTATTCAATCATAACGCGGTGCAGACTACTGCCGGATTGTCCGTTCAGGCACAGCTCTATGATGCACAACAGCAGACTGTATTGAAGCAACCACTTACTGCAGTGGTTAATTTCCAGGGCGAGGATGAACTTTCATTCCAGTTGTCAACAGAGGTTATGAAACCGCTTCTATGGAGCGCCGAGACCCCTCATCTGTATACACTTGTGCTGTCCATTCAGAATGACACAGGTGAAACGCTGGAAGCGGTTCGCAGCAAGATTGGATTCCGCAAGTTTGAACTGAAGGACGGCTTGATGCAAATCAACGGCAAGCGCATTGTATTCAAAGGCGTGAATCGTCATGAATTTTCCCCGGATACCGGTCGAGCCATTGGTCGGGAAGATATGATTCGTGACATCGAGCTGATGAAGTCCTATAACGTTAATGCTGTGCGTACATCCCATTATCCGAATCAGTCCCTCTGGTACGAACTGTGTGATGAGTATGGTCTCTATGTCATTGATGAAACGAATCTGGAGACTCACGGCACGTGGTACTATGGGCAAAAGGAAATGAACGAAAACAATATTCCGGCGAGTAAGCCGGAATGGCGCAACAACGTCATCGATCGCTGTAACTCGATGTTCCAGCGGGACAAAAACCATCCGTCCGTGATTATCTGGTCTCTGGGTAACGAGTCCTTCGGCGGCGATAACTTCATCGCCATGTACGATTATCTGAAACAAGTCGATCCGACCCGTCTCGTTCATTACGAAGGGACTTTCCATTATCGACCTTCCGATTCGGCAAGCGACATTGAATCGACGATGTATATCAGTCCTGAGGATGTGGAGAATTATGCTCGCATGCAAGGACCGAAGAAACCTTATATTATCTGTGAATACAGCCATGCCATGGGTAACTCTTGCGGCGGACTGCATCTGTATTGGGATCTGTTCGATAAATATGAAGTGTTACAGGGTGCATTCATCTGGGACTGGGTCGATCAGTCCATTCGTACCACGACGGCAGACGGAGTAGAATATCTCGCATACGGCGGAGATTTTGGCGAATCCCCTCATGATGGCAATTTCTGCGGAAACGGACTGATTCTGGCCGATAAGACGGTTACACCGAAGCTGGAAGAAGTGAAGAAATGTTATCAGAACGTTCGTATGGAGGCTATTGACGTCAAAGACGGCCTGCTGCGCATCCGAAACCAGTTCCTGTTCACGGATCTGAGCGACTATTCGCTCATATGGACAGTAACACACGATGGTATATCCGTTGAGAACGGCACGTTGGATATTGCGGTACCGCCTGGCGAATCGGCTGAAGTGCGTATCCCTTACACGCCATCATCCGATCTGTTTAAGGAAGCGGTACTGACTGTATCTCTGGTTACCAAAGTTGCAACCACATGGGCAGGAACAGGTCATGAGATTGCCTGGGATCAATTCGTGGTATCTCCGCGACTGCGTCCTTTCCAACCGGTACACCAAGGACAAGGCAATTCGCCACAGGTACAGGAGCTGCAAGATGAATTGAAAGTAGCGACTGGTCAAGTCACGTTGAGCTTTAACCCGACTACTGGCGTGTTAACGTCTTATCAGATCAACAATCAGGAACAATTGCTGGCACCGATCCGGCCGAATTTCTGGAGAGCCATGACAGACAACGATATGGGGAACAAGCTGAATATACGTTCTGCTTTCTGGAGAGATGCTCACGCTACCAGCAGATTAATTCGCTTTGAGCACCATACAGACGAGCAAGGCATTCTCGTGACGACCGATTATACGTGGGATCAACATCCGGGATGTACGTTGTCCATCTCGTACCGCATTGATATGGATGGCATATTGGAAATCAGTCAAACGCTTATTCCAGGCGAGGGCCTACCTGATCTACCAGAGTTCGGTATGTTGCTGCAACTGAATAACAGCCTGGATACAATCTCTTGGTACGGCAGAGGCCCGCATGACAATTACGCAGACCGCCTAACCAGTGCACGTCTCGGCTATTACACAGGTGCGGTTCGAGATCAATTCGTTCCATACCTGAAACCACAAGAGTGTGGTAACAAAACCGATGTACGCTTTGCTGAAATCGCGTCAACAGATGGTCAAAGTGGACTGCACGTTGAAGCTAACATACCATTTGAGATCAATGCGTTGCCGTGGACACCTGAGGAACTCGAAGCCAATGATCATGTGTATAAATTACCTCAGAGTACACAGACTGTCGCCCGCATTAATTACAAACAAATGGGTGTCGGCGGGGATGATAGCTGGGGCGCACGTACCCACGCTGAATACACCTTGCCGGCCAACCGCGCATATCATTTCACCTTTACGGTAAAACCTGTATAACACCAAGCAAGCACTGCTGGCATACTGCCAGCAGTGCTTTTTTTGTTGGGTCGTGAGTATTGTGAGTTTGAACTTTTCCAATGGAACATTATAATGAATGAGGTGCAAACTGAATTGCACCCGTTTAACTATGGAATCAATACAATTTCAAATACCAGTCTATTACGAGGTGAGAATTTGCAATATCTGTTTACCGCTCTTTTCATTCTTGGTTTCATTGCTTTCTTGGGATTTCTTGTTCTGATGATCTTGTCTATGCGTAAAGGTAATAGGTTGCCATTCAAATACATTTTTGTAACGGTGGCCTGTTTTGCGATTGCTTCAATTGGGTTGTATGGCATGCTGACTTTATCTTCGAACTCTGCTCAGTCTGGAGAAGATCAGCCCCCTTCATCTCAGATGGAACTTTCTGGCCTCCATATGACTACCGATGAATTTAAAAACAAGTTTAACAGTGCCGTAGGCAAATACCGATTGAATGGGTTGAGCATTACCCGCTTGGATATACAAGACTCCTCCGAAGGTAGCGGTGCTTTCGAGTATGTCTTTAATGACGAATTGCGTTTGGTTGGTGCACTTAATGCAGATCGGAGCATTCAGAAAATCAGTTTATACTCAACTGGTGACACGAGCCAACCCACAGGTGGAGTTCTGTTGACCGCGATCGCCACACTCATTCTCACAACCCATAGTGAGTACACGTATAACGATGCACAAGATGTCATTCAGGATATCGGTCTATTGGATCGCGATGTGAATCAGTCAGATTTTGATGGGGCAACGGTTCGAGATGGATTGCAATATCGCTTCAGCGTACAGGATCATGAACAATCTACTTTTAAAATCTCTGTTGCGAAGTAAGGCGCAATTGTGAGAAAGGCCGCTCCCATAAGGAACGGCCTAACGCAAGTTATGTAGTGCGTACTATAGAAATGATGAAGTAATGGCCAACCAATGATGAACACCTCCGCTATCTACTCAAAAGTTACAGTCTCGCTTTGATTGTTCCAACTCATTTTAAAGGTAATCGGATCTTTCGTTTTCTCCGCCTCCGTAATTGTTCCCGACATCGTGAACGGTACCCCTTCTTCATCAAGTGATTTCCCCTGTTGTGATAAATTGTTGCCCGTAAGGTCAAACACAAAATCTTTTATACGCTTTTCATCACCGATGTAGGTTATCGTATAGATCCCTGTCGATCTCTGAAGAGATATATTCCAGTTATCGCTCTTTCCGCGGATGATATCATCCGCACCACAAGCTGAGACAATAGATACAAGCACTATAACACAAAGAATGATTGGCAGTTTAAATAATTTCATAAAATCCCTCCTTTTAGGAATATACCCAAAAATGTGAGTTATGATATTCGCTAATCATCCCTAGCATCTACTAGTACAATGTGTCTTGCCTTTGAATCACATGGCTAACGATCTTCTGAGCATCGTACTTGACCCATCCCAACAGTGCTGAGCCCCGTGATGTTTGCCAAGGTAGTCCAATATAGTACAGTCCAGCAACCGGTGATACGCCTCTCTCGTGTATCATTTCACCTTTGGAATCAAAAGCAGTATGGATATCGATCCAACTATCATTTCGCTTAAATCCAGTCGCCCAGATCATATTGTCTATTCGTGTCTCACTCCCATCCTCATATAGGATACGATCATCTATTGCATTAATGGCACGTGGGCGCATGTTAACTTTCCCCTGGGTCATCAATTCTTTTAACTCATAGCCATAGACGTACTCTGGCTGATTCCGCAACCATTTTCCAACCATACGGTCAGCACTTGCACGTAATATTCCGAGCTTTTCGAAATACCAGAATATACTTCGTTTCATGATATGCAATGGCTTAAAGGTAATATTTCGAGCAATGGATATGTATACCTTTTGTCTATCATCTGATGCTAACTCTACAGCGATTTGTGCGCCTGAATTACCTCCGCCTACAACTACTGTTGTGCCAGGGAGCAATTGAGAGCTATCTTGATACTCTGATGAATGAAGCTGAATTACGCTCTCGGATAATGATTTTGCAAAATGAGGAACATTCTTGCTCTGGAAAGGCCCCGTGGCAACGATAATATTGCGCGCTTCAATTATTCCATCATTGGTTTCGGCATAGTACACTTCATCTTGCTTGGAGAGACGGAAGATTTCACAGTTTAACTTTATGGGAAGATGCATTTGCTTTGCGTAACTTTCTAAATAATCTGCAATTTCATCTTTGCTTGGCAGATCATTTTCGTTTCCACCAAGCGGCATTCCCGGTAACCCATCATACATTCGTGGAGTAAAAAGACGCAAAGAATCGTACCGTTTACGCCAAGATTCCCCCACAGATGAGACAGCATCAACGATTAAAAAATTCAACCCCGACTGCTGAAGATAGTATCCTGCTGCCAATCCTGCTTGCCCAGCCCCGATAACCAATACATCATACATATGTATCATCTCCAATATTATTTATGAAGTAATATATGAACACTTATTCATATGTTTATTTTACTTAACAACTATCTGCTTAGCAATAAAAGAAATTATCCATACCTTTTTTTCAAAAAAATGATCATTAAAAAAGACTCCCTTAAGGGAGCCTTTACATATTTCAGGTGTGATTCGAACTATCGTAACTTTGATCCTAAATTGATATGTTATTTTGTTTACCCGTTGATAATTACCTGGTGTATCTGTCAATGTCATCAATCGCAGACTGATGCTCTCTTCTATGATTGTCTTCATGCTGACGAACGTCGTTCTTTAACTTCGCTAAGAATCCCCAGCCCATAAAGGCAAGTAAAAGTACCGTAATCAGTGCATATGCAAAGCTATATAGATTCATAAAGAAGTTAATAAAAATTGCAGCGAGCATCAAGCCCAGAATCAACAATGTCCATTTTGTACCCTTTCTCAAAATCATTTCCTCCTCAAGTCGTTACTGATAAGCTGTCTATGTATCACAGTATATACGAAATCATCGAAGCAAAGTTTTAGTCTTAGAGCTTCCTATTCAGAACACTATATCTAATTTAAATATTCAAAAAATTTAATTAATGGCTCTCCAGTATTTTATAAACTTAAATAAATATCATGTAGAATCTCATTGATCTCCTTCCTCTTTGTATTTTCGTTCCTAAATATTTTGGACCACACTGTATCTTTAAACTTATGAAACAAACGATTAATTATCCCTGTGAAAAATATAGATATAAAGACTGATAATACTAATAAAAGCATAAAAACCACTTTCCATAAAGTTGATCCTAAAAAAATATACTTATATATTATAGGAATTAAATGGTTCCAGAGCGGCAAAATGAATGCTACTACTATACTAGGTGCTAGTAGTGGTGGAAATTTTCTTAAACTAAGTTCATTGATCCGATCTATAAGGTATTCAATTTTTTGTTTTTCATATAATTTATTTCGTTTCAAGTAGCCCACTAAGAGTCCATGTTGCTTCTCTTTGTATTCTTGATTTTTCCAGCCTTCCATTGGATCGGGAAATATTTGATAATTATTATTTAAAATTTTGGTGATTTTAGATACTTGGAATTTTGTTACACATATAATAGCCACAAAAACAACTATAAAAGGTATAAAAAACCAATAATAGATATTATCACTTATCATCTTGTGAATTAGACCAATAATCATTAAAACTGCTGTAATCACATAAGCAAGCCCAAGTAAAGAAATCAAACGACGAAGATACGGTATGTACTTGTAAACCAATCCATAATCTGAAACATTCTCTTCGTAATAGCTTATTAAATTTTTGATAATCATATAATCTCCACGTCAATTAGCATATTTTGTATTACTCATATAGGACAAACTTAAAAGTAAAGCACTAAAAAAATTTTCAGGTTATTGAGACACCTATGTAAAATCATATCATTCTATAAGAATATTATTGCCATTATTACAATAAACCACCATGCCTTAATGAGTTCATTAAGACATGGTGGTTATATTCTTTATCATTTCTAACAGCGGCTGCTTCACGAATTCTCGTCACATCATAACAAGAATTCGCTCTGCCAGGCACATGATGCATTTAAGGTTTTTACACCTTTATTACATCATGCCGCCCATTCCACCCATACCGCCCATGTCAGGCATTCCGCCGCCAGCACCTGCTGGTTCTGGCTTGTCAGCGATAACCGCTTCAGTAGTCAGGAACATTGCTGCTACGGAAGCAGCGTTTTGCAATGCATAACGAGTTACTTTCGCAGGGTCAACGATACCTGCTTCGATCATGTTAACCCACTCGCCAGTCGCAGCGTTGAAGCCTACGCCAGTTTGTTCTTTTTTCAGACGTTCCACGATTACGGAACCTTCTTCGCCAGCGTTAGCTGCGATTGTACGGATTGGTGCTTCCAAAGCGCGCAGGACGATGTTTACGCCTGTTTGCTCGTCACCGGACAGGGCTACGCCTGCAACCGCGTTGTATACGTTCATGAGCGCTGTACCACCACCGGATACGATACCTTCTTCAACCGCAGCGCGAGTTGCGTTCAGGGCATCTTCGATGCGAAGTTTGCGTTCTTTCAATTCTGTTTCAGTAGCCGCACCGACTTTGATTACTGCTACACCGCCGGACAATTTAGCCAGACGTTCTTGCAGTTTCTCTTTGTCGAACTCGGAAGTTGTTTCTTCCAATTGTGTACGGATTTGGCTAACACGTGCATCGATATCGGATTTGTTACCAGCACCGTCAACGATGATTGTGTTTTCTTTGGTTACACGGATTTGACGAGCTGTACCCAGTTGTTCCACAACAGCGGATTTCAGGTCCAGACCCAGTTCTTCCGTGATCAATTGGCCACCAGTGAGGGCAGCGATATCTTGCAGCATTGCTTTACGACGGTCACCGAATCCTGGAGCTTTAACAGCTACAGCATTGAATGTACCACGCAGTTTGTTCACAACCAGCATAGCCAGTGCTTCGCCTTCGATATCTTCAGCGATCAATACCAGCGGTTTGCCTTGTTGAACGATTTTCTCAAGCAATGGCAAGATGTCTTGCGTGCTGGAGATTTTTTTGTCTGTGATCAAGATGTACGGATTGTCCAAAACAGCTTCCATTTTGTCCGTGTCTGTGATCATGTAAGGAGAGATGTATCCACGGTCGAATTGCATACCTTCAACCACTTCAAGCTCCGTAGCGAATCCACGGGATTCTTCTACAGTGATAACACCGTCTTTACCTACTTTTTCCATAGCTTCAGCGATCAGTTCGCCTACTTCTTCGTCAGCTGCAGAGATTGCTGCAACTTGTGCGATGGATTGTTTGGTTTCAACCGGTTTGGAGATGGATTGCAATTCAGCAACCGCAGCTTTAACCGCTTTGTCGATCCCTTTACGGATACCGATTGGGCTAGCACCTGCAGTTACGTTTTTCAGACCTTCTGTGATCAGCGCTTGCGCGAGTACAGTTGCTGTTGTAGTACCGTCACCGGCAACATCGTTGGTTTTAGTAGCTACTTCTTTAACCAGTTGTGCACCCATGTTCTCGAATGCATCTTCCAGTTCGATTTCTTTAGCAATCGTTACACCATCGTTAGTGATGAGCGGGCTTCCGAATTTTTTCTCCAGAACCACGTTACGGCCTTTAGGACCGAGTGTTACTTTTACTGCATTAGCCAATGCATCCACACCACGAAGCATGGAGCGACGAGCGTCTTCACTGAATTTAATGTCTTTAGCCATGTTAAGAAAACCTCCCTAGTTTTTGTTGGAAAATGGTATTGCTATATGGTTCGGTTATCCGATTAAATTTGAATTAGTCGAGAATCGCGTGAATATCGCTTTCTTTCATAATCAAATATTCTTTACCTTCGAACTTGATTTCTGTACCGGCATATTTGGAGAAAATAACGCGATCTCCTTCTTTCACTTCCAGAGCCACACGTACGCCGTCTTTCAATGCTCCAGCACCAACTGCAATGATTCTACCCTCTTGCGGTTTTTCTTTGGCGGAGTCCGGGAGTACGATCCCGAAAGAAGTTGTTTGCTCTTGCTCCAGTGGTTCTACCAATACGCGTTCACCTAAAGGTCTGATCATGAAAAATAGCCTCCTTTTGAAATTATATAACGTTACATTGTAGGTTGTAGCCATATGTATTAGCACTCGACAGTGTTCAGTGCTAACAACCAACTTTATGATACTCAACTTGAAGCATGATTTCAAGTCCTTTTGACGAATTCCTGCGAGAATTTACGTTGAATTTACACGAACATAGCCAAAGTACACCCGCTGTGCCTGGTTCTATGTGGAAATTCACTATTCTTATTTTACGAAATTCTTGAGCCCTTCTGCAACGTTAGCTGACAGTCCCTTTCCCATTGTATCCATTGTTGAACATAATATGCCTGCTTGTCCTGCCTAGCAGTGGAACAATCTACAACAATAGCCCGGAAAAGAACAAACCGTCTTCTCCGGGCACATTACAGTTACTGATCATCCTCATTCACACGCATACCAGTTATACCAGCCATGAATGAGATATCCTGTGTTCCACTTTGATAGCATTTTATGTTCTAACCCGCATGTTTCTTATCCTCGGCACGGACGTAACGGGATTCGATCTCTTCATCGGCCGCAAGCTGCTTGCGGTATACAATTGCGGATAATAACACACTGATCTCATATAACAGAAGCAAGGGAATCATCACCAGCAGATCGGAAATAAAGTCTGGAGGTGTAATCACCACTGCAATGAAGATCAGGACAAAATAAGCAACTCTGCGCATCTTGCGAAGACGAATGGGATTCAGAATCCGCAGTCCTGTCAGAAACATAATAAGCAAAGGAAGCTCGAATAACAGGGACACAGGCAACACAATACCAAACAGGAAGCTGAAATACTGTTTCATCCCGTAGGTTTCCACAAGCCCCATCTTCTCCGTAATCGCTGTTGTAAAGGCGAGTGCCATCGGAAATATAACATAATACGAAAAAGCCATCCCTATAAGAAATAACAGAAATACATAAGGCACATACTTCAGCGTTGCTTTTCGTTCGCGCGGTTTAAGCCCCGGACTAACAAACTTCCAGATCTGATACACCGTAAACGGCAGCGTAATGATAAGTGAAAATAAACCCGCAATCTTCATGTAAATGCCAATCCCGTCCCAGAACGAGAAGGCATGCAATACAAAACCTTTGGCCGACTCTGACTTGGTCAGATATTGGTATACCGGGTCCGCTACAAAAAATCCTGCAATCAGTCCCAGCACAAAAATACTTAATACGTAGATCAGCCGCTTCCGCAGCTCACTCAGATGTTCCGTAATCGACATTTCTTCCATTTGCTGCGTCATGCCTGCCCCCCATTATTGCCAGCTTAAAATACAAAACCCTTCCGGCAGGAAGGGATTTCTCTTTCATTGCCGTCAAGATTATTCCGGCAGGCGTTTATCAGCAGGCTTGTCTGCAGGTGTGCTCTCAGCCGCCAGTGGTTTTGCCTTCTCCTGCTCTTTGCGATTGGACGAGTCATCCTCAGAGATAATCTCGCGAGCGCCCTCTTTGAATTCACGGAAGGTACGCCCAACTGCACGTCCCAGTTCCGGAAGTTTGTTGGGTCCAAACAACAGCAATGCAATCACGGCCAGCAAAATAAAACCCGTTGGTCCAATGGAACTTAACATTGATATTCCTCCTCGTCTCAAGCTTCAAAGATGCGCATATTCGGCCAGATGTTCATAGATGTCTTCTGCGTCGCTCTTAATTTAAGCCCATCATACCACAGATGTAACCACTTACATAACCCGCAATATTCACAAATAAGAGATATTACCCGAACAATGGTTTATGTCTAATCGGATATCATGCACGAGAGTCCGTACTCGCTTATTGCTTGAACTGACCTGTAACCATCAGCAGCGCTTCCGGAAGCTGATCCATAATGGCAGCCAGATGTTCGTGCACACCCTTCGGTGTACCTGGGAGATTGACAATCAGCGTGCGTCCACGAATACCACATACACCACGGAACAGCATGGCAGAACGGTTTTTGCTCATTACACTGTACCGCATGGCCTCTGCCATCCCTGGAACTTCCCGTTCAATTACGCGCCGGGTCGCTTCTGGAGTAATATCACGAATGGCCAGCTCCGTTCCACCGGTAGTCAGCACCAGATCGGCGTGAAAATAATCCGTCATCTCAATCAAAGCCGCAATAATCTCATCGGGTTCATCCGGAACGATACGGTACTCCACGATTTGACCACCCAGCTCTTCTTCCACCAGCTCCCGAATGACTTGTGCACTCGTATCCTCACGTTCCCCGCGGGCTCCTTTGTCACTGGCTGTCAGGATTGCTGTTCTCCACACCATAAAGATCACCCTTCTCCTCTATGAAAATAAATATTGTCTATCGGCTGTAATCACCGTTTTTGCCACCACTCTTGGAATTCAGCATGGTAGGACCGATAATCATATCTTTTTGCATGGCCTTGCACATGTCATAGACCGTCAGTGCTGCAGCCGAGGCAGCCGTGAGGGCCTCCATCTCAACACCCGTCTTACCTTCGGTTTTGACAGTAACTTCAATGTGTAATTCATCCACTCCGTTATCATGAAAACGAATATCCACACCCGTCAGTGCCAGCGGATGGCACATCGGAATCCAGTCCGACGTTTTCTTCGCGCCTTGAATCCCGGCAATCTGAGCAACAGCCAGAACATCACCTTTGCCGATTCGGCCCTCCCGAATCGCTTCCAGTGTATCTGGATTCATCGTCACCTTGGTTACGGCCACAGCCGTACGCACAGTAATTTCCTTACCCGAAATATCAACCATCCGGGCCCGCCCCTGTTCATTAAAATGGGTCAGTTTTCCACCCGAAGCCTGGCCGTTGTTCACTTCTGAACTCAATTACATCACAACCCTTTATTCGATATGTAATATACCTTCGGTTGTTATCAACAGATCCATCCGCAGATCGAGCAGGTCCATCGGGATCTCCTCTTGTAGCTGACCCGGCAATACCATCGCAGCCATCAAAGGTTTCTTGCCAGTTATCACACATGTTGCTGCAAGCGTCTCGGCAAAACGATCATAATAACCGCCACCGTAACCAATACGCCCCCCATGCAGATCATAACCAAGCCCCGGTACCAGGACGAGATCGATATCCGGCCAATCTTCAGGCTTGAGAACTTCACAGGAATCCTTAGGTTCCGGTATCCCCCATATGCCTGGCTCCAGATCCCGTTCTCCGGTCACTCGCCGTAGCTCCATTCGAGGTGGGTTCGCCAACACTTTCGGTGCATACATCACATCTCCATGATTCCAGCCCTCTTGAAAAAGAAAAGCTGTGGATGCTTCGCTTCCATAGGACAGATAACTGAATATGACGAGTGGTCTGTTCATGACCTTACTCTTGGCCTGTCTAAGGCGATCCAGCTCACGCCTCATTCCAACGTTAATCTTAGTCATCGCCTGCTGATGCATGCTCGCATCCATCAGATCACGGCTGTGTCTCAGTCTGGATCGAAGCTGGCTTTTCAGTTCCGCATGATCCTGCATATCCTTGAATAACCTCCTGTTGATAGGGAAGGTACAAAAAGCTTTCATTAAAAACAAATTATATGTTATGACCAGTTGTCATCTTGTTGAAAAGGTTAAAATGATTCATTTTCTGCAAAATCCTCATGTAATAACATGCCTTCTTTCAGTTTATCATTGATTGATCAAAAAGACTACATGCCCCATGCGTTCCCAATCGGTGCAATTGCTCTGTATTTCATGTAAACTGGGATATAGTTGTCATATCAAGAACTGGACCTATGGAGGAACTTAATTTTATGCTGCTGCAAGTATCCGGAATTATCAAACGTTTTGGTGTCGATCCAATCCTGGACGGCGTGAACTTACAAATATTAGAACGCGAGCGTATCGGCCTTGTCGGTGTAAACGGTGCAGGAAAATCCACTTTGCTCAAAATTGTAGCTGGTGAAATGTCTTATGACGGGGGACAGATTTTCAAATCCAAAGAAACGACGCTTGGTTATCTGGCCCAGAACAGCGGGCTGCAATCCGATCGCACCATCTGGGAAGAAATGATGAACGTGTTCGCTCACCTGACACAGGCTGAAGCCGATTTGCGTCAGATGGAGCGCGATATTGCCGACCCTGCCCAGATGGAAGACGAGAAAAAGTACGCGGACCTGCTGGAACGTTATGCGAAACGCTCCGACTGGTTCAAGGACCATGGCGGTTATGAGATGGAAACCCGCATTCGCAGCGTATTGCACGGGATGGGATTCGGGGAATTTTCGCCGGATACCCCCATTGCTACGCTGAGCGGCGGGCAGAAGACACGCCTTGCACTTGCTCGCATTTTGCTTCAGGCACCCGATCTGCTCATGCTGGACGAGCCTACCAACTATCTCGATATCGCCACCCTCACCTGGTTGGAAGATTATCTGAGAGGTTATTCAGGCGCATTGCTCGTTGTATCCCATGACCGGTACTTCCTCGATCGGCTCGTAACGACCATCGTAGAGATCGAACGGCATCGCTCCAAAAAATATACGGGCAATTATAGCCGTTATATGGAACTCAAGGCTGCCGAATATGAGACGCAGATGAAGCAATATGAGAAACAACAGGGTGAAATCTCCAAGATGGAAGATTTTGTCCAGAAAAATATTGTACGTGCTTCAACAACCAAACGGGCGCAAAGCCGCCGCAAAGCCCTCGACAAAATGGAGCGACTGGATAAGCCGATGGGAGATTTGAAAAAAGCACATTTTTCCTTCGAAACCGCCGTGATGTCCGGCAAGGAAGTGCTTCGTGTGGATCAGCTGTCTGTCGCTTATGACGAATCTTCTCCATTGTTCCGCAATGTATCCTTCGATCTGCGGCGCGGGGAAACCGTTGCACTGATTGGTCCAAACGGTATTGGTAAATCCACCATGTTGAAGTGTCTTACGGGAAGTTTACGTCCGGTAACCGGTGAGATCCAATGGGGAACAAAAGTTCAGATTGGCTATTATGATCAGGAACAGACAGGGCTCAATCCGTCCAACACGGTTCTGGAAGAACTGTGGAGTGCCTATCCCGGGATGGAAGAAGCTCGTATTCGTACCGTACTGGGGAACTTTTTGTTCAGCGGTGACGATGTGCTCAAAAAAATCTCCTCCCTCAGCGGCGGTGAGAAAGCACGTGTCTCTCTATCCAAGCTGATGCTAAAGGAAGCCAATATGCTCATTCTGGATGAGCCTACGAACCATCTCGACCTATTTGCCAAAGAGGTGCTGGAAGCGGCGTTAATGGATTATGAAGGTACCCTGCTGTTCATTTCCCATGACCGCTACTTCCTCAACAAAATGGCCGAGCGCATTGTCGAGCTTCATCCAGGTGGAACAGAACACTATCTCGGAAATTATGATGATTATGTGGAGAAGAAACAGGAGCTTGAGGACATCGCACGCGAAGCTGCTGAGGCACGTCAGGCTTCATCTAAGAACTCTTCCAAATCCGATCCGAGTACAGCAACAACCGAAAAATCTGGAGCGGCTTCGTTCGAAGCGGAAAAACAAGCAAAGCGTGAAGAACGTAACCGGCAACGCAAGCAGGAAGCTCTGGAACAACAGATCGCGGAACTGGAAACGAAAATTACAGAGCTTGAGGAGCAGATGGCTCTGCCTGAAATCTACCAGGATTATATGAAGCTGCAAGAACTCCAGCAACAATCGGAGGAGCGCAAGGCAGAGCTCACCAAGGCGTATGAGGAGTGGGAAGAACTAGCTATGGAATAGCCCAAATTGAGAAACATGGCTTGAACAAGTCCTTACAAATATAGTTGTACCTCGGCTGATTCCTTACTGGGATCAGCTTTTTGTTTAAGTTGGGGTGACTTGTTTTGGATTTTGTCAAATTCACTCGAATGAGGAGAAATATTTTTATACGCCCATCTTTCATACTTATCCACAGCAAAGCAAGATAGCAAGCACATTAATAACCTTAATTATACAGCGGTAGAATAGCCTTTCACACACAAAAACCATATTTATCCACCAAGTTATCCACGTTATCCACAACTTTGTGGATAGTAAGGAGTCGTTCTATCCCCTAAACCCTTTTCGTTTCGAAAACTGCACTGGTTTGACTTTATCCCAGTTACCCACAATTTTCACTGGATATGTGGATAACTATAGTCACACCTTGACAAATAGACTTTCCCTCTCTTCATACTTCCTCCATAAAAAGACAAAAGCAGACCTCTGTCGTTCAAGGCCTGTCCCTTGTTCATTTAATACAATGTAGATCACATCGAATCGCGATGGGTACTATGGCTGCTATACATACGATCTGACCCAGATGATCTACGCATGTGCTTGTTCGTGATGTTCGGAAGGCTCCGCCTTCAGCCCAGCAGCATTGCAAGCCGCCACATAAGCCAAACCGGCAGCCATGACGATATCATTATGTGTTGCCGTTCCCCGGAACTCACGTCCTGCACGCTCCACGGTAATTACAGCCTCCGCACTTGCACCCTCTCCACCACTCAAGGCATGCATCTCCATATCAACAAAAGCAATGTCATCCGAAATACTCTGACCAATCGCACGAATGGTTGCATCCACGGGTCCCCCGCCGACGGCAGAATAGGATTGCTCTCCCGCACTTGTGCGAATACGAACGGCAGCCATTCGATCGGTCATGCTGCCCGCCGTCACCTGCAATTCAACCAGCTCATAATCCTGTGCAGGAATATTCATGGTCTGGCTAACCATCTGCAGCAACTGGTCGTCACTGACCACTTTTTGCTGGTCTGCGGTTTCTTTGAACACCTCATACAATTGCTCCATTTGTTGCTCATCCGGCTCAAAACCGTATTTGCGAACCCGATCCTTCAGGGCGTGACGACCAGAGTGTTTGCCCAGAATAATCATGCTGCGAGGGATACCCAGCGCTTCCGGGTCCATAATCTCATAAGTGCTCCGATTCTTCAGCAGACCATCCTGATGGATGCCGGATTCATGCTGGAATGCATTACGTCCCACCACCGGTTTGTTGTATGCAATCGGGAAGTGCATGGCACGGCTAATCTGACGAGAAGTCTCATACAGCTGGTTCAGCTTAATGTTGGTCGTTGCACCAATTGCATCTCCCCGGGTCTCCAGAGCCATAATCAGCTCTTCCAGTGCACAGTTCCCCGTCCGTTCTCCGATACCATTGATCGTCACTTCAATCTGGGAAGCCCCATTGGCAATTGCGGCCAAACTATTCGCTACGGCCAGGCCCAGATCATTGTGACAGTGTGCACTATAGCGAACCTGATCGCCGCCTCTTGCACCCTCACGTACCCAGCGGAACATCTCGCCATACTCATGTGGCAGAGCATAACCAACCGTATCCGGCAGGTTGATAATACTCGCTCCAGCTTCAATAGCGACTTCAACCATTTCAATCAGATCGTCCATCTTGGTACGAGCCGCATCCATAGCAGTGAACTCTACGATGTCCGTGAACTGACGCGCATAAGATACCATCTCACGAGCGGTAGCCACCACTTCACTGCGCGGACGGCGCAGCTGGTGCTCTATATGAATATCCGAGGAAGAGATAAACAGGTGAATTCGGCGCCGTGCTGCATCCGCTGTTGCTTGAACGGCTGCATCAATATCGCCTTTGACCGCACGCGCGAATCCACAGATCTCCACGTTCTGCAACTGTCTCGAAATCGCCTGAACCGCCGCGAACTCACCTGGACTGGAGATCGGGAATCCAGGCTCAATGACGTCAATCCCCAGAGATGCCAGTTGGTGTGCCAGTTCGATCTTTTGCTCGGGTTGCAGACTCGCTCCCGGTGCCTGTTCTCCATCGCGCAGCGTTGTATCAAAAATCTCAATCATGCGTTTGTTATTAATCGTTGTCATATTCATCAACCTCCATCAAATTTTATATTCATTTTTGTTACGATCCACGAGCCATAGAACACCCGCTGATCGCCATCAATGTTGTTATATATTTTGTTTGTGAATGCGTATGTCGTTAGTAGCTTAGTCCTTGGTAATCATTAGAGCCTATTGTATATTTAGTGCCTATACTTGATATTTCATGTTCATTTACTCGATGTTACATATTCATTGCTCGTTTGTTAAATAGCCTACTTGCTTGTGACAGGTTGTACGTCGACTTACCCCCTGTCTTTCTCCCTTTTCAATCTCCATATGGTTTATCCCACGCCCACCCTGCTGCCGGCAGCAAACACAAATAACCCGCCATCTCATATAAGAGACGGCGGGTTATTCTCCCCTCCGCGGTACCACTCTTGCTTGATGGGCCAGACTTACTCCGGACTCCATCCACCTCGTCGTCTCCGAAATCCGTTGGATGTGTGTGCACGTACGACATCACTGGAAATCACTGGAATTCGAAGAAACACCCTATAACGGGGGTTAACCGTTGCTGTGTAACACATGTCGTTGACCATTAGGACAACGGGGCGATTGATATCGTCCCCATGCTTCCACAACTCCGTTCCCGGGCGAGATTCGAATGACTCAAGCCACTGCGTCGCACCACCCCGCAGCTCTCTGAGCGCTTTGTCATTCTACTGCTCCCGTTCATCACATTTAACCTATGACCTAACTTCATTCATCCTTATTTTAAAAATCAAAAAAAGCCTGCCACCTCATGCAATAATGCAAGAGACGACAGGCTGTTCACCTTCGCGGTACCACTCTTGTTGACTTCCTTCCTGTTCATTCAAGAGAACCCCTAGATGCTTTCGCACCTCCGGATCACTTGAAGCAGCCTGAAAGCCCCCTCAGTTATTGTCGGCAATCCTTGTAATAACGGTCCTTCCGACAACGGCCCATTCACGGAGGCAACCCGTAACCATGTACTTTGAGCCATAATCGGCCTTCGGATTCTCCCGGGGAGTCACCGTGTTCCATCGTTCCGCTTCCAGGTGAGTTTCAGGTTTCCTTCGACTGCGTTGCACCAACCCGCAGCTCTCTAAACCGGGAATCGACCTTACTATTCCTGTTCATCGCGTTTATCCATTCAGGAAAATAACTTCCTGTTTAAATTTGTAACTAATATACATTCTTCACATGCAGGCTGTCAACTCTTATCTTCAACTGCCTGTTTATAGGGACTGAACGGACCATGCCTCCAGGGAAAGCCCCGGGTCAGCTTTGGCATCAAATTCAGAGATTTCTCCCCGCTGCCATTTCAGATATGCAGCCGCTCCGATCATGGCCGCGTTATCCGTACAATATTCCATTGGCGGGATTAACAGCTCAAGCCCTTCCTTCGTGCAACGCTCCTGTAGTGCTGAACGCAATCCCCGGTTGGCGGCAACACCACCGCACAACAGCAATTGTTTTGAACCATACTCACGAACGGCTCTTACAGCTTTCTCCACCAGGACTTCTACGACAGCTTCCTGGAAACCACGTGCAACGGCAGATGGTTCCAAGGTTTCTCCGCGCATTTTAGCCTGATTGAGCGCATTCAGTACAGCAGACTTTAGACCACTGAGACTGAAATCATATGAACCTGCTTCAAGCCATACCCGTGGTAGTGGTACCACATCCTCCGCTTCAGACGCCATCCTGTCCACATGTGGACCTCCCGGATAAGGACAGCCCAATGCACGTGCTACTTTGTCATAGGCTTCGCCGACGGCATCATCTCGCGTACGACCAATCAACTTGAACTTGCCTTCGGATTCCATATGCACAAGCTCTGTATGTCCACCCGATACGACCAGTGCCATCGCCGGGTATTGAAGTTCATGGGTAAGTCGGTTGGCATAGATATGCCCAGCAATATGATGTGTGCCAATGAGCGGTTTGCCGAGTGCCATCGCCAGCGTTTTGGCCGCAACGATTCCGACCAGCAATGCCCCAACGAGTCCCGGACCTTGCGTCACGGCAATCGCACTCAGATCACGCGGACGAATGCCGGACTGTTCAATCGCCTGTTCCAGCATCAACGTAATGACTTCCACGTGTTTACGTGAAGCCACTTCAGGGACCACACCACCGAATGCCTTATGCGTCTCGATCTGACTTGAGATCAGATTGGACAGCACTTCCCGTCCGTCCTTGACTACAGCTACCGATGTTTCATCACAGCTTGTCTCCACCGCCAAAATGTAGGATGGTGCAGAATTTATTTTTTCATTGAGTTCGTTCATGAATCCAGTACGCTTCCTTCCTCTTCGCCGCTCCGGCCTGCAGACGGCAAGTTCGCCCACATAATCATCGCATCTTCCCCATTATCGGAGTAATACCCTTTACGAAGACCCGCCGATTCAAACCCTTTTTTCTGATATAAACGCTGAGCTATGCTGTTCGACACTCTGACCTCCAGCGTCATTCGTTCCATCCCGAGATAAGCCGCTGTACTCATTAATTCATCCAGTAACTTTTCGCCAAGCTTGCGTCCACGATACGCGCCTCTGACTGCAATATTGGTAATATGGGCTTCATCCATAATCGTCCACATTCCGGCATAACCAATGGCTTTGCCTTCCAATTCCATCACCATATATTTAGCAAAATGATTGTGTGTCAATTCATTTTGAAATGCTTCTTCTGTCCAAGGCAGGGTAAAGGCCTCATGTTCAATCTCCATCACATCGGGAATATCCGCGAGTGTCATGAACCTGAACTGAAGCGATGCTTCCTGCTTATTATTCGCCACGTTGTCCATCTGCTTTCCCCCCTTTAGTGCGTGTTCAAAAAGACCGGTTTTCAGTACCGAGAAGATGGGATGAAGCTAGAAATGGAGTAGCGGAGCGTAGGGAAAACTACGTGAGCAACGGACATTTCGGCTGAATTCCATAATCGATGCTGATGATGCCACCAGGCATCCTTCGTAATCAAAAGCGGACTTTTTGAACAACCTCTTTCAGCCTTTGCGCAGAAGATTGGCTTCCGCTTCAGACAGCTGGGTGTAGTTCGGCACCAGCGCATGCACGTCATCACGCTGACCTGCAAGCAGCGCGGCGGCGCCTAGGCGCCCAACCCAGCGGCCTTCCAGCTCATAAGGTACGAGCTGGAGCGCCGTTCCTGCGGGGCAGCGAAGCTCCGCCGCTGCCGCAGCATGAGAGCCCGTCTCGCCGACGATCCAGACGGCTGCGGGCCGCTCTTCCGGCGCCGCCTCCGCCATGCGGGCGGCGAGGGCTTCCAGCCATCCGTCCATCTTGCGGATGGCATCAGGCGCCAGACGCCGGGGCGCATCGCTCCCGGCGGAGGCAAACAGCGCGGTGCACGCTTGACCGCGCCTTGCATCCACAAGCGGAACGATCCAGTGGACTGGGGCAGCACCTGTGCTGCCCTGGTCCGCGGATGGCGTTCCGCCAGCCCCTGCTGCGGCATCGTCTGCCGCAGCTTCCCTCTTGGCGGCAAGGCCGCTGTGCCAGCCGCCCCAGGCGAGGGCCTGAAGGCTGGATACCCCGGCTACGGGGATATCCCACGCCCAGGCCAGTGTCTTCGCCGCGGTCACCGCAATGCGGATGCCCGTGTACGAGCCTGGCCCAACGCCAACGGCAATGCCGTCCAGTTGACCAGGCTGTGTGCTGCTGGCGGCCAGCAGCTGTTCCATCACCGGTACAACGTGTACCGAATGGTTGCGCTCAGCCCGTTCATTGCGTTCTTCCAGAAGCGCATGACCTTCCATCATCGCAGCAGCCATTACTGCGGTGGATGTATCCAACGCCAAAAACCGCTGACGCGGCTCTTTTTGTAAATCTTCCATCATCATTTGACCCCATTCTGTCTGAACTGTCGGCACAAGGCTGCATAAGTCTCGCCGTACCCATCCAGTGTAATCGTTCGATCCTCCAGGCCCGTTGTTTCAATCTGCACATGCAAGTGCTCTTGCGGCAGCAATTCGGGAATAATACTCGACCACTCCACCAGACTGACTCCGGCTCCATAGAAATATTCATCAAGTCCAAGCTCATCCGCTTCTTCCAGCGATATGCGATATACATCCATGTGATATAAAGGCAGACGCCCCTCGTACTCCTTGATTAGCGTGAATGTGGGACTGCTCACCACATCACGTACACCCAAATGCCAGGCAAATTTCTGCGAAAATGCCGTTTTACCCGCACCCAGATCACCATCCAAAGCAATCACCATGCCGGCGTTTGCCTGTCTGGCGAGTGCGGAAGCAAGTGCTTCTGTATCTGCAATGCCATGGGATTGATACACCCACTGCTCGTGCGTCTGATTCAATATTCGCCCCACCTTTGGCGGTCCAGCCGCCTGAGTTCACTTTGAACCTTATTATATCGGTCCCTTTCTTCCCCCGCAACAACTCCTAGCCAAAACCAAAAACCGGCACCTCTCGGTACCGGCCGTGCCAAGCATATATTTCAGTTTTTATTCATTCACCGAATCCTCAATAACGATATACTACCTGGATCTATTCCTCCAAACGATCCACACGAACCGTCTGGGTATTTCCCGGCCTGCTGCCAACCTGAACGGTCGCCATGCCATTCGCTTCATCCACATTCTCGATCCAGACTGGATCTCCCTCCAGCGTAACGGCAATGGTATCCTTGGAATCATAGATCGCTTTGGCGCGCTTTGCATCCATCATCTTATTCATACTCCCCTTCCGGATCATCATGTGATTCTCGAACCATGCTATCTGTTGTACTTTCACCAATATAACCGTTATCTTCCGTAACCTGCCCCCCACCTAACCCTTCATTCACCATCCGGTCAATGTCAAGCATGAAGGATTCCCGATCAAGGGGCAATTCTTCAGAAGTGACCGCTTCCCAATTCACATCTGTTGCTGGTGTATAAAATTCTTCAGCGCTTTCGGCTTCCCCAAGAGGATACGGAGAAAATGCATGCTTGTGTGCTTCTTCCTCATCACGTCTGTTCTTCAATATTGCACCTCCCGGCATATGTTCTGCGAGAATAACTATCTATCCCATGCCCATCTTCCTCTCGGAATTCAAGCATGTTTCTGTTATCATCCCCGAGTCTCGCCGAACCATACGAATTCGTTCGTCCATAAGACGATTATCCCCTGCGCCAGATGCCCATACTATTGAATATACATCCGTGTTCAAAAAGTCCGGTTTTCAGTACCAAGAGGATTTTTGAACAACCTCTAAAAAGAATTTTCGAAAGGAGCCGATCTATGCATACCGTCTGGAAAGGCGCAATCAGTTTTGGCCTTGTGCATGTACCTGTCAAAATGTTCTCGGCTACCGAAGACAAAGACATCTCCATGCGTTATATCCATAAAGTCTGCGGCAGCCCGCTCGCTTATGTTCGTCAATGTCCTTCCTGTGAAGTGGACGTCAAGTGGGAAGAGATCACCAAAGGCTATGAATATGAAAAGGGAAAGTTCGTACTCTTCGAGAAAGATGAATTGGAAGCATTGAATGATTCCACCGGCAAAACCATCACCATACTGGATTTTGTTGATTTGACTGAGATTGACCCGATTTATTTTCAGAAAACGTATTACCTTTCGCCCGATCAGGCTGGAGGGAATGCCTACCAGCTGTTGATGAACGCGATGCGGGATACCGGCAAAATTGGCATTGCCAAAATCTCCATCCGCTCCAAGAGCAGCCTGGCTGCCATACGCGTGCTGGAAGATTGCCTCTCCATGGAGACCATTTTCTATCCGGACGAGATTCGTCCTGTCTCCCAGGTGCCCAACTTGCCGGAAGTGCAAAACGTGAATGAGAAGGAACTTACGATGGCCAAGCTATTGATTGATCAATTGTCCACACCTTTTGAGCCGAGCAAATACACCGATGACTACCGCAGCAAATTGCTGGATCTCATTCAGCACAAAGTGGCAGGCGAAGAAATCAAGATTGCTCCAGCCAAACCTGAAGCCAATGTAATGGACTTGATGGCTGCCCTGCAGGCAAGTATCGAGGCCGTGAAACCTATTCCGGCTGACCCTGGGACAACAACGGCCAAGCCGAAGAAACGTGCACCGAGAAAAACGCCTGCTCAAGCGGTTGCCGGAGGAGAATCCGATACACCTGCACCAGCCAAAAGAAAAAAGGCGACACCCAAACCAAAAGTTTGAATGTCGCTATGGCTAAGACAAGACCAATTCCGTTATATACCCATGTCATGATGTTTACTCCCGATCCGGCTTCACAGTCGGATTTTTTTTATTTTACAGAACTTTGGGAACAGTTTTGTCAATAAAACTCCAGCTATAATTGCAAAATACGATTGACGAAAGTTGATTTATATTTTATATTAACTTATGAAAAGTAACTTATTTATGAATATACAGTCACCTTGCACTTCTGCTTCAACCTCATGCAATTCAATAATCCGTTTTCAACGCATATACACAATCAAACGAGAACCCATATCATCTATTATCAGGAGGAAACAATTATGAATACAACGTATCAGATCCCTGCTACAACCCATCTGGGAGAAGTGAGTCTCCGAATTATGAACCTGGACCGTTCGATTAAGTTCTATACCGATGTAGTTGGATTGAAATTACTGGAGCGGAGTGACAACGTGGCAACGTTGACAGCCGATGGAAAACATTCCCTGCTGCGATTGGAAGAGCTCACGGATGGCATTACCCTGCCGGAACGCTCACACGCTGGCTTGTATCATTTCGCCATTCTGCTGCCTGACCGCAAGTCCCTTGGTCTCGCTCTTCGTAATCTGGCTGCATCCGGTATCGATATCGGTCAAGGCGATCACTTGGTCAGTGAAGCCTTCTATATCTCCGATCCTGATCAGAACGGAATTGAGATCTATGCTGACCGCGCACGTGATACCTGGAAACGGGATAGCGACAATAACTACGTGATGGCAAGTGATCCGGTTGATGTGGAAAGCCTGTTTGCCATATCGGAGAATGAACCTTGGCAAGGTCTGCCTGCTGGCACAGTTATCGGTCACGTTCATTTGCACGTCCGCAGCCTGGAAGAAGCCCGCAACTTCTACACCGGCATACTCGGTTTTGATATCGTGGGTAACTTCGCCAACATGTCAGCACTATTTGTATCCGCAGGCGGCTATCATCATCATCTGGGACTCAATATCTGGGCAGGAGTACATGCACCTGTCAATCCAGATAACGCTACAGGAATTGATTACTTCACCATTGTGTACGCCACCAAGGAACAATTGGAACAGGCACTTGAACAATTACGTCAATCTGGTACAGTCGTTACACCAGTAGAGGACACTTGGTTTACGGTAGACCCACAGAATATTCGTATACGTCTGACAACTGCGAACTGATTCTATGTAGCCGTTATAATACAATATGATTGCTTAACCACATGTTAATAAGCCCGGGTAACTGATTTCTCTACATCACAGAGAGATCAGCTGCACGGGCTTTTTACATTGGCTTTTATAAAACTGGCACAATTGGTGCATTCTAACCAATACATAGACATGATCTGTTAAGGAGATACCTCATGATCGAAAAGGGACGTTTGACTGTTAGACAGCTCGCTTCACTTATGTTCCTGTGCACCATCGGGGAGCAAATTCTCGTCTTCCCTTCCATGATCACATCCTATGCTCATCAGGATGCCTGGTTATCAGCCTTGTTGGGAGTCGCAGGGGGCCTTGGAATACTCTTCATTATGCTTATTGCCTACAGAATGCATCCCCGGCTGAATCTGATTCAAAATGCCCTTCGAACATTGGGACCCTGGATCGGGACATTGTTTGGTTCTTTTTATATTTTTTATTTCCTAATCAGCACCTCAACGTTCATTAGGGAGATTGGCGATTTTATGTCTACCCAGATCTTGCCGGAATCCCCATTACTGATTCTGCATTTGGTTTTCATGTGTGCGCTTGTCTGGGGGCTTCTGTCCGGTCTGGAGAGCTTGGGCAGAAGTGCTGAGGTCTTTCTTCCTCTGATCGTGTTATTTCTGCTTATTCTGACGGGGTGTCTAATCCCCCATATACAATTAGCTAACATCCAACCTGTACTAGCGCAGGGGTATCTCGATCCACTTAAAGGTTTTTTCGCTGTACTCACATATCCCTACTGTGAACTATGTATCTTCATGATGCTCTTCCCCTACACAAAAAATGAGCCGCATCTGGAAAAAGACATTCTGTTAGCAGGGATGATTGGGGGATTGTTACTCACAATGACGCTAAGTATGTGTCTGCTCGTCATGGGACCATCGATGACCCAGCATCATTGGTTCGCCTCATTCAACCTTTCACAGAAGATCAATATCGGTAATTTTTTGCAACGCATTGAAGCCTTCATGGCATCGGTCTGGATTATCGCTGTTTTCTTCAAAGCCGCTCTGTTCTTCTACAGTTTTGTACTGGGTCTCGCCAACTTGTGTCGCCTGTCCAGCCACCGTTCTCTGATCCTGCCGGGTTCCATGCTTATTCTCTCCATGTCTATTCTAATCGCTCCGAACGAGACCTTTTATCTCAAGGTCATCATTCCCTATTGGATTGATTGGGATCTGACCTGTGGTATTGCACTTCCGTTACTGCTCATTCTGGTGCATCATATGAAGTCCCGCTTCCAAAAAATATAACAAAATTCTGAATGAACCTGCGCCGGCTCATTAGGGCGAGGAAGGAGTTCCCCCATGTTCAAACCGCTGATTCCGTTCGAACCCATCTCCAGGGATACCTTGCCCACAGGACCTCAATGGATTGCACAGGTCAAGTGGGATGGAGTCCGTATGCTTGCTTATGAGGACGGGCATGAGCTTCGCCTGGTGAATCGCAGGTTACATGATCGAACCGCACAGTATCCCGAGTTGGTCACACCACGTAATTTATGTTCAGGAGCATCCTATATCTTGGATGGAGAAGTAATTGCACTAGACCCGGACACCGGCAAACCTTCGTTTTATCACGTTCTGCGGCGGGATCGCATGAGCAGATCGGAAGGCATCGCCCAAGCCATACATCAGATTCCGGTCACGTATATGGTATTTGATATCCTGTTCTATGAGGGACAATGGGTGACGGATCAACCTTTGGCAGATCGACAGCGCCTGTTGCACGAGGTTCTTAACAGCGCTCCCCATGTTCAGGAGGTCGCCAATACACTTGATGCCGCATCCCTGCTTACGGTCATGAGACAGCATCAGATGGAAGGCATCGTCTGCAAGGATCTCACTAGCACTTATGGCATACAGGGTAAGGACCAGCGCTGGCAGAAGGTCAAAATCATGCATGATGTATATGCCATGATCGGGGGAGTCACGTACCGAAGCGGTATTGTGAACGCCATCGCGGTTGGCGTATATGATGGGCCTAACTTTGTCTATATTGGTCATGTTGGGACTGGCAAGCTGAACTCCAATACTTGGCGTGAACTCACCCATCAGGTTGAGCCTCTGATTAGGCAGGACCGACCGTTCCTTAATGTACCCGAACGCAGTGCGGAAACCACCTGGGTAGAACCACGAATAGGTGTCAAAGTGCAATATATGGAACTGACGCATCATCGCACACTACGCCATCCCAGTATTCAGACCTTCGCAGAGGTAACCCGTGAGGATTGCCTGGCGAATCAGCTTCTTCAATGAATGAGTCCGTATGTAGATTACGTATAGGAGGTGTTCGGTGTGGCCCCTAAGATCCAAGGAACCATCATAATAGAAGGCACAGAGCTGACCGTAACGAACCCGGACAAGCTGTTATGGCCGGAAGCAGGTGTCACCAAAGCGATCTATCTGCAAAAGCTGGCAGCTTTAGCTCCATATCTGCTCACATATACAAGCAATCGACTATTAACCACCATAAGATACCCCCACGGAGCGGGAGGGACATTTTTCTACCAAAAGAATGCCCCCGAACCCGTCCCGGATTATGTTCGGACTGAAGTGCACGATGGCATCCGTTATGTGGTAATGAATGGACTGCCTGAATTATTGTGGCTCGGCAACCTGGCTGCACTTGAATTCCATCCTTCTCTTCATGCTGTCGGAAGCCTGCTGCCCTGTGAATGGATGATTGATCTGGACCCCTCTCAGGAACATGAGCCACGGATCATGCAGGCTGCACTCATCGTTGGAGAAACCTTGACTTCCCTTGGTCTGAGGTCCATTCCTAAAACTTCAGGAGCCACTGGCGTTCAGATTATTGTTCCTATTGTGCAAGGTGTAACCTTTGATGAGTTGCGGGATATTGGTTATTTTGTTGGCAAATATATCACTCAAAAACACCCCGATCTGTTCACACTGGAACGACTGAAAAAAGACCGTGGAGACCGCATTTATTTTGACTACCTCCAACATTATGGCGGCAAGACCCTTGCGGCACCTTATACACCTCGTGCCAAATCAGGAGCCACCGTATCTACGCCACTTACCTGGGATGAGGTTCGAAACAACGTCTCCATCCAGGATTACCATCTGATGAACATTGTGGAGCGTCTGAAGGATACCGGTGATTTGATTGCATCCGTCGAGCCACAGCCCGTTGAACTGATTCTCAAGCACTTGAAAAAAAAATAGCCGACCCCTTACAAGGGAGTCGGCTATTATCATATATGCATGGGTAAATCGCTAATGGATGCCTTTTTTCTTGAAACGTCCGCCCTTCACGTCATGAATGTTACCGATCGCCACAAAGGCTTGCGGGTCCCAATCTTCAACGATGGACTTAAGTTTGGCTTCTTCCAATCGGGTAATGACAACAAAGATGATCTTTTTCTCGTCCCCGCTGAATCCGCCCTCGCCATCCAGGAAAGTCACACCCCGACCTAGACGGTCTGTCAGGGCTGAACCGATATCACGATACTTCTCACTGATGATCCATACCGATTTGGACTGATCGAGTCCTTCATTGACAATATCAATCATCTTCATCGCGATATAATATGCAATCATGGAGTACAGGGCATTTGGCCAACCAAACAGGAATCCTGCTCCTGCAAAAATAAATACGTTAATGAACAATACGATCTGTCCTACAGATAATGGTGACTTCTCACTAAGCAGGATGGCCACAATCTCCGTACCATCGAGTGAACCGCCAGAACGAATAACAAGTCCAACACCCACACCCAGAATCAACCCCCCAAACACGGCTCCAAGCAATGGTTCCCCAGGTGTCAAAGCAGGCACGTGGTGCAATAACGCAGTACCTATGGACATCACCACAATCCCGAGCAGGGTTGATAACGCAAATGTTTTACCAATCTGCTTGTATCCCAGAATCAGGAATGGCAGGTTGAGCAAAGTCAGGAATACACCGAGTGGCAGATGTGTAAGTTCTGATACCATAATTGAAATCCCCGTAATCCCACCATCAATTACGCCATTGGGCACAAGGAATATTTCAAGTGATACAGCCATTAGTGCAGCACCAATCAGAATCATC
Source organism: Paenibacillus sp. FSL R5-0519 (assembly GCF_037974275.1). Taxonomy (NCBI): domain Bacteria; kingdom Bacillati; phylum Bacillota; class Bacilli; order Caryophanales; family Paenibacillaceae; genus Paenibacillus; species Paenibacillus sp. FSL R5-0519. Next base: position 5,108,221 of record NZ_CP150234.1, read on the forward strand.
ACAATACGTTGCAGCAGCTTTAATGTAAACACCGAGCTTTTGACCCCACGGTCAGCTGGCTTCGCTGTTAGTTCTTTCACCGTTACATTGGACATGGTATCCCCCCCGTTAAATCAGTGTGTGAATCCATTTTATAAATCATTTAAATACTCAGGATGAATCTACTTCTAGAAAACAGCAAACTGCGTTCTACATGTACCCTGGCTGTACAAGCATAAGCATCTAAAGGCGATATAAAATGGATTCAAAATGGTCTTTATCCCGGTTTGCACTTTCAAAAGAGAGCAAAAGGGAGCCTGTTTCCCGCAGACTCCCCTCCTTCGCCAAGACATAATTTATATATCTATTATATCATAAAAGATCAAATTTGCGCAAAATACTTAGCAAAAAGAAGATAAATTCACAAAAAGTGAACTTATCTTCAGAAATCTGCCCTAAATCGGCTAAAGAAGCGGAGAAAGCATCCGAGAAAGCATTTCTGCGCCTTTTTGCCATCGTGAACGCTTCTGAAATACCTTCCCATCGATCTGACTGCATTCCCCAAGATCCCGTTCAAAGTCAGTGATCAAACGTTGAATCGATGAGGACTCGAAAAGGACAGCCGTCAACTCGAAATTGCAGAAAAAGCTGCGCATATCCATATTGGCTGTTCCAACTGTAGCGAGCAACTCATCTACAATCATCACTTTGGCATGTACAAATCCTTTGCGATATTGGAAGAACTGCACACCTGCTCGCAACAGTTCTTCCACATATGAAAGTGACGCCAGATGCACAAGCCTTGAATCGGATTGATACGGAATGATAATTCTTACATCGACGCCACTGACAGCCGCTGTTTTGAGTGCCTCATACAGTGCAGGATCAGGTATAAAATAAGGTGTGGTAATGTAAATCCGGTCACAGGCTACCGAAATGGCCCCAAAACACATCTCCTGAATGGCATCCCAGTCCTGATCCGGTCCACTAGCCAGGATCTGAATTCGCTCTTCCCCGCTACAGATATGGGGAGGAAACAAGCTTGAAAGCTGGGGTTCGGTAATGCGCTCACCAGCAGCCAATTTCCAGTCGTTAAGAAACGTACTTTGCAGAAAGTATACGGCGTCTCCCTCAATCTGCACATGTGTATCCCGCCAGAAACCCACCTCTGGATATTGTCCAAGATAATCATCACCTACGTTAATGCCGCCCACAAAACCAACCTGTCCATCCACAACAACAATTTTGCGGTGATTGCGGTAGTTTACTCTGCGGTCAATCGTAGCGATCAGCGGTGGGAGAAAATAATGGAATTCCACACCTGCCTCCTGAAGTTTGCGGATAAAGCTCCCTTTCATCTTGTGGCTGCCGAGACCGTCGCAGATGAACCGAACCTTCACACCCTCTTGCGCTTTACGAATCATGACATCCTGAAACATAGTGCTGATGACATCATCACGGAAAATGTAAAATTCCACATGCAGATGGTGCTTTGCTTTTTTCATTTCTCTCAGCATTGCCGCAAATGCCTCTTCCCCATTGGTGAGTACCGTACTGTGGTTGCAACCCGTGATCGGGCTCTCGGACAGATGGGATAACAGGTTAAACAATCGATGCTGATGGCTAAAACGATCGCCCGGCATCTGTTCGACATCTCCAATGATGTGGGCTTGTTCCCAGATCTTTTCCTTCATTTCACGGAAGATGCGAGATCCACCCTTGCGGAGTTTTTTTCGTTTGTTATAATCCTGCGCCACGAAATAATAAACTACAAAACCGATCAAAGGCACGCAGAACAAAATAAACAGCCAAGCCACAGCTTTAGCCGGATTCCGAAATTCCAGCAAAAGAATCGTGGCTGCCTGAAAAATAAATACGACTAATATAATGACCAGCCAGAACATTCGGCTTCCTCCTTAGGTGGCAAGCTTCATGACCTTGCCGTTCTCTCACTTACACAGCTTTGACGATTATGCATACAGCTAATCATAGATACCCAATGTAGCCCCTATTCGTAACGTTTGCTTAGATAAAACTTTACATAAGCAGACCGCATACTTGATTCTGGTAATCGGAATATCTCATCACAGGTTGTATATTATGACTGTGTTACCTTCTACATATCAGATTAATCATGATACAGAACCGCATTGCAGCGCCAATTTGCTCATCGTCCCTTCCAGACTCTTCCTCTTTTCTTCATGAGAAGGTGGTCTTCTTACGTAAAATTAGATATAATACTCGTTAAAAACTTATTACTTAAAGGAGAACAGTAGTGAATGGACAGTGAGAGGTATGCGTTAAATTTAATATTGGTTGCGTTTTTGATAGGACTTTCGGCGTTTTTTGTTGCAGTGGAGTTCGCTCTGGTACGGGTTCGTCCAAGCCGGATCGACCAAATGATTGCAGAAGGAAACAAGCGTGCGCTGGCTGTGAAACAAGCCGTTGCCAATCTGGATGGATATTTGTCCGCCTGCCAGCTCGGCATCACGATTACCTCTCTGGGACTGGGCTGGCTCGGTGAACCGACGGTAGAGAAGATTCTCCACCCTGTGTTCGAAAGCTTGCAAATTCCTGAGGCCGTTTCTTCATTCTTATCATTTGTTATTGCGTTTGCTTCCATCACGTATCTGCATGTTGTGGTTGGTGAACTTGCTCCAAAAACGATTGCAATCCGCAAAGCAGAGACTGTAGCCCTGCTGACGTCTACACCTATCATCTGGTTTAACCGAATTATGTATCCTTTTATCTGGCTGTTAAACGGCTCAGCGAACCAACTGGTGAAACTGTTCGGAATCAAACCTGCTTCCGAGCACGAAGATGCTCACTCTGAAGAAGAGTTGCAGATCATTATTAATGAAAGCTTCGAAAACGGTAAAATAAACCAAGCCGAGTTCGGTTATGTAAGCCGGATTTTTGCTTTTGATGAGATGTTAGCCAAAGAAATCATGGTACCCCGGACCGATATGGTCTGCCTTTATGTAAATAGAACGAATGAGGAAAACCTGGAGATTATTCGTGAAGAACAGTATACCCGTTTTCCAGTAGTTAATGAGAGCAAAGACGATATTATCGGTATCATTAATACGAAGCAATTCTTCCTGGAACTATACGGAAATGATGAGCCTGTCGATCTGTCTTCCCTGATTCAGCCTGTATCCGCTGTTCACGAAACAACTCCTGTAAAGGACTTGCTCAAGAAAATGCAGAAGGATGGCGTGCACATCGCCGTGCTGGTGGATGAATATGGAGGAACATCCGGAATTGTAACCATCGAGGATGTGCTTGAACAGATTGTCGGTGAGATCCGCGATGAGTTCGACGCAGACGAAGTGGAAGATATTCAGGTCATCAATGAGAACTATGTCATTATGGATGGCAAGGTTTCCTTATCGAAGGTGAACGACATGTTTATGTCTAGCCTGGATGCAGATGAGTGGGACACCATTGGTGGATGGCTCTACAGTCATCGTCCCGAGATGAACGAACAGGAAGAATATGAGTTCGAGAATCTTACTTTTGTTTTGCTGGAAAAAGACAAGAATCGGTTCTACAAAGTGGCTATTGTCCCCAAGGAACCATTGACGATGTCTGATTACACCGATGAAGACGACAAAGAGTCCAATCGGGTTAAATAAAGCACATTCATAAACAAAAAAGAGGAGCACCTGCCTGCATTGGCAAGTGCTCCTCTTTTTTGTTTATTTTAGGCTCAATGTGTTACTCTTCTCCATGTCATTTTAATACCCAATTCGCTATATCATCGATAATGGCTTTGGAGACATTAGACGGCTCAGCGTACTCTTGACCAATCGAAAGTCCATCATAGCTGGATAAAAGATGATTTACCTTTGGATAGCTACTGTACGTTACATTGGAATGACCTTGAAGAGCCGATTTCCAGGTTTGGAACTGATTCATAGACACTTGCACATCGTTTTCGCCTTGTATAACAAGCATAGGAGTATTTTGTGTTTTAGCCAATTCCGCAGGCACATAATCTCTCTGCTCAAACCACCAATAAGCAGGTTGAAGTGGAAATGCCTCAGGAAGATGATCTATAGAGTATTGAGGATCTTTGACGATCGCAGCAGCATTTTTATAAAAAGCAGCCTGTTCTTTGATGATCTTCGTGTCTAAACCTAGCCGCTCCATCCGGTCTACCAATTCGTCCTGCTGCTCGATAAGCACATCCGCAAAGCTGCTACTTGGCGCAGCAAGCAGAATGCTCCCTGCAAGATCATGCTGCTTATCGTCAGCAATGATCAACGGTACTGCAAACCCGCCTTGACTATGTCCAGCCACAAAAATGGCTGTAGGATCAATATTTGAATTCTTTTTAAGCAAATCTACTGCATCGGCTACCTGATCTACACTTTCTTGTTTTAACGTGAATTTAGGCTGTGAAGCGACCTTATAGGTATGCTCATACGTGACCTTATCGTATCTTAATACGGCAACGCCTTGTGAAGCTAAACCTACCGCAAGATCACGGAATGGCTTCGCCCCACCAATGGCAGCGTCTCGATTGCTAGGCCCAGAACCGTGTACCAGAATGACAACCGGGAAAGGCCCCTCTCCTTTGGGCAATGTTAATGTTCCTGGTAAAGCTAAATCGCCCTGACCCACCGTTATGTCTTGTTCTATGTACGCAGATGGGTCGTCGTAGCTTGGTTTTTGATACACATCTGGAGTAGCGGCGGCAATATGCAAGTCATCCACAAGTCCATTATCATTCATTCTGACCGTAATATTAATACGAGTAAGCTCTGTCTTGAACGTGTAGGTGACATTGCGATGCACGGTGTTATTTTCTACGTGTTTAGCTATGGCTTTATTTGTGATTTTACCATTTTGTCCTTCTAATGCTGTCCATAACTGACTCAACAACGCAGGAGACAACCCTCCACTCACAGAGCTATGAACATACTTCGCAGCTTCCTTGCCATTGCCCTCACTTATAAGTGAAATGAACCGATCCTCAGTTGATGTCTTCAGAGTCTCGTTAAGAAATCCTTCATCCATGAAGGTAACCCCTTTCGTTAACCGAACAGGATTGCTTATGGGTACGACTTGCCCATTCACTATCGCCTGTTTCTCCCCTACCTTAGCTACAATAATAAGTTCATTTTTGCGTATCGTGATCTGTCCTGTTTTTTGTTGCCAAGATACCTCTGCACCATTCTGTTCTGCAATCTCACGAATAGGAACCAGATTTTCATTCCCAGCGTGTTCTTCAGCAGCTGCTGAGATCGATGTCACGGGCAGGATGAGACATACGAAACTAAGAGACAGGAGTAGCTTTTTCCAATTGGTCATCGTCATATTTCCTCCAAATCATTTTTATAATATGCATAGCTCTATGAGCTTTTATTGGCTCAGAACTCTGCTTATAACAACAATAGCAATGATAAATAACAACAGAACCCAAGATAGTGGATGAGCGAAGTTAATCGTCCAGCCTATTCCATATCGTTTCTCTACGGTAAAAGAAGGATCATTGGCATTGAAGTAAATAAAACCAAGCTTCCAATAATCATCATCATTCACAGGCTGTTCCTTGGATCGTTCGCGATCTCCCTGATGATTACGAATTTTCCCGCCGCCTTGTCTGCCTGTGAGAGACAGCCATACAGCGCCTAACACGATCAACACAGGGATGATGAAGCTCATACTTGTTAACAAGGCCAGGTTAGGAACGAACATATTTATCTGAATGAAGGTAAATAAGATGGTAAGAAGCAAGCCTGTTATGATCGTAAATAGGGACCATTTACGGCGGAATTGAATATTTTCAGCAGCAAATTGGGCAGAGTTAGACGCGGTAAGCTGTTGTTTGCTTGTTTTGATACTCCAGTTCACCAATATCATAAGTGCAATGATGCCTAGCTGCACAAGATTAATAGCCAGTACCGAGAGGTAGGTTTTAGGCGCACTGGAAATGACATTGCCCTGAAGATCATATTTCATTGGAATGACGTTAGGGAGTACCTTGTAATTCAGGATTGAAATGATCGCAATGGCTACGATAATAGCAATGTGAATGAGAAACCAATAGTTGGAATAGGTGAGTTTATTTTGACGGAAGGTGGTATCGATTTTAACCCGTTGAGGTGCATCTACAGTTGCAAGTGTTCCTTTTATCTTTTTCATCTTGAAATGAAATAAGATGTGTAGTGCTACCCAGTATACAATGAACAGCACTGTGCAAACACCGGTGATCATTGCGGTAGACTCTTCATTGGCAGATCGGAGTAAATACAGACAGGCAAGAATAACCATCCCGTTTCCGATCAGACTTACTATAGCAAACGTTCTCCGTAGCTTACGTAAGACGGGTGTGTAGTAATTATATTGACTTACCGTAACCCCAAAGCTGATGGTTTCCCTTGTCACATAAGGTGCAAAAGATAGAAGTACGGCTAATGGAGCAAAGATTAAAATGATAGGTAATATACTAAATAGTTGCATACATAACACACTCCCTCGATTCTTTATTCTTTGTTGTAACCCATCTTCACATCATCATACATTTGGGCTAACACCGCAGATAGTTCCTCTTTGGTCATTCCGCGACAGATCGCTTCGGCAATAATCGGTCTTAATTCTCTTTGTTGCTTTTTCAAAAAATCATCCGTTAGCTCAGGCATTCCATCAGGGTTCACCACAACTCCCTTTTGTCTATGAACTAGAATGTATCCATCTTGCTTGAGTAGTGTATAAGCCTTGTTGACCGTATGAAGATTAACACCAATATCTGCGGCCAAATTCCGAACCGATGGTAACGCCTCACCTAGCTGTAACTCGCCACTAGCAATGCCTTCAATAATTTGATAGACAAGTTGCGAATAGATGGGAAGTTCGGATTGCATATCCAGTTGAATAATCAAGGGTTCACCTTCTTTTTGTTATCTGTTATATATCAAGTATAACAGCTATAACATAAGTGAGCAATAAAAATGAAAATAAAAAATAAAGCCGCATATCCATCGTGAGGGCCAACTTACCTGACCCATCACCATTGATATGCGGCTTATCCTAGTGAGCTTATCTATGTCTTATCTTCGACAATCCGATAATGGATTTTGCGAACGATAATTTTCAGAATCATATACAACGGAATAACGATAATCATGCCCAGGATATTCCCCAGATCGGCACCCACGAGCAATAGAATAACGGTAGTGAGAGGATGAATATCAAGCTGTTTGCCATAAACGTAAGGTGAGATCAGGTTATCCTGAATTTGCTGTGCGATCACAATAATCACCAGTGACCAGATCGCCATCGAAGGGGATTCAATAAACGCGACAATGACAACCGGAATAGCTGCCAGCAATGCACCCACATAAGGGATGAAGTTCAGAATAATGGATACAACCGTCAGCAGCAATGCATAAGGCAAACCTAAGAAAAGAAAACCGATGTACATCAGAATCCCCAGAGCAACATTAACAATGACCCGGCCAACAATATAGCTGCTTAGTGCTTCATCGATCTCATGGACGGTTTCTTCCCCATCCTTCCGATAATGCCTTGGCAACAATAAGGTCAGATTCGTTCCAAACTTGCTACCTTCCTTAAGCATGTAATACAGCATAATCGGGAACGTCGCCAGAATAATAACCAGATTCGATACCACGGAGAATAACCCGGAGACATAATCGGTTACCGAAGTGATCCCTTGGCTCAGAACATCGGATATTCGTGAGAATAGATTGGAATCATCAGGCAGGTATCTGGAAACAAAATTACTCTTCTCAAGTGCATTCAACTGATCACTGAGCGAAGTAACCAATACTGGAGCATTCTCCACAAAATTCAGCAGTTGCTCTCTCAATGAAGGCCATACCAGTACACTAAAACCTGCTATCATCAGTGCAGTCACGACATAAATAATCAGAACTGACAATGCACGCTTAATCTTATGCCTTTCCATATAATCAACGAGCGGTCGCAGCAGATAATAGAAGAAACCCGCAATCAGCAGCGGAATGATAATAATGTGAATTAGTGAGGTCAGGGGGCTGAAAATAAAGTTTACTTTATCCCCCAGGTACACAATGAGCAGCAACAGAATAATTGCTGTACATATGCGGTAGAACTTGTTGTTAATCAAGGAACGTGATCCCTCCATGCGCTGCTCGGCCAAAGTGACTGCGGCGTTCATATGTATATCTAGTCATGAGAGCTTTTTTCATAAATCCCCTGAGCGTCTTCCAATCAGCAAGATAGAGATCGAAATGATCCTATTCGTCTATATCTTGTACCCGTGAGCGATGAAATTCGAATTATGAAAAACGCTACTGGTACTAATTACCCTTAAATGACAGTCATGCCACAGGCGATGCTGATTATACACTGTTTTCTTACCAAGACAGCATTGGAGCAAAAAAAAGAAGCAGGCGTTAGCCTGCCACGTCTCTTTTGCTGAATACAACCCAGGAAATCACCATGAAAATAACATAATACACTGCCAGGACTGCAATGGAGAAACCAAGTGTCATTCCTGCACTCGGACCACCCATAAGCGCAAAATCCGCTCCCGAGCTCATGTATTTGCTAAGGTCCATGTTGTTGAATAGAACATACTTGGCCCACTCATAACGGGCCGGATTAAATATGAGTGAGAAGATACTTTGTGAGAACATAATGAACAGGGATAAGCCAATTGCAAGTGCGCCTGAACGGAATACGGACGACACCATGAAGGCAATCGCAAGTGTAATGAACAGATCAACGTACAAATATCCCCATAACGTTAGTGCATTGCCACTCCCCGAAGGAGCATCATGCGAAAACAGCAGATAGGACATCCCTGTTGCCATGACAATAACAACCAGAGTACTCAAAATGCTGAAGATGATCACAGTGAGGTACTTGGAAGCCAGAATTTTGCTTCGTGACCATGGACGAATAAGCAGCAGTTTGATTGTTCCCCAAGTAAATTCGCCCGCGACCGCTTCCGCTGCAATCACAACACAGAAGATCGTATTCAGAAAGAATACAATCTGAACTGTGGTTACAGCCGCTTCCCAGAATGGAACACCAGCGGAACCCATTCCTTCTCGCAATAACACGGGCATTAACAGTGAGATCAGCACCAGAATGGATAACATGATCCAGGTACGTGGACGACGGAATATTTTCATATTTTCATTCAATATCAGATTACCAAAACTACCCAATGCCTCCACCCCCAGTGACTTGCAAGAATTGTTCTTCCAGGGTATGAGTCACGTTACGAATACCGTATACCTGAAACCCTTCGCTAACCAGCTTGGCATTGATATCTGGAATCTGCTCACGAGACACCCGTGCCACAAGCACATTGCCCTGTGCAGTTGCACCCTGAATCAGGCTCGCAGCGCGTTCTGCATCATTCACTTCAAAAGCAACTTCAATTAATGCATCCGCACCCGTTTCAGCTCGAAGGTTTCTTACATCAATCAACTTGCCGTTCTGGATAATAGCCACCGTATCACACATCAGTTCCATCTCCGACAGCAAATGGCTGGAGACGAAGACCGTAATGCCTTCCTCTTGGGTGAGCTCACGCAAATAATCTCTCAGTTCCCGTATGCCCTGAGGGTCCAACCCATTAGTTGGCTCATCCAGTACGAGCAGCTTCGGTTTATGTAATATCGCTTGCGCGACACCCAGACGCTGGCGCATGCCCAGTGAGTAGGTTTTGACTTTATCGTGAATACGGGCGGTAAGCCCGACACGCTCAATCGTTTCCGCAATTCGTTCTTTGGTCACTCCAGGTGACATGCGGGCAAAGTGTACGAGATTCTGATACCCGGTCAGAAACTTGTACATCTCCGGATTTTCCACAATGGCTCCTACCTGCGCTACCGCCTGCTCGAACTCATTCTTCACACTGTGTCCCGAGATTAAAATGTCACCCTTACTGATGGACATCAGTCCAACCATCATTCGGATCGTCGTTGTTTTCCCCGCGCCATTAGGTCCTAAAAAACCAAAAACCTGCCCCGGAGAAATATCCAGAGTCAGGTCGCTGACCAATGATCGGGAGGATATGATTTTGCTGACGCCCTGAATCCGGACGACCGGCTCCTGCTGCATTCAATCCCCTCCTTCATGGACGAGCATATACATCATGCCCGTTTCTCATATGCACATAGTGTATCATAATCTTTAGTATATTGTCCCGCAAACTGGGATTTCCCCTGACGTTTCGCTTCAACTACACACGCTTCACAGCATCCAAGCGGCATTTCACTCCGGTAAAAGCCGGTGCGAAATACGTGATTGCCTCCATTGCCCTCTTCCTTCATTTCGACAGAGCTCCTAGCGACCGACACAATCATCCCACAACTGACACAGTAAAAGCGGCCCGTTTCGATCAATGATATTCCTTCCCCTCACAAGGAGCTTAGAAGTCCTTGTTATTTGTCGTTAGACGCTGAAAATTGATACATTTTGTATCTATCTCGTAATTTACTTGACACCGGGACTATTGTCAAGGCTTTACAGCCATAAAAACGAGAAAAACACAAAAAAAGCTCCATAAATGCGACAAAAGTCTCGCATTCACAGAGCTTCATGTAAGGTAAATGATACAATTTGGTTCAATGTATAGGTGAATATCATCATGACAGAGTTCCAGTCTCTCTTACAACGATCCCACGATGCCTGATCAGTCACTATTGTCGACATGTGAGGTATCCTTATTCTTCTGATTTGGATAATACCAGAGTAATGTCCACTCATCACCGTCCTCTACCAGATAACAGGTCTGCACAATATCGAATTGGCCAAAGGTACCGGAGTACTTCTGGGTGACACGGATTCTGTAGGCTTCAGAAAATGGCTTAACGCCATCGATCACGGTTACATCGAATTCGCGCTCCGGCTTTTCCATCTCCAGTTCAAAGGTCTCCACGCCAAAATGCTGCATAAATATATGTGCTCTGTTCTGTACATATGCGCTTTTCGGAAACCGCTCTTTCATCAGCGGATGAAAGAGTTCCCACGAACTGCCGAAGTCACCCGTCTGCTCATATTTGTAAAATTCTTCGGCAACAGCTGCAGCTTCATCCGGTGTATCTGCACGAAACAGATACGGAACGGTTCTGGCAATTAACCACAGTAACATTAGAATGATCGCAATGAAACCGATCTTCTTAAACATAGCATTCCTGTTCCTTCTTCGCAGCATGTCTCCGCCCTCCTTGTCCTACTCCATACTTATGATGGTTGGAAGACAAGTAGAAGCAGGTTCTGAAGACAGCATTTCCTGGGAAATCACTTATCGTAGATGGAAGCATGCCTTTTCTTTATAATCCTGCGAATAATGGAATGAAGTCCTGCATATATGGCAATTCCACAGCAACCACCGAGCAAATCCACTCCAACATCACGTACCGAGCTTGTCCGGTCCGGGCTGAACTGCTGAATATACTCATCGATAGAGGCTATGACGAACACTACAGCCAGAGCAGACACGATACTGGTCACAAGGGATGTTCTCCTGTATCGAAGCCCGCCATACACAAGCATGGCAAGCACAGCGTAGACAAATAAGTGCGCACTCTTGCGAAAGATGAACTCTGCAAAATCATACGGCCTCTGTTTCAGTGAATACTCATACTCCCCGTAAGTGAATTGCACATCGGGAAGCGTAAAACCGATGTGCAATTTTTGAGACCATTTATGAAGCCAAGGCTGAATGTCTTGCTGTTGAGAGGATTGCGTTGACATGGACCAGATGACCAGAATCCAGATCACAATCAACAGCAGAGCAATGAGAAACCCGTACGTTCTTCGTACATGCTTTTGTCTCGCGCGCCCGGAGCCCTCCTCCATCATGTTGAGCTTCACCACTTTCATATCTCTCTCGTTATTCTATTGATCCAACATACATGCCTCTGCCATTCGTACCTACATATACCTGACCATAGATTTGACGGTCTGCCGCCATAATTTGCGGCTCATTGCCTAGCCCAATTCCTTCACCTACTGGACCTATATTGTTCCAGGTTACTCCCATATCATCTGAACGGAAGAAACCATGCACGTTATTAACGGTGCCGTATACATAGACGGCTGGAACCAATTTTCCTGGCTTAGCTTTTCCAAAGGCAAATAATTTGGAATTCTGCACGCTCTGGATTTTGGAAAATGTATTTCCCGAGTTCGTCGATGCATATAGTCCATCGGTTCCCAGACTTACCCATACGGCATTCGCCACACCTGGGGCAGCTTCGACTTTAATGAAGCTCGTATTGATATCCGTGTTAACAGGAAGACGAACCGTATTGGCTTTGGACCAGTTCGCACCTGCATCCGTTGAGCGATACATATAACCAGCAGCGTACATATAAAATTTATATCCATTGATGCGATCCGCAGCCAGTGGATGGTTATAGGCGAAGACCATATTTCCCCCAATGGCCTGAAAAGGGGCACCATTCATATTTTGCCATGTTGCGCCACGATTCGTGCTTCTGACCGGATTACCTGTCTGAGGGTAATAAACAATTACATTTGGATTAATGGCAGAATAGGCCACTCGCCCCAGCGTGGAGCCTGCGGGAACATTTACCGGAGTTACTGTAACTCCGTTATTTGAAGAGACAAATAAGCGTGTGGTCGTACCATACCAGTCACTGCTTCCGAGAAATATCATGTAATTCGGATTTGCCTCATGATAGTCAATACTCACAATTTCTCGCATACCTGAGAGTGGTATTTTATTAAGTGGAACAGTGTTGACATTATCATGTCTAAATCCGACCTGATCCGTTAACCCACTAAAGAACGATACACCTTGAGGCGGTGTGGATGCAGTGAGTGCAACGACTTCTTCATGACCATCGGTAATGGCTTCCCAAGTACTCGAAGAATTACCAGTCAATCCATTAGTACCATTAATATTCTCCGTCTTGTACACACCAAACCAGTCTGTAGCGTATACGGTGCCCGGATGAATTGGATCAAACTTGATACTGGATGTTGCTGAGAAAAACATGTTGGGTGTCCACCATGATGGTTTGGATACCAGCGTTTTATTAACTACAGTCCAACTCTGTCCGCCATTAACGGAACGATACAGGGGCAGATTATCTCCGCCTGTTCGAACGGCTGCCAGGATATGATTATCGTTAGTTGGATCGATGGTGATCCCATAATAAGAAGAGTAACTGGAACTTGGCGTGATATTCGTCCACTGCACACCATTGAACTTGTAGACACCCTGATTATCAGTGGTGACATATAACGTTCCGTTCTTCGCCACAGTCATACGGGCAGGATATTCGGGACTTCTCCCGGTAAGCTGCCAAGTGGTCTGCCCATTGCTTCTAGGCGCTTTGCTATAGACACCAATACCGCGAACTCCCGCATACACAACCTGACCTTGTTTCGTCACCGGATTTAATCCATATGCTACACTCCGTATGCCCTCACCGGCCAACCCGTTTGGTACATCCCACACTTTGCTCCACGTGGCTGCACCGTCACTGGAGGTGTACAATCCATCATATCGTGTACCGACGTGCAGGTAATTGGAATTGGTTGGATTCACAGCGATGCTCTCTCCCATGGCTCGATGGATATTTCCATTCGATTCATTCCGAAGATTAAGTCCGGTTCGAATCCAGGTTTCTCCTCGGTCTGTAGATTTCAGAATATCGCTTGGCCCCACATTTCCGTACTTCCCAGCAGCGATATACACGACATTGGGATTTTGCTGATCCAGCGCAATGCCATCCACACCATACAGATTGCTATCCTCATCTCCAAAATGATCAAGCAGTGGAACCCAATCTCCTGAAGTTACATCCAGTCGGTAGGCTCCCCCCACATCGGTTCGAGCGTAAACCAGATCAGGCTCAGTCGGATGAATGACCACGCCTGTAACGTACCCCCCTCCACCAATGGGGATATTTTTCCATTGATAGTCTTGGGCTGATTGAACAACGTTTGTACTTGCGGGTATCATGAGCATATACATTAGTAGCACAATCAGGGATAATTTCAATAGCCTGGAGATACGCATCTGGTTCACCGCCCTATCTGATCATTTTAAATGGCCTTCAATCATCTGATGTATTCTGTCTCGCTCTGACTGTTCCACGATATAGTAATACACGCCGTCTATTTTCTTGCCTGTGCCTTTGATCTCTACAGATTCAATATGATTCAGCACCGGACGATAGTTGGAGAACATCTGCTTCATTTCATCAAAGGTAACGTCGGTTCTCACATGTGCACTGACTTCGTCCAGCAACGTCTCCAGTTGCAGCACATTGGATACCTGAACCGTATTCTTCAGCACTTGTTTGATAATCTCCCGCTGGCGGTCATTACGCCCGAGATCTCCCTTTGGATCATCATAACGCATCCGCGAAAATCCCAAAGCAGCTTCACCATCCAGATGAATATTCCCCTGTTCAAACCGGTAACCCTCGTAGTCAAATGCGAACGGGTTATTCACGTCCACTCCACCCACCATGTCGATGACCTGTGCAAAGCCCTCCATATTCACTTTCATGTAGTAATGTATGGGAATGTCAAGCATTTGTTCCACCGTTTGCACAGACATGTTAACGCCCCCAAAGGCATAGGCATGGTTGATCTTATCCTCCGTGCCATGCCCAACGATACTAGTTCGGGTATCCCGAGGGATGTTAAACATAAGTACCGATTGTTTCGCAGGATTAACACTCAATACAATCATGGTGTCGGAGCGACCCCGATCATTCGAACGCTCATCCACACCCAGAATCAAAGCATTGAAAGGTTCCTCTTTCTCCATGTCCACGGGGAAATCTCCCCCGCCCCTCTGGTCGACAATAGATACCTGCTTGATGGGCTCCCGGGGTTCATACATCTGATCTGCCGCTGATTTAACATGCAGATACAGATACACAGAATATCCAATCATAACGACTGCAACAAGGGAAATGGCACCTAATGTTATTTTAATCCCGCGTCTCATGTTATGGCCTCCGTCAGATAACTGCCGTTTTTCTTCCATCGATATTGGTTAGACCTGGACGACCGACGGAGTAGTATTGAAAGGGGGTGTCTTGAATCTGTTCTTCTCCATAAATATTTCTTCCATCAATCAGAATGGGCTGATTCATATGTGCTGCCAAATCGGTCAGATTAACCTCCATGAACTCTTTCCATTCGGTCAGAACACAGAGTGCATCAGCGCCATCCGCTGCGTTCATCGCATGATCCTCCCACGTAATGGATGGGGAGTCCACCTCTTTGCGGAAGTTCTCGGTAGCAATGGGGTCATACGCCCGAATGACTGCTCCTTGCTCAAGCAAACGCTGAATGATCTCAATTGCCGGAGCATCCCGAACATCATCCGTATCCGGCTTGAAGGCGAGCCCCCAGATCGCAATCTCCTTCCCTTCAAGTGAGCCAAGCGCGTCTTCCAGTTTGCGAATGACGTTGAAGCGTTGATCCTTGTTCACTTCCACCACCGACTTCAACAGTTTGAAGTCATAATCCACATTACCTGCAATTTGAATCAGAGCTTGTGTATCCTTGGGGAAACAGGACCCTCCGTAACCAATGCCCGCCTTGAGGAAGGAAGCGCCGATTCGTCTGTCATAGCCCATGCCTTCGGCAACCCGGCTGACATCGGCTCCTACTTTCTCGCAAATGTTGGAGATTTCATTAATAAAAGAGATCTTGGTTGCCAGAAATGCGTTGGATGCATATTTAATCATTTCGGCTGAGCGAATATCCGTGACGATAATCTGATCGGTTAATGGCTGATGCAGCTCTTTCAAGGTGGCAATTGCCCGATCGCTATGTGTGCCAATGACTATCCGGTCAGGATACAGTGTGTCCTGCACAGCGGTACCTTCACGCAGGAACTCTGGTACCGATGCCATGTCAAATGGATGATTCGTCAAACTGCTGATCCATTCCTGAATACGATCGTTAGTTCCGACAGGAACAGTGCTTTTAGTCATTATTATTTTATAATTATCCATATGAGAACCAATTTCTCGTGCAACAAGCTCAATATAACTCAGATTCGCTTCGCCATTAGGCAGGGATGGTGTTCCTACAGCGATGATAATAATATCCGAACGACTGATGGCATCCTGAATGTTCGTCGTGAAGGACAGCCTGCCCGCTTTCATATTGGCATTCATAATGTCCTTCAGACCCGGTTCATAGATCGGAACGTGACCATCCGTCAACAAATTCACTTTTTCCACATTATTGTCGACACAGATCACGTTATTTCCCAGTTCCGAAAAGCATACGCCTGATACCAAACCCACATACCCTGTGCCAATCACCGTAATATTCATTCCATAATCTCCCCCATGTCCTAATGTGTTGGTTACGCGTGCTTCACATATGTCTGAACAATGTCCTGCCATTCGGTAGACACTCTAACGATATCTTCCTCGATCAACTGGCTTCCGATCTGTACTTCGATGATCTCCAGTTCCGTAACGGCTCTGACGGAATGAAGCATGCTCCGGTCAATGACCACCGTATCTCCCTGCCCGATCATTCGGCTCTGCCCATCCAGAATCAATTCGCCTGTTCCCGATACAACCGTCCACACCTCATTGCGAAGCAAATGGTATTGATAACTCAGATTTTTCCCGGCACTGATGCAGATTCGTTTGGTAAGAACCTCACCACCAGCTTCGTTTCTGGTGTAATCCAGAACCCGGTAGCAACCCCACCTACGCTCCTCATACATGGGACGTTGATCCTCATTCTTCAAGATTTCCTTGATGCGTGGACTCGCCTCTTTGTCACTGACCAGAATGCCATCCGGACTTACGGCCACCACCACATTCGACAAGCCCAATATGGCAACCGGAATGTTCAGTTCATTGACCAGATGTGTGTTCAGGGAATCGCCTGTAATCCACCCTTTTCCTACCACCGAAGTTCCCATCTCTTCCGTGAGTGTGTTCCATGTGCCTAGATCTTTCCAAAATCCACTATAAGGAATGGCGATAATCTGATTCGCCTTCTCGACAACCTGGTAATCAAAGCTGATCTTGTTCAATCTTCCGTATTGCTTCAGCATCTCGTCATACTGGATCGGCAGTTCCATCTCAATCAGCAGATTGATCAAATACCCCAGCTTAAAAGCAAAAACCCCGCAATTCCATAATGCGGCCTGCTCCATCATAAGGACCGCATCGGATACGCAGGGTTTCTCCTGGAACTTCGCTACATTGACGTATTCATCGTTATTTTCACTGGAAGATCGGGATTGCGGAATGATGTACCCGTACTTCTCTGACGGATAGGTCGGCACAACTCCCATTAAGGCCAGATCAGCACCTGACTTGTCGAGTATCTCCGGCAAGGTTGCCAGCACTTCGAAGAATTCTTTTTCAACAAAAGGATCCACCGGCAACACTGCAATCGTCTCATTCAAACTCACACTCTCTACGGAATACAGATAAGAGGCTGCGAGCGCAATTGCAGGAAACGTATCTCTCCGTTCTGGCTCCACGACCAGTCTCACATCATCTCCCAACTGAGAAGTCAGAATCTCGACCTGTGGCAAACTGGTTGCGATCAATGCCTCTGATGCAAGTCCGGCATGATTCAACTGTCGCCATACCCGCTGTACCATGGATTCCGGATTCCCCCCCGGTCCATGGAGCACTTTAAGAAACTGCTTGGATCTGGAATCATTGGATAACGGCCAGAGTCGCTTGCCAGAACCACCGGATAACAGAATACTTCTCATAGGGCTGCACCATCTGACAGTACGACCGAACTTGCTCCCTTGCCGGTCTCGGTTTGCTTGGTATATGTGCTGGTCTGATTGGATTCGAGTCTGCCTGCTGGGTTGCTCTTGGTCCAGGCTGCATAATAATTCGAGTTCTTGCCATATGAATTATCCAGCAGGATATTCGGTTGATCCAGGAGACAGGCCAGAATGTGTCCATGCAGACGGGATGTCGTAATGGTTTGGTACTTATTGAATTCCTTAATGGCCGTATGTACCATCCGATCAGAGTATTTGTACCACAACCAGCGGGCGAAAGAACTGCCTTTCCCTGACTTCAACCGGGATGTAATCATGCGAATGATTTTCCGGTCAACCCGGTTGTACAATGTCTCCCAGTCTTTAAACGTGGCTTTAGGTCCACTGACGGATTCGTAATGCACCTGATTCTGAGTCTTCTCAATGTCTTTACGGAAGAAATACAACATCTCTGCATTGGGCTTGCTCTTGGACTTCAGAGGCCACAATTGATGCGCCATATCGGGAGACAGATAGACATTTGTTTGTTGAAATTCTTTACTGGCTATCTCATAAGATAAGGTATCCCGGACAAAAAAGTGCACATCCTTATGACGATTGAATACTTGGGCTGTTTTTTTCAATTCAATATCACTTTTGTAAAACATCGTCTGAGGCAGAATGACGATCCGATGATTCGGATGCTGGGCAATCATTCGTTCTCTCAATTTCTGATGAGCAGGGTACAGATCACCAAAGTTACCTCCCCCATGCAACACAATTGTGATACCTTCCGGTACCTTGAGAGACAAAGGGCAATCCAGAATGCTGTATCTGGCACGTACTTGAATATCATTGTCCCGGAAGAAAGCCTCAGTCCCTTTCATAATCAACAAGTCGCCACCATTGCTATGCACCGGGTAATCCAAATAATAGATTTCGGTACGCGGTGGAATGACCTTCAAAATCTGACGTAAATGTCCCTTCAACTCTTCCATTGGATGAATATTGTTAGTGCCCAGCATCTCCATCTCCTCCTTGGGTGACTCTTCTTCTTTTTTTGTTTAACCGTGCATAGAGAAACGGCAGATCTTCCTTGTCATAGAACATGGCGGCGAACTTCACCTTGAATACAATCTTCATCGCGGCCACAGTGACTACCATTCGTACAATGGACCCGATCAATAAGGCAATCGCAATTCCGTTGAGCCCCCACAGCGGTGTGAACACAAAGAACAAGGCCACGGTAACCGATAAAGCAATCAACTGTCTGATCATCACAAGCCCTGGTCGACCAAGTGCATTGAATGCGGATGCCAGAATCCAGGAGCCCCCACCAATGATGCATTCCACAGCCAAAATATAAAATGCGACGCTTGCTTCCAGGAATTCGGAGCCAAACAGAAGACCCATCAGGTAGTTCCCCACGAACATGGTCGGGATCACAATGATCATCATAACCATGAGCGAGATGCGGAAGGCTCTGCCGACCGTTCGAATAATCTGCTCTTGGGGCAATCCGGTCACTTTTGGAAAAACCACATTGCTAATTGCCGTCTGAACGGCATTGTAGATTCGGGATAAGGCAAATACGACGGAATACAGTCCAAAATCGCGTGGGGTGAGCAAAGCCAAAATAATGATTTTATCGAATTGGGTATACAGCGTTCCTAACAATTCAACGCCATACACCTTGCTGCCATAACCAAAAAGCTTCTTGGCTGAGCTCCGGTCCACCCGATCCTTGAACCATCTCAGTCTCAATTCATTACGGTTGGCATAGATGGCCCACGCCACTACGGAGAAGCTGGTTACAAAATAGATCGCAGCCGCGAGCTGAATGCTCAGCATGCCCAGGCCCCATAACACAAAAAGCCCCCCTACATTAAACAGGGGGATCATTAACCGGATGCCATTATATACAGCAAATTTCTCCCGACTCTGCGAGAGGGCTGATATGAGATTGATGACAATAAGTACAGGAACTGTAGCAATCGTATACCATCTGGATATCTGCACAACCTCCGGCGGAAAGCTGGAGAGCCAGAAAGGTAATCCAAACCAGGCCACAACACCAATGATGATGCACACTGGAACTTGAAAAAGAAAGCTTAATCGAACATACTGTGCACTCTTCTCGGTTGCACTCTGTTTGATGTTATAGATGATAGACGTGGGTAGTCCGAATCCGACCAATCCGGTTAAGAGCGCAGGCCAGAACAGGATGGCCGAGAATGCGCCCTTTCCCTCTACGCCGAACATGCGTGACGTCAAAATGGAAGACAGCATCGTCAGTGTCATGACCAGCAGATTGGTTCCACTTGTCTGAAATATGGCACTCATTAAGCCATTTCCTCTGAATACTTTGCGAAGTGCAACTTGCGCCATAGCGATCCTCATCCCTTACTGTTTTGACGAAGCGACCCAACAATCATGCCGTTTCGGTAACATACTTTGGCAAGCTGACGTGTGAACCGATCTGCATTATAGATGTAGATCAGAGAAGTTGTTATCCCCTGTGCCAGCTTGATGCCATGTTTGGCCGTACGCACAACACCACGATCCTGATCACGAATGGCATCACTCACACCCTGCCAATAGATTCGGCGCAGAAACCAGTTCTTCGTCGTTCGCTCTTTGGCTACTTTATGTTGTACTGCCCCATACGGCGTGTAATATACCTTGAACTTTGTCCGTATTCTTGCAATTAACTCACTCTCTTCACTGGAGAGAAGATTGTTCCCCACTCTGCCAAGGTCTTCACGAAAGGGGGCCAATTGATCAAAGACGGATAAACGAAAAGCCACATTCGCGCCAAATGGAATATAGGGACTTTTCATTTCAGTGACTTCATCTGCAAAATCCAGAATGGTGAACAGTGACCTGTTCTCGGGTGGAATCCACATCGGTTCTGGTACTTCCCAGATCGGATCAATCTTGCCACCGACACAACCGATATTTTCGTTCATCTCAAACACACTAACGATCTGGCGAATCCAGTCTCTGCAAGCAAAGGCATCGTCGTCAAGAAACAGGATATACTCGCCGCGCGCCTCGTGAATGGCCCGGTTACGGGCTACAGACAAGCCTTGCTTCTCTTCCAGCACATACCGGATCGAATGGTTCTCATGCTGCAGGATCGTTTGCAGCACGATTTCCCGTGTATTGTCTTTTGAGTTGTTATCAATCAGTATGATCTCATAGTCGCTGCTTGCGTAATTCTGTTGTATTGCACTTCGTATCGCCTCTACCGCATCATGTGCACGGTTATACGTACAGATCGCGACGGTTACCTTCATCATTTCATCCCCATATTGTTCAATTAGGTCCACCCTCTCATCTGCACTAACTGGAGTACAGGGTAAGAGTCCTTTGGGCAATCACTGGCCAATCCAGCCGCTCTAACGCTTTGACAAAACCACTGCCTTCCTGAAACTCCGATTGTTTTAAACGGATCATATTCATCGCTTTGAGCAATCCATCCGGATCGGAAGGTTCATAGAGTACCGCACAATCA
This sequence comes from Paenibacillus sp. FSL R5-0519, assembly GCF_037974275.1. NCBI lineage: Bacteria > Bacillati > Bacillota > Bacilli > Caryophanales > Paenibacillaceae > Paenibacillus > Paenibacillus sp. FSL R5-0519. The sequence goes on from NZ_CP150234.1 coordinate 5,129,445, forward strand.
TCGGGCAGGTATTCCTCCAACAAGCCAATCCGTGGTGCCACCACCGGTTTGCTGAAGGTCAATGCCAGAATGGCACTACCTGAAGTTGCAATTTGCTTGTATGGAAGAATGATCGAATCGACCGCATCAAAATAGTCCGAATATTCATCATCTTCAATAAAATGAAAATGGGTATGAATATGTCCGCTCTCGAGAAATTCTTCACCGAGATCGTAGTCCTTCACTTTTTTACCGGCAATCAACAAATGGGCTTGATCCGAATCCAGTTCCTTGAATGCTTCCAGCAAATCATCCACGCCCTTGTACGGCGAGACCTGACCGAAGAATGCATACACATAACTATCCTCCGGAATGCCAAACCGGGAGCGGATATTCACGCCTTTTCCCTGATACACGCCCTTGTAATGCCCATGCGGAATAACCTCGATCCGGCTGGAATCAATCCCGAATGTTGAACAGATCTCAGAGATCAGGGGTTTGCCCATGACAATCAGCTTGGAGCAGTTTCGGACAAGTATTTTTCTCATCCAATAATCGAAGCGCGTCTTACCGCTGTTGTGAGGCCAGATGTTGTGCACCGTCCAGAACAATTTGACCCCGCGCAACCGCGCAAAACAAATCATCAGTACATATAGAATGGATTTGATCACGGTTGACAGCACGGATGAACCTCTGTAATAGAAGCTGGGCCAATGAAAATGCAGCACATCATTTTTTCTCAGTTTGATTAGATCTTTTTTGGTAAACTGTTTTACTTCCCATCCCTTGTTCTCAATGGAATCGGATAACAGCTCATTGAATTTATTGTTCTCAATCATCTTGGGCAGCATATACACCGTTGGATTTTCCATCCAGGCACCTCTTACTTTAGTTTCATTCGCACAGGTTCCTCTGTATACGTTCCCACTGCGCGCCTTGCATGAAATCTCATCAGAAAACCTTGCATCAGAATTTTGGTATTACGCTTGAGCAGCACCCAATCTTTCCACCAGGGATACAGCGACAGTGCTTTTTTCAAATAAACGTTATTGCGCAGCGTATTTCTCGACCATTCGAGCATTCGATAATGATGTAATTGGCGGCGTTTCTGTTCCTTGGACATATCGTTGTAGTATTTCAAAATAATCTTGCGTTGGCCTTTGTACTTGGCCGTTGTGGAGGTTGAAATGCGCGGCCCGCTATGGATATTGATATCCACGAGCGGTTCTTTCACATTCACGGCAATGTAGCCTCGTTTCAATATGCGCAGGTAAAAATCATAGTCCTGAGCGGATGTCAGATTCTCATCGAATCGAACTTCACGGGCAAGCGAGGTAAGTACCATGATTTTGGACGTTTCCCCGATCCAGTTGAATGTAAGCAGATCCTCATACCGCACAACATCACGAGGCTCCACCGACAATTTCCGTTTGACCACCTGATGCTGCTCATTCGTGTATGCGAGATACTTGCTGCAAAAGGTAAACGATTCCTGCGTACGCTCCAGCACTTCCGCCTGGGTTTTGATTTTGTCAGCCATCCATTCATCGTCATCATCCAGGAAGGCAATGTACTTGCCATTGGCTTGGGATATCCCCACATTCCGTGCATGATTGGCTCCTTTGGGATATGGAACCCGGATGTACCGAATCCGTGAATCATCCCGAGCCCAAGCCTGACAGATCTCTGGCGTCTGGTCTTCTGATCCATCATCCACAATGAAAATCTCCAGATACGGATGTGTTTGCTCTCGTACACTTCTCAACGCATTTCTCAATAACTCGGCCCGGTTATGGGTCGTAATGATGCAAGATACCAAGGGGTTCATTTCATCACCTTTTCCTGTTCACTAGGATACCTTCACTTGAAGTGCATCATATATTCCTGACAGCCTGCCTACGAGAAGATTCATATCGAATCTATCCGATATAATCGCTCTGTTATATGAACCCATTCTTGCTCTAATCTCTTCATCCGTAATGAGATATTCCAGTGCTGATGTTAGCCCGTGCACATCTCCCGGCTCGATTAACAGCCCATTATGACCGGATGTAATCACTTCGGGGATGCCTCCGACGTTGGTCGATATAATGGGCAAGCCACAATTCATTGCTTCAAGTATGGCCATAGGTAATCCCTCATGATAAGAAGGCAGGACCAGCAGATCCGCTTCCCGCATCAGCTTTTCCTTTTGCTCTCCGTTAATCCAGCCGAGTACGTTGACACGCTCTTCTATTCCATACTGCTGTACAAGCGCTTTGACCTCTTCGACTTCGCCATCCCCCGCCAGATTGAAGGTAGCTGTAACGCCCAGCGCCTTTAATTGCTGAATAGACTGAAGCAGATCATAGACGCCTTTTCGCTCACCCAGTCTTCCCATGAAGAGAGCATTAACTGCCGTTTTCTGCTCCTTCGCAAAAGGCTCTTTCACAAAGACTCCGTTATAGAGCACCTCAATAGCTGTCTCCGGAACAATCGTGACAAAGTATTCTTTCCACGTCTGGGATAAGACAATCAATTTATCGGCCTGATTCAAAATGTAGTGACAATACTTGCGCTGCAGGGCGAATCGATTGTAGAAATCATCAAAGCTGGCCGCATGAATATGCAGAATGACTGACTTTCGAAACAATTTTCTTGCGGTTAGCAGGAATAGTGACTTCCGATAAAAGCTCCCGTTGTTCGCCATATGAATATGAACAATATCCGGCTTGAACGTGTACAGCTTCATCCAGAATTGAATGAATCCCCGTATAAAAATAAGCAGCCGTGAGAACACGCTGCCCGTGATATACGTTTCCACCCGCTGCATGGCATACATATCAGAGATGGAAGAATCCTCAATGTTTTTGATGACACTCACAATTCCACCCATATCCTTCAAGGATGATCCAACAACCAATACTTTTGGTTTCATGATAGACTCCTTTTTTCATGGTTAATCTTCAGAATACTTACAGACTATTCACGTAATTTTTGATGGATGAGATCAGATCGGACTGTTTTCTCACATAAGGCTGGAACGTCTGCTCCTCTATGCAAGGAACCAGTTTTTGTAATTCAGCCTGACTCTCTGCAACGGCAACATAGCCGTTCTCCTGAAAAACCTTAGAAATCTCAAGTTGATGATCATCAACATGTTCACCCCACTCTTTCCGGCGCGGAATGACGATCACCGGCTTGCCGCGTTCGAGACAATTCGTGATGGAGCCAACACCCGCATGAGTGATAATACATCTGCTGCGCTGCACATATCCATTCATCTCTTCCTGCGTCAGGAAAGGAATTGCAGTGAAGTTTCGCGGCTGATACTCCGTATATCCCGACTGGGCAATAACTTCCTCTTCAATAATTCCAGCCTCAATCGCCTCATCAATAAGCTCGAACATGCGATTGAAGGGAAAGCGCTGGGTTCCAACAATAGCAAATATCAAAATAAAGCCCCCCTGTATTTTGCATTGGGATAGCTATCCTGCAACGTTTCCCACTGGATAAAGAACTCATCCGAGATTTTGTACATCAATCTCCCGGTTGCGCTGGAGGAATAGATTTTGGCATAACTTTCGATATAAATCAGCTTGGCACCGAAGATTTTACCGATGAGGCAAAATGGATATGTGGCCCCTGCCCCTGTCGTAATGATGACCTTTGGACGCTCGCGCAGATATAAAAAGAATGATTGGATAATGTTAGCCATAAAAATCAGCAAAAACATCGCATTCTTACGCTCTTGCTGCATTAAGAAGTATATTTTGCCCTGAGATGAATCTACTTTTCTGCTTTTGTTCTTCTCGGTAATCAGGAAATAATCATGTTCTTCAACCGCAGGTATAATCTTGGTCAATTCATCAAAATGACCGCCTGTAGAACTGATCAAACAGACCTTCATGTTCTAATCTCCTTTGAAAAGGATGCGTCCTTGGCTCGCTGTACCTGTATATCCACTTCTGCTTCAGCCCCTGACTTGGAGTGTACTCCTTTTCCCGTAGCATATAATGCGTTCAGGAAGATACAGAATGGAGCAATCAGATGAACGGTGGACAGAGTATTGTCAAAAAAGGAATAGGTCAGGAAACCGATAATCATACCGGCAAAATATAACCGGATCATGCCGCTCAATCGGAAGAATACGGCACGGAATACCAGAAGCAACGATAGAAACAACAGGATGGCTCCAACTAACCCGCCATCGTAATAAAAACGAATGTATTCATTATGCGGAACGACGAAGCCAGAAAAGATACTTCCATCATTAGCCACGAGCGTTGAGCCGAGCCCACGTCCAAATATCGGATACTCATTCGCTTTGCCAATGAAATAGTTCCAGGCTACATCCCTTCCCGACAAGCCTTTGCTCTCTGATCTCATCTCATAGTTGTCCCACTGCGCAATCACCATATAGGCGACGGCCACAACGAATAGAATGAGAGGAATAATGGCACTGACTCTGCCTTTGATGAAGGCTTTCAGTTGATCAAAAAGATAGACCAGAATAATTGGAATAAGCGCAATAAGTGGTCCCCTTGTTCCTGTCTGGACCAGAATAACCAGATGTGTCAAGGTAAGCATGTAATACAGTACAACCTGATGGCCTTGCTTGATCTGAATTAGACAGACGCAGATCGAGATAAAACACAACATGGCCAGATGCGCGGCGATATTAGCTCCCTGTAACCGGGTTACGCCCGACATCTCCAGGTTCGTAATGGACAATATGCCGGCGAGTTGCAGAATATAACCACCAGCGAGACTGAACAGTGGCAACCATGCGAGTACACGTATAATTCGTTGACTGATCTCTCTTGAAAAATGGGGCATCAGCAACAAAAAAGGAACAATGACTCCTAGAAAGGCTTTGAATGGATCCAGCGGATTAACCTTACTGGGCAGATCCGATAGAAAATAACTCTCCACAAATAAAAAAACAATTGCGAGTGCAGGATATATCAGATCTTTTCGAATACCAAATCGTAAAAAAAGAGAAATAACAAAACCCAGAATCGCCAGCTTGTAAAAGGACAGCGAATCCAGTCCTGCCAGATGAATGCTAAATATCTTATCAATGGACAATGAGAAACTTACAGTAAGAATCATAAAAATCCAGCTGGGCTGTTTAATATAAACGCCCAGCAGAATCACAGCTATAAGTGCAACAACTGAAACTAGCGGAAGATAGATTGCTGCGAAGACGATTATCAGTGAAAACAAAATGATGTTAAACGACTTCATATTTAATGCAGCAAGTATACCGGTTTTTTGCATATCTGCTATGCCACCTCAAAGCCAGAATCGTGTTTCAAAATGCATCCTTCGAACCTACCAGCACCTTGAACGTTCTGAAGATAATTTTGATATCCACCATCATGCTGCGTTCACGGGCATACGTCAGATCCAGCTCTACCATTTCTTCAAACCCAACACTATTTCGACCGCTGACTTGCCATAATCCCGTACATCCCGGGATCATCTGCAGGCGTTGTCTGTCATAGGAAGTGTAGTTCTTCACTTCTCTGGGCAGAGCTGGTCTGGGTCCAACGAGACTCATCTCACCTCTGAACACGTTCCACAACTGGGGCAGCTCATCCAGACTGGTCTTCCGAATGAATTTGCCAATGCGGGTAATGCGGGGGTCGTTTTTCATTTTGAACATATTCCCGTTCACTTCATTCTGATCAATCAGTTGTTCCAGCAAATCTTCAGCATTCGCAACCATGGACCTGAATTTGTACATATGAAACTCTTTCCCATTCTGTCCAACCCGTATCTGGCGAAAAAAAACAGACCCCTGAGGGGCCTCGATTTTGATTAGTATTCCGATGACCGCAAACAAGGGGCACAAAATGATCAAACCTATGAAAGAACCCAGCAAATCGAGCATTCTTTTCATAAATAGATACACTTTATCCGCATTTTGTCCTGACATCGTTGATGCATTGTACCCCAGACTTGGGTCCATAACAATCTCCGCTTCCTTCGTTTGGGGAGATGGACTCATTCAAACTCCCCCCCGGCTGCATATTCTACCGACTCTTTTTCCAAAATATGTTGCAGTGCTTGCAGCATTGGAATTCTAAGTTCCTGTTTTTGCAGAGCGAAGTCGATGGTTGTCAGAATGAATCCCAGTTTCTCACCCACGTCATAACGTACTCCCTCGAAATCGTAAGCATACACTCCTTGTGTCTCATTTAAACGCTGAATCGCATCTGTTAATTGAATCTCTCCCCCTTGGCCAATCTCTTGTTGTTCCAGATGTTCGAAAATCTCTGGACTCAGTACGTATCTCCCCATAATCGCCAGGTTGGAAGGCGCTGTGCCTTGGGCAGGTTTCTCTACGAACCTGAGAACCTCTGTCAAACGGCCATCCGATTGAAGCGGGTCCACAATGCCGTATCTGTCTGTTTGTTCAGCAAGTACGGTTTGTACGCCAACAATGGAATGTTGAACCTGATCATATTGATCAATCAATTGTTTGGTGCATGGCACTTCCGATACGACGATATCATCTCCGAGCAACACGGCAAAAGGTTCGTCACCGATAAAGTTACGTGCACACCAGACAGCATGACCAAGTCCTTTGGCCTCTTTTTGTCTTATGTAGTGGATATCCACGTTAGAGGATTTGCGAACCTCTTCAAGCAGGCCCAGCTTCCCTTTTTCCAGCAAGTTATGTTCCAGTTCAAAAGCATTGTCGAAATGATCTTCAATCGCGCGCTTCCCTTTACCTGTTACGATGATAATGTCTTCAATTCCAGAGGCAATGGCTTCCTCAACGATATACTGTATAGTTGGTTTGTCCACAATAGGGAGCATTTCTTTGGGCATCGCTTTCGTGGCTGGCAAAAAACGTGTACCCAGTCCAGCTGCAGGAATGATTGCTTTTCTCACTTTTTTCATAAATACCACCCTATCCTCTTTTTTTAGTTTAAAAGTTGAACCAGGGCATCTAACCCGTCCTCACGTCATACCTTTGACGATTAACGTCTAAGGTTCACTGAACCCACAGCATGACCGAGTGCCTACAGTGATAAAGGTGCAGTAGACATTACCTGTTTACCTGGAACAACGGACAGAACTTTATTTCTCTCCGTAACCCACCGGAACTGCAACGTTTTTGATATTGTTCAGGATTGCGCCCAGGATTCGTGCATTCACATGCTCCAGAGCAGCCTTGGTCTTCTTCACCAATTCCTTCTTGACCTTGCCTGAGTTCACGACCAGCAGCACACCATCACACAGCGAACTCACAATGAGCGCATCCGTTACTGCGAGCACCGGTGGTGTGTCAAACATGATGACATCATATTGATCCTCTAACTTCTCCATCAGCCTCTTCATCCGGTTGGAACCGATCATCTCCGACGGATTGGGCGGAATTGGGCCGGAAGTGAATAACTGAAGATTATCGATATAGCTCTCTCTGAGCACTTCCTCCACACTGTACTGATTGGACAGCACACTGCTAAGGCCGATATGATTGGGTACGGAAAACACCTGGTGCAAAGAAGGGTTACGCAGATCGGCATCGATTAACAGAACCTTTTTGCCTTCCTGAGCATAGGTTACCGCCAGGTTGCTAATGGTGGTGGTCTTGCCTTCACCGGCTTCGGCCGAAGCCACCATAATTTTTTTGATATGACTGTCGATTGAGGAGAACTGAATATTGGTCCGCAATTTACGGTACCCCTCCGAGATTTGAGATTTGGAGTTAAAATAGGTCACCAGACTGTTATTATCATTGGTTAGCCGTGACATATTTGCCATCCCCCACTTTCTGTTGAGATACGTAATTTTTCGTATTTTTCAGATCATCTTTTTTCATCTTGGATATCACCGTAAGCACAGGCAGGCCCAGTTCTTTTTCAAGTTCAGTCTCGGATTTGAATGTGTCATCCAGATAATCCATCAGGAATACAAGTGCAATCGCGAGCACAAGACCTGCGAACAGACTGACAATGATGCTTAATGTGGTTTTCATATTAATTGGAGATGCGTTACTATCCACTTTGGCTTCGCTGAGGATAGCGACATTATCGATTTTCATGATTAGGGGGATTTGAGATTGGAACACGTTGGAGATGGCATTGACCGTTTTTGCGGCTTTTTCGTAGGAAGTCCCCTGTACAGTTATGCTCATCACTTGGGATTCGCTGGCTGTAGAGACGGAGGTGCTATTCATGAGCTGTGCTGAGGTTAAGCCAAGGTCTGGATACGTGGAAGCCACTTTATCCATAATGGCTGAAGATTTAATAATTTCTCTGTAGGAGTTAATGAGTTTGATATTGGTTTGAATCATGCTGAAGTCCATCATCGCCTGGCCTTGAACATTGGAGGTCTGGTTCACGATAAGCTTGGAACTCGCCTCATAGATCGGTTGGGTGAAGAAAATACTTTTGACCCCTGCACCCACACCCGCTACCAGAGCAATTGCAACAATCAACCACAGTTTCTTTTGTAAGAGTCGAAAATATCCTTTCAGTTCCACTTTCATTCCTCCTATACGTTGTGATCTATCATATGTAACTACCAGATGGACAGTAGCCATTTGCGAGGTTTCCAGCGTTCTGTGACCAGACACGAATTCGATAGGATGTGCGACGCATTCTCTGCAAGCCTCTTAACGGCCTCAGCTCCAAAACGACGCTCAATCACCCGCTCCCCTTCACTTATGGCAAATGTCCTTTTGCACGTATCATGTGCATCTGATGAAATGAAATGAAACCCGTTTTCTTTACAAAAATGAAAACACCACTGCCGAACTTTCCGTCCGAAAAGCCCAGTGAAAGATTGAGCCGTAAGCTGACATAACCCGCCTTGACTCAAATAATCCGCCAACAACTTTGGCTTCTTCAAAATGATACGATTGCGTTCCGGATGAGCAATGATAGGGGTAATTCCCGCTATTCGTAATTCATGCAGTATCCTGGGGAACTGTGAGGGAATATGACCAAAGGGCAGTTCCAGCAACATGTAACGACTTCCGGCGAGTGTGCAGCACTTTCCTGCATATAAGTCTCCAATCAGGTTGTCATGCACCCTGATCTCCTGTCCGGGACGGATCTCCAGGCGAATGTTACGTTTGCGAAGTTCTGCTTGTAGCAGGTTCACGGCCTGATTAACCACCATCGGTTCATTGTTGTATTGCCCGTTCAGGTGATGCGGAGTAGCAATAATGGAGGTGATTCCAGAGGCTGCCGCCTTCTCAGCCATCGCAACGGACTGCTCCATTCGAACAGGACCATCATCCAGACCGGATAATATGTGGCAGTGCATTTCAACCATATCCAAACTTCCTGAAATAGTATGAGCCCCCTCGCCCCTTTATTCATTGCGCAAATGCTTTTGGTGTTAAAGAACTAATGCATAACGCTATGAAATATAGTAAAATGGCGTTAAGTACATGTTTTGTTCAGAATTTGTTAAGAATCGACTTGGAATTATATGGTGAAATCGATGTAATGATAGGTTTTCTGCAGATCCTTCTGCTCTGTTGCCTTTTCATACTGAGAACGGGAAACCGTGGGAAACTGAACTTCAGTAAGCATTGTGTTTAACTGTCCAGTTATATATAGTTTCTGTTCGTGCTGAATATGCAAATTTGAATGATACATTGTGAGCTCTCCGAAGGGCTGTTTCCATTGCAACCTTGCGTGAAGTCTCACACATACATGATGATCTTCAACATCCAAACCTATGAGCATTTCTGATGATACTGGCAAGTTCAGGTCGCTCAGGAAGGTGATTGCTTGAGTGTCCATTCCAAGTAACAGAACAGGGCGTCTTTTGTGGTCTACCATTTTCTTATGAAACTCCTGAATGTACATATGGACATTTAATTTCATATCAGCCCATTCCTGAATTATTGATTGCATGGTTTCATTCCTTTAGAATGGATTAGCCTACATGGACTGCCTCTACTTCCTTCTCACAGGTATATGGTCCAGGCAACAAGGAGATACTTAAAATATCCCAAATGATACATTTTGTAACTCCATACGTCCAATTTACGATACAAAACGTATCATGTCAAGCGGTATTTGGACATGGTTCTTTTGATTTACGACAATTTGAGATGTCCTTAGACAGACCTATTTACAAATGGAAATGGGTTAAAGGAAACTTATGAGGAGTTACTCTTTTGCAGGAAAGCTGCCCTGATCAAAAACTTGGCTCAGGATTGTTTCTATATATATTTGATGTCGTTCAGGGGGAAATAGCTTATGAGCTACGGAAATCGCATTGCTGAATTACGGGAACAGCGGGGACTTACTCAAGAAGAACTTGCGAGCTCCATTCATATTACCAGAGCTGCTCTCTCCCACTACGAGAAGAACCGACGTAAACCGGACTTCGAAGTGTTAACGAGACTTGCTGACATCTTTGATGTGTCTATTGATTATCTTATAGGACGTACGAAGCAAAGCGATGTCGTGATGGATGAGGACGTACGTGAATTCGTTGATACCTTGGAGTTATCGGACAAAGAAGTGTTAGAACGCTTCGATCTGATGATTGATGGGAAGTCCTTAACGGAAGAAGAGGCACGTCGTTTTATTGCGTTTGTCCGCATGGAACGCAGCATGGACTAAACCCGAAAAGAGGACCCAGTTCCCAAGAGATGCTATCTCTGGCTTCTGGGCTTTTTTTTGTGTCCTAATTCCCTCCATTCCATGGTTATCTATTGTGTCAAGGACGCTTGTTGTTGACGGAGGATATGAAATGGTTCCAACGCTCCGGGTCGATTCCGCATTGCAGTAAAACTTTCATGATGTCCATCTGGGTTGCTTCGACTTGTTTCCCTGTCGGCCTACGATCGTCCCTGTTTGGATGCTTCATATTCATTCCGCTAACCTCTCTTATCTATATACTTTCCCTGCCCTCCAAAACTAGCCTTATTATACTTGAGAACGTTCCGTGATGTTGTCGTCTCATGACGATAACGTTTTTTGAAGGGGTTCTAATTTTGTCGAAAGCCAAATAGGAGCTATATGGTGCCAAAATGGCAACCATATAGCTCCTATTATTCTTCATACAACCTGTTCATGCACGTTCACCTTTGAACAAGGAGTTAACCCCCAGCACGTGCAAGTTCACGCATATTTGCTTCAAACGCTGCAAGCAGTGCTGCTTCTCCAGTCAAGCCTGTCGCCTGAACCCGTTCAATCTGCTCCGTCATACGCTTGAAGTCCTTCGGAATAACCCGAACGAACTGGTTCACCGCATCTTGCCAGTTATCCAGAACGCGCTGACCGACAGCACTTCCTGTATTGGCAACATGACGTTGAATCATGCCTCGCAGATCTGCACTTTCGGCAACATCTTCGATACGCTCCAAAAGAACCATTTCCAGATTACAACGTTGCAAGAATGTGCCTTCCGGATCATACACATAGGCAATACCTCCGGACATCCCTGCTGCAAAGTTACGACCTGTATCGCCGAGTACAACGACACGTCCACCTGTCATATACTCACAACCATGGTCGCCTACCCCTTCAACGACTACTTTGGCACCGGAGTTACGTACAGCAAATCGCTCACCCGCAATACCACGGATATACGCTTCACCGCTTGTTGCACCGTAGAGAGCCGTGTTACCGATAATGATGTTATCTTCAGCCTCAAACGTTGCTTTCGGAGAAGGCATCACGATCAGTTTACCTCCGGACAATCCTTTACCTACGTAGTCATTGGAATCCCCTTCAACGGTCAATGTCATGCCTTTAGGTACAAAGGCCCCAAAGCTTTGTCCGGCAGAGCCGACAAATTTGAATTTAACCGTATCTTCAGGCAATCCTGCGAGACCATATTTACGTGTGATCTCACTACCCAGAATGGTACCTACTGCACGGTTAACGTTCGTAATTGGAAGCACCGCTTCAACCGGTTGACCGGATTCAATAGCAGACTGTGCCAGTGGCAACAATTGCTGCATATCCAGCGTTTCTTCCAATTGGTGGTTCTGATGCTGTGTACGGTAACGTGCAGAGCCTTCCGGCATTTCAGGCACGTGCAGCAATACAGACAGATCCACACCTTTTTTCTTCCAGTGATCTACGGCTTCTACCGTTTCGAGGCAATCTGTACGTCCAACCATCTCCTGAATGGTACGGAAACCAAGATCAGCCATGATCTCACGCACATCTTCAGCAACAAATCGCATGAAGTTAACCACATGAGCCGGATCACCCATATAATTTTTACGCAACTCCGGATTCTGTGTTGCTACACCCACCGGACAGGTATCCATTTGACAGACACGCATCATGATACAGCCAAGTGCAACGAGTGGTGCTGTAGAGAAACCATACTCTTCAGCTCCAAGCAAAGCTGCAATCGCCAAGTCACGGCCGTTAAGCATTTTGCCATCTGTTTCGAGTACGACGCGATCACGCAGATTGTTCAGCATCAACGTTTGATGTGTCTCTGCAAGACCCAGTTCCCACGGCATACCCGCATGTCGGATCGAACCTTGCGGAGATGCACCTGTACCACCGTCATAACCGCTGACGAGGATAATATCGGCACGCCCTTTGGCTACACCTGCCGCAATGGTACCCACGCCCACTTCCGATACGAGCTTCACGTTGATCTCAGCACGCGGATTGGCATTTTTCAAGTCATAGATCAGCTCTGCCAGATCCTCGATCGAGTAGATATCGTGATGCGGCGGTGGCGAGATCAGACCTACACCCGGTGTTGAACCACGGACTTCAGCAACCCAAGGATACACTTTGCGTCCTGGCAGTTGTCCGCCTTCACCCGGTTTTGCTCCCTGTGCCATTTTGATCTGAATTTCGTCGGCATTAACCAGGTAGTTGGATGTAACACCGAAACGTCCGGATGCTACCTGTTTGATCGCACTGCGACGGGAATCCCCGTTGCTATCTTTAATGAAGCGAGCCGGATCTTCTCCACCTTCACCGGTATTGGACTTACCTCCAACACGGTTCATTGCAATGGCAAGATCTTCATGCGCCTCTTTACTAATTGAACCGAAGGACATTGCACCCGTTTTGAAACGACGCATGATATCTTCTACGGATTCAACTTCTTCAAGTGGAATGGAAGCTCCAACCGGTTTCAGTTTCAGCATGGAGCGAATGGTCAACAGCTGATCATTCTCACCTTGCACAAGTTTGGAATATTTTTTATACAGCTTGTAATCTCCAGTACGAACTGCGTGTTGCAACGTATGAATGGTTTGCGGATTGAACAGATGCTCTTCTCCGTCGTTACGCCATTGATAATCGCCACCGGAATCCAATACTTTATCGTTACCGTCTTTATCCGTAAAGGCACGGTTGTGATGTGTCAGCGCTTCGGCAGCTACTTCTTCCAACCCAATTCCACCGATCCGGGAAGGTGTCCAGGTAAAGTAACGGTCAACGAAGTCTGATTTCAGACCCACCGCTTCAAAGATTTGAGCGCCACGATACGATTGAATCGTAGAAATCCCCATTTTGGACAACACTTTCGTAACGCCTTTGGTAGCTGCTTTAATGTAGTTTTTCACTGCTTTCTCATGCGAAATGCCACGAAGCAATCCTTGCTGAATCATGTCATCTAGCGTTTCAAAGGCCAGATAAGGGTTCACAGCACTCACACCGTAACCCAGCAGTAATGCGTAGTGGTGAATATCACGCGGCTCTGCTGATTCAAGCAAAATGCTGACTTTTGTTCTGGTTCCCTGACGAATCAGATGGTGATGCAGACCTGCTACAGCAAGCAATGCAGGAATGGCCGCATTCTCTGCGTCCACACCGCGGTCAGACAGGATCAGAATGTTATGACCTTTGTCGATGACTCGGTCCGCAGCTTCGAAGAGCAGATCCATTGCTTTGCGCAGTCCTTCTGCTCCTTCCGCAGCAGTGAAGAAAATCGGAATCGTCATGGAGCGGAAGCCTGGGCGACGCACATGGCGAATCTTCGCAAAGTCTTCATTGGACAATACCGGTGTATCCAGACGGATCTGGCGACAGCTCTCCGGTTCAGGGTTCAATAAGTTGCGCTCAGGACCAATGGTTGTTGCCGTAGACGTTACAATCTCTTCACGGATTGCATCGATTGGCGGGTTGGTTACCTGGGCGAACATCTGTTTAAAGTAGTTGTACAGACGCTGCGGACGATCCGACAGCACAGCCAGTGGTGCATCATAACCCATCGAACCGGTAGCTTCCATACCTGTTGTCGCCATTGGCTCCAGGATTTTGCGAAGCTCTTCAAATGTATATCCATATGCCAGTTGAAGCTGGGTCACGTTATCATGTTTTGGATCAGGAAGTTCCGGTGCTTCCGGCAGCTCGCTCAGATCCATCAAATGCTCATCAAGCCAATCCTGATACGGATTCTCGGCTGCAATGATCGCTTTTACTTCTTCATCTGAGATGATGCGACCTTCTTGTGTATCCACAAGCAACATCCGACCTGGACGCAGACGATCTTTGTATAGGATCTCTTCAGGCGCAATATCAAGTACCCCAACTTCTGAGGACAGGATAATGCGGTCATCCTTGGTTACATAATAACGAGCTGGACGCAAACCGTTACGGTCAAGTGTGGCACCAATCTGCAAACCATCTGTGAAGGCCATTGCTGCTGGTCCATCCCAAGGTTCCATCATTGTGCTGTGATATTCATAAAATGCCTTTTTGGCAGGGTCCATGCCCTCATCTGTGCTCCAAGGTTCAGGAACCATCATCATGGCCACGTGTGGCAGTGAACGACCACTGAGATACAGGAACTCCAGTGTGTTATCGAACATCGCTGTATCGGAACCATCCGGGTTAATGACCGGTTTCACTTTGGCGATGTCGTCACCGAACAATTCGCTCTCGAACAAGGACTGCCGTGCATGCATCCAGTTCACGTTACCACGCATCGTATTGATCTCACCGTTGTGGATCATGAAGCGATACGGGTGGGCACGTTCCCAGCTCGGGAAGGTGTTCGTACTGAAACGGGAATGCACGAGTGCAATCGCAGATTCTACGAGATCTTGCTGTAGATCCAGATAGAATTCTCCCACCTGTTCCGTTGTGAGCATGCCTTTATAAACAATTTTGCGACAAGACAAGCTTGGCAGGTAGAATGAACCACCTTCTGCTTCATCTGCCGAATATCGAATAGCCAACTCAGCGCGTCTGCGAATAACATACAGTTTACGTTCGAATCCAAGCTCATCCTTCACATCTGCGGATCTTCCAATGAACACCTGACGTACATAAGGTTTCGCTGCAAGTGCAGAACGGCCAAGCATTTCATCAAAAGTAGGCACATCCCGGAAACCCAGGAACGTCTGTCCTTCTTCTTCAATAATACTCTTGAGGCTCTCTTCGTGCGCACTACGGATGGCAGGGTCTTGGGACATGAACAACATTCCCACCCCATAGAATCCCTGTTCAGGTAATGCAAAACCAAGACGGTCTGCTTCCTGTGCAAAATAACGATGTGGAATCTGAATCAGGATACCTGCTCCGTCACCGGAATTCGGCTCACTTCCCTGTCCTCCACGGTGCTCCATGTTACTGAGCATGGTTAGTGCCTGACTAACGATATCGTGTGAAGGTACTCCTTTGATGTTGGCAACAAAACCCATTCCGCATGCGTCTTTTTCGAACTGCGGGTCATATAGACCCTGTTTTGGAGGTAATCCGATGTGTCTCATGGAACGCAACCTTTCTATAATGAAGTATTTCGGAAAGATCAAGAACATAGGCAACAGGCAACAATGAAACGGGAGGAGCTGGCCTTTCGCTTGCGATAGAGCCTGCTAGATAGAAGAGGTGACAGCATGAGACTGTCAAAAATAAGCCTGCTATTGGGCAGAAGCCATTGAATGAGATGGGCTGATCCGGACGATCCGGCAAACAGCATCATGTATAAATCAACACGCAGCCGCTGGCACGGCTACTGAAATGGAGCGACGTTTTTTTGATATAGTTCTATTATTTTAACACCGACCTAACATCAGCGCAATTTAAACTTTTTAATACCTCTGATAAGAAATGTTTTGCAGTACAGCTTTACAGTAGTGACGTTTAAATTCATCTCTTTTTCGAATAATTATACACTTTTTAAGCCAGAGTACAACTGAATTAAATTGCTGACTGAAGAAAATCGTTCCATGTACCGCCTGCGTTTATCCATAATTCAACCAAATTCCCAATGCGTAAGCCAGCGAATCTTTACTTCTTTATGCATTTGTATACAAAATAGCCTGCAACCCCTTTTTGGGGTCACAGGCTATTTGCACTATTTGACTACTATATTGCATAATTTCACTACAAGAAAATAAAGTTTTTATTCAAAAATATGACCCTGCTGAAGATCAGGTTCGACTTATGCCGTCACAACTTGACCGGAATCAGCCTGTTCGACTTCTTTTTTCGGACGTCTGCCATTCCAAAGGAAGTAAGCAAGCGTCAGCAGAATAGATGCACCTGCATAGATACTAAGAATTCCTGCCTGATGCCACATCACATCCAGATTACCACTCGATACAACAGCCTTGAAGCCCATAATGCTGTGTGTCATTGGCAACCAAGGGCTAAATGCCTGAAGCCACGATGGAATCAATTCTACCGGGAATGTACCTGCACTAGCCGCAAGTTGGAAGACCAGCAGCAGAATGACAACATAACGTCCAGGCAGATCCAGCCAGGTTACAAGCGCCTGAACGATCAACATGAAGGTCAGCCCTGTAATAATGGTAAACAGATAGAACAGCCCTACACTGTGCGTCTCCAGTCCAAGACCATATAACATGAAGCTTGCCACGATAACCGATTGGAAGATACTCACGGAGCCAAATACCAGTGTCCGGCTGACAAAACGATTCCAGCCTGTTGCACCAGGTACGGACGTTTCCCGCATTTTTAATACAATCGTCGAAATCAATGAACCCACAAACAGACCGATCGACAGGAAGAACGGTGTCAATCCTGTACCATAATTGCTCACGTTCTCTGCTGTGTTCTCCGAAGAGTTCACCGGTTCAGCGAACATGTTCACCACATCATCCGTTTTCTTCACTTCGGATGTTTTCTGCGCGGCATCATTCAGCTTGGTTGCCAGTTCACTTGAACCATCTTTTAGCTCAGTAAGACCGTCAGCCAGTTTGCCTGCGCCATCACCCAGTTGCTTGGAACCATCGGTTAGTGAACTAACGCCACCACTGAGTTTGCCCACACCCGTTTGCAAAGCTGTTGTACCTGAGCCCAGCTGCTTGGCACCATTCGCGAGCAATGTACCGCCACTTGCAGCATCACCCAATTTGCCGCTGAACTGCTTCAGACCATCGGAGAGTTTCGCTCCCCCTTGACTAAGCTGTCCGGCTCCAGCAAGCAATTGCTTTTGTCCATCCACCAGCTGGTCTGCACCAGCAAGTAGTTGCTTCTGACCAACATGAAGCTCGGATGCGCCCGCGGCCAACTGCTGGTTGCCCTGATGCAGCTGATCTGCACCTTGTGCCAGCTTCTGCTCGCTGTCATGCAATTGCGCACTGCCATCGGCAACCGCTTCACTCGCCGCAAGCAGTTTCTGTACATCAGCATTTTCAGCGAGTTCCGGGTTCGATGCAGCAAGCTGTTTCAATCCGGCGGCTACGCTCTGTGCTCCATCCGCAACCTTCCCACTGCCATCCACAGCCGATTGCAGACCTGTTGCCAGTGTACCGCTGCCCTGAACGGCACTTTGCAGACCATCAGACAGCTTCGCACTGCCCTGTTCTGACGATGCCAGGCCAGCCTGCAACTTACTTGTACCATCCAGTGAAGATTGAAGGCCCGTTTCCAACTTGGCACTGCCATCCTTCAACTGATCTGCTCCGCTCTGAAGCTGGCTCGAAGCGGCTGCCTGAAGCTGTTGCAGACCCGATACAAGATTCGTTGTTCCACTTTCAAGCTTGGTCGCACCCGTGTGCAACGCGTTAACCCCATCACTTAATGGAGAAAGTCCTTCCTGAAGTTCAAGCGTCCCGGATGCAAGCTTCGCCAAGTTATCCTTGAGCTTAACTGCACCATCATCCAGTTTGCCTGCACCGGTGTTCAGTTCACCAGCTCCATCACCTGCCTCCGCTAAGCCATCAGATACTTCTGAGAACTTGTCGAGCAAAGTCTCTGCATAGGATTCTGTTACTTTGGCTGAGACTTTGGCTTTCAGATCCTTAATCGCAGTCTTGCCGATCTGTGCACCGACAAAGCTATAATTGCCATTCGGTTCATAGATCAGGTCAGCCGGTGCTGGCTTGTCATCGAGCAACGTTGTTGCTTGGGATGAGAAGTTCTCCGGAATCGTAATTTGCATATAATATTTGTCATTACTCATGCCTTCTTTGGCTTGACTAGCACTGACAAAGTCCCATTTGAAATCTGCATTTTTCTTCAGCTCATCCACCAGATCATTACCTACATGAAGTGATTTGCCCTCCAGCTCTGCGCCTTTATCCAGATTGACAACGGCAACCGGCATCTCATCCACATGACCATATGGGTCCCAATAAGCCGCCAGATAGATGCCACTATACAGGATCGGTATAAACATAATTGCAATAACAGGGATCAACACCTTCGGGTTTCTCACGGCCGATCCCACATCCTTGAAAAACACGGATAAAGATTTCATGTCATTTTCTCCCCTTAATCTCTCTGCTTCATGAGCAGGAATAACTATAATGAAATAAAATGTCGCGTTCCAGAAAAATTACCGAAACACGAAGTGACCATTTTCCTCAAACGGTCAATTTAAAGCAAAAAAACAAACCTGTCTTCCGACAAGCCTCGCTGCCATACATGTATGATAACCCTAATTTATAGTAGAATAAATTCGGATTACGTTACAGCAGCAATTCCTTCCATTAAGAAAAGGCGAAAGTAATTCTTGATTTCCTCTTTGCTCAGTGGTTGATGTTGTTTGTTCCAATCAGAGGTGAGTGCAATATACAAGCGAATCATCATAAAAGCGACCACTTGCGGATCACAATCCCGAATCTCTCCATTATCCTTCGCTTTCTCAAGCTCCCGGGCCAGAAAATCGGAAATCACTTTCTCCACTTTGTCCAAACCTTCCTTGGCCTGCAATGTACCAAAGTCCTTCAGTTCCTGTGATAACTTAACCAGTAGCTCGTGATCACGGCGGAATTCCAACAACGCATCCAGCACCCGAAAGAGATTATCAAAAAATGCACTTTCCTGATGTACTTCACGATGTGCGATGTTCTTCATTTCCTGAATCACTTCTACCAGAATCTGATCAAACAATTGTTCCTTGTTGGTGAAAAACGTATAGATCGTTCCTTTGCCCACGTTCGCAATCTTGGCGACCTGGTCCATCGTAGTTGCTTTGTATCCAAACATGGCAAACGACTGGGCTGCTGCATGAATAACCTGCTGTCTCCTGTCAATCGGAGCCATCATATCCCTCCTTTTACTCCATTCAATGTTCATTCGTCCTACATAAATGACCAAAAATACAATCCGGTCATTCGGTCAAAATATACATTACCACCTCAGCAATAAGATTGCAACCCTAACAATTTAAATATTGTGTTAATTTTTTTTAACCGAAATGCAGTGGAAACTCCTCCTGTCGTCGTCTATAGTGTAAGATGACTCAAACATACGTATATAAATGAAGTCAGACTGTCTCAGACCAAGAGATATGGTGTAAATATTTATGGATGAAACATGATTCTGCGCTTCAATGTATATTCATGTAGTAATGTATAATCCATAGCTAACGAAAACGATGAATATCTTCATTATGAATTAAAACTTATGAATAAAGGTGAACTCATGCGAAAACCAAGAGTGCTCTTATTATCGGAAGGATTCGGTACCGGTCACACTCAGGCCGCTCATGCGCTGGCACATGGCATCAAAAAAGTCAGTCCACATGTTCACAGTCGTGTCATTGAACTAGGCAAATTTTTAAACCCAACGGTAGCTCCATTAATCTTTTCTGCATATCGGAAGACACTGTCGGTTCAACCCAAACTGGTCAGTCTGTTGTACCGCACACAGTACAACAAGTCATTAAATGGCTTTACCAAGCTGGCGTTGCACCGAATTTTCTATACACAGACGGCACAGGTCGTATCCCAACTGAAACCGGATGCGGTGATTTGTACCCATCCTTTTCCAAATGCAGTGATCTCCCGGCTCAAACGCCAGGGCCTGAATATCCCGCTCTATACCGTCGTGACGGATTATGACGTGCATGGAACATGGATTAATCCGGAAGTGAATAAATATCTGGTCTCCACCCCTCAGGTCAAAGCATTACTTGAAATTCGAGGGGTCGATCCCTCCCACATTCAGATCACGGGAATTCCTGTGCATCCTGACTTCTGGGAAGCGGGCGACAAAGTAAAGCTGCGGCAAGAGATGGGGCTTCAGAACATGCCTACCGCGCTGCTTATGGGTGGAGGCTGGGGACTTTCTTTTGATGAAGATCATATGAAAGCTCTCACGTCCTGGGCAGATCGTGTTCAATTGGTGTTTTGTCTTGGTAGCAACGAGAAAATGATTGCAAAAATGAAGGAGATGCCTTGCTTCCAGCACCCTAATATTCGTATTCTGGGATATACCCGTGAAGTTAGCAAACTGATGGATGTATCCGATGTGCTAATCACGAAGCCTGGTGGCATGACATGTACCGAAGCGTTGGCTAAGCGGTTACCCATGCTGTTCATTCCTCCGCTGGCGGGTCAAGAGGAAGAGAACTGTGAATACTTTGTACAAGCCGGATACGGCCAGGTCATCCACTCTGCCGATGTGATTACCAAACGTTTCAGCGAGCTTTGTGAACAGGCATCCACTCAAGCTGAAAGCCCGCTGAACGTAGCACATATTACCGGCAGCCGTTCAACCTATGATCCAACGTGTTGCGCCCAAGCTGTTCATGATTTATTATTCCCGACGACAGCCGAAGTTACGAAAACACCCGTAGAGCGATTCTCAGCCGGAATTGCTGCCACGTCCTTGTCAGGTACCAGAATCCCATTCTAACGTCTCTATGGACCTATAGAACGGCTCTCATGAGGTGTTATAGAGGACAAGGCAAGTGCTCACGATATACAAAGAAGGTTCCCTTCCGAATTATTGGAAGGGAACCTTCTTT
The DNA here is from genome assembly GCF_037974275.1 of Paenibacillus sp. FSL R5-0519. Classification (NCBI taxonomy): domain Bacteria; kingdom Bacillati; phylum Bacillota; class Bacilli; order Caryophanales; family Paenibacillaceae; genus Paenibacillus; species Paenibacillus sp. FSL R5-0519. The sequence goes on from NZ_CP150234.1 coordinate 5,150,541, forward strand.
TATTTTCATTGATTTCGACCGTATGATTTGGCAGAAAAAAGGGTAATTTAAAGTATAACCATATTTTAAATAACGAAATAAAACTGCGATTCAGGCTTTTTGAAGGGTCGTGTGAAGCACACACTGTTAACTACCCTGCCTGTTTGCAGAATTTACGGGTCGATTACTTGTAGAAAGTATGATGACCGATCGTTTTTACTTTTTTCTGCGAGCGGGCAACTGTCAGATCGTCGGCAAGCGTCAATGATAAGAAATAATACGTATCATCGGCAACTTCCTTCTTCCCGTTCAGCGCAGCATTCACTGCTTTGATACTGTCCTCGTTGGGAACCACACGTTTCAAACGTCCGTTCGCTACAGGACTGAACTGGGATTTCTGATAGATCACCTTGTAAATGGTATCGGGAAAATTGGCTGACCGCAGCCGGTTTAAGACAACATTGGCAACTGCCACTTTGCCTTCGTACGGTTCACCTTCCGCCTCTGCCATGACGATTTTTTGCAGCAGATGCAGTTCTTTATCGGACACACTGTATGACCAGGTTGCGAGTTTCGAGTCTTCCTGGTTCAGAAGTTTGGTCCGCGTAAAGTATAGTTTTTGGGGGGGAGTTGTTACAGCAGCCACCGCTTTGGCACGTTCCACTTTGGCCAATTTCAGTGCAGCTTCTTTTTTGGCTTTGGCCGCAGCTACAGCTCTAGCTTTGTTCTTGGCCTTGGCTTCTTGCAATTCCTGCTTTTCTTGAGCAGTCGTCAGCCAGTTCTTCGCTGGAAGAGATTCGGTCCACGCTACGGTTTGTGTAGACAGACTTGTCCCATCTTCCATCATGCGCCTCTCTTCTTGCGCAGATGTTTGGTTATTTTGCACAGAAGCCGCAAGTTCGGTCATCTGTTTACTATCACTAGCTTCATTCCACTTCCCCGTCGCCTGAACGACATTTACCCCCACTATACATACAAGCAGCACTGATAACATCGGTGCTACCCAACGATTCTTGCTTATAATGTTCATTCGAAGATTCCTCCTGTCGAAACATTTCCCTTATCTAAGTAACCCAAAAAAAAGAATTTGAATAACGATGGCTAATATTACATAGGGATAAACGTAATGTCAATGTGATTTTATGGCATAAAAATGATTATCAGGAAAAAGAGAACGTGTCCAAGACCTCATACATTGGAGATTGTCCAAGCCTTGTCACGTAAAGTACAATGTCCTCCACCATCCATGAATTAACACCTGAGGCATGTTCCGGAAGCACTCCAGATACCCCTTTATTCTCATTACCTGGGAGTTGTCCCAGATATTTTCTAGCAACCGTGATGTGGGGAGCATATGGTCTTAATTCAGCTTCGAATCCAAGAGTCGATGTGGCCTGAACGATTTGTTTTTGCAGTGAAATCAACCGACCCATCTCTCCGCTAACACCCTTCCATAACACTTTAGGCGCTTCTTCAAGTCCAAATGTGCCCCAATCCGCAAGCTGAAGTTCAAACGCCTGGAATTCAACTGCTACTGAGCGCAACGCTTTCCGAAGATGTCCAATCTCACTAACAAGTGTATCCCCAAGAAATTGCAAGGTTATATGATAATCTCGATGATCTGTCCATTTACGAAAATCAAGCTTGTTCTGTACAAGCCTCGCATCCATCTGAAGAGACTGCTGAACAGGACCAGGAAGACGAATCGCCACAAACAATCTTTCCCGTCGGGATGAATGATCCTGATGTGATTGGTTATTCATTGCATACACCTCTCTAAAGTTCGCTCTATTATTTCATAACTATACATATCGTTTCAAGTTGGGTAAGTATAGAGTGACACATAGATAACCATTTGCAAATAAGGCTAGATTCCTGCATTTACCACCTTATGCACATCCAACATCAAATCTGATACACTTCATTTATCCAAACTTATTAAACTATTGATCTCAGGAGGACCACACATTATGGGTAAAATTGTATGTTTTCCATCTCTATCCGAAGAACAGAAACAACGCATTCAGAACGCCGCACCGGGGTACACCCTGACATTCGGAAAAGCCAAGGAATTGGACCCTGCTGAGTTGAAAGAGGCTGAGATTATTCTCGGTTGGTCACCTCTTGTCACTGAACATGCATTGAGACAGGACAGCCTGTTGAAGTGGGTTCAGGTCTGGTCCGCTGGTGTGGACAATCTTCCTTTTGCAGATTTGCAGCAGAAGAACATTCAGGTCACCAGTGCAAATGGAGTTCACGCCATTCCAATCACCGAAATTATTCTGGGCATGATGTTATCCCACAGTCGCTGGCTGAGACAAGCCATGTTGCATCAACAGCAGTCCGAATGGAAAGCTCCCGCCAACCCCCTACCCGAACTGCACGGCAAAACAGCGGTCATCGTTGGTGTAGGTGAGATTGGAACCGAAACAGCCCGCATCCTCAAAGCACTCGGCATGCGAACGATCGGTGTTCGTCGCTCAGGCAAAGATGTCCCCAACGTGGATCAGATGTACGACATGACCGGGCTACATGAAGCCTTGAGCCAAGGCGATTATGTGATTAACATTTTACCGTTGACCGATGAAACCAAACATATATATGATCAAACTGCATTTGAGCATTTCCAATCTGGTGCATGTTTCGTCAATGTGGGCCGCGGCCCCAGTGTGAAAACGGAAGCCTTGCTGAATGCACTCCAAAACGGCCAGATTGCCTTCGCCGCACTGGACGTGTTCGAAGAAGAACCCCTTCCGGCAGACCACCCGTTATGGGGCATGGATAACGTCTTAATGACGCCACATATCGCAGGAAGCACGGAGCAATACACGGATCGTGCCCTCGATATTTTCGTCAAAAATCTGGAAGCTTATGTAGCTGGCCAGACACTTCCGCTTAACCTGGTGGATTATAGTCATAAATATTAACACAAACATCCGTTCCCATGCAATATTGTACAAATCAGATCAACGATATCAATTGAACTAAACAATATTTCTGTCCTCTACGTTTCTCGTGTAAATCGTTAGTTCAATTAAAATGTACACAGTAAAAAACTCTACCTCTGGAAATTTCCTTAGAGGTAGAGTTTTGTTTTTTTATACTTACACACACAACCAAATATGACGTATAAACGTGCCTTTGTTTACTGTTCGGTACTCTTTTACTGTCCATCCCGCTTCCAACAAGTGCTCTTCTACCCACTCTGTGGAAACAATCACTGCCCGCTGGGTCAATCTGCGCAAACTCTCCAACATGGCTCGTTGCTCAGCATCTGGGAGTACAGAACAGAGATTATAGGGCATGTCCAGAATTGCGGCATCATATCGATCTTGCAGTTCATTCATATCCCCTAGTGTGATTCGATCCGAATCATATCCATAATGCGGCAGATTGATACGTGCACCTCGGACAGCCAGAGGATTCAGGTCGTTACCTCTCGCATCAATTCCCATGGATAAAGCTTCAATGACAACTGTTCCCATACCGCAGCACGGATCAAGTAATCGATGGTTTTCCACGTTCGGAACAGCAATATTCACCAACGCTCTGGCAAGCGTGATGCCAAATCCAGTCGAGTAGTTTTGCGGCTTCTGCCGATGAATCTGCCATGATCGATCTGCTTCTGTCCACTGGCCCAAGATCCATTTTTCTCCTGTTTGAATTAGGCCGAAAGTCACTTTTGGTTGCTTCATCTGTGCCTTGCCTTGAATGCACATGCCGACTTCTTTTTCCAGTTGACGAGACTGTGCATAATCAGGGGCATGGTCCCCTTCTTTCAGACAAATCACCTTAAATGTCTCTTCTGGCAGCAGCTGAATCTCTTTGGCAAGAGGGAGCAGGTCATTCACCGTATCGCCTTCACCGATTACATCTAATCTTCCATGGATAAAAGGACTACGTCCAGGTGATATATGTCGTTCAGACCACACATATGCTCCCCTATCCATACCGATCTCTGAACTCGGTTCAAGCAACGTATCCAGCTCCAGCATGCATAATTCACGCTCGTTCTCGTGGCAAGCAAAGGTGTAGAGGTATTTCCCAGAAGTAGTGTAACTACCAAGTGTTTCATCAGGCAAAATTCTCCTCTCCTTCCTTCATTAGTCATGTTTCTTCTATATAAATAGTAGCTCAGTGTATACATATCAAATATCAGCTGTTACGAATGCTTCAGGTAGTCATTGTATACAATGTTAGACTGCTAGACAACTATCCATTTCTTTGGAGGTAACTATTTGGAAAGAAAAAAATAAGGTGTCCCCAGGATTGAGGAACACCTTATTTTGAGATTCTCAACAGACCGCCCATGCACGATCCAGTTTCTTCTATTATAAGAAGAAGGTTATATTTTTAATTTTTCAATGGATGTTAGCAAATCTTCCGACAAGTCTTTCAGACTTTGAATATTGCCGCTGATCGTCTCCATGGAACTTACCTGCTCTTCCGCCGATGCAGAAACTTCTTCCACACTCGCTGCCGATTGTTCCGAAACAGCGGAAATCTGCTGACTGAAATCATTCATTCGTCCACTTGCCTCCTGCATGCCTGCGAGGCCATCCGTCATGGTGCTGATGACTCCAACCATGCCTTCCACCGATTCATTAATCGTACGGAAGAGCTGACCTGAAGCAAGTACATGTTCCTGACCCAGTTCGGTCTCCTGAACGCCTGTACGCAATTCCGCAACTACGCCTTGCGACTCCTGCTGAATATCCTCGGTAATCGCCGTAATCTCTTCGACCGAAGTCTGCACAGCTTCAGATAACTTCCGAACTTCTGATGCCACTACGGCAAATCCGCGTCCACTCTCTCCCGCACGCGCTGCCTCAATGGAGGCATTTAATGCCAGCAGATTAGTTTGACGTGCAATGTCATGAATGACCTGGACCAACTTGGAAATGTCTTCATTTTTACGATTCAATCGTTCCATTTTGTTCATGGAAGTTGAGACCGAACCGGAAATCTGTTGCATCTGCTGCACGGACTGTTCCATCGCCTTGCGACCATTCAGCCCTTGCTCCAGTACCAGATCCGACATGACGCGCAGCTGATTGCCTTGCTCCGTATGATTCTGTATGTGATCATTCAACGCTTCAACCGCACGAGCTGATTCCACAGCGGTCTCTGCCTGGCTCTCCGCGGCCTTCGCTGACTCTTCCATCGTCACAGCAATTTGGCGACTACCAATCTTAACCTCTTCGGAGGAGATTGCCAGTTCCCCGCTCTGACGATTGACAGCTTCCGCAATTCGTCTGACGCTCAGAACCATGGAAGTCAGGTTACCTTTCATGTCATTCACCGCTTTGGCCAGAACACCGACTTCATCCTCATGTTTGGTATGTATATCCTGAACATTCAATTGGCCTTCGGCAATCAGTTTCACTGCACTAATGACACGTAACAGTGGTTTCACGACCTGTGAACGAATAATCGGAATACTGATCGCTGTAATGACAATCATGACAAGAACACCGATAATAATGATGATTCTACCATCCTGAACCGATCTGATCGTTTGGGCCGCCGCAATATCGGACTGTTTCTGATTGTATTCCACAAGATAATCCAGATCGACTTGCATGGCGTCAAAGGAGTCTGCACCTTTTTCAGCGACTTCCTTGGCCAGCTGTGTCTGACCCTCATCACTCAGTTTAATTGCTTGCGTATTAATCTTAAGATACGCTTCCCATTTATTCTTGAACGCATTCCAGTGTTCGAGTTCCTCCGTAGACTTTTCCTGCTGGTCATAAATTTTAATCGCCTGTGTCGTTTCACGAATATACTTGGTACGCTCTTCTAACAAAGCTCCCTTGTCCGATTTATCCGCGTCAAAGTGACGATAACTTAGCGAAAGGACGTGCTCCGTAGTGTAGTTTAACCTGTTAATTTGCTGGATTGATGGCATCCAATTGTTTGTAATCTCATTTGTGTTAGATTCGATTGAATTCATGCGGGTGACAATGGTGACACTCAAAACAATCAAACAGAGGATTAACAAGTAGAACGCGATGCTGATACGCAGACCGATACTTTTGATCTTAAATCTGCTGAACATATGATTTCCCCCCTTGACCTCTTCGGTCATCCCGAATTCAGGTGCTTTTGTCATTGTTTTCCCCTTCTTTTGACCTCTTGTCAAAAGAACTTATCTATATTATATCGATAGGAAAATAGACGTAAAGTATTATAACATTATTTTGTTATTAAGAAGCTTAATTTAGTAAAGTCTTGTTGAATTTTGGCTTATTCTACAATAAAGAGCTGCAGCATACGGTAACATCCCGATCTGCAGCTCTCCGCTTTATTTTTAACGGTTTGCATCATAAAGTGCTTCGCCTACTTCAAGATTGCTCTGTCTTTGCCCGGCCAGCAATCGGTAAGAATTCAGCCTGCGCTCATAATCGGGTCCTGCTGTAACCAGAAGCAACCGCTCCGTATCCAGCCTGCGACTTACTTGTTCCAATTGACCCCATACCTGCTCAGGTGTACCTGCATAGTGCCGCTCAGCTTCATGAAGATCAGCACTGGCTGAATCATTCGTGCCGGAGACCTCGATACCACTCGAATTCAGCTCGCTTAAACGTTCTTTTCCATCCGCCCTGCGTCTCTCTGCCATGTGACGACTCCAGGCCAAGGCATCCGTCTCTGACTCCGCACACAATACGCTGACTGCCACCATAACTTCAGGTTCCTTCATGGTTGCACTGGGAACAAATCCTTCTCGGTATCGCCTTACAGCCTCTGTACCATCAGCATCACTCATGAAATGACCAAAGACATAGCCCATGCCGAACCGTGCCGCAAATTCTGCGCTCTTTACGTTGGTCCCCAACATCCAAAGCGATAACGGAAGCTTTGGAATCGGACGAGCCGTCACAGGATGATTCTCGAAGGTATATCGATCTTCAAGCAGTTCCGTCAGTGCTGCAAGTGATTCGGGCAGCTTGGACACATGTTGCAAGTAATTGCCACTGAGTGCCATCGTCGCATGAGGACCACCGCCAGGAGCACGTCCGAGCCCAAGCTCAATGCGTCCCGGATAGAGGGTAGCCAGCAGACGGAACGACTCTGCAACCTTGAGCGGGCTGTAATGGGGTAAAAGGACCGCACCTGAGCCAAGCTGGATCGTTGTCGTCTTTGCTCCGATATGTGAGAGCAATACTTCAGGAGAGGCCGATGCCAGTTCAGCCATATCATGATGCTCTGATGTCCAGTATCGGGTGTATCCCCAAGCCTCAGCCTGTTGCGCAAGTGTCACCGATTGTTGAAGTGCCTGTTCCGCTGTGGCATCGTTTAACCTTGGAACAAGGTCAAGTACGCCCAGACTGAACTTATCACTCATTCTTGTAGCCAAGCGTCTCATCTCCCTTTATATCGGTTCATTTTAATCCAGATCGTAGATGGAACCCACTTTCAGACCGTAGAGTTCATTATATATTTTCTCGGCAAATGCATCCGTCATTCCTGCAATATAATCAATCACCATGTGTTCCCAGGTCCAGATCGGTTGCGCTTTGGCCTGATCCTTCTCATACCGCTGCAGCCAGTCGGATGGAATAATGGATTTGGACGTTTCCGGATCAAGGAATGCATCCCATAATCGCTTAATCATCCACTCACTTCGCTTCTGTAGCCGTTGCACACGCAGATCACGTATCATCGTCACCCATGCAAAACTCTTAAGCACACTCACCGTACGCAGCATATCAAGGTCTTCAGCCCCTTCACGGACAAAGGTAACCTTCTTCCAGTCACCATCATCAATAACACCCAAGCTGCCTACAAAGAAACTCACCCAATAAGCTTTCACCTCACGTCGGGTACGCGAGTAATCATGCTCGCAGAACGGCATCTTCTCATTCCAGATGCGCAGGAACGAAGCCAGCACCTCTTCTACCTTTTGCCCAATTGCTTCCCGGGTCCATCCGTCCCAGAATAGATCCTCCAGTGTTGTAATCTTATCCACAATTAGTCGATTCACATGCGGATCTTGCAGGAAATGCTCGTGTACTTCAATTTTGCCTGCTTTGATACCATCCTCTAGGTCATGCGAGGAGTATGCAATGTCGTCGCATAAGTCCATCAGCTGCGCTTCCAGCGTCTTCTTGCCTGCCGGCACGTTCCAACGTTCACGGATCTCACGAATATATTGCCACTCATGATGATACATGCCTTTCTTGCTCTCTGTCCCAGGGTACGGATACTTGTTGATTCCTAGTAATACCGCATCAGACAGATTCAGTCCGTCGATATCCTCACGCTTTTCCAAATGCATAATGAGACGGAAATTGTGTGCATTTCCTTCAAAATGCTCATATTTCCGTTTTAGCTCGGCACGGACCTCAGACTCCACCTTGGGAACTTTGGCGCTGCGGCTTTTTTTCATAATTTTCTTAGCCTCGGTGTTAATGAGGTCATCCAGAATACCGTCTAATACTTCTTCACCTTTATGTCCAAACGGCGGGTGACCGAAATCATGTGCGATTGCAGCACACTCCACCACTTCTGAATCAATAATAAGGCCGGGGTTATCGGCACGGTCCCAGTCCACCTCGGGAAAACGACGAATCAAGCTGCGGGCAGCCTCGCGTGCAATCTGCGCCACCTCCAGGGAATGGGTCAACCGAGTACGATAATAATCACCCGTTCCTGCGCCAAACACCTGCGATTTGCCCTGTAACCGACGGAAGGTCGGTGAATGAATGAGTCTGGAATAGTCCCGTTCGTATGCTGCACGAGATCCATCCAATTTGGTTAGTTCAGGATATTGTCTATGTTCTCTCAGATCGTTCCATTGCATGGGGATCACTCCTAGCCGACTGTCTCTATTTTGAGTGATTATACACAACATCTGTGGTTTCGAAAAGCAAAACCTGTCTGCGATTGTCATCTCTTCTTACATCAACTTGTAATAAACAGTCTTATTCTTTTATTATACCCTGTCAGACTATCATTCGTGCACCTAAATGATCATGATTAACATTGAACTTATTATTTACATACGTTAGCTCACATGGCAGAACAACAACAAGTATTCACTTTGCCAGCAGGTGGCCGTTGCGGTGACGGATCGTTCTTATGATCGCTGTTATTTCCAAATTTCTTTGATTCCCTTTAGAAAGGGAGAAATTCGGGAATAGCGTATGCTTCCGATGCAGCTTTCTTGCAGAAAGCTTTCAGGCGACCGCTTCGCTTCTTCAGAATCGATTCCGTCCCCTTCACTACTTTTGCTGTCCTTTAAATACCTTAATGGTATTCACCATTTATCACGCTAAAATCAAATAACAATCAAGTTCAACTTATATTAATATTATCCACCACTACAATGATAGTCTGCCTCACCCGCACCCTCTCGTTGTGGGTAAAAAAACAAAAACCGACAGGAGCAATGCCCTGTCGGATAAATATGGTAGATGCATCGAAGTAATTTAACTTCCAGCCTTAATGCTCAAGCCATTTAACTTTTGAAGCGGCGTAAATTTTTTCATCAAGGATGTTATTGCACCCTTGTAGCCGGATTGTTACACCATAACCTTACAGATATCGTTAGTAAACTCTACTGGATCCTGAATTGGCAATCCTTCAATCAGCAAAGCTTGATGATACAGCAGGCTGGTGTAGAGGTTCAGTTTTTCCTGATCCTGCGCGAAAGCGTCTTTCAACGATTTGAAAACATCGTGATTCACGTTGATTTCCAGCACTTTGTCGGCTTGTACGTTTTCGCTGTTCGGCATAGCTTTCAGGATTTTCTCCATCTCAATCGTCAGCTCACCTTCAGTGGACAAACATACCGGGTGGCTTCTGAGACGTTTGGAAGCTTTAACGGCTTTGACTTTACCCGCCAATTGAGCTTGCATCGCTTCAAACAGCTCTTTGTTGTCGTTGTCCTGAGCGTCCGTTTCTTCTTGATCCGCGCTATCTTCGATGCCCAAGTCACCACTGGAGATGGATTTGAATTCTTTCTCCTTGTAGTTCGCGATCATCTTGATGGCAAACTCGTCGATGTCATCGGTAAAGTACAATACTTCGTACCCTTTTTCAAGAACACCCTCGATCTGTGGCAGCTTCTCAATCCGGCTAATGGACTCACCGGATGCATAGTAGATGTACTTCTGATCTTCCGGCATTCTGGAGACGTATTCGTCCAGGCTCACGAGTTTACCCTCTTTAGAAGACGTGAACAACAGCAGATCCTGCAATGTATCCTTGTTCACACCATAGTCGCTGTATACACCATATTTCAATTGACGACCAAACGCTTGGTAGAACTTCTCGTAGTTCTCGCGCTCGTCCTTCAACAGGCTTTGCAGTTGGCTCTTGATTTTGTTCTTGATGTTCTTCGCGATCAGGCTAAGCTGACGGTCATGTTGCAACATCTCACGGGAGATGTTCAGGGACAGATCTTCGGAATCCACCATACCTTTGACGAATCCAAAGTAATCTGGCAACAGATCCCCGCATTTATCCATGATCAATACACCATTTGAGTAGAGTTCAAGGCCTTTTTCATACTCTTTCGTGTAGTAGTCAAACGGCGTGTTCTCTGGGATGAACAGGATCGCATTGTATACCACTGCGCCATCTGCGCTGATGTGCAGGTGTTTGAGCGGTTTGTCAAAACCGTAGCGTTTTTCCATATAGAAGTTGTTGTAGTCTTCTTCGGTTAATTCGCTTTTATTTTTACGCCAGATCGGCACCATGCTGTTCACGGTTTGTTCTTCTTGGTATTCCTCGAACTCGTTCTCCGTGCCCTCTTTCGGACGTTGACCCGTTACATCCATCTTGATTGGGTAGCGAATGAAGTCGGAGTATTTCTTGATGATGGATCTCAGGCGGTACTCTTCCAAAAATTCGTCATACGAATCTTCTTCGGTATTTTCTTTAATCGTCAGGACGATCTCTGTACCTACGAAATCTTTCTCAGCTGGTGTGATCGTGTAACCATCCGCGCCTTCGGACTCCCATTTCCAAGCCTCGTCGCTGCCCAGCGTTTTACTTGTTACGGTCAGCTTGTCCGCCACCATAAATGCCGAGTAGAAACCAACCCCGAATTGTCCGATGATGTTGTGACCGTCTTTGGCTTCATTTTCCTTCTTAAACGCCAGGGAACCACTCTTCGCGATAACGCCCAGATTGTTCTCCAGCTCTTCCTGCGTCATCCCGATTCCGGTATCCGTCAGTGTGAGCGTGCGGTTTTCTTTGTCAATGGTGAGCTTGATGAAGTAATCCTCTTTGTTGAAAACGAGTGCATCGTCAGTTAGTGCTCTGTAATAAATTTTATCAATGGCGTCACTGGAGTTGGAGATCAATTCTCTCAAAAAGATTTCTCTTTGGGTGTAAATGGAGTTGATCATCATATCCAGCAAACGTTTGGATTCTGCCTGGAATTCTTTTTTAGCCATGAGTGGTTGGACTCCTTTCAGATTTGGATATCGAATGATTGGATTGAAAATAGAAATAACCGAGATATTCCTGCGACCATTAGGAGACTCAAAAACCTTTGAGCGCTCTAGTCCTCAGATAAGGTGACTCACACTAATGAGTCATTGCAAAAAATAAGTGCATGACGTTCTGCCATGTAGCCGTTCCGGTTACGAATCGTTTTTCGGATCGCTGTTATCCCCAGATTTCTTTGATTCCCTTTTAAAAAAGGAGAAATCCGGTGATAAAGGCGAACGCTTCGCTTCCTCCAAATCGATTTCGTCCCCTGCACTACTTTCGCATTTGATCAGGAACTTGTTTGAGGATTAGGGCCTTTTATTAAATGGATTCTGTTGATTAAGCAAACATTTTGCTTCTTCATGTCTGTAGCGCCCGTTGGCTCCGCATGGCTACTCAGGTTCAATATCTATTTTCAAAAACAGAATCATTCCATATGTAGGCGTATAGTAAAAACATCATTTGTTAGCACTCTAATGATCGGAGTGCTAAACCCTTCCTTTTATATAACATATGGGAAAATTGGGTGTCAATACGCAGGCGGTTATTTTAACAAAAAGATCGAATCCCCCTTCAACTTTGACACATCACCAATCATTTTAACGTAATCCCGCAGGCAATACAAAAGCCGCCTCGAACCAAAGTTCGAACCGGCATAGGTAGAGACACTCATAGTTAGAGTTAGAAACTTTTACTTTTTCGCCATTTTCGGATCAAGGGTATCGCGCAGTCCATCGCCCATGAGGTTGAAGCCGAGCACGGTCAACATAATGGAAACGCCGGGAAAGATGAGTGTCCACGGTGCTTTTTGTATAAATTGACGGGAGTCCGATAGCATTTTACCCCATTCCGGGTCGGGTGGTTGCGCACCCATGCCCAGAAATCCGAGTGCAGCCGCTTCGATAATCGCCGTCCCAATCCCGAGTGTCCCCTGCACGATCAGCGGAGTAAGACTGTTGGGCAAGATGTGGCGAAACAAGATTCGCCCGTTGCCCGCCCCAAGTGTCCGTGCCGACGTAATGAATTCCTCCTGTCTCAAGCTGAGTACCCGTGAACGTACCAATCTTCCGTAAGTCGGGATGTTCACGATAGCGATGGCGAGCAGTGCATTTTGCAACGACGGGCCCAGTATCGCCACAATGGCGATGGCCAGCAAAATCCCCGGGAAGGCGAGCAAGATATCAAATAAACGCGAGATGAGCATGTCCGCCCATTTTCCATAAAATCCGGCAATCAGACCAAGCAGCGTACCCGCGATAATGGAACCAATGACAGAGAAGAAGCCCACCCACAAGGAAATACGCGCTCCATGCAGCACTCTGGAAAACACATCACGCCCCAGATCATCGGTACCAAACCAATGCTCTGCCGAAGGGGCCTGAAGCCGATCCACCAGCACCTGTTCCTTGTAATCGTAAGGTGCGATATATGGCGCGAGGAAAGCCAACAGGATAAAAAACACGATAATAATCAGACCTGCAAGCGCAAGCCGATTTTTCCGAAACGTTCTCCACGCTTCCCGCCACGGACCGGCTGTGCTCGCTGTTGCAGCTTCAATGGATGGTCCGGTATTGGTCGATAATTTGGCCATACGGCGTCTCCTTTCCTGGATATGATTGAATGATGAATTCGCTATTTATAACTAATACGAGGATCGAACACGGCGTAGAGCAGGTCCACAATCAAATTGATCACCACGAAAAAGAATGCCACGATCAGAATGCCACTCTGGATCACCGGATAGTCCCGCGAACTAATCGCTTCATATATATAACGTCCCACGCCCGGCCAAGCAAAGATCGTTTCGGTCAACACCGCACCCCCAAGTAACGATCCGGTTTGGATGCCGATCACGGTAAGCACGGGAATAAACGCATTTTTGAGCGCATGTCCATATACAACAAAAAACGGCCCCAGTCCCTTGGCTTTTGCAGTCCGAATGTAATCGGAACTCATCACTTCCAGCATACTGGAGCGGGTCATCCGGGCAATAACGGCCATTGGAATGGTGCCCAGCGCAATACTCGGAAGCAACAAATGCTTCGTTACGGTCCACAACTGACCCCATTGTCCAGCAATCATTGTATCCAGTACATACAAGCCCGTAATGGCTTCCACCGGATCACGTGCATTCATGCGCCCAATGGATGGCAGCCACTGCAACTTGTTCGCAAACAGCCATTGTTCCATCAGGCCGAGCCAGAAGATCGGCATGGATACACCCACTAGAGCAATGACCATACAGCAATAATCAAACCAGGAGTTGTGCTTCCATGCACTGATAATCCCGGCATTCACCCCAATAATGACAGCAAACAACATACTTGCCATTGTTAATTCGAGGGTAGCTGTCAGATAAGGCACAATTTCCTGGGCAATAGGCACCTTGGTGCGGATGGATGTTCCGAGGTCGCCTTTGAGCAAATCGCCCAAGTAGGCGAAATATTGCTGGAACCAGGGTTTATCCAGACCGAGCTGGTCACGAAGGGCCTGCTTGGATTGTTCGGTTGCCTTTTGCCCAAGTATGGTCTCGGCCGGATCACCCGGGATGGCGTGGATGATGGAAAAGACAATCAGGGTCATGCCCAGCAGTACGGGCAGCAACACAAGCACACGTTTGACAATATAGCTGTTCAATCCTGTTCACCTGCCTTCGACATATCGTGCAAAATAAAAAGCGCTGGCAGATACGCATGCTTTGGATAGTTACGTCCGGATGTGGGTTCTGCCAAGCATTTCGTCTCACCAGCGCTTTAATAGAAAGAAATTACACCTACTCACTCCGAGGTGCAGTGCCATCTTCAGAGTGATTCTCCACTCTCCGTTATTCTGAAATGGATAAGTTCAGCTTACGTCTGTATTATTCGAAGTAGGCACCGGCATAGGATTCACTGCCCAGCGGAGATGGTACAAAACCTTTCAGGTTCGATTTACCCGCCAGAATTGGCGTGGTGTGCACGAGTGGAATCCACGGTGCATCTTCCTTGATAATCACCTGTGCTTGTTTGTACAGCTCGGCGCGCTTCTCCTGATCTGTTTCTTTTTGCGCATCTGTCAGCAATACATGCAACTCTTCGTTGACGTAGAAACTGCGGTTGTTACCTGGGATGGCGTCTTTGTCCAGCAAGGTGTACAGGAAGTTATCCGGGTCCCCGTTGTCCCCCGTCCAGCCGAGCATGTAGATATCGTCTTTCTCCCCGGCTTTGGCATCATCGAGATACGTCGCCCATTCTGGGGATTCAATGTTGGTGGTCACGCCAATTTTCTCAAAATCAGCCTGGATCGCTTCTGCTACTTTCTTGCCATCAGGCATATACGGGCGGGATACCGGCATGGCATAGAAGGTTACCGGATCAGGCAAACCGTCAGGGAAGCCAGCTTCGGCCAGTAAAGCTTTTGCTTTTTCCAGATCATATGGGTAATCCTCAATGGTATCGTTGTATCCCCACAGCGTTGGCGGCATCGGGTTGACAGCAGGCTCAGCTTGTCCAGCAAAGAACGCATCAATAAGGGCCTGCTTGTTCACCGCATGATTGAGGGCTTGTCTGACTTTGACATTATCAAATGGTTTCTTCTTGAAGTTAAAGCCGATATACGCCACGTTGAACGGTGGACGCTCGATCTTCTGCAACTCGCTGTTGCCTTCAAGGATGGACAGATCGTCCGGGTTCAGGTCTTCCATCACATCAATCTCGCCGTTTTGCAGGGCATTGAAGCGAGCCGTGTTATCCGGAATCGAACGCACGATAACTTTGTTCAGCTTCGGCAGTCCTTCTTTCCAATAATCCGCGTTTTTCTCCAGGGTGATGGAGTCATTACGCTTCCACTCTTTGAATACAAATGGGCCCGTGCCCACAGGCTCGCTTTTGAAGTTTTCTTTTTTCTCCTGAATCGCGGTTGGGCTGGCAATGCCAAATGGTGTCATCGCAATATTTTGCAGGAAAGGCGCTTGTGGCTGGTTCAATGTGAACTCCACCGTAGTCTCATCCGTCGCCTTCACTTCCTTGATCACACGTCCATCCTCTGGACCAAACATGGAATCATAATAATCAAAGGAATCTCCCTCGAATTTATATTCACTCGCCGGATCGCTCCAGCGGTTGAAGTTAAACACTACAGCCTCAGCGTTGAAATCCGTACCGTCATGGAATTTCACACCGGACTTCAGTTTAAACACATACTTGAGCCCATCCGCCGAAATCTCCCAGCTCTCTGCCAGTCCAGGAACGACCTCTGTTCCGCCTTCCTTGTAATCCAGCAATGAATCAAACACCTGATGTCCAATCTTCAGCGACTCCCCATCGGTCACAATCGCCGGGTCGAGTGCTACGGAATCCCCACCACGCCCCATAATCATCGTATCCTGCGCTTCCGTCACTTCGGCTGGTGGCTCGCTGCCTTCCGCCGGAGCAGGCGAATTCCCAGCCCCCTCATTGCTCGAGCAACCTGACAACACTAAGACGGTACTCAAAGCCAGAGTCAAAAAACCGGATATCCATTTCTTTCTCATTCGCATACGTACAACACCCTTCCCTGTCTCATAATGTGTGTGATGCTGGCATGAAAAAACTTCAATGATAGCCATTGGTTCGGTGCTTGCTTGTATCAATGAAAGGCTTTAGGTGCCTGTGATACCTGAATTAAAGTTCCGGGAAAAGTAAGGCATGTATATAAAATTTATAAACAGCATGGGAGACAGAATAATGGATATAAGTAACAGTCAGATCATCATGCACATGGATTACGGATATGGACTATTCCTTTTATAGAAAAAGAAAAAGTACAACGAACAAAGTATCTTGTAGGATGAATCTGTCGGATGGAATGTGATAGTTGCAATTTATTTGAACTAAGGTCAATTAGTAACAGCGAATGGTTACGGACTCGTAAGAGCAAGTTCAAGTCAGTGGATTCAATATATAAATAGGCATATGGATACTACGCTGCTGGGTACCAATAACGTCTGTTCCTCGAGCGTGTCGACTTGGAGCATGAAGTGTGGGAACCCGATTAAGCATCGTTCGTTTGCAATACATATGAAAGAAACTCAAAATAGGCTAGGTTGTTTAGATGTGTAAGTTGTTTATGACGGTGCTTTTCTCTTGCAGATTGGATGTGTAAAACGTATGAACGAGTCATCTTGAGATGTTGGATTGTACAACAGGGAGACATTACAATAACTTCATATGTTATGGTTTTGTCATGATGAGGAGGATTGTGTAAATAAACTGTGGTAAAAAACAATTTCGTGTAACTTACTTTACATCACATTAATCAATTAGACAAGAGATTTACAGACATAAGTCTTCAACTTTATTATATGCGTTAATATTACTTACACAAAACACAAAAAAGGAACACAGTTCGACAAAAAGCGTCTCGTGTCCCTTCTCCATTCCATCCACATTCAGATAAAATCAATATTTTATTTGCTAAGAATCAGCTCACTTTTTAAACAAACCTCTGCGATGCATCACGGTAATAAAACGGTAAAAATCATAACTCGCCCCATTATCGATGCTGAACAACGGATTTTTGGTGTCATATGCCAGCGCTGCATCCACTGCTGCTTTCGCCCATACTGGAACTTCCATCTGCTGACGCGCCTGCAGTTTATCGACCTGGGATTTGAGCGCATCAAACGCTGCTTTCTCTTCGGCTGTCATCGGTTCGCCCCCTTTCGGTGGTTCGGTTGGTGGATTCGGGTTGGTTGGATTCGGGTTGGTTGGATTCGTTGGATTGGATGGCTCCGGTGGTTTCGGCGTGGCTGCTGCGTATCTTGCTCTGAGCTGTGCCGCTGTTCCCTCGAATTCATTCATATCCACGTTGCCGCTAATGCCATTCACATTGCCCGAATCAGTATACTGCCAGAACGTCCAACGCTTCCATGCCGGCTGGTCGTCCGGTACACGAGTGCTACTGTAACGCGCGATCCACAGATCGTATGAGCTGAGTGATGTGTCAAAATTCCCGGCAAAAGAATTGCCCGTGTATATGATCGGTTTTACACCTGTCAGACGTTGTAATTCGGTTAAAAAGGCTTTCGCTACCGTATTCATCTGTGCTTTGCTCAGGTTGCCGGGGTTGTTCTCGTAGTCCATGACAGGTGGCAGTTGTAGCGCCTTGGCGCCTCCAACTTTGTTAAGTGTATTGGCGTAATGTTCCGCTTCTGCCTTAGCACCATCGGTAGAGGTCGCGCGGAAGAAATGGTACGTTCCCACCAGCATACCTGCAGCCAGTGCACCTGTTACATTTTTCTGGTAATTCGGATCGGTATACGTCTGTCCTTCAGTTGCCTTGATGAATACAAATGTCATGCCACTTGCCTTCACTTTCGCCCAGTCAATATTGCCCTGATATCGGGAGACGTCAATGCCCTGTGTGTTGCCCGAACTTCTCGTTTGCATGTTTCTCACACCCTTTATGCGGCAAATTGCCGTTTGTATATAGTTAATGCTTGGGGATCAGGGGTTGCTTGTGTGCGTGTCCCTTGTTGATGGTAATAGCTATGTTCAATGAGTATCTATCCTCTTAGGAAGAAATATCAAGCCGGTATGCGACCGTTCCAGATACGGATCGTTCTTCCGATCGCTCCGCTTCTTCAGAATCGATTCCGTCTCTTTCACTACTTGTAGGCTACTGGTGCAGAATTTCGACTCTGTAGTGCTCTATATCTTGCCACAGGACAATTTCGAATGAATACTGAGCCTTTACTTCGTTTCATCTCTAATCTGTTGATCAATGTCCTCATGATCTGACTGTACAAAAGATTCTCTGGAATCAGGAGTATAGTTACCTGAGATCCCCCCGGATCCACCTTTCCCTTTAAGCACTTCAATGGCTTGCCGAATCACAGGCGGAATCGGAGCGCCCAACTTGCCCCCATTTTCAATAATGGACAACAACTCATTTGCGATATAAAAAAAGGCGACCGCATCCCTGAACAAATGTCCGTCTCCCAGAACACCGTCCACCAGATGAGCCACCGATACCATTGCAAAAATAAATACCTTTCTTGCGATGCCGAACATGCCAACATTACTCTCTAACTTGCCAGTCATACCCGCCGCCGCGATGCCGGTTAGGTAATCAAGGGTGACGAACACGAGTAGTACGCCGAGTACGCCTGACCAGCCTCCGAAGAAGTAGGTTACTGAGCTGCTCATGAGTGCAATTCCCCATTTCCATAAGGTGTCCCATCGTTCCATTGTTTCACCTCCTTTGAATATTAGACTCTCGAATAGATTACCATATCTAATAATACCCTCTTTACAAAAACTACATTACCAACGTGGTTCCATTAGTTTTTAGCTATTTCAAAATTAGGCCAGCACTCGAAGTAGTATTATTAGAACTTGTTACTGAGTAGCTATTAAGCGTGAGAATAGAGTTTCTTACACTACCGCCATAAGTATTATTTGATCCTTTAATGCTATCAAAATATGCTATCGATCCATCTGTAATATCAAAACAATCCATCTGATTAGATATATTACAGTAACTAACGTGTAAAACTGGTACGCGTATGGCTCTAATAAAGGTGTAACCTGAAGTCGTCTTATTTACATATATTAGTCTCAATTTGCTACAATTTTGTATATGGATCCCGAAATTAACATGTACTATTTCCAATGGAACCATATAGTTACCATTAATAAGTATTTCTGCACTACAATCACTAATATTAAAGAATCCTTCAATTCTTATTCTGGGATCGAAGGAAAAATATAATGGCGCACCGTGAAAATCTTTCACAGTTATATCTCCTGCGAAAGTTTCTACAGACGAAGTCGTACTATTTACAATCTTAATTGTTCTTACTCCAGCATTAAATTTTTTCAAGAAATCTACTGCAGCTTGTATTGTACTAAATTGAGCAGTAGACGCACTCTTTCCAACCCTAACTGTGACTTCACCACCACGTAAATCAGCATCCCTAGAAACTTCATTCATAACAAAAGAATTTATTGATACAAGATAGACAACCTCATAAACTACACTCGAATCAATAAAGTTAATAGGTAAATCAAAATTTTTAAAATGTTCCGCTCTTAAATGGTAATTAACACCATTTACTTGTAAGAATGTCGGTGTATTCACTACTGTATTAGTAGTGTTAAATTGAACTTTGAAAGAGAATCCATTAGAGACAGTAACTTCAGTATTAAAATCGCAAACATAGATATTATTTGATGAACGTATAGCTGCTGAGAATAAATTAATTGATTTTGAAACGTGAGTTATTTGATTGTCTGTATACGTTTTAGCACTTGCTGCTGCTTGAGCGGCTACCTCAACCCTCGCATCTCTAACCGCCTTCTCCGTAGCAGCCACATCTTCACGGGTGCCATCAACTGCGTTGGACAGTTGGACGACACCCTTATCTGTTAAGGATGCATCATTAATAACGATTTCTCCGAGTTTCTGATCGGTATATCCCTTTACCTCTTCAATATCATCACTTGTAGGTACTTTTTTCCATGGACCCCATCCGACATAGTAGTTTCTTTGAAAAACTTGTAGGTTACTCGGTTCAAAGGTTGTTAGAGTTTGAACCACACCAGCATGTCTTTCTATCGTCAAATGAAAGGCTACTCCTACTGGGGAATTAGCTAAAGTTCCTACTGTCGCATTCGTTGGGCAATAATATTCCCCTTCTGTAATATAGCTATTAAGATCCGATTCCGCAGGTATAAGGATGGATTCACGTGTTGCAACACCTGCATCAATCTTTTCAAAAATCCCGTTAATACTCTCCCGGGTCACATACTCGTTCCCCAAGGGAAGAGGCAATTTTAGTCGATCTGTTTCTTTTGGCATTACGCCCACACCTCCAGTTCATTCCACGTCAAAGACGCGGCATCGAGTTCGTCCCATGTCATCTGTTTGTTGTCCAGATCATCCCAGACCAGATAGCGATACTCATATTCCACGGCCATATGGGCTGGTTTCAATTCCTCAATCGCCCGTTTCAGATCATCGATATTGGGCGGGATGCCCATCGTATCCACAAAGCTCACCGTAAAACTCCATGCTTCCGGCTGAAAAGTTACATCCACTTTGCCCCCTGCATACGCCTCAGCCACATTCGTAACCAGTCTTCCCGAAAATTTCCCGGCACCACGCAGCTTGGACTCCACCACGGCACGCCGCTGGTCCACAGGTTTGAGACGATCCGTCTCAATACCAAGTTCCTGCTCCCAGAAGTCCAGACCCCACGTTGCTGTACGAACAAAAAACTGCGCCAACGTCTCATCCAGCGCATGATACAGCAGATCCATTTCGACGCCTTTGGCCTGCATATCGGCCTGCATAACGCGCGAAGTCTCATAATACCTTGGCAAATACGAGAACAGCGCCCGCCCTTTCTCACTCGTCAGTCCAGCATCTACAGTAGAAGGAGCACTCATGCCCTGTCCCCTCCCTTCCTTGCACATCATCATGGAGCGTCTCGCTCACCAAATCCAATCCAGATTGGCGTATTTCTCCCAATCTTCCTTGCTCTCCGCACTCCCTAACTACTTCCTCATCCACCATATGCCCAACACTACTCATGAACTTCCACCGTCCCCAACACGGCCACCTGACTCGCGGTCATCTCAATATTCTGGTCGCTCACACCGTTCACGGTAAGCTCCGAATAGTCGATAATGGGCGGAATGTCCAGCAGGATCGCGGCAATACGGGTGTAACGAACGAGCGGATCGGCAAAAGCGAGCTGCTTCAGATACGCGGTCACCCCGCGTTCGATCAGTTCCCGTACATCAGCCAACGTTGCATCACTTGCCAGTGTCAGCTTCACCTGAATATTCATCGGCACTTCCTCGGCTGGCATCACCGACACCACTGGCCCAGCTGGCGCAACACCTTTACCTTGCCCATCCTGCGTTGGGTCAACATACTTCTGCACGGCGGCTACCAAGTCGGTACCCGCCGCACGCTTGTCCGTGTCCAACAGATACAATCCCACCGTGCCTGGCCCCTGCCATAACGGAATCACACGCGTTGCACCAACCCCCGGCACTTCACTGGCCCATTGCACATATTGTGCTTTGTTGCCGCTTGTTCCTTGGTTGCGGACTTTGGCATAAAAGCGTTCCAGCAGCGCGGTATCCGCCTCCACATCCGCACCGCCTTTTATCACATCAACGTTCGTGACAGAAGTCACGCCACTTACAGGTGTAGACAGCACCGTTACCGTGCCGGCGGGCACATTGCTCTCTTTTCCAGCAACAAGCGCTCGCACGCCTACCACCCCAGAGCCCTCTGCATCCAGTTCCAAACGTCCCACTGTCTCATATTCGAGTGAAGCTTCAGCAGAAACTTCATCCGCGAGTGTAGCCACGACCGTTCCTGCAGGCACCACTTTCCCAGGCGTACCCGTGAACCTCACAGCACCCTGAGCCGACACAGCAGCTCGCCGCGTAATGCCGTGCTCTCCCGCCCGCAGATCCAGCTCTTCCGAACGAAAATTCGGATCACTGCTCGCAGCCGTACTTGCAAACCCCCGCCGCAGTAATTCCTGCGCCCACAACGCCGCCTCAGACAGCATAAATGCAACTGGAGCCTCCGCATCCCACAGAAACGAACCCTCCGACTTATCCAGATCCGCGGGCAGACGATCCAGCATACGCTGCATAATCTGTTCCTCCGTCTGGTCCTCCAAATAACGCGGAATCTCAGCCATCCCGTCAGATCACCTCACTTTCCAGAATAAACATCTCTTCCTGCACACTCGCCACCCGACACGAAAACATGCACTGTTCCCGATTCCAATCGAATGTAAACTGGTCTACCGAATCCGTGCGTGGATCAGCCAGCAGCGTCTCCGTCACCATCCGGGTTATCTCACTTTCCATCACACCTCGGCTGTCGCCCTGCCCCACCAGATCCTCCAGCTCCGAACCATAGTTTCGAGAGTAAATCACATGTCTGTACCGTGGCGTCTTGACCGCCTTGATGCACCATTGCACCCATGCTTCATGCCCATCAGCAGCAGCGACTTTGCCACTCGGAGTCAGTACAAAATCTCCCGCATCATAATCGAATCTCCAGCTCCGCCCAAAGCGTACCTCTTCCGAAGCCGCCCCCGACAGATCCTCCTCATCTCCCCAGACCACACCCTTTTCCGGGAACAAACTAGGCATGTGCATTCACCACCTTACACAGCACCACAATGTCGTTGCCGCCATTCACCCGCATCGCCAGCACGCGATCTCCCGCTTTTAATCCTTTACCAAGAGACCACACCGCTTCTTCCACTTCCTCTTCTTGCAAAAGAAACCGTCCCGTGCCCGTCGTCCCGCCGTTTGCCACGTCAGGTATACCGGAGATCGCGCCAGCAACCTCGCGCTCCGGCAGTCCAAGCGTGCCCGGCAACTCGGCCACGAGATAATCCTGCACTTCGTGCTTGAAATCATCCAGCTTCACGCCGGACGATGTCATCGTACCCAACACTGCTCCCAGCCCGCTCACGGCTTGACGGGAATGCGTGCTCATCGCGCCCCGCATGACGTCGGCAAAATGCCCATACGGATCATCTTTATTCAAGGTAAACCCTCCTTTTCACCAGCTCAGCCGTCCCCAGTTCCAACGTCATCGTTCCAGGTCCGGCAGACAGATCACGGCTGACCGACATGACGATTAGCTTCAGCCCTTTTAACAACACCGCGTCCCCAGCGCGAATCGTATTCACATCCGGTGCGGAGATCGTAAAGGTCTCCTGAATACCCGTCAGATGACTTTTCGCCAGTTTTTTCGCGGCAGTTGTCGATTTCACCTGATCGTCCTCTACCAGCTTTTGCAATGTGCCCAGTTCTTCCACACCATTCTGCTCAATCGCGAGCACTTTGGATGGAACCTCTTTGCCACTGCCAGACTCCGATGCCGCCATCACCTTCACTTTGGTAACCGCCCCTTCGAGCGTACGCATCTGGGTAAGATCAATCAGTCGATCCAGCTCATACACCTTCGCATTACTTCCGACCTTAAAGAGCTGCAAGCCGCCGGGTGTCATCCGTGGATGGTACATGTCCCCGCCGGACTTCGCCGTTTCCTTCAGATCGGCAAACATCATCGAGAAAATCGTCTGTGATCGATACACGGCTTTTCCCAGCTTTGTCTTGGTTTCCGGCAATGTAGCGTATGGAATCTTCCACTCTTTGGCGTAGGTTTTAAGTCGCTGCGTAGCCGTCTGATCCTTCGGCAACAGGAACTCGTCCTCCGATTTTTCCAGATAAATCATCCGGTCGTACACTGTGAGGGACAGCCGCTTGGTGCCGCTGTTCGAGCTTTCCACCTCCCAGATGACCGCAGGATGCAGCAAGTGAACCATGGATTTTTCGCCAAAAGGAACCCCGCTAATCCGCACCGCCATCCCAGGTGAGATCGAAGGCAGACCGGAAGACGCAGACACCGCCAGCCGGATGTTGGCCTGATAGGCAATCTGGTCGAGCGAATCCTTTAGCGTAATCGTTTCCACCAGCTTGGTGATGTCATATTTGTCGTCGACAATGACCTTGTAGGTCATGGCATCACCAGCTTTTGCCCGGGCTTGATCCGGTTCGGATCACTCCCGATAATCTTTGCGTTGAGCTTATAGATCTCGTTCCATTTGGAACTGCTGCCCAGCTCAAGCTTTGCAATTTTGGACAGGGAGTCGCCAGATTTGACGGTGTAGGTCTTGCTGCTCTTTTTCAAATCGGTACGAGAACCTGACTTGCTCGCGGATGCCGCAGAGCCCACCTTTTCCACCTTGGAATCCCGCCATGTTCGCAGGGTCAGGTCGAAATAAATATCCCCCGTCTCCCCCCCACGAAAGCTTGAATTAAGCGAAACAATAAAAACAGGCACGTTCACGCCCGTCTCTGAAATGATGAAACGCAGCGGCTTTTTGGAAATCAGAAAGGTGTTCAGCACATTCATCGCCACACGTGGATCCAGAAAAGATTTTTCATCCATACAATAGGACGGATCAAATCTTTTTGGGAAAAAAGAAGAGAAGGTGATCTCCTTCACCTTCTCCCCCTGCGCAAAATCAAACTCGCCATGCTCCAACATATTGACCGTTTCATATCCCTTAGACCTGGAAATATTAACTTCTTCAGGGTTCACTGGGAATTGAAATCGAGTATTGCCGTCCTTCAATGTAAATGACATTTTGTTAGGACCAACATTATCTTCAAGTACTGACATATCTGCGGCCTCCTTTCTGCTTAGGCCATAATTGTTTTGCGATTTTGCATCGCACGGCGGAACTCGTTAGATATCCGTTGCCCCACCTGGTGAGAAACTGCGTCATAATCAATGGCATTTTCGCGCACGGTCACCTGCACCGCACCTGGTGGAATATTGATCGCAATCTGATTGGTAGTTTCGGTTTTGAAATCTTTCAAGTATCCGGACAGACTGCTCAGCTGTTCTTCAGATATCTGTACCGTCATCGTGGACGATTTTCCATTCGTCTGTGCACCGTTACCAAGCGCCATCGCTTGGTTCTGCATCATGCTAGTTCCCATGAAGCCAGCAGATGTAGGTTGACCGACCTTACTGTTCATATATGCCGTTGGGCCTGTCATGGTCAGTGCTGGTGGAATATAAGCAGGTGCCATCTGCGGCCCTGTTGGTACTTGCGACGGTGAAGCCACCGTTGCTGCCGAGACTGTCTTTTCTTCTTTTTTGGAATCAAAGCCGAAGAAGCTGGATATACCATCTGTGATTTTTTTGGTTTTCTCAGAGACATAGTCCGCTGCACCTGACAAAGCATCCCCTACACCCTCGGTAGCACTAGACATAAAGTTTCCAATATCCTTCGCTTTGTCTCCGATCCAACCGCCTGCTGCACTTCCGGCCCAACCACCTACTGCACCACCAACCCATGTCCCGATACCAGGTAAAAGTACACTACCGATGGCGCTACCAATCGCAGTGCCTGCTGTGCCGCCAATCATGGAACCTACCGCTCGACCACGTTCTTCCGGGGGTGCTGTCGCTACATTCGCCACATCTGCGAGCATGCTTATGGGTCCGAGAAGCCTTTTGGCACCTTTGGCGAAACCTCCGCTCAAGCTGTCCATCAACCCACTACCTGCCAGCATATCGGTTAATGATCCGAGTGAACCCGAGTCGGCAAAACCTAATCCACCCATGCCTCTAACTCTTCGTCCTCTTCTCCCATTTCTATTTCGATTGGGTGGAGGATTAGGCGGATCAGGTACAGGTGGCCTTGGTACCGGATTTGGTCTTGGGCCCGGATTCGGTCCATTGCCTGATCTTCTACCACTTCGGTAGCCTCGTCTGCCTCGATCAGGACCTCCGCCTCCACCCGCATTTGGTGAACGAACTCTACGGTTTTTGGCCACCTTTCCACCTGTGCAACAGCAGCATTTGGAAGCAGGGCTTCTGGTTGGATCTGGTGGAGGACTATCTACTTTTTTCTTTTTGAAACGATCAATAATATCTGCTATGTTGTTGAACGCATCCATAAAACTATTAGCTACTTCTAGTGCCTTTTCCCACCATTTTTTTGGTTCTTCTTCCTTCGAATTGTTAGTGATGTTTTTGTTGTTCTGAATCATGATAGTCATAGTTGGACCTGATGGTACTCCTTTACCCATCGCCACTTCGATCTTCTGTCGAACCTCAAAAGATACTGTTCCCGAAGCCGTAACCATCTGGTCCCTGAAACTATTCAGTTTCGCCAATGCGCGATCCAGGGCTGGACTCAGCTTATCAATCAACCCAATCGTCGGTGTAATACGCAGCCTGCTGATTCGCACAGCCATACTATAAATATGCTCCAACCTGCGCCCAGTCGTTCTCAGCTCATTGTTCACCTTAATCAGACTCTGATATCGAACTCTGCCCAGACGTTCCGTCGAGCGTTGGATCTGATCCAGGTATCGAAGGGTTGTCCTCATTTCCGTATTGGATTTGGATAGACCTACAATCATTTCTGCCATTTCATTCACCTCCTGCCTTATATCGTTATCGATTCATTTGCGAAGTGATCGCTGACATTTCCTCTTCCGAGAAAGCAAGCAACAGCGAGCGCTCCCCGCGTGGCAAAGACCAGAACTCTCCGGGCCGGAGATGATGACGCACCCACATGTGATACAGGAACGTGGTCATCCCGCCGGAGTGAATCAGTTTTTTAGGTCTTCAATCTCCACACCGAAGCCGGACAGCTCCAGCACTTTGTCACCTACAGCATCCAATTCACCCGCCAGCAGCATGCGGCGAACCGCCTGTTCTCCACCAGACAGCTTCATGCGGCCGGTAATGCGGGTATCCCCCCAGCCGGAAAGTTCCAGACTGCGGACTTGCAATTTCACCGTTGCTTCGGAAATGAGCAGTGCGTTAAACGTTTCAGTGTCCACCTTTTCCTCGGTGCGGCCTTTGGTCGTTTTTCGAATCGTACAGCGTTCGCGAATGTGATCCACTTTGGAAGACGTCAGTCCACGCAAGGTCAACAGCAGATCCAGACGCTGAATACGCACATTCTCCTCTGGCAAACGTTCTGCTGCTTCAAACAATTGATCCAAAATCTGTTCTTCTGACATATTTTCATTCATACTCATTGGGCGTTATCTCCTTCTTGTTCACTAATGGGTTCATCTATGCCAAATTCCAAGCCTGTAGAGACAACAAAGAGACCGAGATCATCTCGGCCTCCATTAAAGTCCTTTTTAGTTCGCCACAATCGGATTCAGCAATTCAAATCCTTCAAACGTAAAGCCCGTTTCCTCCGGTACTTCCTCACCCGCTGTCCAGTTGGCAAGCTGAATTTTGTCCACCATGCAACCTTTCAGCAGTACACTCTCATGTCCATATGATTCAGGGTCGTTCAGCTTCGAAATGATCTCGAATTTGGTGAAACCGCGCAGGATCATATCGGAAGTGACTTTGTATCCCGTGATCGTGCCTGTTCCTTTTTTTGCGCCGTTTTTATGCACTTTCCAGTCGTTACCGACCAGGTTCAGCTCACGCTTTTCAATCTCCACACTTGCTTCCAACTTGTTAATGTTTGTCTGCCACACACCATCGATATGCAGCTGACCATGGGTACCGAGAATTACTCTTGACGCATCCAACATAAATTTTCCTCCTTGGGTTCGTTGAACTAATAAATATTACACGGTATAACTCCGCAGTCAGAACAATCTTCCGATCGCTGTTATCCCCAGATTTTTTTGATTCCTTTTCATAAAGGGAAAATCCGGGGATAAAGGCGAGCGCTTCGCTTCTTCAGATTTTTTCTGCCCTCTCCGTTATCGTGTAAACCATCAGTTCAACGTGTAGTAATAATTCTAGAAAACAGTTCTTTCCTTCCACACAGTCTTATTGCACGTAAAATGTACCAAACAACTGCTCCATCACATCGGTCAGTTTCACATTCCATTGCAGGAATACTTGATCTGCCTCCGGCTTGAGAACGGGTGCAGCACCATAGTATGCCGGGTCAAGAATGACATCATAACCGTCAGCTTCAATCACATTGCTCTGTGCAAGCAGCGCCAAATAGGCCTTCATGGCACTAATCAGTGCCTGACGACCCTCTTCGGTATTGTTCACTTTACCGATATACGTATCTTCCGCGGATCGTTGCAGATCCGTGTTAATAGCATCCAACACTCGAATGGAACGGATTTTTTTCCACGCATTATTCTGTCCAGCGGCCGGGGTTACCAGTGTGTTTACACCGCGAAGGGCTTTCACCTGACGTCCATCATGGAAGAAAATAAATACGCCATTTTGCACCGCCTGCTCCTGTTCAGTACGCGTCCAGCGACGTGTCACATCATCGAACGGCGTAGCTGCATAGGTTGTGGATTGGTTCAGACGTTGTCCGGCTATCAGTCCTGCAACATAAGCAGACGTTTCAGCCGAGCTGTAGAATGCATCTCCAAGGCGAACGCCTGTACCGACGTTAATCACACCTTCATGGTTGAGCGCAAGCGAACGTGCTGCTGCTTTTTGTGCTGCTGTAGCAGAGATATCATCCGCTGCGGAACCGCCAAACACAGCCATCACCGGTTTACCTTCACTACGTACACGTTTCACCCATGCCGCAAAACTCGCAAGCAGAGGTGCATCAGCCGCCTGATCCAAAGCCAAGACATCGAATTGCTCCCCTTCCAGCGCACCCTGTACTGCAATGTACTCCGCATTGGTCAGGTCATCGTTGCCACTTACGCCGCCTTTGAATGCCGCACCCGCAACAGTAGCAACCGCGCCAGTACCATCGCCAATCGCCTGAGCCGTTACCCAGACATTTTGTTCATCCGCGTTAATCTCTTTTGCCAGAGAAGCTGCTGAAATATCCGCTGTCAGGAGTGCATACAACATCCGGTTACCTTCAAAAAGGCGCACTTCATGCTTCGTATTATCAATCACACCTGGCTGGATGGTGACGTAGAATCCATTTGCACGATCCCCCGGATACTTCGCATCCAGTTGCAGCACATTGGCATCACCGCTGTCCTTCAACGTAAGCGTAGCTGCTTTGGCCGCAGCACTTGCTACCCGATAAGCGAGCAACTTCTTCGGCCCACCCAACAGGGCGAGCTTCAAGGACGTATAGGCTGTACCGTTGTCCAGCACATTCGCCGCATACATGCGTTCAATCGCCGCTTCGCTCCCTATTTCAACAAAAGTTCCTACAGGACCCCAGTTGGCCTTAACCGGCACAACGACCGTTCCCCGCGTACCCGCTTGAATGGCTGAGGATGCTGCCGCCTGAAAATTCATATATAAGCCCGGAAGGACCGGACGATTCGTTTGTTCCCAAGTTCCACCTGCCATTATGCCTTCACCTTCGCTTTCATAAATTGGTTAATTCGTTCTTGTGTTTCTTCTATGGAAAACGTCTCTTGCGCCGCTTCGTACAGCGCACCGTACAGCACCTCTGCCTTAACGGCAAAGAGAGCTTCTGCATGATTCATCAGTTCTGCCCGTGTATAGCGCGGGGCTGTCTGTTTGTTTTTTTTCACTGAGTTTGCCATGGCCTTCTCACCTCATTTATTGGACTACTAATTTCGTTAACATTAATCTTTAAGCGTAACCTATGAATTTTCGATCCTATGAACCTATGAATTTGAAGCTACATTGTTGAAGCTATATAAATCTACTCAAAGCTATAATCTGGAACAACTCTTAATAGAAGGTTCCTCTCGACTAACGTTTACTCCATGCCTTTGGTATGGTGGATCTCACGAATCAAAGGTACATTCGTACCCGGGCGACGAATCCGCTGCTGTAGTGTCAGACGAATCTGACCATTCAGATACGCATCTGCCTGTAAATCTGCCGTGACCTCATCCACTGTAATATATCTCGTGTTACCTTCGTGCGCTTCGCCCCCCGTTTCATTAACGGCAAGGCGAGCTTGCACCGCAAGTTGCCGGACCAAGCGAGTAACCGTATTCCGTGTTAACACTGTATGATCGGTGAGCACATGTCCAATCCACTGTTGTCGAACCTCCAATGCTGAAGTGCCCGCCACAGACGTGCTGCATCCGGCCATTCTCCATAACACAGACGGCTTCTCGTATCCACCGGGCCATACATCCCCATATACCGACCAGTTCGAGCCAAGTTCCTGCTGTGTCCAGCCTTGAAGCGCAGCTAGCCATGCGTCCTCTGTTTTAACGAGAGCAGTTCCCGAGTCTTCGGGAACATACACTCCGAATCGCAGACTACGCGTAAGCATGCCAGACCCTGCATCTACCCGGTCACTATCGGAAGAACCCAGATAGATACAAGTGAAGGACTCACCTGCTTCATCCACCAGCCTTACTTGATGCAACCCTTCGATTAGAAGGGCTGACCAAGATTCCACCTTTTCAGCACCGCCATCTTCCGGACGAGCGTATGGTGAGATTTTGATGATCCGTCGATATCCTGCCCAAGCAGACTTCGGCACTTCTTCGGCAAAGGCAACCACGGCACAAGGCCCAGCCAATCCTTCGCCTGACGCAGGTACATCCAGCACACGACCATCCCAATCTGAAACAAGTACAGTGAGCTTCTGTTTCAGCGTTTTTTTAATGAGCATACTCATTTTATCGGTGCTCATGACCGTGCTAATCTCATTGTTCATAGACACATTCATTTCGCCCCCTTTGGCTGCAAGTTTGAGATCTGCCCACACCGTGCAGCGACAATGCAGCAGCAGTAGACTCCCCCTTTGAATTCAGAGTCTGTATGCTATCGAACCATTACAGGGACTACATTCACCGCATCAAAAAGACCGGCCACTTGGCCGGTCTGTACATTAGCGTATGTGCTTTCGGTGCGTCCCTTGTTATTGATCCGATAATACAATCTTACACCCTTTCATCCCTAGCGCGGATGGTGTTCCGTACGACTTCGGTGCGAATAAGGGAGTCGTTCGGGTGGAAAAAAGACGACATAACGCGTTCTACTATTTCAAACCTTAGTTCAAAGTAACCTGCGGGTTCAATATGATCTCAAATGCGCGGCCCCAGATGAAGTCGGGATTTGCATATTCCAGCAGCGCACTAGCATACGTCGCGTAGGACAATTCGTCATTACAGATCTGTTTGATCGCCACATTGCCTGTCTGGAAGGCTGTCTTATTCGCAAGCGCCGTAGTATAAGTCTGCATCAAATCACGCAGCAATGTTTGCAGATGGGCATAGTCTTCCTCTGAGTTGAACAGCAGCATATTTTGATCCGAAAGAGTAGCCACATTGGTATACAACGCGTGTGCTCGGGAATACGTGCGAATCTCTGCAATCGCTACCGCTTTATAGTAATAATCCTTAAGGAAACGTTTAAACAACAAGGAGCCATGTGCATTCATTGCATCTCGCAATTTATGCTCATGCTTCTCTGTGGTGATCAACGCGTACCTGGACTGCCCCATACCTACGGCAATACCGATCTTGTTGCCCGGCGTATTCCACGCACTGTATCCCAATACCCGTCCGGTATATGGACTGCTCAGCAACGCTTCAGCAACATCAACATTCGCTGGACCTTTTCCCACAAAATCAATCAACACCGAAGGCAGACCTTGCTCCCCATTCAGCGTCAACTGCTCCAACGCAGCCTGCACCTGATCCAGAGCGGTAATCGCAATAATCTCGATGTCGACGGCTGTGTTCTCTCCGGAATTTCCCGGGTGACCCTTGGTCATACGATCCAGTTCGGAAGCCATATCAAATGGAACAACTTGCTCGACTGATACAGCCACCAGCTGTTCATTATCCACACTAGTCATCGGATCCGTCACCACCTCCGGTTCAGGATATGCCGAATCGGCCACAAGCACACCGCCCACAATATCCACATGACGAACCACATTCTCATGTACGTCCATGTATTCATATGTGTTAATGATGGTATTGCCGTGAGGACCAAAATATTTCACGGCGTAACGTGTCTTCGCCCCACCTCGGAACAACTGGTTAGCCATACGAGCAACCAAAGCATGCCCCAGACCATCCGCATCCGGCAAAATGATGGCACGATCCGGATTTTGTCCATTGGTTCCACTGAGCCATTCATTGATCCGTGCTTCTACATAGTTGATTTCATTAATCTGAACACCCTGCGTGTTGGCATCGTCGACACCCACGGCGAGGAAATCGATATAACCTGAGCGAGCCAGCTGATCCAAAATGTACAGATTTGTTTTGAATTTATGCTGTCTTGTATTGTAATACTGTTCTTTATCAAAATAGGTTGTTGTCCCATATTCCACTCCATCCGGGGACAGGTTATAACCTTGAATAATATCTTCAAATTCGGTGTATGTCTGACGCGGCTGCTGCATCAACCCACGGGACTCATTATATGCATCAAGCGCCAAGCCATCTGCAAACGAGGTTGTAGCCAAGCGCATGATGGTATCCATTACGAAGACAGGTTTGCGTGGGTATTTCTGCTTGATTACGCGGATCACATCCAGCAAACGCGTTGTTTCCTCATCGTATTCAGGATAGGTGCCTCCCCCATCTTCGCGGAGCTGACGGCTGCCAATCAGACCGCCATAAGCGAGCATATCGGATGAGATAATAAATCCGTCAACTTTGGCAGCATGTTTCAGAATAAAGTCATGAATATTGGACGGTTTGCCATACACCGGCGTAGAGGTACCGAGCAGCGTTGTGCCATCTACGGTTTTCTCCGAGTCCAGACGATTCTTAAGATCACTCAGGTTCGGTGTAACGATATGGATACCGGCTGCTTTCCCTTGCACAATCACATCATCCAGATTCGCTGGACGATCATCCAGTGGAACATACAATACTGTTTTCATATCACGTAGCCTCCTGTTATCTGTTTAGTCTTATTACCCGATCAGGGCAAGGGAACAATCACCGAATTAAAAAACCGGCCCCATGGCCGGTCTGTACGTTAGCGTATGAGCTGTCGGTGTGTCTTCCTTGCTGCTGATCCGATAATACCATTTTACCGCCTTTACCCACTCGCGCTGATGGTAATCGGGATGAATTACGCCTGAATGTGGTCGTCTCCGTGGCGGTTAAATGTCGATTTCTCGAGAGAAACTCCTATTGATAATCCAACCAACCCCATCCTGATGATGTTTATATGACATAAGCAGCTTTCAAATCCTACGAACAATAAAGGATGGATATGACCATGAAAAAGAGGTATTTCTTCTATCTTTGGATTGCTGTCACCAGTTATATGGCGGGCCCCGTTATGTATGCATTGGTGATGTACATCTTATATCAGGAAACAGATGTTATAACCACCTCTCTCATTGGATGGATTGCGGCAACATTCTTATCCGTTGGTATCCTGTTTATCCTGATCACGGTCATCATGTTACGAGTGTTCAACATCTATTATTTCTGGCTGCAAACCCTGCTCTTCGAGTTGCTTTTCCTTGCCCTCGTCTATATGACCACTGTTCTTGTTGGGGCTGGCAACAGGGGACTGCCCAAGCTGTCCTTTCTATTTACGCCCGAAGGCATCTCCTTATGGATGTTCTGGGGGAGTATTGCACTTATTAGTTCCTGGGGAATATGGGCGACTCGTCAGCCCGTACGAAAATCACCATACATGCTGGCGTCCAGAGTCATGCTGATCCTTTTTATCCTTGAAATTTGGCCCCGTTAAAAAGGTGCAGAATGACCACAATTCGGTGACCAGAATAATGTCTAGAAGGGGCGTCCGTCATGACGGACATCCCTTCTGAAATGTATGTTTTATCTCATGCGATGATATAACGAAAGTTCTCCCATGTTTCCGGTACAGGCTCCCCGTTCTTCGCATGATGATAGAAGCTGAACGGGAATTTGAACACATGACCACCATTCCAGTCACGGGAACGTCTGTCGGTGAGCCAGTATTCCAGTTCATGGGGGAGCGCCACCGATCGTTCCGCCCGTTCTAGTGGCAGCAGGTCTACAGGGGATTGCAATGTCGGCATCGCCTGTTCAATATCCACATCTCGGCTTAATCGTAATGCCTTCACCATGGTAAGGAATGGCGGGATGCCTTTGTGGAATAATGCCGGATAACCCAATTCATATAATATGTTAAGCGCATGTCCATAGGTCAGCATATGACCAATCAGATCATGATGCGCTTCCGCGTGATAAATGGTTTGGAACGCACCAAGCTCATCCAGAATCAGGCGTGACAACTGAATTGGATCTTCGATCTCGGGGAAACCATCGCTTTTTTCCGGCTTCAGACTGCGGATTTCTTTCATCGTTGTATTCATCCACGATCTTCCCGGGATGGTTCGATCGAATGAATCGATCAGTTCAACCAACCGACCAATCTCCTCCGCAGTGCCCCATCCATCCAGTTCACGAATGGCTTTTAGACTGATTGCCCCGTAGATGGCCTGGTGTCCCACCCAGTGCAGTTCTCCAATCGTTCGATCCAATGCGTCCGTAATACGCGCTTCGGCATCTTCCCTGGGCATCATCTCACCAATCGGAGAGGTCTGACCAGGGCTGATTCCATGCTGACGAAGCATGGCTTTTGCTTCGGCGGTAACACTGCCGGCGGCAAGGGCAGTGAGACGATTTTCCCGCACCCAAAAATATGCCGCAATCGCACCCGCCCCATAATGGGCGTGCCACAGATCTCCTGTACGTTCCCGACTGGAAACGATAATCGATAGTCCCTCTTCCAACAAACGTCGATCCAAGCTTGCCACCACCCTTCATCATCTGTATTACGAAGCAGCTTAATAAATAAAGCGTTTACTTCTATAACATGATGGAAATGCTCCACATATGCCCGTTTTGCCTCGGAATGCAAAGTTTAGCCCATTCGAAGCTTGCCCACGCCACGGATGGATACTTCCAGAGGATAGATCTGTGCCTTTTGATTAGAGAAAAACCATGTTCGATCCTTCTTCACCACAATGAATAAACCATGTACATCTCCTACAGGAGCAAAGGTTTCACTAACCTCCCCCCAGCGCGTGAGTCCCATCTGCTGAAGCTCATTCACCGTAGACAGAACATCATCCGACACCAATCCAACCTCACATACCTGTACGATGTCTTTAGTGGAGAAGTTATGATCTCTCTCGTTCTGAATACGATGATGAGCAATCAGCTCGATAATATTACCTGCCGGATCCTCGAAATAAAGAGAATGAGAGTTCCAGTTCGTAGAGTACGTCTCATCCCGATCTCCTTCCCTGCTTAGAACAACACGTGATGCAGCCCACTGCTTCGCTTCTTTGAATCGATTCGTCGGAATCATCCAGGCCACATGATAGAAGGGCTCATGATCCGTCTCACACTGTTTGAATATCATCCTAGTCGATCCAACCTGCAGGTGGAAGGACTGATCCGTCGCGTTGGACACCTCCATGCCTAACGTAACATTATAAAAATGCTTGAGATCCTCCAGCCGAGTTGTATATAACTGTAATTCTTCGATCATCATACGCTTCGCCCCTGCATCTTCTCCCACTCACTCCATGGCACCATGCCAATTTCAGGCTTCGCTTCATCCGGGAGCATGGCGATGAATTCAAGCGAATGACCATCCGGGTCGTTAAAATATACAGATACCGCAGGCATCCAGCCAAAGACGTACAGTTCACCGATATCATCATCCAGGAAGTTGCGTGTCTGGATCCCTTTATTCTCCAAGTGAGCCACCGCATGTTTCATATCCTCGAGAGATACATGAAAAGCAAAGTGCTGACGCTGCACCTTGGAAGGTTCCTTTTGCCACAATCCCAGCATGGCATTGCCTTTTCCGCCTATCCAGTAGAAGGAGTTTCCGCGCTCTTTCTGCCCATAGGCATGAGGTAAACCCAAGACCGTTTCATAGAAATGATGGGATCTCTCCAGATCCGTCACGTTTAGATGTGTTTCAAATATACCTGTAATCATGATGCTCAACCTCTTTTCCATTTTCCCTTTTCTTCAATTCTTTCTTAACTCGTGGATGCATTCCGCGCATTCGTTAACGTCTGGGCCAGATTCAAAAACGATCCAACAACCCGCTGCACCCGGTCCTCTATATCCTGACTGCCTTCGTATTCTTCATATCCGTCAAATGTCGCTTCGAATCGTCTGCGCTGTGCCCCCCCAATGGAGATCCACTCTTGAGCATTAATGCCATGCAGATTGCGGACAATCGCTTGCAGTTGTAAAAGCGAACTTACCCCCACTGCTCCGCCGGAGGAGCTAATGGACAAGACAGGTTTGCCGCTGAAATGAACCTGACTCAGGTGATCCAGTGCATTTTTGAGCACACCGCTAATACTGCCGTGATACTCCGGTGTAGACAGGATGATTGCGTCCGCAGCGAGCATTCGCGTGTTCAGGTCTGTCAGATGTTCGTGATCCGCTTGTTTCTCATCTGGTGCGTAGAATGGGAGCGGTGACTTATACAGATCAAACAGTCTAGCCTGATGTCCTTGACCCCGAATAATCTCCACCGCATACTCTCCCAATCGTGTACTGGTTGCATTATTCCGATTGCTGCCTGCCAAAATAACAACATTCATTCATGTCACTCTCCTTGTTTTTTGGGTTCAAACGCTAACGTTCCTTCAACCGATCCGTCTTTGACTATCCTTATCTTACCTTTTTTCCGCATTCAATTCGTCAGCAGATAGACTTAACTTGAATACCAAAAAAACTCAACCTTTAGGTTGAGTTTATACGACTTAAGTATGAAGATATGTCGGAAATGGTCAGACGACCCAGCCATTTCTTAACGCATGAAGAGCCGCTTGTGTCCGATCCGCCAATCCCAGTTTGTCGAGCAGATGACTGACATGGGTTTTGACCGTTTTTTCGGTAATGACCAATTGAACCGCAATTTCCTTGTTGCTCAGCCCTTGAGCAATCAGTCCCAAGACCTCTTGTTCACGGCGAGTGAGCATATCCGGACCGCCAGGAGATGTTTGCTTTGTTTTCTCCACCTGCTTCAGCTCTGGATGTAGAGTGTCCGCCAACTGATCTGTCGGTATTTGCTTTGATAACTGTTCGCTCATCGACCCATCGAATGAAGCCATCACATGCATCAATTGACCTGCAGCAGCAGGATGTAATTCCACCTGACCCGCATGCACATTACGAATGGCCACAGCCAGGTCCTCTGGTTCAATATCCTTGAGCAGATATCCTTTCACCCCAGCGCGCACAGCAGGAACCACATGATCCTGATCGGAAAACGAGGTGAGCACAATAATTCGCGTTGCTGGCATAAATGTACGCAATCGTCTCGCTGTTTCGATTCCGTCCATGACCGGCATATGCAGATCCATTAATACCACGTCAGGTTTTAACAATTCCGCCTGCGCCAGAGCTTCCTGCCCGTTCGATGCTTCACCGACAACCTGCATATCTTGCTGTGTGGTCAAAAATACCTGCAGCCCTCGTCTCACCATCGCATGATCATCTGCTAACAAAATCGTAATCGGCATCTCTTCTTCCCCCCTGACTTTATACAGATTCGAACGGAAGTGGAATGACTGCCGTTACTGTTGTTCCCTTACGGGAAGAACTAACTAGTTCTAACCTGCCTCCAAGCGATTCAGCCCGTTCCTTCATAATGGACAGGCCAAGCGAACTTCCAGATGATGCTTTTGGCCTTTTGGCACCGCCTATTCCCTGATCTGTGACGGTGAACACCACTTCATGATCACTTAACTTGAGAGTGACCTCAGCAGTAGGAACATCAGCGTGTTTCCGTATATTATTCAGTGCTTCCTGCCCGATTCGCCACAAGGCTTCTTCTATATTACGGGGCAAAGACTGCACTCCAGTTCGATCCACCACGACTTGAAGACCCTGACTGGTGCCATATTCCTGTAGCGCATGGAGCAGCCCTGCTTCCAATCCTGCGGGACGGAGCTGCATAATCAATGCGCGCATTTCCTTAAGTGCTTCCTGAGACAAAGACCGAATATCCTTCATTGCTTCCGCTGCCGGGTGCTGCTGTTCGGAGCCGGATAACATACTTTCCGCACCTTTAGCCGTTAACGATAGTGAAAATAGAATCTGATTAACCGAATCATGAAGATCGCGTGCCAACCGGTTTCTCTCTTCCAGTCGTGCCAGT
The DNA here is from genome assembly GCF_037974275.1 of Paenibacillus sp. FSL R5-0519. Taxonomy (NCBI): domain Bacteria; kingdom Bacillati; phylum Bacillota; class Bacilli; order Caryophanales; family Paenibacillaceae; genus Paenibacillus; species Paenibacillus sp. FSL R5-0519. The sequence continues at coordinate 5,188,509 of NZ_CP150234.1, forward strand.
TCTCGGCGATTCTCCGCCAGCTTCAGACTCTCCCATGCAGCCGCAATATGCTCAGCCAATGCTTCCAGCACTTCAAGGTCTGCCTGTACAGGACCTGCTGTTCCTAGTCCCATCACCAGAACTCCCGTTTCCCCTGGCGTATGATACGGGAGGGGAACAGCCATTCCCGAGGCAATGGATTTCATCGTCTGGTCAGGCTCGCATAGACTAAGTATCTCAGCCACCTCTATTGCAGACAGAGATGTGGCACGGTGACTATGGATTACCCGGTTCATGTGGTTTGCAGTTTCTGAAGATACCAGCACGCTTGATGTCGCTAGAACCTTACCCTCTGCATAGGTTGCCTGCAAAACAAACATTCCATTTTTCTGCTGAATGATTGCGGCAAAAGGCCAGTCATAATGCTGCCCAAGCAGCTGTACAACTTTTACAGAAAAGGCATCCGAATTGCTGCATTCGTTCACCGCAAGGCCCAAGGCCGTGCTGAACTCCCCTACCTTGGCATACAGATCAGCTCGCTGCTGCTCCGCCCGATACAATCTCATCCGCTCCATCGCACTACCAATCTGGTACGCCACGCCCTGTAACAGTGCCAGTTCACTGTCGCTAAAATGTTCCTTGGCTGGGGCAGCCACGTTGAGCAAGCCAAGCATTTTATCACCTGACCGCAGCGGAACGGTCGCATGGTGGGTAATATCTTGGGTATCTCCCCATTGGAATTCCACGGCATCCTCCAACCGTTTACAGTTAATAATGTTGACCGCATGATTCAGACGGCCGTCCCTGAAGCGGTTCACACACCAGCAGGCACCCGTACGCATGGGCTCTTTATCTTTACGCAGTAATGCCGGGGGCAGATTGTAATCCGAAACACAGGAATAGTCTCCACGTTCATTAATCAGAAACATCCAGCCTGCTGTTAATCCGGTCAACTCCAACAATTTGCCTACCACGGTATCCAGCATGAAGTTCAGATCATTGGACGTATTGAGCGTTTCTGCGATTGTCTTCAGCGTGACCATTTCCTGCATTCCGACTTCTTCCGACATGACAGACTTCTCTCCTTTGGCTAATGCCAACTGTGGTTTGTTCAACTATTGTAACCAATCCACTCTGGATATTAAAGGATCAACTTCTTCAATCGATAACTTAGCCCAGCTTCTGCCGCTCCTTGCGGGACACAGACAAAGGTTCCATATTAATCAGACCACGATCTGACAGAGCCAGCGCCATTTTGTAGAAAGCACGCGTACGAATCTTCGTATACGTGTCCTTGCTGACAGGAGGATCAAACACATGGTTATACACTTTATAGTCAAACACATCATCGTCTTTCAGATATCGTTCGCATACGAGAACACGTTCCTTTTCACTCAGGCGGGACACCACAAAATCAATCGTATCGCAGTATGCCTGACGCGCTCGCTGCACATCCACATTATAGATCGCCGTTCGTGCCGTGGAATCCCCCGTCACATTGGTTGCACCGTGGAAACGCTCGGCATAACTTGCCGTCACCATAACCTCTCGTTCTTCAAATGCAATCGTTTTATAGATTCGATATTTCTCCAGCGCAGCTTCAACAGCCGTTTGCGTTTTGCGTCGGTCCAATTCGGGCAGCATCAATTCCATATTCATTCTCCTCCTTCAGTATTCTCTATTAACTACATTTCTAATAGTTTCATATGATCACTGCGATGACAGAACAACCTAGTCAAACAAGTAAACGTCTCATCTCCAGCATCTCTTCTCATCATTCAGATCCCTCGATCATTCACATCATATTGTTTTGCCATCGTTCTTTGCACGATCGCAAAACACTCTTATTCATAGAGTTGTCCAGTTTCCCAAATAAATAACGACATGTCTGCAATTTCCCACTGTTGCCTTTTGGAATCACTCCAAATCGGTATAATCCGAGTAATTCCATTGTTCAGAATGTCATCTCAACAAGTCCAACCTGTGCCATTGTTACATTTTGTTCGTATAGTGTTCGTATTTCTATTTGAGAATACCACTTTCTGGAGATCGGAGTAAACCTTCATTTTGGTTCGTTTTGACGATAAAATAAAACCTTCGCTCTCATTTCCTATGCCTTTTGGCATAATTGTTTCATATCTCTTTACCTAATGGTATATATACGTTATAGTACTGTTTAATTAATGAACTTCCGTATAAGTCATTTGATTTTTATAAGTTAAGATCTGGATTAGATATGCACGTTAACGGAGAGGACAGAAAGAACCTGAAGAAGCGAAGCGTTCGCCTTTATCACCGAAATTCCACCCATGAAGAAATACATTCAGGAAATTCGGGGATAACAGCGATCGGAAGGTTGTTCTGTCATCGGAGTGATCTGTGCAGCCCAAGCTCTCATAATTTATAATTTCAAGCACTTGTACGAATCAAAGGAGTTGGCATACATGGTGGAGCACGCTTTTGGTCCTTATATGAAACAACTGCGCGAGCAACAGGGATACAGCATCAATCAGCTCGCCGAAGCAGCCGGAATAAGCAACTCACAGATTTCACGTATTGAAAATGGGGTCCGGGGTGTGCCGAAACCAGCAACTATCCGCAAGATTTCAGATGCACTCTCGGTGCCTTATACAGAGATGATGAAGCAGGCTGGTTATATCGAACCAGGGAGTGCCACTGAACTTCAGGAAGTACCGGAATGGGCTACATACAAAGACCGTCGTGATTTCAAAAAGATGCTGGAGGACGATGATGATCTGATGTTTGACGGCATTCCACTCGATGAAGATGACAAGAAACGAATTAAGGATGTACTGACAGGTCTGTTCTGGGAAGCCAAACAGATGAACAAACGCAAAAAGACAGACGAATCGGACAATCGCCCATGAGGCACGACGAACTGAATTTAATGAAGCAGCAGGTGAGATCATATGGATGATATCGTAACAAAGCTGATTCGAAAACACCGGACCAACTGCCCTTTCAGCATTGCCCGCGCGGTTGGAATACAGATTCGTTTCACCAATTTGGGGAAATCCACCAAGGGGCTGTACTTCCGCAAGCTCCGGCGCAGGTTTATCGTCATACACAATGATTTGCCGCCGGAATGGCAACGGTTCGTGTGCGCCCATGAGCTTGGCCATGACCGGCTTCATAAAGGGATTAATCGATTCTTTCTGGAGGAACATTCCTATTTTGCTCCAGGCAAGCTGGAAAGACAGGCTAACCATTTTGCCATTCAGTTACTAACCTCCGGGATAATGCCTGAACCGGATGAATCTTTGGAGAAATTTTGTTTACGTACCGGACTGCCGCGTGAAGTGCAGCATTTTTTTTACACCATTTAAGAACATATGTTCCTTATCGGTATTATTTCTGCTCTATTTTCCATTAGTAGATTGACATGTCACTTTCAGGTTACTTATTTTTACGTGATTCGCGAGATTTCCTAATAATAGTCTGTTAAAATACTATTTGAGCTATGTAAACGCTCTAGTAGATTATTATTTGGGGAGGTATCGGATTCATATGAAAATCTGGAAGAATTATGTTTCACTTCTGCTAACGGTCTGTTTGCTGTTTGGCAGTGTAGGTATTGCCGCGGCTGCAACGGACACCACTCCGGGCACAGGCAAACACATTACCATTCTACATACGAATGATACGCATGCCCGTGCAGTTGAATCTTCACCTGCCATGGGTTTTGCGAAAGTAGCTGGAATCGCTGACAAATATCGCAGTGAAAACCCGAACACACTCCTGCTGGATGCCGGAGATGCTGTACATGGTACAACTTTTGCCACTCTCGTAAATGGTGAGAGCATCGTTAAAGTCATGAATGAAATGGGATACCAGGCCATCGTGCCGGGTAACCACGAATTCAACTATGGTTCAGATCGCCTGGTTGAACTGGCAGACATGATGAACTTCCCCATGCTGAGTGCCAACGTGAAGAAAAAAGACGGAACACGACTCTTCGATCCTTACCTCATCAAAGAGGTGGATGGCGTGAAGATCGGTATCATCGCTTTGACTACACCGGAAACGTTGTACAAAACGAATCCGAAAAACGTAGAAGGTCTTGATATTACGGATCCGTCTGCGGAAGCCAAAGTTCTGGTAAACGAAATTCGTAGCAAAGTTGATGTTGTTGTTGTCTTGGGACATCTTGGACAAGACGCATCCAGCACGGACACTAGTTTCAAAGTCGTTAAAGACGTTCCTGGCATCGATGTATTCATCGATGGTCACAGTCACACAGTACTGCAAGATGGCCTAGTATCCGATAACGGTACATTGATCGCAAGCGCAGGGGAATACACCAACTATGTAGGTGTTATCGATCTGTGGGTAGACGGTGGTAAAGTAACGAAGAAACAAGCAACTCTAATTGATGAAACGGAAGCAAAAGACATCAAACCGAATGAGAAAGTTGCAACTCTCGTAAACGCCATTCAAAAAGAACAAGAACCGATTTTGAAAGAAGAAGTAGCCAATACAGCTATACTGCTGGATGGTAAACGTGAACAAGTACGTGCAGGTGAAACTAACCTGGGTGACCTGCTTGCAGATGCCATTCGTGATGTAAGCAAAGCCGATATCGCCCTGACTAACGGTGGGGGTATCCGTGCTTCCATTGAGCAAGGTGTCGTAACCAAAGGTGATATCATCACCGTGCTTCCTTTTGGTAATCAAGTGGTAACTCTTGAAGTGAAGGGGTCCGATATCCTGGCAGCCCTTGAAGTCGGTGTAGCCTCCTATCCGGAACCAAGCGGTGGATTTCCGCAAGTATCTGGAATCAAGTTCAAGATCGACGCTTCCGCTGCTGAAGGTAGCCGTGTACATTCCGTGACTGTTGGTGATAAAGCCCTTGATCCGGAAGCCACATACACGCTCGCAACCAATGATTTCACAGCTGTTGGTGGTGACGAATACACCATGTTTGCCAAATACCCAACAACAGGTATGTATGGCGCGCTGGACGAAGCTTTGATCAATTACATGCAGAAGCTTGGCGCAGTTAACATCAAAACAGATGGTCGGATCAGTGAAGCGAAAAAACCTGCAGTAGAGCCGGAAACTCCGGCAACAGAAACACCAGCTCCAACCAAGCCACAACCAGAAACACCAAAACCGGAAAAACCGGTTAAACCAACACCAAGCAAACCAGCTCCAGCCAAACTGCATGTTGTGAAATCTGGAGATTCCCTGTACTCTATCTCCAAACAATACGGCACAACTTGGCAGGCATTGCAAAAGCTGAACAATATCAAAAATCCACACTGGATTTATCCAGGTCAACAATTGAAACTGCCTGCAGCTTCTTAAGCTCAGCAAAGTGCGTATAGGCGTGATCGCTGATATGGTTCAATTACATCACCAATCTATCTTGCCATAACAAAAAGGGAGTCCCTCAAGCCAGATTACTGGTTAAGGGACTCCCTTTTTTTCTATTCCATTTTTTTAATATCTGTTTTTAAACATCCACCCATATCAGTTATGTTGAACATTTCCCGTGGACATATCCTGCTGATCTTGACAATCATTTGAAGTAAAAATAAATCCCTGCATGGACTTTACGGACCAAGTTTATCACGTGCCTTCGATACCGAACTATATAAAAACTCTCCGAAATTCCTGTATTCATGCGGTTATTATACAATTGATTTCGACATCTCTGTCTTCTAAAAATTGCATACTTGCACATCAATCCGCCCTGAGCATGATGGTCTCGGATTCCTTAATCATAAAACTATTTGTATACTGAATACAACGATCCCCATTTAGTTATTTCGTCTGATACAACAACTACAATCTCGCCTATTTATATGTCTATAGCCCTCTTTTTCATACTCGAATTGGAATTTTGGCAATCAAAATGATCGACCGCATGATATTCGGTACTACTATATGAACTTATATCATTAGCCAAATAGATCTAGGAAGTGAGCTGTTCCTTCACATAACACACGGCTTCCTGGGCCGTTAACGAGATTCGCTTCGATTCACCTGATGCAGCAAGCGCATGTGATCCCAGTTCAACCTGTCCTTCTGCTGCTCCTCGGCCAATCACGATCTGTACAGGCAATCCGATTAGCTCCGCATCCTTGAATTTCACACCTGGTCGTTCGTCCCGGTCATCGACTAATACCGTGTAACCACCCTCGACCAATTGTTGTTCCAGTTCCAGCGTGAGTTGACGCTGCTGCTCATCCTTCCAGCTTACCGGAATCAGATGCACATCATATGGCGCCACAGTCGCAGGCCAACGTATGCCTTCATCTCCTGCATACTGTTCAGCTATCGCAGCCATCAGACGGGATACGCCAATGCCGTAACACCCCATGACTGGCGCACACTGGCGACCATTACGATCCAGGAATGAAGCACCCATGGCATCACTATATTTCGTTCCCAATTTGAAAATGTGTCCAACCTCAATGCCTTTGGTAAAACCCAGTGGTGAGCCACATGCTGGACAAGCATCCCCTTCAGCAGCAAAACGGATTCGTTCTACTCGCTCCAATGCAAAATCAATGCCTGGGCGTACACCGGAAATATGCATATCCACTTCATTGGCTCCTGTGATTGCACTCTTCATCACTGCCACGTCAGCGTCCACCACCATCGGCAGATTCAGTCCAATCGGACCCAGAAAACCGACCTTCAGACTCGGATGTGCTGCAATGGCTGCATCGTCTGCAAGGATCAGTTCCTCCGCACCCAACACCTGCTTCAATGCGATATCATTCAGTTCATGATCTCCACGTACAAGGGCAGCAACGAGCTGACCGTCTGCCAGATAAAGCAGTGTTTTGATCATATGATTAGCAGCTTCGCCCACAAAGGCGCTTAATTCTGCGATCGTGCGAACGCCCGGTGTCGAGATGCGTACTACGCTTTCCACCCCAGATTGCTCATCCGTTTGAACTGCGGAGTCTGCATTCGCAGAGACAGCAGGAACTTCCGGTTTCCCTTTGAGTTCACCTATATCTTCTGAAGTCTGATAATCAGCTTTCTCCAGATTTGCAGCATATCCACAATGTTTGCAGGTGACAATCGTGTCCTCACCCACATCAGCAAGAGCCATGAACTCGTGTGTCTCCCCCTGACCGCCAATCGTTCCTGCGTCCGCCTCGACACGGATATAGTCCAGACCACAACGCTCCAGAATGCGACTATACGCTGTGTTCATCGCCTGATAAGTCCGATCAAGTTCTTCCCAATCGGAAGCAAAAGAGTAAGCATCCTTCATGATAAATTCACGACCGCGCAGCAATCCAAATCGAGGACGGCGTTCATCCCGGAACTTGGTTCCGATCTGGTACAGCGTGAATGGCAGCTTACGATACGAGTTCACCTCATCTCGCGCTAACGCAGTTACCACTTCTTCATGTGTTGGTCCAAGAGCAAACTCCCTTGCATGACGATCCTTTAGACGCATTAATTCAGGACCATACTGGGTGTACCTTCCGGACTCTTCCCACAGTTCGGCTGGCTGCATAATCGGCAGTAATACTTCCTGACAACCGGCACGATCCATCTCTTCTCGAACGATCCGTTCAACGTTCAACAGTATACGGCGTCCAAGAGGCAGGTAACTGTAGATCCCTGCTGCCAATTGGCGAATCATACCGGAGCGTAATAACCAGCGATGTCCTGCCGCATCTGCCTCCGCTGGCGCTTCACGTAATGTTGGAACAAACATTTCACTTTGACGCATCTGGATCACTCCCAATCTTCTTTTTTATTATCAAAATACGGCGTGTAAACAGCAAAAAGACACATCCGTCAAGGGACGAATGTGTCGTGGTACCACCCTTGTTTAACTGCATATTCATCCGTTCGCAATCTATGCGATCTGTAAAATGCAGTCCTACGGGGCATAACGGGCCCTGCCGGCGGATGTTGCAACCCTGAATGAGTATTCTCTTCCGCAGCTCGCGAGGTAGGAATTAGGAAGCAGCTACAGGAACCTTACACCATACTGTCCCCTCTCTGTTGAAGCTGGCTTGCACAATCATGTCCTCGTTATAACGCTGTTATCATTTTTGACCACATTAGTTCATTTACAAGTAATTGTCAACCAACTTAACCAAATACAACTCCTGAATAATACTCCACTACATCACGAATGAGCATAAACGCATCCCCATTGGTAAGATTGTTCTTGTCAGCAATACCAGCAAGTGTGTCGTCACTTATAAAGTTTTGCGTTTGCAATTGAGCAAGTGCATCCTCAAGTGAAGTTTCAGTTTCTGCAGATCCCATTGCCAGACATAACATATACGCAGCCTGATCCAACGTTAAAGGTAGACTTGAGGCATTCTCCATAGTGGCCAGAGCTTGATCGGCACTGCCGGTGTAGGCTTCTGGGAACATCGACTGCATTCTTTTCAATTTACTTAAAAATCGTTCCGGATTCATTCCTTTATCCAGTTCCCAACCATCGTTATTATAATTGCCTGAAGTCATATACATACTCGCGGCAGCCAGCAATCCCTTGTAATCCTTATGTTCCATATACTTAGGCTGTTCGAAATGATGTACTTTTAGATCCATACCCTGTTTTTCCAGCATTTTGCGTAATTCAGATGCTCGCTCTTCAGAAGCTGAGAGTTCTCGGAAGGACTCCTTATGGACGTAGGCCAGTTTGACCGCCGCTCCTGCCGCTTCTCCCTCTGCCATTCCCAGCGGTACAACTCTCGCACTACCATGTGGGATTGTATCATAACTTGCTGCACGTCCGACGACAAGCATACCATCCACCTTTAGCGGAACAAGAGAACGAAAAGGTACACCATATTGAATCGGACTTAACATAATCGTGCCAGCATTTCCAACACTCGTGCTCTGAATATCAATATCGTATGAACCGTATCCAATGGCATCCCAATGATCACGATTTTCCATGACATCCGCTAAAGTTAATCGATATTCGCCATAGATGTGACGTGACTCCCTCACATAAAGCTCATTCGCTGTCCCAGCATATTGCAACCCTGCGAATTCATCATAATTTTTCTTCAGAAAATCAACAATTCGTGGGGCTTCTTTATTCCCGATCTCCAAACCTTCTTTCACAGATATGGGATCTAACGGGTCTACCCCAAAGATCTGCATCGTGTTAACCAAGATTGTATCATCATTTTGTCTTCCAATATTCAGACTACGAATCTTAATATGTTGTGGATTGGAGGATTCATATTTTCGAGCATCACCGTACCCCCAAGCACTCATCTTATCAACCCCGGTTCCCTCTCTTTCCCTAAACTTTTGCCATACCTCATCTGTAACACCGCTTAGCTTGAATACGAGCGTAGAGACCATTTTGGATTTACCATCTCCAATATCTTGTCTACCGATGGAGTATGGAACTCCTGCAGCGGCTGCAATATCCGCATCTTGCGTCGCATCAATAATGGAGCGGGTTGATATCTGAACCGTTGTTCCGTCTTCTTTCGTTATGCTCATCCCCGTTATTGTCGTGTGATCTCCCGTAGATTGTTCAGTAAGAGGAACTAATTCCTTCGCGTTCATCAACAGGTCAATATTAGGTTCAGAACGAACCATCCGATAGAAAACGTTAGCTGCTGTATGGGTATCAAAAGAACTGCCCTCGATCTGGTCAAACCATTCCTGGAAAATGCCCTTGTTCAAAAAATCAGGCTGTCGCAAACTACTCAATAACTGTGGTTGTTCAGGGGAATAATTTAGATCCAGCGTATTAAGGCCTCCCTCGGTTAACAATCCGCCCAACATGTTGCGATCTCTTGCTTCCACTAGTAACACACGCATCCCATTACGAGCAGCTGATAAGGCAGCGGTAATACCTTCAGGGTCCGTTCCAGCTACAATCACGTTATAGGAATCTTTGAAGGTTAATGTAGATTCTACGTTCTCCAGTGGCTGCCATACATAATTATTATTAAATTTATAATTCTTGTTCCAAATATAAAATGCACCATAAGCAGCGCTCATTAACACAACAAACACACTAGCTGTAATTGCTGTTATTTTCATTTTTCTACTAATCAAAGAAACAAACCTCCATATGTACTGTAAATTCAATAATAGAACTCGTGAAGCAGTTTTCCTATGTTATACCAACAACCGACTAATTTCTCTCCTTTCCTGCAAGAATAGGCATAAATAACAAAAAAACTTCCCAACATTTCAAACTGTGTTAGGAAGTTTTGATAATAATTCTACTTTTATGTTGCCATAAATACAGACCAATATATAGGAAAGCCCCTAACTCCACTCATTATAACGACCACTTTTTGCGAAGTAAAGACTTACCAAAACCGGTAATGCATCTGTTAGATAATTAAACATTCAAACAGTTCGTTCATCCTGATTACAATGAATTCTCTGGCGATGGCTGACATGGAAGCATGTTCCCTGTAATATAGAGAAATAGAAATCTACCACAGGTATTAATCGATAAAGGAGCTTGTCCTATGCCATATATCATATATGATCTTGAATTCACGGTAAGCCGCAATACTCGCTATTCTTCTGAAATCATTGATATCGGCGCCGTCAAAGTTACGGAAAGTGCGGATGGATTGGCCGTTACGGATACGTTCCATACGTATGTTCGTCCTTCCAACAAATCCGTTCTGTCCACTGACACGATTCAATTTACAGGCATCACGCAGAAAGATATTGATGCAGCCCCACTTTTTCCGGCAGCATTGAATCAATTCATTGCCTGGATGGGAAGTGACCCCTATTACATGTGTTCCTGGGGACCCGATGACCGCAGCAAACTGATCTCTCATTGTCGTACCCATCAACTGGATGTGGCCTGGATCACCAATCATAACGATCTCCAGCAACAATGGTCGCGCACCGTTCGCAAAGAAGGCAAGTTCCGTCAACTCGGTCTCGCTCAGGCTCTTGAAATCTGTGGCATTGAATTCGATGGTACCCAGCACCGCGCATTGGATGATGCCATCAATACAGCCAAGGTATTCATGCATCAATTCGACCGATTCACGCTGGAAAATAACTGTGCAGCCGATGATGAAGGCATTGCATCCAAGGTTGTCTATTCCAGCTCTACAGAAGATGAAGAGAAAGAATCTCCGTTTGGCAATCTGGCAAACCTGTTCAAAAGCAAAGAGTAGCTCTCCACAGCACGGTGCCTAATCGTGTGTTGCGATAGAATAGGAGCCTTCTAATCTCAACTTCTATTGTACATTTGCTGCCAATAGTTCAGGCGTTCTTTCATCTTGATGCGGCATATCTCAGGTTCGAGGATCTCCGCATCAGGTCCATATTTGAATATCCATACGAGAAACTCCTCAACGTCACTTAATATGGCTTCAAATAACAGGCTACCTTCCGGTTCTATGGTTAAGATGGGGCGTATATAGAATTGTTCCTGCATTACACGCTCCACAGCATGGGGTGCAAATCGAATTTTGAACGCAGTCCACTCCGTACTTCCCTCATATGCCCAAGGAATGCGGAAGTGTGATTGTATGAGATAGTCCTCTTTTCGAAACGTACGCGGCAAGATCCGTATCCTTAGCAGCCGGCTCACCTGAAATATTCGAAGTTTCTCCGACAGGTGACAATACCCTAACAGCTCAAATCTGTATTCTTGTGGGATAAGACAGTAAGGATCTATGCGTACAATTCCTTTTTTTCCTTGAGACAGATACTCCGCTTCAATAGTGTTCTGTGATATTCCAGCCTGAAGCAGGGTAATCAGGGATTGGTTCTGTGAATCATTATTTTCATGTTGCCATACGGGCAATCCCACTTTGAATAATCCACTTATTTGCTCCGACCATTCCACACGTTCTGTTTTGTTTTTCTGACTCGAAGCAACCACTTTCTCATACGCGCTCTCAAAAGCAGGTTTCAGCAAAGGACGAATATTCTCCATAATTTCAGCAAGATGCATGAAAGCTTGGGCTTCTTCATCAGACCAATTAAGCGGATACATGGCAAAATGGCTGATAAACATGTACCCTTGTCCGTGTCCCATATTGGCGATCGGGATATGCATTGCACTGAGGGCCTCCATGTCGCGGTATATCGTCCTTTCCGTCGTCTCGCATCGCTGGGCAAGCTCACGCGCCAGAATGCCCGGCTTGGCTTGTACCAGCGTGATAATGCGCATTAATCGGATTAGTCGGTCTGTCATTTTGCCGGACCCTCCACGATGTTGTTTCAATAAATTTGATACAACTCCATCCATAGTTTAATATGATATTGATACATAGATTCGACCTTCTCCTAAACTTCACCTTCAAAACATATGTAGACTCGTTCTCTCTATACCGTAACCATCTGAAATCAACCCTATTCGCCTAATATCTTTTGTTCACGGTCATGATATCCGGTTGTAAACGTGATTTCATAATGACAACGCAGCTTCTCAACGATCTCGGCTTCTGTGTAATAATCCAGATCCTGCTTGCGTGCGGCTTCAATTAACAGCGCATCTACATGACGACGCAACATATGACTCCCCTCTTGAACCCGGCCCCTTTCATAGGCACGTAAGGCTTGCTTGATCAACGGTACAGTTTCACTTAACTTAATGGTCTTTTCCACCTTCGGATCTTCCGGCTGTCTCAGCATGCCGAGATGACTGGTGTACTGAATATACAACTGTTCTCTTCGTAACAATACGCGTTGACTTTGCTTCAACTTCCTTGTGCTCCAGTAGGCTGAACATACCGCTGCTTTTCCAGATACCCGGGGTCCCATGACGAATTCAAGCAAAATTTGTTTGCTCTCCCCTTTGTATACATCACCAAGCCTGAGTAACCAACCAATATCTGTCTCTTTGGAGCGACATCCATAGATGCCTTTGAGCTGTACCCCATATTCCGGTTTGAGCAAAAGTTCCAAATCTCTTGATACAATTTTGGGTGCTATTTTCCTAAGTCTTTTGGCAGGGGCACCGTTACGCCACTCTACCATCATATATACGGGGTCGGCTCCCCCTGTCGGTATGGCCTCTTTATTCCACGAATAAGATACTTCAAAGACTGAGTTCACTGGTAGTCTCTCCCCCGATTTATGTGTATTATCTTCTAAGTTATCAGGGTGAATGGACACTATATTGTCACGGAACACATGTTCCCATTAAATTTTTCCAATATATTAGTTTCTCATCCCCAAATCCGCCTGAATACGACAATAAACGACGAAAAAGCCTGGCACTATGCCAAGCTTTTCAATCCTTTATCTATGACAAGTCCCAAATTAAACTGTAGGATGATCAATTCCCATTTTGTGTAAATACTGTGCACCATCTGCTTGGGTTACCGGGGCATAGGTGACACTGTCAATGACCAGCTTACGCCCTACTGGCTCTCCGTTAACAGTAATCATAATTGTTTTGGTTGATGTGTTCTGATCTGTCGTATACATATGTTTCTACTCCTTCATGTTCGCGATCTTATATTCAATCGGATATATTGGTATCGTTCATTAAATTGCGTATTTGTGAATAGCATGCACCCGGAGCTGAAGTAAAAGTTCTGTTAAAACGGTCCGGTGTGCTTGCCTATCGTTCTATTACCCCACACATTTATATGCTAAACAGCCCTGTTCCTAAATGATTTTAAATATTTCGGGTAATAAACGATATCATCTTGAACCCATCGTCCCGATTTTGACGTATAATGTAAGAGCCGTATTTCAACAATAGACGACGATTTCGGCGATTGCTCGATCTAACCGAAGAAAGAGGTGTTAACGATGCCAAAATCCATTCAGGGTTATTTCATTCGGGTGTTATTCACCACATGCATTCTATTTACCGTTTCGATCGCTTCGACAGCAAATGCAGCCAGTGCCAATATTTTTACGGATATATATAGCGGCTGGGAGCGAGTCTCCGAATTGCCTGGAGAAGTGAACGCTCTGCAGGAAAGTTACAAGCAAACCATGGAGCAATTGAATCAAACATCCGCTCAGCTGGGACAAGCCCAGGCCAATGTCGAAGCATTTAAGACCCAGAACGAACAGCTATTGGCTCAGAACCAGAAACTTACTGAAATGGTAAGTAAATTGCAAGATGACCAGAATGCCAGAGCGGCTGCCAGCAAACGAATTCAGACGATGATCATCACTGTCGTTTCTCTCATATTGGGTTATTTTGTTCTGATTCGTGTGATGCGTTGGGGAATGCGTCGCCGTTCAGGCCGAGTATAAAAGACAGGAGCAACTGCATGAACATACACCTGAACCATGCTGAAGCAGGCGGAACTGGACAAGTCGTCACATTTTCACTGATTAAAGATGACCGCCTTCATATTCTGCATCCACAGCAAATAGTGGCCTTCCGCGGTCCAAGTGGGAGCCGCAATGATAAATTCATGAATATCACGGGCATATATCGCAAAAAAAAGCTGATTAAATCTGAAATTACCGGACCTTGCCAATTTGTGGCTGCCCTGCCTCCCGGATTCACCATGAAGGAAGTGGAGCTCACGGAGGACAGCGATCTGCTCTATGATTTCCGCCACCTGTTCTTCTACTCGGATGGTGTAACGATGCATACCAAAATCCAAAAAATCAAAAACATGCTGATCACCCGTGATGCAGTGAAAATGAAATTTTCCGGCAGAGGTAAAATCGGATTGCTCACTCAAGGCCAGGTCTGCCAACAGGAACTTCACCCAACAGCACCACTGTATGTGGATGCCGGTAGCATCATTGCCTATCCCGAGAATGCACATCTGGAACTCACGGTATATGGTAACAACCTTGCCAGTCAGCATATGAATTATCATTGGAAGATGACAGGACATGGATCTGTACTCTTTCAGGCTGGACGTGAGAATCGTCGCTTGGAACAGGATCTCAACGATGAGGGTCTGTTCAAACGAATTCTGAAAGAAGTGATCCCTTTCGGGAATGTACTGATTAAATAAACATATCAAATAGACCGTTAGTTAATAAAGCCAACCGATTAACTGCCACTGTGCTCCAGTGGGGTGGTCACCACGCGGTTTCATGTTATAATGGTTCAGACAATTGAAGAAGAAAATCCATGCCATAGGGCGTGTCTGAGAACTCCGAAGGAAGCAGATTTTGCCGAATTTTCGTTCCAAGCAAGGAAGTTTTCCGCAGGCGTGCCGGGGCACGTCAAGGGAAAGTGACGCAGAATGGGGCGAAAAGGTGGTAAAAGATGCACTTCAGCGAGTTTTGAGACACGCCCTACGGCATGGGAGAGGTTCGCGAACTCCCTCTATAAGACTTGACCCTACGATGGTCAGTATAAGTCTTGCGTACACGTTACTTAACGTAATGTACGTAAAAAACTAAGGACACTTGCTCATGGCTGCTTTTTTGAAGTGGTTATCGAGAAGGTGTGTTTTTTGATGGATGCCAGTTCATGAACTTCTCTGTTCTTCCGACACTCCATGCCTACGTGCATGGTTTGATCTCAAGAAGATGGAGAGGTTTTTTTATGTTGAACGAAGAAAAAGCAGTCGTTGTATTCAGCGGCGGTCAGGATAGCACCACGTGTCTGTTCTGGGCCAAACAGCAGTTTGCCGAAGTCGAGGTCGTTACGTTTGATTACGGTCAGCGCCACAAGCTGGAGATTGAATGTGCAGCCGAGATCGCTCGTGATCTGGGCGTACAGCAAACGGTTCTGGATATGAGCCTGTTAAACCAGCTCGCACCCAATGCGCTTACTCGCACGGATGTGGAGATTACACATGAAGATGGCGAACTGCCAAGTACATTTGTGGATGGACGGAATCTGTTGTTCCTCAGTTTTGCAGCCATTATGGCAAAGCAAAAAGGAGCACGCCACCTGGTTACAGGTGTATGCGAGACGGATTTCAGCGGATACCCGGATTGCCGGGATTCCTTTGTGAAGTCAATGAATGTGACACTTAATCTGTCGATGGATTATCCATTTGTCATTCATACCCCACTCATGTGGCTGGACAAAGCGCAAACGTGGAAGATGGCGGATGATCTCGGTGCTTTTGACTATGTTCGGGAGCGTACGCTGACTTGTTATAACGGTGTGATCGGCGATGGATGCGGAGAATGTCCTGCCTGCAAGCTGCGCAAAGCCGGACTGGATCGCTATGTGCAGCAGCGTACTGCTGCTGCATCAGCGGGAGTGGATGTGCGATGAGAGAACCTGGAACATTCCGTATTGTGGAGCATCTGCAACGTATCGGAGAAGATATTCTCCCCACCCAGCTTCGCTATCACCGCAAACGTGTGCTGGTAAGCAAGGAGTTTACCTTTGACGCAGCACATCATCTGCATTGTTATGAAGGCAAGTGCAAAAACCTGCACGGTCACACCTATAAAGTGATCTTTGGCATCAGCGGTTATCCGGGTGAAACCGGGCTGACGGTTGATTTTGGACATATCAAGGATATATGGAAAACTCAGATTGAAGGTTATCTGGATCATCAGTACCTCAACGAGACGCTTCCTTTAATGAATACAACGGCTGAGAATATGGTCGTTTGGCTGTTCGAACAGATGGAACATGCGCTCCAGACGGAGCCTTATGCCGGGCTGACCGACGGCGGACGGACAGAGTTTGTAAGGCTCTTCGAGACACCAACCAGTTACGCGGAAGCGAGACGGGAGTGGATGATTGATGAGTAGTATGGCACACGAGAAGCTTACCTCGTCAAGCAGAGACGTCGGCATACTTCCCCCCTCATCCGATGCAACCGTTGAGGATCATGCGGTGAATGAGGCGGAACCTCGCAAAGAGGCTCGCATCCCTGTGATGGAGATTTTTGGTCCGACGGTTCAAGGCGAAGGCATGGTCATCGGGCAAAAAACGATGTTTGTTCGCACCGCGGGCTGCGATTATCGCTGCTCCTGGTGCGACTCGGCCTTTACCTGGGACGGCAGTGGCAAGGACCAGATCCAGATGATTACGCCGGAGGATGTATGGGAAGAATTGCGCCGCGTTGGCGGCACGCGTTTCTCCCATGTCACCATCTCCGGCGGTAATCCCGCCCTGCTCGCTTCGCTGGGCGGGTTGGTTGCCCTGCTGCGGGAGAACGGCATCCGCACCGCGGTGGAGACGCAGGGCTCCCGCTGGCAGCCTTGGCTGGCGGACATTGACGAAGTCACCGTCTCGCCCAAGCCACCCAGCTCCGGCATGGACACGGATTGGTCCGTGCTGGATGATCTGATCGAACGGCTAGCCGCTGGCCCGGCAGAGCGAAGTCATAGTCTGAAAATCGTGATCTTCGATGAGACAGACCTCGACTATTCCCGCCGTGTGCATGCACGATATCCGGGCACGGATCTATTTTTACAAACCGGGAACCCGGATGTGACTTCCGCCGATACCCCAGATCTGGCGTCCTCGCTGCTTGCTCGTTATGAGTGGCTGATTGACCAAGTCAGTGCATCCGATGACCTGAATGATGTTCGTGTGCTTCCACAGCTTCATACGTTGGTATGGGGGAACAAACGCGGCGTTTGATGGGCAGATGGGTGAATGGGCGGCATGATGTACGGATGAGGATGGAAGATGAAACACCCAGATAATAAAGAGAATTAAACAGGCAAATCGCCTATTCATATATACCGCGAGGCTTCGGGCTTTGGCGGAAACAAGGAGCGTTTACGAACCGATGAGACAACCTGATGAGATGCAAGATGTGACGTTGTTGGGCAACCAGAACGTAAAATATACGTTTGAATATGATCCGGGAATCCTGGAGAGCTTCGATAACAAGCATCCGTACCGTGATTATTTTGTGAAATTCAACTGCCCGGAGTTCACCAGCCTGTGCCCGATTACAGGCCAACCGGACTTTGCGACGATCTATATTAGCTATATTCCTGATATCAAAATGGTCGAGAGCAAATCGCTCAAGCTGTACCTGTTCAGCTTCCGCAACCACGGCGATTTCCACGAGGATTGTGTGAACATCATCATGAACGACCTGATCAAGCTGATGGACCCGCGCTACATCGAAGTATGGGGCAAATTCACACCGCGCGGCGGTATTTCGATTGACCCGTATACGAACTACGGTAAGCCAGGAACGAAGTATGAACAGATGGCTGACCATCGCATGATGAATCATGATATGTATCCGGAGACGATTGATAATCGTTAATCCTTCAGGTTCATCCACTCTGTATAAAATAGAATCATAGAATGTCAAAAGCCGAACTCTTCAAATTCGAAGAAGTTCGGCTTTGTAGTATAAACTTTTAGAACCTCAGTCTTCAGATATAATGGGATCGCAACGCAATCAAGTAGACTGATCTTCCTTTAGTTCTTTGACCTTTTTAAGGTAATGTTTCAACATCCACACACCAATCGATTGAACAACTACAAAGAATCCAATAGCAAAGTACATAGATGTAGATGAAACATAAATAGCCAGGAAAGTCATGACTGCCATGAATAAAACGGTCATCGCCAAGTTACGTTTGGCAAGAACATAGGGTGATAGCGATTTCATCTTCATCATTCCTTTATAATTTCTGAAGTACCACATTATATACGCCAATGTCAATTAACTCATCATAGGTTCTTTCGTCACCGGTATCTATAATCTGCGCTGTTCTACCGTTAATGTTCGCTGTGACAATGTACCTTTCTGATCTTAAACCAAGCAATCCTTGTGAATATACTTCAACTTGTGTCAAATGCTTTTTAGCATCCATTTGGCCAACAATTGTATCTATAATTACACCAGACGTCGAATAAAGCAATGTTCTAAACAGAGCTGTCACCTTACCCTTTGTTGCAAAAATGTCAATAATCGAAGCAATGGTAGACACGACGGTCCCCGCTGATATATTCAATCGGTAAACTTTTGTATCCACAAGTGACTGCTTTTGATAAATTGAACCATATTGATTCCAAGCTGTATTATATTTTGTCCTCACAAAATTATAGCCTGGGGATGCATTTAAAGCAACTTCCATCATAGAATCAATTTCATTTTTTCCCATAGCAGAATCAGATTCGAATTTCTCTTCCGAGAGAATTTCATGTTCAGGTAATTCCATAACAAGGTCACTAGCCTTTTGTATAATTTCATCACCATTCGCCAGCTTAGTTACCACTTGATCTTCAGCTTTATTATAAGTTGCTTCAGAAAAAAACTTATTGTCAACATAATGCTCTACTTTACGAATGTCACCCTCTTCAGTAATTTTAAGTTCTACATTTAAACCAGTATCTTTTTCTTCATATGATGTACTATATTCTACCCTAGCCCCATCTTTAGAAACATTATATTGAATTCCTTCGTCTTGAGAATCCATAACTTTTTCGGCATAAATATTTGTAGAAAAGGATGATAATGTGGACAACAACATTACAGAAGAAATAGTAACCGCTAATTTTTTCATAAACCCTCCTGATTTTCCGGATATTTTACGCCAAGTATTAATCCGAGCGCATATACAATGTTACACGAATTATCCATTAAAATGGGCAACAAAAGAATAAAATGTACTATTTACCTATAATTATTTATTTTTTAAAAATTATAGTAATTTTCTTCAAGACTTTTGTATCTGTAACTATTCATATAACATCATTTAAATAAATTAAACCTAAAAAGCACCTGAAATAGAATGAGAATCATCACTGTTGGTGATCCACTCTAATCTGTAAGTCAATCGAATTACTTACCTAGCAGAATAGTTAAGGTTACTGACATTTTTTGTGCGGATTGATCGTGGAAAATTCACCACACTCCATGTTGACCATCGCTACTATTTTGTCCAGACTGGATTCAAGATCACCTGCGTTGTTACCTTCATCACTGTATTTAGTAATCAGGCTATCTGCTGCATTTTTAAATTCTTAGAGATCAGTTTAGTCCCCTTTTCTCACTAGCGTTTTCTCTTGTTCCCCTTGTCGGTCCATTCAATCTGTCCTATTATGTAACAATATGCTTACACGCATAGAATACAACATCAGGCGCTGATCCCTCGTGACCGCGACCAAAGGAGAATTGTACATGTCTACGCAATCTACATTAACCAAGGACGCCGCTGCGCGTTCGAAAGCCCCACCCGGATCGGATGCCCAAAGCACCGTTTACCGGATACTTATTGCGATCAGTCTGGTCCATCTGTTCAATGATTCGATCCAGTCGGTCATTCCAGCCATTTTTCCGATTCTCAAAGACTCCATGCATCTCACGTATACGCAGATCGGATGGATTTCCTTTGCCATCAACTTTACCGCATCCATTATGCAGCCTGTCGTAGGCTGGTTTGCTGATAAAAAACCAACACCATCCATCCTGCCCATTGGCATGGGTTTTACATTTACGGGCATGTTGCTGCTGGCCTTCGCTGACAGTTACATGGCTGTCCTGATCTCCGTGATCTTTGTCGGTCTGGGTTCAGCGGCTTTCCATCCGGAAGGTTCACGAGTATCCCATATGGCTGCTGGTCAGCGCCGTGGGCTGGCACAATCCATCTTCCAGGTCGGTGGTAATGCCGGGCAATCGCTTGCACCATTGCTTACACGCTGGATCTTTATCCCGTTTGGACTATTCGGTGCCATTGGATTCACTGGCATTGCTGCCATGGGGATTGCAGTTCAGATCTACATCGCCCGTTGGTATGGCCGCATGCTGCAATCGGGTGGATACCTGCGTAGACAGGCTGCTGCACGTCGTGCACCAAATCCAGCATTGCGCAAAAAGATTACAGCAGCCATTACGCTATTAATCTTGCTCGTCTTTGTTCGTTCCTGGTATATCGCTTCCATTGGCAGTTTCTATGCGTTTAATCTGAAAGATACCTTTGGATTGTCCACAGAGGACGCACAGATCTATATCTTCCTGTTCCTGGCTGCGGGAGCACTTGGTACGTTCTTCGGAGGACCCTTGGCGGATCGATTCGGCAAACGTAATCTGATTTTCCTGTCCATGGCCGGAGCTGCTCCACTTGCTCTGTTGCTACCTTATGCGAATCTGTTCTGGACAGGTGTACTGTTAACCATTATTGGATTTATCATGTTATCCAGCTTCTCGGTTACGGTGGTATATGCACAAATGCTGATTCCAGGCAAAATCGGAACGGTTTCCGGCCTAATTACGGGTCTGGCATTTGGTATGGGAGGTCTGGGCGCACTCGTGCTGGGCAACTGGATTGACGTCTTCGGCGTATCACCCGTGATGCAGATGTGCAGCTTCCTGCCTCTACTCGGGATCTTCACGTTCCTGCTTCCATCCGATAAATTACTGAATATCTGGGCGAAAGAAAACGGTAGTGAGGAGTAAGCAATACATCAACAGGTGTCAACTTTTTATTCTATATTGGATCCAATCCTTACGTGGCAACATTGCCCTTATAAGACGTTAGCTGTGCTAACGAACGTGACAGCTCTTATTTGAACGGATATCGCATGTTTCGCAATCTAAGGAATCTGAGCAACGCTATCCCCCTGAAAAAGGCCGAAAACTGTGGGATGTGCGTGTGAAATGTAGAAATAACGTGTCTGAGATTCTTTAGAAATTGGGATGAGTGAAATATCGCAAAATAGCGTCTGCTGAGTTCGTTAGATACAATTTAACTTAATAGCCTACATTTGTACTCTGAATAAAAAGTTTAAACCATAACAACAAAAGGGTTCCCGCCATCTGGATGCACAGACCGGCAGGAACCCTTTTTGTTATATTGGTTTTACTCACAATTAGCTTCAACCGTATTACTCTACGTCACACATCACAACGCTATAACCTTGAGCTGTGATCAGTTCCTTTACATCTTCAAACTCTAGGAATACTGTTGCTGTATTTTCCATGGGATGAATTCCGATTTTTTGACCAGCCAGATCCTTGTCAAAAACGACGGTTACGTTTTTCTGAATATTATTGAGAACCCCTATTGGATTGACGTGTCCTTTTTCCAGTCCGAGGTATTCCAACAAATCCTTTTCGCTAGCAAAACTTAGTTTGCGGCTAGGTATTTTTTCGCTTAAACTTCTCAAATCAACTGACTTCGTTCCAGCAATCGTCACCAGATAATAGTTGCGTTTCTTGTCATCACGCAGGAATAGGTTTTTAACGATATGTTCTGTATGTGGAATTTGGTAAGAGAATATTTCCTCCATCGTATATACGGCGGGATGTTCAATACTCTCGTAAACGATATTATTCCGATCCAAAAGATCATAGAAACCTTGTTTGTTTAACATGTTAAATTCATCTCTTTCATTGTAAATGAAGTATTCTTCTGCAATATTACGATTATTACGTTCTCTCTAAATTACTTCAAACGCTGAAGGATCAGCCTTTTTTTGTACAGCATTTTGCCTGCTTCCGCTACATCCCGGATTGTATTTTTGTTGCTCACCGATCCAAACACCATGCCGGCAACTGGAATGAGCTGGAACAGCTTTTTCCAACCAAAGGATTCACTATAGGAATTAAAAACTTCCCGCCAACCCTGCATCTGCGATACCACTTCCATGGGCTTGTCCGGGTCATCGTAAGCGGCCAGTTCTTCGATGATCGCTTTCTTGCCTACGATATCAGCAGATGAGAATTGCAGACATTTCACAATAAAGATGCGCTCCAGCGGTTCATCGGGATCATACCCGTAACATAGCGCCATCTCCTGAAGTACCTTCAAGGAAAGCCCCATCACCATCGGTATATCTGCTGCAATGGTTACAATACCACCAAATCCTGTGGCTGCTCCCTGAGCCGCAGCAAACTTCGTTCGACTCTCGGTAATGTTATCGGCCACCTGGTCCAGCACCTGAAGTGGCAACTTTTCCACACTATGAATCTTCGCTGAGCCCTCGGTTTCAGCTTCCTGCTCCAGACGATAGGTGGTATCTATCATGGAATAACCGGACTTCTCGGCTTCCTCCTGCAGCAGCTTGGCTACTTTTTTCTTCTGTACGAGAAACTTACCTCCATGTTGTACATACTGCCCGACATCGTTCAGGGAATCACCGATTTTCTGTTTCAGTGCTTTAGGCATCACTTTATCCAACATTGCAAAGGGCAAACGCCCGATTTTATCCCATATAAACAAGTCCTTCTGCTGTTTTTCCCATTTCAAAATCTGTTCAAGTTCCTGGTCCAAGGTTTCGCGTGAATCCATATATAATCCTCCTAATAGGTTGTGCATCTTGACACTCCCACCCCTAAAGGGGCAAGATCACTAAAGTGATTGGGATTCTTAGCTAAGCTTAACGTCCTCATTTCATTTCTGCTTTGGACAGATGCTAAGATTAGGGTATGCCATTACCCCTCCTAAGACAGTGCATATAGCATCTTAGGCTGATTGACTGTTACCGCCAATCACAGTTGCGTAGCGAATATTCATCGCCCCAACGATATCACGATGTCTCTTGAATCCACATGGGCACGTATATCTTCTATCTTGCACCTTGTTCTTTTTTGAACATTCTGGACAGGTTTGACTTGAATATGCAGGGTTCACATATTCCACTTTGATCCCTGCCATGTTTGCTTTGTATTCAATGAATTGTGCCAAACGGTAGAATGACCATGTGTGTAGATTCTTTTCGTTTTTACGACTTGTTCTTGTCGTCTGCCTAATATTCGTTAGTTGCTCTAAACGAATGACAGAAGTCTTATTTTCGACTGCGAAATTAACGATTTCACGACTGACTTTGTGGTCTTTGTCTTTCATCCATCGTTGTTCTTTATCATCTAACTTGCGAATAGCGTTCACTTTCTTTTGTTTTCCTAGTTTTTGACGAACACTACGAAACTTCCGTTTCTTGTATTTGTTTTCTCGCCCATTCCCAAAGAATCGAGCGTGATCATTATCTGTGATGGCTACGGCAGGGACTTTAAGTCCTAAATCAATGCCCAAAATCCGCATACCCGTTTTTTCAGTTATTGGCATGGTGACAGCAATTTGGGCTATCCACTTACCTGAGCTTTTCGTGACACGGAGCGTACCAAGTTTATGCTTCAAAAGGTCAACGTTTCGATGGTCCTTGTCGATGAACAATGCACGAATTTTTAAACGCTTAGATTTCCCCTCTACCATGAATGGAATGGAAATGTGCGTGAAGTCAAGAGAATAGTTTTGGTTATTCCATACGCAAATCGGTTTCTTTAGGATCGGTATGATTGCGTATTTACTTTTCTTAACTTTGTTAGAGAAGACACTATTCGCATCTTTAATCGCTTGATTTTTTACTGCACTTGGTAGATTAGCAGGAATGTCTTTTGTTGTCTTCTTCAACCTTTTCTTTTCTTCTACCATCTCGGCCACGAGTGTATTAACAACTCGGATATATTCATGACTACTTTGTTGCAATAGTTGGATCTGCTCTTTAGTCGGCAGCAGCTTTACCTTAACCGTTAGGGTCTGAGACAGTTACTTCACCCCCTTGTCTTTTGTTGTTCAACATAACGCTTGATGGTCTCACTTGATACATTTCCAGCGGTAGAAACAAAATAGGAACGTGTCCACAAACTGGGCAAATGCAGAAGGTGTGGAAACTCTTCTCGTAGTTTTTTTGATGTGACTCCTTTTATTTTTGCCATGATATCAGCAGGGCTTAATGTTGGAAGTGCATTGAGAAACATATGTGTATGGTCTTTGTCGCACTCCATGGCAACAATCACAATTTTAAGCTCTGCACATACCTCATGCACCAGTTCCTTGAAGCGCTGTTCTACCTCTAATTTGAGAAATATCTTTCTTCTGTATCGTGGGCAGAACACAAAATGATAGTTCAACAAAGATACGGTTGTGTTTGTTCTTCTATATTCATTCATATCTATATTGTATCAGTTTAATAGATGAATTGAAACAAACTAAAAAAATTAAGAAGGCAGACATTTCGGATACTTGAAGAATCACAATAGTGATACTCCGTATCCGACCTCACTTTCATCCCACATCTAAAGAATTGGGCTTTCTCGTTCGGGATTCTGTAATCTGTATCTTTTTCATACGCAGAAATCATCGTTGTGGTTGCTTTGTTTTATATCCAACACATTGACACCCATACTGCTCTTTCCTATCGTTTCCATACAAAAGAGCCCTTAAATCAGCATCACTCGCTAACCAAGGGCTCTCGTATTGAAAGACATACTACATCTTATTTCGTTTCTGCTACTGCTTTTCCATCCGGTACCGGAACACCAAAATCAGGTGTGCCATCTTCACGCCAGCAAATCACTTGAGCACGGGCATGACGGTTTGGATCATACAATGGATCACCCTCGATATCTTTGTAATTACGTGCATGATAGATCAAGATATCCGTCTTGCCATCTGGTGATACAGTAAAGCTGTTATGACCCGGACCATACTGCCCGTTCGCTTCACAGGTCTGGAACACCGGCTTGGGTGACTTCACCCAACTCGCCGGATCAAGCAGATTGGCATCTTCATCTGCGGTGAGCAAACCCATACAATAATTGTAATCGGTCGCGCTCGCCGAGTATCCAATAAATAACCGTCCATTGCGATGCATCACCGCAGGGCCTTCATTCACTTTAAAGCCGATGATTTCCCAATCATACTCCGGCGTAGAGATCATGACCTGTTCGCCCCGTAGCGTCCATGGGCTTTCCATTTCGGCAATGTAGAGGTTCGAGTTACCCACGATATCGGGATCTTTCTGTGCCCAGACCAGATAGCGGATTCCCTTATGTTCAAAGGTCGTTGCATCCAGCGCAAATGATTCCCAGCGTGTATAGATCTGTCCCTTTTCTACCCACTCCCCTTCGAGTGGATTCGTAGAATCGTTCTCCAGCACATACATCCGGTGATCAAACAGACCTTCGTTGGTCTCACTGGTATGAGCCGCAGCGTAATGTATGTACCATTTGCCATCGATAAAATGAATCTCCGGTGCCCAGATGTTGGCACTCATCGGCCCCGTGTCACGCTTGGTCCAAGCCGTTACCGGCTCCGCATCTCTTAACTCTTCCAACGTCTCTGCTCGCCGGATCTCGATCCGGTCAAAGGCTGGCACGGAAGCGGAGAAATAATAGTAGCCGTCTGTATGACGGTACACCCACGGATCAGCACGCTGCTCCAGAATGGGATTAGTAAAGGTAATGGAATCTGTCATGGGAATGCTCCCCTTTCAAATGTGTGTGATGGCTCGGAGTTGAGGATGTAACGCATACGTGAAAAGAACAGGCAAGACATGGTGCACAGCGGACGTTCGAGGGTGGTAGGGCCTCGGTGCTCTCTTGTCCTCCGATTTCTTTTTCCACCGCTCCTGGCGGTTGAAATCGGATGCCAAACTCGCCCCCGCAGCTCCTTCCTCCCCCTCACTGCTTGTGCACCTTTGGTTCAGCAGCTCGCTCTTACGGCGCTCGCTGGGTTACAACCTCACTTCGAGCCTTATATTGGCTCGGTCGAATGGGGTTGACCGCTTCGCAGGGTCAACTCTCCCCATGTATACAGAGCTGGCCGCAGAGCTATAGGCCAGCTTTGGTGCACAGCGGACGTTCGGGGATGGCAGGGCCTCGGTGCTCTCTTGTCCTCCGATTTCTTTTTCCACCGCTCCTGGCGGTTGAAATCGGATGCCAAACTCGCTCCTGCGGCTCCTTCCTCCCCCTCACTGCTTGTGCACCTTTGGTTCAGCAGCTCGCTCTTTTCGCGCTCGCTGGGTTACGCGCTGCTTCCCGCCTTACTCCTCCACTGCGCTAATCTGCTTGCCCCAGACCGCTACACCGCGGTCATTAAGTCCTGTTACCATCAGCGCAGGCTGGCTTCGCTCCCAGTCCCAGGACGGGAGCAGCTTCAGCTCTTCTATGGAAGCTCCGCCCCATGGACTTTCTTTCCACGTCAGTGTCAATGTTTGTTGGCCATCAAATGTCCAGGTTCCAGAACCATTTTCGCTTTTAATTTTACCGTTGCCTGTTAGGGTATAAGGCACTGCCTGAATCTGCCCGTCCACGGACGGATCAAGCGCCATGCCTTCCCACTCCCCGGCAATCATGGATTTCGGAATATCCTGTGCAGTCTCACCGGCGTACCGTTCAGGTGACACCACAGGCCAGCCGTCCTTCGTCCATACCATTTTGCGTACATGCAGATAGGGCCAGTTTTTATCCGTCTCACCCCGAGCATGATGCACGATATAATAATCGTCTCCGTCCTTGAGAACGGAGTTATGTCCGGGCGCAACCCAGCCCTCACCTTCTGTGAAGCGATAACCCCCCAGAATTTTGGTGCCGATCTCATATTGAGGCAGATGTTCCGTATCCAGCATGTTCATGCCATTCATGTCCGTGTACGGTCCTGTGATTGAATCGGCACGCGCAACCCGCACGTTATAGTCCTCGAATAAGGAGTCATAGGAGACGAACAGATAATACTTTTTGAACTCCGGGTTATACACGATGTATGGACCTTCGACTGCGCCCTCTTCGGTTGCACGATCCCGTGCAGCAATGCGGGTACCATAACCCTCACCCTTGAATTTTCCGGTATCCGGATCGAGTGGGGCAATATATATGCCATCAAAAAACGAACCGTATACCATCCACGAATTGCCCTCGGCATCCACAATGGGATTGGCATCAATGGCATTCAGTTTATCCTGTTCATTCGCAAGGGTTTTCACAACCAGCCCTTCATCTGTCCATGGGCCTTCCGGGGACTTAGCTGTCTGCAAACCAATGGCCGACTGGGTACTACCGAAACTGGATGCCGAATAGTACATCCGATAGGTGTCACCAACCTGAATCACATCCGGCGCCCACAGGTTCACTGCACCTGTCCAATCCAGCGCTTCTTGCGGAATGCCTGGCAGAGCCTGGCCTACCCATGTCCAGTGGATCAGATCATCCGATTTGCGTACCATGACGCCGGGTTTCGGTTCTCCCGCTACACGAACGTCTGTGGAATAGACGTAGTAACCCTGGTCTGTTTTGATAATGGCCGGATCATGTGCATTGTTTACTGTCCAACGGGATTCATCATCCAGTATGGAGGTGTCATACAGTTGGGTATCTTGAGGAGCTTCAGGAAAGACCGGACGGGGCACCGTTTCTCCTGCTCCTTCTCCAGAACAACCTGTAGCTCCAACAATTAGCATAAGCAACATGGAAGCAACAACCCCTCTCTTCGAAAATGTCCAACCCCGTAATCTCTTCCACTGATTCATCCCTTCACTCCCGAGATCGCAACCGATTCAATAATCTGTTTCTGGAAGATCAGGAAGATGATCAACACTGGTAACAGAGCTACGATGGACGCCGCCATAATAAGTGGGTAATCGGTTTGAATCGCATACGTGGCATTGAAATTCGCTATAACGAGCTGTAACGTCTGCTTCTCCGGTGAGTTCAGATAGATAATTGGTGCCAGATAATCGTTCCAGATGCCCATGAACCAGAGAATCAACTGCGCAGCTACCGCAGGTTTGATGAGCGGGAACGTAATGCTGGAGTACAGCCGGAAATAGGAGCTTCCATCGATTTTGGCCGCCTCAATAATCGCATCAGGCACACTAAGCAGATATTGGCGCAGGAAGAAAATCATGATGACATTACCGAACAGGCCTGGAACGATCAGTGGAAGCAGCGTATCCACCCAGCCCAGCTTCGCAAACATGATGAATTGCGGGATCATGACGGTCGGATAAGGAATCATCATGGATGCCAGCAATGCGAGGAACAGTTTATTTTTGTGCGGGAATCTTAATTTGGCAAAAGCAAATGCAGCGATACTGGACGTAAACGTACCCACCACCGTTACACTCACCGCAACGATAAGGCTGTTTTTGATCCCGCTGAGCAGCGGCCCTGCTTCCCAGATTTCTTTATACTTTCCAAACTGGAATACTTCAGGTATCCATACAGGCGGAAGCGCGAACACATCCTGCTTCTCCTTCAATGACGTGGACAACATCCAGATCAGTGGTGCAATCATCGCAATTGCACCAATCGCGAGTACGATAAAAATGATCGAATTCGTTAACTTCCTCTTTTGACTGTAAGACATCTCCGGTTCACTCCTTTCCTTGACAATCAATCCCCATCATAGGCTGATTTTTCGTTCATTTTGAATTGCACAAGGGTAATGACAAAAATGAAAATACCCAGAATCATGGCCATCGCTGAGGCATAACCCATCTGCAAGTTACTGAAGGCCTTCTGCCAGATGTAGAAAACGATTGATGCCGAAGAATATTCAGGCCCCCCGGTAGGTGTCATAATGTTCATCTCGGTGAAGATCTGGGAACCGCCAATGATATTCGTAACGATGAGGAAAAAGGTAACCGGCTTGACCATCGGCCAAGTGATGTTACGGAAGATTTGGAAGCTATTCGCTCCATCCAGCTCAGCCGCCTCGTAATATGTACGTGATACACTTTGCAGGGCTGCCAAGTACAATAACATGGTGTATCCCAGGCCTTTCCACACCGTCATAATAATCAGAGCAGGCTTGACCGTGTCTTTGTTCGCGAGCCAGTTAGGACCCTTAATTCCAAACAGGTCAAGGAACTGGTTGACCAGACCGTAATCTCCGTTGTACGCCCAGTTCCACATAATGGACACCGCCGCGAGGGATGAAATGACCGGAATGTAATAGATCACTCGGAATGTCGTGGTGCCGGGAATTTTACGATTAAGACCCATGGCCAGCAACAATGCGAGCAACAAACCAATCGGGATACCAAGCATCAGGAAAAATGTGTTAAACATCGCTTTATAAAACAGGTCATCCGTGAGCAGATCCTTGAAGTTGGCCAGGCCAATAAAATTCATCTGTCCCAGTCCGTCCCAATCCGTAAAGGAACCATAAAGGGAGTAGAGGAACGGGAACATGACAAAGATCAGCAATCCAAGAATCGGAGGTAAAATAAACAGATATCCATACAGCATCTCTTTGCGATACAAACTCGATTTCGTAATCACGGCGTTCACCCCTGTTTCTAGTATCAGCATGTGGCATTCTTCGATTGAACCTTGCCGATCAACGAATGCCACATGCCCGTATGGAACTCCACAAATTCCAACACGAATGATGCCAGCAGCATGATTGCACTCTGCCGGCATCGCTCTACCTATCTACTATTTCTGTGATTTCTTTTCTTGTTCAACTGCTTTATCGAGCAGCTTCTGCATTTTCGGCTGTTGCTGCTTCACATAGTCTGCGGCTGTAATCTTGCCATCCAATACCGGCTGGATGTCCGTGAAGAACAGGTCATACCACTCCGCATTGTATGTGTAGTTGCCTGGCAGAGCCCGACCGTAATCCTCAACGATATCAATGAATTCCTGTTTATTGGCTGGTTTTGTGGATGTATCTTTGGCCCACTCGTCTGCCATATCAAGCAAGTTTGGAATCTGTACCTTGGCATCCACCAGTTGCTGCATGCCTTCCTTCGAAGCCGTAAGGTAGTTCACCAATGCGGCAGCTTCTTCCGGATGTTTCGTTTTTGCCGATACTCCGATACCCAGAGATCCGATCCACGTTGCCGATTTGCCAGTAGATCCCGCAGGGAATGGCAGCAAATCATAATCGAAAGGCAGTTTCTCAAATGTACTCATATCCCATGGTCCAACAGGGAAGAAAGCCATCTCACCTTTCATCCAGCGCTGGTACGTATCCAATGTTTGCGCTTCCTCAATGGAAGGTGTGATTTTGTATTTGTTTTGCATATCCGCGAAGAATTGCAGCGCTTCCGCGAATTTCGGATCATCAATCGTTACTTTTGTTTTAGTCTCATCCAACCAATCGCCGCCATTGCTCCATACAAAGGCTTGCAGTGCCCATTGCACGTTAAATCCTGTACCGTACACATCGGGTTTACCGTCCCCATTGGTATCTTTGGTCGCTTGCTGGTTCACCTTAATGAACTCGTCCCATGTATATGGTTTATCCTTATCAGGGAATGGAATGCCCTCTTTTTCAAACAAAGTTTTGTTGTATCCCAGTGCAAATGGCCCCAGATCCTTCGGCATACCGTAGATGTCACCTTGTCCTGACATTTGGCCATCATAACGGTACAAGTCCACACCGTATTTCCAGATATTATCGAGATCAACATCCGGGTTATTTTCAACATACGGTGTAAGATTCATCAGTACATTACTGTTCACATACGCTTTCACATCGCCCGGATTGATGTAGAATACATCAGGCAAGCTGTTGCCTGTAATTGCCGCTCTCAGCTTGGTTGCATATTGATCTGCAGCCGTTACAATGATTTTGACTTTTACACCTGGATGATCTTCTTCGAACTTCTTGACCACCGCCTGGTATGCTTTCTGCTCGTCCGTACCGCCGCGGAACATAAATGTTAACTCCTTGTCCCCATTTGAACCGCTACTTCCTCCTCCGCAGCCCGCAAGTACCAGTGCACTTACCAGCATTAGAAGCATAAATGTGACCCAATTCTTTTTCTTTACCATCTGAACCCCTCCTGATCTGGACTTGTAAACGTATTCAATTGGATGAAATAAGATTTCTGTTGTTAAATTTATCAAATCCAGATCACTTTAGTCAACACTTTTATAAAACAATTTATATTTATATAAAATAAATCAATACATAGGCCAGCCATTCGCATCCCAAAGCAAGTCATTAATCAGCAATTTCGGATTGCCATTATCCTCTGCATCATAGGCATGTCTTGCGATGACATTACCGTTGTACACGTCCTGACCACCTGGACCTTTCCATTTCACATTGCCTGTATCCAATATCGTACCGCCACCATTCAACATATTGACTCCGTTTTTGTCCACATAAGGGCCTGTTATGCTGGTCGAACGTCCATAGACCATTTTGTAGGTACTGTTCACTCCTTGGCAGCAAGAATCGATGGAGGCAAACAGGTAATAATAGCCGCCACGGTATACAACACTTGGTCCTTCAATAGCACCTCCGTTATTCGGGCGCGCAGCAATGGAAGTTATGCTGCCTGTCGGTTTCATCGTATTTTTGTCCAGCTTGACAATCTTCAGACCGCTCCAGAAAGAACCGAAGGCCAGCCATGGATTGCCTGAAGCATCAATGACCAGATTCGGATCAATCGCATTATAATTATTGGCGGTCGTTGTCTGAAGCACCATCCCTTCATCCTTCCATTGCCCTGCACCGATACTGTTCGCGGACGCGAGACCAATCGCAGACCGATTAGAACCAAAGGTGGAGATTGAATAATAGAGCCACACTTTTCCGTTATACTGCTCTACGTCCGGTGCCCATACATCCAATCCACTCTGTCCCGGAACCGCAGAAGCCCACCAAGATGGCTTACTCAGGAAGATTTGCGGAACCCGATACCAGGACGATCCATTATCCGATTTCAATACCTGAATGCCCGGCCCCGTTGAGAAGGTGTACCAGGAGCTGCCCTCTTTGATAATCGATGGATCATGAACAGCGATATCTCCGGTCAGATTCCAAAATGCTGCAAAAGCCCGTGATTGACCTGCAAGCAGCAACACTAAGACAAGCAATGCGGGTAATGCCCAACGTTTCCTTCTGAACTTTTGCACCGTCTTCAACTTATCCAAACCTAACTCCACCTTTCAAATGGTTAATTTGGTTCATGATGTATTGAATCAATTTAGGTATAATAGGATTATAAAAGCGGTTACATTACATTTCAATGGTATATTTCAAATATACATGAACTGATTAACACTTATTTTAACCGTAATAGTGAACAAAAAGTGGATTACATTTTCATATTTGCGCTATACAGAAGGGTTTTGGCTTCTATTTCTCTGCCCTTCCCTTCCATGAGGGAATGATTTATAATTATCTGAAATAAAACATATAAATGTGCAAATGTCTGCATGAAGAAGAGACTTTGTTCAGAACGGGGAAAGGAATCCACCTATGATTTATATTAAAGATCTGATGTCGGGTGTGAATATTTTCAAAGCGCTCAGTTCGGAAATCCGGATTCAGATCATCGAGCTGCTGGCCAAGAACCAAAGTCTTAATCTCAATGATCTAGCAACCAAGCTGGGACTGAGCAATGGCGCTATCACCATGCATATTAAGAAGCTTGAAGAGAGCGGATTGATCGAGATCAACACCGCCGTTGGCAAACATGGAATTCAGAAGATATGTTATCTCAATGAGGAAAAATTGATGGTTGATCTGCGTTCACAGGAGATTAACAATCGTTACGAGGTGGAAATTCAGGTCGGTCATTACAGCGATTATCAGGCTGCACCTACATGTGGTCTCGCTACCCGGGATAGCATTGTTGGAGAGTTCGACGATCCGCGTTACTTTGCTGATCCACTGCGAATTGATGCGGAGATGATCTGGCTGGCTGAAGGTTACTTGGAGTATCGTATCCCCAACTACCTCAAGCCCAATCAGTCGTTTAGCGAAATTCAGTTGTCGATGGAACTGGGATCGGAGGCACCTGGTTTTTGCGATAATTACCCTTCGGATATCTATTTCTACATCAACGGTATTGAGATTGGCTGCTGGACGAGTCCGGGGGATTTTGGCAATACACGTGGCACCTTCAACCCGGAATGGTGGCCTCCGCACTTGAATCAGTACGGCATGCTGAAGCTCATCCGGATTACGCAGGAAGGCAGCTATATCGACGGATGCCGCATCTCGGACGTAACGCTGGACCAGATTGGGCTGGATTACAAGAGCGATATTCACTTCCGCATTGCGGTTACGGACAGACCTTTGAACAAACGGGGCTTAACGATCTTTGGCAAAAACTTTGGTAACTATGGACAGAATCTGCTTGCTCGGGTTCTTTATAACGTGCAAGAAGAGTAGAGCCAGCTCTGACTATTCACTTGATATGAATTAGCTCGATCATCTGTTAACGTAACTATCAACACAACCACAGCAACAACAATGTGTCTTTAAAAGGGTGCTATCTAGCACTCTTTTTTTCATGTGATATACTAATGGCCTGTAATGACAAAATGGAATAACGGGTGGGGATATTTCTTGAAATTGGAGCGATTAATCTCAATCATATACAAACTGCTGAACCACGAAGTGTTGTCTGCTTCCACCTTGGCAGAAGAGTTTCAGGTGTCCCCGAGAACGATCTATCGGGATATTGATGTAATCTGTGCAGCCGGTTTCCCCGTCATTTCCCATCAGGGACTCAAGGGCGGCTACGGCATGATGGACGGATATAAAATGGATAAAAGCTTGCTTGGTTCATATGATGTCGATTCTCTGATTACGGTTCTTAGCAGTCTCTCCACGGTCTTTGAGGATGCACGTGCACAGGGCACAATTGAACGTCTGCAAACGATTGGACCGGAGCATCAGACCTCAAGTCTATCTGTGGATCTGGAGACTCGCCGAACGGAGCCTGATGCCCTTCCTCATCTGCGTACAGGGATTACGAAGCATCAGGTTGTGCGTTTTGACTACATCAATACAAAAAACGAACACACCCCTCGCCATCTGGAGCCGGTAAGACTCCAGTTCAAATACCGTAATTGGTATGTATATGGATTTTGCCAGACACGGCAGGATTATCGCGAGTTCCGACTGTCCCGGATGATGAATGTGGCCCTAACATCGGAACACTTTCAACCCCACCTTGAGCCTCCCCAAGAGACGGTTGTATCCGATCCGTCGTGGCAAGATCAGGTAAGTGATGTTGTATTTCGGGTGAACCCGGAAGCGCTAGCGGAAGCCATGGATCATTTTCAACAGGCAGATAAGCAATTTCACGAGGATGGCAGTATGACGATGCGCATCTCGGTTCATCAACCGTTACAAGCCAAGTGGTTATGGTCGTTTCTGCTTAGTTTGGGAAGTGGCGCTGAGGTGCTTGAACCGATTGAATTACGAGGTATTCTGAAAGAACAGCTTCGAGACGCACTTAAACTCTATGAAGAAGTATGACACGCTGTTGTCATACTTCTTTTTTTATAATCATTTTAGTAAGTAACCACATTCCTCGCCAAATTAAAGGAGACGATCATTCATGAATCATCCGGAACAAATGTATAACTACAA
Organism: Paenibacillus sp. FSL R5-0519; assembly: GCF_037974275.1. NCBI lineage: Bacteria > Bacillati > Bacillota > Bacilli > Caryophanales > Paenibacillaceae > Paenibacillus > Paenibacillus sp. FSL R5-0519. The sequence continues at coordinate 5,223,399 of NZ_CP150234.1, forward strand.
CGCATGGGCTAATCAAACCATCCTGAACAGAATTAAAGAACTCCCCTCTTCTGTACTAAGTCAGGAAGTGAACAGTTCATTTCCAACCATCGCCCATGCCCTCAGCCATATCTATGCAGTGGATAAGATGTGGTATCTGGTGTTAACGGGCACCGGTATGCCCGAGGCACTCCAGGCATGTATGCCTCTCAATGGTGAAATTCATGGTTCAATAGATGAGTACATGCAAATGTTTGCCGATCTGTCGGCACAATATAGCGAATGGCTCCAAGGCCAAACCAATCTGGAACACACCGTACTGCTCGATAATCCATTTGCCAGCGTCCGCGAAACCCGCTTATCGGAAATCGTATTCCATGCGGTTAACCACGGCACCTATCATCGAGGCAATGTTTCTACCATGCTGCGTCAATTGGGGCATGCTTCCGTCATGAACGACTATTCTCTCTTCTGGTATCAAGAACCGGCTCAAGTATAGACAACGATGCGATGGAAAATGTACATTGTATCCCCGCGACATCGAGGGAAGAATTGAGAAGTTGGTTGCAGGAGCATGGAAAAGTCCAGAAATCTTGCTGGGTCATGGTTAGCTTGAAACCCGCTCCGGATACCCTGCTGTATTTGGACGTGGTTGAGGAGTCGCTATGCTTTGGCTGGATCGATGGGGTCAAAAAGAAACTATCCGAGACACAATTAGCACAGAGATTGTCGCCTAGAAGCAAACGTAGCTCTTGGACTGAATTGAACAAGGAACGTGTCCGCCGTCTTGAAAAGTTAGGCCTCATGCATGACGAGGGTAGACAGGTACTACCTGTTATGGACCCAAATGCTTTCATTATGGATGGTGTGATCGAACAAAGGTTGAAAGAGAATCCGCAGGTTTATGCGAATTTCGCGGCATTCCCTGCCCTGTATCAGAAGGTCAGGATTGACACGATTCAAAGTGTTACAAATCAACCCGCCTTATTCCAGAGCAGATTGGATAAATTCATAACCAACACGAAGGAAAATAAAATGTACGGTCAGTGGCATGATCACGGACGGCTTCTGGATTATTAAGATGCCTTGAAAATACGAAAGCAGGACCTCCTCGTAGGATGGTCCTGCTTGTTTTTTTGGATTTATACGTTGGCAAATCTCGGCCCAGACTCTCTGTTCACCTCTCCGCGCTCACACATCATATTCATTCGGGTGTTAATGATTCTGCCTGTAGGTTTTGGGAGATTTACCAAAGGTCTTCTTGAACTGGCGGGTGAAATAATTACTGTCGTTAAATCCGCATTCATACGAAATTTCCGTAATGGACATATTCCCGTTTTTCAACAAATGGCATGCCTTCTCCAGACGCAACTTCTGCAGATAAGAGATCGGGGTCATCTGATAATAGGATCGGAAAATCCGATTAAGATGCCTTATGGAGATATTCGACTTCCCCGCAATATCCTCCAACGACAGCGGCTCAAGATAATGATCTTCAATGAATGAAATGGCATTGGCCAGATGCATGAGATTATTACCTTCGATCCCTTTCTCCTGCGTATCATATTGTCTCGACAAATAAACGACCATCTCCGTAAGACGTGAGATCAACATGGTCTGATACCCTTGCTGTTTACTCTGATACTCTTCAATCATGAACGATATCAGTGATTCCACATACTCCAGACTGGAAATGGATAACGAAAGTTTACTCGGAAATGAATGAATATTACGATAAAACGGTTCCAAAACAAATAGCGCCTGGAAGCCGTTTGATTTTCTCAGATCGGGCCCGGCCGAAGCAAGCATCTCGGGACTGAACATAATGTTACAGATCTTAAAATCATAAGGGTCTTTATAAGCGTGATGGGTGTCGCCATTAATTACAAATACGTTCCCCTTTTTGATAAAAAACTCCTCGGTGTTCACCACATGGGTTGCATGACCACTCAGAACAATGACAAGTTCCGTAAAATCCACATGATTATGAAGCTCCATGTCTTGGTCGTGTCCACCATACTGAATGAAAAATGGAAACTGCTGATCCGAAGTAAACCATCTCAAATATGCATTACTCAAAAGCATTCCCCTCCGAAAGCCATGTTGGGTTGAATGTCTATATCATGCTATTCGAGGACCGAAAAATCAAGGTTGGAAATGATTAAAGACGATATAATTCCCCTTATGACATAGCAAGGATACCTCTCATATGTTCAGTTCCATATCAAACTCTCACAATGAATAGGAGCATCACATGATGAAATATACCAATCCGGTAATCTCGGGGTTTTATCCAGATCCAAGTATCTGCCGTGTAGATGAAGACTATTATCTGGTAACCAGCACCTTTGAATATTTCCCTGGCGTGCCCATCTTCCATAGCAAAGACCTTGTGAACTGGCGACAGATCGGCCATGTCCTCACCACAACGGAGCAGCTCCCTTTAGCAAACGCAGGCAGCTCTGGCGGCATTTTTGCCCCAACACTGCGGTACCATGATGGCTGGTTCTATATGACAACAACCAATGTCAGCGGCGGCGGAAATTTTTATGTACGTAGTACCCAACCCGAAGGACCATGGTCTGCTCCGATTTTTGTTGATCAGGGGGGCATCGATCCCTCTTTTCTCTTCGATGAAGATGGACGAGTGTATTTTCAAACTGCTTGCAACGGTGATGAAGGCGAGGGCATCTATCAGTGCGAAATAGACCTTAAGACCGGAACGAGACTGTCAGATAGCCGACTAATCTGGACCGGAACCGGAGGAGCAGCCCCCGAAGCTCCCCACATGTATAAAATAAACGGCGTCTACTATCTGATGATCGCTGAAGGCGGAACAGAGTATGGCCATATGGAGACCATTGCTCGAAGCACAGGGCCATACGGACCATATGATCCATGTCCTCATAATCCGATTCTCTCCAATCGAAGCATGAAATCCAGCATCCACGCAACCGGTCATGCAGACCTTGTCCAGATCCAGGATGGAAGCTGGTGGGCTGTATTTCTTGGCATTCGTCCAGCAGGTTACCCCATGCGGCACCATCTGGGACGCGAAACGTTCCTGGCACCCGTTACTTGGACGGATAACGGTTGGCCCATAATCGGTGTGGACGGACATATCGAGCAGGAGATGACCGGGCCTTTGCTAACTGAGCACCTTTGGTCGCCTGAGCCTATCCGGGATGATTTTGACGAAGCATCATTAGGCTTGAACTGGATCTTCTTGCGTAACCCGGCTCCGGGTAGTTGGACACTCACAGAAAATCCAGGGCGGCTCATCTTGCGTGGTCATTCGATTTCACTTGATGAGGGTAGAAATCCAGCCTTTGTTGGGCGTCGATTGAGCCATTTCTTATGTAATATGGCGACCGAGCTATATTATGAGCCGATTGCAAATGGCGAGGAGGCTGGATTAACGGTATTTATGAATCATAAATATCATTATGATTTGGCTGTAACTCGGATTGACGGTCAGAAGAAAATTGTATTGCGGCGAACCGTCGGCTCTATGCGAACCGAACAGGTGCTTGATTGTGACAAAGGGCCAGTTGTATTACAAATCAAGGCTGACCGTAATCACTTTACGTTTATCTATCAGCAGGGTTCATCCGATGCCATTGAAGTGGGTTCAGGAGAAACACATCTGTTATCTACCGAAGTGGCGAGTGGTTTCACAGGTGTGATGATAGCCATGTACGCCTATGCTCCATCAGAGGAGTGTACACCTGCAAGTTTCGATTGGTTTGACTATGAACCGCTGGATGAATAATCGTTTTAACTCCTATATTCAGTAATAGAAAATATAATATATGATCAGCTAAAGTTATCCCCTTAAAGTAGATACTCTTACCAAAGCCTTATGTGGTAGCATAAGGAAATGAGTAAACTTTGAGGGGATTTTGCTATCTTTATATTTTTCTCGAGGATTGCTCTGAAATATATAAAAGAACCATTGCTTTATTAGAGAAGTTCTCCTAGTATTTTTAGAAGGAACACCCCAGCAGCTCCCATTCTGGCAATACCTTCACTGCCCATATGAGAGCGCTATCGCTGCAGCACGAAAGAAAACGGGAGGTTGCAGATATGAAATGGAATCACTTCAAGTCCAAGCTTCTGCTTAAGTACACACTATCCTATATCTCCATCTTCCTTATCCCTCTTGTTATCCTAACCATCATTATTTATCACAATGCTGTGGACACGCTCCGTTCAGAGATTGAACAGACCAATGTTAATCAGCTCACTCAAGCCAAAACGGTCATTGATGATCGCATGAAGGAATTACAGGACATCGCGTTTCGCATCGCCTATGATGAGCAGTTAACGCGGTATTGGACCCACCATCCGTACTATAGCCGGGAATCCATTAACGCATTAGTCAAATACAAAGCCACCAGTTCCATTATTGATGAGTTATTCCTGTTCTTCCGCGGAGATGATAACATCTACTCTTCTCAAGGCTCGGAGAATCTGGATGTATTCACGGCCCGCTACAGATTTAATACCTGGAACCAAACGGACATGATCCGGGATTTGAATAACGTCCCGTTCCCCACGATACGACCAGCCGAGCAGGTCGTCCAAGGAACCCGAATCCCCAATTCCATGCTGGCCTACCTTGTACCGATTGCACCTAACAATACGCCCGCCCATGGAACCGTCATGTACCTGATTCACGAGTCCAATCTGACAGGCTTAATTGATTCCATCCTGAGTGATTATCACGGGATGACTTATATTTTCGATAATTACGGGCAAGTACTGGCAGCCAATTACAAAGGAGAAATCATATCCGAACAGGAAGTCAGCGCTCTGTTTTCACTTGAACCCGGTACGCACAGCATCTCCTTAAATCAAGAACCCCATTCGGTTGTATCCGTTAAATCGGATGCGGGTTGGACCTATGTCACCGCTATGCCAAGCAACCAGTTTTTCAGCCGAATTGTCCATATTCGCACCTTTATTATCCTTGTATTCTCGTTTGTGGTGACGATGGGCACGATCCTTGCCATCATGTTGGCCCGAAGACAATACCATCCCATTTCAGACTTAATGGAGTTCATTCGGTTGAAAAATGATCCTGATACTTCTTCAACCACCAACGAGCTGGAATGGATCAAGAAAACACTGCATGATTATAGTCAGCGCGTAGATCTTCAAGAACCCTATGCGCGCAATCATATTTTGCTCATGTTGCTGAAGCACGGTCACACCGGAGATTTCCCTGCTGAATTTACGGATAAGCTTGGCATACACTTCAACCGATCCCATTATTTTGTCGTGACCATGGGCTGGGAGATGCATGCTTTACGTATCGGGGATGACCCCGAGCAGCCTACGTTCATGCAGCTGATGAACGATGTGGAGCTGCCGGAGTTGTCTGCCTATGCTTATGGCGTGGAGCTGCCGCAGGCAGACCAATTGGCCCTTATCGTGGGATTCGATGCCGAAATTGGGCATGAAGGTAGTCTCAATGCCCGTATGGAGCCTATTGTTGAAAAACTGCAATGGATGGTGGCAGAACACACCGGGGTCGCGCCCGCAATCGGGATAGGCAATCGATACACTTATCCGAAACAACTGAATCAGTCCTACATCGAGGCGTCGACCGCTCTGGAAGCATCGATGCTGCACGGACAGGGAAGCAGTACATACTTTGACGACCTTTCCGGTTCCGCTGTGCAGGATTCTTCCTTCTGGGTCCCTAAGGATGTGTTATTGAAGCTGGTCCAGAGCTTAAAACAGGGCAGCTATGATGTGGCGGTTCAGATGGTTTCGACCGCGTTGAACAATTTGAAAACTGAAATGCCATCTGTACCGCTACTGCGTTGCATCTGCTTTGATATCCTGAATACCATGCTCAAAACCGCCTCGGAGCTTGGAATCCATCATGTGGTTGATCAACTTCCAAGGATCACGTCCTATGACTCATTGGAGGATCTGGAGAAGAAGTTGACAGGCCTTGCCGCTGAAATCTGCGCTCATGTCGAGGCGAAGAGTGTGACGGAAGAAAGCTCCCTGATGGATGAAATCGTTGCTTATATTGATGCCAATTACTCGGATTATGACCTCAGTCTGGGTACGATCTCATCAAAATTTACAATCTCTTCATCCTATTTCAGTCGTTCTTTCAAAGAAAAGATCGGCATGAATTTCACCCAATATATCTGGCAAAAACGGGTGGATGAGGTCATTCGGCTACTGCTGTATACAACCGATCCGTTAAAGGATATCATCACCCGCGTCGGTTATCTGGACACACCAAACTTCATCCGCAAATTCAAGAAAGAAACAGGTTATACCCCAGGGCAATACCGTAAAATGCACCGTCCCAACGGCTCCGCCGATTCCCCGGATGATGATGACGAGGAGTGTATTGGATAAATGGAGATATCGCCTCTGTGATGCAGTGCGTGATTCATTAGACCAAAATAATGCAAACAAGGGGCCGTTCCATAAGTCATGCTCTTGACTTATGGAACGGCCCCTTCGTATGTTTTTAGTCCATATACATAATCTGATCTTCCTGCTCCGACTTACTTATCCTATTTTCCAGCCGGAAAATAATGAAGTCCTTGATGCAGTGCACCAAGCAAACGGTACGTCGGATCACAGCCGTACTCCCAGAACATGATGCCGGCCAGACCTTGCTCCTTTACGTAAGCACATTTGCACTGGATCGATTCTTCATCATCATAAGATATGAGACTGGACCCATTGAACAGAAACGGTGCACAGGCTTCCTCATCCCAATAACGGGTATAACCATTCTTGTTAATGTACTTCGCTTCCAGCTCGGCAAAGGACGGACCGTAGCCGCCTGTGCTGCCAGCCATTTGATGAAGCCCGTGGTTTCGATCAGGAACCTCCGTCCAGATCCGGGAATAAAATGCGGAGCCGATCACAATCTTCTCTCTCGGAACGCCGGCGCGGATGAACAGATTTACGGAAGCATCCGTACTAATTCGAAACAGATCTCCTGTTGACGTGTACAGATTCGTATGGTGTCCGGTCAGAACCTGAAAACCGCCGCGCATATCATAGGTCATCAACTGCACGTAGTCCAGATACTGCTGCACCTCGGCCATCTCTGTACCATCAACGTAGTATTGATCAGCCCCTGCCGCAATGGTGAGCAGATAATGACGACCATCCACTGCGCCCTTGGTATCCATCGCCTCCCGCATCGTCTTGAGAAGTAAGGTAAAATTCCGTTTATCATCAGGACTGGATGCGATACCAGCTTCACCGTAACAAGGATATTCCCAGTCCAGATCGATCCCGTCAAAAGGATATTTCCCCAGCACCCTAACCGCCGATGCAGCCATGCTCTCCCTTCCAGACTGGGTTGAGGCGGCTTCGGAAAAACCGCCCGCACTCCATCCGCCTACAGATAACAGCACCGTAAGATTCGGATGATTTCGCTTCATGTTCGCGATCACATGACCATTTTTTAAATGCTCGGTAGTGATCGTATCATTCTTAACATGTCCGAAGGCTACGTTCAGATGTGTTAACTTAGATAGATCCTCATGTGTCATGTCAGGAAGAACAGAATCCACGGCATAACCTGCAACAATATATTTCGTCACCCGCTTCACTCCAATCCATTCGATGATTGTGTTATCGCAGCAGCGATCTGCAAGGCTTCCTTCCCAGTACCGATCCTGTACCCGGAAGCCGAGTAACGAATCTGAAGCTGGTTATCCAGCACAAACAGATGTGGGTAACCCGCTTCGTGAGCTGCAGGTTTCGAAATGAAACCGGACAAGGAAGCATAATTGGAATCCCGTACAAAAAACGTGCGTACAGGCAGCTTAAGATAACCAACAGGATCAAAGGAAGCGTTCCATTCCATATCTCCAATTATGAGCACGATGGGGATGCCCAACTTATCCAGCGGCTCTGCCAGCTCGCACAGTTCACGAATCAGATGTTTCGTTGGTTCACGCTCAGGTTCAATCCAGGCAGCTATGGCGCCCTCCGATCCCAGAAGTTCTTCCAGCTCCACCTCTGAACCATTCAGATGGGTCAGTATACTTCCTGGTGCAAGTTTACCCAGTACAGGAATATCAACCTCAATCTCGCGATAAGTTAACACAACCTCAGTTGTATCTCCGGCATTCACGGTAAAGTACACGAAGCGTACGTTTACCGTTCCATCGTTCAGACGAATGCCTGTCGTTAAGCGATAAGCGCCCGGTTCAACCTCATATGGCTCGCTATAGACATCCGTACTGCCATAAGGATATATCAGTGTCTTATATATACCATCTTCCAGACGGGCAAACGAGAAGTTCTCAAAATAAGATGCTGCAGGGGTATCCTGCGTAGATTTTGGATCTCTATGAAGTTGGAGCTTTCCCCAAGTTGTACTTCCCTGAGTTGGAGGTAAGGTGAGACTAAACACCACATCCTCCCATCCTCTATCGCATAGATACTGTGGTTTCTGAGCGCTCGGATGTAATTGGGCCGGGATACCCAAACTGCGACATACCGCCACAAACAGTATATCCAGCGACTGAGCGTCGCCCTTCATTAGACTAAACGTTCCAATCGGATTGCCTTTGCCTTTTAGATTAGGAAGATCGTCATAGTATTCATATTGCTGTTCCAGCATTCGGACAAGTGTCGAGGGATTCTCCCTGAACGCTGCTGCCTCATCTGCCGAAAATGCATTCTGGAATACACTTCGATAAGGGACCAGCATCTCATAGGAGATCCGCGGACACAGGATGTATCTCACAAATGTATCTTCCGCCCATGATCCTTGCTGCGAGAGCGCACCAATCAGATGATCGTGCAGCGTCTGGCGAGAGGTATCAATTAAATCTTTTTCATTCATCGACTCCAGCAGACGAAGCGGCCACTCACCGTATACATTGGAGCATTCCTCTATGAAAGCTGCAATTTCACGACTGTTCCCTCGTGCCTTCTGGAGAATATCCCACACCCGCACCTGGGGTAGTCCAACCGAATGAGCCAGTGAGACGGCCTCCTCTTGCCTCAGGAAAGTATCCTCATACTCGCTTCGGGTCTGTGCTCCTTCCTCCAGACGATGATTATGAATCTGAATCTGCTCTTCAGATAACGCAACCGTGTTCTCTCCATCCCCTTCTGGAGGAGGAACCATATCAAAGTCCACGCTCCCTGCCGGCTGCTCTGACGAATCCAGCACAAGCTCTATATGGTCGTTCCCCTGAGCCTTGAATAGGATCTCACTCCACTTACCCTCACTGACCGCACGAATCAACAGGTCGCCATAGCCTGTCTTTAAGGTCACTTCCCCTTGTGCGTCCGTCCTCACTTCGGCAATCGGATAGCATTCCGCCGCATTATACAGCTCAAAGCGGACGCTGGCATCGGGTACGGGCTCTCCCTGCTCATTGTTCACTTTCACACGAATGGTGCGTGTCAGTGCATAATTCTCAAGCAGATTAATTTCCGTAAATTCCTTTTCGGAGAGCGTTATATCCTCCGGTCCGGGATAGTTGGCATATATTCTCGTATTAATGAGCATGGCCCTGCGGGCTGGCGGACTGAACCATCCTTGGTTCAGACGAGCTTCCGGCTCGCATGCCCCAATGTAATACCATTGACCATCTGCCCAAGCTTCTACCCAAGCATGATTACTGTCACAGTGAGCCCAGCGAGGTGTATAGACCTGACGGGCAGGGATGCCGATGCTGCGAAGAGCGGCCACCGCCAGCGTGGATTCTTCGCCGCATCGACCCCGAGCATTTCGGATCATCGTCAGCGGTGATATCGTACGCAAATCACTGCCAATATAAGTCGCTTTCTCATGACACCAGTAATTGGTCTCCAGAATGGCATCTGCCATGGATAACTTTGCTGTCCGCTCAGCTAATTCGTCATAGATCAAACCGCGATAATCTTCAATATTCTCCGTATTTATCCGATATGGCAGCACAAAATGAAGGAACAGATGATCCGGAACGCGATCTCCCCAAGGCACACGTATGCGGGTGTCCAAAGCCCGCCGTACATGGCTCAAGAACAGGTCCCCATTATAATCAGCCATGTCGTTTACCGGCATATAGGCATAGACATATTTCAACGCCCAGGTCTCTTCTTCCGTTAGCTCCTGCTGAAAAATATCAAACAACTCCGATTTGCGGGCCTCTGCAAACTGCACCTTTTCTTGGAACTTCTGCTCGATCCTCGCCAAAGACTGTGCATCAAGGGAAAATATCAAGGTTTGACTGGTCATTATGTTCTCACTCCTTCCACAGCTTTCCGTCTTCCCGAATACAGATTAAGGCCGTGCCGTCCGAAGAAGGCGCAGTAATCTGAAACAGGCTGCGCGTCGTTTCGATTACAGGGTCACAACTCCACGAATCCTCACCCATAAGCAACTTCATATCTTGGGTAAATTCGCCATGGGTTTCATAATAATTGCGTTCACGGTAATAGAGCTTGCGAAGCTCCCATTTGATTCGTTCGTCTTCCGGCAACGCAAACGAATCATCCGTTCCGTCATTCGAGAATACAACATACCCCCATAACTCCGGGTAGTGCATGTTAATAATGCCCATAGGTGACCACACCCAGTTGTCCTCCGGATAAGGTCTGCCTGTCTCCGGATTCAGCACCTTACGGTACTCACCGCCCTGTACCTCGGTCTGCCACTCCACACGTGAGAAGTTGACACGCCAGAACTCACCTGGTGCAGGTGGACGGTTTCCTTCGGCGCACTCCTTTAGACTGTTCCAGGGAATCGCGACTTCCAAGCTCCATTTGCGGTTATCAGCCCCAGGTACGTTCAGTTCTCCATCGATATATACGGCCGTCCTGAGACCGCTGATATCCCAACCGTTAACCGGAGGCCCACCATCCCGATAAGGCTTCACTAATAACAGGTCCCATACCGTATTAAGCGCATTGATCTCGAACTCATAATATTGATGGGAATCCCCGTCGGGATCGATAAAAATCTCAAAGTCATTATCATAAAAAATAACGGAATCACGCTCCGTCAACGTAGCCCATATCTGATCTTCCATCAGCTCGGCAGCAAAGTAGAAATAGTCGTCATCCCACAGCATTTTTACCCGCGTCTGTTTCTCTGGCTTTGGACAAATATCACCTTCGATATCAACGAAATCATCTGTCCAAGGGGCCGTATCCCAAAATGCCTTATCCACACGGCCGTCCAATACTAGCGGTTCCTGCGCACGATTGCATATATAATGTTTGGGAGCATACTCAATCCTGGGCTCTGGCACTCCAATTCTGTTCATGTCACTCTCTCCAATTCGTAAGGGAGAGCATGTATCAGCACACGCCCTCCCCGTAATGGTTAGTTATGGGTGACAACGGCTCCAGCGCCGCCGTACATTTCCAGCTCCTCATCGAATTCAAGCTTAAGAACGGTCACCTGTTCATTTGTATCCTCCGGGGTCATCTTAATCCACGTTGTTCCTGGGATATTGAACCAAGGCACGCCCCCATGGATCTCATGATGAAGCTCTTTGCCTGAATGCAGCACAGTAATCTTTTGGATCGGATTGCAGAGACCTTTGATGCACACATTCTCTTTTGGATCGTCGTACACAAACAGGTACAGCGTCTTTCGATCCTCAGATACCGTGCTTCCTCCCAGATAATAGCGGGACATAATGCCTTCACCCGTTCCGAAGACAGCCTCCTCATGGGTTCGGATCCAAGCTCCCAACCCAAGCAGAATATCTTCCTGCCTCTGATCGATGGTGCCATCTTCACGCGGACCGATATCCAGCAACATATTACCGCCCATCGAAATGCAATCACAGAACATCCGAATGATCTGATTCAGGGATTTATATTTATGATCGGTTGGTACATATCCCCAGGATGTGTTGATCGTGGTGCAGAATTCCCAAGGTCCCTCCGGTCTTGTAATCGGAATGCCCTGCTCAGGCGTTTTGTAATCCCCATAACCTTGAAGGCGGGAGTTGATGATAATATCCGGGTTGAAGGAGTGCAGGTAATGTTTGAACTCCGGCAGATTCCACTGCTGTGCACTCCGTTCCCAATCCCCATCAAACCATAGCAGATCCACCTTTCCGTAATTCGTTAAAATCTCTTCCAGTTGATGGTTATTGAATTGCAGGAACTTCTGCCACTTTTCCTGATTCTGAACGCCATCCACTGGACTTGAATACGGGTTGACATCGCTGAGATCGTCCGGCACTTTTTCCCCTTCATACACGCTAGGATAATCCGGGTGCGACCAATCAATGAGCGAGTAATACATCCCCAGATGAATCCCTTTCTCACGGATCGCTTCCGCATACTCCCTCACGATGTCCCTATTCGCCGGTGTCTGTTTGACGACATTCAGGTCACTATATTGCGTATCCCATAATGCAACGCCATCATGATGCTTCGTTGTTAATACGGCATATCGGGCACCAGACTTCTCAATCAAGTCCGCCCACTTCTCCGCGTTGAATTCCGATGCCGTAAAACCATCCAACTGCTTCATATATTCTTCATAGGATATCCTGCCATTATAGAAGGACCAGGATTCCGCTACCCCGTCTACCGCATAGATGCCGTAGTGGATGAATATCCCCAGCTTGGCTTCTTCAAACCATTTTTGCATATCTGTTCACACCTCCCCCGAGCATTGTGATATACGAAAAATATGAAAATCAATGAAGCTTGCGGTTATCTTTCTTCCTCCCTGGGAAATATGTTGGATCGACAGACCTTTTTATTGCCCGGAATTCCAGCGGTCGTATGCTCCCTGATACAGTTCGATGATACGGTCACTGCCCATTTTCTTCATCTGTGCAATGTACTTATCCCAGTTCTCAAGGGGTTCCTGACCCGTCACAAACTTGGCTTCCATCTGCTTGACGTACGTATCCAGGTCAGACAATAGAGCGGTGGCTTCGCTTTGCTCTTCATTTGTCAGATAAACGTTAGGAAATGGTGCTTTTCCGATAGGTACCAACTTCTCTTGATTCTGCTGGTCAATCCACTCATCAAATTCGGTGCGAAGACCCTTCGCTACTTCGGGATCATTAATGCCCGGTGTCAAGATACCAAAGTTCGGCGTGATCTTACCCCGATATTCTTCACGATCTCCACCCCCAGGAACGGGGAGCCACTCTTTTACGTGATTTTCCTTGTCTTTGAATTGCCATAACACACCTTCCGGACCTTGATTGAACAGAGTCGCACCTTCATAGCTGTACAAGTAATCGATCCATCTCATCGTCGCCTCGGGTGACGGGTTGCTGCTCGTAATCGCAAAGGTACCGCGAGCCGACATACCTGGGTGCTTGCCGTATACCGGAGAGTCTGCCACCTCGCTCTTCACGGGTGTCATCAGCGGATGATCCGTGCTGGGCTCACCGCCGAGTGTGAAGTATGGATGGTAATCGTTGAACAGTGCAAGTTTGTTGCTCACACCTTTTGCTTTTTTCTGATCGCCTGTTTGAGAGAAGGTCTCATGATCCAGCAAATCTTCTTTCCACAAGCGATTCATGAATGTCAGATACCCTTTGTAGCCTTCTTCTTGATAAGGGTAGTGAACTTTTCCGTCCTTATCGGAATAGATACCTTCGTTGTACATCCCCCAGAAGCCGAAGAAAAACATGCGAAGATCATCCAGTTTTACAGAAGTCAGCGGAATCTCATCTTGCTGGCCATTGCCATTCGGGTCTTCTTCTTTGACACGCTTGAGATACGTATACAATTCTTCCGTGGTCTTAGGCTCTTCTACGTTAAGTGCCTTTAGGAACTCCCCGTTGTACCACATTGGGCCTCTATACCACACAGCGGCTTTATCAATGAATGGGAGTGCATACATATGCCCATCAGGTGTTGTAAATGATTTGCGGACATCCGGGTTCTCATCGAGAATCTTTTTGATATTCGGAGCGTAACCTTCGTCAATGTATTTCTCCAACGGGATCAGAATGCCCTGACTGCCATATGTCACCTGCTCGGCTGGCTTGAGGTCCGCAGCATAGAACATATCCGGCAAGTCTCCGCTGGCAAATACCAGATTTTTTTTCGTTTCAAAGCTGTCGATCGGTGATAGTTGGTATTCTAGCTTGATGCCCGACAATTTCTCCATCTCTTGCAGCACAGGCATTGTGCTCCAGTCGGCTACACCCGCATCCTGGGACATGACCTTCAGCGTTAGTGTTTTGTCTACAATGGGGAAACCTTCTTTTTTGACCCCCTCAATTGTGGAGGTCGCACTTCCTTCTTCATTGGTTGAACCACAGGCTGCAAGCAATGTTGCGAATAAGGTGAGACAGAGTGTAATGGATGAAGCCTTGCGAAGCTTTTTCATGACAACAACTCCCCTTGTTTAATGTGGTATATGGATTAAGATCAGCCCTTAACGGAACCGATCATAACACCCTGGACAAAGTAACGCTGAAGGAATGGATACACTGCAATGACCGGAAGGGTCGCAACAATAATGACAGCATATTTAACCAGTGCAGCAATCTCCGCTTTGGTATTCATCGCCGTTGCTGAAGAGGTATCAATGGCTCCTCCCCCTTGAGCTGCCATTTCCTGAAGCACGAGAATCTGCCGCAGAAAGAGCTGCAACGGATACTTGGAAGAATCATTCAGATAGATCATGGCGCTGAAATAACTGTTCCAGTGTCCGACTCCATAAAAGAGTGCCATCACTGCAATGATTGGCATGGAGAGTGGAAGCACAATCTTGATGAACAACCGGGTGTTGGTACACCCATCAATATGCGCCGCTTCCTGCAGCTCCTTGGGAATCGTCGATTGGAAGAACGTACGGCATACGATAATATTCCAGATGGATGCAGCTCCAGGCAGAATAAGTGCCCACATGCTGTTCACCATACCAAGATCCTTGACTAGCAGGTAACTTGGGACAAGCCCTCCGCCGAAGAACATCGTTACCATAAACATCGCCATGAAGAATCCGCGCCCCACAAAATCCGAGCGGCTGAGCGCATAGGCTGCTGGTAACGTGACAATCAGGTTGACGATGGTACCTACAACGGTATAGATGATCGTATTTTTGTAGCCAATCCAGATGTTGGTGTTTTCAAACACCCTGGCATAACCTTCAAACGTAATCCCTTTGGGAAGCAGCCACATCTCACCGGAGCTTACATATTTGGGATCACTGATTGAAGCACTGATGATGTATAACAGCGGGTACAACACGATGACGAGCGCTACCGTAAGATAGATGTAATTGCACACTAAGAACACCTTATCGCTTCTGCTTTCTTTCACTGCGGATGACATGTGTATTCCCTCCTTTTACCACAGGCTGTTTTCACTGGTACGACGTGCGATCTGATTCACGGTAATGAGCAGAATCGCATTAACTACGGAGTTGAACAATCCCACCGCCGTGGAGAAACTGTACTGCGCATCAACCAGACCGGACCGATAGACAAACGTTGAGATGACATCGGACGACCCCATGTTCAGCGGATTTTGCAGCAGGAGGATTTTCTCAAATCCGACGCCCAAAATACTGCCCATATTCAGAATTAACAGGATGGTGATCGTAGGGATGATCGCTGGGATGTTAATATGTAAAATTCGTTTAAAGCGACTCGCACCATCCACCACAGCCGCTTCATGCAGTTGCGGGTCCACGCCAGATAGGGCGGCAAGGTATATGATGGTGCCCCAGCCTGCGCTTTGCCAGACTCCGGACAGTACGTACACTGTTTTGAACCACGCAGGGTCCGTCAGGAATTGAGGTGCCTGAAATCCAAGGGCTTCCACCAAATTGACAATCATGCCTGATGAGGGAGACAAAAAGGTAATGATCATGCCCGACATCACAACGACCGAAATAAAATGCGGTGCATACGTGACGGTCTGCACAGTACGCTTGAAGAAGGAATCCTTCACTTCATTGAACGCTAACGCCAGAATGATCGGCAGTGGAAAACCTATAGCCAATTCATATAAGCTGATGCTAAGTGTATTCCATAGCAAATCCCAGAAATAATAAGAATTGAAGAAACGGATGAAATGATCGAATCCGACCCATGGGCTTCCCGTGACACCAAGCGTTGGAATAAAATTTTTGAATGCAATTTGTATGCCGTACATCGGACCATAATGGAATATCAGAAAGTATAGAAAGGCTGGCGCGATAAACAGATACAACTCCCAGTTTCGAATCATCCTTCTCCCTAATTTATTTTTCTTACTGCTCGAATTGGTGTATACCGATAGGTTTTGCGACAAGGTGGACTTCCCATCTGGTTGCATCAGTTGTTTCCTCCTTTTTTGGTAACGCTTACATACCGAGTTTATGGTTCATTTTCGAATCCGTAAATATGCCATTTCAACCTTTCCATTTAAAATCACCGAATAACCTGTTACAACGGGGGTTTACACTTTAGTTGCCAGCTTGTCATTGTCATTTTGGGGAAGTAAAACATGTAGAATTTGACCGGTTTCCTTCCTTAAGTGTCATTTAGGATTCCGTCACATGAACCTGGAAAGATGTCAGATCTTAAATGAGGTTAGAAAACAGGCATTAAAGTCAAAACCCACATATACGATCAGGCACCGTGTTCATGTTTACAATCATTATGCTGAATGTGGAGGTTTACAGATGGTACCGATGCGAAATTATGTAATATTACCTATCATACATCTATCGCATTTTACAAGCCCTTCATTGGTTGCTTTTATTCTATATTTCTCCTCTCTCTTTCGTATATATGTTGTTTTTATCTTTGCGTGCAGGATACACAAATGCTTATAAACATTGGGTTTTTGAAGTCTTATATGTAGATTTTGCACAAGGTTTGCACGCTTAGCCCCATAGATATTTGGGAAAATACTATTTCAAAACAACCGATTTCATAACATGAATTGGCCTTATAAGCCAAGCAGTTATCCATTTCAATCGATTTAAGTGTAATTATATTTATCTTCAAATGTAATATAAGTGAACATACAAGATCTTTTTTACGTTTTCAGTTAAATAAAAAAACCACTCTCCATATACGTATGGAGAGTGGTTTCCAGGATACAATTCGTTTATCCAGGATAGTTTATAGAATTTGCAGTGAATTTACTTGCCTGAAGGTTGAGCTTCTGCCGTATATCCTGTTGGGATATCCGTTTCTGCAGTCACATTCGTGATAACCATCGGATACATCATGTCCGGGTCAGGTTGAATAATGGAATAGAGCACGATCGCGCGTCCATCCTTCTCCAGTTTCACATCATCAATCTTCAATCCATAACCAGGGTGTGGCATTTCAGCACTGAGTTTAACTTTGGTTGTTTTGTCATCAACCTTCGTTGTAGTCACTTCAGGTACGATCGCTTGTTGGCCTTCACCTGGATTGGTTGGAGCCGGCTCTGCTGAGCCGCCATTGCCGTGTTTATCCACGAATTCGAGTGCATTGAAGATCATGCTTGCAGCCTCCATACGGGTAAGTGACTGATCTGGACGGAAATTACCGTCCTTATCCAGTTCAATGATGTTCATGTTCAGCAAGTTCTGGACCGCAGATATTGCGTCCTTACCGATTTTATTTTCGTCCTTAACAAGATTATACTTCATGATGACCGGATAATTCCCGGTTGTGTTAATACCTTCATGAAGCAAAATAACAAATTGCTCGCGTGTCATTTTGCCCTGCGGGTTTACTTCTACCGGAATAGACAATCCATTTTGGGTAGCGGCCTGTACAGCATCCGCATACCATGTGTCCGGACTAATTTTATTCTGAGCGGCAGACGCCGCGTATGCATTTTTCAGACCAAATGCATTCACAATCAGTTGAACACCCTGTGGCTCGGACAATGCGAGATCTGGACGGAACAGATCCGCTGTTACTCCGTTAATCACACCTTTTGTTTTCAATGAATCCACAATCGACTTCTGACCCTCATCTTTCACATCTGAGAAAGCAAATACGGATGCACCTCCTGCTGTCAAAGAAACGCAGAGTGCAAGCGTTGCGGCCAATCCTTTTTTATGTTTCATTTCCTGGCACCTCCATATGATTAGTAAAGCCTATTTTTTACCTCTTCATTCCTACAGACGGGGTACCTCTAGAAAATGTTTCAGTAATTTCGACATCTGGTGAATACAACACGGGAACACTGCATAGAACTTTTCTCCGCAGTCACTAATCCGATCCACCTGCCTGCTGCTAACTGACTTCGTTGACATCCCATCGGATTAGCGCAAAAATAAGAATAGAGAAATCCATCGGATGACGGATAAACAGCGAACCGGATCGCATACAGTAAGAGGGCACGACGCGCTAATAACAGGTGTCGGCCCTTTTCTTGACTCCACCCGCTGAACTGACTTCACCTATAACAAAAGGAGAACAATGCTTATGTCCAAGAAAGGATTACTTCGCGGTTATGTCGTATCGAACTGGCCTATCTATCTGTTTGCTGTTCTTCTGATTATTGCCTCCAATGTCGGGCAAGCATCCCTGCCCCGCATACTCGGCAGTTTCACAGATCAATTGATGCAGAACACACTCCAGATGCAGACAATCGTAAGGTACAGCCTGTCCCTTCTAGCTATTGCCATCGGCTATAATCTACTGTTCGGTACCGGACAGTTCATGATTATGAAGCTTGGTCGACGCTTCGAATTCATGACGCGTGAGCGTATATTCAGTAAGTTTTCCGAACTTAGCGAACATTATTTCTCCAAACAAGGGAACGGAAAACTGCTCAGTTATGTCATGAACGATGTTACTTCCGTACGTGAAGCAATATCCAATGGCGTGACACTCATGACCAATGCCACCTTCCTGCTGTTGTCCTGCATTGTCATGATGCTGCTTAGCGGGATTCCGTTGACACTCATTCTAATCAGCGTTGTACCTTTGCTGGCGATTCCATTTCTGGTCGTATTTTTCGGTCCGCGGATTCGCAAGCGCTCTCGTGATGTACAGGAAGCCCTTGCAACCATGACAGAATCTGCAGAAGAACAGCTGGGCGGCATTCGCGTAACCAAGACGTTTGCCATCGAAGACAGTGCTCGTGCACGTTTTGGAACTACCGTCGATGCAATTAAGAGCAAACAGCTTCGGCTTGTTCGTTTGTCTTCCTTGTTTCAAGCCTTACTCCCGCTGCTGGGAGCCATCTCATTGGTTGTTTCTCTGCTTGTCGGAGGTATGATGACCATGCAGAATTCCATTACACTCGGGAGTTTTGTCGCCCTAACCTTATATCTGCGCATTATCATGGGACCGCTTCAACAGATCGGTAATGTCATCAATACCGTTCAGCGCTCAGGCGCATCCCTGGAGCGGGTGAATGACCTGCTCAGCGAAGTAGCGGATGTGCGTGAACTTCCCGAAGCCACAGCGCTCCATACCGTACAAGATATCACCATGGAGAATCTAACCTTCTCCTATCCTGGCAGTTCATCCCCTGCTCTCAAAAATATTCAACTCCATATTCGTGCCGGGCGAACGGTGGGTATTGTAGGCAAGACCGGCTCAGGTAAAAGCACCCTCGTTAAGCTGTTGCTGCGTACATATGAACCACCTGAAGGAACGATTCGCATCAATGGTACCGATATTCGGCAGCTATCGCTGGAAAGTCTGAGATCGCGCATCGCCTATGTCCCTCAGGATGGCTTCCTGTTTAGCACCACCATCCGGGATAACATCGCATTCAGCGACCGGGAAGTATCGCTGGATACAGTGGAACATAGTGCACGGCAAGCCATGATCTATGACAATATTGTCCGTTTTCCTGATCGCTTCGATACACGACTTGGCGAACGCGGACTCACCCTGTCTGGTGGACAACGTCAGCGAACCAGCCTTGCAAGAGGACTAATCAAGCAAGCACAGTTACTTATTCTGGATGACAGCATGAGCGCGGTTGATGCCGTCACAGAGAGTGGTATTCTGCGCAGTTTGCGCGAGATCGGCAAGGGCAAGACCACATTGATCATCTCTCATCGCATCAGCGCGGTCCGTCATGCGGACGATATCATCGTTCTGGATGAAGGGCGAGTCGCTGAGCAGGGAACACATGCGCAGTTGATGGCTGCCAAGGGGTTATATGCGGCCACCTACCGTTTGCAGGAGGAGGGATTACATCATGTCTAACGCTGAACTTCGACCAGATGCAGAAGAAGATCAGAGTAAACGAACTTCGTTCAAAGCGATGATGGCATACGCCAAACCGCATAAATGGGCATTTGCCGGTATCTTCTTCTGCTCACTGCTGGGCATATCGGCAGATCTGCTGCAACCCTATCTGGTGAAGATCGCCATCGATGATCATCTGGCCATCGGCCAGACCAGTGTAGGCTTTCTCGTTCAGCTCGCAGCCATCTTTCTCGGGCTGGCTGTTATTAGTTTTATTTTTACCTATGTGCAGAATAATCTGTTGCAGCATGTGGGACAGAACATTGTATCCCGGATTCGAAAGGACCTGTTCAAACATATCTCCAAGATGTCCATGTCTTTCTTTGACCGTTTTCATATCGGCAGTCTAGTCACGAACGTATCCAGTGATACGGAAACCATCAGCAGCTTTTTCACCCAAGTCCTGCTCAGTCTGATTCGAGATGGTATGATGCTGGTGCTCATTATCGTCTTTATGTTCCAACTTGATCCTGTGCTCGCGGGTTACTCCCTAATTGTCCTGCCTGTCATTGCAGTGGTTGCGGTATTATTCCGTAGTCGACTGCGGAAGGCTTATCAGAATGCCCGTACGCGTCTTTCCCGTTTAATCGCATTTACAGCGGAGAACCTGTCCGGCATGTTCCTGATTCAGGCTTTTCACCAGGAAGAAGAACAGAAGAAACGTTTCTCGGAACAAAATGCGCTCCATCTGAAAGCCAACATTGCTCAAGCCCGCTCCAATGTCATATTCAACCGGACCTTTGATATCCTTGGCAATGCGGCACTGGTCATGATGGTCTGGCTTGGAGGTCGCGCCGTTCTCGGTGAGTCCCTGCAAGTCGGGGTATTATATGCGTTTATCAGTTATATTCGTCAGTTCTTTCAACCGATTAACCAGATCACGATGCAGTGGAATACATTCCAGTCCACCACCGTATCCATGGATCGCATCTGGAACATTCTGAATACGCGGCCTGAAGTTGCCGATCCTGAGCCTAAGCAAGTCTCTTCACTGGAACCTCGGAACGTGATGGGCCAGATTGATTTTAATGATGTGTCTTTTGGTTATCGGGCAGATCGGCCCCTGATCCAGCATATGAATCTGCACCTCTATCCGGGTGAAATGGTAGGGATCGTGGGCACAACAGGCGCTGGCAAAAGCACCCTGATCTCCCTGCTCAATCGCTTTTATGATGTAGACAAAGGCAGTATCGAAATTGATGGTACCGATATTCGGCAGTTGCCGCAGGCCAAACTTCATCGGATCGTGGGTCTGATTCAACAGGAACCATTCCTCTTCTCCGGTTCCATCATTGATAATGTGAGAATGTTTCGTGAGGATATTACGCGAGAGCAAGCGATTGAAGCCTGCCGTTTTGTCGGAGCACATGCCATGATTTCACGTTTGTCACAAGGATATGATACACATCTGTCCGAACGCGGAAGCGGGCTTTCCGCCGGGGAGCGGCAGTTGATATCGTTTGCCCGAATCGTTGTGTTCCAGCCCCGAGTGCTCATCCTGGATGAGGCGACGGCCAATCTGGACTCGCACACGGAACAGCTTGTGCAGCAGGCACTCGAATCGGTATCTCAAGGACGCACCACCATTGTCATTGCCCATCGTCTGTCCACGGTGATGCATGCCGATCGAATTCTGGTGATGGAGAATGGCGAGATTGTGGAGGAAGGCTCGCATCAGGAGCTGATTGAAGCTCAAGGCGTATATGCCGACCTGTACACGCATGCGCGTGATGCAGGTAAAAATTCAGCGATATCAGGATAATGGACCTGAATAAAGTTCGTGTTAAACTATAGATCGGGGCTAATAAAGTGAGCTGAGTCTGTCATCTGTGTTATAGCCAATAACGTTGAACATGCCGCTCTGCTCATGCAGGCGGCACGTTTCGCATATCGATCAGCATTGTTCATTAGGAGGAGCATCTATGCAACAACCTGAAACAACCAAGCGCGACCATCGGCAGATTCGTTACCGACGCAGCACCGCTCTATGGAAAGCAAGTCTATGCTTCCTTTTCCTTCTCTTGTGTGTGAGCCTGTTATGGATCATCGTGGACGGACAAGCCGAAAGACTGGAGACGATATACTATTCCATCGCTGCCGTGCTGGGCATGTGGTTGATCGGACCGCTATTCTTCATGTTCGTGTCACGACTAACCAGAAGCCCTGCCGTGTTGTTATCCTGGGATGATGATGCGTTGAACACGGGCAAGCGGAAGATTCCATGGAGCCGGATTCGCAAATTCGAACTTGCCTCACCTGCCCGCAGCAAGTGGCTCCTGTCTGCTTCTCCCATGATCGTTCTGTTCCTGAAGGACGGCACCCGGTCTCATATTCAGACCGATCATCTGCTCAGCAAAAAAGAGCTGAACCAAGCGGTGACTTTGCTTCAGGAGACTTTGCATGATCAGCAGCAAGATCATGCACTATCGTGAGGGATGAGACAAGCCTCCCACACCACACATCACTGTGATTTCTCCACACCTATGGACAGGCTGACTCTGTAATTGCCGTAAGGCAGCAATGCTTCCAACAGTTGTCCAAGTTGCTCTGTGGTGCTGGTCTGCACCCGCATCAGATAACAGCCTTCTCCGCTGACGCGATGGACTTCAATGATGTCCTTACGATCAGCAATGAATGTACGAAAGGCAGCATGTCTGTCACCGGAGTTCAAGAAAACCGTGACAAAGGCCTGTAGGCCGAGGCCAAGGCGTTCCGGGTTCCATTTTACCGTGTACCCTTCGATTACACCCAGGTCTTGCAGCTTGCGCACTCTTGCACCGACGGCCTGTCCCGTGAGATGAACCTCTTCACCGATCTCTTTGTGAGAACGTTTGGCATCCTGAATCAGGATCTGCAAAATACGGATATCTGTGTCATCTATCATTTCATTCATCTTGCTTCAGCAATCCTTTCACGGTGAAATTAGCTTAGCCTAATTCCATTCATCATGTTATGTACGCCGTTAAACGGGTTGTATACCATATAGGGTAATACTATTCAACAACCCGAAGGAGTGCAAATATCATGAAAATTCAATTGATTCGCAATGCAACACTGTGGCTGGAATACGGAGGGCTGAACATTCTCGTTGATCCCATGCTGATGGACGCCGAAGTCATGCCCGCATTCCCCAATACACCCAATGAGTTACGTAATCCAAGAGTAGCTCTGCCTGAAACCGAAACGGATTATCTGAATCCAGATCTGTTGATTGTGACACATACCCATCCCGATCACTGGGATGGAAGCAGCGGCGAAACAACTCGGTAAAGACATTCCTCTAATCTGCCAGCCTGGGGATGAACATGTATTTTTGGGTGCCGGATTCACAAATGTAACAGCTGTCGAAGAAAAACACGAGCATCACTCTGTCCGATTCGCCCGCACATCCGGGCATCATGGCACAGGTGAAATCGGAGAACGCATGG
Organism: Paenibacillus sp. FSL R5-0519; assembly: GCF_037974275.1. Taxonomy (NCBI): domain Bacteria; kingdom Bacillati; phylum Bacillota; class Bacilli; order Caryophanales; family Paenibacillaceae; genus Paenibacillus; species Paenibacillus sp. FSL R5-0519. Next base: position 5,246,944 of record NZ_CP150234.1, read on the forward strand.
GCAACGTGTCCGGTTTCGTACTTGAAGCAGATGGAGAACCCGTCACCTATATCGCTGGGGATACCATCTGGTGCGAAGAACCTGCTGAAGCCATTCGTCAATACACACCTGAAGTCATTATCGTGAATGCCGGAGGCGCACGCTTCCTGGAGGGTGACCCCATTACAATGGACGGGCCTGACGTTGTAGCCGTGAAGCGCCATGCGCCGTCTGCTCATGTCATCGCTGTGCACATGGATGCGATTAATCATTGTATGATGTCTCGTACGGATCTTGCCACTTATCTGACATCCGAGCAGTTGGATGGTCAGGTACTCATTCCGCGTGATGGCGAAAGTTTTGAATTTTGAGTTTTGGATTCAGAAGCTAAGCCAATGAGAAATAATCCAACATAGACCAAATAGACCGCATATCTCATCGAGGAGATTTCGGTCTGTTTGGTCTAATTTTCATTGCATTTGTAATTGCCTGATCTTCTGAAGAGTGATGATCAGATCAGACCAGACTTCTTGAGCATCCGCGATATCATCTGGGTCACTTCAGCACGGGTGATGAACTCTCCAGATGCCAGATCTCCGCTCGTTCGACCGGATACAATCCCTGCTTGAATCGACTGGGCAACACCCTTTATCGCCCAGGAAGATACACTCGCCCCTGAACCAGATGACCGAAGGATCTCCTCCGCCCTCTGATCGGATATCGGGCTAGATAAATATGTGAGATCCATTGCTCTTGCAATCATTACCATAGCTTCTTCTCGTGTAATCTCTTCGTTCGGTTGGAATGTTCCGTTCGCATAACCATTAATCAGGTTATAATCACGAGCAGTTCCTATTGCAGCAGAATACCACATATCTGATGACACATCGGTAAATCCACTATTCGAAGCTCTCGGTGCGACACCTAATGCCCTGGTTACGATGGCAGCAAACTCAGCACGGGTAATGTTCTGATCTGGACTGAAGCTGCCATTGCCTGTTCCTTCAATAATCATGCGGGAACCCATATCATCCACCGCATCCTGCGCCCAGTGACCAACTACATCTCCGAATTTAAGTGGATGTAGAATGAGCGCATATGTGCTGTTACTAAGGCTATTGATCACGGCTTCATAACGACCTTCCCTAAGCACAACCCGGGTAGGAACGTGACGAACCGTCCCGTCTGCATTCACAACAACACCCGTGGTAATACCGGAATTGCCTACACCTTCTTCAAGGATCATAGTCCGTTCGACATAATCAGTGAACTGGGTAATTTCCACAGAATTGTCTTCATAAAGACCTCTTACGGTAAAATCAACCGGTGTACCCTGAATAATAAAATTATTCTGTTGCGTTGCCCGTCTCACTGCCTGGGTCGCTACCTGGGTCAGCTTGGCAATCTCTACCTGGACTTTCATATCCTGCAGGTCAGAAACATCTCCAAGATCCGTGGCAAGTGAGGACAATTGAATCTGATTCAAAGGCAGCGTATATGTTGCCTGCCCGGTTTCCAGCTTCAACACTGCTTGAGCTGTCTGCATTTCTTGTACCATTTGGCCATCCAGTTCACCAATCAGAACATCAGCGCCGGATGGCACACGAATGGATACAACTGCTCCTGTTCCCTCGGCAGCCAGTTTCTGTTTTAACTTTTCCGAATCAATGCCTACCGTACTCACCAATTGTCCATTTCTAGTCGTTTTAATCAAACTACCGATCTGTTCCGAAATACCATTAATAAGTACATTGATGCCCTCGGCAGAAACAGATTGTGGTGAGGAAGAACCGACAGAAGAGCCCGAATTCCCAGAACTCTCGCCACTGGAAGGTACAGAAGGAGTCACAGCATTGGAAGGATCAGAGAACACACTGCTACCCACTGCATTGATTGCTTTGAGCGTAAAGGTATAGCTTATCCCATTGGTTAATCCGGTCACATTGATTGGACTGGAGGTACCAGTAACCTTGATATTACCTGGTGTTGAAGTTACTTCATAACCTGTTATCACACTTCCCCCATCTTTCGCGGGAACATTAAATGTAATCGTTGCCTGGCCATTGCCGGCCATTGCTTTTACATTTGTTGGGGCTTTGGGTACGGAAGGAATCATTAACCAAGGCGTAGCTTCACTAATAACACCATTTATGCTTTGCACCACATAATATTCGCCCCCTGCTGGCAGATCAGCAAAACGTAGCGTGCCATTCGGTTGGAGCAGCGGAGTATTGGATACAGCCGTTCCGTCCGTCAAGTATAAGGTTACTGTTGCTCCCTCATAGACTTGCCCAACATCCAAATAGCCAACGCCAACACTCCCCTCGGGTTTGCGCAAGTTAACCCCAACGAAGTCAGAGTTCTCACTTTGCTCACCATCCACGGTCTGGGTAACATAATACTCTCTGGAATCAGGCACAACGTTCTCAAATCTGTACGTACTGCCCATTACAGGGTCAGAAGTAGTTTTCAGGGTACCATCCACCAGATACAGTTTCAAGATCGCACCAGGTGTGAAGCCGCTGACTTCGATACTTTCCATACCTGCTACAGCCACAGGCCGTGCAGGATAAACGGGAGATACATCGACCGTTTTGGAGACGGTGCTTATTACTCCATTGATCGTTTGTTGAGCGTAGTAGGTAGTCCGATTGGTAAGGCTTTCAAAGATAACTGTTCCATTCGACCGAACGTTTGGCGTATCTGATACAAAATCCCCGTTCAGCTTGTACAGCGTAACCGTCGCTCCCGGATAAACATTACTCACAGTTACCGACGTAGAATCGGCACTTACCTCTGGTTTCCGAAGAATCGAATTGACAAAGTCCGAGTTAGTGCTTTCTTCTCCATTTACCGTCTGCTTCACGTAATATAGGTCCGATCTAGGCACAACAGATTCAAATAGATACGTACTGTCTGTTACAGAATTAGCGGTGGCTTCCAGCGTGCCATCCACCCGATATAGCTTCAAGTTCGCACCAGAAGTGAACCCCCTCACTTCAATACTTTCGAGCTTCCCCTCAACGATGGGCTTGCCTGGAATATTGGGAGATACATCTACCCAGTTAGACACACTGACCACTCCATTGATCGTTTGCTCGACGTAATACGTCGCTCGACTTGTCACATTTTTGAAAACAACGGTGTTATCCGGTTGAGTTTCTGGCGTGCTATTAAAAATAGTTCCATTCAGGTTGTGCAGGGTTACTGTTGCGCCCGGATACACATTACTCACAGATACTTGCTCGATTCCGCCGGTCACTTGAGGTGTCCGGAGACTGGCATTGGTGAAGATAGAATTCTGACTTTCTTCACTGTTTACGGTCTGAGTCACATAATACTCTTGTGTGTCAGGGACTACATTTTCAAACAAATATACCCCTGCTATTGTCTGTACGTCGGACGTGTCCTTCAGAACACCTTTTGTAGTATACAGCTTCAAAACCGCACCAGCCTCAAAGTCTGATACCTCAATACTTTCCACCTTAGAAACGACTGTAGGTGCAGCAGGAGCTGCCAACACGACTGGGGCTCTCCCCCATAGTGTCATGACCAGACTTACAATCATCATGATTGCAGTAAACCTAGAAACCAACCTTCGATCCATAGCATCGCTCTCCCTTTTGGCGTATGTTTAACCTCTTCCGTACTCATTGCATCCCAGATCGTAATATCAGGGTTTAGACGGTGCACGTCTGTACATGGTGTTGTATTATCACAGATAGATTGACCGTATAATATATTTATCGACTTTTTTCGTCATTTTTTTATATATTTCGATCTGCATTGATATCAAAATTTAACGGGATTTTCTCGTCGAGTGATTACTCATATCATGCGGACTACGCAAAAAACTGGATACGAATTCATCGCATCCAGCCTTTTATTAAAGGGACAACTCAACGGCCGATACTTCTGCTATCTCAGGCCGTGTCACCCTATGCATTTTTCCTAAGACATCATTGCACTTTCAAACGGATCACGTTCCATGACGCTTTCGCCAAGCTCGCTGTAATCAGGGTCTCGGATACCACTGCACCCCCGCGATTATGAGGAGCAACGCGGTTTGGTTGTGCGGCCGTATTCGATGCTTTGAGGTCATCGCTTTCCAGCACGATATGCTCGATCAAGCTGCATTTCCCGAAACTGCGCAGATCCACTTCGAGCGGAAGCGCTTCTTCCAGATGACGGTTGACTGCGAATACAGTCACTTCACCCTGCTCTTCGTTATGAACTGCAATGCCCTCGAGATAAGGAACATCTGTGATTTGTTTGGTATCGTATTTCGGAGATTGGATCAATGGCACCAATGCCGTTCCACGTCCAAACAAGGACGTATGCATGAATGGATAGAAGATCGTCTGTCTCCACGAACCACCGCCCGTCTCTGTCATGATCGGCGCAATAACGTTAACGAGTTGTGCCAGACATGCCATTTTGACCCGATCCGCATGTTTGAGCATACTGATCAACATACAACCAACAAGCAGTGCATCCTCATGGTTGTAGATATCCTCCAGCTGTGGCGGAGCAATCTGCCACGGGTCCATTTTGGAGTCACTTTCATGGGAGTGATACCATACATTCCACTCGTCAAAGGACAGATACATGGTCTTTTTGCTGCGTTTCTTCGCTTTAATATAATCACAGGTTGCCTTCACGGTATCGATAAAACGATCCATTTCAAGTGAGCGAGCCAGGAACGTTGGCGTATCCTGCTCCTGATTACCATAGTACTGATGCAGGGACAGATACTCCACATGATCATACGTATGATCCAGCACGGTTGCTTCCCAATCCGGGAATGAAGGCATATTCAGATTCGAACTTCCACAGGCTACCAGTTCAATGGTCGGGTCCGTCCACTTCATGACTTTTGCCGCTTCAACAGCTGCACGTCCATACTCTTCTGCCGTTTTGTGACCGATCTGCCAAGGACCATCCATCTCGTTGCCCAGACACCATGTTTTGATCGCATGCGGTTGCTTGTATCCATGCTTGATGCGAAGATCACTATAATACGAACCTTCCGGATGGTTGCTGTACTCTACAATATTGCGGGCTGCATCGGCGCCACGTGTTCCCAGATTAACGGCCATCATGACTTCGGAATTGGCCTGTTTCGCCCAGTCCACGAATTCGTTGAAGCCAAATTCATTGGTCTCAATTGTTCTCCAAGCCAGTTCCAGTCTGCGTTTGCGTTCTGACACGGGCCCAACCGAATCTTCCCAATTGTAACCGGATACAAAATTACCTCCTGGATAACGTACAATCGGTACGTGCAGCTCTTTGACCATCTCCAGCACATCCGTGCGAAAACCCTGTTCGTTCGCAGATGGATGTCCCGGCTCATATATTCCACCATACACGGCACGTCCAAGATGCTCAATGAATGAACCGTATAAACGCTTATCAACTACTCCAATAGTAAAATCTTTGTCTACCGTCATTTTTGCTTTTTCCATAATGAATTTCAACTCCCTAAGATTAATATAAAAATTAATTGATATTCTATGGATCAACGTTCATATTTATATTAAAATCGATTATAGCCTCAATTTCAACCTGAATTTTGCAAAATGTTATTCTTTTTACTGAATTTATGTTTAACTTAATTCTATAAAGACATAATGGAGGAACAACTGTGATCAGAGCAAATACCGATGCCGAATGGCTACCCCTATATGAAGCACTTGCGAGTGAAGTACGTTTACAGATTATCCGCCTTGTTGCCGAGACACCCATGAATGTGAAAGACCTCGCTGCTTCATTGGGTCTGAGTAGTGCCATCGTGACCATGCATGTCCGCAAACTTCAGGATGTGGGCATTATTCAGTCCAAAATGATACGCAAAGACGGTGGCACGCATAAAATGAACAGCCTTGCTGTAGACTGGATTGGCATCTCCATGCCGCAAGAAAGTGGCACAGCCCGCAAGCTGCACGAGGTTTCTGTACCTGTTGGACACTACACCCACTTTGACGTCTATCCGACATGCGGGCTGGCAACGTCCACTCAGGTGATTGGCCAGTACGATGACCCTCGCTATTTCCTCGACCCCGAGCGAATGCATGCCCATATTCTGTGGTTTGGCCGTGGATTTGTGGAATACAAAATTCCAAACTATATCTTATCCGGGCAGCAGATCAACGCCATTGAACTGTCCCTGGAGATCGGATCAGAAGCCCCATCCGTTAATCCGAATTGGCCCTCTGATATTACTTTTATGCTCAATGGCATCCGATTGGGTGAATGGACAAGCCCTGGAGATTCAGGCAACGGACGCGGCATGTTCACCCCGGAATGGTGGAGCGACAGTGTCAATCAATATGGTATGCTCAAGGTACTGCGAATTACGAATGAAGGTAGCTTCATTGACGGACAACATCTATCCGAAATCACTCTTGCGGATATCCCTGTCGAACGCAACCAGTGGACCCTTCGTCTATCTGTAGAGGAAGATGCCCAGCATGTAGGCGGACTCACATTGTATGGTGAGGGATTTGGCAACTACAATCAGGACATCCTGTTCCGCCTGTACTATCAGGATTGAATTGTTCGGTTCAATAGATAACACAAAAACACCTCCCACTCGCCCGTCAAAGGCAGAATGGAAGGTGTTTTGTATACCTATAAACATCCGCAGAATATCATAGCGGTTCTAAGAAAGTTCTTGTTCTAACCTACAGCGCACTGCCACCAAACAGGAAGCGGTACTCCCAATGTTTGCCAGAGATATCACTAATCGTTACACCACCGCCGGCGTTGGAATACGTATGTAATACCTTGCCGTCGCCTAGGTAGATCCCTGTGTGAGTAATCCTTGCGCTAGATTTATTAACGCTGGAATACGATGATGCAGAGCTGCCTTTATACGACATGAAATACATCAGGTCACCACGCTTCAGGTTTTTCCAGTTGGTCTGAACAGCACCCTTAGCTTTTACATAGTCTCCCTGCTTACGAGAATCGGCTGGAAGCTTGATGCCAAGTGCATCGATGAACGCCTGACGTACAAAGCTGGAACAGTCAAACGTAGCTGTGCTGTTACGACTCGCTCCGAATTCATACGGTGTACCCCAATATTTCATTCCCGCCGCAATAACTTTCTCCACAGACGCATTGCCGGTTTCCGATGTGGCACTATTTGAACCCGACCCGCTTGTACCGCCACTTACAGCTTGTGTGTATTTGGATGAAGAAGATATGTAGCCTGTCCGATTCGCAGAATCCTTAATCTTATACCAATCCGAACCGGATTGCTGAAGCACTGTTACCGTCTCCCCTTTAGTGATCAAGCGAACAACTTTCGCAGAAGAAGAAGGTGTTGTGCGTAGGTTTACGCCCCAAATTACTTTTACTTGTGAATTCTCAACAGCAGCTGCCGATACCTGTGCCGTTAGTGCTCCTGTCGTCAGACTTCCCATCAGCATCGATGCTGTGACACTTGCTGTAATAATTGTTTTCTTCCAATTCATGATGTCGAGTTCCCCCTGATGTTACAGAATTTTAACCTGGGTTGCTTCTCCCCGGCTTGCCCCATTGTAAACGGGCTATCCATAACGTTCATCAGCCAAAAGTCCTGTATTGATGCAGGCGCACTTGAGCACTAAGTAACAGGGTCTGTCCATCCTCTATTGGCAAAAAGCACTGCTGATTCCTTCTTTTACAAAGGTTAAATTATTGTAACTATTTGATATGCTTCATTTTTTACCGATAAAAGAGTTAGGTCAATCCTCATCCAGTACATGGGTCATATGAACTATGTTTTAATGTTTAAAATCGCAAATATGGTAAACATTACTATGGTTCAATTTCTAATTACCGTTATCCATTTGAAGGATTATTATAAAAAAAGAAAAAGCTAGGGATTTCTCCCCAGCTTAATCTGTATTTCTCATGTCCTTAATGATCCTACAACTGGTTAAGCAGCTGTTTACTGATTAAGGTTCGATTCCCCATACTTTCGTGCCGTCCTGATAAGCTGTCACTTTCGTCCAGGCACTGAAGGCCGTTTGGGTGGAATCAAAGGAATAATCATTCGTTAGATCAAAATTCGTCCAGTTGTTTTTCGAGAAACGCACCTGGATAATTCCGGTCTCGGCACCCGCAGCCAAACTGCCCGCACCCGATTTGAATCCAATCTCCAGATAGGTATCTGCCGTGCCCTTGGCCGGATCGATCGAAACAAAATGTCCTTCCACGTTACTGCTTCCAATCTGGGCATAATCACACCAGAAACTCAGATCAGCCGCACTATCCTTCGTGAAATAATACCGGAGCTTCACTTTGCTCAAGTCCACAGCAGTTGTACCTGTATTCTTCACATTGAACTGTGGAGTGATCGCATTACCTGAAGTTCCTGAACCACCATTGCGATATTGTACTTCAAGTGCTCCCGTTGTGACCGGAGGGGCTAATGGGGTCAATACCAAGACATTCGAATTCGTCTGACCACTCGTATTCACGGCTACGATTCGGTAATTATATGCCGTACCATTCACCGCTGTGGCATCGGTATACGTCAGTGCAGTCAACCCCGTTGCCAGATCAGCATACGCCCCGTTGCCTACCGAACGCTGTACCTTATAACTTGCTGCTCCAGTCGATGCTGTCCATGTCAGTACCGCCTGGGCATTCCCAGCCGTTCCAGTAAGGTTGAATGCGCCTGGCACAACGACACCTGCGAGTGGTGTTGCAGATGCCTGTGCCGACGGTGCAGACTCACCTGCGGCATTCACCGCAGTGATGACATAATAATACGTTGTACCGTTGGTCAAGCCCGTATCCGTGAATGTTGATCCTGTGACACCAGTTGCTACAGACGTATAAGGACCACCGTTCACTTCTGCACGCTTCACAGTATACGAGGCTGCACCAGCGGCTGCGTTCCAATTCAGAACCACCTGCTCGCTTCCTCCGGTTGCTGTTACGCCAGCAGGAGCACCGGGCACTTCCACTCCCGGACTATCGGAATCTCCGAGGAGTCGATCATACTCTCCATACGCTGTAGCCATATCCACCTGTGACCAGAAGCGGTGATACGTAAAGGTAGGTGCTCCGTTCTCCCACTGCTTCGTGGTCGGGTTATACGACGTTTTGTACAGGTTATCCAGGTAAGCCCATGCCGGATCTTGCTTGATGGCCGGACGCAGGTCGGAGTATCCAATGTATACGCCATTGCCGCCTTTCGCTGGATCGGAAGGTACACCTGCTGTACCTGGAATCGTGTTGCCTTGACCAAAGGTTCCGGACCAGTTCGCAGGGATATAGATCTCTTTGGCAAAGAAGCGGAAGTAGTCTTTACGCTCTTCTTCGGTAACGATACCCACACCATCATTGTAATCCCAAGCAGTATCCAACAGAGCTTCCGCCAGATCCTTGGCTTCTTGACCTTTCACACTAAGTGTGCCGTTCTCCGCCTGTGTCCCTGCCGCGAAGAAGGTCAGTGCTTTAACGTAACTTCCCAGAACTCCTGTGTCCTGCACGGGATCTTTGGTCGTTACACGGAAGTTCGGATTTTCCGTAAACGAACTGAAGCCGTTCCATTTGTCCGGTTGACCCTGCCATTCCTGACCACCCGGAATCCAGAACTCTCCCGGAGCCGGTGTTGTCGCTACCTGAACATTGGTTCCACCCAAAATGCGCTGTCCTGCCGCATTCAGATAGTAGCCTTGCGCATCCGTCACTGGACGCTCACCTACAAATACATAATCCTTGGACCAGTCAATCCACTTCGTGATCACTTTCTTGGCCATCTGGAAGTTCTCAGAGGACAGATCACCGCTCTCGGCAAGAATATAATACATCTCGGCTACACGCTCCAGCGGCCATGCCTGGAATCCAAACCATGTGTTGGAATCCGGGTCACGATACACGGGTGCTTCTTGATAGGCCATGTCATAGAAGGTACTGATTCCTGCCGGATAGGCCGCATAGGAACCACCGATACTGTTGGTTGCCCCCCCGCCAATGGCTCCTTCATGGGATTGCAGCCATGTGTAGAATTCCAGCTGACGTTTGAGCGTGGCATTCCAATCTGCCTTCGCTGTTGCTGATTCAGGAATCAGGCCGCCAGCCGGGTCAGACAAGGCATAGGCTGCAACCGGGTTTTGATAAGCCTGATGGGTATGACTCGCTCCAATACGCCAAGCCCAATCCCCACCTTGACCCAAACCACCGCCCCATGACGTATACCAAGCCATGAGATACATGTTGGAATCTTTACCTGTACCCGGCGTCGGTGTACCGTTCTTAGCACTTCCAATTTTCTGGAAGTATTTATCATACATGCCATAGCGCAGGTAGTCGCCCATCTTCTTCGCTTTATCCAGATATTCCGGGTTGTTGTATCCCATCTCCTTCGCCCAATACAGAACCTGAACAGCACGTGCATCGGCATCCGTTGCGTTGGTGTAACGCCATTGCGCTGACGGTGTCTGATTTTCCTTTGTGAACAAGCTCATGAAGCCTTCGTTTGCCTTACCAAAGGATTTATCATCCTGGGATGGATGCGGAATCGCTTCCCACACAGATTCCTGCTCCCCACGCTGGAATGTGTTCACATAGGTAGCCGTATGGGATGGATTCAACAGGTTACCATATCCATACCAGTTATCCACATCCACCAGCCAGTGCATGAGATAAGTCTGATTGTCACCATAAGTGGCCTTCAGTTCAGCATCAATCGGGTCTTTACCCGCTGCATACTGCCCATTAAGTTGCGATGGATATTGATCCGGGAATGGTTTTTCCCCTGCATACGTAGCAGGGCTGTTCGGGTTGTATGAGCTCATCGTAGGCTGCTCTTCCTTGCCGTCACCTTCGTTGACCGGGATAATGAATTTCTCCATACTATCCCATGCAGCTTCCAGTTGGGACCAGTCTCCCGTATAGTGACCATACATGGTCTCTAGCCATAGCCAGTAACTGTATGCCTCGGACGTCGTCATATGACCATAATCCGGGGCTTCACTCAGCAGGGTCTCAATGGAATGATAAGGTAGACCCTCTGGCGAGAAATATCCGTTTGCCGGATCTTTCAACTGTTCATACAATTGCAAAAACCGGGCTTCATTGATACTGTCGGACTGAATCTCGATGGCCTGATCTGCGGCATGTGCCGTTTGCGGCCCTGCCCACAGTCCGGTGTATCCGGTCAACATGACAGTACCCGCCAGCATGGCTGTTAAACTTTTTTTCGCAGCTGATTTCAACATTGATATATACCTCCCTGGAATAGTGGAATTGACATTCAATCAGTTACGGCTCCAAGCCCCATACTTTGTTGGTTCCCTGATACGCGGTTACCTTGTTCCATGCGGCAAAAGCTGTCTTGTAGGCATCATAGGAATAGTCATTACTTTGATCGAAATTGCTCCAGTTATTTTTGGAAAAGCGTGTCTGGATCACGCCGGTCTCTGCTCCAGCGGCCAAACTGCCTGCTCCGGACTTGAAGCTGATCTCCAGATACGTATCAGCTGTACCCTTCGCCGGATTCACCGCGACAAATGTTCCTTCAACATTGGCCGTACCCATCTGGGCATAATCACACCAGAACGTCATATCATCGGTACCATCCTTGGTAAAATAATATCGGATCTTCACTGTACTAAGATCGATTGCCTGTGTACCGGTATTTTTCACATTGAACTGCGGGGTCACCGCATTGCTTGAATTCCCGGACCCTCCACTGCGGTACTGCACTTCGAGTGCATCCGTCGTCACCGGAGGTGCAGAAGGCGTCAGTGCCAGGACATTGGACAGCGTCTGCCCGTTCGCATTCATGGCTGCAATCCGGTAATTGTACGTGGTGCCATTTAGCGCAGTCGTATCCGTGTAAGTCAATATGGACAATCCGGTTGCCACATCCGCGTATGTTCCTCCTGCCACCGAACGTTGTACCTTATAGCTGGTAGCGCCCGAAGCTGCTGTCCAGGTCAGGACTGACTGTGCATTGCCAGCCGTCCCACTTAAAGTCAGTGCTCCCGGCACTGTTGAAGCTGCTTGCGGCGTAGCCGACACCTGCATAGAACCCGATGATTCCCCTGCTGAATTCACGGCAGTCACTACATAATAATAAGTGGTTCCATTCGTCAGCCCCGTGTTTGTATAGGTCAATCCATTCACACCCGTCGCGACAGTGGTATATGGCCCTCCACTTACCTCGGAACGCTTCACCGTATACGATTCAGCCCCGGAACCAGCTGTCCAGGTCAGGTTAACCTGACTGCTTCCCGCCACAGCCTGCACGCTAGCAGGTGCGCTTGGAACCGTAACTGGTGTCACACCAGGCTCCTGTCCGTACACCTTCACTCCGGCATCATAGACTGGAAGGTAGATGCTCTTCACAGGATTGCCTGTGGTCAGCGACTGGAACGAATGATCATTGTTTGCATTCCATGCGCCCTGTGGGCCTGTAATGCGGAACTGTACTTCTTTGCGATAATCCCCTTCCCCACCTGGATAGATCTTCGTATTACCAAAGTTCGCCGTAATCGCATAGATATGCTGGGCTGCATTCACCGCAACCGGTTGGGATACCGTCGCTCCCTCCGTATAGGAGGTTGTCACTTGAACGTCCGATACAGTACGTCCAGCAGCATATACTTCACTCAAATCCAGGAAATATTTAAAAGACAGTTGATCTCCCATTCGGGCAGGCCAAGCGGAACGATTATTCAGCTGTGCCCGGATTTCCGTATAATTGCTACCGGATGATTTGATGGCAGCTTCCACAAAGAACTCATCACCCTTGACCTCAGGTGCAGGGAAGTTCGCAAGGGGTTGATGATTCTGACCAAACAATAGATTCATCTTGGCCAGTGCGCCAGTAAAACCGGCATTGTAATCGGTTGCCACCTCATTGCTCACATAATCTCCGATATCATCGGTATATCCATCTGATGCATCCGGTCCGCCGACCATGGCACCATACAGAATGTGGCGATGGTTAGCCGGGATATCCTCGTTATTCAGCCACGAACCGTGAGCGGTTCGATGATGCGGATGTTGGGGTGCATTTTGCCCGTATCCGACCACATAACTGCTCTGACGCGGGTTATCACCCAGAATATAATTCATCTGTGAGACGGCGAAATCCTGATATCTTGATTTTTTCACAGGATCACTGACCCAGTCGGAGTATACGAAAGAAATAAAGGCTGCATTCGCTGCATAACGGAGCGAGCCCCATTGATCCAGCCACGCAAGACCTCCTGGCGTATACTTGACTCGTGTCCCATTAACTCCAACTGTCCAGTAATCCAGGTTGCGTTCTGTCGACTGAATAAATCTCGTCGCCTCCGGCATGTTCAAGCTGGACGTAATCCGGGCAAGCAGGATCTGGGCACCATAATGTTTACTGTCCCAACCTTGTGTCCAGGTATACGGCCAATTGGCTGAGCCTCCGCTAGAAGACCAACGGTCCGTAGCTGCAATGGCTTTGGACAAGTAAGCGCTATCATTAGTAGCTAAATATAACCATGCTCCACCCCATGCCAGCTCATCTTCGTATCCTGTCCATGAGTTATAGAACGCTGCGGCATCCGTGATACAATCGGTGTATTCCCCACGATACGTATCTGCAAAGTTGTACAGCTCTTTAGCATGTTGGAGCAGTCTGGCCGAGTATGCCGGATCATCATCTGCAAATACAATCGATGACGCTGCCAGTGCTGCCGCCGTTTCTGCCGCCAGATCACTGCCCGGGCAGGAAGCATCGATCTTAAACGACGGACGATTCATCTGCATGACTTCTGCCGGCCCCCACCAGGCATGGTCCGTATTGCCTGCCCCGACCTGTCCCCATAATTCATTTGGTTTCGTATGCGCTTTCATAAAATAGTCGGTCGCCCATCGGATATTATCCTTGATCTCCTCCAGTTGTCCGGCCTGTTCATATCCATCGCCGTATTCCACGACAGACCAAGCGAGCATCGTAGCGGAAGCAGCCATCGGAAAGCCGAATTTCACATGATCCCCGGCATCATACCATCCTCCAGTCAGATCAACGCCTACATCGGCCCCATCCTGCATGCCCGAATTACCGCGCCACTCGACCCGATTACTCGCTGGCAATGGACCCGAACGCTGCGCCTCATAGAAGTAAATGGCCTTTTGCAGTGCTTCAGCATAGTTCTGATTGTCGGCGGCCGCATCCGCCTTAGGTATTCCTGTGCCCATCGATAAACTGCCTGCCAGTAGTCCTGCCGATAACGCAATCATGGCGACTCGTCTCCACCAGCTCCCCTTCATGTTCAACTATTCATCTCCTCTTCATGAATATTCCTTATGCATTACTCTGGACTGCAAGTTTATATCGCTCCTCTCCATGGTGTATTTGAGTGTAAGTTCCACCATTAATTACCATTATAGCCGTTTGTTTTACTAGCTATATAAGCGTTGGTGACTTCTGAAATAACATTGTTGTGACCTAGTCTGCGTCAAACGACAAAAAAACTGTTTCTCTAACCCATATACGCGTTAGAGAAACAGCTTCTCGCCCTTGCTATAATACCACAAATTAAATGGCATTCTGATCATTCCGTCTGTATGTTCTTCTACCCAGGTATCCAAACATCTTAATGATTATACTTTGAACTTGTTAATCTGCTCCTGCAGTTCTTCAGCCATTTTGGATAATGAACCTGCGGATGAAGCGATCTCTTCCATGGAAGCCAACTGCTGTTGAGTTGCGGCAGACACATTATGAACCCCGCCTGCTGCCTCTCCGGCGATGTTGGAGATCTGACTTACATAGCCTACGACTTCAGTCGTACTCGCTGACATTTCCTCTGAACCAGCGGATACTTCTTGAATTTCACCCGCTACTTTGTTAACCGCATCCGAGATCTGCTCGAACGCTTGTCCTGCCGCAGTAACCATCTCGATTCCTGCCTCCGTCTCACTGCTGTTCACTTTGACTGCCTGAACAGCATGATCGGTATCTTTCTGAATCAATTGAACGAGATCCGTAATCCGTTGCGCTGATGTGGAAGATTCCTCTGCAAGCTTACGCACTTCTCCTGCAACTACAGCAAAACCACGTCCATGCTCTCCTGCTCGTGCGGCTTCAATGGCTGCATTCAGTGCAAGCAGATTGGTCTGCCGGGCAATGTTGTTGATTACCTCGGTAATGGTTCCAATCTCTGCTGAACGTTCCCCTAGCCCTGTTACCAACTCTGTAAGTGAAGCGATGGAATTTCGAACAGAACCCATCTGTTCAACCGCTTGCTGAATGATCATGTTCCCTTCGGAAGATTGATTCGCCGCATCCACAGCAGATACGGATACACTCTGGGCAAGCTCAGCAATCTGTTCCGACCCGAGAGCCATCTCATTCATCGCCTGTGAAGAACGCTTCACAATATCGACCTGATCGGACGTACCCACAGCCAATTCCTCTACCGTTTGGGAGATCTGTTCCGAAGCTTGGGTATTCTGCTCCGCACTTGCAAGAAGCTCTTCCGATGAAGCAGCTACCTGTTCGGAAGTCATCGATACCGATTCAATCATCTCGCGCAGATTACCCGACATGGTATTAAAGGAATTAGCCAACGTGCCTAATTCATCCTTATTCTTCAGTACAATTTTCTCGCCTGTCAGATCACCACTTGCTATTGCCATGGCAGCTTCATTCATCTTTTTGATTGGACGTGAGATAATGCTTGCAATGAAGAAAGCAATGAAATTCGCAATCAAGAAGGCAAAAATTGTCACGGCCAAAATTACGTTAAATGTATTTTCTGCAAGCAAAACAGACTCATTTGTTGCAGCATCCGATCCTTCATTACCCAAATTAATTAACTTGGTGATAGAGTCATTTGCTGTGTACCACATCGGATAAGCCTCTGTGTGTAAACGACTAGACTCAACAAAATTGTTGTTCAAACCAAATTCGATAAATGCCGGCATTTTCGCTACATAAGCATCATAATTCGTACTAAAATCATTATAGAGCTTAAGCGCTGCTTCGTTGTTTGCAATTAACGTTTGCAACTGTTTACGCTCATCTTCAATCTTGGTAAGCAGCAACTGTAGCGCTTCGTTCATCTTTTTTGTTTCATCTTCATTCGTTTCCACGATGATGGCAAGCGCCAATCGCTCTACATCAGAAATATCACCATTCATCTTCCCCAGTAAACTCACACTCGGCATCCAGGTCTGATCCACTTCATTCGCCCTTCCAGACATACTATGAATCTGGACTAATGCATAGCCACTTACAAAAACCAGCAGAATTACGACTGCCAGAAAACCAACCAATAACTTGCCTCGAATCGTTAACCTCAATTTCCCCAACATATTCCCCCGCGTGTCTTCCACATTCCCCACTCCTCAACTTAGCGCATAAACTAATGCATATGAATAATATATCGTCACCTCTAGTCATGAATTGTAGATGTCAGAATTCAATTTCTGCAAATTTCATGTAACTTCGAAAATAAAGCAAAAGAAGCCTCCAATCTTTGGTAGAACCAGAGATATAAGACTTCTTTCATTAAAAATAAACTACCATCAATTCACTAGACATTTCTTTCAATTGCTACCCAAAAACACGCCGGTGTATGTTAATGAAGAAGTCAGGTATCGACTTGGTATAATTGCGGGTTGAAATCAGAACCACACTGAGCAGACTACCGAGAAGGAATCCTCCTAGAATATCTCCTGGATAATGCACACCAACGTATACACGAGACACCCCTGTCAACACAGCAAGTAATAACATCCACAACCCCAAGCGACGCCCAATAAAGAATGAAGCAGCCGCGAGAGCAAATACAAAGGAAGCATGCTTACTTGGAAAAGATGGGTCAGGTACATGGGCAACCAGCTGATGTACGTTTCCCTCCACAAAAGGTCTTGGATGGCCGACCGCAGGTGATATGCCCCATTTCGCCAGAACTAACGCTGCAATGGATGCCACGCAAGCATAGAAAACGATACGCTGTTTGGATGGATCGCCAAGAAACCATACAATAACGAGTAGTGCAATCATAACCCAGACCGCATACTCCGATGATGTAATCATAAACCAGTCCAGAAATGGAATTTGGTCTGCAAACTGATTAATCCAATGAAATACGGATTGATTCATAACTAGCTTTTAATACCTCCATTACACACAACAAGATTATTTTTTACATATTAAATATTCACTAACTATTTGTCAAACAATCCTCACATTGACCGAAGTTACGAAATCAAAGAGGACATCTTGCTTTCTTTTTGTTAAACTAGTTTGGGTTACATATCAGTTCAATCATAGAAAGGTGAAGATTATGCTTAAAAAATGGTTATGGGGTACAGCCCTGACCCTGATGCTTGCTGTCACAGGGGTCGTTGTATATTACGGATATTCGATTGTTCATTTTGCCAATAGCATTTCAACCACTTCCGGGACTTCATCCAACGCTTCCTCATCTGGCACAGACAGCGACTCAGATACCCCAACCACAACGATTCCCAGATGGGAGGGCCAGGAACGGGTGAACATTCTGCTGCTTGGCGGAGATTCAAGGGGTGACGATGCGGGACGCTCGGACTCGGTCATGGTCGCTTCTATTGATCCCGTCACGAAGAAAGCCCATCTATTCTCCGTACTGCGAGATACCTATGTCGCAATTCCCGGTCATGGAAAGAGCAGGCTCAATGCAGCCTTTTCCTACGGAGGTGCAGAGCTCACCAAACAAACCGTCAGTGATCTGCTCGGTATTCCCATTCAGCATTATGTGTACACGGACTTTACAGGCTTCATGGCACTCGTTGATGCGGTAGGTGGTATTGAGATTGATGTTGAGAAAGATATGTATTACACCAGTAAAGCCGATAAACATATGTATGACATCGATTTAAAAAAGGGATTGCAGCATATGGATGGCAAAACAGCCCTTCAATATGTTCGTTTCCGTCATGATGCTACCTCGGATTTCACCCGTACCGAACGGCAGCGAATCTTCATGACCGAACTGGCCAAAAAGATGCAGAGTACCACTTCGCTCTTCAAAATCCCGGATATCCTGGAAGCGATCGCACCTTACATAGAGACGGATCTTAGTCCGACCCAGATGTTGAAACTGGCATCCCTTGGCTTCGATATCCATGCGAACGAAATAGACCAGCAGCAGATTCCACCGAACAAGCTGCTCACCAATGAACTGGTCGGTTCCGCTCAGGTGCTGGGTGTCGATGTAAGCAAACTCCAGTCCTATATTCAGAAACTGTTTGAAGAAGATGCTGCGCCCTCGGTGTCTCCATCATCAGATGAACAGAACTGAGAATAACAGAGTTGAAAATGAAGCGATTATTAAACAACGTATATTTCAGTTTAATACCCACAAAAGAAGACGGCTTCGGCCGTCTTCTTTTGTACCTATTTTCCCCATTTAATGCAGCCTTAATGTTTAACAGGTACCCTTATATGATGAACTCCGGTTCCTGGAGGGAGGATTCCATGTGAAAAAACCGCGAATAGCGGAATGGACCGAACTGCGTGGCATAGCCTTTCTGGCGATCGTCATGCAGCATAATATTGCCGAGTATATCTATCGCGCCGATATTGAGCAACCCGATTCCATTATGCTGACTATGATTTATCATCTGACCCGTTTTGGTACGCCAACATTTGTATTTCTGTCGGGTGTCATGTTGTTTTACCATCACCGTAACACCAAACCGGATTATCCTCGCTTCATTCGAAAGCGATTTGGCGATATCTATATGCCGTTTGTGGTATGGACACTCATCTATTGGCTTGCTGTCCGAATTTTCACCCCTGCGTTCTGGGCCAGTGGCATACCGGATATGCGCAGTCTGGTTCGTGAACTGTTTCTACCACAGACCGGATATCATCTCTGGTTTGTCATTATGGTGTTTCAGTTCTATATTCTGTTCCCCTTGTTTTGGACAGGAGCAAAAGCCATTCAGAAGCGTGTCCAAAACGTCATACGTTTCACGCCAATGCAAGTTATTATGACACTAATTCTCTGTGCAGCTGCACTCTACGCCCTGCTTATGAAATGGTCCTACTATAATATGGGCGGCTGGACAGAATCCATGTCTGAGCCATGGTCAACGTTGCTGCAATATCGCTCCTATTCATGGGTGATGTACTGGTTCTACTTTTTACTGGGTGCCGTATGTGCCTGGTCAGTCGATAGCTGGAGAAGTTGGACCACCAAGTTACTGCCATGGAACATCTGTCTGTTTATAGGGATGTATATATGGCTTGGTTACGATGTGCTTCGCGGGTCCGGGGATGTTGTTAATCTGAATATCTCCACCTATCTGAAACCAACCACATTTCTGATCATTATGGCCCAGATGCTTATGATGTATGGTTTCCTTGTACTGATGCGGAGCAGAGACACATGGTTTCAGCGCCTATTAGCCTGGATTGGCCGTTATTCGTTTGGTGGATATCTGGTTCATGCACTGGTGATCTACGCGATCGCTTACGTAACCAGACCGCTCCAACTCAGTGGATGGCATCTGCCTGTAACATTGCTATCGTTCCTTGTTACGGTTGGTATTGCTCTTGCAATCAGCTGGGCACTCTCCAAACTTCCTGGCTCACGTTTCACCGTAGGGTTAATGCGCAAACCACGTTCAACCCAGGATTCAGCTGGCGCTGTGGACAAAAGAAATTTACCTGAGCGAACTCCCTCACCCGGCGCAACTCGCAGTCCGGGAACAAGTGAGCCGTTCTAAAATAAAGAAGCGCGTCCCCTGATGGAGACACGCTTCTTTATTTTGCTTCGCTCGACGTTGATCGTCCCGGAACAGGTTCCTGGGGACCTGGGGCTGGATGCACGTTGCCCTTCTGATTCACAAATCTCTTCAGATCACCCGTTAATTGTTCCTTCAGCTTGTTAACCAGCTGTGTTTCGCTAATGCCTTTTGCCTGAGCAATCTCAGCCAAGGATTTCCCTCCCTGAAGCTGTTCATGAAGTTGAGCAGGGGTGACTCCAATAAACCGGGCAATTTCGCCCTTATCCACCATGGGACGTTTGCCATGGTGGGCAAATTCACGCCGCAAATCACGCAGCGGGGTATTGATGACCTTTTTTAACTTGGTATCCATGTCAGCCTTCGTGGCTGCAGCCTGTTCCTTGGTGAGACACCCCTCTTCTACTGCTTGATCCAGACGCTGGGCCAGTGTAGGCTTCAACTTCTGCAATAACTGCTCCTCACTAAGTCCCTTACGCTCTTTCGCAATCTGGGATAACGTCTTGCCAAGTTCCATCTGTTCTTTCAGATCCCGAAGCCCAATCCCAAGCAAGTCTGCCGTTTCACCAATCATGAACAGACCGTGTCCTGCCTGCATGCATGGCTTCGCTGGTTTGCCGGAGGAAGAAGCTTGTGACGTACCGTCATGTTCCTCAGTCCCAACCGTTGAATCAGCAAATGCTACATGTCCTGTTGCTGCTGTTATGACTACGGCTGCCAATCCAGCTGCCATCCATGTTTTCCATTTCAAATTCATTTCTCTGCCGCCTTTCCGATGTCGAAATCCTGTGCCTTCCTAGTTTGAACCTAAAATCCACTTTTTTATGCCATAAAATACAAAAAGTCATCATTTTTCTCACAAATGATCACAAAAAAACCTATTTTTTTCAGTTTATTTCCGCTATACTGAAGGTAACTTCATGATCTATATCAGTTGAACTACATATTATTTACACTGACACTACGCTGACAGAACAACCTTCCAATCGCTGTTACCCCCAGATTTTTTTGATCCCTTTTTCAAGGGAAAATCCGGTGATAAAGGCGAACGCTTCTCTTTTTCAGGTTTTTTCTGTCCTCTCCGTTATCGTGTAAATGATTATTTCAACTAATATAGTCGAACAGTCCTGGATTACCTTATCACAGGAAGGACGAGATATAACGATGCGGAGAGATTGGTTGGATCCGTTTAGATCCGATCTGGAGGTCGTGTTCGCTTCAGCGGAACAACTCGTACGGAAATATCCCGAACCTTTGTCAAGACATGCATTGGAGCAACTTCATTCGGTTAATCCCCTGTTACGAGATTCGGGGCACAGTTATATCGGGTATATCATCCCACTTTGGATGCAGTACTCGGATCAACTGCCTCAGGAGAAAGCACACCAATTAAGTACAGCCTGTCTTATTCACATGTTATATTTTCTGAATCAGGACGACGTGATGGATGAACAACCGGAGAATGCCGCTCTGAAGTTATCCCTGGGCAATTTATATTACATGGATGCACTTCAATCTTACTCGGCATTATTCGATCTTTCCTCCACGTTCTGGATCTATTTCAGACAATATGTAGTGGATTGGGCCGTGAGTGTTACGGGTGAGCATTTCATTGATTATTTTCAACAGCATCCCTTGTTGATTGCGCAAAAGGCTGCCCCTCTACTCATCGGAGCTACGGGTGCACTCCTTCTGTTGAATCAGTCCGAGCGGATCATCCCAGTATGTTCTGCCATCAACATTACACTCATGACACTCCAGATGACCGATGACTTCACAGATACGCATCAAGATGCTGTGCATGGAAACTACAACAGCTACCTCTCCCACATATCCGCAGCACTGAATCACAACTATCCCGCTCATCCTCTTAGCGAACGTATACATGACAATGTATACAACACTCAACTCATGAACTCTTATGTAGACATAGCACTTCACTATAATCGTACATTAACATCGTCTAACTTAGGAATATCGCATCTCGAGGTGTTTGATTCTTATTTATGCAGCACTTTAGTACAAGCTGTTCAGGACATTACACAACGGAAGAAACGGCTCCTCCAAGGTGGGTTTCATCACTGGATCAGCGATCAACAGTTGGAATTATGAGCATAAGGACTACCCTGATTCAGTTTAATTTCAAATATGAAGGGAATGTTGACGATGATGGTATCAGAGAAAACGTTGCATGAGGATATTATTGAAAAGGCTTGGACTGACGAGCATTTCAGACAACAATTGCACTCCAATCCGAAGCAAGCGCTTCGTGAAGCTTTCGGAATCATAATCCCGGAGCACATTCAGGTACGTACCGTTGAGGAGCAGCAGAATGATTATGTTCTTGTCATACCTCCTAATCCTTCCAAAGTAAATTATGATGTGAATTGCGGACCTTGGAGAAGTTAAATCGGGTGAGTTAAATTGGTAACGTAAGTGATTAGGGGTAGGGACAAAAAAAGCCGCTGTATTCTTCTGTGAGTTCGTCATTCGACGAACTCAGCAAAAGATACAACCGCTTCTGTTCCTACCCCTTTGGTACTTGTAAAGCTGATCTGTCCTTGCATCGCTTCAACAATTCGGAATGTCACCATCATGCCCAGGCCTGTGCCTTTGATTTTATTGGAGAAATAAGGCTCGCCCAACCGGGAGAGTGCTTCCTCATCCATTCCCTCTCCATTATCCCTGACATGCACCTTAATAACCCCATCCTGCTTGTAAGCCCAGATATCAATCTGGCCTTGTCCCTGCAGAGCTTCAATACTGTTCTTGATAATGTTGATAAAAGCCTGCTTAAACTTCGAGGAATTGCCCCGAATATATAAATCTGGCGGAATGTCAGTGGTGATTTTGCCACCTTCCAGATTAGCCATCGGTACAAGAATACCTTCAATATGATTGAACTCATCCGAGATATTGAGCGAGATAATATGGTCGAACTCAGGTTTGGCAAAGGTAAGAAAGTCCGTGATAATGCCCGAAGCACGGTCAAGTTCCTCCAGTGCAATACGCACATATCCCTTATTTTTGTTGTCTTCCTGTTCTGTCATAAGTTGCAGGAACCCTCTTGTCACCTGAAGCGGATTACGTACTTCATGGGCAACGGAAGCTGCCAATTCGCTAATAATCTCCATCTTCTCGGATCGCTGCAACTCATTGTTGAATAACTCCAGTTCCTTGGAATACTCCAGCACTTTGGTGTGTTTTTCGGCAAACCGACTTCCGAGAATGGCAATCAGCGAGATCACAAATGCAACCATGGACCATTTCCACCATAACAGATGATACGTCCCACTCCGCTGATAATACCACAACAGTTCAGCCACACTGATCAAGGCAAATGTACCGAATCCTGTCGCAAGCAGGATGGCTTCCCGATTTCGTTGCAGTGCTTTGGCGATGGTTCCAACCAACAGAATTGTCAGCAGGATGACCAGCACCATACCGACCACACGCTGTACGAGCAGATTGTAGAGAAACTCCCATTGCCCACCTGAAGTAACGTAGATAAATAGAGAGAACACAGCGATAACTGAATATATGAATGTTATTTTTCGCAGTTTGGTGAAGATCCCATGCAGTCCCGGCCCGATAATCTGCTCAAAAAAATAACATAGCGCTGGCATTCCCAGCAGCATAGCCAGATCAAAGACTACCGAATACAGGTCACCATATACCTGATAGAATGTATACAAAAATTGCGAATACGTGATGATCATTGTGCCGATGGAACCCATCACCATGCATAGTGAGATCCACAATCCCTTATGGAATTTGCCAAGGAAGAACGTACAACTCAGCATCGTAATCGCTGTGAAAACAAAGGTCGCACCCAAAATGACATCAATAAGGCCGTTATGAATATATCTCTCCTGTAACGCAGCATATGGTCCAACTTGAACAGTACCTTGTATGCCCAGACGACCTTTCTCATTTTGCGACCATACATAGAGCGTGTCACCCGAATTTTCGCTGGATAAGGGTAGTAACACCGCATTATTATCATAATTGTAATGGTAGTTCTCGTAGACCTTGCGGTCCTCCAGATAGATAACAATATGATTGCCTTTAATGTTCTCAAATCGAATGGCTGAGCTTTCCTCACTCAATTCAGGGATGGTCAGGCGAGTCCATAAGGAACTCGATTGATCCGTATTGCTATACTCTAACTTATCGATGCCCTGCTTTTCCCATATCTCATCTGTTCCCTTAACCTCACTTATGAACCCTTGATCGTCAACGTTCCCCCATTTTACTTCCCATCCTGTAATGGATGCAGGTTGCTGAATCGCTCCTGTAGTTGCAAAGACCATTCCATGTGGCATACCCAGAATAATCAATACACTCATCCATAAGATGACGATAGCTTTGGGCACATTTTTCATTCACAGCACCTCAAAGTTCCAATTTTCCCTATCTTAGATTCTCTCATTTATCATTCGCCACCATTTGTCACGTCACCTTCTTGAGATAAAATGAATTTTCACATTTAAGTCGATTTATAGTTTTATTTCCATTTTATTGTTATGCATATATGATTAATCACGCAAGTCTTCGAACTGGTTCTCTATCATTTCCCGTTCTTTCTGTTCAACTTGACTGCGGAATTCAAGCCACTGTTCTGTTTCTTCATCATCATAGATGGTCCATATATCGGAAAAAAGGAAATCCCGCAACTGGACAACTTGTCCGGACCATATTCCGCCTACCCAAAATAAACCGTCTGGACGACGGATGACGGTACGGGAGAACCCGGGTGTGGACGCCTTTTGCCCGATACGGATGCGTGTAATCATATTGCCCAGTGTGAACCAGTCCACTTGAGATCCCTCCCTTATATATTCAAGCTTCATCATAACATAGGCAAAACACGAAATGCTTTAAAAAGGGCGGCTGCGATTCAATCCTTTGCTCAGGGTGTAATGGTTTCTCAAAGCAAACAAACACACTAAGGAGATGATTGCAATGAATGAGCCACATCGTACGGTTGAGGTAGAACATAAGGATATTCAGCATAAATCGGATTCAAGTATGGTCGCTTCCACATTTATCAAATATGCCGCTTATGTCCTTATATTTTTCGGATTCTTATACTTCCTGGTTAAATACGTATTCCCCAAATTCTAAGGCATTCATATCGTAGCGAACAACCGGGGATAATAAGCTGTACAAGATTACAACACTAGCGCTTTGGGTAACTACGGGATAAGAAGCTTTGGACAACCGACAATGAAAGGAAGTGTTATTCATGTCCGACAAACCAATTAGTAACGAAGAGAGCGACCGCTATTATGACCGTTATCAAAGGTCACGCGATATTCCGCCAGAGACGGAAGTCCCGGAAGGCGATATGGATACCTTTGATGAAGTTTCAGGCAGACGGATTGTAACGGAAGATGCGGATCTTGCACCCGTAGCCGCAACGGCTGTGGACGAGCCGGAATTGGATTCACGTTTGGCGGAGACACCGCTGGAATCTGTACCGGATGCAGACCTGCTGCAACCAAACAGCCCAGTTGATCCTGCTGCCCCCGATCCGGATGCACTGCATGGTACCGATCTGCTCAATGGTGCTGGTGCGGATGCCCAACCAGAGAACGACATTCCACCACGACGTTAACGGCTGTTATGACATCCTGAATGAGGAGGTGCATATACGATGAAGGAAGATCGCGACAAACATGCGCATGAACCGGATAATCTTGTGACCGAAAGGGATATTGACACGGACTTCGGACTGTTCACTGAGGACTCCTTCCCCGAAGCACTTGAGGATGAGGATCAACGTGATGCGGTGGAGCATGCCATTCCTAAAGAGAAGGCTTCTCGCAAGCCCTCTTCAGATGATCAATAAACTCCCTATAAAAATTGAACTATAAAGTATGTACACTTGCCACGCCGATGACAGAATAACCTTCTGATCGCTGTTATCCCCAGATTTTTTGATTCACTTTTCAAAGGTAATAATCCGGGGATAAAGGCGAGCACTCCGTTTCTTCAGATTATTTCTACCCTCTACGTTCTCGTGTAAAAATTAGTTCAACTTATATAGATCCATAGTAGACTTAAAAAAGATGACGTCTGTAATTCCACAGCGTCATCTTTTTTCGTTTCGTTACCTGTAAGTTCAATTTCCCTTTGCAATTCAGTATCACCGCTTTGCGGAAACCTTACCTGCTCCAGGCAGTTTATGATCCAGTCCCGACCACTTCGCTACAATCGCAGTGATGATCAGTGCAAGTCCATTAATGATAAAAATCCAGCGTATCGGCAGCCAGCCACCGAGAACCCCGCCAATAATCGGTCCCGCCATCGTCCCGATCTGGGCAGCGGACTGATTCAGACTAAAAGCCCTTCCCCTGAAACTCGATGCGGTAGCCTGCACAATCATGGCGTTAATGGCCGGAAATACAGCTGCAAAAAATAGACCATACACAAATCGCAAAATGCCAAATGCGATATAACCTGTTGTAAAGAACTGCAGAAGATTGCCTACAGCCCCGCCAACCAGTCCAATGATCAGCACTTTACCGTATCCGATCCTTGTACCAATCTTGCCCCAACGCGGTGCCATAATAACAGTCGCAACTCCCACCGCCGAGAAAATAATACCCGAGCTGAGTGAGGCACGATCCGGCTGAACGCCCATCTCCATCACATAGACCGTCAATAGTGGCTCCAGAATCATGACGGAGAAGGTACATATGCCCATCATGCCAAGCACCGTCATAAACAAACGATTCGCTCTCGCTTCACGAATGTCATCCATGACGTGGGAACGTGCCTTGTTCCGGTTGAAGTTCTCTTCTTTTACCCAAAAGGTTGCGATAATTGCTGACACTAATACAACAATAGCCGAAAATAAAAATGCATTCCGGTTGCCATAATAGTGACTTACCACGCCACCAATTAACGGTCCAATAATACCACCAGTGGCTCCTGCAGTAGACATAATCCCCAGTGCATAACCGGTCTTCTCTTCAGGTGTATTCGTGCCTACCAGGGCAATCGCTGCTGGAACAAACCCTGCGAGCAGACCCTGAAACAATCTAACAACAATGAGTGAATAGGGGTCCTGCACGAAATAATTGATGAAATACAAGACGGCAAGGCTGTATCCTGACCGGATGAGCATAGGTTTGCGCCCGTATTTATCAGCCAGTGATCCCCAGAACGGAGACACGAGCGCACTCGCGAGAAACGTAATGCCGAAGGCAAGTCCTGACCATAACTCCAGGTGATCACGAACCCCCAAGTCAGCACTTAGAAACAGGGGTAGAAATGGAATTGAGATCGAATACGCCGTGCTGCAAAAAAATACACCAATCCACAATATGATGAGATTTCGCTTCCACGAGAAGTTCATATACCCGCACGCCCTTTCCGTTACTGACGCCGGGACTGCCGTATATTGGAGCGGACGGAACAGACCCGTACGTCCCCGATGCGGAAGCATTTTCCTTATTTTACACCCATCATTCCATGAAGGCCATCCCTTGTTCACCACAACCACACGTATTACATTGCCATTCTGTCCACAAAAACGGTATGATAGTTGGGTAAATATCCAAATATGATTTGGAGTAAATATATCATGCAGAGATGCAAGGAGGAACGTTTTCATGTCTTTACGTTGGAAAAAAACAACCGCAGTATCGCTTGTTCTTGCGATGCTGCTTATCGTCATTAGTGGTTGCGGACGCCCTGCGTCCAGTGCCGAGCAAACGCCGGTGCCAGCCGCACCTGAAGGTCCAAACCCTGTGGCAACCATTGAGATGCAGGATGGTCAAAAGATCGTTATTGAGCTCTATCCGGAAATTGCGCCCAACACGGTGTATAACTTCATCTCCCTTGCGAATAAAGGGTTCTATGACGGCCTGATCTTTCACCGGGTCATTCCGGGCTTCATGATTCAGGGTGGAGATCCAGAGGGCAACGGTTCGGGCGGTCCAGGTTATACAATCAAAGGGGAGTTCACTTCCAATGGTCACAAAAATCACCTGAATCATACTCGGGGAATCATTTCGATGGCACGTAAATCGGATAATCTGGATTCTGCAGGCTCCCAATTTTTCATCATGTTAGCAGATGCGGATTACCTGGATAATTCATATGCCACCTTTGGCAAGGTTACTGAAGGCATGGAAGTCGTTGATGGAATTGCAGCTCAGGAAATAGGTGAAGCTGACAAACCCGTTACGGATCAAGTCATGAAAAAGGTTACGGTGGACACCCATGGTCTGGAATATCCAGAACCGGTAAAAATGCCTTAATGCAGTCTAAACAAACAAAAGCTCTGTCCTGTGCGAATGTCACAAGGCAGAGCTTTATTTAATAATATTAATGATAGCGGTTACATAT
This sequence comes from Paenibacillus sp. FSL R5-0519, assembly GCF_037974275.1. Classification (NCBI taxonomy): domain Bacteria; kingdom Bacillati; phylum Bacillota; class Bacilli; order Caryophanales; family Paenibacillaceae; genus Paenibacillus; species Paenibacillus sp. FSL R5-0519. The sequence continues at coordinate 5,275,012 of NZ_CP150234.1, forward strand.
CTGACTTTATATAAAATGACCTCTTCCGGCATCATCCTCAATACATCCATCCCATCAAACGTAACCAGCCGATAATCGCAATCCATAACGGGCAGCTAAAGGCAACACCCCATGCAAGCCCTTTCAGTAAACCACGGTTTACTTCCACGAACAACGACTCCTTTCTCCAGGGAATAGTCGCAGTATCGGTAATAGTATATGATTTTATACCCGAATTCATTCGCCACGCAACCCTCATTTTCCTGCTTTTGTTCCGCAGATTCATGGAATGCTTTACGGGAACCTGATATACTATGACTACTGTACGATAAATGGAACCTGATTCATGTTTGGAAAGGAGATTTTCCTATGGCAAAATCCAAGAAACGCACTCCTGCTCCCAAAGCGGCAGTAGCACAGGATAAACCCACAACACTGAAAGATCTGCTTAGCAGTGATGTGCTGGAGAAGCTGAAAGCTCAGGCAGATGAGGCGAAGGCTGCCGAGGCGGCACTTAAAGAGAAGGAAAGCCAGCAAGCAGAAGAAGCTCGCCAAGCGGAACAGAAGCGCCGGGATAACGACTTCGAATATCTGCTGAATAACAGCGCGATGGACTGGAAGAAACATAAGTAAGCCAGGGCATGATCTGAGGGTGTCTACTACCTCCCACATGCCAAAATAATATTGCAAGCCGACAGATCATGAAGCCGATCTGCTCACAGGACAGGGCCGCCTTGCGGTCCTGTTTTTTTGATATGGACACATATTGATTCACCAGTCTTGAGCCGGGTATGTAGAAGTAGAAGGTACAACGATATTCTAACTCATGGAGGGATCAGAGATGACTGAACAACGTTTGGAAGGCAAAGTTGCAATAGTAACTGGAGGGGGCTCGGGTATTGGGCAAGCTACCGCCATTCGATTCGCTGAGCATGGAGCCAAAGTCTACATGCTGGATCGTACACCGGAAACTGCAGAGGAAACCAAGCAGACGATTGAAAAGGCTGGCGGAGAAGCATATGTGATCGAATGTGATATCTCCAAACCGGACCAAGTGCAGAAGGCGATCAATCAGGCTGCGGCTGAGGCGGGCAAGCTGGATATCATATTTGCGAATGCCGGCATCAACGGAACGATGGCTCCGATTGAAACGATGGAAATGGAGGACTGGGATCAGACGATGGAGATCAACATGCGCGGAACCTTCGCAACCGTCAAATATGCCATCCCTCATCTGAAAGAACATGGTGGCAGCATCATAATCACCAGTTCCATCAACGGTAACCGGGTTTTCTCAGGAATCGGATTCTCTGCATACGCTTCCAGCAAAGCAGGACAAACTGCATTTACGAAGATGGCTGCATTGGAGCTGGCTCGTTATAAAATCCGTGTAAACGCCGTCTGCCCAGGAGCCATTGATACCAACATCGATGATAACACCTACCCGTCGGATGATCTGAAAGAAGTACAGATTCCTGTTGAATTCCCTGAGGGTCATGAACATCCGCTCAAGGGTGAACCCGGAACGTCAAAACAAGTGGCGAACCTGGTCCTGTTCCTCGCTTCCGATGAAGCCTCTCATGTTACAGGAACACGAATCTACGTGGATGGCGCGGAATCTCTGCTTCGCGGATAAACATATAAATATAAGTTGACCCATTCAGGGACAACGCCCAATATCCCGCAAGCGATCTGATCCGGTCAGATTACTGCGGGATATCTTAGTATAAGAAGTTTATAATCCTGTGCAATGGCAATGCCAAGGATTATCGCTATAACGCTGAACTTTTACCTTTTTTCACACGATGCTTCATTCGGTCTGGAATGGCAAAGAACAAGACGTACATCAGCGAAAACAAGACTAGCGCAAGTACCTCTTCCCCAAGGATGTACATGGGATACGGACCTAACATATCAAGCACTGAGGGTGTACTCGGCTTGTATCTCAAAAACATGTAATTTGCGTCAAGCAAAACATCTACAACGTATACAATGAGTGCAGCCACATTCACAAATATCATGGAACCTGCTACAGATCTCCAGCTAGGTCGCAGCTGCTCCACCCAGGTCATGTAGAGTAAAGCCAGAATGATACAGGCATGAGCAACGAAAAATTGAATGAATCGAAAATGTGCATAAGCATAACCCAGATTAGGAGTCAGGATCGCCATAAGGGCTCCAGCTATACCTGCAAACAGCAGTGCAGAATGCAACAGTCGACTGCGTGTCAGTAGTAACAACGCCGATAATAGCAGAGACAGACTGCATAATTCGAGTGGCAGTGATGTCTGCAGGCTCCATCCGTCACCGTACACATACCAGATTTGCAGCACGATTTCACAGGTAAACATGATACAGGCCAGAACAATCCGCAGTTTGCGGCGGGCCCCTTCTGACCAAGATCGAAGACGGTGTCGAAGCAAAAACAATAGCATAATAATTAATGCAATTAAGCTAATGGTTACGATATGTGAAGTGGAGAACAGGATAAACAGCTCTGCATCATAAGGGTCCAGCCATGGTGGATACGCCATGCATCTCTTCTCTCCTTTGCGAACATCTCAGCTACATTATCTCTCTTTAATGTTAACTTTTTCATTTTGCCATTGAATGAAAGAGCTGTCCAGTTGGAATTCTAAATAAGCATTGTAATTTAAATATCTTTATGTTAAGATAAATTCAGAACCAAAACAAACGAAAAGTTAGTAACTTTCTTAAACGAAATGAAATATACAGTTATCAAAACCTAACTAGGAGGAATTATTATGCAAATTAAAGGACTTCACCACGTATCCGCGCTAACAGCACATGCCGATCAGAACTATCGTTTCTACACCAATGTCATGGGTCTGCGCCTGATCAAAAAAACAGTCAACCAGGATGACGTGTCCGTCTACCACCTCTTCTATGGCGATGAGAAAGGCAATCCAGGTACAGAACTTACCTTCTTCGAGATTCCGATGGCTGGACAGACTCGTGAAGGTGTGAACAGCATCTCGGCAACGTCACTGCGCGTTCCAACTGATGCGGCACTTACGTACTGGCAGCAACGTTTTGACGAATTCGAAGTCCCGCATGGAGAGATTGTTGAACGCGGTGGTCGTGCCACGCTCTCGTTCACAGACTTTGAAGGACAACGTCTGATTCTGGTCTCGGATGAAAACAATGCAGGTGTTGCTGGGGGTAAACCATGGGATCAGAGCCCTGTGCCTGCTGAATATGGCATTATAGGCCTTGGCCCCATCCATCTTACGGTAAAAGATGCTTCCCTTACAGCTCCCGTTCTGACCGAACTGCTTGGTTTCAGAGCGAAAGGAAGTTATCCTGCCTTCACTCCTGGTCAGCCTGATGTACTCGTTTTTGAATCCGGTGAAGGTGGTAGCGGCTCCGAGGTGCATGTTGAGGAACGTAATGACCTTGCTCAAGAACGTCCTGGACGTGGCAGCGTACACCATGTTGCATTCCGCGTGGACAATGAAGAAGAACTGAAACAATGGGTGGAACGGGTTCATAACTTCCAATTCCCTAACTCCGGTTTTGTAGATCGTTTCTACTTCCGCTCCCTGTATTTCCGTGAAGCAAACGGGATTCTGTTCGAGCTTGCCACCGATGGTCCGGGATTTGATACAGACGAAGAAATGGAGCATCTGGGCGAATCGCTTGCCTTGCCTCCATTCCTTGAAGGTCGCCGCGCCGAGATTGAAGCGAACCTGAAACCACTGGATACCGTCATTCGTTAATATTCGTAACAAAACGAAAATAAAAACGATGTTCACCAGGCAACTCTGAATACCGGATACGGTTCAGGAATCGCCTGATGAATCATCGTTTTTTTATGTGTATGCTTGCCTTGCCCCTTCTGTAAGGTGGCAAACTTGCAGATTGTGTTTTACTTCGTCAGATACGATGTTGTGAGCGGTACAAACAGAGCCGAACCCGGATCTTCGGATACAATCTCGACATAGACAGCGTCTGTACCTTTAACATCCACATCCAGACTCATCATACCGCTTTCTGGAGTGATATTGAACTTTTTGAGTGTCGCGAGATCCTGATCATAGATATGAATCTCCTGATTTCCTGTTAGCGCGGCAAGTTCCAAGTGTAGAGAAGAGTACTTTTTATCCGTATTAATCTGGATATCATCCCCCTGTTTCTTAGGATCATTATGCAGATAAACATCCTTGTAATCCTTGCCTTTATATGTGGTATCCTTAGGATCTTTCGTGTGCCAAGCGGTAGATCCCAGTACGGATGTTCCAAGTGCACTTAGCGTTACTTTTCCGCTCGTTACGGGCGCAGATCCACTTGTTCCGCCAATCAGGACGGATGAAGTTGCACTGTCATACGTGATCTCTGTCCCAAGCAAGGTTCCCACAGCACGCACAGGCAAATAAGTTGTTCCGTTGTAAGTGATAGGCAACACCGTTTTACCATTGGCATCTTTGGCTGTCACCGTGGCACCATCCATTTTTAGCGTAATCTTGCTGTTTAGATAGGCTTTAATCTGCTCCAACCCTGTTGCTGCGAGCGCACCCGTCCCGATCCCAAGCGTTAATGTGCCTACCATCAAACCCAGTACAACCTTCTTCTTCATCAAAATCCCTCCTGAACGTTAAAATGATTTGTCCTTTATACATTTAAACCACTAAAGTGAGAATGTCAATTGTTTACTGCATTTTTAGTACCGTGTGCCTATTTCTGCGCAGCACAAAACGAGGCTGTATGTCCCATTTTTTTCAGCCTCGTCCTGTTCCTTATTGCCCGTCAGGGAGAAAGGTAGATATTCTTTGCAAATGCATATCTGGCAGATCCTCACTTAAACCACGAGAACGGCAACCCTCGCCGCACCAATGTCTACACGACGCTATCAATCAAAGGATTCATAATATTCTTCTTCATATACTTCCATGCTGTATTTCAAATCTACCGCCTTCCACTCGCCATCTTGATACACATAAGCGAATGTCAGATCACCAGCATATAAAGCCGCACCGTAAGATCCTGCTGCGGATACGACAAGTTGGCCATCCTCCACACTGTAATAGGTTACTCCACCGAATCCCAACTCTATGTTATAAACGCCGCCACTCGTATCTTCCTCGATCCGTAAAGGTTCTGCTTGAACGCCATCAACGGCGACATCCACATCCACACGGTCTGATCTAACCGTAACTTTTGACTTCACATGCTGTTTCGCAATCTCCTCCAGAGATTGCATCTTCATCTCTTCTAGCGTTACCGGATTAATGATACGTGCTTGTCCCAAATAAATACCTGTTCCATGCCCTTCCGTGTACAGAACAACGATCTCATTCTGTCCGTCTCCATTCAGATCCAGCTCGTGCACTTCGGGTTTGTAAGACCCGCCTTCTCCTTGCCAATCACTAAATTCTCTTGTCTTGCCGTCCACTTCCAAAATCATTCCGTTATATATATATCCCGAACCCTCAACTTTCATAGGGTATAATCTGACATTTTCATTCTCTGGAGCTACCGAAACGTATTCCTCTTTCACGGGGGTTGCTTCCTGTGTTGTCTTCGCCGTGTCATGCAATTTATCTATATTGGAAGCCTCGACCGCTGCGGTCTGGCTGGATTGATCATCTATATTAAGCTGTTTTTGCGATTCATTCATGGTTCTGGCAGCCGAAGTTGTACTAATCGTAGCTACCGCCAAAATAATCATCAGCAGGATACCTGTCCAAGTTTTCAATATACTGGGCTCCTTTATCTGTTGTGATAATCCTATTATATCTTCATTTATCGCCCGCAAGTTGCGAATTTGTTAATCTTTCATAAAATAATCTTTACAAATTTCTGTTTTCACGAAAGAACGTTCGGCTTTAACCAGAATAAGCAAATTATTATGCCAAAACTGTTCTCAAAAAACAAAAAAAAATCCCGAACACAGCTTAGGGCTGCATCCGGAATGCTTTGGTTTTGTCCAATAACCGATCGGTTAATTGTCTCAGTTCTTCAGCCGAGGAAGAAATCTCCTCCATGATGGCTGTCTCTTCGTGTGCGGCATCCATGATTCGTCTCGCCTCATCCGAGAACGATCCTGCTTTCCCCTGGATCTTCTTCACATGACCGTGCGTTTGCTCCACGCGGCCGGTCTGTTCTGCGATCTTGGAACCGATATCATGCGCGCCCTTCATAAATACTTCCACCGTGCCTGTCAGTTCATGCAACGTCTGATCCACAGAGATGGTCCGCTCCGATTCATTAACCACAAGACCATGCTGCTCATGAGACAGTTGTGCTGTCTCTCTGATTCGCTGCTGCACACGACTAATTAGCTCATTAATCCGATGGACCGATTCCTTACTCTCGTCTGCCAGCTTACGAATCTGCTGCGCCACGACTGCAAAACCAGATCCTTCTTCGCCAGCTCGTGCAGCCTCAATGGAAGCATTCAGGGCAAGTAATCCTGTTTCCTCAGCAATATTTTTGACAGACTGGGTAATTACCTCGATATCAGAGGCTTCCTTCTCCAAAAGTAGCATAATGTCGCGGGAACGATTGTGCGACTCAGCCAGCTCGTCCATGCCCTTCATCAACGATGAAAATGTCTGTTTCGTATGATCCACCGATCGTTCCATCTGACCGGACATCTCTGTCATGTCCATGGACTGGCTATGCATACGCTGAAAATCGTTCAGCATCTCATCCGCCGTGATCAGGGATTGATGGGAAGTAACCTTCTGCTCTTCTACACCTACCGCAATATGATCCACCGCTTCTGACATCATCTCGATCTGCTCCGCAGCTTGGGTAATCGCTTCACTAAGCGACTGCGCATTCTGTGATGTAGTTCGTGTACTGTCCGAAATATCGTTCACAATACTTCTGAGATTAGAGACCATTACACGAAAAGCATCATATAATACAGTAAGTTCATCCTGTGTACGCCGCTGCGGAATCTCCGTTGTCAGGTCACCAGATGAGACCTGTTGCGCCGCACGAGACAGATGAACAATCGGACGAGTCAGCCAGCGAGAGGCAAACCACCCGAGAATTCCGTTCCAACATACCCCCATGATCAGGATAATCGATATGTATACCCAATTCGGAATATCTAACGTAACCCAGTCTTTGACAAAAAATATAAAAAAGCCGCTAGTTCCGTACGTAATAATTGAGATTAGTACCAAACCTGCGACTGTCTTTGCGCCTAAAGTCCATTTCATGTTTACACCCCGTAGTCCTTTTTTCCTATTTTACCAATCATGTACCAAATTTCATGTGATATACATCACTGAAAACGTTCTATCTGCCCCATATTTACCGTTTATGCATGACTTCTCTATCATGAAGTGCATAATATATAAGACAAGCTTAGCCGCCCCTCCTTTTCTCATAAAATTGAATAATATTCCATTTAATATCCTTAATTTTATTTATTATCGGCACAAGAGGCCAAATGATTTAGATTGGCATCCATTTTGCTTAAATGATATACTGAGTGCGCTTCGGCATTGCCGAAGCTGACCTATTTATTGGATGCCACTGGAGGCGAACGAAATGTCTACTATGTCCACAAGGACGGAGAAAGATTTTATCGGTGAAAAAGAAATTCCGGCTTATGCCTATTACGGCATTCAGACGGTGCGGGCCGTGGAGAACTTCCCGATTACCGGCGTTCCGGTACACCGGGAGCTGATCACAGCTCTGGCTGCGGTGAAAAAAGCAGCGGCAATTACGAATATGGAACTGAAAATGCTACCAAGCAAAATCGGCGAAGTGATTGTCATGGCAGCTGAAGAAATGATGAAAGGCCATCATCTGGATCATTTTATTGTAGACTCCATTCAGGGCGGTGCAGGCACCTCCATGAATATGAATATGAACGAAATTTTGGCCAACCGCGGACTGGAACTGTTAACCAAAAGCAAGGGAGACTACTTCCACTGCAATCCGAACAACCATGTTAACATGTCCCAGTCCACCAATGACGTGGTACCTACAGCACTGCGTATTGCGGCATATCAACTGTCCGAGACGTTACTCGCTACCATGAAGAGACTGCAGGAAGCGTTCCATAAAAAAGAAGAAGAGTTCAACGATGTGGTCAAAGTAGGCCGTACCCATCTTCAGGATGCCGTGCCTATTCGCCTTGGACAAGAATTCGGAGCTTATGCCCGTGTCATCGGCAGGGATATCGAGCGTCTGGAATTCGCCAATCGCCGCTTGCTTACGATTAACATGGGTGCAACTGCCGTAGGTACAGGGCTTAATGCGAAACCTGAATACATCGTTAAGGTTACGGAACACCTATCTGATGTTACCGGACTACCACTACAAACAGCTGAGGATCTCGTGGATGCGACACAGAACACGGATGCATATCTGGAACTTTCGGCGGCACTGAAGGTATGTGCGGTCAGTCTGTCCAAGATCTGTAACGACATTCGCATGATGGCCTCAGGTCCGCGTGCAGGATTCAATGAACTACTCCTGCCACCGCGTCAGCCAGGATCGTCCATTATGCCGGGCAAAGTCAATCCGGTAATGGCAGAAGTGATTAACCAGGTATCCTTCCAGGTGATGGGGAATGACCATACCATCTGCATGGCGTGTGAAGCTGGTCAATTCGAGCTGAATGTCATGGGCCCGGTCATTGCGTTTAACTTGCTGCAATCACTGAAAATCATGAATAACGGGATTGATGTGTTCACACGTTATGCGGTTGAAGAGATGGATGCTAACCGTGAGCGCTGCGAATTAATCATGAAACAAAGTTTCAGTGTGGTTACGGCGCTGAACCCACACTTAGGTTATAATGTGGCGGCTTCCATTGTGAAGGAAGCGCTCAAAACTGGACTTACCTTGCAAGAGATCATTCTGGAACGCGGACTGCTGACTCCGGAAGAACTGGAAGAGATTCTTCATCCAGAGCAGATGACCACGCCAGGAATTGCCGGAGAACATTTCCTGCGCAATATGGAACGCTTGTAGGAACTCAGGAAATCTAAGGCAGGAACCTAAACACCAATCATGCAACAAGAACCCCCGCAGACCGTTCATCCGGTTCGCGGGGGTTCTTGTGTTCAGAGATGGTAAGACACCAGCTATTTGGTTAAGCCCATCGTTTACGCTCAAGGGAAGGCAGAATCTGAAGTTCCTCCCTGTACTTGGCAACCGTTCTGCGGGAGATGACAATCCCCTCTTCGGCAAGCAGTGTAGTCAAGTGACTATCCGAGTATGGCCGCTGTATCTGTTCCGTACGAATGATTTCTTTTAATCTTCGTTTCACTACTGATGCTGATGTTTTATTCCCTGACGCTGTACGGATTCCCGAGGCAAAAAAAGCCCTGAGTTCATATACACCATATGGCGTGTGAATGTACTTACCACTGACGGCACGACTTACCGTTGATTCATGCATGCCAATCTTCTCTGCAATAATAGCCAGATTAAGCGGTTTTAACGCGGACGGGCCTTTGACCAAAAAGTCCTTTTGCTCTTCCATCACGGCCGCCAGCACACGCACTAAAGTCCTGCGCCGCAGGTGTACACTCCGAATGATCGCCCTCGCTTCTGCGGCGCGGTGAGCCCAGATTTCATCTGGCGCCACTTCCCTGATCCAGCGGATGCACGCTTCATTCATCGATACACGAGGGTTACCTTCCACATGTAGGCTAAAATGGGCCTCACCGTTACGCAACCCAACAATGGCATCTGGAATAATGTAATGCGGTCTTTCCGTACATCCGATGGATCGGCAGGGCTTGGGGTCGAGACGTGTAATATAGTCGTAGGCAACCTGAGCTTCCCGTGAAGTCATACCTAATCGACTCCCTGTTCTACCTGGGTGAAAAGGAACCAGTGCTTCCAATCCCGCTTCCACCATCCGCTCCGCATACAGCGCAGCCGATGAATCACGTCTAATCTGGAGCAACAGACATTCCTGCAAATTCCTCGCCCCTACACCAGCAGGGTCCAGCGATTGGAGCAGCTCCAGTCCCGCTGCAATTTTGCTCATCGGTTGCTCAATTGCTGCTTGCACCTCTGCCAATTCAACGGTCAGATAACCATCATCATTGACGCATCCTGCCAAATATACTGCCGTTTTTTCCAATTCGTCTGGAAGTGTCATCACTCGAATTTGCGCAATCAGCAATTGTTCCAGTGTAGACTCGGCACCTCTGACCTGAAGCAGCGGATCGTAGGAATCATACCTGCGCTGATCCAATCGCCGTGGAATTCGGGCAAGGGGCCCAGCTTGTTCTTCCAGTTCAAGAACTGGATTTTCCTCTGCCGCATCCAGCAAGTAACGATTCAGATCCTGTCCGGACATGGTTAGCAAATGAAAGGATTGTTTCATCTCCGGCGTGATGGACAGCCGAATACGTTGTTCCTGCACCAACTGAACACCTAACATCCGTTTCCCTCCTTATGCCTAGCTGAGTAATAAGCGTTTGTTTTTTATACGAACAAAAGGATTTGCAGGGATAATAGCATACTATTCACGCGATTGTAAGAGGAATTCCGTCCGATCATGAGTTTCTGTCTAGTATTTCTCCGATACCAGCTTCGCCTGTGTAAACAGCAGCAGATAGTCTCTTCCACCTGCCTTGGAATCCGTACCTGACATGTTAAATCCGCCAAATGGATGCGTGCCCACCAGTGCTCCGGTACATTTCCGGTTGAAATACAGATTACCCGCGAAGTACTCGCGTCTGGCCTGTTCCAGATGTTCACGATTACGCGAGATCACCGCGCCGGTCAAACCATAGTCGGTATTATTGGCGATATCCAATGCGTCCTGGAAAGATTCGGCTTTGATGAATGCAAGCACGGGTCCAAAAATCTCATCCTGCGCAATCCGGGCTTGGGGGTCCACATCGGCAATGATGGTTGGTTCAATGAAATAACCTTCAACATTCCCTGTACCGCCACCGTGCACAAGACGCCCCTCTCCCTTGCCAATCTCAATATACTCCGTGATCTTCGCATATGCCTTGTCATCAATAACCGGTCCAACCTGACTGCCAACTTCAAGTGGACTGCCCATCGTCAGTTTCTGTGTCCGTTCAATCACTTTTTGCAACACTTCGTCATATACATCCTTATGAATAATCGCTCGGGAACACGCCGAACATTTCTGCCCGGAGAAACCAAATGCCGAAGCGGTAATGGACTCTGCCGCAAGCTCCAGATCACTGTCACTGTCTACAACGATGGAATCCTTGCCACCCATCTCTGCAATGACCCGTTTGATCCATTTCTGGCCTGGGGCTGTACGTGCTGCACGTTCATTAATTCGCAGTCCTACATCTCTGGAACCGGTGAAACTGATAAACCGAGTGAGCGCATGATCCACGAGATAATCTCCCACTTCACTGCCTGGTCCTGGTAAAAAGTTCACGACGCCATCCGGCAGGCCAACTTCTGCGAGCAGTTCCATAAATTTCGCGGCAATTACCGGAGTTGTGCTGGCAGGCTTTAATACCACCGTGTTGCCAGAGACCAGTGCAGCAGAGGTCATGCCTGCCATAATCGCCAGCGGGAAGTTCCAAGGTGGAATAACAATGCCAACGCCCAGCGGTATATAACTCAGTTCATTATCTTCCCCTGCAATTCGCACCAGGGGCTGGGGTTCACTCAGTCGCTGCATATCTCGTGCATAGAATTCCATAAAATCAATGGCTTCCGCTGTATCCGCATCGGCTTCAGGCCAGGTTTTGCCGGCTTCATAGACCATCCATGCGGAGAATTCATGCTTGCGACGGCGCATAATGGCAGCTGCTTTGTATAGATAGCGAGCCCGTTCGTTCGGATCGGTATGTTTCCAAGTGTGGAATGTCTCCGCCGCTGTCTGAATGGCCTTTTCGGCCAATTCCTGATCTGCCTGATGGATCGTTCCGACGACTTGATTCTTGGCCGCGGGGTTCACGGACGTTAACGTGCGGCTGCTTGTTATTTTTTGCCCACCAATAATAATCGGGTATTCCTGCCCAAGTTCAGCTTCTACCTGACGAAGTGCGTCTTCAAATGCTTCCTGGTTCGCCTGGACCGCAAAGGGTGTGAATGGTTCGTTAACAAAAGGGATATTCATCAATGATTCCTCCTTCAGGATGTAGGGTTCGCTGGCTGCTCGCCTGAATTATTTTGCATGTTACTCTTCACCAAATATATGTAGCAAAATCCGTGCCAACTCCGGTTGGACCTGAAATATTTTTCTTATTAAATTTAACTAAAGAAAATTCACACTGCCCACTCCGTTTTGTGTAAATGTTAGTTCAATTTAAATAGATAAGTTTCATGAAAAATAGTAGAGCCTCGCCAAATCTGGCACGCTTCTTGCTTCTATAAGGGATAAAAAAGCATGATTCAACCGAGCTTGAATCGAATGATGCACAATGCTGAAGGAGGAAACGAAAATGAGTGTAGGAACGGAAATATATCGCAAGACCTTATTGACCGTGGCAGGCAACAAAGCTGTAGAGAACCTGTCCATCAAATATGGTAAGAAGCTTGCAGGGAAGTTTATTGCAGGAAACACCTTGGAAGAAGCTCTCGAAGAGATCCGCATACTCAATAATAAAGGCATTATGGCTACCCTCGATCATCTGGGCGAAGGTATCACCCGCCTGAGCGAAGCGGCATTATACAGGGATGAGTATATACGACTGGTAGAAGGCATCGCACGTGAAGGTGTAGACTCCAACGTGTCACTGAAACCAACCCAGATGGGCCTCGCACTGGACCCGGAAGAGGGCTATCGAAATATCCGTGCCGTTGCCACACAAGCCAAATTGCATGATCTATTTGTCCGAATTGATATGGAGGATAGTCCATTCACTCAAGCAACGCTGGATATTGTTCGAAGACTGCACTCGGAAGGACTGCATAATACAGGCACCGTATTGCAAGCCTACCTGCATCGCACCGAAGAAGATACACGTGATATGATTCGGGAAGGTATCCGGCTTCGTCTGGTTAAAGGTGCTTACAAAGAACCCGGATCAGTCGCCTATCAGAATGCTTCCGAGGTCATTCATCAATTCAAAACGATGATTCGTAATCACCTTGATCAGGGTGTATACACTGCGGTGGCCTCGCATGATGATCACATCATCAACTGGACAAAACAATATGCTAAAGACCGTGGAATTTCACCAGATGCCTTTGAATTTCAGATGTTATATGGACTGCGCATGAGCGAACAGGAACGTCTTGCCAAAGAAGGCTATCGCATTCGCTGTTACGTTCCTTACGGCACCATGTGGTATCCGTACTATACGCGCCGTTTGGCCGAAAAACCGGCTAATCTCTGGATGGTCGTTAAGAATATGTTTCGATAAATGATAACCATGCTCTCCTGTTTTTTGGGGAAAGCATGGTTATTTGAGCTATAAAACTGAATTCTCAAATTTACATGATATCAACTCATTCATATGTCTAAAAAATAAGAATCCCCAAATTGAAATGTCCAATATAATAGACACATCTGTACCTCTTCATAAAGTTAAATCACACCACTTCCCTCTTCAGTCCGTTCTATCTGCTCTATTTCGCAAAGATATATACGTTATGTTTTATAACATAAAATTCACTTAGAGGCTTTGGATTCTGGCTAAAATCAACACTTTCCTTCGTTTAAATTTTATGTAATCGCATACAATTTGAAGTGAGTTCTTATACAACGTTTCCAACATCCCAACCTGCACACCTAATGTCAAAAAATATATACACAGCTTCATCAGAACGTTATAATATACATAATTTCACATTTACATTTTTTATAAGTATATGCTGCACCCGAGGTGATCCTGATGAGACATTTACTTCCTGAGCTGAATGCTTTGTTACGAACAGATATGAGTATTTTGGATGAAGTCCTATATGACGAAACCACACCTCAGTCTATACCGTCAGAACTCCATATCGGTACGGACAGACCTGTCTTTGTACGCCGCAATACAGAATACGCCTGGTTGTACAGCCCACCTAATGGAACATTATCATATGGTCGTCTTCCTGTGCCTGTCGTCTCTGCTTCGATCGAACTTGCGGAAGTGATCCCTTTGTTTGCTAAGAGTCCCCTGTTATTAATAAAGAATAATCAGGGCGAATACGTGGGATATATCGCCGTATCCGATGTCCTGCATGCCATGATGCATGCGCATCGCCTGATAGAAGCTTATTTTGAGACCACACTGGAGACAGCAGGCTCAGCTCTGACATTAATTAATGAAGAGGCCAAGGTAGCCTACTGGACAACTGGTGCGGAGCATGTTTTTTCGATCAGCAAAAAAGACATCATCGGACAACCCGCAGCGGACTTTTTTCCTCCAGATCGGCTACAGTCTCTCAAGACGCTGTATACCGGCGAAACGGTCTATCGCAAACAGCATCAGCCACGGCCCGACCTGTTCGCTCTAATTAATGCCCGTCCTGTCCAACTGGATGGACAGATTGTGGGCGCAGTTGCTGCTGAAGTGGATATAACAACTGAAATCCGATTACATCAGGAACTCTTACATATGACTTCCAAAGTCCAGCATCTGGAGAAAGCCGTTGCTCGACTACGGCCCGAATTGGATCCATTCGCCAGAATCAAGGGCAGCAGCCCGGTCATTCAGCAGTGCCTGGAGACCATTCGCAAGATCAGTACCACCTCAGCAACCGTACTGATCCTCGGAGAGAGCGGTACAGGCAAGGAGTTATTCGCCAAAGCCATTCATGATCTTCGTGAATTGCAGACTGCACCATTCATCGCGATTAACTGCGGAGCAATCCCTGCTTCATTGTTTGAAAGTGAACTTTTTGGCTACGAGAAAGGTGCGTTCTCCGGCGCGGATCCCAAAGGCAAAAAGGGCAAGATTGAGCTTGCCGAAGGGGGAACGCTTTTTCTGGATGAGATCGGTGAGATGCCATTGGAATTGCAAGTGAAGCTGCTTCGGGTGTTGCAGGAGAAGAGCTATTTCCCCGTGGGCGGAACACGCATGAAACAGGCGGACTGCCGGATTATTGCTGCGACCAATCAGAATCTGCTGAATATGATTGTACGCAATCAATTCCGGGAAGATCTCTACTATCGGCTGAATGTCATTAACCTCGTCATCCCTCCACTGCGCGTACGCATGGAGGATATATATGAATTAACCCAGACGTTCCTTCTAGAATTCTCTCTGCTCTATAACCGTCATATTGAGCTAGTTCCACCTGAAGTGTTTAAGTTGCTGTTCCAGTATGATTGGCCAGGCAATGTCCGTGAATTACGAAATGTGATAGAACGCTTGACCATCCTGACGACAGATGGCGAGGTGAAGCCAGAATACCTGCCAGACACCCTCACCTCCCTCATCGTGCATGAGCAGTCTGAAGTTCAACTGACCTCGGGAATCCATCCACAGGCCAATAGCGAATATCAGCAACATCCGAAGAAGTTGGGAGACGAACAAGAACCTCGAACTGTTGTAGCTGCAGACGAATTAGAGCATTCAGAGCATTCAGACCCAGTCTCCCCTGTTACCTTCCAGCAAAAATTGGACACCTATGAGGCGCAACTTCTGGTTCAATACCTGAAAGAAGCAGGTGGCAATAAACGAACACTCGCCAAACAACTCGGCATCTCCAGAGCAACGCTCTATAATCGCATGAAGAGGCTTGGTCTATGACCCGCCTCTTCTTGTCGTAATTAACGGTATGGATGGATCGGCAGCTCCCTACAAAATCCGCGCCAAGCGAGTCAGCGCTGTTCTGAGATGACGATAGAAGGTCGCCCGACTCATGGAACACGTCTGGGCTGCGGCAGTTGGATTGCCAGCATGTGTCCAGTAGGCCGCGTACAACAGCATCTGATCCTGCGGGGACAGACCATGAACTCTGCCTTCCAACAAATCCATGACATACAGCTGTAATTGGATACCATCCCTTACTCCTGTAACTCTGCCAGCGTATTCATGTAATTCTCCAGGAGATCGAAGGTATCCCAACATCTTGCGAACATCCTGTTCAGTCCAAACTGAGTCATCTGTATCCGTTGTTTCCGGCTGTATCCGATTCTCTGTTGCTTCCGGATCAAGCAGAGACATGACCCACTGTCCGAATTGCCCACTACGCAAATCCAATTCAAGTACGTCCGCCTGATGTTCAAAGCTGTCGCAGACCCGGGTTCTTGTTCTTCGCATCTGAAATCCAATACTTTGCAAAAACAGTTTCAGATGAGGATTCGTTGCGACGAGCATCGCTCGCGCACCATCACCCAGCAGAGCCAGTCGGTCCAGTGTCATATATCCAACAAGCTCTTCCCGTGTATAACCAGGCACATCATCTCTTGCGGCAGCCAGCAAAGCAAAGTGCGTATCACTCTGATCAGGGTCATTTTCCAGCTCCTGTGGTGTGAAGCATTCATACATCTCATTCGGAAAATATTTTAACAGCAACTCACTACTATCCTTATGCACAAGGACTGTAATGAACATGGCGATTGTCTCCCCAAGCTTGTCACGCATTAATACGATTCCTTCGGGATAACGGTGTGCCAGTTCATCCAGGAAGGGGCCATAGGGTACAGCCTGCCATGGTTCCACACTGTACTCGCACCATTGTTGTAACAGGCTGTGCAGAGCTGGCAGATCCTCGCTTCTCATCGTTTCCAAAGGTGAGAACAAGGAATCACGGGACACATCCGCGTACTTGCGGTATTGAAGCATGGATTCCTGACACAGTAACAGCATCTTCCGGGCGATCTGGCGACGCTCATGTAGTCCCGCCTGTTCATGCAGTGGTTTTAGCAATTTCGCAATCTTGATGCGCATGTTCTGCAACCGATGAGGCTCACGTTGGCGAAAGTCCCGGAGTAGATGTACCCTGGCCATATCATGCAGGGCAAGACCATCCGGGCCGGAACGGATAAACGACATCTGTCTCAGCATGTGGTACTCTTCTTGTGTCACGGTCATATCCAGTACGGATGATAACAACTCCTGATTGGCTGTCTCAAGCAATGTTAGTACCTCTACCATGGGATGCAGACGAGGTGTAGTCAGTTCCAATAATAATCGAGCACTGATCATATGCGACAGTTCAGCCCATTCGGATTGCGGAAGATTCCTTCTCTGATCCGCAGCTTCTACAGCTAAGGCCAGACCCAGTGGATGCCCATCGGTCATTCTCGTGATAGTGCCTGCCATGCCCTGATTCAGAGAGCCTGCCACCATGATATATTCCGTAATCTCATCAACTGTAAAATGTTGAAGCTGCATCTGTACAAACCTCTGATGCAATCGGGGATGTGTCCGCCAAGTGGATGCCAATTCCGGGCGTGATGCAAGAATGACAAGTATTCCTCTTAACGGAAGTTTGGATACAAATACTTCCATAAACCAACTTTCTAATAGAGCCAGCTCTTCATAATTATCCACTGCAAGGACCATTCGCTTCTCGATTGATGTGTCTTTCAGCAGACTCAATGGCCGTGGGTATCCTTCTCTATCCAATGTTTCCAATCCTAATGTAGAGGACAAATAATCCATAAAAACGGAAGGTGTCCCCCCACATGATCGGCCATCCATCCAGATTGCTGTCGCACCTCGATTCCGAGAGACAGATAACATCTCTGAAAGCAATGAAGATTTACCGATACCTCCCATGCCGGTAATTGAAAATATGGTCAATGGGGCTTCTGGATGATTGAACCACCGTTCCAGTGTTGTCAGTTCTTTGATTCGACCAACAAAACGTTTGCCATCCTCAACATACTCGTCATATTGAGCCTCACTACTGTTTCCCATATATGTCCTCCGTACTAGATACTGGTACTTTTAATGTATTTATTTTTTCACCAAAATTGAGACTATATTGAGACGCACAGCTTCATGTGAAGTGATAGAATCTTGTTAAAAGCCAATTTATAGGGAATTATCAAAAAAAGCGGATAGGAGAACGTTTAACAGGGTATACATATCCCCCTCCGCGCTACTTCTCAATATAATGGATCATTCCGCCGATCAAGTTACGATTACCATGTACATGAGCATTTACTGATCTCGAATTCATGCTTCCCTTTCAAACCCTACTACCAGCCCGATATTCCAGGAAAGGCGGATTTGTGTGAGAATAAACCTCGATATCTGTAATCTGAGCGGACAACTCGGAATCAATCCAATACGACTTCAGGAGTGGCTGCACCAAAGCGGCATTTCAGCGGCAGCCATTGAAGCAGAAACAGACGGACGCCCCGACCGGTCATCACCCCCGTATCGCCTGGCTGCTCCCTCTTCATTATCACTGGCACCATCTTCTGGTCAAACGAAGCTTTATCGGGGCCGGCGCTCCACTTCCACCCTGCAACGCCTGCCTGTTTCATTACAACATACCCGGCGGATTAGTAAAAATTGCTAGACTGTGCACAAAGTAATGTAAAATCGATGCACAGTCTGTCTTGCATCCCTTTCACCGCATCAAGAGGATTGCCACTGTCCATTCTCGATCATCGCGTGTGCCAGCAGCGCCATCTCCAGACAGATTCTTCTCCCTTGATCCATGTAATCTGGCCCCATCAGTTCTTCCAGCTTCTCCAGTCTGTTGTACAACGTTTGCCGATGAATAAATAACTGGGCAGCTGCATCCCGTTTGGAACCAAAGTTCTGCAGGTAAGCATCCAATGTCTCTACCAATCGCAGGTGATGCGTTTGGTCATGTTCAATCAAGACACCCAGGTGATCCTGAACAAAGGATTGAAGGAACGACTGGGGCAATGCCTTTAACATTTGATATATACCCATACGATCGTAAAAGTGAACATGTTCCATCTGATCTACCGACCTCGAAACTTCGATCACCTGATAGGCTTCCTGAAGGCTCTCCGGCAGACTGGTCAAACGGCTGCGGAACTTGCCAATTCCCACATGAATCATAACCTGCTTCAAGTTACGACTGGCAAACCGTTTCACGTCCAGGGCAATCCCTTCAAGCAATCGCAGCAGTTGATGACGTGCAGCAGCCGATACCGCTTCCTTGGCACAACACAGATATACCTGGTTGTTCTTCAGCATAATCAGGCTAGGCAGATTGTTCTTCTTGAGCAGGGAACGAAGCAGGACAAGAACATCCTGATGATTCGCTTCCATTCGCTCCCGGCCTGTGCCTTTCAATCGATGTTCAATCTCGATGACCCCTCCTGCAAACCAGTACTGTCCCTTCACCAGCAATCGAAGCCCCATTCGAGTCTGAGCCTGGTCCTCCTGCTGGATGTTGCCATTCATCAGATCCTGGATCAGTTCATTTTGATTGCGGACCATCTTCTCTTCTAGAAACTGGGAACGAAGTGTGAGTGCTGCCGCTGCCTTCGCGGTGTAGTCAAGCAGCAGCTTGAGATATTCGACTGGAGCTGCCGGATGCACAATCATGCCTACAGCAGAAAAAACCTGGCCGAAACAGACGACCGGATGGCACAGCAGAACTTTCTCTTCATCCATATGGAACCATAATTCGGTATCTGAATCATTCAAATCCAGATGTTCTACCTCTTGCTCATACCAGGTATAGATGGTCTGTTCCATCTCCGGTACAAGTTCGGGCACAAAACTGCCCGGCTCCATGGACGAAATGTACACCACCGGTTTGGCAGCATACTCATGCAGCAGATGCAGCACAGCAGACATATCCGTACTCTGTAATGTTCGTTGCTGAAGCTGTCTTGAATAAGCTTCCAGACTTTTCAGCAGCTGGTGTTGATGATTAATGAGCAGAGAGTGAATATCCTGTGTGATCTCGACAAAACGAACTGGTTGCTCGAATACGATCAGTGGAAACTCGTGTCTGTCCGCCAGTTCAATCAGTTCTTCCGGGATTCCGTGTATGCTGGTACCAAACTCCACACATAACCCCGCTGCCTCACTTCCAATGAGCTGGAGCAGATACTCTTCACGCCCTTCTTCCGATTGAAGCCACAGTCCAGTGGATAAAATAAGATCATGGGGGCTTACAAATGGAGATACATTCGTAATCTCGAGCACATGAACCCAGCCAACCTGACGGTTCACTCCATCCTTCCCTGCCGCTAGTCGCGCTCGGCCGAATACCGGACGTGCAAGGATATCTTTAATCGTAAACACGCGGTCATTTTGCAATAGTGATCCCTCATCGTGTTATTTTTTCTTACATTATAATCCATGGACAAATGTCCTGAATAGTCTTTTTCGACAATATGTTGAGTACTATTTCTAAAAATTAGACATCAAGTCTGGTGCAAAACAAATATGCAAGTCATAAACTTGTAGTATAAGCTAACAACCAATAAATGGACGAGGTGCATGGTGATGAGAATCGGAATTCCCAAAGAAATCAAAAACAATGAGAATCGTGTAGCAATGACTCCGGCTGGGGCTGCTGATTTCATCAGAGCTGGTCACCAGGTGATGATTGAACAAGGCGCGGGAATCGGCAGCGGATTCACGGATCATGAATATCAAGCTGCGGGTGCCGAGATTCGTCCTGATGCCAAGTCCGTGTGGACCGAGGCCGATATGATCATCAAAGTGAAAGAACCGCTTGCCAGTGAATATGGATATTTTCGTCCGGGGCTGATTCTGTTCACCTACCTGCACCTCGCAGCGGAACCTGAGCTTGCAAAAGCGCTTATTGCAAGTCGAGTAACAGCCATTGCCTATGAGACACTGGAGGTTAATAGTACTCTTCCCTTGCTAACTCCAATGAGTGAAGTTGCAGGCCGCATGGCCTCCCAGATCGGAGCACAGCTATTGGAGAAGACCGAAGGTGGCAAGGGCATTCTGTTGTCCGGTGTACCTGGTGTCAGTCGGGGGAAAGTGGTCATTATTGGCGGCGGTACGGTGGGTACAAATGCAGCCAAGATTGCCATTGGCCTTGGCGCGGATGTAACCATCCTCGATCTGAATCTGAATCGACTGCGCCAGCTGGATGATATCTTCGGCAATCAAATTCATACACTGGTATCCAGCCCGTCCAACATTGCGGCAGCTGTTGCGGCGGCAGATCTGCTGATCTGTGCGGTGCTGATTCCGGGCGCCAAGGCGCCAAAGCTAGTCAGCGAGCAGGTGGTAAAGACGATGGCACCGGGATCGGTCATTGTGGATGTGGCGATTGATCAAGGTGGGATCGTTGAGACCATTGATCATATCACGACCCACGATGACCCGACCTATGTGAAACATGGTGTCGTACATTACGCGGTGGCGAACATGCCGGGCGCTGTGCCGCGTACGTCTACGGTGGCGCTGACCAACGCCACCATGCCTTATGCGCTGCAGCTGGCCAACCACGGTGCAGCCGCTGCGATTCGCGGCAGTTCGTCCATTCGCAGCGCCGTGAATGCACTGAATGGACACATCACGTATGAGGCGGTTGCCCGGGATCTCGGGCATGCCTATGTTCCTGTGGGCCAGGCGCTGGAGAATGCCGCCGCTGTCCAGTAATCTGGATAGGATCGTTCCACCCCGGCGCCATGTCGCCAGGCCTGTGGAACGCAATAGAAGCGCGAGTCGGGCAGATGTTGTACCCGGCTTGCGCTTCTTGTTTTTTTGCCACATATAAAATAGATCAATTCGGATAAGGCCTTGTCTTATGTTACTCGGGTTATGGCGCTTCAGACTGCCCGTTCACTGCATACTTCGCGGAAGTTGCAATCCCGGCAGGACCGGTGCGAAGGCATCGCTGTGAAATAGCTGACGTCCTTTGGACGGTTGTAATACTCATCCTCCACGCAGGATCGCATCTCCTCGATGTAACGACCCACGTTCTCCTCCACTTTCCGAATATCTTCTTCTGTGGCTGTAAACTCCCGGTGTTTTCCCGTTAACAGGTACTCCACTCGCAGCTCAATCTGCTCCAAAGGAACCCGGTAGTGCTCTCTTACATACGATGCGTACAGCATGAGCTGATCAGAGAAGTCATCTTCCTTGCCCGTCTTCCAGTCCACAATGACAATATTGCCGTTACTGCGCCGATACAACAAATCCATCTTCACATACACACGCGTATCGTGCAGCATCATGGTATCCCATTTCTCGATTTCCAGAATGTCCGTGCTTGCCCGGGACAAGTCCTCCCACGTAAGCGTCTGGTACAGGTTACTGACACAGGCCGAAGCTCGCTCCTTGATCGTCGCGATTCGGTCATTTAACGTATCATCCCCGTAATAGATCTCGGACAGCATCGTGCGATTTTTGGGATTCATTCGCCACTGATCCGCATCCATTGATTCCACATATGCCTGATTCAGCAGTTTGCGTATGGTCTGTTCCAGAAAGTGTTCACGCGGCTTATCCTTGCCCTCTTCCCTGCTGCGTACCGCCGACTCACACATCCGATGCGCAAGGTCTCCGAAGACAAGGTACAGATTACTAAGTTGTTTCAGACGGTACAGACGAACCTGCATCTCATCAGCAGAGTCTGTCTTCCAGCCGTTATGGGCACCGTAATAATGATAGTAATATTTGCGCAGGCACTCATCGAACATACTCGCCCGCGACTGCGAATAAGACCATTGCGGGTATTGTGCCATAAGGATTTCTGCCTTTCTGTATGCCGGATCTGCATGAGATCCCTTAATGCTCACAGTATAAAGCCAGGGCAACATTGCCGCAAGCGGACTTCCGTTATTTTCTTCGGACGCAACCGTTTCCGATTCGATCCGTATCGTTTATATAGTAACATCACCAAAAGATGAAATTGCGGAGCAGAACGCATAATATACTTCATAGAGGGCAGTGAATCCGGGATGCTAGTCGGGTCCAGCGCTGGCCCGGCGCTAACGCTAACAAATCACACACGAACGCGAAATAAGACTTACTCCGTTCGTTAGAAAATGATTATATGAAAAAAATTGTACAGGCATATCCTAAAAGGAGGCACCACCCATGAATCGACCGGATTGGTTCCAGGCGGAAGAAGCATTACAACAGATCCAAGTCATCGGAAGCGACCGGAATGAGCTGGTGAACATCATCGGCGATGTAGAAGGATTGAATTGCATTGGCACAGGTACGGATGCGGCTGTATTTACGTATGACGGCTTGCCGCAGTATGCCTTCAAGATGTACTCGGATCATGCCTTGGACAAACTCGAAAATGAAAAGCATGTATACGAACAGCTCAAAGGTCTGCCATATTTCCCTACCTATTACGGCAGTGGTCGAAATGTTCTCGTGATCAGTTTTGAACCCGGAGATACCCTGCTGGAATGTTTGGAAAAAGGAATCCCCGTCCCCGAGCAGGTGATGCTCGATGTGGACGCAGCGCGAGAAGCCGTTCGCAGCCGCGGGCTGAACCCCCGTGATATTCATTTGAAAAATGTAATTCTTCAGAACGGGCGCGGGAAAGTGATTGACGTATCCGAATACATTCAGGACGGCAATGACAATCGCTGGGAGCATCTCGTCTGGGCCTATCACAACATCTATCCGCGAATCAAAGGAACGCCCATATCGCCGCGCATGCTGCAGACGATCAAATGGGGGTACAATCAGCTCGATCATGCCAATGTCAAAATGGACGATCTCTCCAAAAAGGCGAATAGATTGTTCTCCAGATTTATGAAATGAGCATATTGCAAACTCACTCCAATAAACAAAACCCGGATGATCGCCAGAGATTGGCGATCATCCGGGTTTTGTTTGTCTAATGCCATCTCTACCCAATTTAACCTTACCCTAAATTCAAATGCCGCAGCTTATCTGGATTACGCATGAGATAAATCCGATGAATGCGGTCGTTTCTGAATGCAAGACTGACAACAGTCGGGAATGCCTCGGAGGGACTGCTTAATACAAATCCAAGTTGTCCGTTGATCTTGACGAGCCGCACAGCTCCCATACTGTCACTTTTGGATACAAGCCCTTGAATGAACGCAAGAACTCGCTGGCTTGATGTAACAGGTTTAATTGCTGCCATGACTTTACCGCCGCCATCACTATACAGCACGATATCGTCCGAAAGCATTCTGAGGAGCTCTTCCATATCACCAGTAGAGGTGGCCTGGAGGAAACGAAGTGCAAGCTGCTCGGACTGTGCGCTGGGGGTCAACTCGACTTCCTGCTCGTCCTGGATTTTACGTTTGAGACGACTGTAAATCTTGCGGCATCCCAGCTCCGTCTTGTTCACGAAGTTTGCAATATCGCGATAATCAAATTCGAAAGCTTCTCGTAGAACAAATACCGCGCGCTCAATAGGAGTTAGCCGATCAAGCATGACAAGAAAGGCGTACGAAATCGTATCTTCCAGTTCAATCGTTTGGAGTGGATCCTGCCCCGCTACTGAAGCCGATCCTGGAGCAACCATGTAGTCTTGCACTAGAGGTTCGGGCAGCCATGGCCCGATATATACCTCTCTTTTTTTACGTGTTGATTTCAAGTAATCCAGACAACGGTTCGTAACCATTTTGCATAAATACGCTTTTAGGTTACGAACCGGGCCACCCTCCTTATGGATATCCTGCTGTTGTACCGTTACAAATGCATCCTGCACCAAATCCTCAGCATGAGTGACAGATCCTAACATACGATATGCGATGGAAAGAAGAAGAGGTCTGTACGTTCTGTATACCAAGTCAAGCTCCATGATACATCCCTTCCTTATCTTTTTCTCTACCTGCTATTATCATTTGAGCAGCCTCTTTCGCGCTCGCTAAAGATGCGTTAATCAACATCCCCTCAGCTCCTACCCAATCGCCAGCAACATAGAGTCCGGATCTTCCTTTGACCGCAGGTCCAGGCCTGCCTGGGAGGCCGCCATTCGCTGCGGTGACAATGCCATGCGAGACAAGCATTCGCGGAAGGAAACGCTGCTGAACGACGTGCTTGCGCCACCCCGGCTGAATGAAATCAAGAAAGCCTTTAAGCTCGTGTTCATCCTGCCTGGGGTCCGGATGGATTGAAGCCGACAAATACTTCATGACATGCACAACCTCGTTTGCCGGGTTTTCTGATAAGGAAGCCGCAGCGGAATGGTTGGAGTAGTACAACGGGAAATCGGCGCCTAAAACAAATTTCGTCTTTGGTTGAGGCATCCCCGTTACGACAATATCCAGACACGCGGCACGAACAGGAGTTAACTTTTTATAGGCTTCCACTTCAATGGGTGTAAGAGCGGGATTGAGGAGATCTAGCGTATCCATTGGACCGGCAGTGGATATCACGTGGCGAGTCGTCAACTGTGAACCATCCTTTAAGGAAACCATCATTTGGGGATAACCTCCGACAATTTCTCGTACGACCGAGCTTGTGCGGATGAATACACCCGCCTGGTGAGCTTGTTCTGTCAGCCGACTAACGAGGAATTGCCAGCCTCCATCTATATACAACACTTGGTCCTGTTTGAGTTGTTCAATGACGGCGCCAGCACTTACCTGATCAGGAGCATCGCAATAGGTGCTCAAACGAACGAGCCCAAATACGACACTACGTACACGCGGACTGGAAACCAGGGTTTCCAGATAAGTCTGCAAACTAACGTTATGCAAAACGGATGTATCTACCTTTCGGAGAGAACTGTAGAACCGAAGAAGCTGGCACTTCTCCCCCCATTTCAAAAACGATCCGAGCAAAAGCTGTGCTAGAGGAATCGCCCTATAACCGCCGTTTGTTCCTTCGAACACCAATGTGCCTGGCGGTTTCGGTACTGATCCGGTAGGTGTGACGCCTACCTCTTTCAGAATGGGAAGCGCACTCTTACTGAGAGCATGGGCTCCCAAGTTTACGCGTGCGGCTGCGATTTCAGTCGAAATAGCCCGGCCTCCGGGATGTTTTCCTTTGTCGAGCAACAGCACAGACTGGCCCGCCCGTGCCAGATATATTGAGGCGGTTAATCCGGCAATGCCTGCTCCCACAATGACAACATCCCATATCGGCTTATTGTGATTCTGTATCATGTATATCAATCCCTTCCGCTTGATGCATACATGACGATGAACAGAGCATTTTTGTGACTCAACCTTCTTTCTTCAACCGCCCCTGGGAGGGAGTCATCCCCTTGTATTGCTTATACAGTTTCGTAAAATAATTGGCGTTGTCGCAGCCTACTCTGGCGGCGATCTCCGTAATGGTCAGACTGCTGCCTTGCAGGAGTTGTTCGGCCTCACTCATCCTGCATCCGTTCACGTATTCAACAAAGGTACGTCCGGTCAGCTTTTTGAACATTTTGCAGAAGTGATACGCATTCAGTCCCACATGGCTTGCCGCTTCCGTAACAGACATCTTACCTGTGGGGTCCGCTTCAATCAGTGCAATCAACTGTTTGAAACGTTCGCGGTTGGGAAAATACGATCCAACCGATCGATCCGGCAGCTGCTGCGGCATAAAGGTTCGCGCAAGCAGCGTGAATAAGGCATGCAGCTTGGACTTCACCACGAGCTGATAAGCGGGGGGCTGTAATGCCATTTCTTCCACGGCTTCATTTAGCAAAGAATAATAGCCTGTGCAGGCGATGTTTTCCTCTGCCGGTTTGACCGGAAACCTCACCCTTCCTTCCAGATACGGCGCAACATATTGCTCATGCACGGGATCATGGGTGAAGTCATGAAACAAGGCACGGTTCACCACAACGGAATCATAATGCACATCCCCCTCGTCCAAGGCATACCCCACATGCAACGCGCCTCCAGGAATGATGATGACCTCACCTGCGCTAACCACATAAGGTTTGCTATCAATATGAAACAGCGCACTTCCCTTGCGCATGACAATCAGTTCGAAATGTTCATGCCAATGCAAATACAAAATGCATTCTTCCGCTTTCATATCTGAGCATCGATTTTGGAACAGCTGAAATGGATGTGATTTATGGTCAATTCGGGTGTTTTCGTGAAGCGCTTTCAGATCCAGCACGACTTCTTCCCCCTCTTCACAAGATCCGACTAATATTACACAAGATTGTGTAGAGCCATCCCGTTAAAGCACGGCTATAATGAGTGTGTCACGAAGTACTATAAGCCAATATTGGAGTGAAATACAACCATGAATAAATCATTACGCATCGGTACCCTTGTAGGCGGGCAGGACGCCGTCCGCGTTATCCCGCAGATCATGCAACATGGCTTCGAATCTTTTAACCTGACCTTCTGGCAAACCACTGGTGATCTGGACCTGGCAGAGACAGCCAAACGTGTCCGTGAAATCGTGGACGAACAAGGTATTGTCATCTCCGCGGTGAGTGTATTTGGTAACCCGCTCACGGGAGCCGGAGATAACGCCGATACACTGGCAAGCTGGGAGCGGGTGATTGATCACGCACAGCTCTTCGGTGCAGATATCGTCTCCGGATTCACCGGACGACTAACCGATCAACCCATTAACGAGTCCATCCCCCGGTTCAAGGAAGTATTTGGCGAACTGGCACGCCGGGCAGCAGACCGGGGTGTACGGATTGCTTTTGAAAACTGTGATATGGGTGGAACCTGGCAGACAGGTGACTGGAACATTGCCCATAACCCGACGGCCTGGGAGATGATGTTCGATGCTGTTCCGGATGAAAATGTAGGCCTGGAATGGGAACCCTGTCATCAAATGTCCAGTCTGATCGATCCGATTCCACAGCTGCGCAAATGGGCTCACAAAGTGTTCCACGTACATGGCAAAGATGCCACGATTGCCTGGGATATTGTCAAGGAATACGGCGTACACGGCCCACGTGAATTTGTCTGGCACCGCACACCCGGCTTCGGGGATAACAACTGGGCAGACATCATCACCATTCTGCGTCAGAACGGTTACCAGGGCACGATTGATATTGAAGGCTGGCATGATCCCGTCTACAAAGATGAACTCGAAATGACAGGACAGGTACATGCATTACGATATTTGAAACAATGCCGCGGCGGCGATTTTGTGCCCAATCCGGTATAAAGTACTACACAACACAATCCATACGAAGGAGATGAGCTGATGAGTCATCCTTATCGGGTAATTATCGCTGGCTGCGGTGCCATGGCAAACACATGGGCGGACTATGCCTTGCAAAGGCCGGATACAGAAATCGTCGGGCTGGTTGATCTGTATGAACAGACAGCCCTTGCTTTTGCTACAAGACACGGCCTCACCTGCCCTACGTTCACCGATATCCGTGAGGCCATTCAAGCGACTGGCGCGAATATCGTATTCGATGTCACAATTCCCGCGAGTCATTACGGCATTGCCATGACAGCGCTGAAGGAAGGATGTCACGTTTTTGGCGAAAAACCCCTTGCGGAGTCCTTCTCCGACTGCACGGATATTGTGCAAACCGCTCGTAGCACGGGACGTATTCAAGCCGTGATGCAGAATCGCCGGTTCGATCCGCGGATCCGTGCCTACCAGCACCTCATTTCCGGTGGAGCTATAGGGCAGGTAGGTTACGCAGGGGCAGACTTTTTCCTCGGGCCACACTTCGGTGGATTCCGGGATCTGATGGATAGCCCGCTGCTGCTCGATATGGCAATACATACGTTTGATCAGGCACGCTATATTCTCGGAGCCAACCCGATATCGGTGTACTGCCATGAGTTCAATCCTCCAGGTTCCTGGTATCAGGGCAATGCGATGGCGTTATGTATATTTGAGATGTCTGACGGGTCCTTATTCAACTATCGCGGTTCCTGGTGCGCAGAAGGCGTACCCACATCATGGGAAGCAAGCTGGCGCGTAATCGGTGAAACAGGAACCGCCATCTGGGATGGTCATGATGACATCTATGCTGAGGTCGTTGCTGCGCAAAGCCTGGATGCCGACGGCAAACCATCCTTTTTCCAGCCAAGTGAGCGGATTGAAGCGGAACTGCCTGTCATGGACAAAACAGGTCATCATGGCTGCCTCGAAGACATGTTCGCTGCACTCGAATCAGGCCGATTGCCTGAAACGGATTGCAGTGATAATCAGTTCAGCATGGCTATGGTCCTCGCATCTTTGGAAAGCGCACGGACAGGCCAGAAAGTATTCATCGCCGATTTGCTAAAAAACACATAGCAAAGCGCCTGTGTACATCAATTAAACAAAGCCCAAACTGCAAATTTCAGCAGTTTGGGCTTTCCTGATTTTTTTACCCACTTCCCTTGCCTATACAGGGTACAAAAAAAATTCTGACAAAAACTCGAAGTAGTGTAGGGGACGAAATCGATTCTGAAGAAGCAACGCGGTCGCCTTTATCCCCGGATTTCGACTTTACAAAAGTCGATCAGGAAATCCGGGGATAACAGCGATCGAAAGAACGATTCGTAACCGAAACGGCCGCTTTACGAGCAGTAAGAACTCTTTTTTTAAATGTACCATTTATAGAATTCCTTTTTTCATTGCCTTATACACCAACTGCGAGAACAGGCTGTTGGACCAGGCAAACCATGGTCTTGTGAACGTGCTGGGATCATCGGCATGGAAACCCTCATGCATATATCCAGTACCTGCATCCGTGTTCTCCAGTAATTCAATCATGGCCAGCATTTCCTCGTCATTGTCTGCGGTCAGACCCTGCATGGATAACGCCATGTGCCAGATGTATCCCGGCGGGGTGTGTGGGCTACCGATCCCTTTGGCTGCCTTCCCTTCATAGTAGAACGGATTCTCCTTACTCAAAATAAATCGGCGTGTGTTCTGATACACAGCATCCTCCACCGAAGCATACTCCATATACGGGATGGACATCAGTCCCGGCGTACCCGCATCATCCATCAGACAAAAGTTGCCGTAACCGTCCGTCTCATAGGCATAGATCTGTCCATACTCTGGATGACGATAAGTACCGTACAGAGAAATACCATGTCGTATGTCTTCCTCCAATCGAGCCATCCGGCTCACCAGTTGTTCATCCCGGAACACCCACTTCGCGATTTCCCCCATCTGGCTTAAGGTTACCGCCGCGAACATGTTCGCCGGAATATTATAATGAAAATCACAGGCATCATCGCTCGGACGGAATCCGGACCAGATCATACCGGTATAATTCACAGGCATACCCAATCCTTCATTACGCAGCGTATCATGGGCTGGACAATTGCGACGCATGAACCGGTAAGATGAACGCTCTCCGTGATGCTGTTCTGTCTCCCACATTTCTACAATATTTTCCATTACGCTCTTGAAGCGGTCGTCAAATATATCCGTCAGTTCCGTCTCCCGCCAATATGTATAAGCCAGCTTCATGGAGAAACATAGAGAGTCCAGCTCAAACTTCCGTTCCCATACCCACTGTGACATCTGTGTCTCATCATTGGCATCCCAATGCCATCCATTCGCCGTTTCATTGAACGCATTGGCGTAGATATCCTTATCAGCATAAAATGTATGTTTTTTGACCAGGCCTCCGATGATTCGCTGTAACTTCTCGTCATGCTTCGCAAGTGGAACATAATGCATGACCTGCTCTACCGAATCCCTTAACCACATGGCGGGAATATCCCCTGTAATCACAAAGGTTGTCCCATCATCATGCAGCTTCGTGGTCGTTTCCAACGTATTGGGAAAACAATTACGAAACTGAGTCAGTAATCTCGGTCGATGTTGCAAACGCTCGGCCGCCTCAGTCAGGATATCCTGCACAGCTTGTGGCAACTCCAGATGCGGCATAGGGATTTTCGGTAATTTGAACTGTTCCATGGATGTTGTCTCCTTTGAATTGAGGTTTTATATATAAGTTGACAAAAGATTATTTACACTGGCACTACGATGACAGAACAACTCTCCAATCGCTGTTATCCCCAGATTTTTTCGATCCCCTTTCTCAAGGGGAAATCCGGTGATAAAGGCGCACGCTTCGCTTTGTCAATTTTTTTCTGTCCTCTCCGTTATCGTGTAAATGATTAGTTCAACTTATATAGATTGGTTTAGATTGAATATATGATCCTAACACTATTGTTATTTTTGTTATGATAAATTATAATAACATTATTATTTGTAAGTGTACTGTGTCAGAAGATGATCGTCAAATGAAGGAGTAATGATATGTCACGCAAAGTATCCATTCAGACGCTGGCTGACCAGCTCGGATTATCCAAATATGCCGTCTCCCGCGCACTCAGTGGCAAGACGGGTGTCAGTGAAGCCACACGTGCACGGGTACTGGAACTCGCCCGGGCTTTGGGATATCGCCAAAGTACGCCGGGGGCTACTAACAGTTCTACTGCCGCAAACCATGCAGATCCGTCCGCCCCCCCGTTTGTTCTCATATGCATGAATCAGCTTAACCGCGGTGAACCCCACTACTGGCAACGTGTTCTGTCAGGCATGATCTCCGCTTGTAATGAGCGTGGTTGGCATCATGCCATTGTATCTCCCTCACTCGGAGTGACGGACGAGAACACCTCTCCCGAAAAAGCGATTGCTCCTCATTTGGACTGGGAACGTTGTGCAGGAATTATTGTCATGGGTGCTTTTCCTCATACGGTTCTGCAACGCCTCTCTCAGACGGGTCGGCCTATTATTCTCGTAGATCATCAGGAGCCGCTGCTGAATTGTGATACGATCAGCCATGATAATCTGGAAGCTGGCATTACTGTTGCAAGATATCTAATGTCTATGAATTGCCGACGGATCGGACTCATCACAGATGATGGGCGTGCTGCAAGCTTCGCGCAGCGGAAGATCGGGATTGAGTTGGCCTTGAATCATTTCCATGTGGATACCAGTCATACGACCAGCTTCAGAGAATGGAATATTCCGTATGAGAACGGGGAATGGGTTAACCAGTTAGCCACTAACATTCAAAACATGCCAGATGACGAACGTCCCGATGCATGGATTGGTGTTAATGATGATATTGCTTTGCAGTGGATGCACAAATTACAGGAGATGGGCATCTCCACACCTAAAGATTGCCTTGTCATCGGTATCGACAATGTACACTCTGCCGTTACGTCTTCTCCGCCCCTGACCACAGTTAATCTATGCAAAGAGGAGCTTGGGCAGCGTGCGGTAGAAGCTTTACAACGCCGGATCGAACGCCCGGGGACGCCGAAAGAAACGGTTATGTTATCAACCACGTTGATTCCAAGAGAATCAGCATAATTTGGAAATGGCAACTACTCTTTTCTAAGATGGATTCGTTAGGTACTTGCTGTCCCCGTAAGTCTGGTGCATACGAAAGAGGCCCCGCATACCATTATGCAGGGCCTTTTTTTATATATTTGGCTTATATCCTTATATGTCTATACATCCACACTTAAATATGTCGATCCATCCTTATACATCCATTCGAAGCTTTGATTTACTTCATGTCTGAGAAATGTACTAGTGATCATTTCAGCCAAGGCAGGCTACTGTACGACGGAAGATCCACTTCCCAATTTACATCACGGACCTCTCGGTTAACTGCGGTTCGTTTCAAAGTGAATTTCGTTCCATTTTCTTTTTTAAAACCATGGATAATCAACCTGAGATCATCTACGATGTATTCTTCGTTTTTGTTAGGCTGATTCGTAGTTCCCATTACTTCAACGGGATACTCCTTTCCTTCACGATCTATAGCCACCCATTGATCCCCATTAATATCATTTTGGAATGTCCCCACTCCCTCCAAAACAAGAGAAGAAACCCCTTCAAAGTTTCTTTCAGGTAGCTTTAATGATTGCTGCACTGGCCAATAATTGTATCTGGAAAACAAAATTTCATCTCCAAATTGTTCAAATCGTAGTACGTAGGTGTAGAATTCAGCATCCTTACGCATCTTTTCCAAATCCACTTCCACGGACTTCTCCTCCCACACCGGGATGGTGTAGCCATCGAGGACAAAGCGAATCTTCTTCGCATCCACCGTGACATAAGCGGGGTCCCATGTCTCAGAAAGCCTCATCTGACCAACATTATTCTCACTCAGTTTACTCATATCTCGTAACCGAAATTTGGCTTGACGGGCATTGGGTTTGTTCTCGTTAAAAATTCGATACTCATTCGTCTCCGGAATTTCGATATGATACATGAAATCCATATCATCCGCCCAATTCTCTCCGACCTTGGCACGAAGTTGATCATCCAGACTGATGTTCATGTCAAGGCGGGTACCGTTTGGCGTGCGTACAAGCTGTGTCATATCTAGTTGCAAGCCCTCAGGAGTAGTATAGGTGTTGTTCATGGGAGCCTCAACAGCCATTGCTTTTGCTTTTGTCATGTCGATCTTGAATCGGAAGCTCCAATCCACTGTTGTATTACTTGCTGTAATTTTTCCAGTATCAAGATTATAATGATCTGGAATCTTTAAATAACTTAGTTCCCCCCGTACAAATACGTGATCTGGAATATCATCATTCAATTGGAATACAAACCTTTGATACTTACTACTGCTACGCCTCGTATCTACAGCCATGAAAGTAACGCTGATCCCTTTTTCATCTGTAACATGAATCCTTCCCGCTTCCGGATAAACAAGCGGTATTGTGCTTCCTTCAGGATTGCTTTGTTCTGTTATAATAATAATTTGTGAACGATCCACTAGGACATCGCTAATCTTGAGTGTATACCCCTGATCTACAATTTGAATATTCGGGTTAATTACAAGATCAAGTGGTTTCAGACGTTTGTAATCGTCCGTAAGATAAGCCGATCTTATCTCTTCTGGTACGGGTATGTCGGGTAGCCGCTTATCCACAGCATTTACCACAGGTTGCGCTGGCTCTGCTGTTCGGTCAAAAGCAAACCAGGCCCCTCCGGCAAGGATCACAACAGCCGCTGCAGCGATACCCGCCCGGCGCATCCAATGCGCTCTCATAGATTTTTTCACGAATGGATGCTCGTCTTCTCCACTTTCCATGGACACGCTATCCAGCTTCTGCATGAGCTTCAGCGTAAAATCCGCATCCGGCTCCTCACGGTATAGGTGCTCCTCCCACAACCGATCTTCATCCTTTGAAATAGGCTTCATACGTGGCTAAACCTCCTTTGCGTTCCATCTGCTTCCTCAGCGTTTTTTTCCCGCGATAAAGGGCGTTACGCACTTTGGTTGAACTCAAGCCCGTAACATCCGCAATCTCTTCATAGCTCAACTCGTTTGTGTACTTCAGTAATAACACCAGCCGATACGAATCAGGCAACTGTTCGAGATGTCGATATATTTCACGCTGCATCTCTTTATGCAGCACACGCTTTTCCGGTGTCTCGTTACTGACAGGTTCGATCCCCTGATCGACCGGAGACATGACGGGTTTCTTTTCCCGTATAAAATCCCGCATCCGATTCACCGCAATGGTGTACACCCACGACGAGAAACGACTTCCCTCCCGCCTCGACGGGAGATAACGATAAATGCGAATAAACGTATCCTGAGCGAGATCCTGGGCATCCGGATGACTCGCACCCATTCCGCGCATGATGCCGTAGACTTTATTTTTATATCGATCTACTAGCACAGAGAACAACTGCTTATCTCCTGCAATAATGCGCTCAATAAGCTCCTCCTCCGGTATCTGTTGAGTCATGTAATCCCCCTTCTCTACAGCTTCCATGCATGGTTCTGTACTATATAGACGGAAGCCGTTCCCGAAACCTCTCACTTTATCCAAAAAAAAGAATTCGCCCTCATCGGCGAAGCCGACAGGGTGAACTCTGCGTACCAACATTCTGTGATTGTCGCTGCACATTCTCTATAGATTTCGTGGTAGCCTATTACTGCTGCTATCTTATCTCTCCTGTCTTTCTTCCTCTTAATTCTCCCTGTTCTTGTCCGCAACAAAATCAGCAAGCTGTGAATAGATCCCCACAATCTCATCCATCGACATGCGCACGAGTCCACTGGACGATGGAGCGACGAATTCCTGAATTTCCTTGACGATCGGATCATCCTGAAATCCCCACTGCACTTTGGAACGTTTGCTGTACTGGGTGTATACCCCTTTTCCTACAAAACAGGCGATGTCCGGCCGGTAGTCCTCCAGCTTTTGCCGCAAAATCTGGCGTCCTTCTGCGTACTCTTCCTTCATAATATCTTCCACGCTTCTGGTGGGGCGGGCCACGATATTGGTGAATCCGTATCCCAGCTTCAGCAACTCTCCATCCTCCTGTGCATCATACAAACGCGGAGTTAATCCCGACCGTTCAAGGATGCGCCAGAACCGGTTTCCTTTGTACGCGTAATGATGACCTGTCTCTCCAGACGTAATGCTAGGATTGAAACCAATAAACAATATCGATAAACCAACATCCAGATGATCTGGAATCATGATGCAACACCTCCTGATCTTTTTTAGCCTATTCCCACATTTCGTTGTGTATAAAATGATATAATAAGCAAAGCATTTTCGAAATCGGATGAAATTTTCATGAAAAAGGAAGCTGAACTAATGATTGCAGACATCATGCTTGAAGTCGTCCTACCCGTTTTTCTCCTGATCGCCGTCGGATCCTGGATGCAAAAGGTGTTCAAGCTGGACTTGTACACTCTCGCCAAAATCAATTTCTATTGTATTACCCCCGCAGCCGTCTTTATGAGCATGTATCACTCGGATATGTCGGGCGAACTGCTCGGGACTGTGACATTATTTTACGCAATCTATGTATTGATTCTCTATATTATAGGTTCAGTCGTTTCCCGTTCTCTTAAGATGAATAAAGGCATGAAGGCTGCCTTCAATAACAGTATCATGCTGGATAACGCAGGCAACTATGGGCTGCCCATCAACGCACTGGTATTCCGTGGTGATCCACTCGCCTCTTCCATTCAGGCGCTGGTCATGTCTTTACAGGCATTACTGACATTCACCTATGGCGTGTTGTC
This sequence comes from Paenibacillus sp. FSL R5-0519, assembly GCF_037974275.1. Lineage (NCBI taxonomy): Bacteria > Bacillati > Bacillota > Bacilli > Caryophanales > Paenibacillaceae > Paenibacillus > Paenibacillus sp. FSL R5-0519. Next base: position 5,310,649 of record NZ_CP150234.1, read on the forward strand.
CATTCAGGGCGCGAAGCTCAAAGGTAATTACCGTGCGGTGATTATTGGATTTCTTAAAATGCCCGTTCCTTATGCGCTCTTGCTGGGGATTCTGTTTCACATGTGGAAGCTTCCCTTGCCGACGTTTCTGTCCATGCCACTGACCTATGCGCAGCAAAGTATGGTTGCCGTAGCGCTACTTACACTAGGGGCGCAGATTGTAAAATACCCAATCCGGCTGTACCGTCTTGATGTGTATATTAGCACATTTTTGCGACTCCTGATCGGCCCCGCGATCGGGATTTCGATTGTGCTCATGTTAGGGTTGGAAGGCATCGCTGCACAGGCTCTCATTATCGCTTCCGGTATGCCGACCGGTGTCAACGCATCCATCCTGGCGGAAGAATACGATAACGAACCTGATTTTGCAGCCCAGACAGTGCTGATCTCAACGCTCTTGAACATCATCACGATTACGGCACTGATCTCTTATGCCAAAACGTTCTAGATGAGGATTGTTCATAAGTATATCCCTCCGTTAAGACCAAAATAAAATTTACAAGTCCACGCCCTTATAGAAGGTTGTGGGCTTCTTTGTTTATACTGTTCGTCCCATTTGCAGGAACAAAGTATTACGAAGAGCACATATTTAACCCGACCAAAGGACTGTTTTGCGCGTCAATTGCTTATTATCCGTTGCGAATAAACGTTTCGACCTTTAAAATTAGTGGGTAAATATTTCACAGCATTTCATTTTTGATCTATACATAATCTGTAGAAATTCTTAATTTTATCTTCCACGAGGTGAATGTCGTGACCAGGATTATTGTAACGCCTGAGCAGCTTCAGGCAATTTCCAACCAATTTGCTCAAGCTTCGGAACATAGTCGCAGCATGATTAACAATTTAAGCAGACATATAAGTACGTTACAGGGCCAGTGGTCAGGAATCACACAGGAGCGTTTCTTTCAGAACTTTCAGGTGGCTCATCGGCAAATGGAGAGATTTTCTAGCTCAGTCTCTGCGATCGGCACGGAACTACATACGATCGCAACTCGTTTCTCACAAGCGGATCAATCTCAAGGGCATGGTTTACAGACCAGTTCAAGCCAATCCACTTCCGGGAAAGATGTAAAAACGACGCTATCGGATATATATGATCAAGGAAGTAAGTCTTGGAATAAAATGAATGGGATTCATGGAAATGTAGGCCTGATTGGAACAGGACTATATTCTGCTATGGCTACATCCATGGTACTCTCCAAAACGGTTCATTTCAAAGTAGATCCCCGGAACTCCAGCCGTGCCAAAGTCCATAATGCTCCTTGGGTGAAGGGAAAGGGGAATTCCTTTCTGAGTAACATGGCACGGAAACTGGATAAACAATTCCGCAGCCCAGGTCTGGTCATGAAAGGATTGAAGGGTTTCGATCGACTTGCAGGTAAATTAAAAGTAGGTGATATCGGGCTTGGTTTCAACAAAGCCAACAGCTTCGGTCAATGGACCCGCAATGTTATTGCCGGTGTGAATAAAGGTCAATACGGTATGAAGATTTCCAAAATACCTACAATGATAAGCAAAAAACTGTTCCCTATCAACGTAGGACTTAATGTTTGGGATGAAGGGGTTAAAACAGTTTCCAAGTATAAGGAAGGAACATTAACCAAAACAGATCTCACCGTGTCCACATCGAATATCGTGATCAAGTCTGCCTCTGCAGGAGCCGGGGCTATTGTTGGCGGGACCCTATTATCGTTTGCCGGGCCTGCAGGAACAGCAGTTGGAGCTTATGTAGGTGGAGCTATAGGTAGTTACGCAGGAAAACATATAGCCTCAGCGGCTGAAAAAGGAATTCGATGGGTTAGTAAACTCTTCAAGTAACACTAGGAGGTATCCATGCAGCTCGTTACATACCAACGCAAATATGCAATTCGTCATACGTTAATATCTGCTCTTTTTATCATTGCTGGACTTGTCTTGATTGGAGATGTTATCTATGGTGACAATAGCGTTCTTCAAACCTTGTACTTTACTAGTGCGGCATTCTTAAGCTTTTGGTTTGTGGGACGTCTGTTGATCTGGAACATCACGAGAGTATTTGGAACAAACATCTTATTTTCCTTCGATCTGTCTGGTATTAAGACAAATGCAGAAAAACAGTTATCTTGGAAGGATATACGCACCATTGATTTCGTAGCACCGGGACTAAACAAATGGATTCAGCCTACTCCATCCTATTACTTATTCAAAATGGTTGATGGAAAGAGCTATAAAGTATATACGTATAGTCTACTGAAACATCAGGAAAACGATATTCTTAAATTACTTCGGAAAACCTGGAATGAGCACAAATGACCTTCTAAAAAAGCAACCTATATCTATCAATCTACATGGAAAGTAGGCGGTTAAGTTCATGAATAAACCACTTGTCACTTTATCCATTGAAGAATTCGGATTTGCGCTGGCCACACTTGGCGGGGAGGACATTGCAGCCGGTCTCCTAAAACCGATGTATGGCGAGTTATCTGAACAACACTGGGAACTCGTTCTAAGAGCTGCCTCTCACGGTCTTTTATCCAAGGGGCTCATCTTGCATATGGAAGATACTACGATAGAGATCGAGCCGGAGTTCCTGAAGATGCTTATGCATTTTACCCAAAGTCACAGCATGATTAGAGCATACTCAGACAGCCTTGAACAAGAAAAGGTATTAACCATTCACAAAAGTACGGATAACAACGATACATACCTCTATCATTTGGCAGTGGATCAACGTGTGCATTTGTTCACCTGGACAGAACCTGAGGAATGGGAAGAGGAATTGTTCCAATTTTACATAGGGCAACACACACCTTTCATTGATCAACCTACTCAGTTCACGATAACAGAGGAACAATGGGCTATCCTGACGAACGAGGAAAACCATATGCTGTTTGATAAATTCATGGAGGATTGGGAGCTACCTCTAGAAACACGCGAGTTGTTGAAGGTATGGCATAACTCTTTTGAAACTTCTGGTCGTAGTGTGGATAACCTCAGTATCATTAATTATGCCGAAGATGTAATTCCTCTGCCCGATCAAGCTCTCCTGCTGCTTCATACCGAACAAGGTATCTGGAGCATGACTAGCAGAGATTCCACCAGTGAAAATGATTCTAACATTGAGATTGACCAGCATACCAATTCTTCCTTTCGTAAACAATTGCGAGAATGGATCGATCGTTTCGCTGTCCCTGTCTCCCATACTTAAATGTGCAGCACACGCAAAAAAGTCCAAGAGCCACTACCTTTGGTCTCTTGGACTTCTTCCATTATTTAACCCATGAGCTCTCAACTGCCTGCTGAGCCTACTTGTCATGCAGCCTGCCATAGGACTATGATTCAAACGTCGTTCGTTCCGGGAATTTGCCGCCTTCCCTGAATAAACATCGTACCAGTCGCTGCGCGGCTCGGTTAAAGAAAAAACTTGGACTCACCCCATCCACTTGGACAGGTTCCAGTTCTCTCACACTTTCCTTGATCTTATTCATCTCAATGAGCCCCATCTTACGCTCATTCGGTCCGAATCGATAAATAACCTTCTCCTCGTCCTCCGTCTGTTTCACCAGCAGAATTACGGATGCCATACAGGTTACCCCCTATCGTTACGTTATGAGATTCCATCAATCACTTGCCTACTCTAATTATTACCCAGATTCTAGGGGAAGGATATAGGACTTAAGTTAGTTATATCTAAATTAAATATCCTGATATAAAGATTTCCCAAAATGAGTCGTTAGGCTCACAAAACAACGTGTTAATACTATCCTTTGGGATAGTCACTGTCATGAAAGTGCGTACTGCCCAAGTTGTTTTTCTCCGTTTATACTAGGGCATATCTTGAATTACAAAGGAGAAAAACATATGACTACAACTCAAATCTATAGCCACGGTGTACCGTGGGAAGAAGCATTCAGCGTGGCTCAGGGATACAGCGTTAACGGTATGATCTACATTGCAGGGCAATTTTCGCATGATATGCAGGGGACGTTCATTGGTGTGGATGATATTGAAGCACAGGTTCGCCAGACACTGGATAACCTGGATCGCGTACTCGCAGGATTCAACGTGACCAAGTCGAACATTGCTGAACTGGAGATTTTCTTGGTTCATCCACAGGAGCATCTTGAGCCATGTGTTGCCGTGTACAAAGAGTACATTGGTACGCATCGTCCGGCTGTCACAATGGTTGGGACATCGGGTCTGGCTTTCCCTCATCAACTGGTTGAGATTCGCGCGGTTGCACATACCAACTGATCCGACTCACCTCATACGTCCCTGCTCAAGATACGACGTGCGATGAGAATCGCCTCAAAATAAATGCATGTATAACTACAATAGAAGAAGCAGGTTAGGATTAGATCCCAACCTGCTTCTGTATGATTTCTTATTTTTATTCTTTCACGTTCTCTCTCTTATTCCCCTTCGCCCCACACCTCTTGCAATGCCAAACGAAAAATCCGATCCAATTCTTCCAATTGAATGATTTGTTCATTATCCATCTGTCCGGCCAGTTGTTCAAAATGCTCGATCTTCTCCGCCAAAAAAGTCTGTATTGCCGGCAGCTGCGGCTCCAGATCCAGTTCCTCGCCCGCTTTTTTCCGGCGTAATAACTCATGAATCTCCGTATACAGCGGTGTATTGGCAGGTATAAGTTCTTGTACCAGCTCTTCGAATGCCATCGGTGGCATCGCATCATAACGTTCGATCCATCCACAAGCGAGCAATGGACGTAGAACATAGAAATACTTTTTGATCTTCACATGCTCACCTTGTAAATAATCACGGAAGTTCCCCTTTGCCATATTCAGATAATGATACATGCAGGACTTGGGCGAGAAGGTCAACGGTGAAAGTGCACGGATATGCTGTGCCACGTTATACCGTTCATCATACTGGATGGGGGATTGCAGCCACTCCAGCAGGGGCGGGTTTGATTTGCGAAACAGCTTCAATGCCTTGCGCAGATCCCAACCATTGATATCGAGCTGATCACTGATCGGGCGCTCAATCACATCCCTTCGATCCTCAATCGACAAGTACCATTCCAGCGGTCTCACATACAGAAAACGCACATCATAATCACTATCCTGGGAAGGAAACCCCCACGCCCGGCTGCCTGATTCACAGGCATAGATAATACGTACCTGCTCCTCCTGTTCAATCTGCTTGAGCTGTTGCCTAATCGTATCTTTCATTTCTTCATGAACATAGGTCATGATCAGTCTCCTCCAAATTCCCACATTAAATATCTATCGCTCTCACCCGGTCCGCGAGTGTATCATATCCGGCCACAGTCTCCGCAATATACGTCAATACCGTTTCACTCCAACCGTAGATGTAAAAGGTTTTGCCATCCCGTGGCGGTACCAGTGCCTGCTGATAAGGTGCTATATCCACAATAAATGCCTTCAACTCCGGATTCATCATTCGGCGATATCGCTCAAGCTCGGCATATAACGGACTGCCTTCATTCTGCTGTTCATCGGTAATCATAATGATCTGATCCACTTTCTCTCCGATATCCCGAAGTTCCCGCACGGGTCGACCTGTATCTGTTCCACCTTGTGCGCGAATCCGGTGAGCTTGCGAAAGAATGCTCTCATGCATCTGTGGCCGAGCATCCTCAACCAAATGGTCGAATAACCAGAACAGTGCGTTACCTCTCGTTTGTTTATAAAGTGCCAGCGCCAGCACCGAACCAATGCGTAAATAATCCCCTTGCATGGAACCGGAACGATCCAGGAAAATAGCCGTTCTTCCCGGCAGCGTTGGCAGGTTGCCAATCGATAGCTCCACCGCTTGTCGCAAAGCATCCCGCAGCTCTTCCCTCGCAATCATTTCATACGCACTGGCGAATCGAAAAGGCAATATGCGCGATTTGCGCAAAGCTTCCGCATCCGTTAGACGACGTGTAACAACATCGATATTTTTCGATTTTTCAAAAACCCCTGCCCGATCCATTGCGTTCAGATGACGCAGCAACGCAAAGGTCGGCATTTGTGACATTAACGCCTCCCACACCGTACGTGTAGGTTGCATGATCGAGGTGACCACCGAGTACGGGAGTTTACCTTTCTCGATCAGATGCATCCGGCTTGCGGGGTTGGGCGTAGCTTTCAGTTCTTCCAGCGCTTGCAACTGTGGCAGTTCCGTAAGATCCACCTCATGCCCGCGCAAATAACGAAACAAGGCTTGCTGCTTCATATCTATCGGTTTGGGGTGTGCTGTAGCGATCATATCACCCAGACTGTATCCTCGCCCGCGTCCGTTGTATTTGATCGCCCAGTATTCACTGATCCCGTTCAAAAAGAGACTCACTTGACGCTTCACTGCCCGGCCGCCCTGCCCCCGACCCATTCCTCTCAGAATGGTCAGAAAATCAGCCAGATCAGCCGGCGTCTGTACGACTTGGGAGAATACCTTTGCAAACTGATCCGCGTCCACTTTGGACAATAGTGCCAGCCCATATAGAGGCTGTAATCGCATCAAACCTTCATTACGAGCATAGACCAGTGCCCGCGCCATATACCCTGCATCGACCGCAGCCATCTCCTGATGACTGACCATCGCGTCGTCCATCAGTTGCTGGGTATCGGCATAGAACGTATTGTTCAATGTATTGGTCATCAACATCTGAATATATTGTTCCTCCACCAATCGCTCATAGGCTCCGTAGCCCCCATGATTACGTGTCGTTGGCTGAGGTTGATTGAATAATTGTTTCGCTCTGCTCATCACTCATGACCTCCTGGTGTGAGTCTAATGGCTGTTCTTTTATAATAAAATGTTCCGAGGAAAAAGGTGGGAAGGTATAATACCCGCTCTACCGCTGAGCTACACCGCCATGGACGGCGGCGATTGGATTCGAACCAACGACCTGGTCGATTAACAGTCGAAGTAACCCTCCCTGGCGCCTCGGAACCTTGATCCACAGTGCTTGTTGCTGCCCCGCTTCACATCCTCATTATGCCTCACACATCTGCACGCGAACATGGCGAAAGTATGACGACGACTGAATTTCTGCAATGGAGTCAACCTTTATAAGTTTAAAATGAAACCTGACACTCTTCCTGCTACAATAAAGGGATATCGCCAATGGGAAGTTCAAGAATGTTCCTATACCGCAGAATTGTTCTGCCAACATCGTCGTCCATTATATCCGCCTGACTCCAGGCCACCAAGGAGTGAATACTCATGGCTAAAGAGAGTTTTGACAAAGAAATTCAGTTCTTACGCATGTTATCCCTGACCAGTGGTGCATATACCCGCAAACAGTACGCCGAGCGGCTTGGCATATCCGTACATACCTTTGATAAAACCAATCGCAGGTTAAAAGAAATCATGCAGACCGTCGCTGATCAGCGTTTAGGTGCCGAAGCAAGCCGGGAAATGGCTGACCTCGTGCGCTTCCAGTACGGAGAATCCGCAGAGCCCATGCTGCTCTTCCTCTTCCGCGCCAAGTCGATGAAAGAGACTGAAGTTCAGCGTCTTTCCGTCCTTTTGCATACCCTACAGAATACAGCCCTGACCGCAATGGAACTGCTGGACGCCTGCTGTGCTGATCTGCCGGAAGATCTGGCGTTACCTGACGAGAAAACCATTCGCTCTGATCTGAAATATCTGGAAGAGGTCGGAGTTATTCGAAAAGAGCCGGGTGGCAGACCGTATCGCTATGCTTTGGAGCAAGATGTCCTTACCGAATTAACCGTGGAGGAACAGCTGGAGTTGTATGATTTTGTGGATATGATGGCAAATACCCAGGTTCCTTCCGTACAGGGGTACTTATTGCGGGACAGTCTGAAGAAAGCCATTACAGCAAGTTATCCGCAAGACGAAGCTACCGAGCCCTATATCTATAAGTATCACTACTATTCTCGTATCCTGGACGAAGCTCATCTTTACACGCTGCTAAGTGCAATTCGTCAGCGCAGACGTGTGCAGTTCCTATATTATTCGCCGAAAAAACCATCCAGCTATAGTTCACAGAATACGAATCCACGCTTTGAACGAGAAGCAGGTGGGCGATCCAACCGGATCGTGCCCCTTGAAGTGGTCTATGACCATCAGTATGGTCGTTGGTATGTCATTGGATATCAGGGCCGCCGTGGCTTTGTGAAATTCCGCATGGAAGGCATAACCCAACTGGAGGAAGAGGATTCCGTAGAAGAGGAATACATGCTCGAGTTGAAGCAGCAGTGGACTGACATTAGTCGCTACAGTTGGCTGGTAGATACGGGAAATACCGTGACAGTTCAAGCTCGCTTTTTCCACCCGGAGCGTGGTCAGCGCAACTTCATTCTGGATCGGGTTCGTCTGCAAGGTCAATGGGGCAAGATCACACCCGAAACCGACCATACCTTTCTCTACGAAATCCAGGTCAACGGTACCACCGAGATCAAACCGTGGTTACGGAGTTTTGGCTCAAGCTGTGAAATCATCGCACCTCAGAGACTACGCCAGGAGATGATCCGGGAATGGAAGGAGATTGCGGAATATTATGAACCTGTTCGAGAAGATGTTCAATTACCAGATGATGACCCGACTGAATGAAACCGGACTGTTCACCTGGACCTCACAGGAACGGGCCTGGCTTCGCATGATGCTGAATCACCCTGCCGCAAGAGAAGCCCTGAGCGCTGTAACGTTGGATAAAATGCACAACATGCTGAACGTGGAGCAGGATCTGAATCTTCAGGACTATCTGACCGAAAAAGCCAAAAGTGAGGAAAACAGTGTCTCTCATCCACTTCTTAGACCATTACGGCTAATCATTCTGCATCATCAGGGATTTCGAATGACAGGCCGCGTCCGCAATGGACGCACAAGCCATGATGAATTTGGTTTCCCGTATAAACTGGAGTACTCCATGGTCAAAAAAGAATGGTACGTGCTCTGGTACGCACCTCGCTTCGACAAACTCATGTCTACCAAGCTGCACAGCATCGTTGCCGTGGAAGCCCAACCGGTTGACCCGGATACCGCTTCTGGCTATACTGCCCGAATTACTGCAATTACGGAGAAGCGCAAAACGACGATCACCATCGAAGTGTTGCCAGAGTTCAATCAGGAGCTGTCCCGAATCCTCTATGCTTTCTCCTGCTTCGAGAAACAGGTCGAGTACACGGAAGCCAAGCAGACATATCGGATTGAGCTGACCATCCCGCGAAATGAGATGGATTACGTCTTATCCAAAATGCGTTTTCTCGGCAAACGGGTTCGAATCGCTGATCATCCAATGTTGCGAGAGCGAATGTCCGAGACTGCTGCGAAGGCATTGGCCCGTTATGCGGAAAAAGAGCCTAATAACCATGCCGAACACTCCAATGAAGCTCAGCCCCGCCAACGCGAGGAAAAACCGCTTGCAAAAGCCGATGGTCATTGATTTCGTAAGAGTGGATTAACCCTAATTTTTGCCCAAAAATAAACCCATATGAAAAAGGTCTGGATGATCTCATCCAGACCTTTTTGCTGTTCATGAGCCTAAACTAAGTTCCGCCACTGCTGGCAGCTGAATTTCGTCTCTTGTTGATCGCATGCACGCCCATGACGACTGCAATTAATTCATATGTGTCCAGTTGTTCAGACTGGTTATCCAATACAAATGCCCCTGAACTAAACCAGCCGCTGGTGCGACGGAAACTTGCCACGATGCGTCCACCACTTCCACTGATATCATATTCCTGCGAAAATGCGGGAGCAGACACATCGTATATACCGCGCGATCCTGCATCATACTCATACTTTTTGCTGAAGAAACTAAACCTCGCTCGCAATACGCCCAGATGTCTCCCATCGGCTGCAGTGATATCCCAACGATTGGTTAACATGCGGAATTTGCCGCTACAGACCAATCCCGAGTTATCGAATACATCGAGCGAAGAGCCAAAAACACTTTTCAAATCCAGATGTCCGGCCTGTTCCTGATTCGAATTCATAATTTCGGTATAACCTGCGTTAAAAAAGTTGTCCCTAAAGTATAGTTCCATATTACGTTCTCCTTTCCCTTACATGGCCCCTTTCGTTCTCTTTAACCGGGTTTAGCAACCAATGAATACGCTATATATATTGAACTAAAGAATATTTACACTGTACACTCCGATGACAGAACAACCTTCCGATCGCTGTTATCCCCAGATTTTTTTGATTCCTTCTATAAGGGGAAATCCGGTGATAAAGGCGAACGCTCCGCTTCTTCAGGTCCTTTCTGTCCTCTCCGTTTTGTGTAAATGTGTAGTTATATAGAATTACGTGTATTCATTGGATGCGATTCAAAAAGTGAAATCTCGGTGTATGACAAAACGAGCAACTCTCGTCGCCCGTGTCGTTTTATTCTAACCTGCTTATAGCGCGGTCCTTAGACTTCAACTTTTTTGTTGTTCAGGTAAATGGTAGCCCACACCAAGACAACTGCTACGATCACTTCGAATATAGTGCTTCCCCACATGCCATCCGACCATAATACGCCATTGGCTGTGATTGAAATCCCTGTACTATTTTCGGTATAAAGGAACATCTCATTTGGACTGAAGCGTCCTGTCATAATCATATTCTCCAACCAGCCAATCAGATTAACGAGGATCAAGAATGCAACGATTCCGATCCATGGTCCGGTTCTCCAACGGAAGCTGCCTGCAATCGAGATCGAAAGGAAGATGATCACGGTCATGAATACGATAACCCAAGCGATAAACAGTAACAAACTAACATAATCCGATACATGCAGACCTGAAAGATCAATATGGGTAGCCATGTTCATTCTGAGCTTCATTGAAATATAAATGTAGGCATGAATCGTAAATATAACGACTAATCCCAGCCCGCAAAGAGCTCCAAAGATCAAAGGAGACAACACATGCGATAGGCCTGTTACGGGTAAAAGACGGCGATTATAAGAGCGGATATTGGACGTGTATGTTTTGATCATTTTCACATAAATAGCCACACCTACTCCAACATAACCCATAATGCCAAGCACAACCCCTGTGACCTCAGACATGAAAAGGGATAGCGCCACTTGCGCAATAATCAGGATAACCAGCCCCGCCAGCAGTGTATTCCAGTTCCTTCTAAAGTCATACTTCAATAATGTCATCATTCCGCATAGACCTCCTTGAACATCTCATCCACACTTTTCCCATATTTCAGACGGAGCGTTTCCACTTCTTCCCGCATCACCAGTTGACCTTCACGAATAAAGACCACTTCATCAAAAATCCGTTCGATATCATTCACCAGATGTGTGGAGATGATCAGACTGCTGTCTTCATCATAGAATTTGACGATCGCATCCAGAATCTTACCACGCGCAACCGGATCTACTCCGCCAATCGGTTCATCCAACAGATATAGACGAGCCTTGCGGGATAGCGCCAGTGTTAGTTGCAGTCGTTCATTCATCCCTTTGGATAGATGCCGCACCCGATCACTCTCGACAAGGTTCATGAAATCGAGCATCTCCCGTGCCTTCTCCTCGTCAAAATCAGCATAGAAATCGCGGTAGTACGCAATCGCATCCCGCACTCTCATCCACTTCTCGGTTAATGGGCGATCCGGCATAAATGAAACCAATGACTTCGTATCCAGCCCAACAGGCTTACCTGTCACTTGAATCGTTCCGCTGGTAGGATGCAGCAAACCTGCAACCAGTTTCATGAGTGTGCTTTTGCCACTGCCGTTGCTACCCAGCAGGCCAACAATTCGGCCAGGAGCAATATCCAATGTAATATTACTGAGCGCTCTCTTATTGCCATATGTCTTGTTAATCTGGTTCAGTTCAAGGATGTTACTCATGCGTTGTTCCTCCCTTTCCTTCCGCAACGGCATCGGCTACGATGGATAAGATATCCTGCTCTTCAATCCCCAGTTCCTGCATTCCGGTTAGAAAGCGTTCCAGCAACTCACTGGCCATCTCTTTTTTGATCGTCATAATCTTCCGCTCCTCACTTGTCACGTATCTGCCCAAGCCCCGTTTGGTTTCGACCACTTCTTCTCGCTCCAGTTCCTGAAATGTCCGTTGTACTGTATTGGGATTGATCTGTAATTCAGCCGCCAGTTCACGAACCGAAGGGATTTTGTCACCTGCCTGAAGTGTCCCGGTTACAATCTGTCTCTTGATGTACTGCATAATCTGCAGATATATTGGTAAGTTGTTATCAAATTCCATAGTCACAAAGCACTCGCTCCCCTCTGTACTGGTGTGTTAGTTACATAGTACACTAGTAATATAGTGTTGTAAAGCCCATTTGTCAAAATATATATTCGCTTCGTTGATGGAATGCTTCCGATTTCTGTGCACATACAAAAAAAAGAGCAGATCGTATAGATCTGCCCTGCATCGCTCAATATTCGTATTTTCACCTTACTCACATGCTTATCGTTCAAAGATACCATCTACACGATGTCTAAAGGTACCTTGCCTTTAGGTGCAGGGAAAGCCTCATCCAATTGGGTCCGTTCCTCTTGTGTCAAAACGATATTCACTGCTGCTGCATTGTCTGCCACATGATTCAGCTGTACCGCCTTGGGAATCGCCAGCACATCTCCGTCCCGGATTACCCAGGCTAATGCGATCTGGGAAGTCGTAACTCCTCGATCCTGAGCAATCTCCTGAATGACCGGATGCTCCAACAATTCACTCCGAAGTCTGCCCCCCTGAGCCAGTGGACAATATGCCATAACAGGAACGCTACGTTCCCGCATCCAGGGGAGCAAATCATATTCAATACCACGCGAAGTTGCATTGTACAGCACCTGATTCACCATGCACTGAGAACCCTCTGGCAAACTCCATAATTCCTGCATATCCCTTGTGTCCAGATTCGAGACACCCCATCGCAGAATTTTACCGGACTGTTTCAATTGTTCCAAAGCCTGAACCGTCTCTTCGAGCGGTATGCCTCCACGCCAGTGGAGCAAATACAGGTCCAGACGATCTGTTCCCAATCGCTTGAGACTGCGCTCACAGGCCGTGATCATCTGCTTGCGATCTGCATGATGGGGATACACTTTGGATACGAGAAAGACTTCATCACGAAGACCTGTGATGGCTTTACCCGTAACAACTTCTGCCCCGCCTTCCGCATACATCTCTGCCGTATCAATCACGGTCATTCCCAGTTCAATACCGGAACGCAATGCCCGTACTTCTTCTTCCTGGCTGGATTGCTTCTCTCCCATGTACCACGTGCCTTGTCCGATCGCGGGCAGGACAGTTCCATCTGGAAGCAGAATCGTGCGTGTCTGATCACCATGCATCATCTATATTCCTCCATTCTGAAGACTTTATGGACATTGTGACCTCTCTAACGATGACTATATGAATCATAAATCATGCCATCACTTACATGTCTCCAGTGCCTCATCATCATGATATACAACTGATCCAGTGGCATGGTAAGGCTACTCTGAGCAACGCTGATGGTCGCATCGGCCATATTGCTGTTGACCGTCATCAATTTGCGTTTCATCCCATTCTGACGATCCAGAAAGGCTTTCTCGTCCCGCAATTTAACCCCGATCATTTTCTGTCCCATCAATTCATACATAAAAATATTCTCAACGTCTTTCCAGGCCACTGCCCCTCCTGCGGTATAAGAAGATGCATCTACAAACCCATCCTCATTGATCACAAAAGAAGGTTCCTTCTTAACCATCTTTACCAGACTGTAGCAAAAACATAGCCCAAAAAACAAAATGGATAGTATTCCAATTACATTTGAAAGGATGGAATCATTCGTATCGGAAGAAGTATCAAAAATCAGAAAAAATCCGGCTGCCACAAAAATGGCTGCCCCTGCCGTAAGCCACGCCATTCGTTTCCGGTTTGGATATTCTACATGCTGTTCATAGGGTGTATTCAACGTGACGTTCCTCCTTCATTACGACTGAATCATACAAGTTCTTTATATATACGAATGGCTATGAACCAAATAACCGAAGGTAGAACAGGAATTGCATTGTACATTAAACCAAATTCACCCTTGTTAAACATCAAATGAAGACTATTTCTCGTCATTTCTGCGCTTATTCCACATTAGGATTCGTCATCCTTCGAGCAATTCCTTTTAACACACCTATATGAATTGAATAAAGGATATTTACACTGGCCACTCCGATGACAGAACAACCTTCCGATCGCTGTTAAAAAAGCCTCCTCTCCCATCCTTCGTCATATTGTCCTGTCCCTTGCTTTCCGTTAATATAAATGGAAAGGTTAGGAAATTAACCAATTCTAATTCATGGTGGGAGGACAAGCAATGATGAGTCAGCGCGGCATAACATCGGAAGATCTTTATCAGATTACATGGGTTAACGATCCGACTCCGTCTCCTCAAGGCGGACAACTGGTATATGTAAGCCGGAAAACGAATGAAGCACGTGACGGTTATTGTTCTCACCTGAGACTGCTGCATCTGGGAAGTCAGAAGGACAGGCCCTTTACCTCTGGAGAGAAGGATCATTCCCCTGCCTGGTCACCGGATGGGTCCCAACTTGCTTTTTTACGAGAGGTTGATGGGAAACCCCAGGTGTGGATTATCGCAACAGATGGCGGAGAAGCACAGCAGATCAGTCACCTGAAACATGGTGTCAGCTCCTTGCTCTGGTCACCAGATGGCCATACCCTACTTGTGAAATCATCCGTGGATATGAGCGGAGAAGACGAATCAAAACGTACCGATTCTAACGACGATGACCATAAACTGCCGCAAGAACATGTTGTGGACCGAATTCGCATGAAATCGGATGCGGGCGGATTGTGGGACGGAAAACGATCCCATCTCTTTGCTCTTGCACCCATTGATGCGGAAGCCATTCCTGTAACTACGGGTCACTATGACGTTGGAGACTACGTTTGGTCCCCGGACGGAAAATCCATCGCATGCATTGCACAGATGCCCGAGACAGGCGAGGAACACAACGATTACACCCTGACCAATCATGTATACCTTGCCAAGGCAGACGGTTCGGATGTGCAGCAGTTGACCCCGGAAGGATATACATTCAGCCGACTGACATTTGCACCGGATGGACAATCCCTGGCCCTGCTCGCCAGTGACCGTTCTTATGGAAATGCCACGCTTACGAAGCTATACACCCTTCCTATATCAGGTGGTGAACCTGTATGTCTAAGCACGGATTGGGACGTACAGCTGAATCACAGCATTGTTGGTGACATGCGATCACATCTGACAACAACGGGACCTGTATTCAGTCGGGATGGTTCATCCATCTTCTGTCTGGCAACCATGCACGGTAGTGTACGCATCGCCAAATTCGCACGAGACGGCAGCAGTGCCGAGTATATATTGCCTGACGAACGGGAGATTTATCAATTTGCCGAATTGGAAAACGGACAGATCGTTGCCGCTGTTGCCGATACGCGAAGTCCTGGTGACCTCTATATATATGAACAGCCAGAAGATTCCGGTGTAGCACCAATTCAGCTCACCCGCAGCAATCCACAGCTTGAGGATGAGATCCATCTTAGTGCACCAGAGACCTTCTGGTTCAATTCCTCGGATGGCCTGCGGCTGCAAGGGTGGATCATGAAACCTCGTGGCATGGTCGACGGGGTCAAAATCCCCACCATTCTTGAGATTCATGGCGGCCCGCACATGATGTATGGTTTTACATTTATGCACGAATTTCAGATTCTCGCCGCACAAGGCTACGCTGTTATATACATTAATCCACGCGGAGGGCTCGGATACGGGCAGCAGTTTGTAGATGCCTGTCGTGGCGATTACGGCGGTGGCGACTATCGCGATCTTATGGAAAGCGTAGATCATGCCCTGTCCCAGTATGAGTTTATCGATGAGTCCAGACTGGGCGTAACCGGTGGCAGTTATGGCGGCTTCATGACCAATTGGATTGTTGGGCACACCGATCGCTTCAAGGCTGCTGTTACTCAACGTTCCATCTCCAACTGGTTATCTTTCTACGGTGTCAGTGACATTGGCTATTTCTTCACGGAAGATCAGATTGGCGGTAACGCGTGGGATGACACGGAAAAACTGTGGAAACATTCCCCGCTCGCTTATGTCGGCAACGTGAGTACTCCGCTGCTCATTTTGCATGGTGAACAGGATCTGCGGTGTCCGATTGAACAGGCGGAGCAATTATACATTGCGTTGAAACGGCGCAAGCAAACCACTCGTCTCGTTCGTTTCCCAGGGGCCAACCACGAATTGTCTCGCGGGGGTCATCCCCACTTGAGGGTACGCCGTCTGGAGCATATTGCCGGTTGGTTTAACGAGTACCTGTAAATAACATCAAGTTTCCGAGAAAAATAGAACCAGATATGAATTCAAGCATAAAAGCCGCCCGTTGAAATCTGTTTCGATTTCAACGGGCGGCTTTTGGCGTTACCTTTTGAATAATAGAAGAATACGGATCACTATACTTTGAACGACTCAAGCAGGGTAGTATGAGGACATGTGGTTATATTCGTCGCTTACTCTTCGCCCCATACCACGGTAACTTCATTCAGATCCTTGTTGGTTGCAGACACAGAACCCGTAATGGTTACAGCATATTTACCATCTTCACGACCCACGATACTGAATCCGTCTGCCTCTATATCCTGAGTATTCTGAGTCAAGTTTTTGGTCTGATAGTAGTCTTTGTAGGATGTTCCAACGTTCAGCAACGTTTCTTTTGTTGTGTACGTGAGCACCACTTTTTTGTTGCCATCCATGATGTTCTCAACGATACTTGTCGCCTTCGCATCCTTCGGTAACGGGAAATCTGCTGGCAGATACTTGGACTTCACACCCGCAGCCTGAGTGTTAGCACCTGTTGAGGGTGATGTTGATCCGCTGTTGCCTGTGGATGCAGACCCACCAGAGGAGCTTGAGGAGCCGATACTCACTTTATTATTCTGGGAATCATACTTCACTTCGGTATTAAGCGCATCCGCAATCGAACGAACGGGAAGATAGGTACTGCCCTGATATGTAATTGGCGCAAGCTTTTTGCCCTGGTCACCTGTCGGTGTAAATTTCTGTCCGTTCACT
This sequence comes from Paenibacillus sp. FSL R5-0519, assembly GCF_037974275.1. Lineage (NCBI taxonomy): Bacteria > Bacillati > Bacillota > Bacilli > Caryophanales > Paenibacillaceae > Paenibacillus > Paenibacillus sp. FSL R5-0519. Next base: position 5,327,685 of record NZ_CP150234.1, read on the forward strand.
TCGATGGCGAGCCCATGATTCAGATAAGCTTTGATCGTCTCCAGTTGTGTACCTGCATATACGCCTGCCGAACCGGTTAACACCATGCCGAATACACTTGCAGTAATCAACCACTTTTTGCTTTTCATCTCTAAAACGCCTCCTGAGTTCAAATGTTAGCCTTATGCCTTATGCATTATACAATTCATATCAACCGCATGATTTACGCAAAAGACTCCTATCGTTATGCTCATCATGTATGGGTACAAGCTTATTCGGATAACAGCCATTTGTCCCATCAAATGTTAGCAATATAATAGCATCTAACAAGAGGTTGTAAACGGTATATGAACAAAACAGGACCAAGGACGTATAAAAATAGTCTTTGTCGTACGCATCTGTTCACTGACTCGATAAGTTGGTCTTATATGAATAAAGTCCTGAATTCCGGACCATACCTATGAAGCTAATCATACACGCACAACAGTTGCGAAATGAACCAATGTATTAGATAATGATATGTCGAATTGTGGTCGAAGGAACGGAACTCAAGGGGGATTTATACGATGAACAATAAAAGTACATTTGATCAGTCTATTAACCGGGTCTCTACCGGATCGGAGAAGTGGGATGCACTTGAGGATATCTTCGGCGTCGCTGATGCGCTTCCGATGTGGGTGGCTGATATGGATTTCGCTGCTCCACCGTCCGTAATCCAGGCCCTGCAAACACGGATGGAGCACGGAATTTTCGGTTATACAGTGCGGACCGAGGCGTATCATACAGCCGTTGCAGGTTGGATGCAGCGGCGCCACAACTGGAAAATTAACGATGACTGGATCGTATTCACGCCAGGTATTGTGCCTGCACTCAGCATTGCTGTACAACGGTTCACTGATCCTGGAGATGCAGTGGTCATCCAGACTCCGGTGTATGCTCCCTTCTACGAGGTCGTACGTGGTCAAGGCCGTGAACTGATTACCAATCCTTTGGTAGAGAATAAAGGTCATTACACGATGGATCTGGAACAACTGGAATCCAGCTTGCAGACCGGTCGGGTCAAAATGCTGATTCTGTGCAGTCCACATAATCCGGTTGGACGTGTATGGACTCGCGAGGAACTCGAGAAGCTTACGTCGCTGTGCGTTCAATATAACGTACTGATGGTATCCGATGAAATTCACGCCGATCTTGTTCACCAACGTGGAGCTCATACACCGCTGACCCTGATCTCGGACGCCGTCTCTGATCTAAGTATCATCTGTACAGCTCCAAGTAAAACGTTCAACATTCCCGGCCTCTGCACGTCCAACATCATCATCCCAAATGCCAAGTTACGGGAATCTTTCGCGCAGGGTGTAAGAATGATGGGACTTGCCGGTATCAGCACACTGGGGGCTGTTGCAACCGAAGCTGCTTACAATGATGCAGAGGAATGGCTGGAGGAGTGCCTGGTATATATCCGCGGAAATATGGAGTATGTACAGCAATATGTTGCGCAACATCTGCCAAAGGTCAAAATGCTTCTGCCCGAAGCAACCTATCTGTTATGGATGGATTTCCGGGAGTTGAATATCCCACATGCGCAACTATGCAATATGCTGCTTCATGATGCAGGGCTTGCTTTTAATGATGGGAGTTCCTTTGGAACGGAAGGTACAGGATTCATGCGTATTAATGTAGCCTGTCCGCGTTCCACGGTGGAAGAGGCGATGCGCAGATTATCTGTGTTGCTCAACAACTTGTCGGACAAATAAGCTGACAGTTAACTCTATGCACGTGGCAAACAGAACGTAGATCGATAAGACGAATATCTGTAAATGGAACAAGGGGTGCCCCGTAGTCAAGTCCATGATACACATTCATGGTCAATGAAAGTACTAGGGGCACCCCTTTTCGTTTTCTTTTCTCTTTTTTTCTACTCAATCCATATATTTATTGAAACATAATTAACCTTACAGTGACATCGCAATCGGCATCGGAATAATTTTATCGCACAGCCTGTTCAGCAGATCCCGATCATGGCTTATGATCAGTAATCCCAGATCACGCTGGCGAGCCACGTCCATCACGGTATGCCAGATCTGTGCCTGCGTGATCGCATCCAGCATTGTGGTCATTTCATCTGCAATCACATAACGTGTCGATGTACCGAGTGCTCGCGCCACACAGAATCGTTGCAGTTCCCCACCGGATAATTCACCCGGTCTGCGGTCCAGCCAAGCTTGCTGAATCCCCAAAGCTTCGAGCAACTGCTCATCCTGTACAGCCGCCTCCTGAAGGACACGACGCATCCGCCAGCGTGGATTCACAGCTTTCTCCGGGTGCTGATACACCAGCTGAACCGGACATACGCCTGTACGAGGGAGCGGTTCACCATCCAGTAACACTTGTCCTGCCACGGGTTCGGCATATCCTGCAAGGATGCGCCCAAGACTTGTTTTCCCACAGCCACTCGGTCCCCACAAGCCAACGACTTCGCCTTGTTGTACCTGCATGTTCATCTGCTGAAACACCCACGATTTCTGATCGTAACGATAACTTACATCCTGTGCTTTAAGTGACATGGAGACACCTCACTTCCCCGCCTCGTATCTGACGAAGCGGAGGACGTTCAGAGATACATGCAGCGGTTGCTGCGCTACATCGGGGAGCAAAAGAACATCCTGTCGTGATCTCTTGACCTGCCAACGGCTGTGAGCCTGGAAGTGGCTGAAAACCATTCTGCGGTAACGCATTCCAGAGGGCTTTCGTATAAGGGTGACGCAGGCGTTCTCCAATTCCCGCAAAATCATCCACCTTCGCTGTCTCCACATTGGCACCCGCATAAAAAACAGCGATACGATCGGCTGCCGTCAGGGCAGTCGTGACATCATGGGTAATCCATAAAATGCCTGCGCCTTGATCTGCGAGTTCGCGGAATTGCTTCATCGTCTCGGCCAGCACTTCGGGATGAATGCCTGGTGTCGGCTCATCGGCAATGATCAGCTTGGGCTGGCCTGAGGTCGCTGTCGCCATCAGCACCCGCCTCGCCATACCTCCGGACAACTCAAACGGGTATTTCCCAACTGTTCCCCGTGGGAGTTGATACCGCTCCATCAGCTCCTGCTCCGTCTTTTTCATATGGGATCGATTCATGAATCTGCGCTTCCGTCCGGCATCCCGGCTTACCGGCTGAACCTGGCTCCCCACCTTCATCAGCGGGTCCAAGTAACTGACGGATTGTGGAATCAACATCAGTTTGTCTCCACGCAGTTGAAGCTGCCGCTCCGGGGTCAAAGGCTCGCTATTGTAACTAATGCTGCCTTCCAACTTGGCATTGGCAGGCAGAATACCCATGATGGCCTGCGCCAGCACACTTTTACCTGATCCACTTGCGCCTACAACCGCCACAATCTCGCCCTCGTTTATGGAAAGATCCAGATTCTGAATGACATACGTCTGTTCGTATCCAAACCAGCCACGAGCGCGCCGAAATGACACTGACACTCCCTCAATATCAAGCAGAGCCATGTTTACCTCACCTCCCTTGAACTATCTGTACCCGTTAACGTCTTGAGACTGCTGCCCAATACATCAAACGCACGAACAACCAGCAACAATGCCAGTCCCGGGAAAAAGGCGAGCCACCACATGCCAGCAGATAAATATCTCATCGACTCTGACAAAATAATGCCAATGGCCGGTTGCTGCGGGGATAACCCCAGCCCCAGAAACGTAATGGCTGCCTCATGCAGAATCGCATGGGGGAAAATTAACAGTACGCCCACAAACAGTTGCGGGACTAAATGTGGCAGCATATGCTGCACCGCAATCCGTAATCGCGATTGACCCAACTTGTGTGAAATCTGAATGTACTCCGCGGATTTCAGTTGAATCATCTCCGCTCGTACAATCCGGGCCAGATTCGGCCAGTGCGTCAGCGCGATGGCTGCCGCCACTCCTGCCAAACCCCCACCAAATACAAAGGCCAGCATAACCAGCGATACCAGATGAGGCACACTCAGGAACAGGTCGATGATCCAGGAGATTACCCGGTCAGCAACTCGGCTAGAAGCCGCCCCCAAACCCAGCAGCAGTGCGATCAATCCGCCACCACATGCAGCAAATAGTCCCACTTGAATGCTGGTTGCCAGTCCTTTTAACGTACGCATGAACATATCTCTTCCGAGCCAATCTGTGCCAAATGGATGCGCCCAGGTTGGAGACAGATTTCGATCCATTAATGATGTCAACGTAGAACCAGCGGGAAACAATCTTCCCGTCGACCAGACAACGGCAATCCAGATCACTGCAAGGCTTCCCCAGATCACCGCCCTTTGGCGAGGATTGCGGAAATGTTGGTCTTTGGTACGAGCATATCCTCCTTTTCTAGTTTGGCTTGTTTCTCGTTCAGCCCCCACTTGCAGAAATTCCGAAGTAATGTTGTACCTTATCTCTTGTTTTGCAGTTTTCACTTTCTGTACTTGGGCTGTATCTGCCTTCTGCTCAGAGGAGCGTTCAATCGTCTGTTTCATGACATCAACTCCTCCTTCATTCGTGGGTCGATCAAGCGATACAGAATGTCAGCCACCATATTACCTGTAAACACAAAAATTGCACTGCACATCACAAGTCCAAGCAGCAGTGGAACATCTCCACGCAACCCTGCTTGAACCGTTGCCTGACCAAGGCCCGGGTATGAAAATACCTGCTCTGCTAGCACAGCCCCGCCGAACAGTTCACTGAACGAAGCAAACTGCAGCGTAATCGCTGGCAAAACAACATGTCTGAACCCATGTCGACGGAACAGCTGAAATCCACGCTCACCTCGTGCTCTCGCAAACAGAATATAATCTGACTCCAGCACATCCATGAGCTTCTGCCGGGTATGCAAAGCGATGGAAGCTACCCCGGTCAAACTGAGGGTCAACGCTGGCAGAATCATATGAATAGCCCGATCTCCCCAGGTCACCTGATCAGCCGACATGCCTGCGGGTACTCCAAGGCCAACCGGTAGCCATCCGAGCCACACCCCAAATACCATCAGCATCAACAGCGCAATCCAGAATACCGGCGTGGAGGCCAGCGTATAACAATACCAGCAGATCAGACGATCCAGCTTCGAATCCCGTCTCATGGCAGCAACGACACCAAGAGTGAACCCAAAGATACCCGATAGTAGCCAGGCCACAGCCATAAGCGCGACAGAATTCATGAACCGTTCCTGGATAATATCCGCTACAGGCTGTCTGTAGATCATTGATGTTCCCAAATCTCCCTGAATCAGTGCTTGTCCCCAAGTTAGCAATCGTTCCATGGGAGATTCATTCAATCCCCAACGTTCTTCGATTAAACTGCGCTGTTCGGCACTTACCCTGATCATGTCTCCACCTATGTAGGCTTCGATCGGATCAACAGGAGAGAATTGCATTAATATAAAAGACAACACACTGACTCCAACCAATAGAGATACGAGTCGCAACACTTTATTACCAACAAATCTGGCCCATCCATTCCTGCCTGTCATCCAATCTCTCCCCAATTCAGGCTAAAGCTACCGCTATGCTTCTTATTTCGCGCTGTTATCCCAGGACCATTCCTCCAGATTGGATGTCACTGGCCAGCCGTGACCATGAGGGTGAATCTGCTGCTCGCCAATGTTTAATCCATTCGTAACCAGATACAGATGGTCTATATTTACGAGCCACGCCCAAGGTGCATCCCCCTGATAACTGAAACCTGTTGTTCCATCCCACTCCGCTTTTTGCCAGAAGGGCAATGCCTCTTCCTCACTGGTGGCCTGAAGGGCCTTCTCCATCCATGAATCTACGACAGGATTACTGTACAGTCCTACATTGTAATATCCCTCTCCCTTGTGGGTACTGCTATAGAGGTTATAGGTTTCGAGTGGGTCATGACTTCCCCAACCAAATAATACAGCGTTGGAGTAAGCCATCTTTTTCGTCTCTTCACGACTTTTGCCTTCCACATTGATTTTAATTCCCGCCTGGGCAACCATATCCGCAGTAGCTAACGCGAGAGATTGTCTTGTTAAATCACCTGCAAAATAAAGCAGATTGAACTCGGCCTTCATGCCGTTTTTCTCGACGATACCATCACCATCTGCATCCACCCAGCCACCAGACGCCAGAATGCGCTTCGCTTCATTGAGATTGGCATCCGTAAATACAGCTTCTGCATTGCTCCAAGGCAGATCATCACTGACGGAATAAGAAGGACGACCATATCCTTCAAGTACACCCTCAACCAAAGCCTTACGATCAATCACAACATTCACCGCTTGGCGAATCGCCAGATCGGATGTCACATCATTCCCTGCGGGGAGACCATCGCCCGACTCGGCACCAGCAGGCTGCATGGGGAACATAATGCCCCGGTTATCTACCGTTTTTACGGCCTCTAATGTCATGCCATTCACCTGTTGTTTGCTAAATGCTGCCGGGATCGCAGCGATATCCACTGTACCTGCCTGTGCAGCAGCATAGGCCGCATCTTCATCCAGATAGAGAAAGGTGAGTTTGTGGAATACAGACTTGTTACCGTAATACTCTTCATTGGCTTCAACGATGGCCTGTTGTCCTTTGTCCCACTGAACCAGCTTGTACGGTCCTGATCCAACCGGATGCTCTGCATAATCAGCACCATAGGCGTGTTCAGGCACAATGCCGAGTGTCGTCAGCAGGCTGATGAATGTTGACTGCGGCGACTTCAGTGTGAATACGACCGTTTGATCATCAGGTGCCTGCACATCAGCCATATTCGTCAAATCAATCACAGAACCACTCTGAGCAGCCGTTTCAAACGTAAATTTCACATCCTCAGACGTCAAAGGTTCCCCATCAGAGAACTTCACATCATCCCGAAGCGTAATCTTCCAGGTTAACCCATCTTCACTAACGGAGTATGCCGTAGCCAGATCGTTAACCAGTTGAAGCTTGGCGTCTCTCTTCAGCAAAGTACTCTGGAAAAGCGGTGAACCATATTGCCCCCATCCGGTTGTCGGATCAAACCCGCCTTCCGGCTCGGTACCAACAGCCAGCACCAATTCGTCCTTGGTTGAGGTTGTTCCGGACTGGCTATTCTCTGCTGATGAAGCTGTTGGCGCCGATCCCTGTGCACAACCCGATAATCCAATGGAACATATAAGCAGGATGCCTAATCCTGTTCTAACTGTTCTTCGTTTTCCCCATCTCCATGTAAATCTGTCCATTCTGGTCGTTCCCCCTCTAAATATGTGCTGCACTCACTTATTCCGTGTTACTTTTTACGGAAATTGTAGCACAAAACGCAAAACTTATGTCAATAAAGTTAACTCCAAAATCCAAATATTTTCATATATACGATTTAATCATTAAAAATCCATATAAACCGGCAACTGTATCGCTTCATAAAGTTAGGTATTGTAACAAACAACAAAAAAAACAGACGGTTGGCATCTAACCAAAGGTCTGTTTTTTAGATTCGCTATATTTTCATAGACATTAAACACACACTTCATCTTAATCGGCAGAACGATGATGATGATGACTATGACCATGCTGACTCGCATTGTGATTGTGATCCTGACTTTGATTCGGATTGTCTTCCTGATCTAGACTCTGAGCATGAGCCAGTTTGTTGAGTTCATCCACATAAGTCACAGAAAGCTCAGCATACAAGACCCCTTTTTGCACCTGGATCTGTTGATGCAGATGTCGCAACCGTCCCAGGTTTCCCCGTACTGCAATGACCTCCAGGCATTGGTCATGGTTCAGGTGTACATGCATATTGGAGATGATGTCATGATGCGCCTCATGTTGGAGCTCCATCAAGCGAATGGGAAGATCACTGATATGGTGATCATAGACCATCACAATGGTGCCAGCCACATCCTGATCGGATTGTAGCACAGAGGGTTGCAGTAATGTTTTGCGAACAAGATCACGGAAAGCTTCGGATCGGTTTCTGTATCCCTGTTCCTCAATATACTGGTCAAACTGCTCAATTAGAGGTGTCGGAAACGCCACTCCGAACCGGGTCAAATCTTCTTTGTCTGCCATGCTTCTCCTCCTGCGCCCTCATTTGCTTCGAGTGTACCACAGACTTGTCTGCTCATCGACTATACTGTTGCATAAATCGTACTGCCGAACGTATTGCCTGTTGACCAGCATCACTCTTCAGATCAAATTGATAATCATGTCCCAGCTTCTCTGAGGAGTTTGAGAAAAATAACGTTTCCGTATCAACATCAAGTCGCTTCAAGACTTGTGCCAGCTCAATCGATTGACTGGTCAAAGGGTCATCATTGCCTGAGGTAATAAATGCAGGCGGGTACGCTTCGGTAGTCTGTAGAACGGTCGACATTTCATTCAATCTTGGGTAGTCTTCAAATGTTTTGACTCCCGTATATGACCAGAGAAATGTACGTATGAGTGGAAAGCCTGTTTCCGCTACTGTGCTCAGATTGTAAGGACCACAGAATAGAAGAACCCCACGTAATTCTTCTGGCTGAACGGATGGTGTTATATTCATGAGCTTGGCTAGGGATGGATTCGTCACCACGGCCGCAGTCTGACTTGCAATCTGGGCACCTGCCGAGTTGCCTGCGAGAAATAGGTTTTCCGGGTCACCCTGATACTCGCTGACATGGTTCTTCACGTAATTCAAAGCCTGATTCGTTTGAACCACGGGAATGGGATATGTCGTATCTGGTGCGAGCGCATAATTCATACTGACGACAACATAACCCTGCTTGGCTAATTGTACGGCATAATTTGCGATGTCCGCTTTGTCTCCCAAGACCCATCCACCGCCATGAACCCACAACACGATAGGCAAAGGTTCCGATGTTGCGGAAGGATAATAGATATCCAGCGTACTGTCATTACGGCCTTGGTCTGCATAGGGCACATTCGCAACAAGAGTTACATCCTCCGAGATCATACGATCTTTGCTGTTCGTATCTTGATTAGCAATCTCAATGAATGATTTTAATAAAAATACCGTTATTTTGGGTGTGAATTGAGCACCAATTCCAACAAAACCTATGATGAAAATGAGTACAACACCGGGAATCCAGTACCGTTTACGTTTAAACCCTCTTGCCCCCGTACGTTTTGCCTCCAACTTGGACTGCAACAGCTTCACCTCGTTCCATCATCATCGAAGCATCTTTACATCTAAAGTGGTGTACGTTGCGGAGAGGACCGGGTTTCCTCTTATTTGGATCTCTTGGCGATTTCCTGTCTGACTTTCATATATGTAGTGGATACTTTCTGCTCCAAAGTGTGGATATGTTGTTTTGTGCCTGCCCACTTCTCTGCTGCAGAAGCCAATGCGTTCAATGAGCTGAGTACACGTGACGCTTGGCCTTGCTTTGCACTCTGCTTGAACTGTTGTAGCGCGCCCGAATATCGTTCTTTTGCCAGAGTTGCCTGCTTTTTAGCCGTTTGAATCTGTTTTTTCGCGGAGTCGGCCCCTGTTAACATAACTCGTAAACGTTTTATTTCAGTGCTCTTCCGTTTACGAGCTTCAGCAAGTTCCTTTTTCTTGATCCGAATGTCTTCTCTGGCAAGCTGCACAACGGGTTTTAAAGTCTCCGCCTGCGTGCGAATTGCAGCACTCCATTCCTTATTTTTGATGGCTTTGGCTGCATCCAACTGTCGATTGACTGAACTATAGAGGGCGAATAGCGGTTCATATCGGGCTTGGGTTTGTTTTACCTTTTCAGTTAGAGCTGCGATCTTCGCGTCATCAGTTTGTCTTATTACTACACGTAATCGCTCCAATTCCGCGGTATTGGCGGCATGAAGTGTCTTTATTTTTTGTTCCCAAGCCTGCTCTTGAGCCTTCCAGTTCCCCACTTTCTCATACGCTTGATTCAACGTTTGGTTAGTATGGACATCGGCTTTGTTCAAAACGGAATCCCAGGCCTTCTGAGCGGTTACACCAAGATCTATGCCCGCCGCCTCGACTGAAGAAGCAAAATAGCTCATGCCTGCGCCGAACAAAATCACAAGCCCTATAAGTAGGCGTGATCCAAATAAAAGAGGAGCGAATGATCGCAAATGAGATCGTTGGACTTTACGTTGACGTGCTGCGTGACTAACGCTATGTCCTGTCAGAACATGAGATGGACCTACACTTGTCTCCATTGAAGCCATTTCTTCCTCTAAAGCTAAATCTTCGATAGGCTGTCGACCCTTCTTTCCTTCCAAGAAACCATGATGGTCTATGAAGTGATGTGAGCTTGATCGTTCCAATAGGGAACAACCACATATCATCGCTATCATGGCCTCCTGATCGTTTATCGTTTCCTTCCACACTTCTGTTTGCATGCGTCTCTACACCCTTTCTTCTAAAATATGTAGCAGAATCGCCAACGAAATCAGCGAACGACAAAAAAGCACCCGCAAGACAGGCATTTGCCTGCTCTTACGGGTGCTTCCCTCATAAGCCGTTCCATATGAGATTCGATTGAACGAGTCGCTCGAACCTTCCCTTTTTCTAATATATTCCATTCGCTGTATCTGGTCAAGTCGTGCTAGTTTTTTTGGTCTAATATCAACCCTTTAATCAACGGGAGAACCCTTTCCGCTAATAGTTAACAACTTATATAACTCAGCTTATTGATTGACCAGTATGGCTTTCATTTCCTCGGTCAGATCTTCTTCTTTCAGCATCATGTAGATGTTCTCGCCACGAGTTACATTCAACTTGATCTGATAAATGGTATCTTTCTCTGTTAGATAACCAGACCGCTGACGTTTGAGCAGATCGCTAATGATTTCTTTATTTTGGGTCGCGACCTGCTTCTTGATGCTTAGACCCCCATCGATATATTCGGGCTGTGGAGTCGCCCACTGAAGCGAGCCCGGACTGTTAATCTCCTGCTTCGCAAACTGAGCGGAGACAATCTCATCTGCCTGGACAAGCAACTGGTCGTATAATTTGTTCTCCTTCAGCCAAGCCAATACCCGATCATAGCTAGGTTTGATCTCAAAGTTCCACATCTCTCTCGGTTGAAATGGATCTTTCGAAGTAGAGTCCTGATTCATCTCCGCGTAAGCAAACGACTGCCACGGAGAGCGCTGTTCTTCATAGGTCTGGTCCAAAATGTCCTGTTTCAAGAGTTCCTTGAATTCACGGACTTGCTCCGGATTGCTAATGTACACCTTTCGGTATGAACTAGTGGCAGAGCGAATGCCAAAACTTAATGCATCCTCTTCCAGCTTATACGTTTCAAAGGCTACTCTTTTGTAATCCTGGGACTGTTTCAGAGCCATTAATTCCTGATGGAATTCGGCTTCTGGAATGTAGTATTTACGTTTCATCACTTTGCCGTTATCCAGCTTGTAGTTAATAAATACATACTCATCGTTACGCATACCTGGATTGATTGGGTCATTCAGTATAGGAAGATCGGAATCCACAATTTTTTGATGAAGAGCGATAACTGCGTCCATGTATTCCGGATCATTGGAATAGAGGTGACCGTCATCCATTATCTGATTGACACCGTTACTGTAGATGTAACGCTCTCCGCCAAGCTTAATACTTTTAACCTTGTTCAGTTCAGGTACTCGGGCAGCGTATCCATTCCAGTCGGCAATAGGGATGTACAATACCAAACCAGCGACGATACCATACAGAATCAGCTTGGGCAGCAGCCTGTTGCTCCAGATCAACCATGTTTTACGAATAATCATCTCGGCAACGATATAACCTACAATTCCACCAAGAATATATCCGAAGATTCCCCATCCGGCTGATCCTCTAGGAGCAATAAGCGTGAAGTAAGCTCCGCCAATCAGAACCAACGTAAACATTAAACCAAATCGGAATATAGGTTTCACTAGAGTAAACGTAACTGCTTGCGTAGCAGATTCAACCTGTCTTCTCGCATAGAGTATATAAGTCAGAGGAATAAACAGGATTGCGAATATCGAATAGATTATAAGTTCTCCATTGGTGATAGGAGAATAACTGATTGAAGCCATGCGAAGAACAATTGACATTTCTGCATTACGTCCCAATTCATCGTACGGATATCCAAGCAAATAATGCTGGAGATGAAGTGACATAATGAACCACACAACAACAGGTAATAAGAGGATCGCGTACACGGTGAGCCCCTGCAATACAGATTGCCCAATACACATGCCGACCGTCACAGTTATCATGAACATAAACAGCGAGTAGATACTCATGCTCAAGCCCCACATCCAGATCGTACTGCCATCGAACAGAAAAGCAGGTTGATCCAGTACTACCCATACCCAGCCGGTAATTGCAGTTGTAATCCAGATTGGAAGCAGGATCATGGCATATCCAGTCAACAGATTAACCGTTAACAGATGTTTACGTCGTAAAGGCAAACTATGATACAGATCAGAAGGTGCACCGGACTGAATGTACCGAAAAAGAAAGATTCCAGCCGCTACAGGCAGTGTAATGGCGAACAGAATCTGCACTTCACCATTAGCCTGAAACAGACTTGTAATCTGCTGTGGAACGTCCCTGTACTCGGTAGCGATATATAACGGAAGTGAGAACAACAATGTGATCAGGTACAAAATGCCGATCCATCCATGTTGTCTGAAATTTTGGATCAGGATGCCCCGGTTACAGAACAATCGGTTGAATATCATACCCTGCGTCCTCCATTTCGTAGATAAAGATTTCTTCGAGCGTCAGAGGCAGTACATCCAGCAGATAAGGATCATGTATACGGAATTGATCCGTTACCTGTTGTCGGTTGCCTTTGACAATGTACAGGGATACACTTCCCCGTTTTTCTTCATGCAAAATATTAATCTGTTCATCCATGGCTTTGGCATGGTCCGGATGTCGGAAAGCAACCTGAATTTTGTGCGTATCGGCCTTCAGATCATCGAGATCCTTCTCTACAATAATTCGGCCTTTGTGCATAATCGCCACATGGTCACACAGATCTTCAATCTCACGCAAGTTGTGTGACGAGATAACAATGGTTACCTGACGCTCAGCTGCTTCCTGGAAGAGCAAGTTTTTGATCTGCTGGCGCATGACCGGGTCGAGGCCGTCAATCGGCTCATCCATCAGCAGCACTTCAGGCATGCAGCTAAGTCCCAGCCATACGGCTGCCTGACGGCGCATGCCTTTGGACATGCGATGCAGCTTGCGTTTGACATCCAGTTTGAATACGGTGGCCAGTTGCTTGAACCGATCCTCATTCCAGCGTGGATATACGGAACGATAGAATGCAGCCATCTGTGTTATTGAAGATTGCGGGAAAAAGTAGGGCGAATCTGCCATAAAGATCGTGCGGCCTTTGAGATCCATATTTTCATAAATCTCATTATCTTCGATACGAACTGTCCCGCTATCCTGACGGTAAATACCAGCCATCATTTTGAGCAGCGATGTCTTGCCTGCCCCGTTGGAACCGAGCAAACCATAGATCGATCCCTTATGTATGTTCATCGTAACGCCATCCACTGCCTTTTCCTGTTCAAACGCTTTGACGACTTGATTCAGTTCAATCATGAGGCTCCTCCTTCTCTATACGGGCCATCGCTTCCTCAAACAAAAGCGTCATATCCGCTCTGGTCATACCGGAATACGAAGCTTCTGCAATCAACTTCACCAGAGACTCCCTGATCTCATCTCTCATGGCTTCATTCGGATGTTCCACTGACGATGATACGAAGCTCCCTTTTCCCTGCAAAGAATAAATGTAACCTTCACGTTCAAGCTCGCGATACGCTTTTTGAATCGTATTCGGATTCACAGTCAGCTGCGTGGATAACGCACGAACGGAAGGAAGCTGCTCGTCGGGCTTTAGAATACCGTATACGATCATTTCTTTGACTTTGTCCACCAGTTGCTCGTAGATCGCCTTACGGCTGCGTACATCTAATTCGAACATCCCGCACCTCCTTTCGAAAAATGTGTTTATTACAATGAGTTGAAGAATGACTCTATCTGAGGTGTAGATCAATAAGATAATAGCCAAGATGTGTGTGTCCAACTTCAAGGTGTATTAACTGTACTACTATTATTAATACAGTTAAATCGGATTGTCAACCGTTAACTTTGACTTCCTGTTTTATTCGGAGTACGTTAAAGAGAGTGATAACATATGGTTTATTTGACATATCAAAATATTTGGGAGCAAGTTCGTCTCGTCTTAGGACGGGGCATAATTAGAGTGGCATTCATATGAGGTCAGGTGAGATAGGCTTACTGAAGTGATACGTCTACTTGAAGCGTTTTAGTTATTTGATGTGATACGCCTAAGCGAGACCTTTGCTTGACGCTTATGACAGAATTACATGCAAAGGTTGTTCAGGTCTTTCCCCTTCCGTTATGATGGAGATGAACTATTGTTCAATAATCACTATATCTTGATTACTTTTTATTGCGCTTTTAACCTGAAGGTCGGTTAGCTCTGTTATGCATAAATATATTGCGCTGCATCATAGATTCATTGTCTGCACGGTGGTTGGCTGTTCAGCAGGCATCTACATTAGAGTAGCAAGACTATGTATTGGCTTTAAGTTTGGGGTTGGTAAGAATGACCTACTATGCAGTGGTTGAGTGTAGACTTCGCTTGTTATTCATTGGGTTTGTTGTGGTCAAAAATCCGAAGGCGATATATGTATGATTAGTGTTGATTGAGTCGGGGCAGTCTTCAGCCTTTTTAAACGTTTATTTGTTCGTTTAGAGTGCCAACTTGCGCTGTCCACACTGAGCATACATATGATAGATATGTCTTTCAAAGGGTGGACACGGACCTAAGTAATCCACCTGGAATTGGCATTCTACATGTAGATTATTTTTGATTTTCTATCCGAAAACGTCTATATGTAGTGTTTCATCTTTCTGACTGGATAGAGTGCCTTTTTAGAAAAAGTGTCCACTCTTTGAAAGACAAAATTACAAGATATGTCCTCTTGTAGTGGACAAATATATAACCAAATTTTAATTTATATAAGTTGAGCTATACATTTACACAGAAATATAGAAATAAGTCATAACCCGAAGAAGTGTAGCTAAAAGCTTGCTGTGAGAAAGATACTATGTAGGCATAGGCTACACTTCTAATACCTCACAAGGAGAATCGGCCATGAATGAACATAAGCAAGATGAAGAGCAGAATAATGAACGAAACGCATCATTCGTAAGAAGTGGACATCACGGGGATTTAATTGGGGAAACAATCACTTCAGACACTTCAGATATAAGTTCTGTCCCAGCAAATTCATCACAACGTGTGTTAATTGTCACCGCGGTGGATGCGGAAAAAGATGCGGTCCTCCGCGGCTTGGGCGACACGGCCGCGGAACGTTTTGACGTCATTGCTGCGGGCGTTGGCCCAGCCTCGGCCGCAGCTGGAACAGCCGCTACATTGGCATATGCCGTAGCGGCAGCGAGCACAAGTGCGTTGGCGCACGGTTCCACCGCGCCAAGCCCATCGGATGTGGCACAGACATCTGCCACATCTTCAAGGCCGGGGCCCCTTGCCGGGGCCGGATATTCACCAGCCTACAGGCTGGTGATCAGTGCCGGCATCGGCGGCGGGTTCCCCGGCCGGGCGGACGTCGGCTCCCTTGTGGTAGCCGACGCCATGGTTGCTGCCGATCTGGGCTCGCAGACGCCAGACGGCTTCCTTAGTGTGGACGAGCTCGGATTCGGCTCGTCCATTGTGGCGGCGGACGCGGAGCTTGCCGCTCACCTGCGCCATGAGCTGCAGCGGGCCGGGCTCGCTGTCAGCGGAGGCACTGCGGTCACCGTGTCCACAGCGACCGGAACAGCGGAGACGGCCGCGGAGCTATTGCGCCGCGTGCCAGATGCCGCCGCCGAAGGCATGGAAGGCTTCGGCGTGGCAACAGCTGCCCAGCAGTTCGGCGTGCCAGCACTCGAACTGCGGGCCATATCCAACGCGGTCGGTCCACGCGACCGCGACGCTTGGCGCATCAAGGATGCCCTCGATGCGCTCCAGGCTGCAAGTTCCATTTTACGGGAGGTTATTACATCATGAAAATTGCATTTTCCCCTTGTCCAAACGATACATTTATCTTTCACGCATGGGTGCACGGTTTGATCCCGGGCGCACCTGAGCTGGATGTCCGGTATGCTGATATTGATATTACCAATGGTCTGGCGGCTAATCCGGATGGACCCGACACACCTGAAGTGATGAAAATATCTTATGCAGCACTGCCATACGTGTTATCTGACTACGCTCTGCTTCCAGCTGGAGGTGCACTCGGCAGAGGATGCGGTCCGCTGGTTCTGACCGCAAACGGTACGACCGATCCAGCCTATCTGTCTGGACGACGAGTTGCTGTGCCGAGCGAACGCTCAACAGCATATCTATTATTTCGTCTGTGGGCAGCACAAAATGTTCCTGGCGGCGTAGGTGAGATTGTGGTCATGCCATTTGACCAGATCATGCCTGCTGTGCGGGACGGCAAGATCGATGCCGGACTTGTCATCCATGAAGCACGCTTCACGTACCAGAACTATGATCTCAAACTGATGACGGATCTTGGTAACTGGTGGGAAAGCGATACCGGTCTTCCGATTCCGCTCGGAGCAATCATTGCACGTCGCGACATGGATGCTCACGCCCTCGCCGGATGGGCACGCGCCTCCGTTGAATATGCATGGGCGCACCCGGATGAGTCGAGAGCATACGTGATGGAACATGCTCAAGAAATGGATCCTGACGTGGCTGCACAGCATATCGGACTGTATGTTAACGAATTCAGCGCTAATCTGGGCGATGATGGCTACGGTGCGATTACTGCACTACTTGGACGTGCCATGAAAGAAGGACTCGTTCCCGAGTTCGATCTTGATCTGTTGCGGATCTAATATTAGATTTTTTTCAGCTATTTCTTAACTATTTCTTTAGTTATTTCTTTATCTATTTTGTTAGCTATAATCTGTACGCTCTAAACCTAACGAACCCTACGTACCCTATTTAGCCTAATATCATGCGTTGAGAATTCTAACGAATCTCAGACACTCTATTCATCTAGAAATGGGTCATAGCACCAACAAACTTGGATCATTCCACACAATAACGCTTCTACGATTCGTTAGAAATGGGTATGTGCAAATTTCAAGCGAATAGCGTGCGCTGGGTTCGTTAGACTTGAGCGACACACGATCTCGACATAGAAGCAGAAAGAGCTGTCCCCTAACGTCAGATTCATGACGATGGGACAACTCTTTTTTTTGACTCTATATACAATTCTATATTCAACTTCTTATTTCAACTTTTTATTCTACTTCATGTTCAACTTCATATCTATCACTCTACTCAACCCAAGATCAAAGCAGAAAGAACCCCATGCAACTCCATGCTCTCCACGTCATCTTGAACCCTACTGTACTCCATCATCCCAACCCACTGCTATCCCATTCACAACTGTGAGCTACAAATCCAACCATCGCCTACGATCTGCTGCAACCACAACCGAACGATAGCAAACCTTCCCTATGATTCAGCCACAATGGTGCGAATCATCATCCGCAGCGCATCCAGCATCACGGGTATAGGTAACGAAGGGACGGATGGCTGCAAAACAGCTATCTCTGTCGAAGCCGGAAAGTGTACAAATCCGGCACGGATCGGAAGTTGCCCTATTCGAATGTGATCCAGCACCCGGTACATCGTGTTGTTGCAGATATACGTGCCTGCTGTATTAGAGACGGCTGCGGGAATACCTGCTGCTGACATGTCATTCACCATGGCTCGGATGGGCAATGTGGAGAACAACCCGTCGGGGCTGCCATCTACAATGGGCTCGTCCACCGGAGCCTGTCCCTGGTTATCCGCGTAGGAACCAGGCGGAATGTCTTTGACATTCACGGCGATTCGCTCCGGTGTGATGCATGTTCTGCCCTTGGCCAGCCCGCAAGCGATGACGACGTCAGGCCGATAGGCTTCCATCTCTGCGATGAGCAGATCTGCACATTCATCGAAGTGTACTGGCAACAGCACTGTTTTTAGCTCAGCACCCTCCATCACTTCGTTCGCAAGAGCTTCCATTAACGCTCCTGTTGGATTCACCGTATCCCCGCCAAAAGGTTCAAACCCGGATATCAGAATCTTCACCATCATATGTCAGCTCCCGTCTGTTACTCCGATTTGTAACGCAGTCCCCACTGACCCCGAATGGTATCCATCAGCTTCATGATTTCCAGGGACTCGTCCAGTTTGATGGTATTGCTCTCCGTGCGGCCTTCCAAGATACAACGTCCCGCTTCTTCCGCCTCAAAAGCATAACCAATACATGTCCGATCATCCGTGAATTTCTCCGGATCGTCCTGACCGTTCACATGCAGATAGGCTTCTTTGCCCGCCAGGAATAAAGGTAGACGAATCTTGCCTTCCGTACCATATATGACCGCTTCATTGCTGAGGTTCAGACGAATGGCCGCACTCAGTGAGGCAGACCGTCCCTCGGAGTAGGACAACAACACCGAAAACTGCTCGTCTACACCCGTCTCACCGATATTGGCCGTACTCCATACATGCTGGGGCTGTTCGCCAAAGATCATTGAAGCAAAGGAGATCGGATACACCCCTGCATCCAGCAAAGCTCCCCCACCCAGATCTGGATTAAGCAACCTTCCTTCCGGCTCCCAGCCGACACGGAATCCAAAGTCTGCCTGGAGTAAACGTACTTCACCGATCCGTCCTTCTGCAATCCATGCTCGGGCTTGAGCGATCGGCGGCAAAAAGCGTGTCCACATGCCTTCCATCAGAAAAAGGTTGCGCTCCCGTGCCGTTTCCACCAGTTGCTCCAATTGACGCGCATTCATCGTGAACGGCTTTTCACAGAGCACCGCCTTGCCTGCCTCCAGACAAGCCATCACATTTTCTTTATGCACAGGATGAGGCGTTGCCACATAGATAATATCCACTTCAGGATCTTGCAGCATCTCATCATACGAGCCGTAAGCGCGTGCAAAACCATATTCAGCTGCAAACTTCTCCGCGCTTCCCGCCGTCCGTGAACCTACCGCTGCTTTCACCGCGTTCCCGGCATGCTCCAGATCCTTTGCGAACTGGGATGCAATCCATCCGGTGC
This sequence comes from Paenibacillus sp. FSL R5-0519, assembly GCF_037974275.1. NCBI lineage: Bacteria > Bacillati > Bacillota > Bacilli > Caryophanales > Paenibacillaceae > Paenibacillus > Paenibacillus sp. FSL R5-0519. The sequence goes on from NZ_CP150234.1 coordinate 5,346,737, forward strand.
CCATAATGCCCCAACGTACTTTATCCCGTCCCACTACTTCTGTCATATCGAAGCCTCCCTACTGCATATTTAGTTGAAAAGGTTCATGATTCAGATCAGGCCAACATGGTATCCCCTTTATTTTACCAAAAAGAAACGTTCACGTCAGAAAACGTTTTCGATTATTAACTTTTATTTACGTTCATGAGACTTCCACCTCATCAGCATCTCGAACATATTGGTGTACATTTCAATTCTTCAATAGATTTGCTAAGATTATCAGCAGACCAGGGCCAAGCCATCTTGTCCTATACACGCTTGAAACAAGTAATCCTGTTAAATTAACCATCACACCTGATCAACCACATCATATCCCTGTCTTACAGATATAAAAAAAATAGACTATACCGCGAACGGGCCCTGACAGACAAGGCAGCCAATAACTATACTCCAACTTCTCCGAGCCTACGGTAAGCTCTAGATATATCGTTATCACAAAGATGCGATCCAGATTTTACACATGTGTCCACACGGCAAAAACCGGGTATCCCCCTGTTCAATCGATAGAATTCTTGCCTAATGCTACGCGCATCAATAAATGTTCAAGAAAAACGTTCAGGTCCGCAAATATATAGCACGTTCCTGCTTCAATCATGACCTAAATAGCTGTTAAAAAAGAAAGGAGGTCGCTTAGCACCATGACAACCATCCCAGGTACCGCCAACAGCAGCATAACATCACACCTGTTGCATCAGCAGACAAATCCCCGTTCAGAAAAGGAACCCTCAAACCGGGCAGATCTGGATGCATTCCTGAATGATACCCTAATCGAACTTCGTCAGGCAGAACATATCATAACCCGTGGTAAATGGCGCTGGTCCACTACTGAACTTGCTCATCATACCTTTATATACATGCACAAATTCACAGGCCAACTGATCATGAATGGGACCGAATCCCACGTGGTTCACAAATCAGCTTGTCTGTGTACACCCGGTGCTTCAATTGAACTGATCGGAAATGAAGACCATGATATTGAACTGTATATCATTCACTTCGATCTATATCGGGCTACGGAGAAAACCAAAGCCAGACGCATCTACGAACGTGAACTCAGTTCACCGGTTACAGGCTGGATTCAGGGTCCATTTTACGGTATACAGCGCATTGCCGTGCAGCTTACACAACTTAATAACGCAGATTCGCAAAAAGACTTGAAAGCACAGCTCTTCCTGACGGAACTGTTACATATACTGTGGCCTCAAGAAGATCAGACGGACGCAGCGGCTGGGCAGGAGGAACCGGAACAGTGGCTCAGGTCCACCCTGCAATACATGCGCGAAAACTACATGCACGAGATCAAGCTGGAAAAGCTGGCCGAGCTGGCTGACATGCATCCATCCTATTACTCGCAGCTATTCAAGAGCCGCATGCAGAAGAATCCGATTGAATATATCACTCATCTGCGTATGAACCGGGCCAAGGAATTGCTGCTCACTTCCGATCTGCGTATCCGTGATGTGGCTCGTGAAGTGGGTTACCGTGACGAATTCTATTTCAGCCGACGTTTCCGGAACCATGCTGGATATGCTCCCACTTCCTATGCGAAGCAGGTGCATCGGAATATCGTGTCGCTCTCCTACCCATACACGGACCATCTGATGACACTTGGCGTCACACCATGCGCAGCTCAGATCCAGGGGCACCTGCCTCATCTGCCCAAATCGCTGGCACTGCCCTTCCATGCTTACGAACCGTGGGAACAAGGACGTCAGGCATTCCTCAATGTGAATCCTGATTTGATTCTGACCAAGGACAATGCGACCACAAAAGCTATGGAGCATATTGGCGATGTCTCCCCCATCATCACGATTCCCTGGAACCAGACTGACGTCTTTGGTCATCTGCATCAGATTGCATCGATTGTGGATCGTACCCAAGCCGCGACAGATTGGCTGGATCGACATGAGCGCAAAGCGGAGCGTGCACGCAAAAAAATGAAGGAACTCGTCGGAGATATTACCGTCGCTGTTGGCACGTTAACACCTAAAGGTCCCCGGATGTACAGCCATCGCAACTTCGGACATGTCTTCTATCGCAGTCTGCGATTGACCGCTCCTCAGCGGATTCAGCGCGAACTGGCTGGCAAATCACCTGGCGTCGGATTCAACTGGTTACCCTTCACACCAGGAGAATGGGATGGACTGGAAGCAGATGTGATGGTACTTGCGATTAATTCCATGCATGAAAAGGCAACACTGTTGAAAGAGATGGCATCGAATCCACTATGGAACAGCCATCCTGCCGTAAAAAACGGACGTGTGCATCTCATCGACTGGAACTCATGGGTGGTATATGCTCCATATTCCATTAACATCCAGCTCGATGAAGCGCTCTCTATGTTGACGAACAAACCTTTACTTTTGTAATCTAAAAAATGTCCATCTCCCAAATCTTAATTTATGCCATGTACGGGCCTGAATTAAGATTCTATAATGTTGACTAATTGATAATGATAATCAATAACAGTGAAATTCGTTGTTGGTACCAAAGGAGTGACCCGTATTCAACATCCGGGACTGCCACATCGTCCATCTAATTCAAAAAAGTCTGCGGTAACCGTTGGGCTGACGTTTTTGTCGGCCATAGCCATACTGCTGCTAAGTATGTTTGTCGCCATCTCTTTAGGTGCCAAAGGGCTAACGCTGGAAACCGTATGGGCTGCCATATTTCAGTACAACCCAGCTTTGACACCACATCAGATTATTCATGAGCTGCGGCTGCCTCGTGTCCTTGCCGCGGTTATTATCGGTGCTGCCTTTGCCGTTGCAGGAGCTTTAATGCAAGGTATAACGCGTAATCCACTGGCAGACACGGGCATTCTGGGCATCAATGCTGGAGCCACTTTTGTCGTAGCACTGAGCTTCGCCTTTTGGCCCGGACTGTCATATGGCTGGATCATGGTTTTATCATTCGTGGGGGCTGTTCTGGGCACACTGCTAATCTTCCTGCTTGGAATGGCAGCACCTGGTGGTCTGAATTCCATCAGACTGACCGTTGCCGGAGCCGTTATTGCAGCCATGTTAACCTCGCTCAGCACAGGCGTTGCCATTTATTTTGACCTGAGTCAGGATCTGGCCTTCTGGTATGCGGGAGGGTTTGGCGGAATCGAATGGCGGCATCTGAAGCTGATTCTTCCCGTGCTGCTCGCAACACTGGTGCTGATTATGCCACTCGCCCGGCGTGTATCCCTTATGTCACTCGGTGAAGAAGTCGCGATTAATCTCGGGATCAACCTGCGCTGGACGAGGTTTCTCGCCCTCGCAGCAGTTGTTGTGCTGGCTGGTGTGTCCGTGTCGGCAGTAGGTTCAATTGGATTTGTCGGACTCGTCATCCCCCATATCTCACGCAAACTGGTGGGTGTGGATTATCGACTCATCATTCCGATGTCTTCGCTGCTTGGGGCGATATTACTGGTGCTCGCCGATCTGGGCTCACGCATCGTGAACCCGCCGGAGGAACTCGCAGTAGGCATTATGGTTGCCTTTGTCGGTGTACCGTTCTTCCTCTATCTGGCCCGTAAAGAAAGGAGGGCCTTGTAGCGATGAATTTCAATACACCTTCACGATCACGAGGTAAACGTTCGTTAGTCGTCAGCATCACACTGCTATGCATCGCCATTGCCGTAATTGTGATCAGCCTGAACACGGGAACCATTCGCCTCTCCCCAGTAGCTGTGTTACAGACCTTGCTTGGTCATGGCAGTTCGGATGATCAGATTGTACTGTTTGATTACCGACTGCCTCGCATCCTGGTCACAGTACTGGCCGGAGCGGGACTTGGTATTGCCGGAGCAGCCTTGCAAGGGATTACCCGCAATCCGCTGGCGGACCCGGGTATTCTGGGATTACATGCAGGGGCAGCATTTGGACTAATGGTGTTTGTTAGTCTCTCCTTTACAATGGATGGCTCTGTAGCCTTGCTGATTCCGTTGTTCGCTTTTGCAGGCAGTGTTGCCGCCGCCCTGATCATCATGCTGTTATCTTATGATCGCCATAACGGCGTATCTCCCATTAAGCTGATTCTTGTGGGAATCGCAGTAGCGGCCGGGTTCCACGCGTTGACCCTCTACTTATCCCTGCGTTTGGATGAAGACACCTATTCCTTTGCCGCTCGCTGGTTGGCAGGTAGCGTCTGGGGCCGGGATTGGATTCATGTGCAAGCGTTGCTTCCCTGGGTGGTGCTATGTATCTCGTACATTTGGAGTCGATCCAAAACGCTCGATGCCTTCAACCTTGGAGATGCTGCCGCAACCAGCATTGGGACGCCTGTTCGATCCCAGCGTATTATTTTGTTGCTCTGTGCCGTAGCCTTGTCTGCCGTCAGTGTATCGATGGCCGGGGGGATTGGCTTTATCGGTCTGGCCGCACCACATCTGGCGCGCAGACTTGTCGGTCCGATGCATCGGCATCTGATCCCTGCTGCCGGACTCATTGGGATGGTTATTCTGGTGAGCGCTGATACAATCGGGCGAACGATCTTTCAGCCTAACGCTATACCGGCAGGTGTAGTAGTTGCCGCGATTGGCGCACCTTACTTTTTGTACCTGTTAGTACGAAGCAAGTGATCTTTTTTTACAAAAACAATAAAGACATCCCAGAGATGTTCAAGGAGAATGTGACTACCCATGTTAAAGAAAAACCTTATGCTTGTCATGAATATCTGTCTGGTGCTTGTGCTCGCTGCCTGTGGAACGGCCAATAATTCATCAACTGCTTCCGGTGGTTCATCCACGGATACATCAACCGAGAATCAGGACAATAGTACAAGTTCAGGAGAGCCACGTATTGCCTCCATGTCGATCCATCTGACCAATGATCTGCTGTCTCTCGGTATTACGCCGGTGGGTTCCGTTATTGGTGGCGAAGCCAAAGGCTTCCTGTCCCATGTTGCTGATCAGCTCAAAAATACAACGCCACTTGGTCCGGTTAAAGACCCGGATATGGAAGCTTTGCTTGCCCTGAAACCCGATGTAATCTATCTGGACGAAGAATTCTCCGGTGATGATATTGCCAAATTCGAGAAAATTGCTCCAGTGCATGTCTTCAATCTGGATGACGGTACATGGCGCGACCATCTGAAAGACATTGGCAAACTCGTGAATCGCGAGAAGGAAGCCGAACAGTACATTCAAGACTATGCGACCGAAACGGAAGAAGTGAAATCTCTGATTCATGACACGATTGGTGATGGTACCGTAATGGCGATTCGTGTTACTGCCAAAGAGTTGCGTGTGTTCAGTACACGCCGTCCCATGGGTCCCATTTTGTATGAGGATCTCGGTCTGACGCCTGCCAAAGGCATTACGGATATCGATTCAACCAAACCGTACCAGGTCGTCTCTCGTGAAATATTGCCGGACTATAATGCAGATGCGATCTTTGTGGTTGTGAATTCGGATGATGAAGCTCAAACCATGTTCAAGGAGCTGCAAAACAATCCGATCTGGCAAGGTCTAAAAGCAGTCAAAGCCGGTCATGTCTACCCGATTGGGGCACAACCTTGGCTAGATTACTCATCGATCGGCAATAAAATGGCCATGGATGAAGCGAAAGAAATGTTCTCCAAAAAATAACCAAAAAAACCTCACTTTGAAATGGGAACAACGTTGGTATAAATCATACTGACGCTCTATTCCGGTCAAAGCTGAGGTTTTTTCTTTTGAATCTATCAGCAAGCTGCAATCTACCTTCCCCACTCTGCGTACTCACACTGTACAGACAACAATCTCAACATCCGTATCGGCAAAAGCTTCCTGAATAATTGGGCTGACTTTCTCCCATTTCAGTCTGTCCAACCCGCATCCAATCCGAGGCATCGCCAGTTTCGTAATCCCTTCCATCACACATACGTCACGCATGGATTCTACCGCATTCGTCAACGATTGGTATGTCGGCTTGTTGGAGAACTTTGCCTTGGTGACCAGATTAAGCGTCCGTCCTACCGGATAACATCGTCCAATCTCAAGCGGCTCTTGTTTGGCCTGTTCTTGAAGATTCTCCAATCCGAATCGCTCCCGGAACTGTACCGCAATGCCCTTGCCCATCTTTGCATCGGCTGATATGCAGTGCGCAAGAGAGTAATCATCTCCCAGATCAAACAAATCCTGCTGTCTTTCATGAAATTGCATGTCATCTCTCTCCTTTATCCTATTTACACAGATCCTTTTTTTATTTATTAGACCTCTGCCAAAATACGTTGAAATGCCTTTAATGTTCTCTGACCTGCTGATCGATCATATACGGCAAATACAATGCGTTCAAAGGCGTCCTTATAAGCCTCTCCCACTAACACATCATGAAAATACTTCGCCACTACTGCCGGTTCATTACGAAATACGCCGCAACCGTACGCACCCAGAACAATCGTGCGGTGACCATTCGCAACAGCCACGTCCAGAATATAACGGATGCGTTCCTTCATCACCGATTCAATCTGTAAATCATCCGCTTCTCCACGCTCTTTCACCACACCCGCATTCACCGCCGGCGCAGTAATGAATGATGATACATAATATTTGTCCAGCAATCGATCTTCATCATCACGGATTACCGGAACCTCCGGTGAATAGATCATATAATGCGAATATAGACCCGATCGCTGTTTGCGATTGTATTCGTACATTTCATCCATTTGAGCGATACACGGGTATAGACCTGTCGCTCGGGCCAGACTCTCTTCCTGTGCCTGACTTCCGCCAAGGAAGCCGCCGCCCGGATTTTTCGCTGATGCAAAGTTTAGACAGACCACATCTTCTCTTCCTTCAGCTACGGTCAAACGTAAAGCAGCTCCAAGTGTCGTCTCACCAGTAACTTCAATGCGAACTGACACAGCTTCAACTTCAGCGGATGGGGCTGCCGATGAAGTTGCAATGCGAGGTGCTATACGACGCTTTTCTCTGAGCGCGGACAATGCTGCTGGACGGTATAACACCGAATTTCGGATGGCTTGCTGCACATCGGTACCGATCCCAACCTTGCGATCATACCCATTTACGTAATGCCCTTCATCCAAAATAGCCAACGTCTGCTGTGCGATATTAGCCCGCTTGGAACGTGAATTGGAGACGCGCTTATCACTCATCTGAATCACTTCCTATATCTTCTCTTAGGCGGGTCAGAATCTCACCCAACCAGTTGGTTCCCCGCCATGTTCTTCGATTGCGAATACGCGGGTCTTCCTCCGCCAGTCCCACACCCCAGATGCGATCATCCGGACTTGCTTCCACAAGGGTCGTTCCACGAGTGGCGCGCAGCGCGGTGAGCAGTTCTTCGTTTTGTGTAAATTTGGCCCTATTTCCCTCGTAAACGATGCGCTGGCACTCAGCTTCCCATAACGTCTGGTTGAAACCTGCGACCTGTCTGCCCAGCTTTTTTTGTACCGAAGCAGAGCTTGCCTTCAGAATCTTGTCGGCCATGGTCTGATCCCCAAACAGCAGTGCTTTCTGGTGCATCATGTATTGCTCCGCACTCGTGTAGTGAACCCCGTTCACGGTAAAATCCGCTGGGTGCCACTGTGAGAACGGCGATGCTGTCCTCCAGAAAAACGTAAACTTTTCCATCCTTATCCCCTCTTTACTTGATCCTCATGTATGCAATTATCCCGCAAACGTATTGAATGACTTCATTCTATTTCGTTGATGCATCCCATCTTCTATGGGTTCTGCCTCTCTGGATTCAATCTGTATAAACGTGAGGGTCGATGACCGGCACTGCTCGCATACTCTCCCGTCTCAATGACCCAATCGGCAATTTTGCGCCGGAAAGCGGCAGCCAGCAGTTTTTTGCCAGTGATGATCTCATGAACTTTCTGAAGTCCAGTCAGTGTGAACGTCTCCGGCATCAGATTGAATGCAATATCCGTATACTCGATCTTGGATCGCAGACGCTCAAGTGCATAATGAATGATTTTGGCATGATCAAATGCAATCCCCTGAACCTCACCCAACGTCACATGATGGCTCCGCACTTTTCCTTCTATCGTTTCTTTTGTCTCAACAATGGCCGACAACTCTTCTGTTCCATTGGTCAAAATCAACTGCAGCCTGCGTTCTATCACACGTCCACGCTCATGGATATGGCGTTTCTCTTCCAGAAGCCGCTGTTCCACCCGAAACCAATTGGCCTCACTGGCATCATCACCAGCCTGAAGTTCCAGCTCACTGCTATCAACCAGCGCCATATAGGAACAGCTGATGACCCGTGTACGCGGATCTCGTTCCACATCTCCCCAGGTGTACAGTTGTTCCAGATAAATATCATCCAGCCCGGTCTCCGTCAACAATTCCCGCCGAGCGGCATCTTCCAACGATTCCTGCATGGAGACAAATCCGCCCGGTAACGCCCACTGTCCCAGATAGGGATGACCGCCCCGCCGGATCAGCAACAACTGGAGTTCGGGTTCCGCGAGCTTGCGATAATTCTCCTGAGCTTCACTGCGGATCGTAAATACCAACATGTCCACGGTGACGGAAGGACGTTCGTAATCGCCAGCATCATAGCTGTCCAAAAACTGTTCTTCACTGATATGTGCCTGATCGTGATGCTCCCGGTGATCGGGGGCTTTTCCTCCAGAGGAACCTTCGTTAGTCATACGATATAAACCCCATTCTGTTATTAACTTTTTGTTATTAACAATTAGATAATATCAATTTATCACATCGTTTTATCTCAGGTCAATATTTCCAATCCAAAATAAATGATCTGTATTCACTTGACGATATGTCAAATCAAACTTAAGATTTAGTTAGTCAACTAACTAAATGTGCGTGTTCAAAAGGTTTGGTTTTCAGTACCGAGAAGATGGAATGAAGGTAGAAATGGAGTAGATGATATGAACCCAATCCAAAATGATCGGTTAATGGGACAGCTATCCGAGCTCGTGAAACTCAAACGTTACAAGGTTCATGAGAAACTTGTGAACCACCCCGAGTTATACCCGGGGCAGCCCCCTTTGTTGTTCCAGCTTGAACGGGAAGATGGCCAATCCCAGAAAAAACTGGCCGAACAACTTCAGCGCAGCCCCGCAACGGTAACCGTCATGCTCAAACGCATGGAAACATCCGGTTATGTGAGACGTGAAGCAGACCCGAAGGATCTGCGCAGTCTGCGGGTATACCTGACGGATCAGGGACGCTCCGCGCTGCAAGAATTGAGGATCGTGATTCAGGAGTTGGAACAGCAGGCTCAGAAAGATTTTACGCCGGAAGAATCCGAGATCATGTCTGCACTTGCACAGCGTATGCTCCAAAACCTGCGTGAATCCTGAGGTGATGCAAACTCTCGACATCGCTAATAACAACTGGCTTGAAGCAGCTAAAGGTTGATGAAATTGATTCACTTATGCAATTAAAACTGAGGTGATTTCCTATTGTGGACGTTAAAACGATTCTTGACACCATATAAGTCAGCGGCGATCATCGCCCCGCTGCTCATGGTACTTGAGGTTGCCATGGACCTGCTCCAGCCCAAGCTGATGTCCAGCATCGTGGATGATGGTGTACTTGCAGGGAATCTACCCCATATTGTGACTACAGGTCTGATCATGCTGCTTGTTGCATTAATCGGCTGGGTTGGCGGCGCAGGCTGCACACTTTATTCAAGCAAAGCTGCCGTGGGATACGGCACCGATCTGCGTCAGGAACTGTTTGACCATATCCAAACCTTCTCCTTCCGCAATCTGGATACATTTCAGGAAGGATCGCTGATCACTCGTCTGACCAGTGATATTACACAGATGCAGACCTTTGTACAGATGCTGCTGCGGATGTTTATCCGTTCACCCATGCTGATCATCGGTAGTATCATCATGGCATTTACGATCAGTGTGAAGCTGGCTTTGATTCTTATTGCCACTGTGCCGATACTGTTTATTATTTTATTTATTCTGATCAAGGCTTCCTATCCGCTGTTCGCCAGTGTTCAGAGCAAACTTGATCAGGTCAATGCTGTGCTCCAGGAGAATCTTGCCGGCATCCGTGTCGTCAAGGCGTTTGCACGTGCACGTCTGGAGAAAAAGCGGTTCAAGCAATCCAACGAAGATTATACTTCAACCGCCGTCAAAGCCTGGCGTATAGTCACGCTGAATGCACCCGTGCTCAGCCTGATGCTGAACGCTACCATTGTAGCGGTGCTGTGGTTCGGAGGCTTTCAGGTAGTTGGAGGCGATATTGCTGCCGGAGATCTGATTGCTTTTATCAACTATGTCACAGTTGTACTCTCTTCCCTCACGTCGATTGGCATGATGATGATGAGCTTCTCGCGCGCCAAGGTGTCTGCTGCCCGGCTCAACGAGGTGTTACATACTCAGCCAGATATCCAATCGGGTACCGATAACTTCGGGAAAGTTCAGCCACTGCCGTCTGTCCGGGATAAGAACTCATACCAATCGTCTCCCCTTCCCTCGCACACAGGCGGTCAAGTGGAGTTCAGAGACGTATCCTTCCGTTATGACGGAGAACATGCACTTACCGGCATTAATCTGATCGCTCGTCCAGGTGAGAAAGTGGCCCTGATCGGTTCAACAGGTTCAGGCAAAACCTCGCTGGTACAGCTAATTCCCCGTCTGTATGATGCTTCGCAAGGTGAGGTGCTCGTGAATGGAGTGAACGTTCGTCAATGGGATCTTCAGGATCTTCGCAGCCGTGTGTCCATTGTGCTCCAGGAATCCATTCTGTTCAGCGGTAGCATCCGGGATAACATATGCTTCGGCCGGCCCGGTGCAACGGATGCTGAATTGCGTGCTGCGGCACAAGCTGCGGCAGCGGATGATTTTATTATGAAATTGAAGGACGGGTATGACACGGAACTGGGTCAGCGCGGGGTCAATCTGTCCGGTGGGCAGAAACAACGTATATCGATTGCACGCGCCCTGCTTATGCGACCGGAAGTGCTGATTCTGGATGATAGCACCAGTGCTGTGGATCTGAGCACGGAAGCAAGTATTCAGAAGGCATTGCAATCCTTGATGAAAGACAGCACGACCTTTTTGATTGCACAGCGGATCTCCTCGGTGAAGGATGCAGACTGTATCTATGTCATTGATGAAGGACAGATCGTTGCCAGGGGCACACATGATGATCTTATGATTCATTCATCCCACTACCAGGCCATCTATTATTCGCAGCAACGGAAGGAGGATGTTCGATTTGGCTAAACCCGCCTCTTCCTCCATGCACCAAACGGTCGTGCCTCCCATCGGAAGACCCGGACCAGCGGGCAGAGGACCTGTTCCCAAAGTCAGAGCCAAGAATGCTCGCCACGCCCTGATTCGGGTATGGTCATACATGGGACGTCATCGCAAAGGCGTCATTGCTGCATTAGTGCTGACCGCTCTCGGAACACTGCTGAATCTGGCAGGACCCTATCTTCTCGGACGCGCCGTTAACGAACATATCGTGCCCAAAGTAACAACGGGATTGCTGAAGGAATGCCTCCTCTTGCTGAGTGTTTATGTCCTTGGATCACTCCTGATGTGGGCTCAATCCTATGTCATGATTGGTGTGTCCCAACTGACCGTTAAAGATCTGCGACACGCGTTGTTCTCCCGACTGCAAGAGCTGCCCGTCCAGTTTTTTGATAAAAATCAAAGCGGGGATCTGATGAGCCGGGCCACCAATGATATTGATAACGTATCTACAACGCTGAATCAAAGCGTAACCCAATTGATGTCCAGTGCCATTCTGCTCGTTGGCTCCTTGTCGATCATGTTTGCACTCGATGTTCGGCTTACATTGCTCAGTCTGATAACGGTACCCTTAATAACCATTGCTACTCGTCTCATCGCTTCAAAAACTCGCAAACACTTCACGGCCCAGCAGAAGTTACTTGGTGAGCTTAATGGGTATGCGCAGGAGACCATTGCTGGACAAAAAGTCGTAGCCGCTTATAACCGTCAGGATCAAGCACATCAACATTTTGAGAACCTGAACGAGAAACTTCGTACATCCAGCACCCAGGCCCAGACTGTTTCGGGTTTGGTTGGGCCAACGATGAACGTGATGAACAATATCGGTTTTGCCATACTGGCTTCTGTAGGTGGATGGATGGCTTATCATGATCTGACGTCCATCGGACTCATTGTCAGCTTTCTCGCTTACTCCCGTCAGATTGAGCGGCCGCTGAGCGATCTGGCCAATCAGTACAATCTGATTCAGGCTGCCATCGCAGGTGCTGAACGTGTGTTTCACATCATGGATACGCCTGGTGAATATGTGGAGGAACAGAAGAAACAACTGGAGCAGATTCAAGGTAAAGTTGTATTTGAAGACGTCTCCTTCGGGTACAGTGCGGAGCGAGACATTCTGAAGAAGGTTAGCTTTACTGCCAAACCTGGCGAGATGATTGCACTTGTTGGACCCACCGGCGCAGGCAAAACGACCATTATCAACCTGTTACCCCGTTTCTACGAGATTACAGGTGGACGGATCACCATCGATGGATGTGATATCTCGGAACTGGAGAAGGATCAACTCCGTCGGCAACTCGGCATTGTACTTCAGGATGCCTACCTGTTCTCGGGTACCATTCGCGACAATCTCGCCTACGGCAAGCCGGATGCAACGGATGAACAGATCAGGCAAGCGGCTATGCTTGCGAATGCACATTCGTTCATCCGCAAACTGTCACAGGGCTACGATACCCCCATTATTTCCGGGGGAAGCAATCTAAGCCAAGGACAACGACAGCTGTTGACCATTGCCCGGGCAATTCTGGCTGATCCGGCCATTCTTATTCTGGATGAAGCAACAAGCAGCATTGATACGCGTACTGAGATGAAGATCCAGGAAGCGATGCGGACGTTAATGAAGGATCGTACCAGCTTTGTCATCGCCCACAGACTGAGCACAATTCGTGAAGCCGATCAGATTCTCGTCATTAATGATGGACAGATCGCTGAACGTGGAAGTCATGACGCATTGATGCAGCAACAAGGATTCTACTATCAGTTACATCAGGGGCATCTAAATAAGTCGAACTAATGATTATTCACACAGACACTACGATGACAGAATAACCTTCCAATCGCGGTTAGCCCCAGATTTTATCGATTCCCTTTCACAAGGGGAAAATCCGTGGATAAAGGCGAGATGTATGCTTCCGAAGTAGCTTTCTTTCAGAAAGCTTTTAGCTCCGCTTTTTCAGTTTTTTCTGTCCTCTCCGTTACGTGTAAATGATTAGTTCAACCCAATATAGTCTGATCTGAACCGATGTGGCTTCTGCACATTCGTTTAATCAAAATACTAAACGCCGCATGGGGTTCTTCAGGACCCAGGCGGCGTTTTTATGATTTTGTCTAATGACTGTGTAATTGCTGTCTCTGGGTAAGTTATACGATTTACGTCTCCATTGGCAAATGAAGCGTGAAGGTGGAACCTACCCCCATTTCGCTGTGGACGGTAATTTTACCATTGTGATCCTGAACGATTTTCTGGCAGAGTGCAAGTCCCAGTCCCGTACCTTCTTCTTTGGTTGTATAAAAGGGATTAAAGATTGTAGATAGCGAATTTTCGGGAATACCGCTTCCTGTATCTGTAATTGAGATGAGTACTGCGTCTCCGTCCTGCAACAAATCCATGTGAACCTCACCTGGGTCTGTCATTGCTTCAAAAGCGTTACGAATCAGATTAATTAATACCTGCACAATCTTATCCCGATCCATGTTGATCACGACTGGCTCATTAGTCATTTCAAGCGTAATTCGATGCCCACGGGATGCCGCATCCGACTCGGTCAAAGACATCACCCGCTCAAGGCAGTGGCCCAATTGTTCCGGCTTCATATGATTGGCATGGGGTTTGGAAAACTGTAAAAATTCAGCCGTCAGATCGGTCACTCTTGTCACCTCACCCATAATCACTTCATACCATGGCGCGATATTAAACGCTTGTCCACGTGACAACTGCAGGAATCCCCGAATTGCCGTAAGCGGGTTCCGAATTTCGTGCGCCATACCCGCGGCCAGTTCACCTACAGCCCTTAGTCTTTCGGAACGAAATACTTCTTCTTCATTTTTCAGCCATTTGCTGCGCTGTTGTTGAAGCAGTCTATCCTCCGCTACCGTCATAAAGTGCTGCAACGAATCCGACATTTCCGGATACAGAGAGATGCTGTAGCTTACCTGAAGTCCTTGAAGCTGAACGGATAGCAATGATGACATTCGTTCTTCCACATCCTGTATCTCCGGCAAAACGACCGCAAATCGGTCTCCTGCATACCGGGATATGCCATAGGCCTCGGTAAAATGATTGCTGATCATCTGGCCTGTACCTGTGATCACCGTACACCAAGGATCTTCTGAATCTTTTTTATAACCACTAAAGTTATTAACGTTCAAAAGGATAAGCAAAAAAGAGCGATGTTCTTCTACTGTCTTATGCAGCACCTCCATGTAACCTTCGTAGTTCAACAGTCCGGTAAGCGGATCATGCAGGGTCAGGAACCGATTTTTCTCCCGAAGCCTGCGCTTCTCGACCTCACTGTTGATTAAGGTATGATACAAAAAAATGATAACAACCGAGGTTAACAGGTCAAATAACGAAACAAGCAAAGTATATGTATCTACAGGCACATACGAAAGCCGAATCACCGTATATTGCAGCATAAGCAGCAACGAAATCGGCAAGGTCTGCGCCAACCGCTGTTTGTCCTGGATCATTGAAATAATGAGCATATAATACAGCATGTTGCACCAGTTCAGTTCACTGAAATAATGGAATATCCCGAGAAAAATCCACTGAAACTTCCGCAGCACAGGATATCGTCTCTCCCCAAAAATACTTGCTACCAATAATGTCCCCGAAAGCGACATTATTGCCATATGAGGGGTAAGTCTTAGAACATAAGAGGACAGAATGACAAGCAGACAACCTAGCGGGAATATCACCATTTTCATCGTGTAACTTAGCAAACAGCCTCGCCCCCTTTGACAGAAAACTCACATCAAACAACTTATGTACATGTATTATATCGATTATGATTAGCTGATGTTGTCGATTAATGGAGGCTCGTCAAATTCGCATGAATGTATAAGTTATGAAGGCAATAGGACATATGATGTAATTGTAATCGGCAAAAGTGAAACATTTCCTCTTCACATGGTCATTATTGTGTTACAATCCATTAATGGATTAATTTGGTTCAACTCTTGGTTATGGAGGATATCACATGACAACACAACGAAAACCACTTGGCTTCGGAACGCTATCTCTGCTCGTATTATCGATGGGCCTAGCCTTTAACTTTCCATGGGGCCAAGCAAATTTCATGATCAGTCATTACCTTTTTAACTTAATAAACCTGCCTATTTATAGCAACGGAACTCAAGGACTTCACATCCCTTTTGTAGTAGCAGCCCTCTTCTGGATTCCGACCTTCTTGATTGCCAAAAAATATCGTGCGCATTTCGGCACCCGGCTATCTTATAATGTCGCCGGATTTATGTTGCTTTTGTGCATCATTGGACCAGTTATCCCCGTTATCGATTGGATGGTCAATGGTTAAACACTTAAAGCCAGCTCTCTATATCCCGAGGGCTGGCTTCTTTGCTACTTTTTCATATAAGATGAATGGAATTTTTACACCATAACGTAGAGTGCAGAACCAATCTGAAGAAGCGAGAGCGTTCGCATTTATCACCGGATTTTCCCCTATTAATATAGGGAATCAAGAAAATCAGGGGATAAGGGCGATCGGAAGATGGTACTGCACTCGGAGTACAACGGTGTAACCTTTTTCGTTAATCTTATTTTTTCGCCATATACTTACGGATGTCAAAAGCCACCGCAGCAACAA
This sequence comes from Paenibacillus sp. FSL R5-0519, assembly GCF_037974275.1. Taxonomy (NCBI): domain Bacteria; kingdom Bacillati; phylum Bacillota; class Bacilli; order Caryophanales; family Paenibacillaceae; genus Paenibacillus; species Paenibacillus sp. FSL R5-0519. Next base: position 5,362,567 of record NZ_CP150234.1, read on the forward strand.
TGATCAATCCTTTGATAATCAACTGCCAGTATGGACTTACCCCGATAAACGTCAGACCATAGTTAATGACCCCGAAGATCAGTACACCCGCCATAACTCCAGGTACCGTTCCAATACCACCCGCTGTCGATACGCCGCCTACCACACATGCGGCAATCGCATCCAGCTCATACATATTACCGTAATTGTTTGTTGCTCCACCCGTTCGGGCTGCCTCAAGCACACCACCCAGGCCATATAACGCACCCGCAATGGCATACAAGGCAACCAGGTTGCGGGCCACATGAATTCCGGATACATGCGCTGCCTGAATGTTGCCACCGATGGCATACATATTTTTGCCGAGACGTGTTTTGTTAAAGATCACCCAGCAGATTAAAGCCACCGCAATAGCGATAAGGACAATATACGGGATGGAATAACCCCCGCCCAGATCAATGTATCCAGAGCCAATGACGGTAAAATCAGGTCTTAATCCTCCGATCGGCTGTGACTGGTTGGGTTCCGTATCAAAATAGATGGAGTTCAGTCCATACACGGCAACCATTGTACCCAGCGTTGCGATAAAAGGGGGCACATGTAATTTGGCGACAATCAGTCCATTGACCAAACCCACGAATAGACCTGCGGTGATTCCAACCAGAATCGGCAACAACACCGGCAAATGGGGCAGATCGGGGAAGAAACGGTTCGCATACTCATCAATCTGCAGCATCGATGCCGATACAACAGCCGTCAGACCAACCACCCTTCCCGCGGACAGATCGACCCCACCCGTGACGAGGATAAAGGCTGCACCGAGTGCAATAATGGCCCGTGTGGAGGATTGCTGTAAGATGTCCCGCAGTGTAGAGAAGGCCAGAAAATTCGGATCGGCAATAGCAATACCAATGATGAGCAGAATCAATACGATAAAGATAGCGCGTTGTGTTACATAATTTTTCACTTGATTGATCATCTGTGTGTTCATCTGTTTCCCTCCTGACTAAGCCATCCGCTGCTGAGCGGCCAGCCTCATAATATCCTGCTCTGTTGCCTCGGCTCCGTTCACGATTCCGGTTAGACGCCCTTCGCTCATCACCATAATGCGATCCGACATACCAAGCAGTTCAGGCATCTCCGAACTAATCATAATAATGCTTTTGCCCTGACGAGCCAGTTCCGTAATAATGGTGTAAATCTCGAACTTGGCCCCTACATCGATTCCACGTGTCGGTTCATCCAGCAACAGAATCTCCGGATCGGTCAGCAACCAGCGGGCCAACAGAACTTTCTGTTGATTACCGCCAGACAGGTTTCGAATCAGCGTGTTAACTGAAGGGGTTTTGGTTCTGAACTTCTGCGTCTGTTCCCGTGCTTCTTCCCGTCCCTTTTTCTCATCCAGCAAGCCCACGCGATTGCGGTAGCGCCCCAGACTGGCAATGATCGTATTCTCATACACCGACAACACGGGGAATATTCCTGTAACCCTTCGTTCTTCCGTGAGCAACGCGATATTATGACGCTTCGCTGCTGCGGGGGAGTTAATCTTCACCTTGCGCCCATGAATCGAAATCGTACCTGAAGCGAGTCCGCGAAGTCCGAACAAGGATTCCATCAGTTCTGTCCGCTGTGCTCCAACCAAGCCGCCAATGCCGAGCACTTCACCTTTTCGCAGCTCAAAGGATACATCACAAAACGATTTGGACTGGTTGGATGTCAGACCCTCGGCCTTTAATATCACTTCACCGGGTACGTTGGTGCGTTCCGGGAAACGTTCATCCAGATCACGACCCACCATGCGTGTAATAATCAGATCTGTCGTTAAATCCGCAGCATCCCAAGTCCCGACAACGAAGCCATCACGCATGATTGTCACTTCATCCGAGATCGTCAGGATCTCCTCCATCTTGTGGGAAATGTAGATAATGGACACCCCCCGACTGCGTAGTTCATTAATAATGGCGAAGAGTTGCTCCACTTCCTTGCCTGTCAGGGAAGAGGTGGGTTCATCCATGACAATAACTTTGGAATTGAATGAGACCGCCTTGGCGATTTCCATCGATTGAATCTTGGAGACAGACAATGTTCCCGCTTGAGCCTTCGGATCAATATCCAGATTCAGGTCCTTGAACAGAGCCAGTGTATCGGAATACATCCGTTTCTCGTCCACCAGTATTCCCTTCATCGGAAAACGCCCCAGCCAGATATTCTCCATCACCGGGCGATGCGGGACCGGATTCAGCTCCTGATGAATCATGGATATGCCTTGCTGAAGTGCCGCCTTGGAATTCGGAATATCCACATCATTTCCTTCGATGCGTATCGTTCCTTCATCCGGATGATACATCCCGAACAGACATTTCATTAGTGTGGATTTGCCCGCTCCATTCTCTCCCATCAAGGCATGAACCGTACCGGGCTTCAGTTTCAATGTGACCTGACTTAGTGCCTGCACACCCGGAAATGCTTTCGAGACTCCATTCATCTCCAGCAGGTAAGGTGACTCCATCTTGGTTCCTCCCTTCCATATGACCAGCAAAAAAGGGACGTTACCCGAATGTCGGACGTCCCTGTCTCGTGCTGTTATTGGGCGTCGGCAATGTTATCTTTGGTAATCTTTTTGTATGCAATCCAGACGTATTTACCATCGGTAATATCGTATTTGGTATTTTCCTTCGTTGGTGTCTCACCTTTGGCAAGTACGGAAGCCAGTGCCACCGTGGCTGCACCCTGATTCTTGGCATCATTGAGCACCGTGCCCAGCATCGTTCCATCCTGTAGAGCCTGAATGGCTGGAGCTGTTGCATCTACACCTACAACCGGCATCGATTTGCCATCCTTGAAGTATCCGGCTGCTTTCAATGCCTCAATGGCACCCAAGGCCATGTCATCATTGTTCGCAAGAACGGCTTCAATCTTGTCGCCGTGGGATGCCAGGAAAGCTTGCATTTTCTCCTGACCCTTCACACGGTCCCACATGGCCGTGTCTTCCGCCAATGCTTCCACTTCGATACCGGCATCCTGGATGGCCTGAACCGAATATTTGGTCCGAAGCTCTGCATCCTGGTGACCCGGTTCCCCTTTCAGCATGACGTATTGCAGTTTGCCATCGCCGTTTTTGTCTGCTTCCGGATGTGCCTTCCAGTAGTCCACAATCAGCTGTCCAGAGATCGTACCGGACTCCTCCGCTTTTGCTCCGACGTAGTACACTTTATCCCACTTGTTCATATCTTCAGCCACGGGCTCACGGTTAAGAAAAACCACTGGAATGTTCGCTGCCTTGGCCTTGTCAATAATGACACCTGCTGCCGTCCGGTCCACCGGATTCACGGCCATGGCATTGTATTTCTTGGACACAAACAGATCGACCTTCTCGTTCTGGGTTGGCTGTGCATTCTGGCTATCCACAATATCCAGAGTCGCAACACCTTCCGCTGCTGCGGTCATCGCATTACGTACCCCCGTCATGAATGTATCATCGAATTTGTAGATGGCGACACCAATCTTGGGCGTTTCCGTCCCGGCTGCTGTTTGGCCTCCTGTATCTGTTCCCGTACTTCCACCTGCGCTGTCTCCACCGCTGCTACACCCAGCCGTCACAACCATACATGCTGTAATCAACAGTGTCATCCATGTTTTCTTCATATCCTAATGACCTCCCCCAAGTTCATTCGGCTTAACCGATGTCTTTATTATGAAAGGGTTTACATTAAATTCGAATACAATATCTTCACCTGTTCTATCGAAATCTTCCTCAAGTTATAAAGTGTCTTCATTGTACAAAAGGAAACAACAGTTTCTGGTTATCCATCCAGAACATATTGTCAGTACTCACCAGCTTCGTCTCAAGGAGAACTCTCGCTTGCACCTGTTGATTGTTCAGCCGTGCAACGGCTTGATTCAATCCCAGATAACCTGCACTGTATCCATTCTGCACGATGAGATGATCCAGGACCCCTTCCTGCAATTGCTCCAGTTGCTGTTGTTCACTGCCGAATCCAACAATTCTTACCTTTTCCGCAGCGTTACGTCGATTCAGTTCATCAGCTGCTCCCAGTGAAGCCGGTTCCTGAAGAGTGATAAAGCCATCCACATCCTGCTGGTCCAGCAATTGCTTCGCAGTCTGCCAACATCCATCCCGTGTATTACATATCGATTTGGGTTCCACTTGAATATCAGGATACTGTACCAGGACTTCCATTACCCCCTGCTCTCTCTGAATCAGACCGGAATTAACGGGGTCTGGACCCAATAAAGCTACACGCCCTCGCCCTTTTAGCAGCTCTGCCATGGCCTGGCCGGCCTGTATCCCTGCCTCGACATTATCCATGGAGATGATACTGGTTACACCTTTCACGGGAAATTCATCGTTAAGCACAATGACAGGAACGATGGTTCCATCGGAATTCGATGTCTTTGCCTCCTGAATAATATTGCTAAGTGCCTTCTCACTCAGGGGATCAACCAATAGAGCTGTTGCCCCCTGCTTCAGAGCCAATGCGGCTGCTTCAACCTGTGCCTGCTCTCGCACACTGCGAGACAACGTTTGGCTGTTCGGATTTGCCTGTTTGACCTTCATCTGACTTCGATCAGCGTCCAGAAGGGCAGGTGTGTACACATGACCCTCGGAAGGGTATGCTTCCACGGTAATCAGTTCCACCCCACTCTCTTTGGCAGCCGCTTCGGCACCAAGCCGGATGGCTTCCGCAAGTTCGCCAGTGCCTGCTGGTGTAATCAGCGCAATACGTGATGGTACTGTCGCAGCATCTGGACTCGAGAGGCCACAGGCACTGCTTATAAGCAGACAGAAGCTTGCAACTGTCCCAGTTAACAACCGACGTTTCCGAAATCCCGGGATGCTCGCAGCAACCTTTTTCCAATACGTAAAAATATTCAATCCTTTAACTCTACGGGCATCGTTCCTATTCACTTGTTTGTCCGTCATCAGGCTCGACCTCCTTCTGCTGCGATTGAATGGGAATTCGAATCCAGACCGTGGTGCCTTCTTCCAGCTCACTTGCAAATTCAAGACCGTAGCCCTCCCCGTAATAGAGCCGGATTCGGTCATGTACATTGCGTACCGCGACACCTGATCCTGCACCGCTTTTGACAACCGGACGGCCACTTAACAATCCCGACATCTGTTCTTCCGTCATGCCGACCCCATTATCTGTAATGCGAAACACCAACTTGTTGTCCTCACAATAAACATCGACCTCAATACTTCCTTCGTCCATGTGGTACTCGATGCCATGAACAATGGCGTTCTCAATCAGGGGTTGAAGCACCAGCTTTAAGGTCAGGCATTCCAGGAGCGTCTCATCTGCCTGAATGTTAAAGTTGAATTTGCGCTTGAATCTCATCTGTTGAATCGTCAAATAATGCTGCGCATGCTCCAGCTCTTCCCTGACCGTGATAATCGTTTTACCTTGACTGAGACTGATGCGGAACAGGCGCGAAAGAGATGTGATCATCGTGATCACTTCCTCATTACGGCTCATGCCTACCATGCGCACCACGGAATTCAGCGTATTATACAAAAAATGCGGATTGATCTGGGCCTGCAAGGCTTCCAGCTCCAGACGACGCTTCTGCTCCTGTTCATGAATGATCTCATCCATCAGGGTTCGGATTTTATTGACCATCAGGTTGAAGCGACGGGATAAACGTTCCACTTCAAGCGGTCCTTCGATAGGCAACTCCACGTTGAAATCCCCGCGCTCCACAGCCTTCATCTTGCGCTCCATTCGCCGGATCGGACGAGTCAGACTGGAGGAAAGAAACAGCGATACGAGAATGACCAGCACGAGCACAACGACCAATACACGAATGAGATATCCGTTCACTTCCTGACGTGTTGTCATAATTTCATCCAAATAGGCCACACCGACAATTTTCCATCCAATATTGGCAACGGACTTCACGGTATTTAGCCTTTTCTGACCATCTGCCTCATCTTCGTAACTGCCAGAAGCTACCAAAGCCTGTTCAATATTCTCGCTTTTGAGTCCCATATACATCAATTGCTGCTGGGGATGGTACACGATATTGCCCGCACTCTCATCGATAATGTAGACGTATCCCCGTTGCCCCAGACTGACCCGGCGGCTCAGTTCATCCATCTGTTTGAAATTGATATCGACCAGCAGAATGACTTTCCGATCCTGACCATTTTGCCGTATCGTTATGCCTTTGCTCATGGAAACGACCCATTTATATGGGCCTGTGTACATGTTCTGAATATGAGGTAACGAGAAACTCAGGTGATCCGGCACACGAAGCGCAGACTGAAACCACCCTTGCTGAGTCACATGGGCACTCGGTTTTAATTCAGCTGTAGGTCGATTTTTGAGCAAATGCCCTGTGGAATCGAGCAGGGTAATGGAGATGATATCTTCACGACTGCTGAGCAGTGTGTCAAGCTGTTTGTCCACCAATTCCCCTTCCCATGTCCCGTCACGTAGCATGTGCTCCTCAATGGCACGGTACAGATGAGACATACTGCGGACGTAATCCTCCAGGTTATAACTGACCTGATCCACAATCTGTCTCGTTGTCAGTTCGGCACTTCGCTCGGCAGCCTGGGTGAACTTGTCATGCAGAAGCATCGCCATGATGGTCAGCACCAGGACGATGAAGACGGAGAAGGACCACGTAATAATAAACCGGATACTGCTGACTCTGGACGAACGCAGCCTGGAGCGTAATTGAAGTCCCCTGAAGTTCAACCACTTAGACAAGAACTTCATCGGATGGAACCTTCACTTGCTACCTGGGAAGCCTGTTTACGATATTCTTTGGGCGAGACGCCAATATGTTTTTTGAAACAAAAACTGAAGTAATTCGGTTCAGCAAAGCCAACCTGCTCCGCAATCTCAAACGACTTCAGCTCTGTCGAGCGAAGCAGTTCACGGGCTGCCTCCATCCGGATCTGCATCAGGTACTGCAGGAAGGTAAGCTGCACTTCTTTTTTGAAAATGCCACAAAAATAACCGGAGCTGATATGCAAATGTCCGCACACCTTCTGAATGGACAGGTCAGGGTCGGCATAATGCTCTTTGGTGAAGACTAACGCCTGCTCAACAATATCCTTATATACATGCTGGCGACCACTGGCAATGCGATGTTGTACAAGTAGACAGACCTCCCGTACCTTCTTCTGTGCGTCAGTAAGACCTGGCAGTCGGAACAGATCTGCATACAATTGGAACCCTGCTCCAAAGATGTCCTCCATCTCTTCTCCGGATGCCTGCGCTGCCTTCCATACTGTTGTTAACACTTCAATCAGATAGAGCTGAATATCACTGCGCCCATGTTCCACTGTAATTTCCCGGAAAATGATCATCAGTGCTTCCTCCAGTTCCACTTGTGTACCCGCCTTAAGACAACGTGTCAGCGTCTGCTGCTTCAACTCGTCGAACCGCAGCTTGCCCGCCGTCTGCCGCTCTACATCCGCGATATATATGATTGAATCCGTTCCGGGTACAAGCCGATAATCCAAGGCGAGCAGGGCATCTTCATAGGCCTGATTCACCTCCGCAAGTGTATCCACGATCTGACCAGATCCCACCGTAGCGGGGATACGTAAGTAGTGATTGATGCTGCGCATCACATTTTCCAATGCCTTCTGTTGTCGCTTCGCGCCATCTGTACCGCCCAAGCGATCCACATAGAGCAGGACAATCGTCTCCTGATGCATAAAGGCATGACCAGCCCCGTGTTCCGCCCATACTTCTGCCGCAATGTTAAGTGCAGCAAAGCGTTTCAGTTCAGCATCTTCCGATTGACGCAATGAACCTCCGGGAACGAATAGCTCAGACTGATCCGCTTCCTCAGATGTTGATTGGTTATGCCGCGGCGGCAGCTCGTTGAATACTTCCTCAGGTTTGTCCTTCTGCACATCTCCTTCCATATGCAGTGTTAATACAGACACCCCGTAGCGTTTCCCTGCCAGATCCAAACCGCATTGTTTGGCTTTACTATGAATATATGTCGAAGATTTCTGCCGATGGAGCAAGGTCGCCATCAGATCTGCCTGCAGTAATGGCAAGCTGGTATGATAGTGCTCACGCAGCTGTTGTACATCTTCACGCTCGGCCACTTCAGCGGCCATCTGGGCGCGCAGTCTTGTGAGCAGTTCGGTGAGATGTCCTGCCGAGAACGGCTTCAACAGATATTCATCCACACTTAACGAGATGGCTTGCCTCGCATAATCAAATTCATCATATCCAGTTAAGATGACCACCTTCACAAGTGGATTACGCTTCCTCAATCTTTGCGCGAGTTCCAGACCATTCATGAAGGGCATGCTGATATCGGTCACCACAATATCCGGCTCCACCCGCTCCGCCATCTCCAAAGCTTCTCGCCCATTCTCAGCCAAACCGACAATCCGCAGATCGAGCGCTTCCCAATCGACCTCTACAACAAGTCCTTCCCGCACATCTTCTTCATCATCCACCAGCAGTACCCGGTACACGTTCGGATTCCTCCTTTTTATAATGGGCTGTAAGCCCTAACAACTGATATATGTGTGATATTGTGAATCATTGGATTTCTTATTTCTCACCGAATTTATGCCAAATGCTAAGGAATCATGTTGATCAGATCCAAGGTTGCCATCATAATATACAATATTATCAGGGATATGTAATCGCTTTCTTCAAGAGAGGTAAGGCAACCCTGTCGGGCAGTGCCTAAGTGAAATGTGAAGGAGAGTATATGAATGCCAAGGTTAGGTTAAAGTAATACAAACACGGAAATTTCGAAGAACTTCTAATAAGAGGGGTTTAATTCTAACTATCATATGGATCCTTTATTCTTGTTTTCACCGCTGATTCGTACTTAATGCTTTGATATAAATCATTGTCGTATCTGGATTGGTGTGCCCCATCATCTCCGCCAAACGGTGCAGTGGCGTATGCTCTGCCATGGCGTAGCCAAAACGATGACGCAGATCGTGTGAACTCAGACCTTCCAGTCCTGCTGCAATCATTACTTTTTTAATCAGATGGCGTAGTGCTCTCTCCGTTAAACGATCGTTTGTCTTTTCTGAAGGAAAAAGGTACGTATGATCGGTAGCAAAATCAGATAAGTACTGATTCAATATTACAATACACTGCATATTCAAAGGGACCTTACGCTCCCGGTTGCGTTTATCTGCTCTCACTGTCAGGTAAGCACTTCGTCTACCAAGTTCAATATCACCAGGCGTGAGATTGCATACCTCCATCGTTCGCAAGCCTGTATGGAACATAAGGGTCAGGATAGTCCGATCACGAAGAGAGTTAACGTACTCCACTGCCGCGAGGAACGCTTCTTCTTCTTCGGATGTCATTCGGCGTGGGCTGACTTTGTCTTCCGGAATGAATTTTAATGCTTTGGAGGGGTCATGATTGAGTCTGGATTCCAGGACAGCCCATTTGAAAAAACGCTTCAGCGTAATCAACCTGCGGTTAATGGTGGCTGGTTTCAATAGCATAACCTTGTGTGAATCTTCACGATAATGGACTAAAGTGGATGTATCTATGTCTTCAATTCTCAATGTAACCTTTTCCCCGAGCAGGGTGTTTTCCTTGTACCATTCGATAAAGTGCTTCAGATCACTTGCATATTCCTTCACGGTTTTGGGCTGTAATTCATCCTCATTGGCAAGCATATGAATGAATTCTTCTATCGTCGGCTCCCGCTGCACCGAAATCCCTGATGACTGATTCATTAGAAATTACCTCCAAATCTTGACTTATATTAGCGGACATGGTATTATCATATTAATCGATACATTAGCGGACATCAAGTCTGTGGTTTAAATGCACCAGGTGAGTGTCAATTTTTCAAATATACTCGTCATAATGATCGGCTAAAAACTTATTTTTTGGAGGAATCACATGCAAACAGGTACAGTGAAATGGTTCAACGCGGATAAAGGATTCGGCTTTATCGAAACTGAAGAAGGAACAGACGTATTCGTTCATTTCAGTGCAATTCAAGGTGAAGGTTACAAATCTTTGGACGAAGGTCAACGCGTTCAATTTGAAGTAACTCAAGGTAACCGTGGACCACAAGCTGAGAACGTTACTAAACTTTAATTATATGAAAGCTGCCTTATTAATAAGGCAGCTTTTTATTTACTCATAGGTTGTACAGCACAGAATTTCACACCCCAACAATGAAAGCGAGGTATTCCCCATGGATAAAGAACAATTGATCACAGAAGTAGCCAAGGCTGGCGGTTTCTCCAAGAAGAATGCTGAAAAGGCGGTAACCGTTGTACTGGACTCAATTCTGGAAGCTCTCAAAGAAGGTAAAGAAGTTCAACTGGTTGGATTCGGGAAATTTGAAGTACAGAAGCGTGAGGCAAGAACGGGAAGAAGTCGGAGAACAGGCAAAGAAATTCAACTACCTGCAGGTAAAGTTCCTGTATTCACAGCAGGCTTAAGCATGAAAGAAGCTTTAAATTAAACAACGCAACAACCCATTGAAAAGAGGTTTTTATTCAAACACACAATGATAATATGGATTTAAATGTCGTGTTTACTACCGTTGATGATATCATTAACTTTTATTCAGGCAAACAGACAAACACGGATCATGCAGAAACTCATACTCATTCAAAACCCCCACTAGCAAAGTCTGATTGTACTCTACGTCCCCCCATCCGCTAATCTAACATTTCATCTTGGACAATAAGAGGCCCTGATCCGCTCAAAACGGTCCAGGGCCTGATTTGCTTTGGTCAAATACACTTTCTACCTGCTCTACTTGCTGTTCAAAAGTCCGCGTAATATCTCTAGATCATATGTAGAGACAAGACGTTCCAGGTGCGTATCCAGCCACTCCTCATCCTGATCCCACCACTTCAATTCCAGCAGCAGTGCAATTGTTTCTTCATCAAAACGCTTTTTAACAGTTTTGGCTGGATTACCACCAACAATCGTATAGGGTTCGATATCCTTCACAACAGTTGAATTGGAGGCAACGATTGCCCCGTCTCCAATCGTGATACCAGGCATGATCGTCACATGTTGTCCAAGCCATACATCGTTCCCCAGTATCGTGTCACCCTTATATGGAAGCTGCTCAAGTGTAGGTGTCACACGATCCCATCCTCCACCGAAAATGTTAAAAGGATACGTCGTCATGCCCTCCATCCGATGATTGGCGCCATTCATAATGAATGTCACACCTTCCGCAATTGCACAGAACTTGCCAATAACCAGCCGATCACCAATAAAGTCATAATGATGTTGTATCCGGTCATAGAATTGTTCTGGCGGATTGGTGTTATCGCTATAATACGTATAATCACCGATGTCCACGTTGGAACGTGGCGGCAGGTTTTGAATGTAACATACGGTGCGGATATTCTCATTGGGGAAAAGTTTTGTTTTATCAGGAGCCATATTGAAGTCCCTCCTTTTCCCTATTGTAACAGGTTTATGTGAATGCAGAGCAAAAAGGGATTCGATCTGACCATCGAATCCCTTCTCTCATTCTCCGTACAACAACGTTGCACCACAGAAGATATTTCTTATTTGGATGTAAGGCTTACTTGTGCAGCAGCTTGATCCCAATCCACGGCTAATCCCAGTCCTTCTGAGATGAAGCGAACGGGTACGAGTGTGCGACTGTTTTGAATGATCGCTGGTGTATCAATTTCAATTGTCTCTCCATTTACGGTTGCTGTGCTACTTCCGATCTTGAGCACAAGAGTCTGGTCATTCAGAACGGTTGTTACGGTCTTCGCCGTTTTGTCCCAAGTCACTTCTGCACCAAGTGCTTCGAGAATTGCATACACAGGTACCATCACTCGGCCACTTTGCTGCAGTGGGTCCTGATCCGGGAAGGTAATTGATTTACCATCGAGTGTTACGGTAATGGTTTTGTCAGTTGTTCCAGATGAAGTATTCGAACCTGTCTCTTCCGAAGTCTCAGGCAGCGGCGTTACTTCACGCCCAAGTTGCTCTTGCAGATTCGCAAGGCGGTTCAGTGCAAATGTGGTTAGTGACCCGGCTGCCATGGAGCCCATACCTCCGCCTCCACCGCCAAAGTTACCGCCAGGACGTGTCTGCGTATTGCCGGTGCTATCTGTTGTTCCTGTTCCCGTTGTGCCATCCGGAGGAGTTGCTCCATCCGGAGGTGTCATTCCTTCGAAACCTTCCGGCGGCGTCATACCTTCCATGCCCTCAGGTGGTGTCATTCCCTCAAACCCTTCTGGTGGTGTACCGCCCATACCACCCGCTGCTGCATCTGCATTTGCAGAATAAGCAATGTTGGATTCAAACTGTTCGGTCGTATAGAATTTCGTTGGATCGGCTTCTACATAAGGACGAATCTCATCAGCAAGGCCAGTAATACGATCCTGAATGCCTTCCATATAGTCCGTCAATTCATTGACGTAGCTCATATATTTTTCTTTATACTCAGGTACAGCAAGCAGGTTGTTAATCATCGGTACATTTTCCATGCTAATGCCCAGTACAGGCTCATCCACAGATACGTTCGTTGCATTGGTGTTGGTCGTGGTTGATCCGGTTGTTGTGCCACGCCCGCCTCCACCAGAGTATCCATTGAAGGACATGTTAAAGTCCCACGGCACAACTGTAAACTTGCCATCCGCATCGCCATAGAGCATGTAGTTGTGTCCTTTGTCGCCGTTATAACTGTCATAATTGCCAAAAACCATGTTGCCTGCAATATATTGAAGCGCCGAATCCACGTCCAGCACGCTCTCAATATCACCCTTTTCGCCTTCTGGCATCTCGTTCAGCGTTTGGATGAAGGTTTTTAATTTGGCTTTGTCCTCATCCGTACCCAAGTCTTTGGTAATTGTGCTGTAGTCGCTGCCCTCTTCATATTGAAGATAACTTTTCTCATCCGTATCATAGAGTACGCCTTCTTCGTAATCCTCACCGTAGTTGCGTTCCAAGTAACTGTCATCTACGGCTTCAACCCCGGTGTAGAAACCGACCAGTTCGCCATTAACATACAGATTGACGTAGTTTGTCATCGGCACATCCATGCCAATACTGCGAAGCGCTTCATAGTGAAGTACCTCACGCATATAGGATGGATCAGCATAGTTGTTATTCAGCACCATTTTGTCCAGTCCGAGTAAGGTTTGTGTTTTGTCGTATTTGTCGAACTTGAGTCTGAAGCTGTATCGATCCGAATCCTCCATCGAGGCTACGGCTTTCAAGGTCAGGTTGCCCTTGGTGGAGAAACCAACGTTGTCCAGCTTGTTGCCGTCCACCTCCACACTCACACTCTTGTAATCCTTATCGAGCGGACTTTCAAGCATACTCTTCCAGTCTGCATCATCAATCGTTACATTCACGTCAATGACGTTATCCGTCTGGAACAATGATTCATACGCTTGCGTCACGCCTGCACTCGCGGTTGTTGCTGTACTTTCTGCAGCATATGCCGCATTCGGACTTGCAATCAGGCCAAAAGATGACGTTACCATGGTGACGGATAATGCCGTTACTGCTGCTTTTCGTAATAAATTATTCAAAATGATAAATCCTCCTTCTTGGTTTCTGTTAAGCAACTGAGGCTTATGTAACTATGGTAGAGGACGAACCTTTAGTGAATCTTAAATGAATGGGTACCATCAAGACACACCTGTAATTCATGGTCCAAAAGAAGAATTCGTCGACATACATGAAGTCATGCAAAAGTGCATTTTAATTCCATGGAACCGGTTCATAAGACCTATTTTACTTGAAATATCTAACATTAGTATGTCGAAATAACGATATAACAGAGGAGTAGAACTTACCTGGAGTTCGTATACGTGAATATCAAAATGCCGTACGAAAACTTTTACAGAAGCAAAAAAGAATTTAATAGATCCAAAATTACATAGCGCGTACAACGTCCAGGATAAGTCCTTCGTCACAATCATAGAAGGAGTGAACCATCTTGTTTAATAAGCTTCGCTGGAGTACCATGCCTTTCTTTATCAAAAATTTGGTGATTTCATTCGGCAGTATCACGTTGATTGGTGTAATCCTGATCACTGCCGCATATCAATTGCAGAAAAACATTCTGGTTGAACAGCTGCACGACCAGGCTACCGTCATCACCCAGAAATGGTACGATGATCTCGACACTGCCAAAGTGGCAGAAGCGGCTAAGGAAAAAAGCTACTCCGGTCCTGTACAGCAGGAAATGAAAGCTTACCTTGATTCCATCCATGAGTTCTATCCAAACATCGCACAGGCGTACATTTTCGGTTCAGAACTTGAAGAAGGAGACGGAACGTCCATCATCGCCATTCCAACGAACCTGTTGGAACCATTTGAGGAAGGTAATCTGCCCGCAGGTGCCATGTATCCGCTACCTCAAAATAACGTTGTGGTGCTGGAACAGATGAAAAAGGACGGGAAGCCTGCTTTCAGTGATTTCTACACGGACGAGTACGGAACTTGGACCACACTGATCTACCCTATTAATAATGCAGATGGCTCCATGTACGCTGCTCTTTACTTCGATGTTGATGCAAGTGCCGTTCCAAAAGGACTTAAGGAATTGCTTACGTACGGATTGATGTTCCTTGTCGGATTCCTGATCCTGTTCATGGTGTTGCAATTCATATTGCTGAAAAGAACGTTGCTTCCAATTCGCAACCTGATGAAAGGTATCGAAGAAGTCAGCACGGGTAATCTGGACGTAATCATCGACACCGGGCGAGATGATCTGGGTATCATCAACGAGAAGTTTAATGCGATGATCCATCGCTTCAATACAACCATCTACAAAGTCCAGAATACTTCACATCACCTCTCGGAATCTTCCAAACAACTCCTGGGCATTTCCGAGAAAAATAATGTGAACATTCAATCCATCAGCACCAATATTCGGGAGATATCCACCGGACTGGTGTCTCAGGACAAAGCAACGGTAGAGAATGCACGTGCCATGACAGAGATGTCAACGGTCGTACAGACCATCGCCAGCAGTTCAGCTGATGTGGCAGACGAAGCACTCAGCATGGAGCAGCGCTCCAGTACAGGTAATGTGGTGATGCAGCAAGTTATTGAGCAGATGCGCTTGATCTCCGGTGCAGTACAAAATACGTCGAACTCGATTCAGTCGTTGGAAAATAACTCGAATGAGATTAGCAACATTGTTAACCTCATTACGGAGATTGCCGGACAAACCAACTTGCTGGCGCTCAATGCTTCCATTGAGGCAGCACGCGCGGGTGAAGAAGGACGAGGTTTTGCCGTGGTTGCAGGCGAGGTGCGTAATCTGGCGGAACAATCCCAGGAATCAGCCAAGCAGATTCGACAGTTAATTGAGGAGATCCAGCGGGATATCACTCAGTCTGCCGCGGCGATGCAGTTGGGTTCCAAGGAAGTAACGAAAGGCTTGGAAGTTACCCAAGAGACAGGTGTATTCTTCGAGAATATTCTGACTGCTACGAATAAAGTTGCAAACCAGATTCAGGATATCTCCAGTTCTACCGAAGAAATCTCAGCAAGTACACAAGAAATGTCTGCTACGGCGGATGAACTCTCTGCCAATGTCAGCAAGGCAGCGAATAGCAGTAAACAAATTGAACAGTCCATTGAAGAGCAGGAAGCCTCCATGGCTGCCATTGTGAGTGCATCCGATGAACTCTCGGTTGTATCCGAGCAGCTGCAAGAACTGATCTCATTCTTTAAAGTACGAGCAGAATAGAAGCAATAAGTCGCAGTTAACAAAAATTACGACACAGTAAAAACCAAGGCTCATGAGTCATTAACTCGAAGCCTTGGTTTTTTGTTGTTACCAGAGTAGGTGGATAGGTTCCAGGTATCATTTAACAGGCAGTAATAATTCTTCTGCATTCATAATCATCTTTTTCTCGTCATTGTAGCTGAATTGTTGAACCTCCACTCCACTCTATAATCCAGCAGCTGCTTTAATTTCTTTTCTCTGAGAAACGATTAACAATTGTAACTTTTCTGTTCCAAATGCTCCTGCTGAGAAAGCATTTGCTTTTGGGTAATAAACCATTCGAAAAGATGTTCCATCTTGAAGGTGTACACGTAAAAAAATTCCTGTCTCATGCTTGGATTTCTTATACACTTCATCAAAGCTAACATATCGCAACGGCAGAAGCTCGTTCATGAATTCGGATGCGGCTTCCTGGGGGAAGTTACCGATTGGACTCCCGTCATTGCCACTTTCAAGGCTGACTTTTTCCACTTTGCCTTTAATGTCCATCAGGTCTCCCATTGTCTTCGCATGGGGATTTTCTTTTGCTTCGTAAACCTTATTATTCGCTACCACGCGATAATGTGACTTATAACCTTTTAGTTCATATATAACCGTTCCAATTGGAAGATATGCCGCATCTCCATTCTCGGTCACGTGATCCGCACACACATGCTCGTTTATCATGTAGCTCACTTCCCCTATCCTGTCCCCAATTTGCTCTGCAGGTACCTCTTTGGTCCCTTCGTTGTTTTGAAAGTATGTAACATCATTGAACATCAGAAAATCAATCCATTCAATGGTTCCCGGGCATCCCTTCGTTGATTCCTTTGCCACTTCTTCCGTATTCGTTTCATGGGGTTTGGAAGTTACTTCCCCCTTATTCGATATTCCACAGCCAACAATAATGACTAACATCAAAAGCATACTCAAACGCCGACTCCAATATTTAAATGGTTTCATTCTCAATCACCTCAACCTGTTAGACGGATTCAATGAAGACATAGTTACAAGCTTTTCACGATCAGCTATTCTAGTCATTAAACACATAAGAACAGGGAACAGTTATGTGGGCCAATGTGCTCCTTGGTGTACTTCATGCAGGCTACTTCTCTGGATCATTCAAAAAACAGGTGATCGTAGTTCTATCCGTTGTTATACAAAAAAAACACGGACAGTATAACTATCTGTGTTTTTATTACAGGTATTGGGAACTCAGTTAGATACAAAATCCATTCTCGTCCTCTTACCAAAATTTCAATCACGCACTCCATACAGAGTACGATTTAGAATACTTGTAGCATCATTATTTACTGTAATGTTACTGCTACCGCTGGTTTCAATTACCTAAACAACATTTAAAGTTGATTTGGCTTGTAATACTCGCATCCTAGCCTCTTAAAATCACTGTCCCATGTTACTACTGGCATGTTAATTGTTTTTGATTTTGCGCTAAGATAACAGTCCACAATGTCAACGTTACCCTGTTCAACAAACAGTCTTAAAGCATCTTTCATGTAATCTTCCTCAAAGATAATGTTATCAATTTGCGATAGACTAAGCAGGGCATTTCCTACATCAACATTAGAATGCTTGTAATGTGATTTCAGTACCCAACATGTTTCAATAATTACTGGTGATGAAACAATTACCTGAAAATCTCCGCTATCTAGCATTTCAGAAACTTTTTCAAACTGCTCCTTATCGTCTTGAGTGAACAACCGTACTAGTATGTTTGTATCAGCCAAACAATCCATTACTATTCTCCTTTTTTGTAACTGTTCCCCACCCAGTCAATCGCTGACTTCCTAGCCTCCTGAAGATCATGTTCTTGACCTGTCTTTAAGATTCCTACAAGATCAGTTAACTTTTTCTGTTTCCTAACTTCTAATTTTGCTTCACCATTTTGGATAATTACAATAATTTTGTCGCCTGTTGCTATGCCTAGTTGTTTCCTTACCTCAACTGGAATCGTAACCTGTCCTTTCGAAGTTACCTTACCTGATTCATACATACTCATACACTACTACCTCCTACTCTATTACCCATATTACAATGTAATACTCTAATGTTCAAGTATTACTTTTTACGTCAGGTAATATACATTCCAAGTATAGTCATTTGGAATTAAATTTCTAATGCTGACTAATTTCAGCGTCAATATGTAAGCCCAAAGCTGTTTTACATGTTCATGTGTATTAAAACTTCAACTTCCTAGTCATAAGTAGATAATTGCCGTTCCAATGTACTTCCTTAATGTAATTTATTCCCACTAATGTGGTCATTAAGGACAATATTTCGATCGACGCACTCTATACAGAGTGCGACAGCGAAAAACACGTATCTCAACAATCTGAGCCATCAAAAACACGTTTTTTCACTAATATTCTATGACTTTCTATATCATTATTCAGCCAAATTATACCCCTCAAAATAATTATTTTCCCTATTCAAAAAAATTTCTGAGGTGCGAATCCCTCAGAATTTTCATGCGAGCATCACATTCGCACCTTTCCCATCCGTTTATGACAATGATCACATCCATCTTCCCTGTTCAAATGCTACAGTTGTTAACGACCAACTGACCATAATAGTAATACGGTCAATAATGTATTTACCTTATTATTATCCTTTCAATCTACAAGGAGGTCTATATACGATGAAAACGATAGATCGAAGGCAACAGGTTATGGACTCTGCCGAGAAATCCTTTGCCCTGTTTGGCTACAAGGCCACAACGATGGAGCAGGTTGCGAGACTTGCCAATGTGGGCAAGGGAACGATCTATACTTTTTTCGAAAATAAAGAAGAACTGTTCAGCGAGATTCTGCGCTCAATCATTACGGACATGAGACAGATTACAGAGCAGACCGTGAAGGAAGAAAATTCCTTTCTGGATAACGTGCATATGAGTATGGACTCTCTGCTGGAGTACCGGGAGGAACATGAGTTGTTGATCAAGCTTTTTCAGGAGGTTAACGAGTTCGGTACACTGCAAGCCAAGGAAGGTTTGCAGCAAGTGGAGACAGCCATTCTCGAATATCTGGAGCGTCAGGTCAGCCGTGCCATGGAGTTGGAGCAGATTCGCAGAGACGATCCCAAACTGGTTTCTTTTGTCCTGCTGAAGCTGTATGTCACCTTAACCTCGGATTGGAACAAAGCGCATCCTACGCTGCATAAGGATCAGATCAAGGATTTTGTGGGCCTCTTTCTCAAGAATGGCTTATCCCCCACCTAGAGAAAGGTAACCTACTATATCCAACACATAATAGAGACAGAACAAATGGATGAGCGTAAGGATAGGGAGAGAACATGATGAAATCATTCCACGTATTTGGGCAGGATCTGAAGTCCGCCCTCAAGAAACCAAAAGTATTTATTCCGATTCTCGTTGTACTGTTCATTCCGGTATTGTATAGCGGCCTGTTCCTGAATGCATTCTGGGACCCTTATGGCAAAATGAATGAATTACCTGTAGCCGTGGTCAACACGGATCAGGGTGCAGTCTACAACGACAAATCACTGGAGGTCGGTCAGAATCTGATCGATGAATTGAAAAAAAGCGATGATTTCAACTGGCAATTCGTCACTCGTGAACAAGCAGATCAAGGCATGGAAGACAATAAATATTATATGACGATTGTTATTCCGGAGGACTTTTCCTCCAAAGCAACAACCCTGATGGATGAGCACCCTGAGCCAGCAGATCTGATCTACGAACCCAATGAAGGATACAACTTCCTCGCGGGTCAGATCGGTGGCACGGCGGTCAAACAAATTCGCTCCAAAGTTGCTGCCAAAGTCACAGAATCGTATACCGAAACGTTATTGGATCAGGTCGAAAAAATCTCAGGCGGTCTTGCGGATGCCGGGGATGGCGCAGGTCAGATTCATGATGGTGCGATCAAGCTGGATGAGGGTGCTGCTACATTAAAAGAGAACCTGTCTAAACTGGCAGCTGGCACCGACAAGCTCGAAACGGGCGTAGTTTCGTTAAAAGAAGGTACTTTCACTCTCGCCCAAGGCACAGGTGATCTTCATACTGGCGCAAGCGCCCTGTCCAGTGGGCTGTCGCAATTGGCAGCAGCAGGCACGAAGCTAAGTGATGGAGCCACCCAGGCTGAAGCTGGCGGCAAGCAGTTACAGGCTGGCCTTCAATCTGCTCAGGAAGGCGCGGCTAAGCTGGATGCAGGGCTGGCGGCTTCCGAGGAAGGTAGTGCGAAGCTAACAGCTGGACTGCAAAGCACTGTTGAGGGCAGCGGCAAAGTTAGTGTTGGTGCCAAAGCGGTTGCACAAGGCCTTGCCCAATTGGCTGAAGCCAGTCCGGAACTGGCCGCAAGTCCTGCTGTGCAGCAGCTCCTGGCAGCCAGTCAAGCCGTAGCCGCTGGCAGTGAACAGGTGTATCAGGGCGGACAGCAATTGGTCGCAGGCAGCCAAAACCTGTACGCTGCACAACAACAACTGCATCAAGGCAGCAGCCAGTTGGTACAGGGTGAACAACAACTGGTACAAGGAGCTGCGCAGTTATCCGCCGGACACGAAAAGCTTGCGACGGGCCTACAGCAATTCAATTCCAAATTATCCGAAGCAGCGTCTGGAGCAGCCAAACTTGCGGACGGTTCAGGTCAATTGGATGCTGGTGCAGGCAAGTTGGTTGCGGGTGTAAGCCAGCTCACAGACGGAATCTCAACACTTGCAGATGGCTCACATAAGCTGGATGACGGTGCCGGTCAGTTAAAAGAAGGTACGTTGACGTTAACGGATGGCTCTGGTGAACTTGCCAACAAGCTGAATGAAGCGGCTGAGCAGACGGGAAGTGTGAAAAAGACCGATGAACTGGTAACGATGTATGCAGAGCCTGTTCAGGTCGATGAGCATAAATATAATGAGGTACCTAACTACGGTACAGGATTCTCGCCATACTTCCTGTCACTGGGACTGTTTGTCGGGGCATTGATCGCCACGTTGGTTGTGCCAACACGCGGCAGCACGGTTAGCGAGGCAAGTGGCTGGAATCGTTTTGTGAGCAAAACGCTGGCTTTCACGCTCATGAGTGCTGTGCAGTCTTTGCTTGCTTCATGGCTGGTCTTGTACGGCTTGGGTCTGAATGTTCAGAGCGTCCCGTTGTTCCTCTTGTTCAGCTTTGTGACCAGCCTAAGCTTCATGTACATTATTCAGGCATTGGTGACTTGGTTGGAAAATCCGGGACGATTCCTCGCAATTCTGATGTTAATCTTTCAGCTTACGACCAGCGCGGGCACCTTCCCGCTCGAACTGATTCCAAACTGGTTGAAGGTGTTTAATCCATGGCTGCCTATGACCTATTCGGTAACAGGTTATAAAGCAGTTATCTCAAGCGGACAGTTCGGCGTGGCTTGGGATCAGATCGGCATTCTGTGCATATTCGCCGTGATTGGTCTTGGAGGAACCCTAACGTATTTCCTGATGCACCGCACCACGGAGAACGAAAACGTAAGCAGTAAAGTCGTACTTCAATCGTAGTATGAAAAAATAGACAAGGCATATCCCCTTGTCCTGACTCGCTGGATGATCGCAAGTCTGGGCTAAAAGGATATGCTTTTGTCTTTTTGTGAGTTTCGATATTCAGTTTAGCCATGATCCTTCACAATGTGTTGGTTCAGAAAACTCAGAAAATCACCTTGCATGGAGCCAAGGGTAAGCATTTTCTTGATCATGCTAAATCGCCAATGGGTACCATTGAGCTGGAATGACCATATAGCGGAGAGCCCCATTCCAGATTTTAATTTTTTATTTTTCAGATCATCCAAAGCAAAATCAACCATTTCTACAACTTTCGAGGAAAATACATTGAGAAAGAGAACTTTTAATCTGTCTCTATTGATTAGTAAAATCGCTTTGCTCGTCGGTGATGAAATCGTCTGTGAAATGGCGTAACAGGCCAGCATATCAGGTTCTCTGTATGGTTCAGCTAAACGGTATATAGATTTTCTAGTGATCAATAGCATTTATATTCTTCCTATTCCTTTTCCTAGTATGTAGAGTACATATCAGAACTCGAGACAGCAAAAGAAAATAACAGCGCGAGCGTAATCAGTAATACATACAACGCTACACTGATGATTCCACAGACAAGGCCAGCAATGGCTAATCCTCTGCCCTGTTCCATGCGGGTCTTCATTTCTTTGAGCGATATAGAGGCAATGATGATGGCAACAATACCAATCAGTAATCCCACGTATGGAATTACGATGGACAATATGCCCAAGACAAGAGCTGCAATCGATTTACTATTGGTTTTTGGTATTACATAAGGTGGTGGTGGAAGTGTGTCGTTATAATAACGATCCACATCATTTTCGCGATCGCGATGTCCCAAGGTAAATCCTCCCTGTTTATTAAGTATGTTCATTATAATGTTTTAGAGGGAATGAGTGTACCATATTTTGTAAATAGCGAGTTGTTATTAATTTTATTGTATCCACCCTCTGAACACATAATTGAAGCGTAAGCTTAAACATTTTACTTCTAGAATATGAAGTTTAGAACTCGTTGTGTTTTAGTATTTTTTGTTTGGAATTATGAGTTATACCTCTTATCGAGTTCGAACACATAGGAATGTAGTCACTTTGATCATATTGACCCTGGTAATTATTATCTGGAACATATACCTGTGGACGTAAAGCATTATTTTAAAAAGCAAAAAGAACGCAGTCCCTTAGTACTCACAGGATTGCGTTCTTTCCACATTTCTTAGACGCAATGTCTTCTATCCTTCCACTTCCACCCGCTGCAAAAATGTCCGAGTACGTGCAAGCTTCGGATTGCCGAAGATCTGTTCTGGCGGTCCCGCCTCTGCGATCTCCCCGTTATCCATGAAGAACACACGATCCGCAACATCACGGGCGAAGCCCATCTCATGCGTGACAATCATCATCGTCATATTTTCCTGCGCAAGTTGTTTGATTACGCGTAACACTTCCCCGGTCAGCTCCGGATCGAGGGCCGATGTCGGCTCATCAAACAGAAGAATGTCAGGCTGCATCATGAGTGCGCGGGCAATGGCAACACGCTGTTTCTGTCCACCGGACAGATTGGCTGGATAAGCGTCGGCCTTGTCCGACAGTCCAACTTTTCCGAGTAATTCCAGACTGCGGTACCGGATGACGTTTGAGCTTTCTTTTTTCAAAGTCTTCGGTGCGAGTTCCAGATTAGCCTGTACGGTCAGGTGTGGGAACAGGTTGAAATGTTGGAATACCATGCCCATGCGATCCGTCATCTTGCGAATATCTGCTGCACCCACGTAACGGCCGTTATCGACCAATGTCTGATCCTGAATGCGAATCGTTCCGCCCGAGATATCCTCCAGATGAATCAGGCTGCGCAGCATCGTACTTTTCCCCGAACCCGAGGGCCCGATTACGGCGATCACTTCGCCTGGTTCCACGTTGAAGGATACCTGCTTTAGCACATCAAGTGTGCCGAATGATTTTCTCAACTCTTTTACTTCTATTATATGTGTCATATGCAGACAGTCCTTTGATTGATCAGTTTTATTTTATTCATATGAAAACCGCTTCTCCAGTGCCTTGAACAGCAAAGTAAGCACGAGAGTCATGAGCAGATACATAATCGCCGCTACGAAGAACGGGATTAACTGCAAATCCCGATTCACTGCCGCTTGGGCGTAATACAACAGCTCGGGTACAGCCACCGCATAGAGCAGTGCCGTATCCTTGATCAGCGTAATGGACTCATTGGCCGTTGCAGGCAACACTACACGAATCATCTGAGGAATAATGACTTTGGTCATCGTCTGCCACTTCGTCAATCCAAGGACCTTTGCCGCCTCATGTTGCCCTTTATCAATGGACAGCAGTCCGCCCCTGAAGATTTCAGCAAAGTACGCCGCATAGTTCAGGATGAATGCAATCCCCGCTGCTACAAAGCGATCAAACACCAGATACTCTCCAATCACCGGAAGCAACGGTAAACCGAAGCAGAAGAATAGAATTTGGAGCAACAGTGGTGTTCCTCGCATCACGTAGACGTAGGTATGAGCAATCCACGCCAGTGGTTTAATCTGGCTTCTCATCGCGAGCGTGACCGCAAATCCAAGCGGCACAGATAACACGATCGCCAGCAAGAACATGAAAATGGTGGTCTGAGCACCCTCTAGCATCGGTTTTAAAATGGTCAATATATAGTCCCAACTCATTATTTTATCTCCTCTAATCTGTTAACCCCGCATTCCTCTGGGGCAGCATGTATCGCTCCAGCGTGGAATACGGGGTCCGTTTTGTTCAAACTATATATCAGGTGTGTAACCTGCCTATTTCAGAACCTTGTCTTCACCCAACCATTGGGTGGAGATTTTAGCTGCTGTTCCGTCTGCATTGAGTTCATCCAGCGCTTTTTGCAGCTGATTCAAGAGCTCTTCATTGCCTTTTTTGATACCAATTCCGTATTGTTCCGGTGCAAGAGATTCATCCAGCAGTTTGAAGGTTCCCTCTTCCTTGGACATGTAGTATCTCGCTACCACTTCATCGATGATGACCGCATCCAGACGTTTCGTCTTCAGATCAGTCAGCGCAAGCACGTTATCTTTGAATTCGGAAGCTTTTACTTTATCCTTCAGGGGACTAGCTGCCAGTGCATCTGCCGCTGAGGACAACGCCTGCAACCCCACATTTTTGCCATCGAGTTCATCCAGCTTCGTAATTGGCGAGTCCGCCAGTGTAATCGCGACCTGACTGTTTTCCAGATAAGGCTTCGTGAAGAGCACTTTCTCTTTGCGCTCATCCGTAATGGTGTATCCGTTCCAGATCATGTCGATTCGACCACTATTCAGCTCCGATTCTTTGGAAGACCAGTCGATCGGCTGGAATGTGATTTCTTTACCCATTTTCTCCGCTGCAGCTCGTGCGTAATCAATATCAAAACCAACAATTTCATTCTGCTCATCTCGGAAACCCATTGGAGCAAACTTATCGTCAATTCCTACAACAATCGTGTTATCGTCTTTGCTTGCGGAACTGGAACAACCCGCTACAATCAATACACATATACTAATGAATAATAGTAGAATCGCTTTTTTTCTCATCTCTCAAACCCCTCCATGTCTATAACCAAAACCAAAACGCTTTAGTTCGTTACCACGTTATCAGAGATTTATAATAACATAGCATGGAAGAAGAGTCGAGTCTCTTGCCTATTTCCTTCTATTTCATGCAACTTAATTGTCAACAATTTGTGAAAAAGCTGCTTTCACTTGTGCCGTTTCCACGAGCTTCTCGCGTACAATCGAATTCCATAGCTCCAGGTTCTGAAGCTTCTCTAATTCCGTACCTGTCCATTGTTGGGCAGATTCACGACGTAAGGTATAGCTGGTATTCTCTAACTGGTAGACTACCTGCTCCAGATTATCGATCATCACAAAGTTCGCAATCGCATTATATACCAGTATCCGCTCAAGTTCCTCTGTATCCATCTCGTGCGTATCCAAGCTATAATTCACTTGAGCCGTGAACGTCTCCGGGTACAGTTGGTAACCATCCAATCTTTCTCGTAAAGGTAAGGCCTGATTCAAATGACTAAGGTTGGAATTATCACCCATGTAGGGACTGCGGTATTTCACTAAAGCGGCAAAATCATGCGTCAGCGGATTATTCTGCTCTGCTTCATACTGATCCTGCTGTGCCTCGATCCTCGGATTAACGAAACCCTCCACGAACACAAGGCCAACCACACCGAGAACAACGAGTGCAATAATCCATATATTTTTCCCTCTCATGACACATCACTCACTTCATATTTGCTAATGATCCGATACGCCCGATGCACTACCAAAGGAATAATAACGCTCAGTAGCGGGATAGCAAAGGCAATGGCCATCACAGCAAACTGATAAGGTCCATCCACCTGAATGGGTCGATTAAACCAGATGTTGCTTCCAAATCGCAACGCCGCCTGTGTTCCCCATAGTACAATCATGAACACCGCCCATAACCACCAAATTCTGCGATTCCACCGCATAAAGGCATCGGTTTGAATCACTGTAGTTTTCACTGAAGTTGCCGGATCATTCGTCCTGTTAGTCAACATATACAATACATATGATCCCCCAACAAGGAGGCTCACGAGCATAAGCAGGTTGTTTATGGCGGAGCCTTGCATCACCACTCTCGTTGGAATGGTTATGATCCAGGCTATAAGGCAATATATCAGAGCAGACTGTAATAACGCTGTCCAGTACGGAACACGTTGTACTCTCCGATGGTCACTCATCACTTGATCCATACCAGCGATATGCTGAATGGCGGTCTGGAAAGCCTTCTCTTCATTCATCCCCTGCGAGATATAATCGTCAATCCGCGCAGCGAGATTACTGTGAATCTCTTCTTTTAATTCCCGATTATCCAATGTATCTGGTGCGTGAGCGAACAGACGATTCACATGACGGGTGATGCGAGCTTCCAATCTCATAGGTCTTCATCTCCTTTTTCTCCAGTGACAATCATACAATCAATCAGTGCCTTGGCTGCCTGCCAAGCTTGAACCTGCCCTCTATAGGCTTCGAGGCCTTGCACTGTAATCCGGTAATATTTGCGTCGTCCTCCCTGCGTCTCTTCCCCCCAGTAGGACTCCACATATCCACTCTTCTCCAGCCTCTTCAAACTGGAATAAAGCGTAGGTTCCTTCAATTCAAACTGCTCTCCACTCTTGCGATAGATATCCTTAATAATGCTGTAACCATAGTTATCAGAAGGTATAAGTACACTCAGAATGATGGGGTCAATATTGCCCCGAATCAGATCACTGTTAATTACTTGAACATCCATCTGCTAAATTCACCGACTTTCTTCCATCCTTCGTATACTATAAGACATATTACTATGTCTGTAAAGGTAATATGCATCACATGGTAAATATGCCTCAAAGTGAGCAACGTTGCAATATTCCTCTCTTGCTTTTCGCATGGAAGGAATAAAGAGGTGGTTATAATACAATTCATAAGTACGATGTGAACGTTACTTTAGCCGTTGTCCGCGGCGTCCAAAAAAATAAAACAGGGCTCCTCCAATTATGGAGAAGCCCTATACTCGTTTTGTCTATTGCTGCACTTTCTCACGATCCTTGCCTTTATCGGATTCACCTGCGTTTTTGTTGGCAGCATCACGATCCTGTTGCATCTCTTCAACGGTTTTCACCTTAAGACGTGCTGCACCTTCATACTCCTTCGTCGGAATAAGATTACCCGCAGCAAGTCTTGCTTCTGCGGCAGCAATCGCATCCCCGTACTGTGGCAGCCACTGAGCCTGTGCAACCAACATCTCATCGACCATCTGCCAGATCTCTTTTGGATTACATACGGCACCTACGAGCGGATCCATCATGAACGCCTGACGAAGCAATTGGTCATCTCCGTTCACCGCAGCTTCAACCGCCAGACGTTGCACGGAAATACTCACATTACATACCGCGGCTGGTCCTAGTGGCAGATCACCTACATGTGGCATAGAAATGCCGTTGCGATCCACATATCCCGGTGCTTCAATAATCGCATCGTCCGGCAGGTTCGAGATGACTCCATGATTAACGTTATTAAAATGTCCGCGATAGACACGTCCGGTCTCCAGCCCTTCGATAATGTACGAACCATGCTCCTCGCCCCGTTTTTCGGGAATGAATTGCATCGGTTCATCCTTCATCCAGTTAGGGAAATCCGTCTCAAACCAGTTGCGCCCCTCGGTGCATACCCGCAGATACCCACCTGTCTCTCCGTTGATCCAGTTGCCCAGGTCGATCCATTCGTTAATCTCTTCCGGACGTTTGCGGTACCACGGCACATATTCACTCAGATGACCATTCGATTCTGTACTGTAATATCCGAAGCGACGCAGCATATCGATCCGCACTTTTTCGGTGCGGCTATACTCGGGATGTTTTTCGAAGGCTTCGAGCAGGTCAGCTGTAAGATCTTTGCCTTCATGAGAAGCCTGAATATACCAGGTCTGATGGTTGATGCCGGCACAGATAATATCCACTTCACTCTTTTTCAAGCCAAAAGCTTCCGCAATCTGATGATGACCATGCTGTACACCATGACACAATCCGATCGTCCGCACACCGCCGTACTTGTTGCAAGCCCATGTGAGCATCGCCATCGGATTGGAATAGTTCAAGAGCAGCACGTCAAGTGCGCTATGTTCACGAATATCTTTACAGATGTCCAGCATCTCGGCGATTCCGCGTTGTCCATACATAATGCCGCCTGCACACAGCGTATCACCGACACATTGGTCTACCCCATATTTCAGTGGAATGTCCACATCGGTTGCAAATGCTTCCAGTCCCCCAACACGAATCGTACACAGTACATATTTCGCATCTTTTAACGCTTCTTTCCGATCTGTTGTCGGCTGAATCTGAATATTCAATCCATTCTCACGAATATCCCGCTGACACAGCTCCGTCACCATGTCCAGATTGTGCTGGCTAATATCGCAGAACGCAATCTCAATGTTGTTAAACTCCGGTACCGTGAGCAAATCCCTTAGCAATCCCCGTGTAAATCCGATACTTCCTGCCCCGATAAACGCCACTTTAAACGACATCCCTATGTCCTCCCCTAATCCGAATCTTTCACTTCGGTTAATGACTCTCTTCATGAGATCATTGTACCAACGGCAAACAGGGAAGCGTTATCAAAATCATGACCTGTTCAAGATCTTGTTGTCAAAAATCCTAACTTTTAAACACCAGATCCACTATTACACTTGTCTTCTAAATTACTGCAAATGACTCATTCATCGGTCGGATATTGACTCACATGTCGTTCCATCGAGGAGCGAAATTCAACAGGGGTACAGCCGGTATATTTTTTGAATAACATATGAAAATACTGACGACTCCCTACTCCAACATAGTCGGAGATCTCAGAAATCGGAATATTCGTCTGCTGTAGCAGCATCTTGGCCTTCTCCATCCGAAGCATGGTCAGGTAATCGGTTGGTGTACGCTGTGTGTGCTGACGGAAAATGCGATGCAAATAACCCGGATGCAGATTGACGGCTGCGGCAATGTCCTTCATCTGAATATTGCGATCCATATTATGGTGCATGAATTCGATCGTTCGTTTGACATACAGCTCCGCCTGATCTGGCGCACTCCGGTTCATTTCTCCGCGCAGACGTGCTACACGGACGATCAACTGGATGAACAACGTGCGCACCAGCATTCCCTGTTCCGGGGACGACAGATTCCGGGCTTCGCGATGTTGTGCACGCTCCTCTCTGGGAATAACGCCTAATGGGCCAGAGGATCTTCCCTGCTCCAATAGACCACGCTGATCGAGCTCCAACACCAGACTTTTCATAATGTAATACACCTCTTCCGGGTCAGGCAGTACCAGATATGGTGAGGCATTGGCCAGCAAAGTGTGGACTTCTTCCTCTTCCTGTACGAGCTGTCGAATGGACAGCTGACCGGCTGGTGTTCCCGAGAATCCAAACTCTACATTGAGCATCCGGCAAGGCACGCCATCTTCTACCAGCAAACGGTGCGGGACGCCGGCATCGAGCATAATGAACTGCCCTTTTTTCAGAACAGCCTGTTCCGAGCTCCCATCCGGCATCAGTACGTCCACACGACACATTCCCGAAATAATATACATAATCTCCATGGAATCATGATGGTGATAGGACATACGGTAGTTGTCCCATTGCTTATAATAGTACGCGTAAAAACGCGGCCCACAATCCTCTGTTCGCAATGCCTCCTGATATAGGCTTCCTGTCCAGCGCTTCGAGATGCTCATGTCCATACCTCCAGTCCTTCAACGATCAATCCTCACTTTTCTCCATTGTAACAATTATGTAGGTTGGATATAAACGTCCTGACTCAAATGATGATTGTATTTCATAATTAGATGAATATATAATTAGTGTATTATCTAATCATTTATGATAACTATTTTTACTTAAGGAGGTTTCTACGCATGAGTATCACCTTTCATCTGGTGAGGCACGGCCTCAAAGAACGGCGAATGGGTGATGTCCCCCTCACTTCCGAAGGTTTTTTACAAGCCGAAGCCACAGCACTTCATTTTGCCAGAGCTGCCTTTCCTGTTGCTAAAATCCTGACCAGCCCACTTCGGCGAGCCCAAGAAACCGCCAGCAGGATTGCCCATCATACTCAATCCCCCATAATAGTAGATCCCCGCCTGCGCGAACGTGCCAATTGGGGAGATGGCCCGGATCAGTCATTCGAAGAATTCATTGCGATGTGGGATCGATGCACGTCTGACCCCGATTACATTCCACCTGTGGGAGACTCGGCCAAACAGGCTGGTGAACGTCTGGCCTCCCGCTTAACCGAATTGACTAATGAAGAGCAGGAGAACAGTAACCTTATTGTGGTTACACATGGTGGACTCATTACGGATTTCCTGGTGCAAACCCTCACCGAGCGCGAGCTTAACGATTGTCATCCCGATTTTAAAGCGATGCAGAACCAATTGATCCCTGAGTGCTCCATCACCACCTTGATCCATGATCAAGGGAAATACACCATAAAAGCATTCGCTTCTACCGCGCATCTAGACTCTAACTAAGGATGTAGAAGAATGACGTACCACGGATAGATTGAAAAACGCCAAGTGATGTCCACCGATCCTCATGTAAAAAAGCTCTGAAACCTCCATATGCCAAGACACATGGGAGATTCCAGAGCTTTAAAGCACTTCAATTATTTTCTGCCCTTACCTGGCGTGTAGAACTTAGGCAGCGTTACCTTCGACCAGTCGATATCCGATGCCATGTAGAAGGACGGATAGGAAGGCTGATTGTATCCACTGTTCTGTCCGGCAATACCCACACGATACATTGCATCATGCATCAACGTGTACAGCTTGCGATCCGTCTTCTCGGTACTCAGATAGATGCGGATTGCTGAGCTGTCGGTGGTTCTCACCAGCATCTCTTCCCGCCAATCCCCGAAAATATCAGCTACAAGAGAAGGCGTACCTTTGGTGTAATTGTTAGTCAATGTGCCTGTTGCCGTCAGCAACGTGCCACGATTCCAATCTTTGATGGTTGGAGTAACATCAATGGCACCATCTACGATCTGTGTTGTCATATCACCAGACCAACGGATATTCATATTCGTACCAGGTGCTTGATCACTGATTTTCTGACCCTGTGCCGTCCACAAGCCTACAGCCCATGTCTCCAGACCGCGACGGGTTGGATCAACATCCCCCACCATGCCGCGTCCGGTATCTTTCCCTGTGTATCCGCCATAGATGACTTCACCAGTCTTCGCATCACGCAGGGAATATCCGTATGGCGCCCAAGGACCACCCTCATGAACCATGAAGATCTCCAGTCCCGGACGATCCGGGTCGATATCTGCTACATGAAGGGCATCCCCATGACCCAGACGGGCAATCGTTCCCGGTGCAGCACTTTCGGCTGGCATCAGGTCTGTGGAGCTATACAGTACGCTGCCATCATGATCAATCGTAGCGGAGCCATAGATGATCTCCTGTTTGCCGTCTCCATCCACATCCGCCACACTGAAATAGTGGGCGCCTTGGGTTGTAATCGAGCCGTACACTGGATCTGTGCCATCCACACCATGTGGCCCATCATTGAACGGATTTTTCATTGGCGTCCAGCCGCTGTCCACTTTCCATTCCTTTTTCAGCTTCTTGCCGTCCCAATTGTAGGCAACCATCGTTGAACGTGTATAATATCCGCGTGCAAAGATAGCAGACGGTGTCTTGCCATCCAAATACGCCACGCCTGCCAGGAAACGGTCCACCCGATTGCCGGGTTCGATCCGTGCCATGGCATAATCGCCCCACA
This sequence comes from Paenibacillus sp. FSL R5-0519, assembly GCF_037974275.1. Taxonomy (NCBI): domain Bacteria; kingdom Bacillati; phylum Bacillota; class Bacilli; order Caryophanales; family Paenibacillaceae; genus Paenibacillus; species Paenibacillus sp. FSL R5-0519. The sequence goes on from NZ_CP150234.1 coordinate 5,394,105, forward strand.
TCAGACCATCATCATGACGCTCAGGTTCATAGGGAATGGTCTCCAGCTCTTTGCCTGATTTGCCTTCAAATACCGTAACATACTCCGGCCCATCCACGATAAAACCTTCGAACTTACGCAACTCATTTCGGTTACTGCGTTCTACCGCATATACATCAATAAAGTAGTCGGCCAGGCTCTCGGCATCCTGCTGAGATAATGGGTAGTTATACTTTTTCTCCATTCCAAATGCCTCTTCCAATGTCGCAGGCCAGTTGCCCTTCACAACCTCTTCGTGTTTATGCCAGTTTCTGAACATATCCACCACGTGATCGTAGTAACCGTCAGCACTTAAACGATAATCATCCTCGTTCTTCACGCCTGCCTTGCGGTCTTCCTTCGGTAAGGTGATATACTTCTCGGATGTCACTTTTCCTTTTTTGTTATATTGGATTATTTTCGTGCCCGGAGCAGTTTTGAACATCATCTCAGCCTTGCCATCCCCGTCAAAATCGTAAACAAGCATCTGTGTATAATGAGCACCTGCACGGATGTTGACCCCAAGATCGATCCGGTAGAGTAATTGACCGTCCAAGGTGTAAGCATCAATGTAGGTTTTACCGGTGTATCCTTTTTGCGATACGTCCTTGGCGTTGGAAGGGTCCCATTTGACAAAAAACTCATACTGGCCATCCCCGTCCACATCCCCCACGCTCATGTCATTGGCGGAATACGTATAAGCTTCTCCCACAGGTGTCACACCATCGGCAGGTTTTTGCAGTGGAATATCCACATACCCGTTCGCCCAAGGTTTGACGGATGCGCTGCGTTTGCTTTCCTTGCCCTTCTTGTTCACCGCTGCCACTTCATAACGGGAAGTCGATTTGCCTGAGGTATCTACATAGTTGGTGCTGTCGGTGACCGTAGCGATCTTTTTGCCATCACGGTAGACGTTAAAGTCCGTACCTGTCAGCCCTTTATCGCTATACCCTGTGGCCTCGTCACCAAGCAATCTCCAGCTAAGAAAAACACCTTCAGATGTTGATGCAGCTACCAGACCGCGATCCAGATATTCCAGTTGAATCTCTTTCAAGTGACTGCCCCCCTTATGTGATTGCAGTCCAGCCTCTGTCGTACTATTTCCATTCGAAGCTTCGGCTCCAGTGACTCCCGCTGTTCCTCCAATAAGCAAAGCTACGCTGAGTGCCGAAGAGAGTACCTTGGCTGCAAGTGGCAACCGTGCCTTCCTACGACCGGATTGCTGACCTGAAGCCGATCCCTTATGTACCGGCGCTGTTGTTTCTGAGTTCATCCACCTTCACGCTCCTTGAGACAGAATAGATGATGCTGATACACTTCGATGATGATTGAGCATTCGATTACCCGTACGGGCATTCGATCACCCATGTAGACCTCTTCAACGACTGATTCCAAACTTTAATGATTACGCTTACAAAATTAAAAAAGAGAAATCAGCTTGCCCGACTACCAGAGTGCGGTCCTCCTTTCATTCTCTTTCCAATCTGAGCGAGGTGATCCCGCCCATCCGGTTCTATTATAGACATCCTGCCTGCCAGACCCTAGGCAAATATCCGTTCAAAACGATCAATATTCAGTGTTTTTAGGAGTCATTTTGGAAAAAAGTACTTGCAGATGTGAGGGATAGCCGCTCCGGTTACGAATCGTTCTTATGATCGCTGTTATCCCCGGATTTTCTTCTATCCCTTTTCCAATGGAAAAAATCCGAGGATAAAGGCGAGATGATACTTACGAAGTAGCTTTCTTGCAGAAAGCTTTCAGCTTCGCTTCTCCAGAATCGATTTCGTCCCCTCCACTACACCTCTCAGTTGGTCAAGAACTTCATTTCAAGAATGCCTCATGTAATGAAAAGTAAAAAACCGCAATCCTCTAACACACGGAGGATTACGGTTAAGACAATTACCAGAAATTCTTAAGGCTCAATGCCCCACACCAGGTTTCCACCTTGATAGAGTGTTACTTTGTTCCAATCCTGGTAGGATGTTTTCGTTGGATCGAAGGAGTAGTCATTCGTCTCGTCAAAGTTGGACCAGTCTGTTTTGTACATGCGAAGCTGGATATCGCCAGTCTGTCCACCAGCCTGAATGCTGCCAGCGCCAGCTGTGAAGCTCAGCTCTACATACGAGTCTGTGAAGGTACGCTGAATATTGGCTCCGCCAACTTGAGCGTAATCAATGGCAGAATCCATTGCAGCCGATCCTTCTTTGGAGAAGTAATAACGAATCTTCAGATCACTCAGATTCACAGCAGTACTGCCCAGATTTTTGATGTTGAAATACGGTTTGATCTGGCTGTCCAGCGCATTGGTATCTCCAGCACGATATTGCAGGACAAGATCACTTGTCGGTACAACGACACTTTGAGGTGTCGCGGAGGCTACAGCAGAATTGGCACTTTGCCCTGCTGTGTTCACTGCACTTACCACATAATGATACGTTGTTCCGTTTGTGAGGGAAGTGTTGGTGTAAGACGTACCACTCACATTCGTCGCGATTGTTGTGAACGGACCTGATGCACTCAGCGCCCGTTTCACATTATAACTTGCTGCACCTGTTGAGGCAGTCCAGGTCAGGCTCACCTGTGCATTACCTGCGGTTGCTGTGAGCGCAGTCGGTGCAGCTGGCGCCGTTACACCTGCAACCGGTGTAGCAATTGCTGTGGCAGAGTTAACACTCTCACCTACAGCATTCGTTGCCGTGACCACATAATAATAGGTTGTGCCATTGATCAGGCCGGTGTTGCTGTAAGATGTTCCACTTACATTGGCAGCAATCGTTGTGAATGGACCTGATGCACTCAGTGCCCGCTTCACGCTATAACTCGTTGCCCCTGCAGAAGCCGTCCACGTCAAGGAGACCTGAGCGTTACCGGCAGTAGCCGTCAATGCTGTGGGTGCAGCCGGAGCTGTATTACCTCCCGGAGGATTGCCTCCACCGTTACTTGCAGGCAGCACAGGGAATGAGTTCTTCACCAGTGCCACGAATTGATCATGGAACCAGTGACCCGATACCGGAGCATTGGGCAATGCACCTGTTAATACACCATCCCGAGTGGTGAAGGTCGGATCACACATCCGGTCGAAACCTTTGCCTTCGTTATTCGGAATTTCGGAACTGGAGCCATCGGATTCACCCGGAGGTTTCACCCAGACATAAGCATCCAGATGCGCTGGTCCTGGCGCTGCCTTAGGGACTTCCCCTATGCCAGCTCCACTGGCATTACACCAGTTCCCCCGATGCTCCCGGCGATCTACACGTCCGGAATTTACATAATCGTTGATGTTGCTGCCCGTAGCCGATGTTGGACGGTCTACCCCGCCCCAGCCGTTCCGACTAGTATCGATCAGGAAACCTGTGCTGCTTGGCCAGCCGGCTTGTACGAAATCGGTATACAGCGCAGCGGTGAAATCGGTTTCGTCAAAATACGGATTCCACTCATAAAACTTGGCTGATTTAATCGGTTGTCCACCGATATTGAGATCCGGGTTGGACAGGTTCGGTTCTCCCAGCGGTGTGGTATTCGCCGTGTTCGTAATGAAGCCATCTGCACTCTGCAGACCTGCCGCAGTATCATTTACTACGTCCGTATACAACGCAACTGCCGCAGAACGGTTGTTATCCCATCCAAGCCAGCCGGAGTGACCGATATCCAGATAGTTGTACACATTCGGAATGGCGTGCAGCTTGTCCAATGCATACTTCACACCCGCCTCATAGATACCTGTTGAACTGGCTTGACCACAAGCTGGTGTGCTCAGGTTGGTCACAAGGTTAGGCAGACTGTCCGGTTCAATGACAGCGATAATGCGAATATCCTGATACTTTGGATCTGCGAAGATATCTGCAATTACATCAATATAGTCCGTTTTATACGTCTGTAGTGCAGCCTGTGTTAGTGGAAGTTCACCATTCGAAGCAAGGGCATGACAATCCCGACCTGGCAAGTTATAGATAACGAATGAAGCCGTTATTGGTGTCCCGGGTTTCTTTTGGGCAAGAACAGCATCGAGATGTTCCTCTACGCTTTTGCGACCCGCATTGTCCGTACCACCATAGATCGCAGCAATCCGGTCAATCCACACTGCGGTTGGATACGATTTGACCGTCTCCATCTGGGCCTTCAGCGATGCATCATTGGTCAACGCAATGGACGTATCCACAAGAGCCGAATAGTCCTCATTCAAATAAGCTGTTGCCCCTACAAATGGATTATCCACATGTGCTTCAGCTGCCTGAGTCAGTCCCGGAGACATTCCCGGGAAAATCCCCGCCGCCAGCAGTGTTGCCGCCAACATTTGCTTTACTCCTTTGCGCAGGATCTTCTTACCTCTTGATCTGGTTTTCAATGTAGTCTTCATAGTTCCACCTTTCCTTTAGTTAGATTGGGTTGTACTCATGTCTGATCCTCTGTGTCATGATGATGCTTAGCACGAAGAGAACGTTCGGATGAGTTGGTTGTATCACCTCCATAAGAAATGGTTGTATAACTGGAAACTTGATCAAACAAATTGTGTGAGGGCGAACCATGAGAATGAGTATAATGTGGTGGGTGTGGGTGATTGTGTGTTAGACATGAAGAAGTGTGGAGATGGATTTACAGGATACTTGAATCTTTCGATTCAGTAAGCGCTTTCTTTAAGCGGTTTAAAAAAAGGCCATCGCCTGCCCATCTACAAACTTGATGTTCGGTGTCACCTCCTTATGTACGATTATACGACATGTAAATATTACTGTAAATTGAATTAAATAAATTTAATTATATTTTTTTCCATAATTCAGGCAGGAATCTGGACACCCCTTGCCCCTAACCACACCAGAGGCTCATCCTGGCCTTATCCCACAATGAACCTCGTGTTGATCAAGGTCGAATTTCACCCGTTTGTCTAGGGCAGAACAACGACATCTCCCGGTTTTAACCCACTTACCACTTCCGTCTTGTCCCCCGATTCCATTCCAGCCTTGATGGTCAGCGGCTCTGTCAGTCCATTCCCTTTGTCTAACAGGACGTAAGGTTCGGTCTGATCCCGCATGATGGCCAGGCTGGACACAACCGTCACTTTATCCTTACGCATCGTCTCGATATCGCCTTCCAGACTCACGCCTCCATACATCCTTGCATCCGGCTTCAGATCAATGACCACGTCAAACTGGGAAGCCTGCTTGAGGTCTGTATCGGTACTCTTCCGGGCGAACTTGGACACCTTGCTTACCTTCCCGGTGAATTGCAGGTCTTTCTGCGCTGTCATTCGTACCTTAACCGGCATGCCCACCTTAAGTCTGAACATCTCTTCTTCACCAACAATCGTCATGAATTTCAGTTTACTGATATTGGTAATGGACCCGATTAGCTGTCCTTCCGTCACTGCACGTGTCTTGCTGTCCTCTTCATTCATCTGAAATATACCGGAGGCGGAAGCATACACAGTTGACTTGCTCATCACGGCCTGCTTTTTCTGTATCTCCTTCTCCTTCAGGACCAGTGCTTTTTGATTCAATTCATACGTCAGGCGTTTGGCTTCCCGGTCCGCAAATGCCTTCTTGCGCTCCTCTTCCGTCACGCCAAGCGGTTCGCTCATATTCGCCTGATCCAGGCTAACCTGATTCATCTTATTTTCCAGCTGGGCTTTCTCCAGATCGCTCTGCAATTGCTCGACTTCCGTTTGTAACGTGGACGTGTCGAGTGTAAACAGGATATCCCCCTTGCTCACCTGCTCACCACTTTTCACATGCCACTGCTGGATGTTCGAAGTATATGGAGCATAGATATCCGTCTGATCGGTATATACGGATTTCCCTTTTACCTGAATCGTTTGCGTTATCGTTTCTTGTGTAACATCAAACATAATTGGCGGCGGGATCTCAACAGGTGCCTCCGGTTTTGGTTTGTACTTTTCATACAGCCAGTACCCCACACCTGCCAAAAGTACAACCGTGATGATGATTTTAATCCATTTCTTCATGTGCCCAATTTCCCTTTCGCTGATAAAATTACATCGATTTGATCACAGTTAATGCGTTGGTCCGCGATGCGCTAATTGCCGGATATATTCCCGATACAACACCGACCAGCACAGCAAACACGATGCCGAGCGGCAGAGCGGACTGCTGAATAACCACGATCATCGGACCATTGACCTGATCTGCCATCTGACTCGCGAGCAGACTGTTCACCCCGTCGAGGGCAGCAAAAGCAATTCCAACACCTGCCAAGCCGCCCATTAATCCAAGCATCGCTGCTTCCGTAATAAACATCTGGCGGATCTGCCACAGATTTGCACCCAGCACCTTCATCACGCCAATCTGTTTACGCCGCTGATGCGTAGACATGATCATTGCCACAATAATGGACAACGAGGCCAGCAGCATGATGAAACCACCGATTCCCAATGCTGCTTTTTGGTACATTGCCAATTGGCCTGTCATCGCTTCCTCCTGAAACAGATTACTCTGTGTGTTTAACGTCAACTTTTGGATCTGTTCTTCCACCTGGGATACATAACGTTTGTCCTCAACCTTGACCAGAGCCAAGTTCAGATGTTTGGCTGCACTGCTGTCAGCCTGCTGCAATCCAAGCTCATCCTGCAAAGCACGAGCTGTATCCAGCGGCAGATATATCTTTTTATCGTTCTGAGCACTCATCTCATCCATGTTGGGAGGCTTCGTCAGTTCTCCAGACACGCGTATCGAGCCGCTCATTTTGGTTTTACTCGCATTGGTATAATCTTCATATCGAAACTGAATACTTTGCTGAACGAGCTGATCCTGCTTGGATGACATTTCCGCATACTGCTGCAAAAGCTCATTGTTATAGGGATCAGCATTCAACTGCTCAAATAATTTCTGCGTGACTTTGGGATCTATGAGTCCGAATGCGGCCCCATAACTGGTCACCGCCATACGACCATCCGCCGCCGCACGTCCCTCGGCATATTTATATCCGAACCCGCCCAGGGTCTGCAGCTCCGTGCCAATAACTTCAACGTATGTACTGCGACCATCCGGAAGCACCATCTCCAACGAATCCAGCTTTAACATGGGTGCCACAGCAACCACATGGGGAATTCTCTGAATAATCTGAATCTTCTCCAGCGTCAGCGCACCGCGTTCAAATGTCGAGCTCTGACCGCCCCCCTTGCCGTTCCCCGTACGTATGCCTTCATTGGGCGTAATTGTGATCTCATCCATCTTGTAATTGTCGTTCAATGTTTTCTCGCTATAGGCCTGTACGGACTGCCCCACGCTAAGTGCAATGATCATGGCGGCAGAACCGATGGACAACCCCATCATGCACAGCAGTGTGACCATTTTCCTGCGAATGATCTGTCCCCATGCCATACGTGCTACATCCCGTATTCTCACATTTCCTCTCCTTTTGCCTCAAACTTCCCTTACAGCCTCTTCAACCAATATTCCATGTTGCAATGTAAGTACAACCTGCATCTGTTCCGCGACTTCTGCTTCATGCGTCACAATAACAAAGGTGGTATTCAGCTCCCGGTTAAGCTGCTGCAAAATCGCAATAATCTCTTCCTCTGTCTCGGTATCCAGATTCCCGGTAGGCTCATCCGCGAAGATCACCGAGGGTTCGGTAATGAGTGAGCGTGCAATACTAACACGTTGTTGTTGACCGCCCGACAACTGGGACGGGAACAAGTTTGCTTTTTCACTTAGTCCAACCTGATCCAATAGTTTCAATGCTTTTGCTTTGCGCTTCGAAGGGCTGATCCCCATGAACACCAACGGTAACTCTACATTTTCCCGAATCGTGAGATTGGACAGGAGCTCATACGACTGGAAAATAAATCCGATATGACTGCGCCTGAACTCAGCCAGGCGATTCTCACTGAAACGAACAATATCTTGTCCCGCAATCAGAATCCTGCCTTGATCCGGCTTCATCAGCCCCGCCATCAGATTCAGCAGCGTGGACTTGCCTGAACCTGAACTTCCCAGCAGCGCCACCATCTTGCCTTCTGCAATCGTCAGGTTGATGTCTTGAAGCACCGGTACGATTCCCTGGTTATTACGGAACGAGTGGGATAATTGATCAACTTGAAGCATTACTGCATGTCTTCCTTTCTACTTGCCAATTATGTATGAATTCGCGTAGCACATTCACCTTAATTATAGGTTGGAGATGTATCCAGGCTGACCGGAGTTGTATCCAATTTGTAAAATGTCACAACAAAAAGGACCTTGTCCGCATGGGAGCTGTCGCCAGCCTCATCCAGACCAAGGTCTTATCTTCATATGCCTTCCATAGCTTACCATGCTCTGAAACTAAAGCGGTACATTTCACTTTTATCCATGGTGCTTCCTACTGCAAATAGTTCGTCATCATTCCATCTGAGTTTGATGAAGCTATCAATATTACGGTAGATCACCGTATCTGACGAAAGCTTGCTGTCATTCAGATAGGCAATATGCAATTCATTCTTCTGATTCTGATTATCCATTGGCAAAAAATAAGCAATTCGCGATTGATCTGCATCCAGTTCGAAGCTCCAGATGGACCCTTTCAGGACCAGATCATATTGCTTCTGTTCTGCCCGATACCGATATAATCCCTGCACCTTATTGATCGTTCCCTGGATGAGCATATCCCCGTTCTTCAGTAACTTGTACTGTTGAATCTCTTCCATTGCCGCATATGCCTTCACTTCATGCGCATCCTCAAGCGACACACGATATATGGCATAGTTTTCTTTCAGCATCACCAGCATATAGAACTGCTTCAGATCTTCACTGACCTCAAAGACATCCATAACGATAAATGTATCACTCGATCCTTTTTCTTTTTCTTGTCCTTGTCCTGTTCCAGCAAACATGCCCATCAGCTCATCATGCGTGTAGATGGTCTGACTCGTTCCCTGCCTTAGATCGACTTGTTTGAATAAGAGATCATCCTGACCGATGTAGGATTCATTCCCTGTAAACACTCTGTAATACGAGTTATCGTTCGAAAGTTTGCGACGTTCCCCGCTCTGAATCATATACTCATACGTTGTCTTCTGCGCTTGACCCGCCCGATATTGGGAGTATATCAACTTCTTGTGATCCGGGCTGATGACTACACCGTAATCCGTATTCGTTGCAATATTTTTCACTTCATTATCATCCAGATGCAGGAGAGACAGCCGCAGCCCTGAATAGGAAGGTTCCGGTTGATTTAATATAATTGTATTTCGGTCTACCACTTCAAAATCATAGATTGCGAAGTCATTCGGAATCTTGGTTGCCGACTCGACTTGAATCGTACTGCTGGGCGGCGGCGCCAGACGGCTGTTGAATTGCTCGCTTGGCATAATCACCGTTCTTGGTTTGAGGTTCCCCATACTGAACAGACTGCCGATTCCGAAAATTCCACTGACAAATGCGATTAACAGCCCCGACAACATCAATTTGTCACGGTGCTTTCGCCAGAATCCTGGATGTCTCATGCGTTCATTTCCCCCGGAAGACTGATATTTACTTGTGTCCCTTGCCGCATGATGCTCTTCATCTCCACTGTTCCTCCATGACGCTCCACGATGTTTTTCACAATAGACAAGCCCAGTCCGGCGCTGCCCTTCTCCGCCTGTTGATTCCCTTATCCTGGTAAAAGGGTTCAAATACATGCTGGAGTGCTTCAGCACCAATTCCTTCCCCCTGATCACGAATCACAATAGCGATAGTCTCACCTAACCGGAAGGATTGTACTTCAATGATTGAATTGACATCACTGTATTTAACCGAATTATCCAGAACGTTGAGGAATACCTCCTTCAGCTTGTCCCGATCGCCCTGTAGATACTGATATTCCTCCAGCTCATAATGAATGCCTATATTGTACTTGCCCGCCTTAATCGACATGTCTTCACAAGCTTCACGAATAATATCCGATACATCGATACGTTCGAATCGGTACGCCTGAATGACCGCAGAGGAGACCGAGACCTCCAGGATATCCGCAACCATCGTGTTGAGACGCTGGCTTTCCTTGATAATATAATTCATGCCTTTGTCAAAAAATTCCTGATCGGTAAATCCGTTATCCCGCAAAATCTGGGCGTATCCCAGAATGGTCGTTAGTGGTGTCTTCAGTTCATGTGTCACATTGTCAAAAAAGACTTTGCTTCGCGCCTGTACTTGATTCACTTCGTCCCGCTCTCGCTCAATCACATCAATCTGCTCCCGCACACGATCAATCATGATGGTGAAGCTTGAAGCCAGTTCACCAATCTCATCCTTGGTGGTTATCTGAATGTCTGCATTCAGACTCCCCTGAGCCACTTCCGCAGAACGTTTCGTAAGTACACGGATAGGCTGGGTGATTTTCCGGGAAATGAAGATGGAGGCGATAAATACAAATACGAAAATCACCGCTGCGAACAATTTGATCGTATTTTGAAAACGCAGGTTGCGTTTGAACAAATCCGTGTAATCCTTCTCCATCTGCACAATTCCGATCAATTGTTGATCCATCTGAAGCGGAAAGGACAGACTGGAGGTGACCCGACCTTTATCCACAACTGTGGTATACGCGATCTTGGATTGTATGGCCGCCTTCACATCAGGATGGTCAGACCGCTTAGCGACATTAGCTTCACTGCCAGTAGATCCGTATGGCGAAGCATCAGGGCGATATACGGTAATTTTTCCACCAACGGCTGAACCAATCTGCTCCGCAAGCTCGCGGCTTCCTGCTTCGAGCGAGTCTCTGCTCATGCGTTTGTTATGAATCAGGAAGTACTGATTCAGCGCGATATCCAGATTTTTCTTCGATTGCACCATGTCCTCATGCACTTCCCGGTACATATTCTCCTGTGCCACCTTATTGGACAGAATCAGCAGAACGGAGAATCCGATAAAGACGATGACCGAGAAGAGCACCACCATTTTGAACTGGATGGTCCACTTCATGTCTGCACCTGAATATTCAGCTTATACCCTACACCAAATACAGTCTCGATCATCGAAATGCCCTGCACACCACTATCCAATTTCTTGCGAATCCGTTGTATATGAATATCCACCGTTCGGGTATCTCCTGCAAAATCAAATCCCCATACCTTGTCCAGCAGTTCAGAACGTGTATGTACCTTACGATGATGGGTCACGAGAAATAACAACAGGTCATATTCCTTATTGGTGAGTCCTGCGCGTTCCCCGTCTTTCCACACTTCCCGTTCATCCTTGCGAATCTCAATATGCTTGCCAAGCCTGACCACCTCATAGGACTGATTCTCCAGCGTCTCGCTGATGAGATCAATCCGGCGAAAGATCGCCCGAATGCGCGCAACCACCTCACGGATATCAAAAGGTTTCGTGATATAATCATCCGCCCCAAGCTCCATGCCAAGTACCTTGTCCAGCATGTCAGACTTCGCAGTGATCATGATGACGGGTATCTTGGAGTTCACAGACAGTTGCCGACACACATCAAAACCGCTCATATCCGGCAGCATCAGATCCAGCAGGATCAGATCCGGCTTCGAATCCCGAAGCAGATTCAACCCCTCTTTACCCGTAGCTGCTTCCTTGATCTCAAATCCTTCCTTGCGTAACGAATAGGACAAAATATCTCGAATGGACTCCTCATCCTCAATAATTAAAATCTCTTTTGGTCTCATGATACCCTCGTAATCTCCCTGCTCTATGGATTTCATCTGCCTATATTTTGTATCCCAAGCCTTGTGCTTGAATAGAGGGAAGCACGAAATGTTACAACTTCGATACAACTCTGAACCGTTTGGAAACAACCTCTCGATATACTTGGATCATAAGAGACTCATACCAGACCGGACCCAAGCCTGATCTGTATCCAAGGGGGATTCACATCATATGAACACTGCACAAATCAACGATGCTTATGTCAACTATAAATCAGAAATCACTCGGTATCTATCCCATATCGTCAAACAGCCACAAGACGCAGAAGATCTGGCTCAGGATTGCTTCATTCGACTGATGAATGTGACCGTAGATATCCCTGAAGATCGACTCCTCTATTATCTCAAACGGATTGCCCGAAACCTTGCCATGGACAGTTTCCGCAGGCGAACCCGTACACTTAAACGTGACAGCCGTCTGGAGGTACCTACCCATCACCTCGATACACCCCAACTTGAAATCAATGAAGGCGTTCATGATCTTGTCTCCCATATCAACAACACGGAACACCGAAAAATATTAGAACTTCGCCTTATCCACGGATACTCCATCAAGGAAACGGCAGAGCTGGTGAATCGCAGTGAAGGCATGATTAAGTCTTCTGTCTTCCATGCCGTCAATCGAATTCGGGCCAAAGTCATCTCATAGAGATGGCTTTTTTATGCAAAATCAACAGTGACGCCGGATGGGAGTGTTAAGACAGGATCGAAATACCTATGGATATGTCAAAAGACCCAATTTTACAAATATCGAGTTAATTTTTACAAATTGTTATGACTATGTGAGATTTTCATGTGGTAGAATATGGACGAACTCATGAATTAACTAATATTTGGGAGGGATTTGGTTGGGTAAATTAACAGGTATGCGCGGAGTATTTCTAAAATCACTCCTCGCATTGTCCATGGCTTTGCCGCTTCAGATCGGATTATGGAACGGAGATGCATCGGTTCATGCGGAAGGACCGACAGACCCGGCACCATTCATCCAAGCGAAGGTTGTGAACCAAAATGCAGGCAAGAAAGTATTGTTCGACAACTCACACGGCCAGACGGCTGGAGCAGCAGACTGGGTTATCGATGGAGGTTTCTCTGACTTCGGGAATGCACTCGCGAATGATGGTTATTATGTCAAAGAACTTCGCAAGACGACTCCATTTACCTATGATGATCTGAAAGAGTATAACGTATTCGTTATTGCAGAGCCTCAAATTCCTTTCAAAACATCCGAACAGGCAGCACTCAAACAATATGTTGAAACAGGCGGCAGCATCTTCTTCGTTGGAGATCACTATAATGCAGACCGTAATAAAAACCGCTGGGATGGCTCTGAAGTTATCAACGGCTATCGTCGTGGAGCATTCGAAGATCCAGCCAAAGGCATGAGCACAGATGAGCGTAATTCTGAAGCCATGCAAAACATCACCAGCTCGGACTGGTTGTCCGATAATTTTGGCGTTCGATTCCGCTATAACGCACTTGGCGATATCAATGCCAATATCGTTGTACCGGCAGATCAAGCCTTCGGCATCACAGAAGGTGTGTCGGCTGTAGCCATGCATGCCGGCTCAACCCTCGCAATCACTGATCCGGAAAAAGCAAAAGGCATTGTGTACCTGCCAAAAACAAACGCCAAATGGAACAACGCGGTGGACCAAGGCGTATACAACGGCGGCGGGATCGAAGAAGGTCCATACGTAGCCGTATCCAAGCTTGGAGCAGGTAAGGCTGCCTTCATCGGTGACTCCTCTCCAGTAGAAGATGCATCGCCTAAATACTTGCGTGAAGAAACGGGCATACGCAAAACAACCTATGACGGATTCAAAGAAGTCGATGATGCCGTATTGCTCGTGAACACGGTGAACTGGCTTGCTACACAAGAGAACTACACGGACTTCACTCAAGTAAACGGACTTGAACTGGATACAGCTACAGCGCTGTTGCCATTCGAAGAGCCGGCTGCTTCTACAGAACCACAGGCTGAACCTTGGGCCGCACCTGCTGCCGGATACAAGTGGTACGATCGTTCCACGTTCAAGGCTGGTTCTTACGGCGGCCCTGCATCCAGCGCAAATGCTTCTTACAGCTTCGTGAAACAGGATACGCTTCCGAATGCAGAAGACTTCCAGATTCGTGTCGTTGTGGAGAACATGGCTCCAAACACAACCGTATCCGGTTATAGTGCTGGTATCTATCTGACTGGCGGAACACAGGTAGCCATGATTCAGAATGAAAGTGGTACTTGGCCGACATCGTACGGTTACAGCTCCACATTCAGTGTAACCTCGGATAGCCAAGGTCGCGGGATCAAAGATCTGAATGTACGTATCAAACCGGGTACAACTGGCGCTGCGAGCCTGCGTCTGCGTCTGAATGGCAGCAACCTGATTACCAATGCAGTAACCGTTGGCAATGTGCCAGCAGAGCAGCTTCCGGAAGAAGAAGGACCGATTCCAGCAGCGATTACCGTTGCTGAGGCACGCACCAAAGCTGTCGGTACTACCGTAACCATCGAAGGTGTTGTAACGACAGAACCAGGTGCATTCGGGGGACAAGCCTTCTATCTTCAAGATGAAACTGCCGGAATTTATGTCTTCCAGCACACAAGTGGCTTTCATGCAGGTGACACGGTGAAAGTAACCGCAGCAACAACCATCTATAACAGCGAGTTCGAGCTTACCGACATCGTTGCGATTGAGAAAACAGGCACGGCTTCCGTACCTGCTCCAATCGAAGTTACAGCCATTACAGATGGGAACCAAGGACAACTGGTTCAGTTGAAAAATGTAACGATTGAGAATATCATCAGCGCTACACCGGTTGGATCTTTCGAATTTGACGCAGTGGCTGCGGACGGAGCAACTACACACATCCGTGTAGACACCCGTACAGGCGTGACGGAGACTTCCTTCCCTTATACTGCTGGGGACAAAATTGATATCACAGGCGTTTCTGCTATTTTCAAAGACGTATATCAATTGAAACCTAGAAGCTTGAATGATTTTGTACCTGCTGAAGATCAAGGTGGAGGCGAACAGCCTTCCACTCCAGCTGCGGGAGCGCCGGGTAAACCCGTGCTTTCTTCTGATAATGGATATACGACTGGCCTGTTCGAAGGTTCGTATAACGTAAGCATGAACCTCTGGTGGGGTGAAAATGGTTCCGAGTACAAACTGTATGAGAACGGTGTTCTGATTGATACGCAGAAGTTGACTGCGGCTACACCTTCTTCACAGTTTGCTAAAACGGCCATTACTGGCAAAACGAATGGCACATATACTTACGTTGCCGAGCTGACCAATGACAAAGGCACAACACGCAGTGACGTGCTGACGGTACAAGTAACGAACGCCTCCCCTGGCAAAGCAACATTGTCCCAAAACAACTGGGATGGTGATGGCAACTACAGCGTATCCATGAACCTCTGGTGGGGTACGAACGCAACCGAATACCGTCTCTATGAGAATGATGTATTGATTGATACACAAACTTTGAAAGCCGCTACACCTGCTTCTCAAAGTGCAACAACGAACGTGTCCGGCCGTGCTAACGGAACATATACCTACCGTGCTGAGCTGATCAACGCCGCAGGCGTAACCAGCACAGAGACAATTACAATTCAAGTAACCAAAGCGTTGCCTTTGGCTAGCTAGGTCTCAATAAAGAAGCCTAACGTTTAACCAAGCAACAAAAAACCGAAACCAACATTGCCTGATTCACAGGGCACCCTGGTTTCGGTTTTTTTTGTTGGAAGGACACATGTGTCGGTAAAACGGGTGAATTGGTTGCGTTTATTGATGATCATGCCTGTAGGACCCCTGGCCAGAAAGTAGACACTCGTGGCATTTATGGCACTTAAGACACTCAAGGCAATTATGGAGATTATTTCAATAATTGCATTTATGACGCTTGTGGTACTTATGCAGTAATGGCACTTATTGCATTTATGACACTAATGGCAATTTTGGCGCTAATGATAACTCTGTCGGCCTCTGCCTTCCAAATTGCTGCACTCCATAGGCCCTAACGAACCTGACAGATCTTATTCAGCCATTTTGACCGAATTCCAAAATCTAACGAACCTCAGCATCGCTATTGAACTACATTTCAGCAACCAAAGGATCAAAACGGACAAAATGCAACATATAGCGTCACTACGATTCGTTAGAATTCCAGTGAGGCCTTATGAGGCAATATAAGTGCTCTCAAGTTCGTTAGCCCAGCTCCTGCAAAGCAAAGCTACGCTACATGGTTTAAATGCCTTAACTTAGCGAAGATGCAAAGCGCTGATTCATTTCAATCGTTCCGGTTCATTCCATTTCTTCCAACCTAGGATACTGTTCCATACAGCAGCATAAACAGCCACGGCGATGACACTGATGACAAAGATCAAGTTCATGTGTGTAAGCGAAGCGCTTCCCGTGAAAACGATTAGGATTGCACTGAGTCCAATATTCTCTATGTTATGCTTTTTAAACTTCTGAAAGAACATTCTGTAGAGTAACAGGAGTACCATAAACCCAATCCATATATATTGAAATAATTCCATAGGTCACCTTCCTTTTGAAAAACTGATTACTTGTAATGGTTATCTATGAGGAATATCGATTAATATCCTTAATTCCCTTTATATAGGAATCTATTAATACTACATGTAATTGGAAATTAATTCAATCCTCGGTCTGCATATTCTTTGAACATCCTTATTGAATAATGATCAGCACGGCAATAAAACATTCTGTTGTTGATTTGCAGACACAAAAAAGACTATCCCTGCCATTATTCTGGCACAGAATAGCCCTCTATTCTTACTCTATTATCTGTTCTTACTTTATTATCTAGTATACTTTGTAGAACCAATATCTTCGTAGCCCCACAGAAACCCTACACCAACTTCTTACGAATATACCCTGAGATCAAGTCGATAATCGTGATCATCACGATTATCCCCAGCAGGATAATCCCTACTCGCGGCCAGTTCCGAGTACTTAACGCGAAGATCAGCGGTGTACCAATCCCCCCTGCGCCGATTACCCCCAGTATGGTCGCAGAGCGTACATTAATCTCGAACCGATACAAGGTATAGTTCAGGAATCCAGGCATAACCTGCGGCAGAATGGCGAACCACAACTGCTGCATGCGATTGGCTCCGGAGGCAAGCAGCGCCTCAGATGGGCCGTAGTCGATATTTTCAACTTCATCGGCGTACAATTTGCCTAACATGCCGATGGAATGCAATCCGAGGGCGAGTACCCCTGCGAATGATCCGGGACCCACTGCCTTGATGAATAACAAGGCCATGATAATCTCAGGGAACGTGCGGATGAAGCTGAGTACCATTTTGCCTGCACCGGAGATGGAACGATGCCCACTCATATTACGGGCAGACCAGAAGGCAAACGGGATACAGAGTACAGCCGAGATCACGGTTCCCAACACGGAAATCGCCAGTGTATCGAGCAGTCCCCGAAGCAGGTCTTCACCCTCTGGCAAGTATACAAAATCCCAGTCCGGTGAGAAAATACCGGCTACAATGGCCTTCATAATCTGACCAGCGGTTTCCTTAAAGCCAGTAAACGGTACGCCGGCGAGCGCCCAGACATATACAAGGATCAGCAGTAACACAATGACCCAGCGAAGCGGGTTCTTCCGTGGTTTTGGCCGGATGCGGCTTGTTTCGTTTTTCATCATAGCAATTTCTCCCGCAGCTTAGTACTTACATAATCAATGATCAGAACGATGACAAGGGTAAATAGAATGATTACACTGGTCTTGTCATACTCCAGGAATCCAAGTGTGGCCTCATAATAGAGCCCAATTCCTCCGGCTCCCACCAGTCCGAGAATGGCAGCGGCACGTATATTAATTTCAAAGGCATATAACACATAGGATGTGAACTGGGCAGCCAGTTGCGGCACCACGCCATACACAATGAGCTGAATCCGGTTCATACCAACAGCCGTCATCGCTTCCAGCGGCCCCTGATCAATCGTTTCCAGTGTCTCATACGTGAGCTTCGCGATCAGACCTACCGAGAACACAGCCAGCGCCAGGATTCCGGGGATTGGGCCCAGACCAAATACGGCTACAAATAGAGCAGCAAGCAGCAGATCCGGCACGGTCCGAATGAGGTTCAGCAGAAAACGTGCCGGATAGTAGATCCAGCGGCTCGGCATCAGGTTACCGGCACAGATGATCGAGATCGGAATCGCAATAATGGCACCAATGGTTGTCCCGATCAGGGCCATTCGGATCGTTTCCAGCATGCCTTGCACGATATTATCAAAGTAACTCCACCGAGGTGGGAACATCTCCTTCAGCAGGTCCAGCATGTTGGGAAAACCTTCATACAACTCCGTAAAGCTGGCATCTGTCTGCTTCGCACTGGCCCACAGAAGGAGCAGAATGATCACGAAGGTGAGCAGATGTTTCGTACGCCCAGGCGGTTTCGGGCGATTCACAACCTGAGCCGGGCTGGAACCAGGTTCCTTGCCCACTCCGCCTGCATTCTGAAGTGGAACGTTGGACTGCCCCTTCATATCACAACTTCTCCCTGCTCATGCACAGCCTGCTTGTCCAACAATTCGTCAGCCAGAATCTTTCTGCCGTATATTTCTGCAAAGCGCTCATCCGTTGCCTCTTCCACCGGACCGTCGAATACCACCTCACCTGCTCGCAATCCGACAATACGGGTCGCATACTCTCTCGCCAGATCGATAAAGTGAAGATTGACGATGGTGGTAATCCCGAGGTCTTGATTGATGCGTTTCAGGTCATCCATGACCTGTTTCGTTGTAAGGGGATCGAGTGACGCAACCGGTTCGTCGGCCAGAATGATTTTCGCTTCCTGTGCCAGTACACGGGCAATAGCCACACGCTGTTGCTGTCCACCGGATAGCTGATCTGCACGGGAATAGGCTTTCTCCGAGATGTTAACCCGATCCAGCGCAGTGAAAGCCAGTTCAATATCCTCTTTGGGAAAACGACCCAGAATGGTTCGCATGGTGGAATGATATCCAACTCGCCCAGCGAGTACGTTACGTAGTACACTGGACCGTTTCACCAGATTGAAACTCTGGAAGATCATGCCGATGTCACGTCTGATCATGCGCAGCCGTTTGCCTTGCGCCTTCGTGATGGAACTTCCGTTAATCAGAATCTCGCCCTCACTAATGTCGTGCAGCCGATTAATGGATCGCAGGAGAGTTGATTTACCCGCACCCGACAGACCCACTACAGCAATGAATTCCCCCTGCTCAAATTTTAGATTAATATTATCCAGGCCCTTGGTGCCGTTAGCGTAAGTTTTGGTAACGTTATGAAGCTCAATCATGGCAATAATCCTTCTTTCATTCATAATGATCAACCCTACCTAAGTGCTTGCTACAATGGCACAAGCCAGCGCAGCGTAGATCACGCTGAACTGGCCTGTCCATTGCTACGATTAAGCTGTTCCCATCCAAGAAAGCTACTACAAAGTGAACAGATCCCGAACTACTTTTGGATCCAAATTATTCACCTTTCACTTTTTCGCCATACTGACGAACGATCTCAAACTTGCTATCATCGGATTCTACATAACCTTCATGCGTATAGATTTCTTTGATGATCTGGTGACCTTCCGTATCTTTACCGATATCGATGAAGGCTTGTTTGATCTTCGCAGTCCAATCGGCATTCATGTCGGTACGAACGGCAATGGTATCGTTAGGAATAGGCTCAGTGAACGCCAGTACACGTGTATCTTCAAATACAGTCGGATAGTCTTTGGCTACCGTGTTGCGGGCATCTTGGAAGATCGCTGCTGCATCAACATCACCGTTCAATACAGCGATCACACCCTGGTCATGACCTTTCAACGTTACAGGTGTTACATCTTTCAATGGGTCAATGCCTCTGTCGAGCAACAGACCTGCTGGCCATACATAACCTGCGGAAGACGTTACGTTTTGGTAAGCGACTTTTTTACCTTTAAGGTCTTCGATGGATTGGATCGGTGAATCTTTTTTCACGATAAACATGGATTTATAGGAATCCGCCAACTGTTCGGTTGGAGCACCTGTCTCATCATTTACACCAAAACGTTGTGCTTGCAAAATAACCTGTGCAGCGCCTTTTTCTTTTGCCAGTACATAAGCTGTCGGAGGCAAGAAACCTACGTCTACTTTGTTGGAAGCCATTGCTTCAATAATCGTGTTGTAGTCCGTGGATACGCTGACTTTCACCGGAATGCCTAGTTTGTCACCCAGCAACTTCTCGAGCGGTTTTGCTTTGGCTTCAAGCGTGTCTGCATTCTGGGAAGGAACAAATTGAACCGTCAGTTCCGTTGGCACATAACCTTCGACAGCTTTCTCTGTCTCTGTCGTCGCCGTACCGGATGCATTGGAACTCGAATTCTCTCCGTTAGCCGAACCATTTGTACTACCAGACCCACAAGCACTCAGAAACAGAACCAAAATCAACAATGGTAAAAATAAAGCAGACTTCTTCAAACGAACACCCTCCAAAGATTTTCTATTTTTCAGTACTTGTCTACTATAATTGCCAAATATTTGCGCGATGTGAAACGAAATTTGGAGTTTTGTAAAGTTTCCTGTCAGGCTGTCAGCGCGACTTGTAGTCTGTTAAAATAGGCTCATTATGGTTGAAGATATGGGAAGAACTTATATATTAGAGGAGATTGTAAAATGACATCCATACACCCTACGGCAAGCTTCGATATTCTGTATACCAGTGATCTGCACGGGGCAATTCGCCCCATTCATTACAATACCAATGCGTACCGCCCGGCTGGGCTTGCCTTGCTGGCTTCCCTGATTCGTAAGGAACGCGAACGTTCACCTGAACTGATGCTGGTGGATAACGGGGATCTGCTGCAAGGATCACCCTTGGCCTCTTATGCAGCTTCACAGACTTCTAACAACGAAGGGCATCCCTTCATCACAGTACTGAATGAACTCGGATATGATGCTGCGGTGATGGGTAACCACGAGTTCAACTATGGTCAGGATCTGCTGCGCCGAGCAGTTGACGCTTCCAACTTCCCATGGCTGTCAGCCAACATTGTGCATGATGAGCACACAAGAGCCAATGGATCAGAATCTTCGACAGATCTACCAACAGGCGCAGCTCTGCCAGCCTTCGGCCCTCCCTATCTAATGAAGACACTCTCCTCCGGTGTTCGAATTGCACTCTTGGGTGCAACGACACATTATATCCCGAACTGGGAGCATCCGAAGAATATTGAAGGTCTGCAGTTCCTTGATGCCTTGGAGACCATTCGTACATGGGTTAACTATATACGCGAGCATGAACAACCAGATGTAATGGTTGTCAGTTATCATGGCGGGTTTGAGAGTGATCTGGAAACAGGAGAGCCTGCCGAACGGTTAACTGGAGAAAATCAAGGCTATGCCATCTGCCAAGACATTGAAGGCATCGATGTGCTGCTTACCGGACATCAGCATCGTCAGCTTACTGCTAATATCCACGGCGTAACCGTCATTCAGCCAGGATTCAGCGGAAATGGTGCGGGGCACGTCTCCGTTCAGTTGGAGCAATCATCGAGCGGGAAATGGAAGATTACAGATAAGAAGGCTCGGTTGTTGCTTCTGGATGAACATAATGAGGAAATTAAGCCTGATGCTACGATTATGAAGCTTACGGACGAGCTGGAAGCTGAAGCACAAGCATGGCTGGATCAACCGATTGGCGAGGTTGCTGGGGATTTGTCCATCTCCAATGCAACGGCTCTGCGGCTTAAGGCGCATCCTTTTATTGCTTTTGTACATCAAGTGCAGATGGAAGCGACTGGAGCGCAGCTCTCCAATACCGCCATGCTTAGTGAAGAAGCCCGTGGTTTCGGGAGTCACATCACCGTACGAGACGTGTTATCCAACTTCATTTATCCTAATACTCTGACGGTGCTGGAGCTGAGTGGTCAGGATGTCCGGGAGGCGTTGGAACAAACGGCTCGTTACTTTGAAGTAAATGCTTCTGGCGAGGTGGCAGTCAATCCGGCTTATATGGAACCCAAACCTCAGCATTATAATTACGATATGTGGGCTGGCATTGAATACGAGCTGGATATCTCCCAGCCTGTAGGCAGTCGAGTTGTGAAGTTGGAACGTGAAGGCAAAGCCATGGACATGGATGGCATGTACTCTGTGGTGATGAACAGCTACCGTGCTGCTGGCGGCGGAGATTATGCGATGTATCCGGGCAAAAAGGTACTGCACGAAGGCGCGACAGATATGGCCGCACTGGTAGAGGATTACATCCGCAAACACCAGCCGTTAACGGTGGAGCAGGCGGATAACTGGCAGGTTGTTGGCAGCTAAATGAGAAAGAGCAGATCCTGATACAGGATTTGCTCTTTTGTTTTCAACCTATTGCTTACTTGTTCTAATTGATCTATCCTGACACGTCCCGTTATCCGATATATTGAAGAATTAACTGATATATTGCTATGGAAAATCCTAAGATACTCGCTTTCATTTTAGATGGATGATTTCGTTCGTTGCGAATTAAATACAAGAAAACCACGATAAATCCTAAAGGAATCCATAGCTCAAAGACACCTTCTCTTGTACTTTGAGAATAAATCGGAGTAATGAATGTACTAATCAAAAAATAAAAGAAAACCGTAAAACGTCTTGTTTCTAATTGCTTGCTCCACCTTACCAGAAAGATAATAATAATGATTGCGATAATCGTAATGTGTAAAGGGGGGAGAAGAATAGCAGCATTCCCAAATTTGAATTCCATTCTGCATTGCCCTCCTCTCTGTTAATGCATTACTTGATGACTATAGGCAGCAATTTTCTCATTCTTCAAAACCGCCGGCAACCTTTTAAAAACGGACCTATTCCAATATATCCTTATTTTAACATACAATCACAGTTCCATTTCCCACGTTTATTCAATAAAATATGCAAAAAGAGCAGAACTGAGGAGCATCGTGCCCTCATCCCTGCTCTTTTACTCTTTTTAAAGCTTTCTAATTCATGTCACATATTATCCAAAGCTATTGCGCCTTTTTACGCAACTGACTGTAATACAGCTCGCTGTAGAACCCGCCTTGTTCCAGCAGCGCTTCATGCGAGCCTTGCTCCAGTAAATGCCCATCCTTCAGCACCAGAATTCGATCGGCCTGGCGGATCGTGTTCAACCTGTGGGCAATGACAAAACTGGTCCGTCCCTGCATCAGACGTTGCAGTCCTTCCTGGATTTTGATCTCTGTGACGGTATCGATGCTACTCGTCGCTTCGTCCAGAACGAGGATGGAAGGGTCCGCCAGAATTGCCCGGGCAATAGCGAGCAGCTGCTTCTGCCCCTGACTGATACCACTTCCGTCGGCCTGGAGCACTTTGTCGTACCCGTCCTTCATTCGCACAATGAACGAATGGGCATTCGCCAGTCGGGAAGCGGCTTCCACCTCTTCATCCGTTGCGTCCAGACGGCCAAACCGAATATTTTCCCGGATCGTACCCTGAAACAGGAATGAATCCTGAAGTACAAACGCCATATGGGATCGTAGATTCTCACGCCGAATGGTGGTCATATCACGGCCATCTACCGTTAATGTGCCACCTGTCGGATCATAGAAACGGGATAACAGCTGAATCAATGTTGTTTTCCCCGCTCCGGTCGGACCTACAAGAGCAATCATCTCACCCGGTTTCGCTTCAAAGCTGATATCATGCAAAATGTTACGTCCTTCATCGTATCCAAAGGATACCTTGTCGAAACGAACGGCTCCCTCCACCTTATCCAGAGATACCGCTGCCCCTTCATCCTTCGCTTCCTCATCTTCGTCCAGCACCTCGAATACACGCTCAGCCCCCGCAATTGCGGACAATAACGTATTCCACTGGTTCGCCAGATCGTTGAGCGGACGGGTAAACTGACGGGCATATTCCACAAAGATAATGATCACCCCGACCGTAACGGAACCCTGAATCGCCAGAATACCACCGATACCCGCAACAATTGCAAAGCTCAGATTATTCAATCCATTCATCAGTTTCGGAATAAAACCGGAGATGGTCTGTGCCCAGAATCCGGAAATCCGGATGCGGGTATTCCGTTCCTCAAAACCGCGAATCACCCGCTCCTCTTGGGAGAATGCCTTAATGATCTTTTGCCCGGATAACGTCTCTTCAATATAACCGTTAAGTTCACCCAGATTGCGCTGCCGCTCCTTGAAGAGTGGTCCCGTTCTACGTGTAATCCAACGCATACCAATGGCCATCAAAGGCACAACGATAAAGGTAAGCAGGGTCAATAGCGGGCTGAGCCACAGCATAACGCCAAACGTTCCGAGCAGCGTTAATACACTTGAGAAAATCTGGATCGCTGAGCTGTTCAACGTACCGCTGACATTCTCAATATCATTGGTCACCCGACTCATAATCTCCCCTTGCTGGCGTTTACCGAAGAATGGAATCGGCAGTTTGTGCAGATGGGAGAACAGATCATACCGCATGCGGAACACGGTTTCCTGTGCAATTTCGATCATCCATATGTTTTGTAACCAGGATGTTAGAGAGAACAAGACGTACACTGCGGTTAATCCAATCAGAAACCGTGTCCAGCTTGAACCGGCTTCACCCGCGATGAAATCATCCACGGCCACCCCCACCATGTAGGGGCCAAGCAAAGCAAGTGCGGAGCTGGCAAACACCATCAACAGTACCATGGACAGCTTAACCTTACGCCGTGCCAGATAGGTCCAGATCCGACCTAGCGTACCGGACCAGTTCTTCGCCCTTGCCTTGGGTTTGCGCCCACCGCCTGATCGTAACGTCTGCGGATCAATCGGGGGTGGCGGCTGACGGAAAGGCTCAATGAATGCTTTGAACATGCTGTGCACCCTCCCCATATTGTGATTCATGAATTCGACGATACAGCTCTGACGATTCCATCAGGTCTTCATGTTTCCCTTGTCCAATGAGTTGTCCATCATCCAGCAGCAGAATCAGATCAGCAGATGTCGTTGAACTGATCTTCTGGGTGATGATAAACGTCGTACACGACAATTCTTCCAGTGCATCCAGCAGTCTGCCTTCTGTCGCCACGTCCAGTGCGCTCGTGCTATCGTCCAGAATCAGAATTCTTGGTCTGCGCACCAGTGCTCGTGCAATGGAAAGTCGCTGCTTCTGTCCACCGGAGAGATTCACTCCCCGTTGACCCAGCAATGTATCATAACCGTTTGGTAAATTCTCAATCGTTTCATGGATCTGGGCGCGCTTCGCCGCTTCCACAATCTCCTCCAAGGTAGCATCTTCCTGACCCCAGGCAATATTCTCCCGTATGGAACCGGTAAACAGCACAACCTCCTGAGGCACATAACCAATCGAACCACGCAGCATGGACAGATCCAGTTCTGTTGCATCCGTACCATCAATCCGTACCTTGCCTTCATCCTCTGTGTATAACCGTGGAATAAGCTGCACCAGTGAAGATTTGCCTGAGCCTGTTGCTCCCATAATCGCAATACGTTCCCCTGCTTTTGCAGTAAACGTGATGTTATCCAGTACTGTAATTTCACTATTCGGATAACTGAAACCTACGCTGCGGAATTCAACCGCTCCCTGCACAGTGCGCTGTTTCTTCGTTGAGTACATAGATTGCGGAAAATGCGAAGATTTCACAGATCCGACAGATGGTGCAGAAGTTGATACCGCCTTATTCTGTTCAGTCTCTGACGTATCCTCCGTATTAAATACTTCATTCAATCGTTGTGCCGAAGCGCTTGCTCTGGAGAACGTCACCAGAATCCATGACAATGCAGACATGGCACCGATGGTGCGAAGCAGATAGTTAATGACCGCAACCACTTCACCTACGGTTGCATTACCGGAGGCGATGTCAACTCGTCCAAACCATAACACGGCGATGATACAGACATTCATCATCAGCAACATGAACGGCATCGTGGTCTCCGTCAGGCGCAGCGCGGAGATTGTGCCCTTCATCAGCTTGCCGCTGAATCCGGCAAAGCGTTCAATCTCATGGCCCATCCGTACGAAGACACGGATTAGCCGAATGCCTGTCAGATTCTCCTGGATGACTCCATTGACGGCATCCAGTCTGCGCTGCACATTACGGAACAGCAGCGCTGCCTTTTTAATCATCCACACCACAACGACGAGCAGGACAGGAACCATGACAACCAGCAGCAGACCCAGCCTCGGATTCACGATCACCGCCATAATCATGCTACCGATAACCACCAGCGGCACCCGTGTCATGAATCGCAGACTCATGAAGACCGTGTCCTGAACCTGGGTCACATCCCCTGTTAATCGGGTGATCAGAGACGATGTTGCAAACCGGTTAAATACGGCATAAGAGAACGTTTGCACTTTCTCATACAGCTTCTCCCGCAGATCGTATCCGAACCCCAGACTCGCATGGGACGCAAAGAACGAACTGGCAATCCCGGCAGCAAAAGCCACCACAGCACTGCCAACCAGCACACCGCCCCATATCCAGACGACAGATAAATCCCCCTGTTGAATCCCGTTATCAATGATCTTGGAGATCAGATAAGGCTGAGCCAGCTCCACCGCAAGCTCAATTAACATCATGACCAGGGCTGCAATCGCGGCAACTCGGTACTTCTTCAAGTAGTACAACAGCTTGATCATAAGCATTCCTCCGGCTCGGAGCACCCTAAACCGATAACACGTTCCAGCTCAGAGCCTCCATTAGACATGTTGATTTCTCCACTGCGTCCAATATGTAATCATTTCTATGTACACATATGGTTATTATAGCGTATTTTACAATGCCGCTTCTATTCTTATTACCCTACTTTTCCCAAACAACAAACTTATCATCATTTTGGCAGCAAAAAATGAAGCATCCCTTCGCTACAACGCATAGAACCCTAACCACCGATCATCCCGGTAGTCAGGGTTCTATGTGAGACCTAGGCATATAGCTCATTCGTTCAACTCATTCCAATTCTGTTCATCACTACTATGACTTTGCTACTTTCACTTTCCGTAGATCTCCTCTACACGTTCTTCCTCATTTGTAGACAGCAGAACATTGAGCAGCCCCATGGCATTATTGGCATCACTTCTCGCCGTCTTATACATCTCGGCAAACGCCGCTTCATCCTGCTCCGGGTCCATCTCTGCAAGCTTGCCCCACGAAGTACGGGCTTTGTCGTATAGCGTACTGAGCGTGATGTCACGTGGATGCTGAGCAACAGGTGCCATGGATTCAAATTTTGCTGTCACACGGAAGAAATCCATAGCGTCCTGGAACGACGTACTGCTGTAATCCTTATTTTTCATCGCATCTTCTGTGATTAACAGACCTTCACGGGCGATAAACAGCGTTTTCACCATGGCACGTTCCAGATTGGTTGCTTCTTCCCATGTTACATAAGATTCGTCAGGTGCTTGTACAGTTGTGAAATAAGGAAAGGCATCATCAATCAACCGCTGTGAATCGGAATGAATCGGCACCTCGGCATTCATGTCCACAACAGCATCACTATAGTTGGCCACATTTATATTTTTGGAATCGTTCTCACTAACCCGGCGCACCGGATGATCATTAAGCGGGATACGGATATAGCCGAGCTTATCCGCGTACTGCTGCTTCAACTCTTCCAGTGTAGAGTCCTTTCCAATCTTGCCGTCATCAGTCAAAGAAGATTCTTTGGCGTCTGAACCTGTCTCCTCACCAGCATTCGAACCATTTGCTACCGTTTCTGTTACAGCAGCATTCGAGCTGCTTGTTTCGGATGATGATGATGTCTCTTTCGCTCCACCACCACAAGCTGTCAGTATCGCTGCCACACTGAACATGACCGTAAACGTCTTTATCGTATCATTCCATTTCATCATATGATCTTCCCCTATCGTATGTATATTCCTGAGAAACATTAACCTCTACTCCAACCCTTGAATAACTTATTTACATAAATATCCTTTCAGATAACATAATCGATTCACAACTGAACACGTTCTACATTGTATCATAAGTCAAAAATGGGGTGTATACGACGATATACCTGTGTCTAAAGCCTTTTACTACTCGTGTATTAACTGACAAGATCGACACAAAAACACTGTCATCCGTATGGACAACAGTGTTCATGAGATGTGATTATTTAATTCCTTTGGCCTTCTCCATGTGTTCTGACCGAATCTGAGGATCGGTCGAGTTCACCGATGATAAAAGGGCGTGAATCGCCTGAATATCCTTCTCTTGAAATACAGTCTCAGGAACTTCAGACTCAAGTCGTTCCGTCTTGCGCTGAATCGTCTCCACCAATTCATGGTCATAGATGATCAGTTCATCCGAATTCACATATCTTACAGCAGGATCAACACTGATGCGGCAACGGTTCGTGAAGGTCACCATGGAGACGAGACGCACTCTTTTGTAATCGCCGAGGTGTGCATGAATGGCTTCCACATGTGCACGATGCTGCATGAGTGGATTGTACATTTTGACCCGGCTGCTGCTGACCGACCAATTGGCCTCTCTTCTTCCGCCGCGAATCTCACCTGTCGTCAGATTCCGGGTTTCGATTACAAAGATGGCCCTAGGTCCAATTACAACATGATCAATCTGCGAATAACCGGAGCGTGACTTCGGATTGGTAACAAGCAGATCGTTCAGCACTTTATATTCACTCGGAAGACCAATCAGCTGATCTGCTGTACTAGGCTCCTCTGGCTGGCGTGTCCAATCCCCTTCCGCTTTTTTCTTGCGCTTACTGCGAACCATACGCGGAGGAATGGCTGTCGTCGATGGTAAAGCTGAAGCTGAAGCTGTAATCTGGTTCGCAAGCTCTGGCTGTGTCTTGAACAGAGACAGGATTTTCTTGAACATGGGCAAGCTCCGTTCTTAGATAGTGTGGGTTACGGGTGACCATTACAGGAGGAATAACATCCTTTGACACACTCATTATGTAAACTTCTATTACTTATGTCGGATAAAGAGGGGTTAAAATAAAGGGTTAACGACCAAAATCTCTCCAATACGCAAAGTACATATGAACATTTAACCAATTCCGTGACTTTAGACGCATAAATAAGCCGTAAAATAAAAAAACAGCGCAACCTTTCCTGAATCGAAAAAGAGTGCGCTGCTGTTCTCTTGGTTGTTAAGCCTGAAGATAATAGGTGTAGAGGACCTGTGTCCCCTTCTCTTCCAGACCATTATTCGCTATTTCCTGGTACAGGGATTCGGCCAGAGCCAGCCCAGGCGTGTTCATGCCCATCTCTTTTGCAGACTCCAGTGCAATACCCATGTCTTTGATAAAATGTTTCACATAGAATCCAGGCTCATAATCGCCTGCGATCATGCGCGGACCGAGATTGCTGAGTGACCAGCTTCCGGCTGCCCCGGTAGCAATGCTCTTCAGCACGGTCTCCGCGTCCAGACCAGACGTCTTGGCATAGGCGAGTGCTTCGCATACGCCCATCATGCCAGAGGCAATGGCAATCTGGTTGCACATTTTGGTATGCTGCCCGGCTCCTGCCTTGCCTTGCAGCACAATGTTGCTGCCCATCTGCTCAAACAGCGGACGCACGGCTTCAAAGGCCGCCGAGCTTCCTCCAACCATAATGGACAGCTTGGCATTCTGCGCCCCAATATCGCCGCCCGATACAGGCGCGTCCAGTGCATGCAGTCCTTTGGCTTCCGCAGCTTCAAAGATTCGTGCCGCCAGTAGCGGACTGGATGTGGTCATGTCAATCAGATATGCACCAGGTTTGGCATTGGCTACGAGACCATCCTCACCGAGATAGATCTCCTCCACATCCTTGGGATAACCTACCATCGTGATGATGACATCACACGCGGCAGCCAGTTTGCCTGGTGTATCATGCCATACGGCCCCTTCTTTCACCAACGCTTCCGCCTTGGCAGCAGTTCGCGTGTACACATGCAGCGGATATCCCGCTTGCTGGATGTGCCCAGCCATGCTTTTACCCATCACGCCTGTACCAATAAAGCCAACTTTCGTCTCTCCAGGTGCCTTCGTTGTATTTGTCATCGCAGGTTTCCTCCCTATTTTCCCTATTTCTCTATACTTCGCTCAATGCTTGTCTTCGACATTGCTATATCTGTATGTTATAGCTTTCTGGTTAGTCCGTCCATCTCGTTTGCAGCTTTTTGTGAAAAAATCTGAAAAAGGAATCAATTTCCCATATGCTGTGCAACCTAACGGAAACTACCTTGAGCGGACGGTGAATGCCATGAGCCAGGAAAAAGGTCAAATTACGATCTGGCTATCCTTTTCCATCATTTTATTAAGTGCCGGACTGGTCTGTCACGTCTTGTCCATTCCTGCAATTCTTGAAGAGGCTGGTCGTGACGGCTGGTTGTCAGTTGTTGTAGCTGCACCGCTCTTCATGTTGTTTCTATGCATGATGTTTATCGTTATTCGGCGCGTGCGTGGACAGCGGTTAACCGATTGGATCACCCGAGAGTTTGGCATTATTCCATCGTGGATTTTTCGCATAACCGCTGCAATTTTGCTGCTTGCGTTAGGGACACATACTTTATATGAAACAACGAACTGGACGGTATCTACCTATCTGCCGTTCACACCCACCTATGTGTTAGCCGGAGTCGGTGTACTCGTTGCAGCATGGTCAGCAGCTAAAGGAATCCGTTCTATTGCCATGACTTCAAGCATCCTTCTGCCACTGGTTATTCTGCTTGGCTACTTCGTCATGTCTGCCAATATGAAGTATAAAGATTATGGTCAGTTATTCCCCATGATGGAACACGGCTTCGCTCCGATTATGCGGGGGATGATCTATTCTCTTGCCGGACTAATGGAGATTTGGATTCTAATGCTGTTCCAGCATGAGATCAAAAGCAAGCTTCGCTGGTGGCATGTCCTGTTACTTGGAATCTTCATGATCAGTATGGCCATTGGACCTACCATGGGAGCCATTGTGGAATTTGGCCCGGAAGAGGCTGCCAAACAGCGAAACAGTCCCTATGAACAATGGAAACTTGTGAATATCGGCAAGTTGTTTCAGCACGTGGATTTTCTCTCCATTTACCAATGGCTGAGCGGTTCATTCGCCCGAGTAGCCATCTCGATCTATCTTATCGTGGACCTGCTGGATATCCGCAGACCGAAGAAGCGATATATCGCCATTCTCTGTATCTCATTCGTTATGTGCGCTTTTGCCATCCAGTGGTGGCGCATTGATTATGTGGATTATTATGTGGACCATATCCAGTTTCCCGTCATGCTCGCTTATGTGGCAATCGTTACTGTCCTGTTAACGCTGGCCGCTCTCATTCACAAAAAGGACAAGGAGGTTGCTCAACATGTCGAATCCACCCAAAACAACACCAACAAAACCTGAACCGAATACACCTTTCCATATGACCGAACACAATCTGACAACCTTTTTTGCCGGGTCTGATGATGTCATCATCGATAAACATATATTTGGCGATTCGCAAATGAAGCTGATTATGTGCTATTGCAGCGGTATGGTCGATACTCAAGCCATCTATGATATCATTCTGCCAGATTTGAAAAGGACCTATGAATCAACTCATTTTGTTCGCATTTCTGACATCGAAAAAAATATCAGTCTCCAGTGGAGCACTCTTGATCTGAATGATCCGGCGTATGGGACTGAACTCATGTCCCTACGTGTATTTGAAGGACATATTCTCATCTGCCTCCCCTCTCTTCAAGCCATGTGGAGCCTAGACATTTCCAACATACCTACACGGACACCTGAAGAATCCACGACAGAAGTATCCATCCGTGGAGCGAGGGACGGTTTTATTGAACCTCTTGCCGTGAATGTCGCTTTGATTCGTACCAGACTCCGTACCAACCAATTAGCCTGCAATATCGAACTTATTGGCTCACGGTCGGCCACCAAGGTAGCATTGATGTATATCAAGAACATTGCTAACCCGGAATTAATTGAAGAAGTCAAGCATCGCCTTCGCACAATCGAAACAGAACGTATCATGACGGCCAATGAACTTGAAGAGTTGTTATCACCTGCCAAAATCACCTTATTTCCGTTAACTCACTATACCGGCAGGCCAGACTTTGCAGCAGAATGCTTACTCAATGGTCGCTTCATTCTCATTGTAGATGGTAATCCCAGTGCAATCATCGGACCCGTTAATCTGTTTCTGTTGCTCAAATCACCAGAGGATGCCAGCTTTCCTTTTTTACCTGTCAATGTAGGTCGCATGTTGAGGTTTATCGGTCTGTTGGTCACCATATTTTTGCCCGGATTTTATATTGCGTTAACTTCTTTTCATATGGATCAGATCCCTTTTCCACTCGTAGCAACGATATCTGTTGGACGGATGGGTCTGCCTATGGAATCTGGCATAGAAATGTTTCTAATCATGTTGCTGATGGAATTGTTCCGGGAAGCCGGGGTTCGTTTGCCAAGCGCTATCGGTCAGACTTTAACGGTCGTGGGCGGTCTGATTATTGGGGACTCGGCCATCCGCGCCGGTATGGTCTCCCCGTTGATGATTGTCGTTATTGCTGTAACCGTGGTAGCTGGAGCAACCATTGTCAATCAAGTCATGACAAGTTCCATCCTGATTCTTCGTTTTCTATGTTTTGTCTTAGGGGTAACACTGGGCATCTATGGGTTCATTCTGTCGATGATTTTATTTCTCATCTACCTGACTGATCTCAAGTCATTCGGCATCCCCTATCTGACGCCTTTAACCCCACTGAATTTCAAACAAGCTCTCTCATCTTTATTCAAAATGCCAACGGGCATTGGCAAACGCAGACCTGTCTATTTGGAGACGCAGAAACCGCGCAAGGAAGGTAATGAACGATGAACAGACTGTTGCGTCGCTGTGTACTAGGATTGTTTAGTCTTTCCCTAGTCATCATGACGACCGGATGCTGGAGTGCGTATGAAATTCAGCAAGTAGACTATGCCAAGGCGATCGGTGTCGATTTTAAAGACGGCATGTATCACATTTATGTACAGACACTGGATTTTTCGAGTATAGCCAAAAGTGAGAGCTCCAGTAAAACTGCGGAACCTCCTCCGATCTGGGTAGGTCATGCGGAAGGAAAAACGATGAGTCTCGCGATGAATGAGTTATGGCGGGCCTCGCAATTACACATCGCCTGGGGACATGTGACCGCGATTGTACTTGCAGAGGGTGTGTTGAATAACAAACACATCAAAGATGTGTTTGACATGTTGGGTCGCTTCCCCGAGGCCCGTTATACCACCTGGGTATATGGTACACGTGAACCTTTACTGGATATTTTGAGTACAGCATCCATTTACAATCTTTCACCGCTGGACAGCATCCTCCACAATCCTTTGCCCAGTTACATGGAAAATTCTTTATTTGCACCCGTACTCAGCTTCGAATTGATTGCAACGCACAATGATCCCGCAACTACAACGTATCTACCAGTCATTTCTTTGAATAAGGAACTCTGGCTGCAAAATAAAAAAGAACATGATTTGTTCCTGATCGAAGGAGCCTTTTTCGAGAGGACGGGAAAGAATTTTGAGTTCATGTCACACAATGATCTACCGGGTTACCACTGGCTGGTCAAAGGCATGCGCCGAGCACCCTTGCTGATTCAGAAGGACAATGTCATCTATGGAGCCCTCAGTGTTGGTCTGCCTACCATTAAAATTAAACCGATTATCCACGGAGATCACGTCACATTCTCTATTGATGCCAAATATCTAACAGCATTATATGAATATCTGGTTCCCATGCCATACGATGAAATGACCCGGATAAGTGAAGATAAACTAAAAGAACAGATTATGGAAACGTATCGCCATGGCTTGGAACGAGGAGTGGATGTATTCGGCCTGCAAGAAAAACTGTACCGCAAAGACCCGAAATTGTGGCACAAGTTATCCGGTGACGGAGAAAAATTAATTCTATCCGAGGATTCTATTGAGGAACTCAATATACACCTTACGATCCCATATACAGGGAAATATAAAAGGAAAGTATAGCAAAAAAAACGAAGCCCCTTGCCCGTCTGGTACGACGGATAAGGGGTGTTTGTTTATATGGATATCATTCGTTTGCAGTTCGGATTATGCGGATCTATGACTGCGAAGTTTCCATTCCATCAGCCAGCCTACTTCCTAATCTTCACTATGGAGAGATGAGTATATCATGTGACCTTCGTCATTTAATCCTTTTATGTCCCATATCATCTCGTGAATCGGCTGCTGGATTACCGCATACCACAACCTACCGCTGGATTGATCGGAAGAAGATTCAACGATCTCGGCTTCCACTTGTGCAGATGCCGGATCTGGTTCGTAACGAATATTTACCTGGGTAATATCAGCATTATGGAGATAACCGTATATAATATAGATCATTTTGCCTTTAGACTTCTCGTATCCTGATATATGAGAAGAAAGCGGCTCGGCCGGATTATCATGCAGACCACCGCCTAATTTGTCTAGTTCGGAGAACCACAACTTTTGCTGGATCAAAGCAGGAGTCAGGTTATTCGTAGTGAGATCTTGATATAAAACCAATTGTGTTCGCGGTTCAATAGTTGTAACTAGCTTTACCTGTTCTGGGGGAATGCCTTTTTCGCTTAAGATTGTGTCGATGTCTTGCGGACCACAAGAACGTATCAAAAACAGCATTCCAGCGAGCAATACAAAGAACTTCACGTACGTTCTCCTTTTCCAATTACGAGTCATACGCATACCTCTTTGTACACCTTCTTTACTACGATCAATTTATAAAATAACGGCAACGGCCGGCCTACGCTCAACTAACATTCACTTCTTATAATAATGCATGACCCGCAACCGAGTAGTCAGGATTAAGGTCTGAGGAATGAGCACAAAGACAATATACATCAGTACAATTAACCATAGATGTGCAGCAAAATTCTCTGCGCCAAACGATGGTTTCGGACGTTCAATCCAATACCACCAGCACGGGATGGCAATAAACCATGTCAATCCCGTCGAGAGGAACATGTCTTTTACATCGCTCCATAGAAAGCAGAACACCGCGACGAACAAAATAGGACCTGTCCATGAATTCAATATCGGGCCCCAGCTCTGAAAGACAAAAATAATGGCAGGATACAGAAAATTGATGGTCCAGCGCCAGACCAAATTGTTATAGATAAACATTATTCCTCCCAGCTCGGAAAATAAGGACGATTACTAAGGGTTCCGAGCTTTGCGTCGATCTTCGCGGTCGGCCTCTTCCATTCATTTACATATGTCATGATACACCGCTGTCTATTATAATAATTTATATTAAAGTGTGATTGGATTTTATTTCCATAAAAGGAGAATTAACGCTTATGCGAATAAAACCTGCAGCTCTGACCTTACTTATTTTTCTATTCTTATTAGGAGGATGTTCAAGTATGTCTACCTCAGATAAGCAAAGTATTGTTGAAACAGCTACACCAATAAGTGTTGAGTACATAAAGAAATACTATAATGCGGACTTTATTGTAACGAGTCACGATATTGATGATCCTTCCATTCATTCACGTCTATATTTATACGGTCATATAACGGGACATGAGGATGAACGTATCACCGTTTCCTATAACTACGACTCACAGGAGGTTATCAGTGTAGAAGGACCAGGTTGGTTTATCGATAGTCGAAACCCGAAAAAGGAAGTACCTTCTTCCTGAGAAAAAACTGCAAAGTGATACACCAAATTTTGTGTTTCATTAGGAATGGCCTGGATAAAACGTCCAGGCCTCTTTTTTTCAGTTGTTAGGCGTAGTTTATTTGTAACAATTTACCTTTATATATCCAATCATTATAAATCAATATCTGTATACCCGAAAACAGATCCTACAAAAATAAGCAGAAAGTCTGTAATTTCAGTTCGAATAGCTAAATAATATTCAATCCATCTAGGCCGTTTTGACCAGATAAACCAGTGATGTGCTTAATTATGGCAGAGAAATGAAGCGAGTAAGCATCATTTTGGATATTATTGCTCATACTACCTTCAGGAAATTATTGAAGGAGTGACAGTATGAGGTTAAAAAGTATCATCGCCGTTGGAGCCGTGTTAACCTGCTCAACTCTGTTATGGGGCTGTGGCAATGGCACTGTGAATAATGCTTCCCCGCAGCAGAATGACACCGTTCGTACGGAGAGTTGGAGTGATCCCAAACGACTGGAAGCTTCCCATCTTGAGGCGCTTGAGCGTATGGAGAAAGATCATATCCACCGGATGGTTTCGCTTAGTGCAAGTACAGATGGAGACAAAGTAATGACCATGCTTGAACGGTCGAGCCAAAAGCTGGAGGAGATGAGACCACTCGCCGAAATGCTCCAGCATGAAGGACATCCCGCTTTATTACAGCGAATTCAGGACATGTCAGGTGATATTCAAGGTTCCAAATCTGTCATTGCCGAGATGAAGAAATTGCCTCAGGATGGCAAGATTAAGATTCAATCCGAGAATTCTGATTCCTTGCATCACATCAGCAGCTTCCGCGATTACCACCAGTATATTCAGGGTAACGTACAATCTTTGAACAAGCATATTCCTGATTTACACTAAACAGTAACAGTCCGATTACTCTAGTGACTTCATAAATGTATGAACGAAATAAAGGATAGTTAGATGGGAAGATTTCTTCCTATCTGACTATTTACTTGTGAGCAGATATAGATAATTACTGTATTCTGCTGCGGTTTCTTTGATCTTCTCTGTCTGCTTCCTCCATTTTGCGAATGTATCGCTTCAATTCCTCTTTATGAGCTTCAAGTTCAGTTAGTTTCACAGATGCTCCCTCTACAAAAGACTGCATTTTATACGTTAACTCATCTGCCGATTTTCCTACCCAATCCTGCTGCAGCCTTCCATGAATTGCACGCATCTTCTGTTCCTGTTGTACGAGCCGTTGCTGCAATTGTTCGCATTGTTGAACAGCTCTTCGTAAATCTGACAGGGATACGGATATTCTGCCCATGTCCACTTTCCTCCAGTTAATCTATCTATATAAATTCCATTATTATTATTATTGCTGATCAGCGATTACAAAATCCTCTCTCTTTCGTTCAATATAATCTGCAATCTCACTTATGGACTCCTGGTACCAACGGTTAATTTGTTGCAAAGTAGCTGTTGCATTATAAGCAATCGGGGTAAAAGACTGACTTTCGCTCGTTGCTATATGGGTCTGGAACATCTGAATCGAAGCTTGTGCATCGTTGGAAAATCCGCTCAAGCTCAGTCTCATTTCCCGGGCAGACTGAGCTAATTCTTCCGGTGTTAATTGAATCTTACCACCACCAGAATTACCTACTCCCGATATAAACGAAGCTACTGCACCAGACATCACATTAGAGAACACAGCCATTGCTTTCTGGTGGGCAGTCCATCTTGGAGAAATATCAAGTGTCTTTCCCGTACTACGATTGATTAACGGACCAATTAAGTTGCCATCCTTATCAAACTCATATTGCTTCATGGAATGGTACCCCTTGCCTTCGTCCTTCGAGAAGGAATCCAATAATCTAACGATATTTCCAATGTACAGCTTATCCAGATCTACTCTACTCCAACGTCATGAACCAACATCGGCGAGCCTGCACCGAGAGGTTGAAAAGGGACCTTTAACTGTAATTGAAACTTCCAGTTCTGATACATCGCATTAGCGGTGTCAAAATCCTGTCCCTTGTACACCGTAAGTCCAACGTGCCTGTCATATTCACTTACTCCGCCAGCTCCTACAGAATCACTCGGATGAACCACTTTAACCATTTTGTTGTCAAAGTGACCTTCATTCACCTTAGCCAAACTTATATCATCCAACAGATTCATTACACTTGGAGCACTGTATGTCATACCAGATACATCATGACGAGCAGCTACATATTGAGCCAAACCACCGCCAAGAGAATGGCCTGTTAGCGAAATATCTGAATCCGGGTATGCTTTCTGTACTACCTCATACAATTCTTCAGCTTGATTAAACTGATTGTTTTCCCAGCTTGAATTATCCATCATGAGTTTGAATGGACTATTTTTGAAGATATTATGACGCTCTGGATCGGTTATGGAATCTTCAAGCCTTCTCGTTCTGCCCCCTACGACATCCAAAGCATCCGTCTCCCAGTCCGCGATTTTATCTGTCAGCTTCCCTTCCGGTTCAGTCCCGCGATAACCGATGACAATCTGATCTGTAAGATCATTCTTTAAAACAACTGCGTCGAACCCAGACTTTCTATGCAATTTTGCTCCATCTGGCTCAATCACTTTCCAATTAGCCGAATCCAATGTATCAGGGTAATCTCCTTCATTCAAATTAAGATAGGCCAGTTCTGAAATTTCCTTATATGTTTTATCAGTTATATAGGTATCCATAAAAACTCCTCTCTGTTTACTGAACTAAAAAGTTAAAGTATATTTATAAAGTGTTAAGTTCACATATATAGGAGGTTAAAGAATATTTTAAAAAATATTCAATTTGTATCTATTTCACTTATAATCTTAGCCCTTATATTGGGAGGATGTAATTCTATGCCGAATCAAAACAAAATTATTGAAGAAGCAACTCAAGTGGGTCATCAATACTTTATTGATCACTATAATACTGAAGTGGAATTCACTGATCATAAATTTATGCCAAAAGATCTTAGTCACAATATCAGTTTGAGTGGTCATGTTAAAAATAATAAAGAAACCGAAATCACCATCCTCATTGATTATGACACGTTTGAAGTCCAAACAGCCGTTGTACCGAAAGAGCTACTTGACCAAAAAATCAAGTAGGTTCCCACAAGGAGTAGTAGATATGCTTATTATTAAATATCGTACACCTCTAACCCTATTAATATTGATTAGTATAAGTATCACTGTATCTATGGAATTGATGTTGAGTTTACAGGCCACAAGTTCATTCCGCCTGACTTGTCTCATACGGTGTCACTGACGGGATATGTAAAAGGAAATAAAACTCAGGAAATATTTTCAATGGTTGATTATGATACTTATGAAGTGAAAACAGGCTCAGTGCCTGATGGTATCAAACCGCTTAAGTAGATGTTGAGCCTATAAGAATTGATACTACCCAAGAGCCTTGTAGAGATGCATGGCTCTTTATACGTGATTGGAAGTCGTACACAATAAATCCCATCCTCTTTTTTCCAAAGAAGTAGAACTATTATATTGTATTTGCTCTGTATCTTATATACCCCATCGAATAAATGAGTATATAGTCTTTATTACTCTTCTCCGTATTAAATATGACCCATAATAAATGGTAGCACGTTGTTACCAGAACATTATCACCCTATTTCACAATTACGTCAGAGCCGTTGCACTTTGTTACATGCCAAAGGTTAGACAGTGACGAGTAGTCCTGACCAACTCCCCTCACTGTCTAACCTCACTCCTCTGCTACTCACCCGCACCCAGATACGTCAGTAACGCCGCGAGTGTCATTACAATAAAAATGTGAACCCATACGTTGGCTGCTCCATACGACATATTGAAAAAACCTAGATAGCTAAAAGAATCGCCTCCGTAACTACCCATTTGGAATATGAGTAGCATACACAGCAAAATACTGAACACGACCACGGTCAGCGCTCCGGCTTTTAACCTTCTATCCTCATCCATTCGAAAAATCAACAAAGCACCAAATACGAGCGCAATAAAAAACACAATAAATAACATACGGACTTGATCTCTCCTTATCTCTCTAGTTGCCTGCTACTCTACCCATAGAGATACCCAGATGAACATCGTGAATAACAAGATGGGCACCAGAGCACCTGTGGATAAGATAATCCATAATGTCGCGGGCTTGATCCTTTGGCAGTATGCATCGACTTTGCGCATCCGATCTTTACGCCATTTGGCGAATCTGAGTTGTCTGATCATCCGATTGAGAACGATATGCCGATCCTCGCCCTCTTCGAATTCTTCGATCGCACGCCGCATCTCCTCGTATAATTGAGCCTCTTCCTGCCCAGTTACTGTAGGTGTAATCATCTGATCCTTCCTCCCATAAGCACATTATTGAGATACAACCACTACTTAAATAACACATTACGGCCCTTCAAAGTTTGAAGTTTTTTTCAAAAATGGAACAAACCAAAAAGCCCGGGCATGGCCCGGACTTCCTTGAATTATAACTATTTATTTATATACTGTTTAGTTTACATTAGGCAATCAATGCATTCAGGCACACCGCACCCTGTGCACGCACATTAACAACAATAATTGGCGTGTCCAACATGTCGTGCATCCAAGACATATACTCTTCCACTTTTTCGTTCGGAAGAATTGTAAGGATAACCCCTGCGAATCCACCACCATGAATACGACAAGCGCCATCACCCAGGTTTTGCAGATAATTCTCGGTGAGTGCCAGCGCGATACCAATCTCTTGCTCCTTCACAGCACCACTCTGATACACGTTCTGCAGCCACTTCCATGACGAGTTACCAGACGCTGTAATCAGTTTTAGGAAATCAGCAAAACGTCCATCACGCAACGCCTGAACCTCACCATCGACACGATTGTTTTCCTCCAGGAAATGAAGCGCGCGCAGCACGGCACGATCCCCAGCCGCTTCACGAACCTTCTTGAGGTTGGCGTAGATGGCGTCTGCTGTAATTTCCCGAACATACTCACTGCCCAGCGCCTGGGCAACCGCTCTCATCTCATTGGGCACAGCCGCGTAATCTTCCGTTAGATCGGCGTGATTGCCGCCCGTATTTACAATGACCAATGAGTAACCGTTCTGTTGGAAATCCCACTGAACAGGCTCGATCACCGGCTGTGCAGGATTTTCAAAATCAATGGCAATGAGTCCGCCGTACGCACAAGCCATCTGATCCAGCAGACCGGAAGGTTTGTTCCAATAATGGTTCTCTGCATACTGACCGATTTTGGCCAAAGTGACAACATCCATTGCTCCATCATTATAGAAATGATTCAAAATCGTACAGATCAGCATCTCGAATGACGCCGAGGAACTTACGCCTGATGCCGAGAACACGTTACTTGACAGGTACGCCTGGAAGCCGCCGATCTTGTGTCCGAATTCTTTGAAACCCGCAGCCATCCCGCGAATCAATGCTGTTGTGCCATCGTCTTCCGTATTGGGCGTGAGGTCCGTGAGATCGATTACATATTTCTTGTCATAGCCTTCTGAGTAAAAGGTAATTACCGACTCCGCAGTTGGTGCTGCCACTGCAATCGTATCCAGCGTAATGCTGCCCGCCAGCACCTTACCATGGTTATGATCCGTGTGATTACCGCCAATCTCACTGCGTCCTGACGCGCTGAACAGCTTGCTTCCTTCCTGTGCTCCGAAGTATTCTTCGAACGTTGCGTTCAACTTCGTGTAACGTGCAGTCTGTTCCGCTACTTGTGATTGTCCATACATTTGGGCAAGCAAGGCTTGACCCTCCGTGGATTGGATCAGATTCAATGGTTGTGTCGTCATTAATAGTCCTCCTATGGATGTGCAGCTTTTATTTTTGGGCTGTTGGTGAACATCGTTGTCGCATCTGTTTCATGCCTTATTCCTCTCCCATTATCTCAGCTTCGCAGCGGAAAAGGTAGGGTAGAATTGAAAGTTTGTAAGCGTTTTGTGAAGTTATTTATTGTAAAAATAGGATTGAAATCCATTTTGCAATAACTTACATTGTTATTAAGTGAAAACACATTATTTCCCATTCTTATTGTAGCTATGCTTTACATCTTATGGCTGGAGGGAACGATGAAAATTAAGTCGAACTATACCAAGTTATTCGGTGCATTTTCGCTTACCTTTTTGGGTGATGGACTTACGCTTGCTGCGGTTCCTTGGCTCATATCCACACTTACAAGCGATACGCTGTATGCCTCTATTACCATGACGGCACTTCGTCTCCCCTGGCTTCTCTTTAGTCTACCCGTAGGTGTTCTCATTGACCGATACTCACGCAAACATATGCTGATTGGAGCTGGCTTTACACGAATGATCCTTCTGCTTGCTCTGACGTTATGTATCTGGGGAGGATGGGTGAGCATTCCGATTCTGGCTCTGTTCATGTTCGGGATTGGCCTTAGCCGGGTCGTATTCGACAGTACGGTGCAGACCGTGATTCCTCAACTGGTAGATGAGAGTAAGTTGGAAAAAGCCAATGGGCAGTTCACCGCCGGACAGTTAATCACAAGTGATATTCTGGGCGTTGCTCTGGGAGGGTTCATTATAACCCTGCATATTGTTTTTCCTTTTGCCATAGACGCGGTAACGGCTGTTATTGCTCTGCTCTTTTTGATCAGTATGAAGGGAAACTTCTACCCAGGAGATACGGAAACAACCAAGAAGCAAGTTCGCCCAATGAAGAATTGGAAACGCGAGATGTGGTCTGGTATTCAATATGTCTATCATGATCGTTTTCTCCGCGGATTAGCCATTCTGTCCGTCACCATTACGCTGATGTATTCGATCATCCTGGCTACTCAGATCTTCTTTGTACGAGACGTGCTTCAGTTGGATGCTTTTGCATTCGGTATGCTCATCTCCATCGCAACCATCGGCAGCATTGTGGGGAGCCAAGCTGTTGCATATATGCGCAAGAAATGGAGTACAAAACAATTGATTATCTCCTCCATTCTGTGCATGGGAATCATCTACGGTGTCGTGGGTCTAACCACGAATGCATATATGGTAGGTAGCCTATATTTCTGTGCTGCATTTTTCATTATTGTCTACAATGTTACCCGTTCCTCCATCCTGCAACGTTCCGTTCCTAATGAGATGCTTGGCCGGGTTGGAAGTGTGTTTCGCTTTCTATCCTTTGGCATTAGTGCCGTCGGTACGCTTCTCGGTGGATTATTGGTGCGGGTTAGTGAAACGACGTTCGATCGCGTATTCTCGCTGCAACTCCCTTATCGCTTGTTAAGCCTGATCTATATCCTGTCTGCGCTGGTATTCACGATGAAGATGAAGAATCATGCAGAGAACCAGCAGCGCAACATCAACGCTTGACTGTTACGTTAGGTCATACTTGATAATGATCTCAAGCGAATAAGAAGGAGAGATCAAGGATGAAGATTACCGCGTTACGTTCAGATCTAATCTATGAGGAGCTCATCCAGGCTGCACCTGATGAGAAATTGGAGTTATACCGCGAGCGTATGATGGGTCCCTTTATGAACAAATGGAACATACAACAGATCCCGTTTCGATCTCAAGACCCTAATGGCTTCGATGTGATCATGATGAATAACTGGTTGAATATCACTCCCGCAGATATCACACCTGAGATTAACGAATCGTTAGCTGCGATCTCGTCTGAAGCATTTTGGCAACATTGTCATGAAGCTGTTCGTACGAGTCTATCTACCTTTACAGATCATGGGATTGAGCTGTCTGTCTCCGAATATCTATATACGATTTTATTAGGCGATAAGAACAGCCCATCACTCACGATGAACGAAGGTATCAGCGGAGATGGTGGAATCCCTGGTTATATTATTGCGAACCTGATCCCCAATAGCTATACTCTACCTCGTATGCAATCCGTGTTAGCC
This sequence comes from Paenibacillus sp. FSL R5-0519, assembly GCF_037974275.1. Taxonomy (NCBI): domain Bacteria; kingdom Bacillati; phylum Bacillota; class Bacilli; order Caryophanales; family Paenibacillaceae; genus Paenibacillus; species Paenibacillus sp. FSL R5-0519. The sequence goes on from NZ_CP150234.1 coordinate 5,437,312, forward strand.
CATGAATGCAATCATAACGTGAGGTATCAATATATCCAGTGGGATCAACATGTTACGCTTGGGGAAATGGTTGTTAGCGAGGGGTTAGCTGAGAGCTTTGCGACATCCCTGTATGGAGAAGAGTTGCTAGGCCCCTGGGTAGCCAAAACGGATATGGAGACTTTGAACAACGGTATCAAACCGCAAATGAAAGACCAGCTGCATGTCACCGGTTTTGACCAGATTAATCCCTATCTTTACGGCGATGAACTTTCCACACTGCAAAATTTCACGCCCGTAGGTATGCCCTATGCGGCTGGTTATGCCTGCGGTTATCATCTAATTCAATACTATCTGACCAAAACAGGTACACCGATCACCGAAGCAACCATCACTCCGGCAAGTGTTATCCTTGCTGAAACAAAGGACTTTTGGAATGAAGACACCCTATTTCACCGTTAAAGATATTATTCAGATCACAGGCATCACCAAACGCGCATTACATTATTATGATAAAACAAATCTCTTAAAACCGAGCAAAGTCGAGGACAATGGCTATCGGTATTACGATCAAGAGGCACTGGGGAATCTACAGATGATTCTGTTGTTCAAAGAAATGAATTTCTCCTTGAAAGACATTGCAGCCATGATGCAGCTTTCGAAAGAAGAACAGAAAGAGATCCTAAGAGAGCACCGCAGTACACTCGTTCAACGCAAACAAAAACTCGAAACCATCATCGAACAGTTGGACGAGTATGTGGATGGGACGGATATCTCTCATCTTCATCTGTTTGACGACTCTTCCATCTTGTCCATTCAAGAGCAATATGAATCCGAGGCAAAGTTCATCTACGGAAATACCGAGAAATATCAGGAATTCGAAGCAAATATGAGCCAGCTGTCTGCGGATGAGCAAGAACAAGCTTACCAGCAGTTCTCGATCAACATGGAGCAGGTATTTCGGGAGTTGGCGAAGCATCAGCATCTGTCCCCTGCTTCTGGTGAGGTGCAAGTGTTGGTGGAAGAATGGAAGGGTTATCTGGAGCAGTTTATGAGTTGTGATGCTGAGATTCTGAGGTGTATCGCTGAAGCCTACACAACGGATCGTCGCTATGCGGGTTATTTTGATCAGTTTGGTGATGAGAATTTTTTGAGGTTTTTGTATCAAGCGATTATGTTTTATGTGGAAAATGAGCTGGTATCAGGTGTGAAAGATGTTAGATGATCTCCGAAAGAACCCACAGAAAAAACTGAACCATGATATCAATTAAACGCCCCATTATGGAAATTTTCTATCTAATAAACCCATGGCTAGAGCACCTTAGCCATGGGTCTGGTGATGAATATTTTAATTTCTAGAAATGTTTTTATCTGAACTCACCAGCTAAATCAACTCCGTCAAATGTAGCCTTTGGATAATAATAAACAAACATAGGTAGGCCTGTGAATGAATCAGACTTATTTAAGGTAAGGAAATCCACTTTTCCAGACGATGTCTGGCTTACTGTATTGTTATAGATTTTACCTATTGCTCCAGTTTCAAAATTTACAATACCCACACAATCAATTTTAACTTCAGCTCGGATGTTTCTTTTTATGCCAGCTGTGTCCCATGCGTCCATATAGAAATTCCAACTATTTTTACCGAATCCGTTATCGTATTCTACATAACCAGTTAAAGCTAATGTTTTATTGTTACCTGTGAAAAATTTCTTTGAGACCGAAAAGACTGATACGTCCCCTTTATTTTGAATATATGTTATATTATTGTTTAAAGCTGAGTTTTCTTTTAAATATTGTGTATCTTCGTCAGAAAATGGTTCGTTCACTTCATACTTATCTAGTATATTTTGTATTTTTAAGGATGTATCTTCCTCACCTGTACTGGCGTGGGCTGAATTAGTAAAAAGAACGGAAATGGATATTGAAACCAAGAATAATGTCAATAACATACTGATCTTCTTCACTTTAAATACCTCCTAAAAATTATTATGAAAGGGGTTTCGACAATGCATATTGTGTGGAATAATATACTTATTCTCGTTGTTAGCCTTCTTATCTTAGCTGGACTAGTTTCTGGCACAATCTACTTTTTAATAAAAAATAGGTCTAAATAGTTCACCTCCTTATGACGATACCACTTCCATATATTATATATTATTCAATAAATTATAATAAAACCCTCTTTTAATATTAATAATATCTAATCTTTTTTAAGTTGATATATTTGTTGTTCGATCTCTCTGCAATTATTAGAAAGTTCCCCTATTCGAATAATATAAGTGAACTGCAAAAAGTTAATTTCAAGTAAGCAAAAAGCGTACCACTATTCCAATGGTACGCTTTTTGCTTTTTCTTCTTGGTAAATTTTTATTTACCAAGTAAAATTTCAGTTTGACTGACTGTATAAGAACTTCTTCTCTACTTACCTGTCCCCCGCTCGAAATAAGCATGCAACCGATACAAACAAATCTCCTTCGTCCAGCGATATAGCAGCCCCTGTTCCTCCGCATCCTTCACCTGCACATTCAGCGAGAACAGGCCATGCTCGAATCGTGTCATGCTGCCCTTCGCCCCACTCCACATAGACATTGGCATGTCGATAATCAGTTTCTCAACCCGTGTTGCCGTCTTATCATTCCATTCCCATAGCGCAAGTTTGCCTTTGTCCGAAAAGTCTTTCCGTTTCCGGTACTCTTTCTCCGTCAGGTACGTATGGAAGAACCTTGCCATCTCCCCCGGTGTGATCGGGTCCATCCAGTGCGCTTCGCCTCGCTCCAACATGTATAGCAGCACGATCATTTTGTAGCTTTTGTTCATGACCGTCTTCTCCACATCACGCAGCCAAGCCTCGTGCCGGACGTACATCTCTCCCTCATATGAGGTCAGCAGCTCTGCCCAATACAGAAACCCAACATACGAACCGAATTCGCTCCGATACCCTATACTCTTCGAACGCCCCATGAGGTGCAGCTCCAGATACGTCGGAATACGCCCCAGTTCTCGCTTCACATCCAGAAAATCCTGATGCAACTTCTCGCGGCGCGGTAGCCGTTTGCGGCTCAGCTCCTGAAGCAGGTACACTACCCGGGTCTCCAGGTGAATCCCACAGTTAGCCGGAAGCTCAGGCACAACCGAATCCATCGTTTTTCCGCTTCGTTCCTCATCTCCGCGCACATCCAGAAGGCTCAGCTTCACATCCGCATTCCGGTAGTTTCCGATCAGGTCGATGATGACACAATGCGATTTGCCCTCTGCCAGTCGTAGACCACGCCCCACCTGTTGGGTGAACACGGTGAGTGACTCCGTTGGACGCACGAACAGTAGCGTATCCACGCGTGGAATATCCGTCCCTTCGTTGAACAGATCTACCGTCAGAACAACCTCCAGCTCACCCGCATCAAGCTGCCGAATGGCTTCCTCCCGCGACATCTCCGATGTACGCGAATGCAAACTAAGTACCTTCACGCCCTGACTTCGGAAATACGCAGCCAAATAATCCGCCTGCCGGATCGACGAGCAAAAGCCAATCGTTCTCGTCTGTTTGTGCCGGACCCAGGCTGCATAGATCGTCTCTACGTGCTCCTCTTGCAATTGAACGGCCATGAGCTGTTCCTCATCATACTTTGTCCCGATCCAGCGAATCTGCGAATAGTCCGTATCGTCGAATACTCCATAATATTGAAATGGCGCCAGCCAACCTCGCCGGATCGCTTCAATAAAATGCATCTGGTACGCCACATTCCCATCACAGAGTGCATACACATCCTTGCCATCCAGTCGATCCGGGGTCGCCGTAATGCCCAGCAGGAACTTCGGCTGAAAATGCTCAATCACTGACATATATGTCTTCGCCGCCGCATGATGGAATTCGTCCACCACGATCAGATCAAATGCATCCATCGCAAAACCATCCCGGTGCTTCTGCATACTCAGCGTAAAGATCGAAGCATACACACAATCCGCCGCCCCATCCTTATACTGACCGTTATATATCCCATGACTGCGCTCCGGCATGATCCGTTGAAAAGACCTCTTCGCCTGAAACAGAATCTCTTCCCGATGCGCCACAAACAACACCCGCTGGAACCGCTGGGCGAAGAAACCCGCCAGATACGTTTTGCCGAGCCCGGTCGCCATAACGACCATCGCCTTATCGTACTGCTCCTCCATCGTGCCATGAAGTGCTTCGAGGGCATCCAACTGAGCATAGCGCGGTTGAATCGGCACCAGCGACAGCTCGGCGGTCTCTTCCTCTTTGTCCTCTGGCAGACTTGTGCCAAATTCCGCTTCTTCCATTTCCATGATGCGCTGGATCATCTCCGGGTTCTTCTGGTGATATTTGCGATACTCTTCCTCATACAGTTCAATCGAATCCGGGTTCACCGGCAAGGTTGTCTCGTGGTAGAAGCTCTGCATGAACTTATCCAAAGCCATCTGGAACGTATATGGCTCCGCCTCCGCATTCATCGCGAGATTCCATTCATACCCCGTCTTCAGCGCCGTGAACGAAAAGTTCGAAGAGCCGACGATCAGTAGTCCTTCGCCGTTGTCATGATCGAACAGATACGCTTTCGGGTGAAAAGAAGTGCCCATACTTCGCCACAGCCGTGCTTCAATTCGTGGATCGACCTCACAGAGCGCCCGTAAGCCCTCCGGCTGCGTGATATACAGATAGTCTCCCGCGAGCATCCGTACTTCTGCCCCACGCTCCGCTGCCCGCTTTAAGTGCGGCGCAAGCAACTTCACACCAGACTGCATGATAAAGGACGTCATAATATAAATCCCGGATGCATTTTGCATCCGGGCAATCAGTTCGTCTGCCAAGTTATCTGTAATGAGTTTAACGTTAAGCTTCGTCGACATCGATCAGATACACCCGTTCCTGGAATCCACCGCGCGCCTCCGCTTTGTCTGCCCGTAGTTTATCCAATTGTGCTGCATTGGCACCGTGTACCTCTGCCAGCGCCCGGATCACTTCGAGGATGTCGGCCAGTTCTTCCAGTGCTTCCTGATCGCTTGCTGCACTCATGTATTCTTCCGATTCTTCTTGCAGCTTTGTTCTTAGTTCTTGCTTATATTCCTCAGGGTCCAGAATGCGTGTGCGGCATTCCTTGCCACTGGATGTGATAATATGCGGAATCTTGTCCCGCACCAATTTGTTGTATGTAGGCATGTGGTATAACATCCTTTCTGCTGTGAGAGCCTTCAAGCCTCGCGCCAGAATCTCCCTTTTTGCCATTATACCATTTGCTATGGGGAGGGATGGGTTGATTTAATAGAAAACAATCCATAAACACACCAATGGGCACGCCGTCAACAATGCCGCTGTAAAACTGATCTGTGCCGCGACTCGTCCTCCGGTAAACTCTTGCCGTGAAAAGAACATCCAGATCGAGAGGTACGTAGCGCCTAGTGGGAATGAAATTATCCCGCTAAACGTACTCGGTTCCATATACCCAGTCATCATGCTTTTACCAATTAGGATTAGAGTAACCAATTCCATTATAGATAATATGAAAAACGCGATAGCAATTACCTTTTTCAAAAGGTACACCTACTTTCCAGATGCAAAGCAAAGAAATCCCTTGTAATCTCTGCTTCATATATCCTTTATTTGGATGATGTCATCTTGTAAGCGTAACATAGATCAATCAAACATTTAACCCAAATGATCAATTAAAAAAAACATCTTACCCTGATGAATCATCCTTCAATCGAGTGGCTAACTCGTCCAATATCTCTTCTGTTCGTTGAAGAAGCTTTTCAATGTTGTCCAGTTCTATCGGTTGGTCATATGGGTAATCTGCTAGGGAAGAGATATGTTGTATCGTACCGATGAACAAGGCAATATCCAATCCGGGTTCAGTATCCGTATGCACTAGAGGCAAGATTACGTTCATGGTGAGTTCCTTGGGGAGATGTATTGATTGATACTTATAGATATATAGCGCCTTGATCATTGAGGCTAAAGCCCAATCACATAGGATGAGGCAGGCTTTGAACTGATTGTGATTACGCATGATGGTGGCAAGTTTGAGATGATACTTAGCATGTTGGTGATAGTCCAATATTGTAGTATGTAGCATATGGTAAGCAGGAGTTTGTTTGGATCTAGGTTGTGTGGAGATATCATGGTCTTGCAAACGTGGGGTAAAATCTACTTGGTGATTACAATGTGCTTCGGTTATGGACCAATTTCTTGCCATTGTCATCCCTCCAAAGAGTTAATACCAGTATTATACAATAAAATGATACCTATAGTAATCAAATAATTATTTTGTATTCTTCGTTTGGTGTTTACCTTGAGAAAACTTGTCTACACTTTTGAACATAGAGAGGTGAATACCGTGAACGAGGACAGAGAAGTTTTGAAGCTGGTCGGAGCCAGAATTCGCGCACTACGGAAAGAAAGAGGGTATTCACAGGAATCCCTCGGAGAAAAAGGCGGATTTCATTTTTCATACATAGGACAGATCGAACGTGGAGAAAAGAATGTTTCTTTGGTGAACCTTGCAAAGATCGCTGAGTCCCTTGAAGTGAACTTAATTCAATTATTTGCGTATGTAGAGGAAGAGTTTGAAGTAACTGAAGATGAGAAGCAAATCAAGGAAATTGTACAACTACTAAGAGACTCTAATTCAGAACATATACGAACCGCCAAAAATGTTATAAAAGGAATATTGATGTAAAAAACAACAACCCTATCTCTCCATTATTGGAATGATAGGGTTTCTTCGATACGCAAAATCTATAATACATTTTAAGTTTTCTACTTTTTAAGTGACATGATTTACAAGAAGCTAATGCATCACTGCTTTAATGGAACATTTGCCATCACCTATATATCAGTTTTTCTCTATATATAGTATTCTATTTCCCCCTCCTTATTTTTCAATAATTTCAGTAAATGGATTTTCTCGGAGAGTAATTTAGAACGCTCTTCGGTACGGAAAATTGTAGCATCATTTATATACTCACAATTTCCAAGTAAAAAATGATCCTTATCAAGGAGATGATAAATAAACCATTTTATTTCCTCATCTTCCTGATCTAGAACATAAAAACACTCATAAGCATACCTAGTAAACTTTTCTCTGAGTTGTGTGAAGGTCATTATTATTAATAGTACAAACATGGAACTTGAGAAACACAACGTAATTAAACTCAGTGTTAAATTAATTAATAACACTTCTGGTTTGTCCATAGTTAACACTAAACTACCTTCTGCTATATTACTGGCTAAGAAACTTGGGAGCACGGAGAAAAAACATAATGTTTGTAACGTAAGTACGATTAATGTGAATGTAAGATTCTTTGACCTTGATAACCTTTTATCGAAAATACTTTTTTGTGTAAGGCTAACATATAAGACAGTAAAATAAAAAATTGTTCCAATGATTGAAATACAAAATGTAAAATATTCATTAACACCAAGATTGTAATATAACACTGTCAGAAAAACAGAAAAAATAGAGCCTATCATAACATAAAAGATGTAATTCGATATTTTTATCAAAGTTCTCTTTTCTTTTGATGAAATTAACCTTTCGATCTTGGATGAAGTTAACGAAGTTATTACCTGATTTTTCTTAAAAAAAGTTCACATAAAGCTAAGAATAGCAACAATCCCGCCCACTCCGCCTAATTTAGATAAAAATTGTGCATCCAAAATTCTATCCCACATGACCTTGCCTCCACACATATTCTAATACTGCTAGTTTTCAAACAATACACTTATTCGCCACCGCTACCATCTTCGCAGGCATCTCTTCCCTTAACCGCCATACAAAGCTCATTGGTTTGTTCCCCTCATGACTCACATAATCGGCTTCGCCCAGGAAAACAAAGGGAGACGTATAGCCATGCTCCTCCTTATATTCCCGCACGAACAGCGCAATCCGGTTGCCTGTCTCGCGGTGATGAATATACCGCTGCGCGGTAGCCGTATGCTCTGATACCCGGCTCTGTGTCTGCCAGTGGAATAGCCGCTCATTAATCGCATAATCCTCATACAGCGTAGATGGTGAGAAATCTTTGTCCGATTTGTTCAATGTAATGAAGAAGATATCGGTCTGTTCATCGGCAAAATACTTCACGCCTTCACGGAAGGCGGGTGATTGCTGGGCATTCCAGTAGCCGAAGGCGGCAAGCACTTGGTCGATGGAGTACATACAGTGGATATCCAGTGGACAAGTGTACGGGAACGAATTGCTTTTATCCACAAATCGCAGATGACCCAGATTATATTTGAAAATATCCACAAGCTCTTCTCGAAAAGCCCCACAAGACAGTACACGCTGTACTCCCTCTTCGATGCTGCTCAACCCTAGTTTCTCAGGCGCAGCCCGATGGAAGGTGTAATAGAACATGATCAACATGCGCCGTTCATCGGCGGTGGTTGCTTCTTTGCCTTTTTCAATAAAGTCGATCAGGAACGTCAGCCAACTTCGGGAGTTGATCGTCAACACAGAGGGCAATCTGCGGATGTACTCTTCGTGTTCATCTTCAATAGGTGCTGTTAATCCGGCTTCGGCCAACAGGCCGTGAAAATACCTTCTCCCCGTACGTCCACCATACAATTCATAGAGAGTCATCCCGTGATGTTCCACAAAATGAGCCAAGGTCAGCGGTAGTCCGGTGTCTTGCTGGAACGTTTGAAGTTTCTGGATCAACGCTCTGCGATTACGACTCATCTGCTTGAGGTTGCGCATGATGTATTCTTTCGCTTGTTTTTCCAATTGAATGAACGTGCCACGTGGCAGGTTCGAGAAGCCATTCTCGACGTAGTACGAGATGGAATGTTTGGTCGCGCCGATCAGGGCGCGGAATTTATCCTGGAACCTGTATTCCTGATGCGCTTGTCCGATGAAGTCGAGCACGGTCAGGCACTCTTTGCCGTCCGCCATCCGTAGTCCACGTCCCAACTGTTGCAGGAATACGGTCAGACTCTCGGTAGGGCGCAGGAACAGGATGGTGTTCACCTCAGGGATATCCACGCCCTCATTGTACAGATCCACGACAAAGACCATGCGCAGTTCCCCGTTCACTAGCTGTCCTTTCGCAGAATGACGTTCCTGTTCACTCGACCCGCCATGCAGGGCTATGGATGGAATGCCGGCTTCGTTAAATATTTTTGCCATATACATCGCATGATCCACCCCTACGCAGAACCCAAGCCCCTTCACATCGTCCAGATCGGTTACGTATTTGTTCAGACTTTGGATGATCTGGTTGGCACGGATTTTGTTATGAGTATAGAGCTTCTCCAGTTCGTTCAGATCGTAGCCTTTCCGCGACCACTTTACCTGGGATAGGTCGACAGTATCGGTGACGCCAAAATACTGGAAAGGACTCAGTAGTTTCCGGTCAATCGCATCGGTTAGACGGATCTCGGCGGCAATCGTATGATCGAAGTAGGCGGTAATGTCTTTGCCATCCATCCGTTCAGGGGTCGCGGTTAATCCTAATAAAATCTTCGGTTCGTAGTGGGACAACAGCTTCTGGTACGAAGGCGCAGCGGCATGGTGGAATTCATCCACAATGATGTAATCGTAATAGTCTGGGCTGGTGATCTCCGTCAGCTTCATGGAGTTAAGGCTCTGAATGCTGACAAACAGGTGGTCCAGTGCCTCCGCCCGATGACTTCCCACATGCAGCTCGCCAAAGTTCATATCCTTCAGGATATACCGGAACGTGTCCCGGCTTTGCTTTAAGATTTCTTCTCGATGGGCGACAAAAAGAAGCTTGGCTCCCACGTGGCTTGCCCGGAACCGCTTGTAGTCGAAGGCAGAGATGACCGTTTTGCCGACGCCTGTGGCGGCGACGATCAGGTTGCGGGTTCTTCCGTACAGCGTACGCTCGGCGTGCAGCTGCTCCAGCACTTCTTTTTGATAATCGTAAGGCTGGATATCGAGGTGGAAGTGGTTAGATTGATCTTTTTTACGATTCAGAGCCCCCTTCAACTGTGCCTCATGTCCTTCATCCTCAGCTACATACCGCGTGAATTCGCGGTCATTCCAATAACTCTCGAAGGTCGCTTCAATCTTGCGCAGCACGTCGAGTGAATCCTTCTCCGTCACCTTGAGGTTCCACTCCATACCACTGGTCAGCGCCGGGTTGGACAGGTTGGAAGAGCCGACATAGGCGGTGGTGAATCCAGTATCACGGTGGAAAATGTACGTTTTGGCGTGCAGCCGGGTCACTTTGGTATCATACGAAATCTGGATCTCTGTATTAGGTAATTTGCTAAGTTCAGTAATAGCCTTGAGGTCGGTTGCCTCCATATAGGTGGTCGTGATGATCCGTAGTTTCCCACCGCCCGCTGTGAATTGTTGAAGCTGTTCCAGCAGCAGGCGAAGCCCGCTGAATTTGATAAATGACACCAGCCAATCGATTCGATCGGCGGTCACAATCTCCTTTTGCAACTCCAATAACATACTCGGTTCAGACTTCGCACCTGTGAATAAAGAGCTTTGGGAGATGGGCGTATCTGGACGAACGATTCGGGTATCCCGGACCGCACGGATGCTGTTCAACTTGGAATACACATGGGTCAACACTTCCCCCTGCTCATCCAGTTGTAATTCGTTGTACTCTTCTTCCCCCAGCGTGCCTTTGAGAGTAGCAATAATCTCATTACACGTTCGGATCTGTGCCAACACTGCCGTCTTATCTTCCGTCTGTTCCCGTACAATCTTGAGCGCTCGCCGGGTCACCCCCGCCAAATACGTGGACAGCAGTTTGCGCGCTTCCTCTGCATCCAACTTCTCGGTCCCAATTGTTATACACATCCGGGTCCAGCGCCGAAATCTCCTGTCTGGTGATGGTGTTGATAAGCTGTTCATATATGCCTTGTTTCATGAATGTACCTCGTGTGGGTGTAGGATGGTTGTGGATCGTTCTCTATGTATATGGTGAGTTAGATAATTGGTATAACTAAGTATGGCCTCAACTATATTATCGTCTAGCATGGAAATAATTTCATTAGTTCTTTAGATGGAGCAGCAAAAAGCACCCCTACTTGTTACTCCAGTAGAAGTGCTTTTACGATAAAAGGATACACTGAAGCACCTTCGAAACTAATAACAGTACATTTATTTCAGTTCCATAACCCAGGGACCTTTTAAAATTGAGTAAACTTCATCAATTTTCAAAGTTATCTCATTCTTGTTTTCTGCTACTTCGAGTATCATACTCTCCATAGTTCCTTTGTTTTTATCCAATGTGTAGTTAACTGATTTGAAGTTTGATGGAAAAAAGTATACCAGCTTATCGCTAACAGAAGATGTTCCATCTACACTGACATTAAGTTTGATTGTTTTCTCATCCAAACGTTCTATCTCTTTTATCTCAACCACTGCGTCATCTATCTCAATCTTGCCTCCAACCAATGCTGAATTCTCATTTGGTATTTGAACTTTCAGATCAACGGGTTTACTTAATGTTTTCCTAACCAATAATTCTGGTACATTAAGATACACATCCGATTCTTTCACAATCTTATTATAAGAGAACTGGTTTCCACCTGATAAAAGGTCCTGTTCAATATTTATATTCATTTTTTCTCCTTTCTCATTTGTAAAATAAGGAGATTGAATTAACTGATTTTTTTTCAACCCATATGACTCAATATGAATATTAGAGGCATGATTTGGAACCAGCGTTATTCTATTCCTGAAATCGTCCTGTTCTTTTATAGCTGTTAATTTGATTTCGCTAGACTTCATCGTGGCTCCGAGCTCTTCAAAAGATGATACTCCCTCGGATTTATTTAAATTAAAAAATATTACATCATCATCATATATTAACTTCATTTTATTCGTAACTACAACGACTCCTTCATTTTGAAAAGTTCCCTTCCAACTTTCTTGAGTTGAACTCATTGCGATATTTTCAAAATTATACTTCTCACCATACTCATTTTCTATAGTAAAAGAGAATGTCTTTGGTGTAGTTCCAAATACAACAATTTGTGATTTTTCAGGGGTTACAAGCATACCTTTAAGTTCAATTTCACCATCTTCACCGACATAATTTACATGATCCGATAAAACATAATAATCTCCTTGTTCATTTTCCACGCTTACAGTTCCGATTCCAGGAACAAAGTGAATCAGTTGCATAATCTGAGCTCTTAATTGTGGTGAATATACTACAGAAACAAACAACGTAAGAACCGCCACCGCGACTCCTATTTTCCACTTATTAATTTTCCACTTTTTATTGAGCCTCTTCGTTTCATTACAAGCAGAATCATAACTATGCTCTTGATTTAAATTCAGTTTCCTGAAAGTCTTTTCTCGGATTCGATTTAGCGTGTCATCATTAATAAATACATCTTCACTTACAGGAACGTCGCTAAACTCACCTAATGCATCATCAATACTTAATTCGTCAAGTAATTGCTCATAGATTTTTTGTTCATCAGATTTCATGAATGTTCTCTCCATTCTTGAAACTCTATTTTCAATCTTTTTTTCATCAGTTCCCTTACCCTACGCAAGCGATTTTCTACAGCCTTTGTCGTCAGATTTAATTTTCCGGCTATGGAGTCCATAGATTCATAATAAAAATACTTCATTAAAAATATATTCTTATCTACCGAACTTACAGAATTTAAAATTTCAAGCACACTTTCAATCTGGGATTTTCGTAAAACTTCATCCAATGTATTGGTTTGGCTCGGTATATAATCTTTAAGTTCTTGAACATTATATTTTTGTTTTAATTTTCTTTTATAATCTAAAGCCTTATATTTTGCCAGTATAAAAATCCATGTCTTTAAAGATCCTTTTGAGGAATCAAAACTTTCAATTTTATTCCATACATCGACAAATACATCACTTACACACTCTTCAATATCCTCTTTGTTAGCCTGCCCCCCTAAAATCCTAAAAATAAGACTATATACTGGAGAGCTGAGTTCAAGTATGAGGGATTCAAGAACATCTGTATCCTTTTTAATGAGTTTTCTCAGGGTATCATCTTGTTGGGACGTTCCCATTGTATCCCTCCCAATATCTTTTGTTTGAATTTTCAAAACATAATGATTACCTTATACAATTATTTTGCATGCAATATCACGTCCATTAAACTTATTATTGTCTTACAATTGACTAAACGTGGAAAACATTACTCAAGCAATTGTCTTATATATATTACTACGCGATGTAAATTCAAAATCCCTCACATTTTTTTTGACATAATTATACATTTTATAGGTAATCCCTCCCTATTATGTTATTAGTCACTTTTCACTATTCCATTTAATGTGATTGAAAGATAATATTGTTATTGAGTGAACTCAAATGAAATCCGGCCGTTTTTCATTACAAATTCTAGGGAGGCTGTTGTATTGAGAATTAAAACTAAAAAAATCATGATACCTTTTTTAACTTTAGCCTTAAGCGTTGTTTTCACTTCAACTTCATTTGCTGATTCTCAAGAAAATGAGAAAATTTACGAAAAAGTAAGTAATAATCCTGCTTTTAAAATTATATCTCCTAATAATTCAGGTAGCTTTTCATTTACAAATGCCCCAGATGTAGATCAACAGACTTATAATCAGGCCATTCAAGAGATTGAAGCTTTACGAATGAGGGAAATGATCAAAGAACAAAATACCATTTCTCCCCAAGCTTCAATTGAATATACTTACTATAGAAGTGCAGAAGGAACAGACCCTCTTAAAAAACTTAAAGCATCACATCATGATACTGTAAAGTACTATGCTGGCGATCTAATTACTAATGACCTGGTTGTTTGGTCAGGGAACTCATATTCATTTTTGAATTCAGATACACGAGCCAATACAATTAATCAATCAGATGAGTTCTCAGTGACTGGACAAAAAGGAAGCGGATTAGGCTTTTCATGGCCTGCTTCAGGATCAGTTAATTTTGAGCCTGGAAACAATTCAGCTCAAATTGTTTGGGATGAACTTACTGATGGTAAGCAATATGATTATCAAAACTATTACTCCGGTGTACGAGCTGAGTTCTATAATATTTCTTATAGCACCCATAGCACTACTGCAAGATATAGAGTAGGTAACACTGGATATTTATCTACTGCTACAAGTAACGTTGATTTTCCAGGATAAATTATTACGGAGGATGAGGGGGGATTAGTCCCCCCTTTTAAATGGAGGGCAACATGAGAAAGTATGTAATTACTTTAATTATTTCTATGATAATTATAATATTAATATATTCCTACAATAAATTTATTTTTGTTGGTTCAAAAGATGTTATCATTGACCATAACAATGTGAAAATCGAATATGATCCCTTCTCATCGGTAATTAAAAAAGATGAATTGAATAAAATTTTAAAGAATTCATACTATGAAGGAAATAATCTTGATACCTTTAGCAGTCTAAGTATTAATAAAAACTCCCCAGATTTATATTATACATATTGGGCATTAAAAACCTTAAACGAATTAGGATACGAAACAAATAAACTCGTCAATAATAAAGATAAACTTCTTCCTTTATTTAACAAATTCGATAATAGATTATCCAATCTTGAAAACATCGAAATGCTTTCATATATCAACAAAGACTTGAAAGTTTCGAATAATTTTGACTACCAAAATTTGCTTTTTAACTTATATGACCCTAACGAACATCTTTTTTATTTTGATAATATCAATGAATCAATGGAAGAGAAAATTGCTGCCACTTCTGTAGCAATTAACATCATAACCAATCTGGAAATAAAAGATTTAAGAATACAGGAAATGAAAAATAAATTGTTAGAAATGATGCTAGATGATAGATATTTCACTTCTAACTCAATTTATGAGAATATTATTAACAATGGAGGATTAATCATAAACTCTTTGCATAAACTAGGTTACACTAGTACCGTGCTGGATGGAGAAACATTGGTTAAAAGGAAAGCTTGGCTCAAACATTGGAATGAAAATTCAAATGAGTTAGATACAGAGTGGTCTGACTTGGCCGTATTAATTGAATTGAATAATATTAATGATTTTTTCGTATCAGATTATAAAAGAAGCAACAAAGAAAATCTTGAACAATTTGTAAGAAAACATCCAGATTTCTATGGTATAGGAACTAACGAACAATATTTCACTATTCAACCACCATACGTCTTTCAACTCATCTTGCTTTCTAAAAAAGCAAGTTCTGAGTTTCCTTACAACCAAAAAACCTTAGATTTTTATAAAGGTTTTATTAGTAGTAATTTCACAAAATATCATTCTCCTGAAATTAATCTAAATGAAGTTTATTACGGATTAAAATTATCCAGAAGTTCTAATTTCGCTTTTGATTCAAGAAAACTTCAAAATCTGCTAAAAGATCAATCTATTCTAGTTTTTAGAAATATTTTAAATAATAATGATACGGATCACTTGGGTAATATTTATTTTTTAATTAAGAGTTTTGATGAAATAGGTTTGAAATTCACTGATTCTGAAATTTCATCAATTGAATCGTATTTAAATAGAATAGATTTTAGTAATGTAAATAAAGAATCAGCAGAAAGTTATGTCTCAAATTTAAATTACACTTTGAGAATATCCAGTATCTTTGGTTTCAAACAAAAAGAATCGCTCATTACTGCGACTAGTGAAATTTTTAATCTTTTAAATGAAGACCAAAAAAGAGAACTTTCTAATCAACTATATTATATATCCTGTTATTTAAAACTACAGGACGCAGATTACTATTTCTCATTGTCTGAAGAAAAATTTAGAACAGATATGGGGACTAATAACACAACAACAACCTCTCTTTTGTTAGGAGCAACTACAATTTTAGATAAAAGGGAGCTCGCTAATAACGAAAAGTTAGCTTTGCGAGAATATTTAATAAGAAACTCTACAAATTTCACAAGTAGTGTGGAACCTAATAAACTGACATTAAGAATCCTATATGAAGCTATGATTTTAGACACATACTCTAAATAACGGCAGTTGAGACAGATCAACGGTATCGGTGACGCCAAACTATTGGAAAGGACTCAGTAACTTCCGGTCAATTGCATCGGTTAGACGGATCTCGGCGGCAATCGTATGATCGAAGTAAGCGGTAATGTCTTTGCCATCCATCCGTTCCGGTGTTGCAGTAAGTCCTAGCAAAATCTTCGGTTCGTAGTGGGACAACAGCTTCTGGTACGAAGGCGCAGCGGCGTGATGGAATTCATCCACAATGATGTAATCGTAATAGTCTAGGCTGGTGATCTCCGTGAGCTTCATCGCGTTAAAGCTCTGAATGCTAACAAACAAGTGGTCCAGCGCCTCCGCTCGGTGATTCCCGACATGCAGCTCACCAAAGTTCATATCCTTCAGAATATACCGGAACGTGTCACGGCTTTGCTTCAAGATTTCTTCCCGATGGGCGACAAAAAGCAGCTTTGCTCCCGCATGGCTTGCCCGGAATCGCTTGTAGTCAAAGGCAGAGATGACCGTTTTGCCAACGCCTGTGGCGGCGACGATCAGGTTGCGGGTTCTTCCGTACAGCGTACGCTCGGCGTGCAGCTGCTCCAGCACTTCTTTTTGATAATCGTAAGGCTGGATGTCGAGGTGAAAGTCGTTTGGGTGATCTTTTTTGCGATTCAGAGCCGCCTTCAACTGTGCCTCGTGTCCCTCATCCTCAGCCACATATCGCGTGAATTCGCGGTCATTCCAGTAACTCTCGAAGGTCGCTTCAATCTTGCGCAGCACATCGAGTGAATCCTTCTCCGTCACCTTGAGGTTCCACTCCATACCACTGGTCAGCGCCGGGTTGGACAGGTTGGAGGAGCCGACATAGGCGGTGGTGAATCCAGTATCACGGTGGAAAATGTACGTTTTGGCGTGCAGCCGTGTCACTTTGGTATCATACGAAATTTGGATCTCTGTGTTAGGTAGTTTGCTAAGTTCAGTAATAGCCTTGAGGTCGGTTGCCTCCATATAGGTGGTCGTGATGATCCGTAGTTTCCCACCGCCCGCTGTGAATTGTTGAAGCTGTTCCAGTAGCAGGCGAAGCCCACTGAATTTGATAAATGACACCAGCCAATCGATCCGATCGGCGGTCACGATCTCCTTTTGCAGCTCCAATAACATACTCGGTTCGGACTTTGCACCTGTGAATAAAGAGCTTTGGGAGATCGGCGTATCTGGACGAACGATTCGGGTATCCCGGACCGCCCGAATGCTGTTCAGCTTGGAATACACATGGGTCAACACTTCCCCCTGCTCATCCAATTGCAATTCGTTGTACTCTTCTTCCCCCAGTGTGCCTTTCAGCGTAGCAATAATCTCATTACATGTTCGGATCTGCGCCAACACTGCCGTCTTATCTTCCGTCTGTTCCCGCACAATCTTGAGCGCTCGCCGGGTCACCGCCGCCAAATACGTGGACAGCAATTTCCGTGCTTCCTCTGCATCCAGCTTCTCGGTCCCAATGTTATACACATCCGGGTCCAGCGCCGAAATCTCCTGTCTGGTGATGGTGTTGATAAGCTGTTCATATATACCTTGTTTCATGAATGTACCTCGTGTGGGTGTAGGATGGTTGTAGATAGTTCTTTATGTATATAATGAGCTGCAAGTTGTTTCTTCTATATTATCGACCAATTGGTGGAAGATTTCATTAGTTGTTTGATTTCATAGGAAAAAGCACCTCTACTTTTGGTTTGGTAGAAGTGCTTTTCTATGAATACGATTATGCGAAATATTAACCTAATGATCTACAGATTATTATATATCAATCGGATCTTTCTCAACAAATTTTTCATACCAATTGTTTAATGGAAAATGTGAGACTTGTGTAATTTCTAGAGAGAGTGGTTTGATGGTAAAAGAGCCCCCCCGTTCAAAAAGTATAATTAACGGTTCATATATGTCTAGATACTGGCTGATGCTCGGAGTATTCTCTGCGTACTTCGCCAACTGTAGATAGTATTCAAATAATCTTTTCACATATGAGTTTTGATTCAAATATGCGACAGCCTCCGAACTACAATAAGCTGAAATATCTAATTCCTCTTCTTGATCTCCTAGCAGTTTCGCCACATTTGTAAATGCAGGTGGCATAGGCTTCAGCTGCTCCGCTTTATAAAATTGAGCCATTCTTCTGAGAAATTCATATCCGAGTTTAGTATCCTCCTCAGAGATAACAGTACCTACTAAGGCCCAATTTATATTATTTAGTTTGGATACTGCATTTTCCAATAACATTCTGTTTCACCTCAACATTTAGTATTCAATCTTATTATCGTAGTACTTGCTAGTATCCTTTTTTCCATAAAAATGCACCTCTACTTTTGGTCTGGTAGAAGTGCATTTAACATTATTTATCTGTAATTCAGTTGTGAGGTTTCGTAAAAACCGAATACTCGATATTCTCAAGGAGTTCTCCATAATGAGTCTGGAGCAATTCAAAATAAGTTCCGTTGAATGTATACTTTCTGTTTTTGAAGAGAAATATCTCTTCTCCAGAAGTATGATAGAATACACCATCTACTCTAAGTGATTCTAATATAGCGAAAGAAATTTCATACATTGTTTTATACCATAATTCATATTGTTGGTTATTCTCCAATTCATAAGATATTGTTTGTTGATAAATAAAATCCTCTTCTTGGAACATCGTTTCATAAGTCGCTGCTGGATGATTAGCCGGAAAATTATTATCATAAACAGTAATTTTTAAACCACCGCTTAGATCAAACTCATGAATGAACAATGCATTGTGTTGTCGTTTCATATAATTCACTTCAAAATTCTTACTTTCAATTAATCCTTTCAACCATAAAGGATCTTGTTTTCCATTCAACTTCAATGAATATTCCATTACCTTTTCGCCTTTACTTTAATTTGTTTTAGTTATTGAATTCTTTAATTCTCTATATTCAGATTAACCTCCAAAATAAAAATTACCAAAAATATTTTTTCTCCTTTTCTTAGGTTTTAATCTCATTATCTAACGATCTAACCAATCTAGTTGTTTTGATTTCATAGGAAGAGGCGCCTCTGCTTGTAGTCTGGTAGAAGTGCCTCATTCTTAATTTTTTTGCTTCATTAAAATGTTTTTTGGGGGGGGATATAACACCAATCATTATTGTAGGATGCCTTTATCTTTTTCATATCTTCTAGATTGTAATACCAATCTTCTTCTATCCATACTCTTGCATCGGGGAATTCATTCAGAAAAGCAAAAAGGAATTTAAATAATAAATCCTCATTATCATCAAAGTCATCAGAAACAGTTTGAAATTTCGAAATGAGCTTAAAATTAGCTATTGTATAGACTCGTTTTCTATATCTTCAACTTCTAACATCTTCTGTTCAACCCATTTCATAACCATTCCTGCCTCCTCTAGAGCAATCACTCCCCTTTTGCTCTTAAATTTGTAGGTTTCATAGGCCCATAGTAATATGATTTTCACAAATTCAATCGTCTCTAACTTACAGATCGGTTCAACTTCATCTTCTTCCTCGTCGTAAAATGGATCTTCAATTATTGTATAGTCTTTATGTGATATAACGCTGGATGCATTTCCTCCATGTCTATATTCGGGTATCTCCCCCCTTAACAAATCAAGATAATTCTCAATATCTTTCTTCAAATCTTCATATCTCCAAGGTATATCAGATCCTAAGGGATCACTTATCATACTGGCGAATTCTAGTGTTTTTTCCTCGTCAAAATCCAATACAACCATATTAAATTCATCCATATATTTCAGTTTATAATTATATTTTATCATCACGAATTTAGCTCCAATTCAGTATATGAGTATAGTCGCAATTCAGATACCGTCTATCATAGTTGAAGGATTTTTTAATTTATACTTAAATTAACATTTAAGGGCATGTTCACCACACATATTTTCGCTTTTAACAATTAAGAATACTAAGCCAATACAACATCCAAACATTAAAAGTTGTTTTTAGTATCATGGCAAGCTGTTCTCCTAATATTTTATAATAAGAAGCACCTCTACATTGTGGTAGAAGTGCCTTTAAGTAGTGTCATTATTTAATTTACCTGCTGCTTCTTTAGCTTGTTAGCTCCTTTTCAATATAAGGATGGTCAAGTAGTATAAGAAGCTTTGAAGTTAGATATTTTGTTTGATATTCATCCAACCGATTATTGACCGTCAACAGACCATTCTCCATTCTAAGCAGTTGTGTAGAACCATCTTCTAGGAATAAAAGATTACCCTCAGTATGTTTTATAAGCTTACTAATAATTCTGAAAATATGCTCTATACCTTCAGAAAAAGTACTACCAAACAATTGAGTTCTAATGCATACATTCACATCTAAGTTATAATGCTGTCGAACAAAAGTGATATCAGAAATGTCCTCAATTTCAAGATGCAACGTAAAAAATCTACTGCCAATTACTATTTCCTCATCATTACTTTGGAAAGAAGCTTTCTCAACAACTGATTCAGTAACATATTGCTCTATCAGTTTCCCTAAAGAATTACGATCGAGCTTAATTTGTAAAAATAACTCATAGTCCATCTATTAATCCTCCCCAAACACCCGTGTTATGTTACCGTCCTTAACGAATAAAATCTCTTTCAGATTTTTCAAATCTCCGTTTGGATTTGCTTTTCTGATAATTCCTTGACTAAGTTCACTAACTTTTTCAGTGGGAAATTCATCTAGGTTAACAACGATTCTTTCCGCTTGCGTTTTAGTTTTCGTTGCTATGTTTCGAAGAATATTATCTACGTTTGCATCTTCCTTGGGCGAGTAACAGTCAAAAACCTTACCTTGAATTAAAAAGTCAGGATTAGAAGTTGCCTTGATTCCATAGCCATTTCCGCCATTTATTTCGTCTAACATTTTGATTTCATAACCTTGTTCAGCTAAGAAGTCAGCAGTTTCATTTTGTTTTTTTATCCCGTGGGAATCACCTACTCCATAATTTCCAGTTGGTTTACTTCCCTTTGGTAAGGTAGGCTCAGTCATATCTCTATCACCGATCCCACTGGTCCCCTTATTCGACTCCTTCTTACCTCCACCCGATCCACCCAGATCGGTATGCTTATCATCCATCGAACGAAAGGCCTTGCCAAACAAAACATAGGCTAGAGCCTGCCCTGTCATCGCCCCACCGTAGTATCCTGCTCCACTCTCATCGATCTGCTTCTTCTGCTCATCCACAAATTTCTCTATGTCAGACCTCGCCGTTCCCGTACCCCAGGCCGCATCCCATGCGAATCCAATACCACGCCCGACGTCTACCACTTTGCCCACTGTCATGGCATATGCCACACTACCTATTGTACTGAACGGGTTAGCGAAGAAAGCTTCTGCCGTCTGGCCCACTCCCATTATTGTATCTCCTATGGATTTATCAAGCAGCCCTACAGCGAAATTGCGCTTCAGCTCTTCTGGGATGTACAACGCCACCTCGCCTGAGCCATCTGTTGTTCTGAAGTTCTTTGCGATAAACGTAAACTCATTCTGGATCTTGTCCAACAGTCCGAGTGTGGTCGGGAACACTTCTTTTGCCTGCATAAAATCCCAGAAGAAACGCTCTCCGGTTACACCAGACCAATCGGATTGCAACAGGTAGATCGACTTCTCCAGCTCCCTGACCATTCGCTCCAGTTCTTGTTTCTTCTGCTGGACCAATCGAGCTTTCTCGTCCAACACATCGGGATGTACCTGAATACGTTGCATCCTATCTTCACCGCCAACCTGACCATAGTTTATGTACCTAAATTTTAACAAGTGAGAGTGAGGATTGGAATCAAACGAAGGATTCATTTTCTCTTCAAAAATGCAGTAGGCGGGAAACATTTATTAGCCAGATATTTTGCGTGTTAGTGCATTTTGGATTTAAGCGAAAATGATTGTTTTGCCTAAGCATAACCCCAACGAACGATTAACTGACTTCCGCCCATTTGATCCGATCAGCTATGTGAATATCTCATCATTCGTACCTCGGATTCAAAGCATCTCTCCAAACGTCATCGTCAACAAAATTTACATTATTCTCTTGAAAATAATTTCGGGTCACTTGCTCCAGATCATTCAATACTTGGGGCCAATCCTTTTCGTTTGTTTCCTTGGATTCAAAATCCCCAACAATGTTCAGCCATCGCTGATTTAACTGCTGATACTCCTCAATTCTAGCCTTAAGTTCAGCTGTTACAGGATAACTGGCTATATCCAGCCTCACGAATGTCATTCCCATACGGTGAAGGGTAAGTGGCATTATGTCGTCTGGACCTAAGCCAGCTGTGAATAATGCTGCAGGTTTGACCAACCAATTGGCTTCTTGACCGAAACTTAGATTCATCAAATTATACTTATTGATTATCTGTATCATATCTGTAAAGTTATAATAAAGCTGGCTAGCCTGCTCTCCATCCTCAACCATCTCGTTTGTTATTTTGTCATTCTCCAGTATTCGGTTAAATAAACTATCATTATTGATAATCGCACTCTTCAGATCAACAAGATCTTGGCGGACATTCATCGTTAGATACTGTTCATACATTCTTTTCTCTTTATAATAGCTATAGGTTAGAATAAGTAAGATCACAAAGGCAATACAACATCCGATCATTAAAAGTCGTTTTTTTAGTATCATGGCAAGCTGTTCTCCTAATTTCTTTATAGTAAGAAGCACCTCTACGTTTGTGTGGTAGAAGTGCTATATGCTTTATCTATAATTCAGTTGTATATTTTTATTTCAAAAGCTTTTAGGATCCATGTAACACCAATTGTCATTGTAGGATACGTTTATCTTTTTCATATCATCCAAGTTATAAAACCAATCTTCCTCAATCCATGCTTTTGCATCCGGAAATTCATTCAAAAATAAAAAAAGAAATTTAAATAACAAATCTTCATTATCTTCAAAATCACCAGATACTACTGTTTTAAAGTAATCTATTTCTGGAGAATCCCATTCAAAATTAACAAGTTTATGAGGGTATGGTTCATCTGCTAGTCCAAACATCAGTTGTCTGTCAAAGCTATCTTTTAATGGAATATCACTAATGCAAAACTCACAATATTTTAATTTTGAGGCTTCATCAATCTTTTTCATGTCATGACTATAAAATAATCCCTCCTTATTACATAACTCTTCTAAACGGAGTAATAATTTATTTATTTCGATACTTTCCCCACTTCTAAATACAACAGCTGCTGACGTTCCCATTATTTCAATACTCCTCCTAATTCATCTAGTGAATTTACAACAATAACACCTGAATTTTTAAGAGAATCCATATTCTCTTTTACGTATTTATTCGTCAAATCAATTGGCTTGTCAATATAGACAATAACTTCTTTCATTTCATGATTGAAAAACTTAGCATTGTCTGAATTAATATATTTATCGATCTGTTCCATGTCTAAGGCCGCTGTAGACTTTTTAACTTCAATAATTTGTTTACTAGTAACAACATCTAGATCTCCTGCAACCTCATTATTCGTAAGATTATTTGCTTTTAATGCAAATCCAAGTACTTCAATTCTTTGCTGAACATACTCCGCCACCCTTCCCTCTAGAGCTCTACCTGAGTTAGGACTCTTTAACGAACTTTCGATTGCGTTTGGTATATTTTTAGGATTCTGTTCAACCCAGCTAATCTTATTTCCTGATGGATTCGTGAACTCAACTTCTATCCCTTTATTTGTTCTAATCTTTACAGGTTCATTGAGAGTATACGGTCCCTCTCTTTTAACACCAGATCCACCCAGATCGGTATGCTTGTCATCCATCGAACGAAAGGCTTTCCCAAACAATACATACGCCAGAGCCTGACCTGTCATCGCTCCACCGTAATATCCTGCTCCACTCTCATCAATCTGCTTCTTCTGGTCTTCTACAAATTGCTCTATATCAGACCTCGCCGTTCCCGTGCCCCAGGCAGCATCCCATGCAAATTGAATGCCCCGCCCAACATCTACAACTTTGCCCACAGTCATCGCATATGCCACACTGCCTATTGTACTGAACGGGTTAGAGAAGAAAGCTTCTGCTGTCTGCCCCATTCCCGTTATTGTTTCTCCTATGGATTTATCAAGCAGTCCTACAGCGAAATTGCGCTTCAGCTCTTCTGGGATGTACAACGCCACCTCGCCTGAGCCGTCCGTTGTTCTGAAGTTCTTTGCGATAAACGTAAACTCATTCTGGATCTTGTCCAACAGACCGAGTGTAGTCGGGAACACTTCTTTTGCCTGCATAAAATCCCAGAAGAAACGCTCTCCGGTCACACCAGACCAATCGGATTGCAACATATAGATGGATTTCTCCAGTTCCCTGACCATTCGATCGAGTTCCTGTTTCTTCTGCTGGACCAATCGCGCTTTCTCGTCCAACACATCGGGATGTACCTGAATACGTTGCATTCTATCTTCACCGCCAACCTGACCGTAGTTTATACACCTAAATTTTAACAAGTGAGAAGGAGGATTGGAATCAAACGGAAGGATCATTTCCTCAAAGGTTATAGGTCGTTGAGCAACATCCTTGGGTAACTGTTGTTGCACATTAATGCATGGATGAATGCGATTGAGTCGACTGGGTAGCTTGTACAAAAAGAACGACTTCTATCACGGATAGAAGTCGCACAAGATCATGATACAGCATGATTAAATCTTCTTTAAGACACTACAAATTGTACGACAATTGGCGTCCCGGCATTTAATGCATCTCCCCCGGGGATTGTAATTGTAGTCGTGGTAGCCGAGGATGTATCTGCTGTTTGCATAAGGCCATTAATATAAAGATTGTAGTAGTTGTAGGTGCCTGGAAATGCTGTTGCGGCTACACCAGCATCGTTGGTAAAATCAGTCGCAGCAATGGCAAACGTTGCCCCAGTACCGGTTCCATCACCAATGGTTGCAGCAAATCTTAAACTGTTCTGAAATGGTGTCACAAGTGGCATGTTTCTCACCTCCTACCTAACATAGTATATGTGGTAGATTCGAGCGCAGTGAGGGCAAAGGAACCGGTGTATAAAACCAATTTTAACCATTTATGATATTGGTTGTTATTATAATGATCTCGATAGTGATAGGTGTTCCTGCAAAGATCACACCGTCTTGTGACGAAAAAAACAAACTCTCCGCACTTACAACGTATGAGTTTCCCTGTTGGACGATCCCGTTGATATATAGATTGTTGAAACTGTTCAGTCCAATTCCGGCAAATTCTATTATGCTGCCGCCATCGTCATTTGTGAATGATGTAGCAGGAATTATAACTGAGGCGGACAAATCCAGATCTGTGTCTGGAAAATAAAAGTAACGATTTGCCGTAGGAATGATTTCTAATCCGGCTATCGTACCCGGCGGACCTTGCTCACCTGGGGGACCCGTTGGTCCTTGCACTCCCGGTTGTCCCTGCTCACCTTGAGGGCCTGCGGGGCCTTGCGCTCCCGGAACTCCCGGTTGACCTGGTTCACCTTGAGGACCTGCGGGACCCTGCGCTCCCGGAACTCCCGGTTCACCCTGCTCGCCTTGAGGGCCTGCGGGACCCTGTGCTCCGGGAACTCCCGGTTGACCTGGTTCACCCTGAGGGCCTGCGTGACCCTGTGCTCCGGGAACTCCCGGTTGACCCAGCTCACCTGGAGGCCCTGCGGGGCCCTGTGCTCCGGGAACTCCTGGTTGACCCAGTCCACCTTGAGGCCCTGCGGGGCCCTGTGCTCCGGGAATCCCCGGTTGACCCAGCCCCCCGTGAGGACCAACAGGACCCTGCACTCCGGGAACCCCCGGTTTACCCGGCTCGCCCTGTGATCCGGCGGGGCCTTGAGCGCCTGCCACACCTTGCGCCCCTGGGAGACTTACAGTCTTTAATTCATGTTGTCTCGACGGAGCATGCAAGGGGATCGGCTCAGCACATACCAGGTTGCTGCCTCCCCCTCTCGGTAATGCAATGACTTTTTGTTCTCGGGCCATTTTCTGTAATTTTAATGGACGCTTCAGGGAGCGGTACTTTTTTCGGTAAGATCTACGGATCTTATGGCATTTCTTTCGTTTTCCCAAGTGTTTGTTTCTGCATTTCGACTTAGAACGACTGGTTCTTAATCGGTTGAGGGTGGCTGTCCTCTTGTTCAGATCCTTCAAAATGGTCATCTCCTTAGGCCAAGACACACAGTATATATGCCCTATACTATGTCCTTAACACATTCGGAGAGTGTGCGAATAACTATGAGTGAAGCCCAATAAAAAAGAAAAAAGTCCTGTTAAAGCTGTCCTTTGTCTTGGTAGTATGACTTCATTGTCTCCTCCCTAGGAACGCAATTCTCGATCCAGTTCCAGGTTATTTTGCTGAACCAATCGAGCTTTCTCATCCATAGGCAAGAAACATTCATTAGCCAGATATTTCGAGTATTCGTGCACGTTTTTTTTAGTAGACTCTTATTTCTTCTTAAAATACTGAACGATCTCTTCCGGCTCCTGTGTTTCCAATGTGATCTGGCCTTTCTCGAACAGAATCATGTAGGGATATGATTTCAGACCAAAAATCTTCTCATAATCAAACTTGTTTTCATCACGGACATTATAAAAGGTTACGTTAGTAATTGGGCCTTCTGCCCTCAAATTCTCGTTATTCACTTCATTTAATTTCTCCTGTAAATCCACAATAAATGACCGCTCTGCAGTACGGTCAGTGAAAACAATCAAAGAAGCATCGTTCCTCTGAAACTGAGTTAATTGTTCTATGGCCTTTTCTCTATTATTTTGACCGCAGCCTGCCAATACGAATATCAATATACATAACAACCAGTACCGCTTCAATGTGCTCCTCCTCCAAAACATAATAATGGTTACTACTTATTATTAGTTGCGTAACACGATACCGTCACTCCATTCCATTTGGAACTACAAAGAGTTCATTCATGAGCACCATGAATGAACTCTTTTTTTGTTAATCTCCACCGCCACCTGAGTCGCCTCCACCGGAATCCCCAGAATCTCCATGATCCGATCCATGATGGTGTCCACCAGAACTGTCGTGATGGTGATGATGATGTGAATGCCCACTGTCATACCCTGTTGAACTACCACTATATCCCGTGCTGCTAACGGATGACCCCGTTTCCAACGTTCCAGTCACGTAATTCAAACGCTCATAAGGATACTCCGCAGCTAACATGGGACGAAATACTCCACGTAGATGCAATGCTAGCGCTAATAATGGGGCGTGTGTAAGTGTGGAAGAAACAGGCACGCTGTCGACTTGTTCAGATTTTAGCTGCACCAAACGTCTGAGTTCGGGATCGACATGATTCTGGAGTGGGCTCCAATCGGTCTTACGTGCACAACGGGATCCAATCCCGAGCACCAGAGCCGTCTGTAAAATGCGTTCCATGCTCTCTGCAGATTCGTGCAGACGATCTACTGGAATGCCTTTCTTATAGCGTCTGCGCCAGCGGCGCATGGAGACAGCCCAATCCCGGGCAGAGGAACCTACTACACGAGCAGGCAAGATTAGACGCAGTAACAGCGACAAGAAAATTACGCCAATGAGCATACTGTTCTCGGCTGATTCCCCCGTAGCGGACAGTGTTATTGTGACCAATAATCCTACACTAGCCAGCTGATAAGGCCAGCGCACTCGAATTCGTTTTACAGCCACCAACCAGAGCACCAACGTCACAGCAAGAGCGATACTCTCCTGAATCCCAGCCCCATTGGTGAAGCACAATGCGCAGGTCAAGATAAACAACACAGGAAATACGAGCATCACAAGCAGGCGGAGCAGAAGCGGCGTTCGGATCAGACCGTTCCAGTCCTGCCGCGTCTCGAGAACGACATTCTTCCATGCCTCCAATCCCTGCCCTATGACTTTTTCCTTACGGCGATAATGCTGCATCTCTTCAGACTGTGTACTTTGCTTCGAGCTTGGTCCTGCCAGCGCATCCAGTCGGAATCGCTGTTGACCGAAGCTATATTCTTTCAGCATCCATTGCAACAGTTGGCGTTCGTCTGCATTTACCGCATCAGTAGGTTGCTCATTTTGATACTCCAGTGTGGTATTTGGCCCATACTTGTCGTCCCGATATCTCTTTTTTGCTTGCACGATGCGCAGGCATAACACCCGAGAACGGGTTAACTGGAATAGCGACGCCTGTGTATCCCTTAACTTTAATCTTCCCTTACTACGTAAATAAGCCAGAAACAGAGGGTCCGCCTGCTCCACTTCTTCGTCCGAATATGTACCTTGGCTTAAGTAATTCCGAATCCAGATTAGACATTGCACAATGAACATGGCGACCAGCACCCACATCAATGGCTCACTAAAGCGAAGAATCCAACTATCCTGCAATACCAAGGCTTGTTCCTGTGCGAAGGCTTGTACTTGATGGTTTGTTGAAGCGATAGATGTCGATAGCACGTAATTCACCTGATGAGCTCCTTCCATAATATGACGATTCAATCTACCTTCTATAAACCTATTTATATGATGAAAGAATCGAAGATTACTTCGGAAGAGAGAAGATATTTTCCTTTTCGCAATCGGTTAACACATAAAACGTGCGCCCTTGTTCACTTTTTATCGTACTGATCCCTTTACACGTATTTGAAGTTTCACCCTGCCCTGAACCATACATATCCCTTGAATCATCATATGTGGTTTGAATCACCTTGCCGTCATATACCAGTTCGTGGATCACAGGCCCACCTTCAATCGTGTACTGGGTTACCCGGACTTGACTCGCTTGCTCTTTGCTCACGTGCTTCAGGAACGTCCTCCACTTGTCGCCGTTTCGCATGCCGTTCATGAGTACAACCACATCTCCACTCTGCTCTGCCTGGTCAGGGTTATGCGGTTCGATAATGTCAGGAAAAGAAGTCATGATTTCTTCAGAGTCAATGGCCTGCTGATGAATCGGATTACAACCTGTTAACAACCCAATCAATATACATAGAGTGAGTAGGCACTTTCTCATTTGATCACCTCATATGTACAACGTTAAAAATACTCTATTGGTTATATTCTCTCTTTATGTTCTGTCTCTAAAATAGCATGAGTGCTCAGCACTCTTCATTCTCGCTCGCTCGTTATAACTATATAAAAATCCCCCTCAAGTAACTCAATGTTCTGATAGAACATCTGTTACTTGAAGAGGATTGATTGGTTACTCTATTTCTCAAAGCGGAACCAGTCGAAGTCAAACTGACTTCCCGGCAAGAAGATAAAGATTACCTTTTGCACACCTGTCACGCGTTCAAGCTCAAACACCCGCTCCTCATATCCTTCGGATTGTGTGAACTCAACCAATTGGTTACTCTGTCCGTCCGCACCTGCGAAGCGGATATGAATCGTATTCTTATCTATTGGTGAATGGCCATGAATGACGAGCTTCGAAGTACCTTCGCTCGTAAAGTCCATATTTTCAAACTCCAGCGATACATTGTTCCCGATGCCTTCCACTCGATCACCTTCAATATTGAAGGTATCTCCATAAAGATGGTCACAGGATGCCGCCGCATTCTGTTCAAATGCGCGACTCTGGCGCTCAAATGAGAACCCTTTGATATGAATCTTCTGCTTCAACACAAAGCAGATCGACGTAATCCCGCTCAGGCGTTTGGACAACTTATATGTCTCTTCCTGGTACACATTCCATTGGGATTCCTTGTCATATACCACATCTGCGATCATTGTGCTGCCCTCTTCGTCAGGCATGCCTTCCCAAATCTGAATGAAGTACTCTTCACTCGACAAGGCAAAGATCGGAATCGTGATCGTATCGGAACCGTAGGGTCCAAAATCGATATTGCGGAAGCCTACATGTGTCTCCCCGTCCCGACTTGTTGCTACACCGCGTTCATTCCCATTACCAACCTCACCTTTGGTGTAATCATATAATCCGCCCGTGATGAAGCCGTATGGATCTTTGTAAGCTGTTCCGAGACCCTCCGCCTTGAATTCCAGCTGGGAGATGAGTTTTGTTTTGTCCGTACCATTCGTACTGGTAGCGCGAAGTCGGAACGCCCCGTCACCAATCGCAGATACTTTCACCGTATGTTGATTCTCTCCATTGCCATCCGTTCCCGCAGGAAGGACTTCCACCTTGGCTATGTTTGATTCGATGCCGCCATCATTCACAGCAGCCCACTCGATGTCCTGATAGGACGTGTTCTCCGGATACAGCTTGACGGTTACGACCAACTCCGGGTTGGACGGATCGAGCAACTGTCCTGATTCGCTGATGATCTCGATTTTCCGCAAAGGAATCTCCTGAGCACTGCCCGTCAGCACCGGACGTTCTTCATTGACCATGAAGACGGAATGCACTTCTTTTATATCACCATCGGCATCCGTCGCACCCACAACCTGCACTTCATACTCAGCTGCGGCACCTTCCAATCCTTCCGAAGATACTTCGATCCGTACTGTCCCAGCCTCATCCGTTGTTCCGATAATGGCCATCAGTTTGCCGCTAAACAACCTTCTGCTGAGTCCTTTGTATGGATCATAGTCCGTGCTGTCTCCATTATCCAGACCCAGTAATCGCCCTGCACCGGACACCTGAACCTGAACGCGGTTGTTCGCATTGTGCACCGGATTACCCGCTTCGTCTTCCACCGTAATTTCCACGAAAATGAGATCTGTGCCGCTCGCCTGTAATTGCTCCCGATCCGCCTGCAGACGAATCTTCTTCGCATCCGTAAAGGATCGTTGTACATCGGTCGCAATCACAACACCGTTCTCATCATACGCGATCGCCTTCAGCTCGCCCTCTTCATAAGGGACTTTCCACCAGCCGGATAGCTGTGTTCCATGGGCGTGATCGATATCGTAGGTGCCAATCGTCAACCCGTTGAGTTGCAGCTCAATCTTCGGCGCGTTGCTGCACACGCGTACATCAATGATCTGACCCGGGTTGAAATCCCAATAAGGGAATAGGTGAACCATCGGATTTTTCTTATAATCGGTCCATGCTGCCTGGTAGATGTAATATGCGTCTTTCGGGAACGTTGCCGTGTCCAGCTGTCCAAAATACGAATTCTTCGTATGATACGGAGTCGGTTCACCAATATAGTCGAATCCGGTCCACAGGAATTGGCCCAGTGAATACGGACGATCCCGCTCAGCCAAAATGCAATATTCTGCCGACTTTGCGCCCCAGCTTGTCGTACTGTTCCCGAGTGCCGAGCACTGCTCGTCATCATCGGCCAGGATCGGCTGTTCGAACGGGAAGTGATAGATCCCACGGCTTTGCACCACCGAAGACGTCTCACTGCCATAGATGATCCAGTCCGGATGTTCTGCATGATGCTGATCATAGTATTTTTCCGCGTAGTTGTAGCCTGCCAGCTTCACGATATCCGCACATTTCTGTGCATTTTCCCATGGCATATAGTTGGAACCGATGGTCACGCCCGCATTGCCTTTTGGATCAAATTCCAGTACATAATCCATCAGCATCCGGGTCACTTCCTGTCCGCGCTCATCCGCATGGGTATCATAGATTTCGTTCCCGATACTCCACATGATCAGACTGACGTGATTACGGTCACGTTTCACCCAGCTCTTCACGTCCGTATGCGCCCACTCAGGGAAAAACCTCGCATAGTCATATGGCGTTTTGGCCCGTTCCCACATATCGAACGCTTCAGATACCACGAGCATACCCATCTCGTCCGCAAGTTCCATGAACTCTTTGGCTGGCATATTATGCGCGGTGCGGATGGCGTTAACGCCCATTTCTTTGAGCAAAACGAATCTTCTACGCAGTGCCGTCAGGTTAAACGCCGCTCCCAATGCCCCGAGATCATGGTGTTCACACACACCGTTCATCTTCGTATGGACCCCATTCAGATAGAAACCTTCACTCGGATCCAACTTAACGTCCTTGAATCCAATACGTTGGGATACCGTCTCAATGATCTTCTCGCTTTGATCTCCCGAGATCAGTTTGAGTTCCGTGACCAGCTCATACAGGTGTGGTGCATCCGGGCT
The DNA here is from genome assembly GCF_037974275.1 of Paenibacillus sp. FSL R5-0519. Classification (NCBI taxonomy): domain Bacteria; kingdom Bacillati; phylum Bacillota; class Bacilli; order Caryophanales; family Paenibacillaceae; genus Paenibacillus; species Paenibacillus sp. FSL R5-0519. Next base: position 5,469,212 of record NZ_CP150234.1, read on the forward strand.
CCACAGGTTTGGATTCTCCACAATGATCTGTTGGCTATCTGTCGATACAACCGCGTTCTCACCCACCGAAGCCGTAATATTCGCTTGGCTGGACGCCACCACCTGACCTTCATACCGGATCGCATGCACCAACTCTGCCTGCTGATTCTGTTCCAGGCTCAGTTCCGTATCCACTTCCACCTGCCAGCCATCCGGCTGCTGCTGAATCGATACATACGTTCCATCCGTCACAATATGGTTGCGGTCCCTTGTCTTTAGCCACACGTTGCGATAGATTCCAGCCCCGGAATACCATCTGCTGTTCGGGCTCTGATGTACCACTTTGACCACAATCTCATTGTCGCCTTCCACCAGTGCATTCGTGATTTCATGTTCAAACGCGGAATATCCATACTTCCACTCCCCAACCAACTGCCCGTTCACATACACGGACGAATCCATGTATACGCCATCAAAACAAAGCAATAGATGCTGCCCATCCTTCGTGTAATGAAACGTTTTGCGATACCATCCAATGCTATCCTCGTAAAGTTCGAGCGTATTATATATCAGCCAATCATGGGGAAGCTCCACAGGTTCATACACCAGACCTGCAGGTTCCGTAACATCCAGCTTGCTTTTCGCAAATTGCCATCCATCATTAAAAAGCCTCTTCTGATTCATCGTAGATTCTCACTTTCTTGAAGTAGATTATGATTGCGGTTACAACAGTTGATATCGATTTTTACGAAAACCTTTTCGGTAATGCACAACTATGACTATAACACATAACCCGATTATACCATCAGTCTCTTTCCTGTAACTCCATTTCACAAGATTTTTTAGCCAGATTGTTGAACGATTTAATCCCCTCCAAGCATTTCAACTCCCAATGACAACAAGCCAAAAAGGCAACCCGTCAACCGGGTCACCTTCGCTGTTCCATACCTATCCCTTGTAAAAAGGGTTCCACCCTATGCCTTTGCCCGATGGCATCGCGCCAGGCACCCCATCCGCTTCAAGCAGCGGACGGACAACTAACTTCACGGGCCACGCCTTGCTCTCAAATATCGCATGAGCGAGCACGGCCCGGTCACCTTCGGGAAGCTGCACATGAGTCAGCGCTTCCTTCCAGGCCTGCTCCGTGATCTCCCAGAACTTCGTTTCCGGGATGTGATACACCTCGCTCAGTGCCTCCATGATCGCAGCCAGATTCACCTGCGTCCCCAAAGACTGCACATAGAAGATCAACTTCTGGATCGTCTCGTTATACAGGCTGTTCGAGTATCCCGGGCGAATATGATAGGCAGGGTCTGCAATGCCATGCTTGTCCAGATAAGGCTGATGCAGACGTACAGAATCATGGTCGCGGAACAAGAGACCCTTTACCTGATTATCCTTTAAGACCAGACAGCAGTTCTGACCATGAATCTCAGGTACAACACCCACCTTGAACAAACGCATTACGATATCATAGAACGTAGTCGCTACGTTAGTATAAAAGTCGAGAACATCTGCGCTGCTCAGATCATCTCCAAGAATCTCCGTTAATAGATGATGTCCATCCAGATTCACACCCAGTGCGGCCATTGGGATTACTTTGTAATCTTCACCCAATAACTCAGAGGGATACACACGAATCTGTGCAGCCAGATGCCGGGGATGATCATCGAACAGTCCCATGGATTCGGGCATGAACCCCCACCAATTCTGCTCTTCGCACATATATACCTTATCCTTCAACGTCTCGTCACAAGTAACGGCCTGTCTTAACATCTGTTCTCCAGCAAGACCATTCAACAGCTTAACTACTGGAAGATAACGAGCAGCCCCCAGCGACAGCACACTAACGGGCAGCTTGAGCATCAGATTAGATTCGGTTGACGGAGCCATCGAGCGCAGAGAGGATGTGGCCTGTACGTCGCCCGCTTCTATATCCAATACAACAATGCTGCCCTCTTCAATCTCTCCAGTGAAGCGAGGCAGAATCACATGCTGCAATTGCCACGGATGAACAGGCATCGGCAGATATTCGTAGAGCGTGATCCCTTTTCGGGCAAACTCAGCTTCCACCACTTCACGCTGAACATCGTCTAAGACGTCCAAAATGGACAACCCATCTTCGCAACCTTGCTGCACGGCATCCAGCCGTATAGCCACCCAGCGCAGCGGAATCGCCTTTCCGAATTCCGCTGCATACTGTGTTGCATCTTCTGCGTTGAATCCCACCTTGGCTTTGGACGATGGGTGGAACGGACGATCCCGCAATGCAGCAACACGCTCACCTTTGATAAACCACTCATAAGCAGACACCGGAACGTTGGCGGACAGGTACTGGACTTGTTCCCAGCTCAAAGCATACTGCTCTACAGCAATATTCAGACTAGTCAGGAATTCCGCCACTCCGGGTTGCCTATATTCTTCATCTGACACAGCCCGCTGCAACACCGCACGTCCAACCTCTGCCGGAGAATCTAGGAGAACCCAGCTTCCCTCTGCTTTCTCTTCGTAGATCGGTGAACCCTGAACCCATTGAATCGCCTGTCTTACTCCTGTTTCGATCAGACACAATACACCATGCGTATGCAATCTAATGTAAGAATCACTATTCTGTCTCTGCACCTCGCCGTCATATTCCTTATACAATCTTCTGAACGGTGCAGGTGCTGCGGCAAAATCAATGAATGGGTGATCCTCCAGTGGGAGTAATTGCTCGGCCAAAAATGAATTCATCAGATCCGCCATAATCCGGCGTTCAGCGGCTTGCAGACTGGAACGCTTCATCAGTGTTGACATGATTATTGTCCTCCGTTAGATAATGGAATGCCGGGTGCGGATGCCCCAGAAAATCATGATGCGAGATGGTCCAGCAATAAGCCCCGGACTTTTCAAACAAAACAATGTCTCCCACCCGCAGCAGTGCTACCTCCGCATCAGAATGCATGCGATCCTTGGGTGTACACAGCTCACCTACGATATGGACTCGACGCCCCCTCACCTCTGGCCGGACAAATGAATGCTTCCAGCGATCGGTCGCCATAATCTGAAATGGATGGTTATGTCCCCATGAAGCAGGCAGACGATTATGGTGCGTACCTCCCCTCAACACGGCAAAATACTCACCATGAGAAGTTTTGATATCCGTAACTTCTGCTACGTAATACCCGTGGTCTGCCACCAATAGTCGGCCCGATTCAAAATACAACTCGCCTCCACGTGAAGCAAGGCGTTGTCTGGCTTCACTTTGCTCCAGCAGGGAAGTGAATAAGGGCCAGTCAAATCCCGGACTTCCATCATACGTCACACCGAATCCTCCTCCTGCATTCACCACTTCCACAGGAAGACCATACTGGTGCTGCCACTGCTCTACCTTTTGCAAATACAGCTCAATCATCTCGGCGTGCAGCCTGGCGTCCATATTGTTGGACAAAGAGTGAAAATGGAACCCGCTCAACCGAATCACACCCGCGCCTTCCACACGAATAAGTTCGATGGCTTCTTCCACTGCCTCTTCATCAATTCCAAAAGGACTCGGCCCCCCGCCCATAACGATCTTCGTTCGGGGTAACATACTACTTCGCAGATTGATCCTTAGAAGAATGCGAACCTCATGAGCTTGACCGTGGTCATGCTCATGGTGGTGCTCATGCTTGTCCTCCAGTACCTGCTCCCGCCCTCGCATGTGCTTGCCTTCGTACGTCTGCTCCAATTCCTGTTGGTGCTCACAGTCCATCTTCTGCCTCAGTTCCTCGCCGTACACTTGCGTGTACCTCAGCTTCGATTGCTGCTCCGATCCTTGCTTCTGCTTGATTCCCTGCACCTGATCATGCTTATGCTCCTTCGCTCGCTCTTTCGCAATCACAATGATGCGCCGCAGCTCCAGCAGACTCTCCACATGGATGTAACTCACGCCATGCTCAATGGCCAGTCGCAGCTCGCTCTCCTTTTTACCCGGACCTCCAAACAGAATTGGAACCTCTCGACTTACAGCTCTAACTTTGAGCAACTCTCCAATGGAAGCCACTTCAAAGCCCTTTACCAATGGAAGCAACGCCTCAATGATGCGTGGATCAGGATTCGCCTTGATCGCGTAGAACAACTGTGTGTTTCCAGGCATGCTGCCCAGCATCTGACGTACCTGTTCCTGAATGCCAGCCAGATCATAGATATACGCACATACCGGGTCTTCCATCCCTCGTTGAAGTTCATCGATCGCCTGCCATACACTTGGTTTCATATCTGCCCACCCGCATTCCTGTAGTCATTCCGTTTTTGGATATATGCCCGGAAAGCCGTATTCCGATCATCACCCAGCACGTATATATGTACTCCCCGCTCAGCCCAGAGCGCCATTTCGTCCACGCCTCTCGTGACCGTAGCATAAGGTACTTCGCACTGCTGCGCGGTAGTATGCAATTCATCCAGCGCCTGTCTCACATCCGGGTGCTCGGTCTGCCATGGCACGCCGAGGGATTGCGACAGATCCGCCGCACCTTCCAATACAAAACTCACCTGAGGATGAGACAGAATCCGTGCACTTTGCCGAACGCCCTCTGCACTTTCAATCATGGGGACAATCATCACTTGTTCGTTCGCTTCCCCGATGTATCCCGTGAGCGGATATTTCCCGAATACACCAGGACGACCACTATTCAGACTCCGCATTCCGACCGGATGATAGTAGGCGTATCGAACCGCTTCTTCCACCTGCTCCAGCTGCTCAACATGCGGAATAACGATGCCCTGTGCGCCACAGTCCAGCACTTTAAGAATCTCCGCTCGCTCCACCTTCGAGATACGTACCAGCGGAGTTAGGCCGACCAGTTCCGCCGCCCGAATTAACTCTTCTACCGATTCCATCGATGTTGTGGCATGTTCCAGATCAATGATGACAAAGTCATATTCTGCATGTCCAATCATCTCAATGATAATTGGATGTGGTATGGATACAAAAAGGCCATACACCGGCTGTTTCCGTGCAATCTTTTCCTTCAGCGTATTAATTCTCATTCGACGATTCCCTTTAATTCGGGCATTCCCTGTGATTCCAGTGCATCCTTCGATACCTTGAGCGGATTGCTCGCCTTACGGAAATACAACTCCCCATCCCCATACAGACGGCGCTTGGTCATCTCTTCGATCAGTGCATCTTCGGCAAAAAGGTCAAAGGCAACGAACCGCTCCTCGTATTCTGGATGCTGCTTCTGATAATCCACAATTACACCTGCGCACAGCTGCCAGAATGACTGCTCTGACAATCCAAACTTCTCAAAGGCCAACGCAATATCCGTCATGCAGATAAAGAAGAATGCGTCATACGTATAGTCACGGACTTCCGACACATCTCCCGCATAGATGAAGGAATATCGATTGAACTTGCGATGAGTTTCCGGCTCGGGGTTCAGCTTCGGTGCCTGTTGCGGGTGTAACAGTTGATCCGGTACGTAGCGAACACCATCATGCAGATCCTTGATTATGATTCGTTTCGGCAGATCATCTTCCAGTACCAAAATGATATTCTGAGCATGAGACTCCAGCGCAATTCCATGAGCGTAGAGCAGATGGATGATCGGCAGTGTAACCGTGCGAACAAGGGCCTCGCTCCAATTCTCCACGCCATGTCGTTCTACAGCATCCTGGATAAATGGAACACCATCCGGCTGTAACAACATCAGCGCATTTAGCGGCCATGCCGTCTCGCCTTGCCTCAGATGAACGGATACATTCTCCCGCCAGATGGCTCCAAGTGTGCCGTAGGCCCGTCCATATTGTGTTGCAGGCAACTGCTCATAACGGAATGACAGTCCCATGATTTCTTTTAAAATGCCAAACTGCGCTTGCTGCAACAGCTCATCTTGACGAACCAGTTCATCCAGCCAATCGCTGATTAATGGTGCGTTCTGGGTCGTATGCTGTGCCAGAATTCGCGTGCTCGACGTGTTGGTGATGCTAAGGGCCAGTTTGATGTAAGGGGCTTCCGGATTCATCCGGTTCGACAGCGAACGGATCGACTGCTGTGCACGATAGGGCGAAGACGATGAATCAAGATACACAATATCTCCATCCATCAATTGACGGGCATATACCGATTCCAACTGATGCTCCCACTGCCATGGATGAACCGGAAGGAACACATATCGATCATTCGCGTCAGAACCTGTCTGCCCATCACCCTCCAGAACCTCTTGAAATCGCTGCATGTCCTCCGCAGTCAGATGCTGCCTTACCAATTCTTCAGAGCTATAGCCCGCGGATACAGCGGTCTGAGCAAGTTCTTTTTTCACAGCCACCCAGACTAACGCAACTTCAGAGTTAAACTCAGGCCCATACGCCAGATTGTCTTTCAGAGAAAACCCCAACCGCGACTTATAACTCGGGTGATACAGATGACCGTCGGTCATGTGACTTTCGAGCGCATCATAATGCCGATCTTCTAGCGGAATGTTCAAAGGCAAAATCGCCCGGCACTGGCTGTCTTTTGCCATCGTTTCGAGCAGCTCCTGAATAAAAGCCGTCACATTCGCACCCTTCAATGAATTCAGCACGATTTCCTCCAAAAACAGATCCAGATCGGTGCAGTGAACCCCTTCCCTTTGAATCGAACCCTTCTTCACCTTCACCCGGCCAAATGAAAACTTCCGCTCTGCTTCACACGTGTACACCACAGAATCGCCAGAAGATGTGAGGCCGCTGGTTCGCCACTCGCTCCCACTGACTTGGCTGTCCAAAATGCCCTCGAACCACATCGCCTCCAATGTCTGACGCATGATCCGTTCCTGTACACTCACGTAGACTGCTTCTGTCCTGCCGCTTGTTTCAGCCCTGTATCCCACGACTCCCACGCACTTCACTCCCTATTCGTTTCATTGGATTGTTCACCGGCACATAAACCGGAGTCTGGCTGATCCCTCTTAGACAACTCACCAAGTTTTGTTTGGCCAGAAATGCATCCGTCGTCAGCAGATGTTGCACATATGCATTGCCCGTTCGTTCCAGTTCACCCTCAAGCACCTCACGTACCTGCTTCCAATAATGCTCCTCCGGAACGTTCACATCTCGCGCCAGGGCATGAATCATAGACCCCAGATGATTGACGATAAAATAGTACGATGTCCGCGCCCAGGCTTTCTCCCGCGAATAAAATAACAATTCGGACGTTGCACGATCCTGCTCACGGATAAGTTCCTCATCCACACTGACCCCTTCCAGATCGCGGACGATAAAATCGACAGGCAACCCCTCCTTCAAAGTCACAAGGGTATTCTGCAAATGGGCTTCAAAATGAATGCCTTTCTCTCCCGCTGCTCGTACAATCGGCAGCAGAGAACATTCCAGATATCGATCCAGCCAACGCTCGGCAATGTCACGTCCACCACCAAGCATCGTCATCAACCTGGAACGCATCCCGGGAAGCGGTGCCTCAACCAGACTGGATAAGACATACGTATTCGCAGGGTCGAACTCAATGGGCCGATAAGCTATCGTAAACAGACTTGTTAACTCTTCATCTTCAAAGGCACAAGTCGCTACACCTGTCTCATACGCAATATGGGTGTGCAGTTCAGCACCGAAACAGTCTTGCTGCCTGACGTATCTGGAGGCATCCAGTGTTCTGCGCATCTGCTCAGCACTGTTGGTGCGAATCATGTTCGTGATCTGCATGTTCAGTGAAAGCTTGATATTGCAGTTCCATGCGGGAATATAGACTGTACGGACCGAAGAAGTTGGATAGACGGTTGGCCCAGCACTGCCAAGCAGAATCAGTTTTCCATCTCGAATATAAGACTGTACCTCGGTCAGCTGTGATATGTATGTGTATTGCCATGGATGGACGGGCAGCAGCCCATACATTTCACTCTTTTCTTTTAACATCGGCTCCACATGGCTCCGCAGGAGATCATGCAAATCCATTGCCGTCTCGTCATCCACCCATTCCTGCACATAGACGTCCTGTCTCACCGCGATATAACAGAGCTGAAACGATGTGCGCAGCTCCGGACTGTACTTCTGAACATCCTGCTCGCTGAAGCCTTTGGAGTTCTTCGGAAATGGATGGAACGGGTGACCATATAACAGTGACTGTTCCGATGTGCGATAGTCGTGGATGTCGAGACCAGCTGCTTGTTCGATATACAACGTAAGGTTGCCCACACTGTTATCTACCTTTTGTGCAAAATCTCTGGCATACGCTGCCTCGACACGATTCGTATTCTCACCCAATGGATGTACATTCTCCACCTCAAGTGAGCTCTTCATTTCCGCCATACTCTTCAACATTCCATGTTGGTCCGAACTCGCTCTCGGTTCCCCATCTCCAATTAGCTCAGATGTGATCCAGCGAACCAGGTCGCGATCATGCACTGCTTCTCCTCCAGATTCCATGCTGAGATATTCATGCTCTCCCATCGCAGAGTAATAGGATAGTTGTCCAGTCACCGTCACCCCACTGGCTGGAAAAGCAACCGCGTACGTCAGGGTATTCGGATTGATTCGAATATCGTTTGCCTTCTCTAACGCAAGCTCACGGATGTAACAGTTCAGCAGAAGCTTGCACGAATGTTCATGAGCCTGCTGCTCTGCCTCAGACCGGAGCTTGTTTTCCATCTCGAACAATGATGCCAACCTTCTTTCGGGTTATAAGTAGTACCAGGGGAAGTGTAAGCAGTATGGCGCAGCCAAGGCCGATGCAGATCTCTTTGAGCGCTCCCCATTTTGCCATCTCCATGGACGTTCCTGCCCGGGCAAGCCATTGCCAGCGCATATCGTAGTACAGGGTCATACCCATCACTGCAAACGAAGATGCCAGCCGCTCAATCGTGGTCGATAACACCGACCCTTCGTGCATGTCTTCGTCTGGTAATGCTTGCAGACCAATCGCAGATATACTCATGCCTGACAGGCCAACGCCAATTCCACGGCACGCCATGAGCATGCCTATAATCCAGATCGATGCTCCCATGGGTAGAACGGCAAATGACAAGATCGATATCGACACCAGCAAAGTCCCCCATGCGATAAATTGTATTGACCGACCGCGATCCAGCAAGCTGCCGCCAATCCACATGAACAGACTGGTGCAGATGGACAAGGGAATGAACAGTGCACCGGACATGGCTGGTGACAGGTGGAAGACATCCTGGAACAATAGTGGCAATGCAAAGATCACGCCAAACATGACACAATCCTGAATGGTCGAGATCAGCACAGTCAGTGGAAAGACGGCATTACGCCGCAGCAACTGGTAACGAATCAGCGGTTCATTACGACCGTTCTCGGTCTGGACAAAACGAATAAGTAACACCACACCGAGCACAATCAGCAGCCAAGGTATCCATACCGCTACGACAGGACTCGTATACAACTGTACACCCAGACTAAGGGCACCTACCGAACAGATCAGCAGCATGATGCTGGTTGGATGCCATCGTTTCCTACGGGCGGGAATATAAGTCTGAATGACTCGACCGCACCCGATGAACGAAAATACAGCCAGCGGCACATTCAGCCAGAACAGCATTTCAAGCCGTCCATACTGAATGATGAAGCCGCCCAGCGTTGGCCCAGCCGCAGGAGCAAGCATAAGCAGCAACCCCCACGCCCCTGTAATTCGTCCCCTTACCTCCGGTCCATATACATCAAACAACAACACGAGCGATAACGGAATCATCAGCCCGGCGGCAACCCCATGCATGAAACGCACAAGCAACAGTACCTCAATCGAGTGATAAAACAGTGCACCTGCCACTGAGAACACGCCATAGATGGTGATGCCCAGCATATACGTCTGCTTCCGGCCCAGTCGGTCTACGATCAGGGAAGCCAGCGGCATCGTTAACGTCATGGCCAGCATGTAGAGGGCGATGATCCATCCGCCTGCTGTGGTAGAGATCTGATAGTATTGCACAAAATAAGGCAGCAGCAGGTTAAATGCACTATTGGTCAGCACCAGCGAAAAAGCACCGAGCAGAATCGCGAGTAATACGGCATGCCTCTTCACCAGATATAGCTTCAGCATGCAGCCGTTACTAGGGCAATCGCTTCAGCTACTGATTTTTCAAAGATCGCAAGAATCGCGCCCGATTCTTGCTCCGTAATATTCAGCGGCGGTAGAAAACGAACAACCGCTGAATGACGGCCGCCCAGTTCCACAATTAATCCATTCTTGAAACATTCACGTTGAATAGACTCAGCAAGTGCACCATTAGGCAGATAATGTCCCAGACGATCCTTGCGGCCTGCCGGATTAACCACCTCAACGCCGATCATCAGTCCTCTGCCTCGCACGTCACCAATCTCGGCATAGCGCTCTTTCAATGCATTCAGTTGCTTCATGAACTGCTCACTGCGCAGATGTACATTGTGTAGAACATCCTGTTCCCGGATATAACGAAGTGTGGCCAGTCCCGCAGCCATGGCCAGCTGATTGCCACGGAACGTTCCTGTGTGTGCACCAGGCTGCCATTGGTCCAGCTCTTCCTTATAGATGACGACAGACATGGGCAGACTTCCGCCAACCGCTTTGGAGCAGATAATTACATCGGGTACAATTCCGGCATGTTCAAATGAAAACATACGGCCTGTGCGTCCGATGCCTGTCTGCACTTCGTCGATAATGAGTGGAATGCTTCGCTCTGCTGTGATTCGGCGCAGCTCCTTCAGCCATTCAATGTCTGCCGGAATCGCTCCGCCTTCGCCCTGCACCGTCTCCACAATGACTCCGCACGGTGCAGCAATACCGCTCTCGCAATCATCTAGCAAGTTCTCGATATACTGTGCACTTAACCGGGCCGTCATGCCCTCACCAACACCGAATGGGCAGCGGTATTCATAAGGAAACGGCAGGAAATGTACATCTGGCAGCAGGCTTTGCAGATGCTGTTTCTTGCTCAGGTTGCCACTCATCGACATGGTTGCTTGGGTCGAACCGTGATAACCTCCCTGAAAGGCAAGAATCGATTTGCCACCCGTTGCATGTTTGACCAGCTTAATAGCTGCTTCTACTGCATCCGCTCCCGTTGGACCGCAGAACTGGATTTTGGCTTGATCTCGCATCTCTGATGGAAGAATGGAGAACAGTTCTTGCATATAGGAAAGTTTCAGCGGCGTTGCCAAATCCAGTGTATGTAGCGGAATCTGCTGATCCAGGACATCACGAATGGCGTTGATCACCGTGTCATGGTTATGCCCCAGCGCCAATGTTCCTGCACCAGCCAGGCAATCGTAGAATACGCGGCCATCCGTATCGGTAACCTTCACCCCATGGGCCTTGCTAATAACAAGCGGGAAATGTCTGGGGTACGATCTTGCATTGGATTCCTTCTCATTTTGCATCTTCAGATATTCCGTCTGCACTTCTACTGACATAGCCCTTTAACGCTCCTTATCATCGATTCAGGCTTAACTGCTGCCTGTAATTTCTTTTTTCTGCATTTTGCATATGGCATGGTATGGATTCAAAATCAGGTAAGGTCCGAATTATAAATAAGGGTATCCGTCATCTGATATCCTTTATATATCGTCGTTTATTCGTTGTTATAAGTTATATGACTTATATTCAAGTTGTTCCTGACACAAGTATTCCAGGTATAACCGAACCACATCACGAGTTGTCCCCCCTTGGGGAAAGACGTGGTGTGTGAGATCTGGCAAGGCGTTCACTTCCAGAATGCCCCCTTCTTCTCTGGAGAGCGGCGTGCGGATATCACGACAACGAACATCGACCCCTGCTACATCAATCTGAAGAGTTTGGGCCGCCTGAACGATCAGTCGCGCATTCTCGGGATGAATGATTTCGGTACAATCCTTGTAGAATTCACTGATTTTTCCGGCGGCTGAGTTACGGAGATCATATAGCTCGATTTCTTCACCAGCGGCAGGAACTTCATCCAGACTTGTCCCTTGTGCATGTAATACCTCCAGCAGTCGTTCCGTTTCTGCATCCACCTGGGGAAACGCTTCATACTCGCCAATGGACGTCATCTTCATTCGTTCCTGATTCAACTGTTCAATTAATGTGCGAACGGTTGAAGTTCCATCCCCCTCGATATAGACAGGTCGATACTCATTCACAGCCGCCACTTCACCGTTAATGATTAGTACTCTGTAATCGATTCCGGTCACATATTGCTGCAACATAATGCTGCTGCCGTGCACACTCGCAAGATGAATGGCTGCCTCCAGTTCCTCTTCGGTACGCACATCCAGCGTCACGCCCATGCTACTGCTCGCATCCAGCGGCTTCACTACAATGGAGCCGTATCTAATCAGAAAAGCTACTGCTTCACTTCCCATCTCCGGGATCACGATAAAGGAAGGTACAGGCATGCCCTGTTCATGTAGCAGCATATTACATGCCTGCTTGTTCTTCGCGAGCAATCCGGCGATTAACGGCAGACGATGAGATCTGGTTTTGTTAATGATGATCTGCTTGTCCCCTACTGCCAGCTTCAGAAAATCTTCACATCCCTCAAGAAGAGGCTCACAGGTGATGCCCATTTCTCTCGCCTTGCTTATAATGAGTCGGTTTTGCAGATTATGAATCCCTTTCGGAAACACTGAAAATCCTCCTCGATCGAATGAAGGTACTCGCTCCTTTATAAGTTGAATAGAGTTTTCACACGAAATCACTGCGTGGTTAGAACCATCTTCCGATCGCTGTTATCCCCGGATTTTTTTGAACCCCTTTACAAAGGGGAAATCCGGTGATAAAGGCGCACGCTACGCTTCTTCAGATCTGTTCTGCCCCCTCCGTTAACGTGTGAAATTTGAATTAAACTTATATAGCTCATACTTCATCAATTTTTTTGTAATCACATATTGATAATGATTATCAATATCATATAAAATCTATTTTATGGCAATTCGATCTTTGTTGTCAATAATAAACTTTTAAGGAAAAATAAGATTGATTTTGGGCTAGATTTATGCAGGTGTGGTTTTGTTACATCGAAGAACAGGTACAACAAGTGGCAAGCTCTGGATTGTATGAAACCAAGAGCTTGCCTTTTTCTGTGATCTGCTTTGCATGCAGGGAGTTGATGTAGAGGGTTGAAAAGAATAGCGATATCGCTTGAATCATCATTCGTCGAATCATTTATTGAAGCAATCAAGCCAACTGAGTGTAACGCTGCTCCCCATTCAGTTTCCTTCCCCTTCCATGCGGGATGCAGGTTGGTGTACCAAAGAGTGGATCAACCGCAATCTCACACTCCATCTGGAAGACCTTACGGACCATCTCCTGCGTAATGATGTCTTCGGGTTTACCTTCCGCGTAGATGGACTTGTTGTGAACAGCCACAATGTGATGCGCATACCGACATGCCAGATTCAGATCATGAAGTACCATGACAATCGTGCGTCCTTCCCGTTCATTCAACTCAAACAACAGATCGAGGATATCAATCTGATGAGTCATATCCAGATAGGTTGTAGGTTCATCCAGCAGCAGCGTTTCCGTACCCTGTGCGAGGGTCATTGCAATCCAGGCACGCTGACGTTGTCCACCGGACAGGGCATCTACAGGCCGATCCGCAAGTTCAGTCAGATGCGTGGACTCCAGTGCCAGCTTGACCATGCGCTCATCCTCTCGTGACCACTGCTTCAACCATGACTGATGCGGATAACGTCCTTGCTTCACCAGTTGGTTCACCGTCAGCCCTTCCGGGGCAGTTGGACCCTGTGGCAGGATGGACATGCGTCTTGAAATCTCCTTGGTCGGCAGCTTCGCAATCTCTTCACCATCCAGCAGCACGGAACCGGAGCTGGATTTCAGCAACCGGGCCATCGTACGCAGCAACGTAGATTTACCACAACCGTTGCTGCCAATCAGGACGGTGATCTGTCCCTTGGGAATGGTCAGGTTCAAATTTTCAATAATGGGATCTGCTCCATAGGAGATCGTAAGCTCCTTGGCTTCCAGAATACTCACAGCCCTCTCCTCCTCAAAACTGATTTCGATTCTTGAACAACAAATACAGGAAAAATGGTGCGCCTACGCCTGCGGTAAATACCCCTGCGGGAACGTCAAGCGGTAGAAAGGCCGTACGAGCTATGAGATCTGCTGCAAATACGAGCAGAGCACCAACCAGTCCAGACACGATCAGCATACTGCCAAACATCCGACCGACCAGCTTCCGGGCAATATGTGGAGCAATCAGGCCAACAAAACCAATGGTTCCGGCCACAGCCACGGCGATTCCCGCAAGCAGTACACTGCATAATAGCAATGCAGAACGATACCACTGTACCGTTACCCCCAGTCCTGTCGCCAGATCATCTCCAAACTCCTGTGCATTCAGGCTGCGGGCGAGCCAGATCGCCAGCGGTACAACAATCACGATAACCGGCAGTATCGTTCGGACATCAGTCCACGATGCTCCGTACACACTTCCTGTCAGCCAAATATAGGCTTGACCTGCCGTGTAGAACGGACTCAGGATCAGCATAAAGGTCGTTCCAGCTCCGGTAATGGCCGACACTCCAATTCCGATTAACACCAAGCGGATCGGACTGACGCCCTTTTTCCAGGCAAGTACGTAGATGATCAATGCCGTCACAATTGCGCCAGCGATAGCGAACAACGGTAACAATTTAATGCTCACCGCTCCCCCCAGCAACGTAACAAAACCTACAGCCGCAACAGCTGCTCCGCCAGTGATACCGATGACATCCGGTGAGGCCAATGGATTACGGATAATACCTTGCAGGAGCGCACCTGACATACCGAGCGCTGCACCCACAAGCAGGGACAATAACACTCGTGGCAATCTCAGGGTCAGCACGACGAAGTCATGTTCCCCTTCGTTCAGACCCAATATCGTTCGAAGTACATCCAGCGGAGAAATAAAGTCACTGCCCACACTGGTACCGACTACTCCTGCAACTACAAACAAGAGCATACATACACTGATGACAACCAAGGATTTTCGTTCCATTTGCATCGATAAGGTGTCTTTTTTGTTGCGGAAAGTCAACATCTTCCTCATATCTTCGTCACCCCCTTGCGGGCTATGTACACGAAGAAGGGTCCGCCAATCAGTGCAGTCATGACACCGAGTGGAACTTCCTGTGGCATGATCACCAGTCTTGCAACAACATCCGCAAACAACAGCAGAATCGCTCCCCCTACAATTGAATAGGGAACAAGCCAGCGGTAATCATTGCCCACAAACGCACGCATGATATGCGGGACAACCAGACCGACAAGACCGATCGAACCGGCTACGGCAACCGAACCACCCGCCAGCAATACGGTAACAACGCCCATGAGCACCTTGACCAGAAGTACATTCTGTCCCATGCCTCTGGCGATATCGTCACCCGTTAGCAGTAGATTGATCGCTCTGCCCATAAACAGAGATACAATAGCTGCGGCTGTCATGTAGGGCAGTACAGGATATAACATATCCAATGTCCGCCCGCTAACTGAACCGGCAAGCCAGAAGAGTACATCCTGCAATCCGGTTCCATCCAGTACGAGAATCGCCTGTGTGAACGAGGCAAACAATGCCGAGATTGCCGTCCCCGCCAGTACAATTTTGATCGGAGTCAGGCCATCCCGACCAAGGGAACCCAAGGCATACACAATCGCCGCGGCAACCGCAGCTCCGGCAAAACCAAACCACATCATGGTGGTCAGCGAGGATACGGACAATACTACGATGGCAATGACAATAAAAAAGATTGCCCCTGCATTGATCCCGAAAACACTTGGTGATGCAAGCGGATTACGTGTCAATGCCTGCATCAGTGCACCTGCCACAGCCAAACTTGCACCAACGACAGCGGCAATAATGGTACGTGGCAAGCGCTCCGTGAGGAGCACCACATGTTCCACCGAGCTATCGTCATAGAATTGCACCGCATCCCATGCCATCTGCAATGTGATATGCGTGCGTCCCAGAATCATACTGGCTAGGCAAGCAAGTAGAAGTAATATGAATAAACCAGCCAATCCATAGATCTTGGCGCTTGCCTTTGTAAATAGGGGAAACATATTCTCACTCTTTCATCTGTAAAATGAAAAGGACCTGCCTGCCCATACACTTCGTTAACGAATGTCCTGGTGCACGGCAGGTCCTGCTCCTGTTAGTTAGTTCAGGTTGAACTGCTTATATAGATCGTCCAGCATCATGTTCGCCGATGTGTATCCACCTGCCATGTTCCAGGCCACTTCATCAACCTGAACCAGTTGGTTGTTCTTGACTGCATCAAGATTCTTCCACAGCGGACTGCTGGTCCAATCATCATAATTTTTCTGAATCGCATCGGTTTCGGTGCCTGAATTGAAGTTAAAGATCATGTCCGCATTCATATCGGGAATATTCTCTTTGGAAGTCAATTCAACTCCCCATGTGTCTGCATCATGTCCTTCGGGTCTGGTGAATCCAAGCTCTTTCAGAATTTTACCTGCATAACCCATGTAGAAAATACGAACCTGATCGGCTCTAAAGTTCGTGATGGTTGCTTCAATTGGCAGACGATCACCCATTTTCTCTTTGAAATCTGCTACACGGGCATCCCAATCTGACAACAGTTTATCCGATTGCTCAACCATATTCATCGCTTCCCCAGCCATCTTCACGGTTTCTTTCCAGTCAAACAGGGTCTCCGTTACTACCGTTGGTGCGATCTGCGACAATTGCTCATAGATCTCTTCATGTCTGATCTTCGTAGCAATAATCAAGTCAGGTTTCAACTTGTTAATCTCCTCCAGATTGGGCTGGGATTCCTGTCCTACTTGTGGAACTCCATCCAGATCGGCTCTCAGATATTCATAGACGGGCTGCTGAACCCATGATTCAACCACGCCTGTCGGTTTCACGCCCAGTGCAACGACTACATCATTCGCACCTTGGAACAGCGTCACGATCTTTTGCGGGGTTCCCTTTATTGTCGTTTCACCCATGGCATGCTTGATCACTCGGGTCTGATCTTCAGCCGCACTGGCAGTTGTATCACTTTCATTATTGCTGTCATTGCTGCTTGCAGCTTGGCTGGACGTATTCGTTGTCTCTGTACTTCCACCCGAAGCACAACCAGCAAGTAGCGAAATCATAAGAATAAGCGCTGCATAAATGTATAGCTTTTTTTTTACTTTATACATGTAACCTGTCTCCCCTTTTTCTTCTAAATGATATTGAATCTCATTATCAATTGTATTGTAATGGAGAAGAAACCATTATACAAGCATTTTATTTGGAAAACCTTCACACGATTTGTCGAACTTTATAACTTCTTAAAACAACAATAAATAGATACATATAAGCTAAACCTATATAATATATGTCGATACAATGCACTCACTCATATGCCATATATGTAATTTTTATCTCACCTGCTAAATATGAAAATCTTTCTTCTTACTTTTAGCTTCATCTAATACATGTCCTTTATGCTGGTGGATTATTATTCATTCATATGCATTCAACCAAGGATTTTACTGTAAAACAATTCCTGTAATTTCTTGTCGTACTATGTTAGATTATCCATTGGAATAAAATCACATCTACAGATAGGGGATATTGGCACGTGAAGAAATCATGGATACTATCAATCATTATGAGTTTTGTTTTGCTCGGCGGGGTGTTCGCACCTGCAGGGTCTTATGCCGCTGCTGCGGATGACTCAACCACTACATATTCGGAAGACGAATACTATGAAGAAGTTGACACGTCCGAACAAGAACCGATTCCTACGGTTGAAGAAGAAGATTTCCTGAACTACCTGGATCAGTTGGATCTCGCAGCAGTATATGAGGAGAAAGCTTTCAATGCACTGGGAGGCGGATTTTACATTACATCTTCCAATCGCAAGTCCGTGTTCCTGAAACTGACCAACACTGCGATTCCTAACTACACCAAATATGTATCCAAGCTGAAACTGATTAAACCGCAAACTGCAGAGTTGCAAAAAATCCATGCCAGCCTGATCAAAGGTAGCTATACGCAACTGGAAGGATTCCAACTCGCCAAAAAAGCGGTCTCCAAAACTACGGTAAACAGCGCTGTCCTGAAACAAGCCAATGCCAAAATTGCTGCCGGCAAGAAAAATATCGAGAAATATCAAAAAGAACTGTCTGCCTACGCCAATAGTCTTGGATATGATTTCTAAAAAACAATTTTGAAATTTAAGGAAAAAAAGTGTTTTCTTTTGCTGAGTTAGTTCGTATAATAGCACTATAATCAAAAGGCTATGCTGCCGAAAGGTACAACCTCGTGAACAATAGAGGTTGTGCCTTTTTTGCGTTTTATGGCCGCATTGATCTGAAATCTCATCATCTAACGAGGAGTGATTCACATGATTCTTGAAGCCATTTATCATCGTCCCAAACTCAATTGGTCCTATGCTTATGATCGCTCGACCATGCATTTGCGTCTTCGTTCCAAACGCGGTGATCTGGATGCGGTGATTGCCATTACCGGGGACAAATATGCCTGGGATCGAACGATCACACATATCCCCATGCGCATCTTTGCCCGGGATGAGATGTTCGATTATTGGGAAGCCGAGACCTCACCTCCCTATCGCAGATTACGCTATGGCTTCCAATTGATTCAGGGAGAGGAATCGGTCTGGATGACGGAGCGCGGATTCGAGAAGGCGCTGCCTGATCATCCACTTGAATTCTTTGATTTTCCATTTATGAATCCGGTCGACATTTTTGAACCGCCTGCCTGGGTGAAGGACGCCGTGTTTTATCAGATTTTCCCGGAACGTTATGCCAATGGCGATCCTTCCATCAGTCCCAACCATGCTGAACCCTGGGGAGGGGAACCCACACCTGTGAACTTCTTCGGCGGGGACCTGCAAGGTGTGCTTGATCATCTGGATCACATCAGCCAGTTGGGCATCAATGCCATCTATTTCTGTCCCCTGTTCGAGGCCACCACGAATCATAAATATAATACAGGCGATTATATGAAGGTCGATCCTCATTTTGGAACCAATGAACAGTTCAAGACCTTTGTGGATGCATGTCATCAGCGCGGCATACGAGTCGTTCTGGATGCGGTATTCAATCATTCCGGCAGAGAGTTCCCTCCTTTTGTCGATGTCATGAAGAATGGAGCCGCTTCCCCCTACGCAGACTGGTTCTATATCAAAGACTGGCCACCGCGTGTGGAGGATGGCATACCCACTTATGATACCTTTGCCTTTGAACCGCTTATGCCGAAGCTGAATACGGAACACCCAGAAGTCAAGGCATACCTGCTGGAGGTCGGACGGTTCTGGATTGAGGAGATGGACATTGACGGATGGAGGCTTGATGTAGCCAACGAGGTGGATCATCAGTTCTGGCGCGAATTCCGTCAGACGGTAAAAGCCATCAAACCTGATGCCTATCTGCTCGGTGAGATCTGGCATGATTCGCTCATGTGGCTTCAGGGGGACCAGTTCGATGCCGTGATGAACTATCCGTTTACCAATTCGGTATTGGACTATACCGTGAACGGAAAGCTCGACGGTCTCGGATTTGCCAATGAGATCGGCAAACTGCTTGCAGCCTATTCACAAACGGTTACTGAAGCTGCCTTCAATCTGCTCGGAAGTCATGATACACCCAGACTGCTGACCTTGTGTGATGGAGATGAGCGCAAGATGAAACTTGCCGTTACGTTGCTGCTTACGTATCCAGGTGTACCATGTATCTATTATGGAGACGAAGTGGGTCTTGACGGGGGATATGATCCGGGCTGCCGCAAGTGTATGGAGTGGGATGAGACCAAGCAGAACCGCGAACTTTTGGAATTCTTCACCCAGAGCATCGCCCTTCGCAAACAGCACCCGGCACTGCGTAGCACGGAACTGAAGATTGTATATGCACAGGCCGGAGACCCTTGTCTTGCCATCGAAAGATCGGATTCGCATACGGGTGAGCGCATGCTTCTTGTGCTGAATGCGGGAGATGAGCCATGTACTCTTGAACTGCCTTTGGCAGATCGTAACGTTTGGCGAAATCTGTATACATTAAACGAAGTGGAATCCCGGCAAAACAAACTGACCCTCGATCTGGAAGCTTACGGCTTCTCTTTACTGCAAATGGAGGTCAAACAACCTGCGGAAGCTTGATATAAATACAGCTAACAAGGCGATATAACTCCAGAAGAGGCTGTCCTCTAGGTCATATTGACGACCAGGGACAGCCTCTTCTGTATCTTATACGTCATATTCTAACGAACCCAGCACACGTTATTCGCTTCATTATACGCGGGCTAAATGCCTAACGAATCAGAGAAACATGATTTCGTTCAGGATATCGACATCATCGGTTTACGGATTTTCTTCATTCTCGAACTTACGAGTTCTCCCTGTGTAATTACGATTTTCTGCGGAATCTTGTATGAAGGCAGCTTATCCCGGCAATATTCCCAGATGGACCGCCGCAGATCGGTTAGAGTACATTCTGTAGCCAGCCGGATAGTCACCTTCACTCTCTGGCCCGTGATACCACTCGGTTCTCCCGAAACTACCGCCGCTTCAATACATTCCATCTCTTCCAGCACACCCTCAACCTCCGCAGGATATACCTTCCGTCCCCCTATGTTAATAATCTCCGAACGGCGGCCCAAAATTCGAATGTACCCCTGCTCCAATACGGCTTCATCTCCGGTACGCAGCCATCCATCCTCCGTAAAAGGTGATGGTGCATTCAGATATCCGATCATCGCTGTTGCTGTACGAATCTGCAATTCTCCTTCCACCACCCGGTACTTGACCTCTTCATCTTGAATGGAGAACAGCAGAGAACCTGGTTCTTTGGAGCGGGTCGGCAGAATACCAAGTTCAGACATACCGTAGGCCTGTATCGTCCTGATCTGTGGAAATCTCCGGTTCCAGGCTGCCAGTACGGACTCAGGCATCACTTCCGATCCGTATGATACTACCTCGAGACTGGACAGGTCATACCCTTCATCGTTTCTGCCCAACAGCAACAGATTCATGAATGTTGGGGAGACGGGCAGCGCCTGCACACGAAACTTCTCAATCGTCCGGCACACTTCTTCGGGAGATCGATCCGCAATGATACACAGACATCCCCCACTGGACAGGGATTGCAGCAGGGTATTCACACCGCCGATATGATCAAACATCATGAATGGAATCGTTCGCAAGGGCCGAACCTGCCGGCGAAAACGATGTAACAGCCGGTCTGCACGATGCACAGTCGCTTTACTCACTCCAGTTGATCCAGATGAAAAGAGTACCAGGCCTCCTACACCCTCCTGTGCCAGCGTAGATAACAACTCAGGAACCTCTCCAGAAATTTCACACGTTTGCCGAATGCACAGCTTGCCTTCTTCAACGCCCAATCGCCATTTCACCTGTGCCAGTTCGATGTATTCCTGTCGTTTGGCTTCAACCAGGTACCGATCCATGGGGAGCACGATACACCCTTGGCCGAGCAAAGCAACCAATGCTGCCGCTGCATATGGGGAATAGTCTTCCTCCAGCGTTACAAGTTGCCCAGCCAGTCCTTCTGCTGCAATCCATTCACCCATGACACCAACCTGTTCCAGCAGCCACTGATAGCTGTACTCCTGATCCTTCCAGATCAGTGCAGGATGCTGTCCCTGTTCCTCGAATCGTTCAAGCAAGAATTGATTTAACATTTTGCTTCCTCCTCACCGGCAGGCGAATATTGTTGTGCGAGATAATCAACAAGTGAGCCTACCGTCTGATAGGGACTTTCCGGCATGGAAGCAGCAGCTATCTCCGTCAGAGCAGCTCCCATTCCCGTACCCCAACGATCCCTGCTCCACCACAGCAAGCAATGACACGAGTTCCAGCGAATTCAGTTGCCCATTTCGTCCGTATAGCGGAGCGTTACCGCCCTCACCAAGCGGAATCGATGTATTATGGTATGCATTTAACTCCCGGCAACTATCCAGCACGATACGAAGCAAAGCCTCCCTGTGTTCTTGTCCAACCCTTGGCACGATCTGACGTTGAAAGCAATCTGCCTGAGGCATGGACTGTCGAAGCGACTCATACCAGTGCCATTCATCCGTGACCAACATTTTAATGACACCTGTAAGCTGTACTTTCCAGTGCTCGCGGTTCTTCATCCGGCTGACCTGCAGCATATTGTATGCCTTCTCCCACCGTACAATGATGTCGCTGAATTTTCTTGCATATTGATCGAGTGGTGAACCTAGCCATAAGGCAGACTCCTGAAGAAGATCTCGAAGAAAATACCGACTCCATCGCATATCGAACAGCAGACCCGAAATTAACATTTCATTGGATTGATCCCCTTCTTTCGTTCCATGCAACGTATCCAGGAGCTGCAGAGACACCGCATGTCCAAAATAATAATTCCGCTCTCCTTGTGTAATCGTCCGGCCTGTCAGAAATTCTTCAATCTGCGTTGTTAACGCTTGGGTCAACATGTCTCGGTACCCGGCAGAGTCAAGCTGCACAGTTGCCCGAATGTCCATGGTGCCAAACGTTCGGAGTTTCTCTTTGCGCTTCGCCTGAGCAAGCTCGGGTATGCATTGGTTCCCTTTCCAGAAATCATGAAAGGCTCTTTGAGCAACCTTCCCCTTGTACTTGGAGGGCACTGGATCATAGACGTGAACATGCTCATCTTCCAGACCATACACGGCAATCCAATGATCTACCAGATGCAATCGGGAGCCTTGCTTCACGTGTTTGCGGATGTATTCGGGATTCTGATAATCCTCACAATAAGGCAGATGATAACTGGTTCCTGTAGCCAAAAAAAGTCCACCATCGCCGATATGCTGCCTAATCTGCGCCTTGCCTTCCTCGAAGCTGTCCAGCTCTCGCTGACCATACATCTCCCAGATCGGCTCTACATAATCCAGTTTGTGAAAATAAGGCTTCACCAGTCCGTTATCCCCGCACGATGGAAGGCTGTACAGCCGGCTTGCCGCCAGCAGTGCAAGACTTGTGATGGATCCTTGCTGATGGAGCACTTCATGAATCAGAGGAAAATTGCAGGGATAATAATAGGGAATGTCCAGCACTGGAGCGAATGAAGGAATGATCATTTTTGGCCTCCTGTTCCCGTTTTGGCTGACGTACTGCCCCAGGATTGGATTAGATAATGCACAGACATATCATCTGTCGCTCGAAATACCCGATTGACAACAGGTTTGCCATCCACATCGGTCTCGAAGCGGCGGAAACCGCGAGTAAACCGGAAGGAGAATCCACTATCACGTGGAATACGGTAACAACCTTCATATCGACCTATACCGGAACGAACAAGCTTCATGCCCATCCCACCATAGATCGTTTGCGTCCCTTCCTCTGAGGCTACCTCTGCATGAATGCAGACCTCCACATGAGTGGACAATTCAGGAACCACCGTATAGATGCGTGTAGCAGACAGTCCCCCCATAGTCAGCGTGATGGATGCACTTCCAATGCCGACAGGCACCAGTTCTCCATTCGAACGAACCTGGATTACATCCGGGTCACTTGAAGTATAATTTCCATGCAGCAGACTCCGAACCCATCCGCTCTCGTAGTGCATTAGTGCATTGATAGACACGGTCATTCCACCCTGTAGTCCGATGACATCCCTGCCAAGCAGTTGAAGCGAGGTGGGTTTACCAACGTGGCCGAACATGTATAGTAACGGGAGATGAACGCGTGCTCCCCAGTCACCTTCCTGATGACAGGCACCCGGCTGTTCCAGAAATGCCAATTCCTCATCCGATCTGACTCCGCGTTCAAGTAATTGATGAGCTACCCTTCTGACCTGGGAAGGCAGAAACAGACCTTCCGTGTCTCCAATATCCATCCACATCCGAACGTCGGGTACCTCTTCTGGCAAGCGATACATGTTTTCTTCCAACAGCCCGCTTTCCGATGTTTCGTCCAGCTGCACATCCACATAGAATGGCGACATCATGATCAGTTTTCCGAAAACATCCGAATTTCGCATCCCCATGTGCAATGTACAAAGTGCAGCAGCAGATGAACCCAACAGCCCGGTATTCTCCTTGTCCGGCAACGTCCGGTACCGTTGATCAATGATCGGCTTGAGTTCATGAATGATAAAATGCTCATAGGCGATGCCTGAGCACCCCACACTCACGGCCTCTCTCTCCGGAGCGATGAAGTGATAGAATTCGTTGTGCGTGACTGGACGGACATGCGTAATGCCGACAATAATCAGTGATTCAATCTGCCCGGAAGAAATAAGACCGTCTGCTGCCTGATCGATATTCCATGTTTCATTGCCTGGCCCGGATGGACCAAAAGCCCGCTGCCCTGCATGAACATACAGAACCGGATAATGCCGAGCTGTATGCTCATGATAACCGGGCGGGAGATACACATAAATGTTGCGGATATTGCCCAGCCGTGATGCCTGAATGCCTTCCAAACATTCGATGACAGAATGGGTACTCAACGATCATCAACCGCCTCTCTTCTCCCGATTCGACTGCATAATACAAATAACCCCGCCTCAGAAGAGACGGGGTTGTCCCAAAACACACGTGCGTGTCCCGGGATACATAGCCCTTATATTGTGAATCTGCGAATAGTTTAATGCGCGAACGTGCTTTTGTAAACATAAAAATAGAAAATAAATGCTTCCAAAAAAGTTATTGACATAAGATCCAATATTTCTTACGATAACGTTGTGATCATAACTCGAGGGCCATGCTTTTAAACCAGAGCGGTTTAGGACAACCCCGGTAACTCCCGAAGGAGATGCCGGGGTTGTTGGCGTGTCAAAAGGAGGGAAGTCTTCAATCCACTGCGTATCATTCCGTTGTATTGAAAGCGCTATTATTCAAGAGCCAGGTTGGTTGTTTATCTAAACTACTACATTCACGAGAAGGGTGGATTACTATGTTTCAAATGGCCAAACGCGTACTCCTCAGCACTACACTGACACTCAGTTTACTTGCAGGAGGCGCACTTCCCTATCTGCCTGCTTCCGCGATCTATGCCGATGCGGATACCGCAGTTACCAACAAGCAGAACTTCAGTACAGACGTCATCTATCAGATCTTTACGGACCGCTTCCTGGACGGCAATCCTTCCAACAATCCCACCGGAGCTGCCTACGATGCCACATGCAGCAACCTGAAGTTGTATTGCGGAGGCGACTGGCAGGGACTGATCAACAAAATAAACGATAACTATTTCAGCGATCTGGGCGTTACAGCATTGTGGATATCCCAGCCGGTTGAGAATATCTTCGCCACGATCAACTATGGCGGCGTAATCAACACAGCATATCATGGCTACTGGGCACGTGATTTCAAGAAGACCAATCCGTATTTCGGAACGATGGCTGACTTTCAGAATCTGATTACGACCGCTCATGCCAAAGGCATCAAAATCGTCATTGACTTTGCACCGAACCATACATCTCCTGCCATGGAAACCGATACGTCTTTTGCGGAGAATGGCAAGTTGTACGATAATGGTAATCTGGTTGGCGGATACACCAATGATACGAATGGCTATTTCCATCACAACGGCGGCTCCGATTTTTCCTCCCTGGAGAATGGTATCTACAAAAACCTCTATGACCTGGCTGACCTGAATCACAATAACAGTACCATTGACCAATATTTCAAAGATGCAATCAAGCTATGGCTTGATATGGGCGTAGACGGTATTCGTGTTGATGCGGTGAAACATATGCCCCTCGGCTGGCAAAAGAGCTGGATGTCCTCCATCTATGCACATAAACCTGTATTCACCTTCGGTGAATGGTTCCTGGGATCTGCTGCATCCGATGCGGATAACACGGAATTTGCCAATGAATCCGGGATGAGTCTGCTTGATTTCCGCTTTAACTCTGCCGTACGTAACGTCTTCCGGGATAATACATCCAACATGTATGCCCTCGATTCGATGATTACAGGCACAGCGGCAGATTATAATCAGGTGAATGATCAAGTTACGTTTATCGACAACCATGATATGGATCGCTTCAAAACAAGTGCCGTCAATAACCGTCGTCTGGAACAGGCGCTGGCCTTCACGCTGACTTCACGCGGCGTACCTGCCATCTATTATGGTACCGAACAGTATCTGACAGGTAACGGGGACCCTGACAATCGGGCCAAAATGCCTTCTTTCTCCAAAACAACAACGGCCTTCAACGTCATCAGCAAGCTAGCCCCTCTTCGCAAATCCAATCCGGCTATTGCCTACGGCTCCACGCAGCAACGCTGGATCAATAATGATGTGTATATCTATGAGCGCAAATTCGGCAAAAGTGTAGCTGTTGTTGCCGTGAACCGTAATCTCTCCACATCAGCGAGCATTGCGAACCTAAGCACTTCGCTGCCAACAGGCAACTACACCGATGTACTGGACGGCGCACTGAACGGTAATAACATCACTTCCACCAATGGCACCGTCTCTTCATTCACCCTGGCTGCCGGAGCAACCGCGGTATGGCAATATACAACGAGCGAAACAACACCAACCATCGGACATGTGGGTCCTGTCATGGGCAAACCGGGTAATGTTGTTACGATTAGTGGACGTGGATTCGGTTCCACCAAAGGCACCGTATACTTCGGTACATCAGCCGTTACCGGTGCGGCCATTACATCCTGGGAAGATACGCAAATCAAAGTAACCATTCCAGCTGTTTCAGCAGGCAATTATGCTGTAAAAGTAGCTGCGAATGGCGTCAACAGTAATGCGTATAACAACTTCACCATCCTTACGGGTGATCAGGTCACGGTACGATTCGTCATTAACAATGCTTCCACCACACTGGGTCAGAACATCTACCTGACGGGTAACGTGGCAGAACTCGGCAACTGGAGTACGGGCACAACAGCTATTGGGCCTGCATTCAATCAGGTTATCCACGCCTACCCAACTTGGTACTATGATGTGAGCGTGCCCGCTGGAAAACAACTGGAGTTCAAATTCTTCAAGAAAAATGGGGCAACCATTACGTGGGAAGGTGGTTCCAACCACACGTTCACCACACCAGCCAGCGGTACAGCGACTGTAAATGTAAACTGGCAATAGAATATTCAGTCCACAAGGTAACCCGGAGTTACGCTAACGCAGCGTATGCTCCGGGTTTTGCTGTAACTTTATTGATAGGTTCGGATCGACTTCAAGGTTGTAACGGCCAGAATACCTGTCGCCAGTAGCAGTATGCCCACGCCTTGCAGCACAGAAGCTGCCCCCCACTGATCTGCCAATACGGAAACAACAGTCAATCCCAGAATAGGCGCTGTACTGGTGATTGTTCCAACGACACCATAGACCCTTCCTTGCAGCTCGTCCGGTACGGCTGTCCTCAGCATAATCTGGGTGAGCATCGTACAGCAGGCGAACATCGCACCTCCGGCCACGATTAACGGCAGTGCCATGATTGACGAGGATACATTCGCCAAAAGAATATAGAGTGGGCCTAAAACAATCAGACCGATAAATACCCATCTCCCTCTTCGCTTCAATCGTTTCCCCGAAGCAATCAGCAGTGCAGAGCCCATCATATATCCAAGTGGAATACAGGTCTCAATTAATCCAAACTGTACCGGATTCGCCTCCCATACCTTAACTGCCATCACTTGAACCAGCATCATGGCTGACATGAAAAACAAGATTAGCACCGGATTAAGCAATACAATGGATCGAATCAGACGATTCCGATAGATGTAGCCAAACGAATTGCGCCATTCCTGAACAAACGTGGTCTGCTGACTAACGGATCGCTGTACTTCAGGAAAGCGGCCCGCCATCAGCACACAGACTGCAGACAACAGAAAGGTTGCCCCTGTAATTAATATGGCGACGAATCCTCCAAATGCAGCCACAGCAACGCCCGCCGCGGCCAGACCGCTGATTCGGGCAAGATTATCCACCATATGAATGGTTCCGGTTGCTTGTTGAATATGCTCCCTGCCTACCATACTTGCCACAGAGGCGTGGAATGCAGGTGCCTGAAACAGACTTGAAAACATGGAGAGTGAGAGCAACAGCAGTACCACCGGGAATGGCGCATGCCAACCAAATAAGCTAATCGCAATCAGCACAGCCATTACGCCGCGGAATACATCCGAGGCCAGCATCAGCTTCCTGCGATCCAATCGGTCTGCAACCGTACCCGCCACCGATCCAAATAAAAAACTGACGGCCATATTGCAGATTTGCACGGCCGCCATACTCTTCGCACTCCCTGTGGTCTGTAACACCCACAGACTGATCGCAATCCCGTTGAAGCAATCTCCAAAGACCGAGATGCCGTAGCCGTACAATATCCTCCGAAAGGTAACATTATGCCATAGCGTTTGCGGAGTTTTGGTATTATGCAATACAGCTTGTCCATCCTGGTACCCCACAATCTCCGGCTCACTGGACGAGTTCATACCCATGAATCACGTTCCTCCCTAATCAAGATTCGAGCCCATATAGAACCAGGCACTTCCGCAGTTCTGTCAGTCGACAAAGACATGACATTACGGAAGTGCCTAGTTGGGATATGCCGCAGTTATCGCGGCTAACTATGTTGTTATGGCACAGGGACTAACCTTTGGAAGCTCCTGCCGTCAGCCCTTGAACAAGGAATCGCTGGAGGAATACAAACAGCAGGGTAATTGGAATGGCAATCAGTACCGCACCCGCAGCAAACATCGTAAAGTTACTGTCCTGATACCGGTTGACCAGATCCCACATCCCCACCGCCAGCGTCCAGTTTTCCTTCGTCCGCAGCACCAGCCGGGCGAAGATAAAGTCCATCCACGCACCGGTAAAACTGGTTAGTGCCACATAGGTCAGCATCGGCTTGGATAAGGGCAGGATGATGCTGGTAAATACCCGCAGGTGACTGGCACCATCCATGCGAGCAGCTTCGTCCAGACTGCGAGGAATCGTATCAAAGAAACCTTTGACGATAAATCCACCCAGTACTGCTCCGGATGAATAGACCAGAATGAGCGCAGCGTGGGTGTCGAGCAATTTAACTTGCAGCAAAATGATATAGATCGCAATCATGCTCATAAAGCTTGGGAACATGCCAAGAATCAGCATGGTGGAGAGAATAGTTTTACGTCCACGGAAGCGGAAGCGGGACAGTGCGTACATCCCGAGTGTCACCATCAACGTGGAGAAGATCATCGTGAAAAAGGCGATTTTTAGCGTATTCATATACCATCTTCCATACATAAAGGACGGATTATTAAATAACTCGCCGTAATGAGTCAGCGTGAATGCTTCGGGCCACAACCGTTCACTGAACAATGCCGCACCCGGTCTTAGGGAAGAGAGAAAGATCCAGAGTACCGGGTAGATGGAGACAATAGCGATAATCACCAATAACACATAACTCAGAGCCAGTCGCAGCGGATTATTACGTGTCTTCATTGAATCATGTCCTCCTCCTTGAATGATTTGGAGCGGCGGAAGTTCCAGATGGAGAATGAAGCGATGATAAGGAAGATAATAATCCCTACCGCTGAAGCCATATTGAACTTGTTATTGTCGAGCGTGAGCTTGTAGAGCCAGGTTACCAACAGGTCTGTCGCCCCCGCGTACTGATAATCTCCGCGTAGCGGATTTCCGTTCGTCAGCAGGAAGATGACATTGAAGTTGTTGAAGTTTCCGGCGAACTGCATGATGAGTACCGGAGTTGTAGCAAAAAGAATGAATGGCATCGTAATAATTCGGAATTTCTGAAATGCGGATGCTCCATCCACTTCAGCAGCCTCGTAGAGATCACGAGGGATGGCCGTCAATACACCCAGAATGAGCACCATACTGACGGGAATACCGATCCACATGTTGACAACAATGACGGTGACTTTCGCCCAGAACGGATCTGTCAGCCAGGGCAACCCCTCCAGCCCAAATGCACGCATGTACGTATTGATTGGTCCAAACTGGCCATTAAACAGATTACGCATGAGCAGCAAAGAAATGATCTGCGGGATCGCATAAGGCAGGATAAAAATCGTGCGCCAT
This sequence comes from Paenibacillus sp. FSL R5-0519, assembly GCF_037974275.1. Taxonomy (NCBI): domain Bacteria; kingdom Bacillati; phylum Bacillota; class Bacilli; order Caryophanales; family Paenibacillaceae; genus Paenibacillus; species Paenibacillus sp. FSL R5-0519. The sequence continues at coordinate 5,499,122 of NZ_CP150234.1, forward strand.
AGCTTCTTGAAGCGTATGCCCCGCTGTTCTATCAACAGTGCCACAAGCACACCGCCAAAATAAGTGGTGACTGTCGCCAGAATGGCCCAGATGACCGTCCAGGTCAGTACGCCATAGAAGGTCTGACTCCAGGATTTCAACTGAATCAGATCACTGAACGTCTTGAAGCCAACCCAGTCCACGAGTTTGGCTGGCGGAATATGATCCGGGGCCGAGTAGTTGGTAAATGCAATCGTGATCGTAAACAGAATCGGCATAACGGTGAAAAACAGAATGCCCAGTGCCGGAATGGACAGAAACAGGTAGGGAAAGTTTTTGTCCATCATGTTTCGAAGCGAAGCCCCTGCCCCCAGGGTTTTCTTCCCTTCTTCCCTGGCGACTCCCGTGACGTATGCATCCCGAATATTCAGGATGTAGATCAGAATAAACACAAAAAACACCAGTAGTACGATAATGCCATCCAACAGTAAAAAGATGGAATGGTCTCCCCTTTGAAGTACGGTGGACCCATTCACTTTGACAAAACGCTGTGTATTTTCCCCCAGTGTCCATATGCCCCATACAGCCTGTGACAGACGAGGAAGCAGGTACGCAAGCCCTGCTCCCTCCAGTAACAATAGACAAATTCCCTTAATCCACTGTCGATTGTACAGCTGTCCAAGACCTTGCAGTATGATGGAACATATAGCCGCTGTCATCCGGTGTTGTCTTTCCCTGTTCGGTCCAACGGGCACCGGGACATGCTGTTGCTGCATTTGCTCTCTCCTCCCCACCTCTTGCTAACGTGTATACATTGAACAAAGTGTACTTACACTGTACCTCTCCGTTTTTGTGTAAATATTAAGTTCAATCTATACAATTCTTAGCATATCTTCTGATTCGTCGTTCGTCCCTATTGGACGGTAGCAAGGCTTTCCTGGATCTGTTTCACGGCATTGTCCAGCGATGCCTTCACGTCCTTATCGGTATCCCATATATCCGTAATCGCAGACGTGATCGGTCCCCATACGCTGTCCATGGCAGGAAGGGAAGGCATTGGTGTCGAGTTGTTGAACTGTTCCAAGAACGCCTTATTGATTGGGTCCTCCTGCACCTTCGAATCAGCAGCCACGTTTTTGTTCGCAGGGAGTGTACCGTTTAGATCAAAGTTCTCCATCTGAGCCTCTTCATTGGAAAGGAACGCTGCCAGAAGCTTCGATGCATTCGGGTATTGTGTAAATGCATTTACATAATAGGCTTTGACACCTGAGAAGGAGGTCATCGGACTGCCATCAATTGCCGGAAGCGGAGCAACGCCAAAATCAATACCGGCATTGCGATAATCGGCAATGGTCCACGGACCGTTAATATCCATAGCCAGCTTGCCGCTGGAGAATAATCCTTTTTTGATATCATAGTTCACGTCACCCATCTTGAGCGGCAGTACTTCCGACTTCAGCTTCTGCAAGAACTGTCCACCCTTCAAGGCTCCTTCGTTATTCAGACCGAGATCCGCGCTATCCATCCCGTTGTCCCCAAAAATATAACCGCCCTGTGAAGCCAGGAATGCATAGTTATAGTAAAATTGCTGCAATTCCCACATCAGCGCATATTGATTGGATTTCACGTTATTGAACGTCTTGGCGAAGCTGATAATCTCATCAAAGTTTTTCGGAGCTTCTGGATACAATGCTTTGTTGTAAAAGAGAGCATACGTCTCCACGCTGTACGGATAGCCGTACAGGATATCCTTGAACGTTACGGCCTTCAGTGCGTTGTCGCTGGTGTTCTCTGCGGTCTCTGCTTCAAATATGTCATTGGGCAGAATAAGTCCCGCCTCTGAAGCGCTACCAATCTTATCATGTGGGAAAACGACAACATCTGCCGCGAGACCCGCCGGGCCATCCGTCGTTAGTTTGGTGACCTGATCGGTTGGAGGTAGCTCCTCCATTTTGACCGTTACCCCGTACTTCTCTTCGAATTTTTTGGCTCTTTGCTCAATAAAACTGCTTTGATTTTTGTCCTCCCAGATCACCAGGGTTGCCCCTTCTTCCGGTTGAAGATTCTCGGCTGTCAGCTCTACCACTTCCTCCGGATTTTCACCTGACGTAGTTGGAGATGGACTTCCACCTCCAGCTCCGCATGCAGCCAGTGTGAAAGCCATCATGACGGACAATGTTGCCCCTTGCCATTTTCTCATGTAAAATGTCCCCTTCCCTCTGCTTGGTCCAACAATGTTCGCGCTTTTCACCCTTTTGTCTGCGTATGTTGTCAGGTTTTGCATTCCATGTTCACTTTTGTACAAACGTTTGCTCAAATGGAAGACAAGATAACTCCTTCGTTCAATATGTAGGGGGAAATAAGTCAAGAAGTATATAAATCCATAGATGTAAGCGCTACAATAACAATCACATCATACAACACCTAACTTTCTTTGCACAAACGTTTGCACAAGCCGTATTTGCTCAATTTTAACCAATTTACCTCTTTTACCTACAGTAATTTCCTATTTCCTTGTTCAGACTCTTTCTTCCTTTATTTTACTTCCTGTGCAACTCATATGTGGCAGTTAGCAATTGATTTATCGTATCCTTTGGATTACCATAGGAGAATATTTATACGATTGTTCAGAAGGGATTTTTTACATGATTACGATAAAGGATATTGCCAAATTGGCGGGTGTTTCCCCTTCTACAGTGTCACGAGTGATTTCCAACCATCCCAGAATCAGCACCAAGACGTCTCTCAAAGTGAAGCAAATCATGAAAGAATTGAACTACCATCCCAACATCATGGCGAAGAGCCTGGTTTCCAAGACGACCCATACCCTTGGCATTATGCTTCCGCGTCCTGCTGAAGAGTTGTTTCAAAATTACTTTTTCGGGGAACTGCTGCGGGGTATTATTACACACGCCACCCGTATGAATTATGAATTGCTGCTAACCACTGAAACTTCATCAGACAATGAACTGCACGCGATCTCCCGTCTTGTTCATGGTCGCAGAGTGGATGGCATTCTGTTGCTTGGGTCCAAACGAGACGATCCCATCATTTCATTTTTGGAAGCGGAAAAGTTTCCTTTTGTGTTAATCGGTCGCAGCGAAGCTCATCCCAATGCCCCCATGGTGGATAACGATAATGTACAGACTGCTTATGATGCGACACATCATCTGATCGCCCAAGGGCATACGCGAATTGGATTTGTCAGCGGCCCGCCGGACATTACGTTATCGCATGATCGCATGCTAGGATACCAAAAAGCGCTTGCCCAAGCCGGGCTGGATGCCGATAGTGACTGGATTGTGGAAGGTGAATTTCTACAGGAAAGTGGGTTCAGGGCGATGTCGCTGTTCATGTCCTTGCCGAACAGACCCACCGCAATCGTTGTCATTGATGACAATGTAGCCTTTGGGGTATTGAGAGCTCTTGCCGAGCTTCATTATCTGGTGCCTGAGGATATCAGCGTGGTCAGTTTTAACAATATTGCTTTATCGGAGCTGGCTTCACCACCCTTAAGCTCTATAGACATTGGAACCTATCAGCTGGGCTATACAGCCGTTCAGGTCTTGTTGAAAATTCTAAGCGGGGAACCACAGCCTCATAATCCGGTCATTATTCCCCATCGTCTGATCGTGCGTGAATCCTCACTCTTTTCCAAACCAAAGCCACCGTCAAACTGATTCATTTCGAGCATTCGTGTAGAAATGCAAACGTTTGTCCTATACGGGATATGGCGCTGTGATCCACCGTTCTCGGAGTAACACAAAAAAAGAAGCCGCATATGGTTATGCGGCTTCCTGACTGTTCGCACTATTTCGGTACTCCAAGCTCGACTGCGCTTGAATGGATTAATAGGAACTCCAACCTGCATCAGCTGTAACGACGGTTCCGTTCACGAAGCTGGACTCGTCCGACCCAAGAAACAAGGCCACCTTGGCGATCTCTTCACTCGTCCCGATGCGTGGGTTGATTGCCATACCCAGCTGTTGCCGTCCTGCACCGTATGGGCTAATGCCAGTCATGGATGCGCTGATGTTGGTTGCCACGGCACCTGGGGCGATCGCATTACAACGAATGCCTTGCTCAGCATACATATACCCTGTATTTTTGGTGAAGCCCACGACCGCATGTTTGGAAGCCGTATAGGCTGCTCCTGCACGTCCGCCGTGCAATCCACCTGCCGAAGCAATGTTCACGATGACGCCTTTTTGTTTTTCCAGGAAGATTGGCAATACCTTACGCGTTGTCCGCATCACACTGGTTGTGTTCACAGCGAACAATCTCTCCCACTTCTCATCCGTTATATCCGCTGCAGGCTCCATGCCATCCATAATGCCCGCATTGTTAATCAGAATATCTACTGTACCGTAAGTGCTCACCGTTGTATCAATCAGATTCTGCACATCTTCTTCTTTGGCTACATTGGCCAGAACCACAATCGCTTCCCCTCCCTGTGCCTTAATATCATTCACAACCGCCTGTGCGGATTCCTCGTTAATATCCGATACGACTACTTTTGCACCCTCTTGGGCGTATAACGTCGCGATCGCTTTCCCCATACCTGAACCAGCACCTGTGACAACTGCCACTTTATCTTGAAGTTTCATTCCATGTATCCTCCTTTGTGTATTCGTTTACAATAAGTTAACAAACAAATGTTCATTAACTCTTATCCTTAGTATAATAAGTCATAGCAATTCACTTCAATCAGTAAAAGCTTGTCCAGTTGTACGTTAAACAACACTATTAAGCCCAAATGTACTTTAACTATTTAAGTGAACTATATAAATTGAACTAAATATTTACACAAAACGGAGAGGACAGAAAGAACCTGAAGAAGCGGAGCGTTCGCCTTTATCCCCGGATTTCCCCCTTTATAAAAGGAATCAAAAAAATCTGGGGATAACAGCGATTGGAAGGTTGTTCTGTCATCGAAGTGGCCAGTGTAAATATTCTTTAGTTCAACTTATATAGAGAGGAGTAAAATAGATGTCTGAAACTCTGAATTCAACGGACCGAAGAATCAAAAAATCAAAAGCTGCGCTGAAGGATGCTCTCATCCATTTGATGCAAAAACATCCCTTTAAAGAAATATCGATTACGGATATTGTCGAGCGCGCCGACCTGAATCGAGGTACTTTCTACAGGCATTATCAGTACAAAGAAGACCTGTTCAACGAAATCATCAATGATGTGATTCAGGATCTGGTGACTTCTTTTCGCAAACCCTATCAAGGGTTGAAAGAGTTCGAGGTCGGTCTGATGCCCTCTTCGGCCATCACCATATTTGAACATGTGCACCAGCATGCACAATTCTATACACTGGTTGTACAGTCCGAGGCTTCGTCCAACTTCCAGCGCATGATCTGTGATGTTCTTCGCGATCTCTCCTTACAGGATCTGAATCACATCTTCCCGCAGCACATTAACCATGAACTGTTGGCAAGTTACCAGTCTCATGCGATATTCGGCATGATCATGGAGTGGATCAGGCAGGATTTCAAGCATAGCCCTACCTACATGGCCGAGGAGTTATTCAAGATCATTCATTACAAGCCTGAAAACACTTTAAAGCGTCCCCCTGTATAGAATTCTACTTCTTAGCAGTTCCATATTGTTAAAATAAAAAGAACGGTTGGATCGGCAGGTTACCCTCATTCAACCGTAAGTTCGCGGATGTATCTTCCATATACGTATTTCTCATATCCTAATGAGTAAATTCAGCAGAGAAGCTGGTGCTCCTCTGGCTTCGGTCCGTTTAGACTGTTTAAATATGCTAATATGTATCTCTTGTAAACTTGGTATATAAAAACCTAGTATCCCGTCTACCAAGTGATTACTTTGCCACTAATCCATCCGTACTTCCCATCTCTTGTCCACACTTCGTACCATGTACGACCATCTGATGGATCATAAACGGAACCGCCCCAGTGTTCCAACTGATCTCCTTTGTCGACAACGGCAACTGCAGATCCATTAATCGAAGGTATATCTCGCATATTGGCATGGGCCACCGATACGGTCATGAACTGCGCTTTAGATATGGAGTACGCAATTCCTTCGTAATAACGACCATCCGATTGCTTCACCACTTTACTGCTCACCCATCCGATGCTTCCATCCGAAATACTTACCTGATACCAGGTACGCCCGTCCGTGGGATCAAAATTTTTGCGGTGCAGATATACAGCTTCATCGTCTTGGTATAGGATACCTACTGATCTTGCATTGATACTAGGTGCTACGCGTAGATTTATTTCTGAAGACGTTGGCTTCAGATAATCAATACTTTGTTCTGCTGACGTCTCAGCCACAGCGTAGCTTGCTTCTTCCTTCGGTTTCTCTACTGCCTGAGCCATATCTTCTTGAACCTTGTTAACTTCCGTTTGAGCTTCACTCTTTGAGTCAACCACTAACTCTACCTGCTCTCCGCTTTGAACTACGTCTGACTGTACACCTGGTTTGGTTGTCTCCTGTAATTCTTGGCTCTTCCCTTCTTCCTTAATCGTAATCTCAATCCCGCCACAACCGCTCAATACAACAGTCGCTCCCAGCAGTATGGCAAACACCTTCTGACCCTTCATCATATCCCTCTATTTCTGTATATAGTTAGTCCAATTGCCCGACTATAAACCTCTTTAATTTTAATCCAATTGGCTATAATTGTATATGAGATTCCATCAGTGGATTGATTCAAACAACAAGCAGCTCCCCATCTACAAAAGGTAGTTCAGAATGATTCTGTTCGTCGAAATTCGGTACGCGGAGCAATACCATGAATTATGCAAAGACGATATCAAAAAAAGACTCCCTCGGGAGTCTTTTCCTTCAGATTATGTCCTTGGCCTTAATCTGCTCATTACAGCCCCAGCTTCTGCCCTTTCTCCAAACGCTGAATCTGCTGCTCCCCGGTATCCGCAAGTTCACGGAACTGGTTAATCGTCTCGCGCATTCTAGGGAGGGCTTCCTGCTTATAAAGACTAATCGAATCGAGTGCTGACAACACATCGGTGAACGCCTGTTTCATCGTATCCACGGAAATGCTGGCTTCATATGCCTGCTTCTGAATGGCAATTCCCTGATCCTTGAGCATTTTGGATGTACCGGCAATCAGATCATTGGTTGTCTGGTTCAGCAATTCAATCTTCTGCAGAACAATCTTCTGATTATACAAAGCACTCGCTACCGTAACGGCAATTTTCAGTGCCGAGATCGTTACATTCTTGGCCCGGTCTACCCCTCGAATTAGCTCCTTGTTGTTACGGATGACCACTTCAATGGCCATGATGCCCTGTTGATTCACAACCAGCATTTGCTGCAGGTCCATGACCCGCTGACGGAGTGGGAACAACACTTCCTCTGTAATAAAGCGGACTTTCTCGGGGTCCTCATTGCGGGCCTTGGCGGCTTCAATCTGCGCGTCGATGGACTCATCCATGAGCACGCCAAGCTGAATCTCCTTTTGCAGTCGTTTGGTGAGATCTCTCAGGTTCTGTTGTTCGATCTCCAGCGTCGTATTATCGTTACGCAGGGTGGATCTGCCTTTATCCAAAGAGGTTACGATGTCAGCGATGACTGCGTCAGCCTTCTGGTATTTCAGGAAATAGGCGCGAAGCGGATTGAACAATTTCCCGAGAAATCCGGTTTTGGCAAAGTCGACCACGCTCGGGTCGAGATCCTTCAGTTGCATATGCAGCTCAGTCAAGCCTTTGGCAACCTGACCGCCCTCGTCTCCCGTTTTGGACAGATGTCCAACGGAGACTTGAAGCAAGGCGTTTTTCTCGGAAGAGGATCTCATCGTGTTCATGCCAAAGCCGTCAATGGATTGCAGAATCTCTTTGCGCTTCTCCAGGGATTCGAGATCCAGTGTCATGATCATCTCTACGTTGGCATTCGCCACTTGTTGAAGCTCCGCGACCTCGGCGGGCACGGGTTTCACCTCTTCTTCAATCACCTTCTGAATTTCCTTCTGGCTCGGTATTTCCATTGAAAATGACATCTCAGTTCCCCCTTTAAATTTACATCTGTACGTTAAACAGGTTCCCGATCTTGTACACGACATCGTCGGTATCGGCATTGATGCTTGCCGCTTCGTTAATGCTGGAGATGCTCTCCAAAGCCTTGATGTCCGCGTTGTACCCAATTGTATAGATTGGCACTTGGTACGTCTCGACCAGATCGCGGATATCCTTCAGGGTATGACCTTCATTGGTCTCGCCATCACTCAGAACAAAGATCAGCGGCTTCACATTCGGATTAGTAACCATGTAATCTTCCAACATCTTCATCGCTACCACGATCCCGTCAAAAGTAGCCGTCCCTCCGCCAGCTTGCAGACTATCCACTGTTCCGACAAACATGGACTGCTGGTTTGTATCATATTTGGCAATCGGCAGATTCACAGTTACCCCGCTGGAGTATGAAACCAAGCCAATACTGTTGTCTGTACCCAGGTACTTCTGACCTTTGCGCAGGGACTCCTTCAGTCGGTTAAGCGGTTCGCCGTCCATGCTTCCGGATACATCCGTCACGAACACAGCGGCAATCGGTTTGCTACCGTTTTTCTTTTCTTTCCATACTTTCTGTGCAGACAACAACGTGCCGCCATCCACGGTGGCCAGTTCGGATTTGTAATCCTGCAACCCATTGAAACCAAACTCTTCCGCTGATTGTTGGTACTTCGCCTGGGTTACGAATTCCGCAAACTTCTGGATAATCTCCTGTTTGTTCTTCGGCAATTGTCCCAATGCATACAGCGGACTGTCATGTCTCACGCCAAAAGGTGTAAAGACGTAACCACTCTTCAGATCGGCAGTATTCACATACGTCTGGTATTCGAGTACAAAGGCATCCAGTCGGCCTGACTTGGCAGCTTCCCGCATCTGAATGGTTGTCGAGGCTGTAAACGGTACATTCGTCTGGAATTTCTCAAATCCCTCAATCGCCTTCTCGCCCAGCGGATTGGCGCTATCATACGTATTCAGTGCAGTTACCAGGAAGTTCAGTCCTGTGGAGCTGGCAAATGGATCGGTATATCCCATCGCGAGTTCATTATTGGCAATCGCTTCAGTTACGGTTTTTACATTCACGGAGCCGTAAGTATCAACCAGTGCATCATACTTGGCTTTGGAAATGACAATACCAGGGACATTCCCAACCAATCGCTTGGAAACCATCTCTGTTTTCACCCCACTGGCCTCAACCATCTCGCCCCACAGTTCATTAGAAGGCGTGAATGCATCAGGTATATACTTGCCCGATTTGATATAATCGCTAGCCGTTCCGGAGGCAATGTTGCGGATTTTGACAGATACCTGTTTCCCGCCAACGGTAATTTTTGCTTTGTTGAATTCCTCGCCCACTTCAGTTAACCAGCCATCTACCCCGCTGCCTGACTTCTCCGTGGAAGAGAAGATTTCGACGTAATCATTCGTTGTATTCTCTACGGCAATTGCGAATTTGGAGATATCCGGCAGCGATTCCGCTACGTCGACCGGATCGAGATCAATCTGTCCTTTGACCGGTTCTGCCGTCGCTGGTGCAATGTCCGCGTACAGTTTGCCCAGTTCCTTACCTGCATTCTCTGTGCTCACCTGTGTGGTCGACTTGCCAAAGTTCGATGTTAATGTTATTCCTGCATAGACCAGACCGAATACGAGTACCAGCATTACAATCGATATGAAAAAAAACTTTCCCTTCTTGGCCATACGAGCAACCCCTCACTGTCTGTATAATTTGGTGTGCTTGATTAACTGATCAATCTCCTGCATACAAGGCATCTGTTCAATATCTCCTGCTTCAAAGCTGTCGAGGCGTGAAATCTCAAGTAACAACTGATCCAACTTGAGCAAAATTTCCTCATTGGTGTGTAATGCATTCTTCACATAAGACAAATAATCGTTGTATACCTTGGTTTTTTCCTGAAAAAGTTTCTGGGGTAGTGTTGAGGATTTGGATTTCATCATGTTGGCATAGTCGGCTTCATCGAATACATTCAACCGATTCAGTACACTGCGGATATTCAGGTATAACAGCTTCTCCACTTCCATCGTGACTGATGCGAATTTTTTGTAGCTTAGTTCCCCCGGATCAAACCGCTGATGAAGCACATTCAGGAGTGTTTCTTTCTTCTTTTTCATCCGGCTAAGTTGAGACAGCCCCAGCGTAATATCTTCTTCGAGGACTTTGATGCGTCTATAAAAAGATAAAGCTTCCACATAATCTTCATGTGTTTCGATATGCTTCACGGGCAGAACCACCGGCTGTCTAAACAGCATGGTGTAACTGCCATATAAGAGTGCCATTGCACTGCCGAACAACAGGGTAACGGATAGCGAAGTTGTGAATGCACCCTCCCCGAAATTCAGCCCGATAAAGCCGGGTGAGAATGCCAGAACATTCACAGCAACAACAACGAGGATTAATCCCATGAATTGTATGTACTTAATCATGTTCAATCATCCGACCTCCTTTCATGTTATATATTGAAGCTATATGTCGTTATTTTCCTGTTCCACTTTTTCTATTGTACATGATGTTAACGCTCTCAGGTGGATAACATTGGATATTGGGATACTCATAATATACGTGGTTTGGGCTTATCCCATTTCATATTTTCAGGGACAACGTGGAACTTGGCAGGAAATGTTGTGGTCAATCCGTACAAAGTGAGTTTTACAAGACAGCAGATTGTGGATAAGAAATGTTATCAGGTAATACGTGGAAAATGGCTATGCGTGTCATTTTTTATATAAGACTTGTCTGAAAAATAAGCAATGCAAAACAGGGGTCACAAGAACACTCACACAACATGTTAGAACTACAAACACTACTGAAGCATAAAAAAGACGAAACGGAGATCATCCGATTTCGCCTCTTATGGGTAGTTTCTTCGTTTAAGGTTGGGTGCTCTATAGCTAACGAACTGAGGTAACGTTATTGGGTGCATGTCAGCTCATCTGAAAATGCAACGAACCTGAGACACGTTATATTCGTGTATTAGGTGTAAAAACGTTGTTTATCGCCTATTTCAGATAAAATAGAGTCGCTGAGATTCGTTACATTTTCCACCTCACCCATATTGCTCAATTAAGGCGTGTAGGGTTCGTTAGCATAAGAAAACGGCTACCTTATTGCTTCCTCTGTCGCAGACAGGTTGACGCTACGCATTACCTTAGCTTGAACAACGAATCCAGCGGAATGTGCAATTCAGGATACAAGACAGATATCATCGTTTCCTGCTCAGTATACAGATGACGAGTCTGATAACTGCCATCCTCCAACGTGTACACATGGACGGTTTCATTCCCGGGGTCAACAATCCAGTATTCGTTCACGCCGTATTTCTGATACAAGTTAAATTTTTCGTTAAAATCCTTTAGCGCAGTCGAAGGCGATAACACCTCGATAATTAAAGAAGGTGCACCGTGACAGCCATTCTTAGATATCTGGTCTTTGGAGCAAACCACCGATAAATCAGGCTGTACAACTTGATCTGGCAGGTCATATTGTTCATTTTCGCTAAAATACACATCAAAAGGGGCAACAAACACGAAACATTTCCGATTCTGAAAAAAAGTCCGCAAAGAGAAGTGCAGCTCACCCACAATAAACTGGTGCAATGAAGTGGGTGCTGGAGACATATTAAAAGCTTTGCCGTTAATTAATTCCCATGCCCCCTCCCAAGTTAACCAATCCTGAAAGTTATAAGTACCTTTATTATCGGGCTTTGCCACACTTCCAACCTCCTCTTTCCAACTAACCGTAATTTATTTTCATTATAACATTGTGTTTGCGCCTTTTCACACCATGCCTCTTATCATGCAAAGAGTGATGCCGGTTTGCTTCGCGTGGTGCGTACCTCTACAACTTTCCCGGCACAGCCATTGTCACCCTCCGCCTGGAACATGACCTTAACGCTGTCTTTACCTGATGTAACGGACTCAGGAATATTATAGGTCACATAGAATACGTCGCCGATTTTGTTCATATGAATTCGCTGCTCTCCAATGCGTGTGCCATCCACGGTAATGGTGAATTGTCTCTCATACAACATACCTTCCCGTTCAAATGTAGAATAATCTCCACCCCAATAGGCCACACATAGATAATTGGTTGCGGCGCGATCCACCGCCAGTTGGTAACTGAAGTAAGCCCCGCTGACACCAAAAGCCTCTCGCCACATATGCAACTTCTTACGGCCATCTGTGGTTGAACCGTTGTGATGCTCCCCACGGCAGTTGCTATCCAGTTGATGTCCAATCTCATCCTGTTGACCGTCAGCCTGAACCCTGTCGATGGTGATATCGTTCAGCTCTTTTTCGAGCGCATCACCTTCATCGTTAAACGGCCAATACACGGTATAAAATTCATGGTGCACATCATAGAACGGAATCAGCTTCACGGGTTCGCCCGTGGAAGTGACATCCTTGCTAAGTTCAAATGTTAACGTCTCTGCATCTACAACCTTGATCCACTCTTGTACATCCTCCTGCTCCGTCCAGATCACAGGTACAGGTGCGGTCTTGGGATTCAATGCTGTTTCGTCCACAATTGTGTCCTCTGGAAGACCCTCGCTTCCCAGTGCACCGGCGAGCACAATCGGGCCGTACAGAAAGGCTACTTTGTGCGCATCATCCCGGGCAGTGTACTGGCGAAGCGACATCGGCAGGGTGATTGTGATGACATCGCCCGCAGACCATGTGCGGTCGATGGAGAGATAGCCGGGTTCGATCCGTGTATACGGATGTTCCGTATCCCCGTTAACCGTTGCCGTCATTGGCTGTTGCAGCCATGAGGGCACGCGTAATCTTAGATGGGCCGAGGCGCTGCCTCCGGTGATCGTCAGGGTCACCTTTTCCGAATAAGGAAAGTCGGTTTCAAGCTTCAGGGATATTCCCTTAGACGTCCAATCCAGCTGAGAAGCGATATACAGGTTGACGTACAGGTCCTGTTCATCCTCAAAATAGATCGCCTCGGCATATTTGCCCGGGTTCTCCATGCCTGATCCTGTGCAGCACCACCAGGCGGTATCGTGAGTCCCATAGATTTTGTAGTGGCCTTGCAGTGTTGAGGCAAAATACGTTTTGTTCCCCGTATCGGGGTCCTGCGTGCCGAGGATGTGATTATAGATGGCGTTTTCATAATAGTCCATGTAGGCGCTATCGTGATTCCAGGCGAAGAGTTGTTTCGTCAAATGCATCATGTTGTGGGTACAGCAGCTCTCTCCTGTTTTGATGCCCAGACTCTCCATGCCCTTCGCTTCGTAATGCTCCGAAATACTCGTCGCGCCAAATACGTAAGAACGATGATGCACCGTCGTGTTCCAGAAAAATTCTGCCGCTGTCTTATAACTCTCATGGCTATGGTCCTGATTGTAGATTTCAGCAGCACCGATCACTTTGGGTATCTGAGTATTGGCGTGTCTGCCTTGAAGATCGTCCTGCTTCTGCTCCAAAGGTCTCAGGATCAATTGATGGGTAAACTTATTGGCAATCTCAAGGTATAAGGCCTTGCCCGTGATCCCATACAAATGTGCAAATACTTCATTCATGCCCCCGTGTTCACTTAGAAGCATCGTCTGCATCTGTTCTTCTGTCATCGGGAGCAAACCTTCTACCGCCCAGTCTGCAAATCGAGTAACCACCTCAAGTGCCTGTCCGTTACCAGTGAGTTTATACGCATCAATCAGACCGCGATAGATTTTGTGCACACTGTACCAGGGAACCCAGTATTCACCGATATTGAATCCACCGATATTCTCTGCTCGAAAAGCCATGTGGAAAGGTTCTTCGGACAAACCACCGATATACCCGCTCCCCGTGGTATCCTGGATTCTCGCAAGTTCGGTGACAGCATAATCCAGTCTTTCTTTTAACGTCATATTCCCGGTTGCCTGATACGTCACAGCCAGGGCAGACAGATAATGTCCAAGGGAATGTCCGCTGATGGTACGTGCCTCCCAACCCGCGTAGCGTTCTTTTCGGGCAGGTAAACCATGAGCCTCGAAGCATGGAGCCAGGAACCGATCCATATCCAGCGATAACAGGTAACGCTCCCCCACCTCTTGTGATGTTTGGAACACACCATGTAACAGCTCTACATGTTCCGGTCCCAGAAATCCTTTTTTCGTATCAATCATGACACTCACTCCTTCACGGTATGTACTATGTAAGTTGAACTACAGATTATTTACACTGACACTACGATGACAGAACAACCTTCCAATCGCTGTTATCCCCAGATTTTTTGATCCCCTTTCTAAAGGGAAAATCCAGGGATAAAGGCGAACGCTCCGCTTTTTCAGGTTTTTTCTATCCTCTCCGTTATCATGTAAATGATTAGTTCAACTTATAAAGATATTCACATGCAATTTCATCGATTAATTTTTAAGGGGTAAAATCCGTGTTCCGTTCCATATGTCCTATACTCAACAATCCACCCCACTGCTTGAATATCCCCATGTTATCAAATAAAATGTAATAACATCAGACTCATAATCCAAGAAAAGGTGGATAAATCCGTCCTATGCAAAAGCCACTGGAACATTACCTTTGCGGCAAGTTCATATCCGACGGCAACTGGAGCCACATGAGACGCAGCATGCCTGTTCACGAGATCATTTTGATGCTGGAAGGTGAGATGTACATCGCGGAGGACAACGAAAAGTACGTAGTTCGTGCCAACGATCTGTTGTTTCTGCGCGCGGGTCGCACCCACTATGGCTATCAGGTCAGCGACACACCCGTCAGCTTCTACTGGGTTCACTATGATGCCATCCAGCCAGAATTCAACCAATTCAGGACACATGCCACCATTCAGGTTCCTTCCATGGCCAATCAGTTATTTAAGCAATTGCTGCATGTGTCCTCCTTCTCTCCCGAGGAAGCTGACGCTGCTCTGCTGTTATTGTTCCGAGAACTGGAACGTAATATAGAGGCGGATTATCGCCCGCACAATGCGATTGTGGACCATATCTGCAAGTGGGTCGATATTCATCTGCATACAAACATCACGGTGAGTCAGATTGCGGAGAATTTTAATTTTAACAAAGACTATATTTCCAAAATGGTGAAGCGCGAGAAAGGTACTGGACTTAAAACCTATATCCTCACAGAACGAATTCGCCGGGCGAAACAACTGCTGCTCAACACCAATGCCAGTGTAAAAGAAATCGCCGGACAGTGCGGATTCTCCGATTACAAGCTGTTCCTGCGCATGTTCAAGCAATACGAAGGCAATACGCCAACCGAATATCGCAATCATCTGTATTCCACACAACTCAATCGCTAACGCGCTTTGATCTATAGAAATGACTGAGTGAACTATAGAAAGTTTGAATCAATCAGATGGAATCCGTTATGGTAAAATGCAAGAAAACTCTATATCATACTTAACCCATAAGAGAAGAGGAATTATAAGATGACAACGGCTGCCGTTACCATTCTTCCTGCCACAGAAACAGACCATCCAGAGATCGTAGATATCCTTGTTGCAAGTTATGCCGAGTATCGGGAGACATTTGAGCAAAATGAACGTTGGGAGGCCTACTTAAAAGACATTAGAGAGTCTGTGGTTAATCCGTACCTGACACAACTATGGGTCGCCAAGATTGATAATCAGATTGTCGGTACGGTGCAATTGTTCGAAACAGCGCATAAGGCCTATCCAAATTTTGAATTGCCTATCGATTATCCATTTATTCGACTATTAGGTGTTGATCCAAGATGGAGAGGCCACGGGATCGCCAGAGCATTGCTCCAGCAATGTGTGGAATCTGCCAAAGAGATGGGCAAAAATACAGTGTATTTATATACGGGCGGTCAGATGGTCAATGCCATCCGTTTATATGAGCGTTTTGGATTCTATGAGGATAAGGAATTCAGCTCCGAGAGTAGTGGGGGTAAGGCGATTTGCTACCGCTATGATTCCTAGCATTAGGTATTAGCGAACTGCGACCGCGATTAGCGAAATATGATTCATGAAGATAGCCAGTGAAAGATGACTGTTCTACTTGAATAACGTGAAAAAGACCATTCATGCGGATGAACGGCCTTTTTCACGATCTAAAATTTATACTTCAATTACGTTGATATGAAAATCTATCCTTGTTAGTGAGAAGTTAGCGAAAAGTCTTTAGCCGCCAATCTCCACCAAAATCTTCGCATGGCTCTTGTCGCTCATCAACAGCTCCAGCCCTTCCTCTACGATGTCGTCCAGTTTAATTTTTTTGGTGATAACCTGTTTCACATCGAGCGACCCTTCCGCAATCAATGAGATTACTTCTGGGAAAATGTGTCGATATGCCAGTGTTGCCGTCAGATTTGCTTCCTTCACCAGAAGATCCAGGAAGTTTACCTGAAGTGGATTCGGAATCGCAGCGATCACAACAACTTCTCCACCTTTTTTGACAACCGCAACCGCGCTGTCCATCGTTGGTTGTACACCCGCTGCCTCATAAGCCACATCAATGCCACCCGATTGTTGCAAAATCACTTCGGTTGCATTAACTTTGGCACTGTTCACCGGAATCGCCCCCAGCTTGGCTGCCAAGTCCAAACGTTCCTCAAATACATCGACTGCATAGATTTCAGAAGCGCCTGCTGCTTTGGCAGACAGAATGGTCAATAATCCAATCGGACCGGCTCCGTATACGGCTACCTTATTGCCTACTTTCAATTTGCTGTGTCGAACGGCGTGAAAGGCTACTGCCGTAGGCTCAACGAGCGCGCCTTCTTCGAATGTTACGTTATCCGGGATGGGATGTACCATGTAGGATTCAACAACAACATACTCCGCAAAACCACCATCACCATTCAGTCCAACGAATCCAAATTGAGTACACTGGTTATAACGCCCCTGGATACAGTATTCGCATTTTCCACAGTGGTACAATGGCTCTACCACAACTCGCTGCCCCACACTGATACCGCTTACATCAATACCCAATTCACTCACGGTTCCTGCAAATTCATGACCCAATGTCAGCGGTGCTTTCTGTCCTGAGAGCGGATGATTCTCGCCTTCTTGAATGCCCACACCATGATGATAAGCATGCAAGTCACTGCCGCAGATCCCCGCATATTCCACTTTGATTTTGACTTGTCCTGCTTGAGCAACCGGAACCTCGCGATCTTCAACACGCACATCTTTATGGGCATACCATACTGCTGCTTTCATGAAGTTCATCCCCTTTATATGATTGTCTATATATTATATCGCTGTTCATGTATTATTCATATTTATAGATACTAATGTTAACATTAGTTGTATTAATGCTAAACGGAGATGAACTCATGAATCTGGAACAGCTCGAATATGTCGTTGAAATTGCGAAAACCCAATCCTTCTCCGCCGCCTCGGAGCATCTGCATGTCACACAATCGGCGATCAGCCAATCGGTTCATCGTCTGGAGAAAGAAATGGGGATCATCCTGTTCGAACGCTCGCGGCAGGGAACTCATCCCACGCCCGAAGGCAAACAATTCATAGCCAAGGCACTGGACATTTTACAGCGGATTGATGAATTGAAATCCCTGAACGCAGAAGCCTCCTCTCTTAGCGGTGAGCTTCATGTGGCTACTTTTCCAAGTGTCATGCCCTATCTTGTCCAGTCTGCTGCAGATATGAAGCGTGAGCACCCGCAACTTAACATCTCCATTGAAGAGAAAGGGTCCATGGAAATTATCGAGGATATTCGGAATAACAAAACCCATCTGGGCTTTATCGCGATCTATGCCAAGCAATTGCGGGAATTCGATGGACTTCACTTCAGTCCCATGTACTCGGGCAAGCTGGTCATTGGTACTCATCACCTGTCTGAACTTGCCAAGCACAGCCGTGTTTCACCAGATCAATTAAAAGAACACAAGCTGGCACTTTATCGAGATGGTTTCATCGAAGACTTTCTCAGGGAATTCACCTATGATCATGGATCTCTGTCCATTCTGTTCAAAACAAATAATTCAGAAGCCATCAACATGGTGTTACGAAACGATATTGCTGCCACGATTGGTCACGACTTTTCCTTTTACCAAAATCCATTATGGAAGGAAGGTCTGGTGAAGATGGTAGAGATCGCTGGAATCGATCAACCCAAAATGCACATTGGCTTCGTGCAGACGGAATCCAAAGAGGCCGCCGTAGCCGCAGAACGATTCGCCCGACGCTTCAGACAGGCGATAGAGCTGGATCATCTATCAAAGTGATATGAAAAACAAAAAGTGCTCTACGCCTCTGAAGGAAGTTTGGGATACTCACCAACTTCTCCAGGAACGGAGCACTTTTTTATGCCTTACATCGTTACACTGGCTATACAACAGACCAGGTTTTTTTCTGCTGCCTCTTACGTAAACTATGGCTACAGCATACTCCAACTACAAAAACTATACTTTTACTTTACGCACAGCTTCGCTCATCTCGTTGGTCTGCTGCTCCAGCATGGTGGAAGTCTGCGCCACCCTGTTGAACATGGCCGACTGTTCACGCATCAAGCGATAGATTTCATCCGAATGATCCGAGACCCCGGCTGAGATCTGCGAGATCGTATTGACGGAGGCTGCGGCCTCTTCCGATCCTGCCGAGATTTCCTCTGCCGCAGCGGAGACTTCTTGAATACGATGAGTCACCAGTTGGAACGCATCAACCACATGGGCGAAAGCTTGCTCCGCCTCTGCGGTAATCGTAACACCTTGGCCAATCTCCTGCGCGGTAACCCCCATCTGTGAGCCAATCTGCTGTGATTCTTGTTGAATGCGAAGCAGCAAGTCGGAGATCCGTTCCATGGATGTGCTTGAGGCCTCAGCCAGCTTGCGAACTTCATCCGCCACAACCGCAAAACCTTTGCCATGTTCTCCTGCATGAGCTGCTTCAATGGATGCATTAAGTGCAAGCAGCTTCGTCTGACTCGCAAAATCACGAACCGTGTGCAAGGCACCACCAATCTCTTGGGAATAGTTGTTCAGCACCTGAACCATCGTTACAACTTCACCTGAGACATGTGAGATGCTCTCCATCTGTGTTTTCATCAATGTCATGCTCTGTTTACCGGACTCTGCTGTAGCAAGCGCACTTGTTGCTGCATCCGATACGATCATGGAGGATTCGGAAATGTCCGTTATGCCTTTGGCAATCTCCTCCATCGCATTCGCACTATCGCTCGCACCCTGCTTCTGCGTATGCGCCCCTTGCCTGATCTGTTCGACTGACTGATCAACCGTCCTGCTCATCTCAATCATCTCTTCGGTACTGCGATTAAATTCCTTCGTTGATTCCGATAAAATATTGGTGGTTACTGCCACGCCTTCAACCATGTTACTCACGATCTTGTTCAAGTTGCCGGACATATGTATCATTGCTTGATATGTGGTTCCAATCTCATCTTTGCTTTTCAGACGGTAAGACGTCAAAATTTGGTTGGCTTCTGCAAGCTCACCCTGCGCCATTTTTTCCACACTCGCCTTCAGCGGTTGAAGTGGTCGCAGTCCCCTTACGATAAACGTCATGACAACGGCAATACCTATAAGGGTAATTAGTAGCAGTAAAGCATAGAAGGGAATACTCGATTTCATGATATCCGATTCAATGTTTCCGATCACCGATACCGCCGTATCAATACCAATTACACCTGTTACAGTGCCATTACTATCGAGCATAGGAGCGTAAGAGGAAATATAGTTGCCATAATCCTCATTATTAATAATTGAAGAACTGGCTGGTTGCCCCTGCAACAGCTTCTGGACAGCCTCCTGAGGGACATCCGTGACTTCATTAATCGGTGAAGCTTTATCCGCATCCTTCATACCGTCCACCATAATAAGTGGGGTACCTTTATCATCTATTTTGACGAAATAGACATACATTGCACCAATCCTTACGCGAAAATCATCCAATTCATCACGAATCTTCAAGAATGCGTCATTCTCTTTGGGATCCTTGGCAAACTCGGCATAAGATTCTGTATCCAGCTGATTCACATAACTCTGAGCAATTTGGATATTGTAACTGGAAATGGCCTCCTGTGCAGCCAGCTTCATATTGGCCACCTGTAACAGCATGCTGCCAACAGCTATAATCGTCATGGCCAGTGTAACGACTGCAACAATGCGTACAACCAAACGCTTTCTAAAAAAACCGATCATCCGCTCCTCTTCCTCTCCCGTGAACCCAAGCCTTTTTGACTAGACGCTACCCAAAAAACGCATGCTTGAAGCACTAAGTATGGGAAAATAGTAAACGAATATGTCGAATTAGGCAAGAAAATATTGGGTTGAAATAAAACGCTATCATGGTTGTGGTAGCTTTGGTCGATGGAACTGCATTTAGGCTTAAATGAGTTATGTTTATTCTGTATTAGGAGTGTTGTGTAGGAAGGTTGATTGAATCAACACATGTACTATAATTATCGAAACTAAAAGAGGGATGGTGTTTCTCAATTGAAAACTTTTTATTGTGATCTGGAAATTACCTTGGATGTCATTGGCGGAAAGTGGAGACCTCTTATTCTGTATTATTTATTAAAAGGTCCTAAACGGACCGGTGAATTGAAAAGACTCATGCCAACCATTTCTCAGAAAATGTTAGTCCAGTCATTACGGGAGTTGGAGGGTGATAATCTAGTTATAAGAACAATGTACAATCAGGTACCACCAAAAGTGGAATATTCAATATCAGAAATGGGCATGTCACTTGAACCCACTCTGCGAGCCCTTTGTGAATGGGGTCAGAATTATGCAGAGAAGACATTGAGCAAGGATGAATATCAGAGAATAAATGTAGAATAGAGTTATTTCAAAATCATTTTATGATCTGATTCATCACAATTATCACTTTTTGGTTACTATATAACCAAAAAGTACGTACTATTTTAAAAGTGCTACATGGTACATAATGAGCCTTGTAATATAAAGAAAATAAAAGAATTGAGGAGTGTGTAATGATGTCAACAACCAACAAACAAGTTGTTCTCAATATCCGTTTCAAAATTAAGCCCGGTAAGAAAGAAACTTTCCGAGACAATCTATTCGCGATGATTAGCAATTTCAAAAGTGAACCCACTTTTGTTAATGCGATCGTCTCCGATGATCTTGATCATTCTGATGATCTGGTGATCTATGAAATCTGGCAAGGAACAAGAGAAAGTTGGATTCAAGATGAACTTACTAAACCTTATCGTGCTGAGTATGAAGGTGCGCTTACCAACCTCATTGATGATAGAATCGTAAGCTGGCTTGAACCAGTCGGTGAATGGGGTAGTACACTGACGAATGTAAGACGGTAAGTTTTCAAGATGAGAATGTGAAACAAAATATTTTCATGTATGTATAGACGTTCAAAGGAGTTGTAAATATGGGGAAAATACTTATTACTGGAGCAACAGGTAATCTTGGTAGCAGAACGCTAGAACTTCTTCTCAAAAAAGTTCCGTCAAATCAGGTCGCTATGTTAGTCCGTAATCCGGAATCTGATAAAGTGGCAAGATTTATTAAAGAAGGTGTGGAAGCCCACCAGGGCGACTATTTTGATTATAACTCTCTTCTACAAGCTTTTAATGGTGTTGAAAAAGTGATGCTCATTTCCGCGGTAGCATTTACCGATCGCAATACACAACATTTCAACGTCATCGCTGCCGCAAAGCAGGCTGGGGTTAAGCAAGTGATCTTCACGTCGATCATACGAAAAGAAAATTCAAATCTAATTTTGCCCGAAGTAACGATGTCAGACTTATTCGCTGAACAAACGCTTAAAGCATCCGGATTAGACTATACAATCCTGCGGAATCCACCATATCTTGAAGTCATAAATTCGTTCTCTGGAGATGCACTTAAATTTGGAAGTGTGCGAGTACCAAAGGGTTCAGGTAAAGTATCCGCTGCATCTCTGGATGATTTGGCGGCAGCCAACGTAGCCGTCCTCACCGAAAACGGACACGAAAATAAGTCATATACTCTAAGTGGCAGTGAGGGAAGCTCTTTCGAAGATATCGCTGCAGCCCTCTCGGAGATTAGTGAGACTAATATCCCTTACGAGGCAATTAGCGAAACCGAATATATTGACACTATGGTAGCGAATGGCTTACCTGTTCATATGACTGATTTCTTATTAGGTTGGATGCGGGCAATAAACACTGGAGAATTCTCGGAAACGTCTGGAGATCTTGAACGTCTGATTGGCCGAAAACCAATGTCATATAAGGAATTCTTGAAAATCAAATCTCCGTTTTCTAAAGTTGAAGATTGAAAGCTGACATGCACTTAAACAAAAAGGGCGAAGCATAACTAGTACGCTTTGGTGAAATCGCCGCAAAGTACTCCACCCCTTGGGAAAAGCTACCCAAAGATTAGATATATGTCTAATAAGTAATAAGAATGTGTTAATGTCTATTCTAGCAAGCGGTTCTGGTTATAGAACAATATATTCGTTCAAAGTGTATAAAATAGGGACTGCTAAAAGCAGTCCCTATTTTACTTATAAAGTTTTCTCATTAATTATGACTCTCATTCATACTAAACTGTCCGTCCATTCGTCCTCCTGAATCGAATCAGGGACCAGATGATCAGCAACGCAAGCACGGCAAGACAGATGCTAATGCTAAACCGATTACCTTCATCGAACACAAACATCACAGCAATCACAGTGAGACATAGTACCACTACTCCGGTGATGTAAGGGAAACCCCAAACTTTGAAGGTCGGTTGAACCGGATATCTCTTCCGCAGTTTTAACTGTGATGAGGCAATACAGATCCACACAAGGATGACCACGAACCCCGGAACTGCGAGCAATACACGGAACAGTTGATCCTGCGCGAACAGACCAAGCATGGAGCCCCCGAGCAATACAACCGCGCACACCAGCAAGGTATTAACCGGGCTGCCGTTACGATTTGTCTGTGATAATGCCTTCGGAGCTTCACCACCCACTGCCATGGAATGCATCATCCGGGATGCACCGTAGATCCCTGAGTTAGCTGCAGATAGGACTGCCGTCACCAAAATAAAGTTCATAATGTGTGCTGCTCCCGGTAGTCCCGTTGAGGCGAGCACCTGTACAAACGGACTGCTCTCCGGCCCAATCTCATTCCATGGGATGAGACCACAGATGATGAGAATCGGCAAGGTGAAGAACAGAATAATTCGGAGCATGAAATTGCCCACGATTTTGGGCATCACTTTTTCTGCATTTTCCGTCTCCGTCAGAGTCAGACCAATCAGCTCCGATCCCCCATAAGAGAACATGACCACAAGCAATGCCGAGAAGATCGATGACCAACCGTTGGGGAAGAACCCGCCTGCTTGTGTATAATTTTGCAGATAAGGGGTGTTATCACTTGGAATAATGCCAAAGATCAACCCTGCACCCAGGAAGATAAAAATGATGATCATGGCAATTTTAATCCCGGCCAGCCAGAACTCAAATTCCCCGAACACACCCACACTGAGCAGATTAACAAGTATAATGAACGCCGCACACGCCAGACTCAGCATCCACAGCGGTACTTCTGTGAACCAATACTGCAAAAAGCTCCCGGCGGCAATCACCTCAATAACACATACCGATAACCATAGGAAGCAATACATCCATCCCATAACAAAGGAAACTCTGCTACCGAATGCTTCCTGCACGAAGTCTTTCATATTTTTGTTTTTATACACCGTAGCCATCTCCGCCATCGCGGCCATAACCACCAGCAGCAATAATCCGGCAAAAATGTACGTGATAATAACGCCCGGACCTGCGAGTCCGATCGTCTCTGCGCTGCCTTTGAAAATCCCTGTACCAATGACACCACCCATAGCCATAAAACTGATGTGTCTTGGTTTAAGCTTCTTCTGTAGTGTTCCTTCTGTCTGAGCCAATTCAAATCCTCCTGATGTAAAAAACGTCTGTAATACTGTCTTGTTTCATAGACATAATGTCCAGTATACCCTATTGTTCATCAATCAGCCCAGAAGTTCCTTATGGCCAATTCATCCCAAGCATATTTAGACATAACCTATGTTTTATACCCCACAATGGCACAAAGCAATCTGTATACAATCCAGGTAAGCACCACAGCAATTATAGGACATAACACCAAGACGACAAACAGCGGATTCATCTGATCTAGCCACCAATATATCATCCACAGCTCCTTCCACCCCTTCATAGCATGGTCCATGTTACATCATTGCGTGTATTCTACTCTTTTTCCAACTTTAAAAATGTACGATATGTTGCAAAATAAATAAAAAACCAGCATCCTGTAAAAATAGAATGCTGGTTTCTCATGCGAATCCATTTAGATTGTTTTCGTCATAAATGCACTGTTGGGGTCCAATATATAGTCCGCGAATGGTTCGCAATATTCGAATCCGAAATCTTCATACAGCTTCCTTGCCGGGATAAATGAATCCATTGAACCCGTCTCCAGACTAATTCGTTTATAGCCACGTTCTGTGGCAACCTCCATAATGTGAGCCAAAATTTTTCTCGCTACGCCTTTTCTCAAGTGGGCCGAAGCCGTACGCATCGACTTCAATTCTGCATGTTCTGGATCAAGTTCTTTGATGGCCCCGCAACCGAGCAAGTCGTCGCCTTCCCATGCACACCAGAATGTAATTTCAGGTTTCTTGAGTCCATCCAGATTCAGCGCATGAATACTCTCTGGAGGCGAATCCGCTGCCATCCCTTGCAAATGCTCTGCGATTAATGCCTTCACTTGTACTCCACTCAAATCATCCACTTTGATCTCCAAAACATATCACTCCTGCTGACATTTTTATTAGTTCTATCACTGAATGCATTTCGATTAATTCATCTTACTACCGTGTTAGGTTTCATGACAAGAGGCCACTTATATGCAATAAAATGTTCTATTGTGATTCACCTATTATTTCCATTATGATGAGGCTATCAGATGTAAAAGGAGAACCCTATGACACTAACAACGGATAACCTGTTTTATAGCACACGATTGAAAATGACACCCCCACGTGCTGAAGATGTGCAGACCATGCTGCAATGGAACGAAGACCCGGAATACCTACGGAATGTAGATACTGATCTTGCCATTCCCTATTCAGAGAAACAGTTGGAAGATGAGGGCGAGACTAAGAACAAGGAAGTGTACTTCAGACTCCGCACGCATGAAGAGGATACGCTGATTGGTTTTGTCGTCATTCATAGCATTGAATGGAACAACCGCTGCGGACAGCTTGCCATTGGCATCGGACTTGCGGAACATCGCAACAAGGGATATGGCACGGAAGCGTTGAATCTTATTTTACGATATGCGTTCCACGAGATGAATCTGGACCGGGTTGGTCTCGATGTCATCGCCTACAATGCCAAAGCGATTCGCTCCTATGAAAAGGTTGGTTTTCAATTGGAAGGTCGGGCACGTTCAGCAGTATATCGTGATGGCAAACGTTACGACCGCTTAATGATGGGAATCCTGAGACCAGAATGGGAAATACACAATCAGATCCATACGGAGGATGAACAAGCATGAACAAGAATGGAGAAGTTACTGCGTTTATTGAACAGATTCAGATCCCCTGGCAAGTACAAGTCGCTGAACAATTGCGACAAATGGTGCATGATACCATCCCAGACGTGCAGGAACGCGTGCAATACAAGAAACCTCATTTTTTGAAAAACGGAAGTTACGCTGCGGTCATCTCTCCATCCAAACAAGCCGTATCCTTCACGATCTTTCATGCAACCGGACTTGATCTACCCGATGGCATATTTGAAGGCCCGGAAGAACGCAAAACGATCAAGCTCAAGGAAAAAGATACGCCGGATTATGAGTGGTTGGCTGGTTTGTTAAAGCAAGCATCTGCGGAATTGTAGACGGATGTATTGAACAGGAGCATATGCACCAGTAGGAGTAACTTAGATGTTATTATGCTGGCGGTAATGTGGGGCGGGGCAAACAAAGGGACCTCCCAGGAAGTTCAAGAACTTACGGGCGGTCCCTTTATTATGATCTGTCAACGACTGTCATTCCATCCTGAACAGCCCTGTAATATTACAAATAAGATTACCACTTATAATGGCTTATAATCAAAGCTTCCACCTCAAGATTGCTGATACGATACGGCGGTCATCTGACACGGCTCACATATGAACATGTAATACATACCCTCACCATATTCCTCAACCTCGCCCCAATCCAGTTGTGCGACAGCCTTCATTCTCGCGGAACAGCATGGACATGGTGGATACTCCGCATCCTGAACCCAACCCGGATGGCCCCCGATCTGAGATAGCGATGGCTCCATCCCCCACTCGCTGGCATGGAATGCATGACGCGATGCATTCGCAATCCTAAACTGCCGGCCGACATCCGGTGCAAGTTCACCATAGTCTTCCAGGTCAATCTCATCCATTCCCATAGGCATGACATTATGTGAACTCCATAACGGTTCCCCGGCTGCGTCCAACTCCATGTAAACTACGCCATAACTGCTGCATATCACGCAAGTCTGGATCCGAAGTCGCTCGGCATGCCAAGACACATCCCGCAGTGCCGGATGCTTAACATCCAGATTAATTAAGGACGTTAATGCACTACCACACCATGGACAACCTTGAGCGCTCGGGGTCAGCATCAATAGCGAATCTCCGGATATTGCCACGTTAGTTGCTTCATTTTCTGTTACTTTATAGAGTGAATAACTTGGGGTGGTGAATAATTCTCTGCGCTGCCCGTCATTCGTAAGCTCCCATCCTGCTTCAGTGGTGTAATGCTCAGGTGCCACGTACAATTCGCTCGCCCAGGATGGCGAAGATTGTCTCCATTGCCGGAACTGCTGCACGACAACATCATCCCCGATATGGGCCAGCATGAGCAATATGTGGTTCCGATTCTCATCATCGGTATTCACCTGCTGCAGGAGCCGATCTCGAACTTCAGGCGAGGCACTTTTAACCAAAATCGCAGGATAATAGATCTCCTGTTCCAGCAGCTCAGGAATTTCGTTGGTCAACGATATATCATGGTAACAAACGAGGTATATCAGAATGTCTTTGCCGATATCTTCATCACCAGCCTGAATCCGCTGCATCGCATAATCCTTCATCTGATCTTGTTGCTCTGCAGACAAGGATAGATATACCTCTTCCTTGGATTGTTCATAGGGCACATAACGAATTAATGGGTCGCGAACCTGAGGTTCGTGCATGATTTTCAATACTTCAACCGGGTCTGTGATACCTGCATACATGTTCACGTCACGTCGATTCGCTTCAATGTATCTCTGGTGCTCCTCGCGCTCCATCTCCTGCTTACAAGGCATGCAATACCCCCCTGTTCTGGCAGCCGTTGCTGGCAAAATGGTGTTTGCACATGCCTCCCGTATACACGGAATTCGTTCTGTCATTTTTCCACCTCCTAAAATCCATGGAAAACACGCCACAATGTGACGTGCTTGTCCAACTCATATTTCAATGCTACCTGTCTCGTATTCGTATCTGCAAAATACAGATCAGTGATGTCCCAACTGGTCCTTGGTGAATTCGTAAAAGGCAAGCGCGTCTTCACTGCTGGCAAAGCCGGCCTGAGCCATTTTCTCACTGCCGCCACCTTTGCCCTGGTAGGCACCAAGATTGCCTTTGAAGAAAGGTCCGCAAGCCCATTCAGGCGGCTGTCCGTTCTGTGCCAGAACAACTTTTGCCTCGGAGATACTGGCAAAGAGTACGAGGCCTTCATGGTCTGTCGTCAATTTGGTAGCCAGGCTCTGCATATCCTTGAGCGATTTGTCTTCAAAGACCTGAGCAATCACCAGCCCTTCGCGAGCAACCAGAAGTTGCTCCGCATAGTAGGCATCATTGGTTGTTTTCACTGCATTGAGCTCGGTTTGCAGCTGCTTTTGCTCCAGCTCCATTTTCTCAATGCGCTCCAATAATTCGTCCTTGCTGGTCTTTAATTTAACCATAATGCTATTGAGCACATGTTGTGTGGATGTGAATTCATTCAGCGCCCTTGTTCCACATTTGAAATAAATACGAGTGCCGCCCTTCACTTTTTCGGTCTTTAACAGTTTGATGATGCCAATCTCACCTGTCGCCGACACATGGGTTCCGCCGCAGGCGTTATACTCCACACCTTCGATCTCGACGATACGAATGTCTTCCGTTACCGTAGGTTGCTTCACCAGCGGCAATTGTGCAGCCTCTTCTGCCGTAACCCAGGACGTGTTGATGCGAGCATTACGATAGATCTGACGATTCACTTCTTGTTCAATGATGGTCAATTGATCCGCTCCCAACTCAGCAGCTACATCAATCGTGTCATACTCCGTACCAAGATGGAAACTGAGCGTCATCGCTTCAGCCACTTTCAACGTCATTGCCGATAACAAATGCTGTCCCGTATGCTGCTGCATATGATCGAATCTTCGCGCCCAATCCAGCTCGCACTGTACCTCGCTCTGTTCAGGAGCACGTTCCAGCTTATGCCATACCTCTCCGTCTTCGATATTTACATCCAGTACAGCGATGCCGCCAATTTGTCCCACATCACACGGTTGTCCACCCCCATGCGGGTAAAAAGCAGTCTCCGCCAGCGTGACATATACACCATCTTCCTTGTCTACTTTTCCAGTAATTGTTGTATGCCACTCTCTTGTATAAGCAGAGTCATAATAGATTTTTTGAGTCATTGAATCATCCAGATCCCTTCTCATTCATATAGATACCACTTCTGTTGCCCGTTTGACATATCGCATTACGCTTCATTAGAACCCTTTTATCTGCTCTCAAGCTTACACTATTTAACATTATCAAGCCAATAACACTAGAGTAACAGTGAGATACAGCTCATAAGCCTATTCAGCATGCTGAGCGTTGTCCTAGCCATTGTCTATGGAAGTGCAGTCTTAGGATTGGAAGCAGGCTGTACTCGGTTTATTAAACATGATTATGTATGGTTATTCAAGCGTGCAGAGAACAGGACATTCGGAAGGAAATTGGAGGCTCATTAGTTGATGCGAAGGGGAGCTAAGTCCGCTTTCTCTGACTCCCCCTTTAGTTGTAGCTAATAAATCGCTAGCTGTGTATTGTCAACATTATAGATAATAATGACTCAGGAGCTTTTCATCGATCTCCACACTTTCCAACTTTGAAATTAAGTCGCTTAATGCATTCTCTTCTATAGTCTTGATTTTTTTCAGTTTTTCAATGATAGAAGTTATACTGGTGGCGTTCTCATTTTTGTTATATATTATAGCCAAATTTCTTAAAATTTTTGAATCCGATTCAATTTCAGAATATATTTTTATAAGCTCGTCAGCATCATCCAAATAATGATGTTCTTTCAAATAATTTAATCTATTCAACATCACACGCT
Source organism: Paenibacillus sp. FSL R5-0519 (assembly GCF_037974275.1). Lineage (NCBI taxonomy): Bacteria > Bacillati > Bacillota > Bacilli > Caryophanales > Paenibacillaceae > Paenibacillus > Paenibacillus sp. FSL R5-0519. Next base: position 5,528,433 of record NZ_CP150234.1, read on the forward strand.
TATGCTCCCACATGGTATGAAAGATTCGTATATCAATCTTTTCCCCTAATCTACTAACTTGATCACTTAAATATTGAACAATATGATCATAGATGGATAATCCAAAGATCCAATTAGAAGGAGTGCTCATAGAACGATAATGATAAGATGAATTGAGACTAAACCTTAGCTCCTTCAAAGATCTAATAATCAATTTTAGATCAAAATGATAATTATGCTCTGGGTTATAAGATAATAAACATACATATTCTCTATTTTTTGTTTTATCACAATTGTTAAAAGCGACTAGAAACTCTTCAAAGCCTACCTCATATTCTCCGAATATAACATCTGAATTATAACCTGAAACATAAAATTTTAATGTCTCTTTGTTATAACCGAAAATTAACATTTCATGCGGCAAAGCATATTTTTTATACGCCTTTTTATGGGCAATATAACTTTCATCTACATATAAATGAATATACTGATTTTGATCAATAGAATCACAAATAAAGCTGATGATGCCCCCCATATATTTTTCCAAAAAGCGCTGGTTGATCTTTTGATAGTTAATGAGAGGACAACTCATAAAGAAATCATACCAAGGCAAGTTAGATGTATAAAACGAAAAGAATTTCCCTTCTGGAAAGTTTCCAGCACAAATCAATTGAATATAATTACTGTAAAACCAAGCCTCCGATTGTTTATGCTGCATTACAATTGAGAGTGGATAGGCATTACATAGGTAACCATGTACAGAAGGTCTTATCATTGGCAGTTTTATATCGCTCATAACTTCTACCTCCGTATTATTTTTTCTCAAAAACTATAGGCTACATCCAAACGCCCCTTATAAGCATTCTAAGCTTCTTCCGTAAGATACGGATGTGAGAAATCTGATCGCTTGTGCAGACTCCATACTCCTATAAGTATATGAATTATCACCTGTAATTTCCAGATAGAGTTTATTATAGAAGTTTTCAACAAGCGAATTTAGGTTGATTATATACGCTATATAACGGAGGAGCTGTCTCAAAAGGAATTCACCCTCGCTCCAATTGCTAACGAACCCAACTCAGGTTCATTACAACAAAATAACACAGCAAAGAGGATGTCCCCCGTCATATTCATGACTTATGGACATCCTCTTCGTAGAGAAAACACGCTATAATTTTACATTTACGAGTTTGCCGACAAATTTACTTCATCGACTCGGACAGCTCTGTGAAAATAACACCCAGCGCATACGCGCCAGCATCTGGGTACCCCAGACTGCGATCACCGACGGTACCCGCGCGGCCCATACGTGCCACGATATCTTCGGTTTTCTTCGCACCTTCAACGGCTGCTGCTGCACCTTTGGCAAATGCAGTTTTGAAGTCATCGCCAGACTCCGCACTTTGTGTCCAGGAATCGGCACATGGAACGAGTGCATCAATCAAGGTTTTGTCGCCTACAACGGCACCACGTCCGAAGGAACGCTCTCCAGTAGACTGGATTCCTTGCACGGCGGCATGCATCATCTCAGCAAATTCAGCAACATTTAATTGCTGTTTATCCCCTACCGCTTTGCCAGCCGCACGGAATGCCGAACCCCAGATCGGGCCGGATGCGCCGCCACAATATTCCATGATGACCAAGGAACATGCATCCAGGAGCGATCCGATGTCTTTTTTATGTTCATTAATGATGTGATTCCATTCGCGTTTCAACTGGCGGAAGCCTTTGGCCACACTCATACCGAAGTCGCCGTCGCCAGCATGGGAATCCAGTTCACAGAACGGTACCTCGTTCTTGATGATGATCTCACCCATTTTATCGATCAGATAGACGACATTGTCCAGTGAGAATTGGTTGCCTTCGATTACCGCAGCAGATGCATCCGTCTCCACTTCATATGATACGGGAGCGTCTTCACCCACAACCGCTTCCAGCGCTTCGGAATATGCCACTTGTGCTACTGGAGGACCGGATACTTTAAATGCAGGGGTATCACTTTCCTTGAACAACAGCGTCTTCAGTTCATCATCCAGTTTCAGGATCGTAACCGATGCCCCTGCCATATCGATGCTTGTCATGTAGTTGCCTACAAACGTAGTCGCGACCTTCAGACCTGCATGTCCTGCAAGCTCACGTTGAACGGAATTGTTGAGCAGGTACAGTTCTTGCAGTGGCGTTGCACCAAAACCATTCACGAGCACCGCAATCTCAGCGGATGCATCCTTATCCAGCTTCATGTCTGTCAGCAATGCTTCAACCATACGTCCTGCCAATTCATCGGCAGACACGATCTTCTCACGGCGAATTCCGGGCTCACCATGAATCCCTACGCCGAATTCCATCTCGTCTTCAGCAATTTCGAATGTAGGCGTGCCTTTGGCTGGCACGGTACAGGATGTGAATCCAAAACCAATACTGCGAACATTCTGAGCTGCTTTCTCGGCAACGGATTTCACATCGGCCAGACTGCGGCCTTCTTCGGCCGCTGCTCCGGCAATCTTGTGAACCAGGACAGTTCCGGCAACACCGCGGCGTCCAACGGTGTACAAGCTGTCTTGCACAGCGATGTCATCCTCAACACGAACATACTGTACGTCGATGCCATCTTCTTCTGCCAGATGCGCTGCATTCTTGAAGTTCATCATGTCACCGCTATAGTTCTTGATGATCAGGAGTGTACCCTTGTTGCTAGCTGTTGCCTTGATCGCTTGGTACACCTGGATTTGGGAAGGAGATGCGAATACATCTCCACATACCGCTGCATCCAGCATCCCTTTACCCACATAACCTGCATGAGCCGGTTCATGTCCACTGCCGCCACCACTGATCAGGCTGACTTTATCGGCCTGAATCTCTCTGCGTTTGATGACTTTATATTTTTTCAAAAATTCAAGCTCCGGGTGTGCAAGCGCAATCCCGTTGCACATTTCCATAACAACATGTTCAGCCTGGTTAATGATTTTCTTCATTATTTTGCCTCCCGGCGTGCTGCTTTGTACTCACGACCCATTCGGTCAGCCGCAGCAATGGCAGCAGCCACTTCAGGAACGGTGATTGGGAATGGCATCGCGTGAATGGATTCTTCCGGAATACAAGCAATCTCTGCCACTTTCAACAACTCTTCCTGAGTAATCGTATCTACACCGATATCCGCCAAGCTGATCGGCAGTCCCACTTCGAGACAGAAGTCCATGACTTCATGCAGCTCTTCGGTTGGTGCATTTTCAAGGACCAGTTGTGCAATCGTACCGAAGGATACTTTTTCCCCGTGGAAGAAATGATGTGTTCCCTCCAAGACAGTCAAACCGTTGTGGATCGCATGTGCTGCGGCCAGACCGCCACTTTCGAATCCAAGGCCAGACAACAGAATGTTGGTCTCAACGATGTTCTCTAGCGCTTGGGTCACGACGTTACTGTCACTCGCCACTTTCGCTTTGGCTCCGTCAGTCAGCAGCATTTCATAACACAGTTTTGCCAGGGCAAGTGCCGCATTGGTACCTACTGCGGATGGCGTATATCCTTCGCGAGAACCCATTGGCAGACTTGCGTTTACACGGGAATAGGATTTCGCTGTTGCTCTTGCTTCGAAGTATGTAGAGAGTGCATCTCCCATACCGGATACGAGGAAACGTGTTGGTGCATTCGCAATTACCGTTGTATCGACGAGAACCACACTTGGGCTTTGCTTGAAGTAAGCATAGTCGTCAAAAGAACCTTCCGGTGTGTACAATACAGCGGAGTGACTTGTCGGTGCGTCTGTTGCCGCAATCGTTGGGCAGATGATTAGTGCTTCGCCTTCAGCTACACATTTGGCCGCATCAATGGCTTTACCGCCACCAAGACCGATCGTAGAGTCACATCCTTTTTCCTTCGCGATCGCTTGCAGACGAGCAACTTCCTCACGGGAACATTCCCCTTTAAAACCGCTTTCAACAAACGTAATATTAAATTTCTCAGCTGTTGCATCCAGCTTTGCTTTGACACGTTGTACATCATCCGGGTGTGCAATCAGCAAGGCAGATTCTCCGAAAGATTTAACAAAGTACCCCAGGTTCAACAACTCATCTTCGCCTTGTACATATTTGGTTGGGCTGATAAATGCTTTTCTCATATTAATATATGCCTCCTAAGGATATGGAATGGTGTAGTGAATACATTAAATTTTAATCTCTTGCAATTGACCTTAATATAACGCATAGCCAGCAGGTTTACAGTGGACTTTGATAACAAATTATTATAATTTACAATCGTAATTTTTTGCTTTTTGGCGCAATCATGGTATGTTATTGTCATGAGATGGTTGAATTTTGACCTCCCATCATACATTACCCGTCATCATTACATCTTAATATGTACAACTTGCTAACTTTTAACGGCCTAAATTATGAATCAGGTTAGCTAAGGAGGTTTCATCTTATGATTAAAGAATATCTGCATATCAATAAAATACTTGACCTTAATAAATGGAAGCGTCTACAAGATTCACTTGCCACAGTAACGAAACTGGCGATCCTCACCGTGGATTATAAAGGCATTCCCGTAACCAGTCACAGCAGCTGTCAGGCCTTCTGCCAGAATGTACGCAAAGACCCCGAGCTTCTCCCCTACTGCCAAAAATGTGATTCGCGCGGCGGTCTGGAAGCCGTTCGGTTGAATGAGCCTTATGTGTATTTATGCCATTTCAATATTATAGATATCGCGATTCCGATCACAATCGATGGTAAATATATCGGCGCCGTCATGGCAGGACAAGTGAAACTCGCCGATCCCGAGAAAGGTAGCGACTTGGAGCAAATTGTCACGTCCAAAAACGTCCCCATGCATGCAGCGAAGCTGGAGGAATTAAAGGAAGATTACGCCCAGCTGCCTGTGATGACGTATGAAGAGATTGTGAAAATCTCCAACATGTTATCCCTGCTCTGCAACTACATTGTGGAAGAAGCACTCAACAAAAATCTGTTAGTGGAAATGTTTGAAAAAGCTTCAGGCAATCAGGAGTCGTTAAACCTCTCCACCATTCTGCCTGGGTACTCCATTCGCAATATCGAGTCGATCAAAAAAGAGATGACCAATGCGATTGCGGATGCCTATCTCAAAAATAGCCCAAGTGACACGGAAAGCTCCAGTCCGGTGCTGCAGCCTGCTTTTGAATACATTCACAGTCACAAAAGCGAACAGGTTTCGCTCAAACAAATGGCTGATCTATGCCACCTGAGTCCGAGTTATTTCAGCAGGCTGTTTGCCAAGGAAACCGGAGAGAACTTCACAACCTACCTTGCAAAACTCAAGATTAAGTGGGCCAAGCAATTGCTGGAGGTCACCGACATGCCTGTCTCACAGATCAGTGACGAGCTGGGATTCAATGAATCGGGATATTTTATCAAAATATTCAAAAAGTTCGAGGAGATCACGCCTGCCCTCTATCGTAAATACATCCAGGAGAACATGTAGGTGCACTTTTACTTTTTTCGTATCAAAGATAAGGTTGGAAAATATTTCACTCTGCCATTGGATCACGCAAATAACGGCTGAATCAGGACTTTCGCCACTGATTAGCCGTTGTTTGTTGTTTATTGTTTATGCTTATCTCACCTGTGTACGCAATTCTTGATCCAGCCATTCCAGTGCTGCACGCAGCTTATCTTGGGGTAGTTTCTCATAACGATCACCCGTAGACAATTCAAAGGCACAGCTGTTCCCACTCGTCTTGTTCAGATAAGAAGTCATTCCTATACCAAACCGCTGAGCCATTTGCACAAGAATTGGTTCAACTTCGTCAGCAGCGAGCGCAAAATGTACATGGAACATGTTCGATACAGGTACCTCAGGCAAGGTATGTATCCCATGACACGCATTCAATAGAGATGCCAGTTCTTTAGCCTGCTCATAATAAAGCCCCATTTTGCCAATCCGTTCATTGAAATAATACTGGGAACTCAGAATATACGGATACAGGCCAATCAGATCACCACCGTGCCGACGTTTCCATACTTTCGACTCTTGCATCACATCCGTGTCTCCGGCCAATATGGCCCCCGCAAGGCCCCCGATCCCTTTGTAAAAGGACACATACACCGTATCAAAAAGACTGCAAATCTCCGCAGGCGTTTTCTCGTAATAGGGAGTAATCTCAAACAGGCGTGCCCCGTCCAGATGCAGCTTAATCCCGCGTTCACGGCAATAGGCCGAGATCGCTTCGAGTTCTTCATACGCCGGCAATTGCCCGCCAATCTCGCGTTGTGGCAGTTCCAAGAGCAGGCAGGCAATGTCCTGATCAAGCGCTTGTACATCTTGTAAACGAATCAACCGATCCTTATCCGCCAGCAAAATCGATTCAATCTGGTGTAATTCCTTCAATCCGTCTTCCTCATGGATTTCCAGATGACATAGGGGGTGGTAAGCTACTCGCTTCACTCCTATGCGGTCACACCATATTCGTAACGCAATCTGCTGCGCCATCGTTCCGCTTGGGAAGAATACCGCCGATTCCTTGCCGAGAATGTCAGCCATCTGTTGCTGAAATTCTTCAATGATCGGACCGTTGCCGTAGTGATCACTGAAGGTCTCCCCATCAATCTGGTCCAGTACGTTCTGAAGCACCTTCACCTGGCGACTGCCATGACCTCCCACAATAAATTCTACCTGATTAAATGCATCAGCCAATGTTAGCGTAGTATCCTCCAAATTCATTCACTCCTTTATAATACATATTCAAAAGCTTACTTTTTCAATAACCGCTATAGTTCTGGTTCTGTAATGATCTGTACCAGAGCGCTTAGCGCACTTGATATATGTTCACCACGGGAATACACAAATCCTACTTCCAACCGGCAATAGGGATCTGGCAAAGACATCACTGAGATTTCGCCTCTTAATTCTGCTTTGGTAACCGAAGACCGTGGCAGCAATGATACACCGAGCCCGGCAGATACTCCATTCAGGATCGTGTCCAGTGTTCCATATTCCATAATGCTCAGTGAGTGGATACCCTGATCTTGCAGAAAGGATTCCGCTTGAGTGCGATGTGTGCATCCGATCTCAAAAAACAACATTGGCTTGGATAATAACTCGTGTATCTCATGCACTCCAGGTTGGGCGATCAACACCAATTCCTCGTCATACATCTTCATATAGTTCAGATCAGGATGATCGATTGGGCCATATATTAACGCCCCATGCAATTCATGTTGGATTACCTTCTGATTCAGCTCATGGGTCCCACCCGTGACAAGCGCATGGTGTACCTCCGGGTAACATGAACTGTATTCGGCCAGGAGCGGCGTGAGGAAAGTGGAAGCCGCTGTCTCAATGGCACCCAGACGAAGCATGCCGGACGGCGGGTTACCCGCTTGTGTGGCCTGCTCTGCTTCATATAATAATTCCAATATTCTATCCGCATACACAAGCAGATTCTCGCCCGCTGGTGTAAGAGACATTCCCCGATTGGAACGATGAAACAGCGGTACTTGTAGCTGTGTCTCCAACTGTTTGATTCGTGTGGTTACATTGGATTGTACATAATTAAGTGCGAGTGCAGCTTTACTGATACTACCTTCGCGGGCAACCGCCTGAAATATTTTCAAATCACCTGCATCCATACCTTGATCACCTGCTCGTCGTTTATATCGACATTCTGCACCATCCGATTCATGCAAAATGCTATCTATTATTTTCATTGATACTGACAATCATTTTTGTTCATTTTACGTGAATCTGCTCCGTCTGTACAATGAGGCTCAGTAGTTATATCTGGCTATATAGACAGGAGGAATAGTTAACATGAAAGCTATCGTACATTCAGGCCAGAAAGGTCTTGCAGGTCTTCAATATACAGAGTCAACATCTCGGGTACCAGAAGTTGGAGAAGTGCAGATCCAACTAAAATCCGCTGGAATCAACCATCGGGATCTATTCATCATGGCAGCACGTGGAACCCAGGACACCCCGCTCATTCCCGGTTCCGATGGAGCAGGTATTATTGTTGGGATTGGCGAAGGCGTAAGAGGATTTGCGAAAGGTGATGAAGTCATTATCCATCCTACGCTCGGTTGGGAATTTGCGAATAACGTGCCCATCGTGCCCGATATTGTTGGTGGTCCTACGGATGGAACACTGGCTCAATATATCACGTTGCCTGCTGAAAATGCCCTGCCTAAGCCAGCTCATCTATCCTGGGAGGAAGCAGGCGTGCTATCCCTTTCAACGCTGACGGCCTATCGCGCCTTGTTTACTCGCGGTGTATTAAAGCAAGGTGAACATGTGCTCATTCCCGGTATTGGTGGTGGTGTAGCGACCTCTGCCCTGCTCATGGCCGTAGCCGCTGGTGCCAAGGTGACTGTTACCTCCAGAAGTGAAGCCAAAAGAAATGAGGCACTGCGCTTGGGTGCTACCCATGCATTGGATAGTCATGGAGATTGGAGCTTGCAGAGCGATTTAGAACCTGTGGACATGATCTTGGATAGCATCGGACAAGCCATGTTCCCCAAATATTTTGATATAATTAGACCAGGTGGGCGTATCGTGATGTATGGTGCAAGCTCGGGGGATGATCTGACCCTACCAATTCGCTCTATCTTCTTCCCACAGGTCAGTCTAATCGGCACCTCTATGGGCAGCCGTGAGGAGTTTATCCAGATGCTGCAATGGGTGGAGCAACATGATATACATCCTGTGATCGATAGTGTATATCCGTTGCAAGATGTACCGAAAGCATTCGAACGCATGAAAAATGGCGAGCAGTTTGGTAATCTGGCTATACGGATTGAATGATGTTATATAAATTGAACTAAAGAATATTTACACTTCACACTCCCATGACATAACAACCTTCCGATCGCTGTTATCCCCAGATTTTTTTGATTCCTTTAACAAAGGGCAAATCCGGGGATAGCGTATGCTTTCGATGTAGCTTTCTTGCAGAAAGCTTGTAGGCGAAGTGTATGCTTCCGAAGCAGCTTTCTTGCAGAAAGCTTTTAGCTCCGCTTCTTCAGGTCCTTTCTGTCCTCTCCGTTTTGTGTAAATGTTTAGTTTAATTTATCTAGATTGTAGTCCACTCTTATTAGAACGAAATGATCTGAATTGAAGTGGCATGGATTGGATCGAATCGCAGTGACTGGATCGAGCCCAATACAAGACTAGGGTGTGTCACTAAACTCAGGTAAGCAATACGATGACGGGTTTCAGCATCTAAAAAGTCTTGAAGTTCAAGTTGATTGAGCCTGGCGAATGGGTCGGCGATTTTCTAAGGAACTCAGGACGTCTTATATGGCCTTCAGGTCCTCTTTCTAAATTGTAAAGAACTTCAGACACGTTATTTCCCAAAAATCACTGGCTACAACGCCACAAACGGTCGTTTATTCGAATATAGCGTGTCTCAGGTTCCTTAGATTTCCGCGGGCGCTTCTCAGCCTTGAATAAGACGTCTCAGATTCGTTGGCGTTCGTTTGCTTGTTTGCAGCTCGTTAGGGCTCGTTTGCTTGTTTGCCGCTCGTTAATGCTCGTTAGGGCTCGTTAAAGCTCTTTAGCGCTCGCTCTAGTTGGTTCACGATATTAATCATTCAGGAGGTGTAAATACATATGGACAATCGTTCGCATTTGGTAGAATTGGTTCGCAAACTGATGGATGCCGAGGGAACGGAAGCCGAGTTGGATGACATGTTAACGGAGCTACAACAGCAGGTGCCTTACGCAGAGATGAGTAATCTGATTTTCTGGGATGATCGAGACCTGACACCAGAACAGATTGTAGAGGAGGCGTTGGCAGCTCGTCCAATCATTCTTCCGCCCCCATCTTCATATTCTTCAGGAGGTGAATGATGCAGATGTCTGATATGAATCATTTCAATCATAACAACAATGAACACCCTGATTTTAACGAAATCACTGGTGAAGAGAAAATCCAGGCACTTCGTGATCTGATCGAACTAACCGATAGCCAACTTACACATCAAGTTCTATCTATCGGCATGGATACACATGAAGAGGATCTCATCCGTATCGAAGCATGGCGAGCTTTGGGCATGGCAGAGTCTTCCTCACTTTTGGATGAAATTCGTCATGCTGCCGCACAGCTCATTCGTGACTCCGAAGAAGATGAGGATGTACAGATTTATGCGTTACAGACTCTGGCCTTGTTACCTGCTACGGAAGCTGAGATTACGTTGGCCCAGGATGTATTGTTAGGAGATGCCTACATTTTACTTCAAGGTGCAGCTTTTGCTATTCTTACTGCTCACAAACATGTTCCGGGCGCAGTCCTTGCGCTAAAATCTCTTCAATCTCATCCGCATTTCGGCGCTTCCGCCAGGCGAGAACTGCATTCCATATCAGGAAGTGATGATCTATGAATCAGGACCATGAACCATTTTCACCAGGAACATCAGAAGCATCAGGAGCATCAGGAGAGCATGCTACGAAGGCTGTTTACCTCACCCAAGGTGAAATCAACGCCTTACAGAAAGCTATTCTGTTCCTCAAGTTTGAATCTGAAGAGACGGCCTCCTTGCTCTATGCAGGCAGTCCGCTACTGAACAGTGTGTTGGAAAAGGTACGTGATGTCAGCGCATTTGGTGAGTACGCCAAAGAACTTCACTCTCGTCCAAACGAACATGCGGAGCGTTTTATGCGCGCCAAGGTGGAGCGTTCCTATGCAGAAGAATTGGCGCAGCACGAACGAACAGAGGAACAAAAGAACGAAATTCTTAGATCCTGCATGTATCCGTATCCGGTTAAATAATCAGTAATCCAAGTTCCACCTCCCCAATTTCCATAATTTCGTTATAATGGTAAGCAAGACATCATGCTACTGGAGGAGAATTATGGAAACGGAAGCTCTACGGAACGTGGAACAACTTGCTCTGAAGAAACACAAGATCTACAAACAAAGCTTAATCAGGTACCTTGCACGCTCCATGCTGGCCAGTATGTTTATCGGATTCGGCGTCATCGTGGCGTTTAAGACAGGTAACTTCTTTTATATGGAGCAGTCCCCGTTTACCTATCCGATGGCAGCCATTACGTTTGGCGCGGCCATTATCCTGATCGCTTACGGTGGCGGTGACTTGTTCACGGGCAATACGTTTTATTACACATATGCTGCGCTGCGCAAGAAGCTGCGCTGGTTCGAAGTGATCAAGCTGTGGATTGCGAGTTATAGCGGTAATCTGATGGGCGCAGCCGTGTTTGCCCTGTTAATCTACCTGACCGGATTGTTCGACTCGTCTCAGGTGAATGGTTTTCTGTTAAGCGTGGTGGAGCACAAGATGGAGGTCCCAACCATGCAGCTCTTTTTCCGGGGAATTTTGTGTAACTGGCTTGTATGTATGGCGTTCTTTGTGCCGATGTTCATGAAGGAGAATGGAGCCAAAATGTTCGCCATGATGCTCTTTGTGTTCTGCTTCTTCATCTCGGGATATGAGCACAGCATCGCCAATATGTGTACGTTCGCGATTGCACTTGTGCTGAATCACCCGGGGACCATCTCATTTGAAGGTGTGCTTCACAACCTGGTTCCCGTGACCTTGGGTAATCTGGTGGGTGGTGTGCTGCTGATGGGCTTTATGTATTATGCGGTGAACAAACCGTTTCTAGATGAAGAGGCACATTAATCTCCGGTAAAAAAAGATCCCCTTCCGGCCAGGTCCATTGACCGTGGCTAACCGGTAAGAGAAACCCAAAACACCCCTGCAACCTTGCCATGTATGGCAGAAGGTTGCAGGGGTGTTTCTCTATGGGCAGGCTTATGGTTACCCCGCCTGCCCCCTTATCACTTATCACTTATCACTTATCACTTATCAGCCTATTCTAAATAACTCCACATGTATTTACCATGACACCTCTCCATCTATACTCCTAATCCCCAAGCTTGAATCAACGTTCTAACCCGTTTTCGGATTCCAGCGAAAGGTTGCTGCCGATTGGGAAGGTAGTACATATCGAAACGAATCTCCGTCCATAACTACATCAAAGGAGACTTCTTCCTCACCTGTGTTAGCTGTCACCAGCACCATCGTTCCATCCGGATTGCGGAAGGCAACGTTCTCGATCTGCCCGTGTTCTTGCGTGGAATCCACTCTTACAGCTCCCGGACGCACATAACGGCTGATGTGGCCCAACGCATAATACTCGACATTTCTAGTGATTTCATCACTGTCCGGATTAATCGTCACAACCCCACGGCAGTTCTCACAGCCCCCGTTCGTGGGACCCCCTTTCGGATCGAGTGCAATGTTCCAGAGCAGTACATTCTTCGCCCAGTTGCGAGGTGCACCAATGATGAGATTGGACATCTGCCAGCTCAAATTCTCGCCAAAATCAGGACTCCACTCCCCACCACTACATTCGGTAAAATAAATATGTTTGTCTGGGAAGCGCTCATGCACTTCCGACATGGCAGATGGATCACCTGCATAACAGTGGAAAGCAGATCCATCGACATAAGCAGCAGCCTGCTCATTACCGAGCACCTTGCTGGTATAATCGACCGCCTGATCCCAGTTATGATCATACGCGATGATTCGCGTGTCCAGTCCCGCAGCCTGTAGCGCCGGGCCGAGATCATCCCGAATGAACATGGCTTGTTCTTCGGCTCCCATACTCATACTCGGATATTTATCCGAGGTGAATTCCGGTTCATTTTGCAACGTGATCCCGAAGATGGGAATGCCCTTCGCCTGATAAGCTTCGATATACTTCACAAAATATCTCGCATAAGCTTCATATACCTTGGGATTGTTATAATCCAGATACCAGCCGTTAGTGGTCTTCTCTTCCCCATACTTCATCCAGGCCGGGGCCGTCCACGGTGTGCCCAGTACGTTAAGACCCGGTTTCAACCTAACTACACGCTCCAACATATCCACAACTTCCTGATCCTTATCGATTGAAAAGTGTTCCATATCATAATCCGTGCCGGATCCAATATCATCATAGGTATAGCTCGAAGCCTCACCTGATTCACCCACCGAATAATCGGAAGCACCAATCGTATGACGCACCATATCCATGTTTAGCCCTTCTGTAGTAAACAGTTCCTTCAGTAGTTGTGCTTGCTTTTCCTCTGGAAGCTGATCAATCAGATGTACAGACGAACCTGTCATCGCTGCACCAAATCCATCCATGGTTTGATACGTCTTGTCCGGATCAATCTGTATGGTGAACTCCGACGAAGAAGTGACTGACTCCTGCGTTGAAGCGACTGAAGAGCCTGTGTCTGCATCATTCTGATCTGTAATTGGAATAGGCTTTTGTGGTGTAAGCAGATTTTGCTGATCTCCTGTGGTTAACCAGACTTCGGCCGCTCTCTGCTTGTCCACAACCGGTGGCGGAGCGGGTTGTTCACTTCGGTTGAAGATAAGCCAGACCCCTACACCGAAACAACAAACAGCGATGAACAGGATGATCCATCGTTTGGGATGCTCTCGCCAGCCCATGTTCATCACACTTCACTCTCCTTCCATTATGGAAAAAGCCGCGGCCACTAGGCCACGACTCATTTTTGCGATATCCCTGACTTCACTTTTATTTACCAGACTTGCTTCCGATATTCACACTGCCTGTCAGACGGATATCATCTGATGCACTGCCGACATACACTTGAACTTTACCCTTAGGCATTACCCATTCATGGGATGTTTCATCCCAATAGGAGAGTGCACTGCGATCCAATTGAATGTTAATCCGCTGCTGCTTACCTGCTTTGAGATCAACCTTTGCCCAACCAGCAAGCTGCTTCTCTGGCGTCTCCACTTTGGTTGGCAGATTGCCGACATAGACCTGTACCACTTCTGCACCGGAAACTTTGCCGGTATTGCGCAGGTTCAGAGACACTTCAACGGTTGCTTTGTCGCCTTTGCCCGTGTTCTTCACATGCAGATTACGATAATTAAAATCGGTATACGACAGTCCGTGTCCAAAGGCGAACGCAGGTGTCATGCCTTCTTTGTCGTATCCTTTGTACCCTACATAGATACCTTCGGAGTAGTTACCCACCCCATTTACACCCGGGAATTGTTCCGCAGTAGATACCGGGGTCTGGGAATCATCTGATGGGAACGTCACCGGCAACTTACCGGATGGATTCACATCTCCGAACAGAACACGTGCCACGGCATTACCTTGTTCCTGACCTGCGTACCAAGCCTGAACGATGGATGGCACTTCGTTTTGCCAGGAATCCATCTCAACAGCACGACCACTCATTTGCACCACGATCGTTTTTGGATTTGCTGCCGCTACCTTGCGAATCAGCTGCTCCTGGTTATTTGGCAGTTCCAGATCGGAACGGTCCACATAACCTTCACTGTCATACGTACGTGTTACCACGACGGCCACATCGGATTTTTTCGCCAGATCAACTGCTTTTTGCATTTTGATATCAACAGCATCCTCTGGAGCTTCCCAGCCAAAACGAACCTGCGCACCCATATCGTGATTGGACTGTACCGGGAAATCGGTACGATACTCAATCCGAATGTCGTGAGACTCGCCTTCTTTGAACGTGATTTCTTTCTTGGTTGTACTCAATGTTTCACCTTGATTGTCTACGAGTAACTCATCATCCACATACAGTTTCGCAGAACCGAGACTGGTTAGGGACAGTTTATATTCACCCGTTTGAGGAGCTGTGATCGCCCCTGTCCAACGAGCTGACATTTTGGCATTGAATTTCGTTGGTGTCACTGGAAGCTTGGAAGATTGTGCGTTAAAACCTTCATAGTTGTAGAATCCAAGATTCATGTTGACCTGATTGTCTGTACGGACCAGAGAAGGGTTACCCTCCATCTCTTTATTCGTCCAGTATTCAGCACGCAGACCGTATTCCGCTCGATCTGTACCATAGTCTCTTTCACTCTTCTGAGCATCCGCTGGTGATAAAAGAGTAGAAGGTACGGCAGACGGTCCATTAAATGCATCTCCTGCGGAGATTGGATCGGTTCCGGCTGCATATTTTACATCCACACCATTACCGGCACGGTTACGAATGCCTTGCAGTGGACTTACAGTATACGTCGGATTAACCAGACTGCTACCTCCACCAGCAGCCGATGCGTTATCTGCATCCGGTCCGATGACAGCGATGGATTTCACGTTTTTCTTGGACAACGGCAACACATTATCGTTGTTTTGCAAAAGAACCATGCTCTCTTCTGCAATTTCACGTGCTTGTTTGCCGTCTTTCTTGGCATTGATTTGTGTATTGGTTACAGGATTATCAAACAGCCCTTTCTCGAACATTTGAAGCAAAATGCGTCTAACCTTCTCATCAATGGTTTGCTCGCTGACTTCACCTTTGTTCACGGCTTCCAGCAATTTGTCTCCCCATTTGCCATACGGCTCTCCCGGTGTCTCCAGATCCAGACCCGCATTGGCGGATTTGGCTGTGCTGAAGTTTGCACCGTAGTCACTCATGACAAACCCTTCGAAGCCAAACTGATCCCGAAGAACATCGGTCAGCATCTCCTTGTTCTCACAAGCGTATGTACCGTTCACCTGGTTAAATGAACACATTGCAGAACCAAGATCCGCTTTTTCAACCATCGCCTGGAACGGACGTGCATAGACTTCCTGAATGGCACGTTCGCTGGCTGTTGCATTGGTGGTGAAACGCTCCGTCTCCTGGTTGTTCAGGATGTAGTGTTTCGCTGTAGCGATAACCGGATTGCTTTGAATCCCGTTCACATACGCTGCACCCATGCCGGAAGCAAGCAATGGATCTTCCCCGAGCGATTCAAAGTTCCGGGACCCCCATGGTGTACGTGCAATATCCAGCCCAGGGCCGAGAACTACATTATGTGTTGTATCATGTGCTTCCTGACCGATCAGATCACCATATTTCTTGGCAAGATTAGTGTCCCAGGAAGCAGCTAGCGCAATTGGTGCAGGCAGTGCCGTAGACTTTTTGTCCTGCACATCCGGGTTGGCCACACGTACCCCTGCAGGTCCATCTGCCATCTGTAATGCCGGAATGCCGAGGCGCTCCAATCCATCATTATAGAAACCATAATAGTTATTTACTTTACCAGTTACGAATCCAACTTTCTCCTCCAGCGTCATCTCCTTGAGCAGCAGCTCGGTGCGTTCCTCCGCAGATAAGGATTTGTTCATCCAAGGCCGATCAGCCCCGGATTCCGCCTCCGCGGCGAAGGCATGCAGCGGCATAGCCGCAACCGCCACGATGATTAATAGCATAAACCATCGTTTGAGGAAAATTAGATTGAGTCTTCTGTTCATGTTGTAAGCTCTCCTTCTCTCTTGATCATTTTTCTCGTACACATCTTGAGTACATGTATACAAGGGAATGCAAACTGGCTTGATCCCAGTCTTTCAAGCATTCAGGTCGTCCTGCACATGGCTTCTGAAACTGCAGCCTGCAAGCAAGTCAGCAGATTTCGCTTCCTAACGATAGCCGACCTGATCCCGAATTACATCCCCTTAAATTTGGTAATAGATCAATTGGAACGAGCCTAGTTCTTTGGCATCACCTCTATTTGAGTTCAGATAACAAAACAAGAAAACGAATTATTTACATTTCCGTAACTACTTTCGAACAGATTCTTTACTTTTAAAAACAGTCGGTTTGACCCACTCCCGATAAACCAATTAATGCAATTAATTATCAGATTAAGGAATATGTCGACACACTCTGGGTCCTAAGTCTATTTGAAAACGGAACCAATCCGGTCCATTGAAATATCCAAAAATATAAAAGCAACTGAGGTCCCTTTTATCAGGTTCCTCAGCCGCTTTATGTTGAAGTCTCTCCCGCTTGTTCACGAGATTCGGAGATACATTGAAAATCGGGGTAACAAATAAAAAAACCGCCCCACAGGGCGGTTCACTTCTAATTCACTAACTTCTAATTCTGTAACTGTGCAAGAATCTGCGGGTCCTTGATCTTTTTATCTTCGGAGAGCAACATCACCTTGGACAGAATCTCAGCTGTTCTCGGATCTTCATCGAGGAATGGCAGGAAGATTCGACCCCGATGCTGACTGTGCACCGGAACAATATGAAGTGCACCTGTGGCTTGTTTGAACACATTACCACTCCCCAGATGAACAGCATACTCACCCAATTCACCATCAATTCGTGCGTAATTCCCGTCCAAACGTACATTGTCGATCTTCAGCAGACGCAACGACTCGTTCACAATGACGTGACGCATCTCGATTGTTGTCAGGCTGGCTTCCGGATCTACGCCTCCCACATGTGCAACACTGATCACCAGATCGATATCACGCATAACTTCCGAGAAGAACGTCAGCGGCACATCTTGCAACGGTACAGGTTTGTAGCTCTTACGATCGTAGAACTGCACCGTCTCCAGCGTTGGCGCCTCGGTATCTGCCGGTGAGAACCAATCCGCCATGGCATAGAGATTTGCAATCAGATTATGCTCGTAGCTTACCTTCTGCAGACCTTCTTCATAACTGACTGTCCATTGGCGTCCTTTGAGCAGAGCAACTGTTTTTTTCGGTTGAATCTGATACCCGGCATATCGGCGGGACACTGTACCATTAGCCAATTCATCCTCGTTAGGAAGATATAATTCACGGAATACCTGTTTGAACGGCTGACGCTCCTGGCGGGTGAACAGATCCCGTTGGAATTCACTCCAGCTTCCGCTCTGATACAGATGAAGCGGATGAGCAATCAACAGTTGATCCTGTTCCTCTAGCGAATAGATCGCACCCTCTGGTCCTGGAGCAACCAAACCACTGGACGATACATCGAATCTTCCCATCTTGTCACCTGACTGGAATACAAGCGTTCTTACCAGCGGATGTATAACCGGATTTTGCATCAGACTGGCAATTTCTTGACGTGTAAAGGATGTTCCAGCCGTCATCGAACGCTCCAGCTCCTGCCTTGCCCGGCGATACTGATCCACCAGATCCGATTTGAGCTCTTTCATTTCAGCGATATATCCATCTTTTTTGAACCGGGCAGGTACAGATTTGAGTGTCTTGCCTTTGCTAACGATAACCATCTCGGGCTGGCCTTCCTCATCAATGACCAATTGTGCTGTCGTGTCAGCATCCAATGCATGTGGCTCAAAGAAAGATCTCATTTCATCGAGCTTACGTGCTTCCATGTCCCACATCAGCCGCGTAACATCGGCATAGCCAGCATTACGAGCAAGGTTCCCCAGTGCAATCTGTGATGCTACACCTTCACTTGCGCGGCGTTGTGCGCCGAATTGCTTGCTCTGCGTCAGGAATTTCTGAATGAAGTCGTAACGCTCACGCAGATCCTGTTCACGATTTACGGCGAATGGAATCAGACTGTAAGTTAATAAATGATCTTTGTTTCGCTTGTCTGACACGGAATCACGCATATCCTCCAGCCGAAGCTTGCCCAGTGCAGCATCCGCAAACAATTGGGATCTGCGATGGTTGGCTCCCCCGGAAATATACTTGGCACAATCGTATAAGAGATTGAACCGTTCCTCCCCGACAGCAGCATAAGCTTCTTCAAACCAAGCGATATCAAACGCACCTTCATTAAAGTCCTGTGGTGAGATTGGAGAATAGTGGGCCACGATGGTTTCTTTCTCCGCAGTAAAGCGTTCATTGATATGAGCATGGAAGTACCATGCCGCACTGCGAAGACCTTCCCATCCCAGATGTTTTGCAACAATCTCCATCCACTGTGGCGCGTACATGGCTGCTTCCAGCAATTTTTTCTCTTTAATCGGGTATTTCTGGAGCAACTCTCCGAGTTGTTTCTCATCTTCTCCATCCCGTGGATGACAATTCTGAATCAGATAGCTGAACGTCTCTTTGCGTGTTGTGTTGTCCCCATAACTGTAGATATATCCACGGACAAAGGTATCCTGATCCATCGCAGAGACTAGATGTACCCAGTGTTCCATGCCTTCAATTCGTTCCAGTTTCATGGCAAGTGTACTTACTTCTGTAGAGAGTTCTCCCCGGGTCAGCTCGATTTCCAGAATCCGATTAACGACCGTATCCCGTAAGTGAATCAGCTTCGGGTCACTTGCGATCTCTTCCGTACGAGTGGATGTTAAGTTCCGAATAAACATCAGACGATTCCCACCGACCAGAACCTGTCGATATATCTCCTGTTCGTCAATCAGGTTCAACTGGTACGCACGGAGGAAATCTTCAAGTGACAGTAAAGACAGCGGCTCACTACGCTCTACAAGACTGGTGAACTGGTAAGCCGTCTGGAAGAAACGTTTGAAGCTGTTATCGTCATAAATTTTGCCACGAACCACATAATTCCAGGGTGCAGTCAGAATATGAAGCATGCCTGACTCCTTTTCGAGTCGATCAGCAGGCATACTCGCAATAATAGAGGCCCAAGTCTTCTCGGCTATCTCAAACGTGTCGATCGGATCGCTATCCAGAAATGCCGCCGATATAAGCGCCACTACCTGATCCTTATACGGTAACGAATTCAGCATCTGCTGCAGTTTTTCGATATCCTCCAGCGGATAGATTTGTTCAGCAAACGTCTTGCGCCAGCCTTCCAGTAACGGAATCTTTTGCAGTTCTTCATAGCCATACTGATCATGGAAGTAACTGTAATGGTCGCTCAATTTGCCATTGAAATCCCGGAGCTGTATAACCATATACAACTGCATTAACTCCATACTGCTAAACTCGCCATGTTGAATATAGTTCTCCCATACCTCATGAAGCGGAAACTGCTGCATCTGCTTCATTTCATTGCGCTCTCCATACGGAACCTTGGAGCGAAGACTCGCTCCAACTAACAATGTTTCTTTATAGCCAGCGTAGTACTCCACTTCATACTCATAATCCCTGTGTTCATGCACCAATTCATTGAGACCCTCCAGAAAAGGTCTGGTCTTGTCCAGAGAGAGCGTGAAGATGTCCTTCGGAGTATCGTCCTTGAGATCACGTATCTCATCCAGCAATGGCTCACGTCGCTTCGGATCAAATAAACCAAATCCATTGGAAGCTGTGTAACGACTCCCCTGATCGGTCAGCTTATCCAGCAGTTTCTGTTCCTTGGCAGTTGGTGTCTCAATAAGCTGCGCCAATGGCTGTAATGTCTCCTGCTGATCTGCCCGCTCCGGATCTGCCGCAATCTCGGTCAACAATTCGAGTGCGCCCAGACGCTGCAACTCACTCTTGGCCTGCAAAAGTCGCTTCAGTGAGACCGTCAATTGGTCTATAGGTTGCAGTAATAATACATGGATGACCTTCTGACGAAGCGAGCCTGTCTTGAGCTTCATCAGTGCCTCCATCTGTTCCATCTCTTCAACCGTCAACGTGAGCAACTTCGCCTTGGCGAGTGCACTCTCCCGGTTACTCATACTTTTATCAGACAGACTCTCAAACACAAACTGTCTTTGCACCTCATTCTCAGGATGCTGAACAAACTGGGATAACAGTTCTCCGCGCAGTTCCGGGCTTAGGCGGTCCTTGATTGCAATGACTTCGCCGATCCATTCCGGGTCCATATCATAAGCGGCCAGATATAACATTTTTTTGACTACATCATCCATATCAATCCGGTAGTGAACATACTCAAGTACACCCGATGGTCCGCCTGACCCGCCTTTTGGAATGACAGCCAACATCTGTTTGAACCGGTCAAAGTCCTGACGCCGCAATCCCTTATCTTCAAGAGCCTGCAATGGCCACACGTAAACGCTACGCTGATTCTCACCATTCTCGAAACTCCAGTTATACATATACATGGCGTCATAGTTGGTCACAATCCAGTGCATTAACTCGGTATCCTGCGCTTCCAGATACCGACGTGCAATGTCCAATCGAAGCTCTCGGTTCTGGCTGTTAGCCAGTACATATTGGGCCACGATCTTCTGATATAATTGGCCTTGATCCATAATCTCGATGATCTTGCTCTTCAAATCATTCTCTTCGATGACTGCTGTCGCCCACAGGCTGATAAAGAGCTTGTTCGCGTTCGCTTCCTGCTGCCAGGCTTCGCGTACCTCTGGTTGCACCAGCGCCTCATGAGCCTGTTCAATGAGCTGTGCAGCAACTCGCTGATTGGCTGCTTCTATACCGATCCCTGTCCAGACAGCGAGCGCTCTTACCACAGAACTGAAGCGAATCAGGTTGTTGTCGATAATGATTTTTAATATGTAAATATAGGCTTCCAGTGTTCCTTCATCCATCCGCTCCACAATGCTTTGGCGCAGACCTTCCTGCAACCGTGCTGCCACCAGCAGCTCACCTACCATCTGATAGGCTTCCACCTGATCGCTCATGAATATGCCCTTTATCATTTCATGGGTTAACAATGCATTCTGATTGTCACCATATATAATATCGTGCAGCGCCTGCTTCATACCTCCGCCCTGATGATCCAGTTCATACGCGATACAATCCGCCAGGACCCAACGGATCTCATGCAGATAATCCAGCTTGTACTCACGAAGTGACACATATTCTTCCAGGGAAAAATTATTCATTTCCATCCGGAACAATCCCATCAGTTTACGGATGACCTGTGCTACATGCTGCTCCGGATCGGATGTGCGGAAGGGCCTGCGTTCATAGTTGTTACTGTATGGGAAACGGATCGCACGCTCTGCAATATAACGGAATCGTGCAACCAATGATTCACTCGCCAGATGCTGGAGCACATCCAATAGTGGTTGGAACAATGGCTTCTGCGTTTCTGCAGCCAGCCTTCCAAGCAACTTTTCTGTATTCAAAAACATCTTTTCGTCTCCACGCAAATACGTAGACCCGGCGATCTCCACAACATAACCTGCCAACTCAAGCTGTACCCCTGTTAACGACTTGGCTCTTTCCTGCAATTCATCCATATACACCTGCACTTGATCTTCCTGATTCATCCTGTTCTC
Organism: Paenibacillus sp. FSL R5-0519; assembly: GCF_037974275.1. NCBI lineage: Bacteria > Bacillati > Bacillota > Bacilli > Caryophanales > Paenibacillaceae > Paenibacillus > Paenibacillus sp. FSL R5-0519. Next base: position 5,550,250 of record NZ_CP150234.1, read on the forward strand.
CTCCTTCATCACTCTCTACCACAGACGTCCGGCAAGCATTGTAAATCGGATAAACACCACGTTGTCTCCGTCTTGTATCAAAATTGACTTGTCCAGTTCCTGCAATTCTTCATCGTTGAGAAACACTTTGTACAATCCATCCTCAAAGGCAGTTATAGCTGTCTTCATCGCGCCATTCAGATCAGGAACACCCTCATTGTATACTGCGCCAAACCCGACTTTCCCCGCCGCTCCCTGCGCTTCAATATCATCCGGCATCAGGTAGGCGAGCAATTCCGCCTGTTGCTTCTTGTCCTGAAGAGCTTTTACTTGCAGAGCCACCATATTTTCAATGAGCTGCCTTAGCGTATGAGTTGTTTCCGGAAGTTCGGCAGCTTGCTTGGCAAGTACCGGCTTGCGCTTACCCAGACTTTTTACCGTTATCCATATGTTCACTGTCATGCCCCCTCTGTCCTGCCCTATTTGAAGAAGCTTCCATAAGCCCCGCTATCTATACCACGATGCGTAATAACCTAAACTCACAATGGCGATCTATCCCAAAATAAAATTAAAAATACGTACATATGTACCCCTAATGAACATCATAACTAAAATTCAATCCATATTCATGAGCCAATCCTCATGTTTACGTGGAACCACGGAACTATGAACTACTTGCGTACATATACGCAAAATCAGCTAATACCTCTTTCTGGATTGCCCATGTTAAATTCTTCTATCTTATTATTGATAGCATTAGTGGTTGGTCACCCTGAAGTATGAACCAAGTTGTTTATAAGGTACAAAAAAACGCCCCAACCGTATATATGGTAGGGGCGTCTTCGGAATCTTACAGCGAGGTTTAAACTAGGCTTGCAGTGGGTCTTACCACAATTTCATTCACATCCACCTCAGCCGGCTGGTTGATCGCGTATAGTATGCTTTGAGCGATAGCCGTGGCTGGAATGGATATGCTCCGATAATCTTTCATAAACTCCCGTGCTCCATGATCAGAGATGGATTCGGCAAGTTCGGATTCAGTCACACCTGGCGATACAATGGTCACGCGGATATCTGAGCCTACCTCCTGTCGCAGACCCTCCGAGATCGCCCGGACAGCGTACTTGGTTGCACAATATACTGCGGCTGTTGGTGTCACGGCATAAGCTCCAATGGAAGCGATATTAACAAACTGCCCGAAACCCTGTTCTTTCATAACGGGCAGCCCAGCTGCAATGCCGTGTAGAACACCCCGAATGTTAACATCAATCATACGATTCCACTCGTCCACTTTTAGTGCTTCAAGGGCTGATAGTGGCATGACCCCGGCATTATTAACTATCACATCCAAACGTCCATAACGACTGAGCGCAAGCTCTACGATCGTTTGCATGTCTTCCAGCTGTGTAACATCAAGGGCATGATATTCTACTGAACCACCTTCCGAGCGAATGGCGGAAGCCATCACCTCTAGACGATCCACTCGTCTTGCACCAATAACAACATGTGCTCCCTGCTCTGCTAACAGACGCGCTGTTGCCTCCCCAATTCCGCTGCTTGCACCCGTGATTACAACGACTTTCCCTTTTACATTAAACATATCGACTTCTCTCCCTATTAGGTATTTAATTGTGCATCTTCTCTGTACAGAACCATGCCTGCATGATAAAGCACACCTTCCTTAAAGTCTCCATCCGCAGTAAAGCCAGTATCATCCACATATTCAATATGATCTCCTTCGACTACATATCGACCTTGGTACGCACTTTGCCTATCTCCCCGTGCTTCATCATAACGACCGGAAGGAAGCAGTTCATGTCGGATGTACCCGTTCTTCGTCACCCACATTCCTACATACGGGTGCTCCAATTCTGGTCTGTCTTCTGATCCATTACCTGCCATATTTCCCCGTCACTCCTTTCTGTTGCCAACAGATTCAATTGCTTAATTTCATTATGTAGTCGATCAATCTCTGTACGATAGAAGAATCCCACAGTATTCTTGCCTATTCGTCCAACGCATTTTAAAATGGTTATGAGTATCAGGAAAGGGGGCCTGCAATCCATGCTATCCAAAACGGAACAGGGTACAGCTATTATTGAGCAGCAACAGGAATTGGCCCGCTTAATCGGTCGTTTCGCCCACGATGACGGGATTCATCTAACCGCAATTCCTTCGCTTGCTTTGATCCGTGCTTCCCAGGTTTCAGAGCCCATTCATACCGTGCACGAACCCGCCTTGTGCATTGTGGCCCAAGGTTCCAAACTGGTTATTCTCGGACAAGAGAGCTATACCTATGACTCTTCACAGTATCTGGTCGCTTCCATAAACTTGCCTATTTCAGGACAAGTGGTACAGGCAACGACAGAACACCCTTATCTCTGCTTACGACTTGATTTTGATTCGGGGCAGGTTTTTGATCTTATTCAAGATTCTCCTTCCGCACACACCAAATCCAACAACTCAACACGTCGTGGGTTGTTTGTAAGCTCAAACAAACCTCCGCTTCTGGAAGCCATAATCCGATTGGTCAGATTGCTGGATACACCTGAAGATATACCTGCACTTGCACCTCTTATGAATCGGGAGATTCTATATCGCCTGATTCAGGATGAACACGGACATTCCATCAGGCAGTTTGCAGTCCAGAACAGTCATGCACAGCACATCGCCCAAGTCATTGAAGTCATTCACTCCGAATACGCCCATCCACTGCGAATCGAACAATTGGCTTCCATGATTAACATGAGTACGTCCTCATTGCATTATCATTTCAAAGCCGTTACCGCCATGAGCCCACTGCAATATCAAAAACAGATTCGATTGCAGGAGGCCCGGCGAATGTTACTTGCAGGTTCAACCGATGCGGCCGATGCGGCATTCCAGGTTGGGTACGAGAGTCCTTCCCAGTTCAGTCGGGAGTACGCCCGCATGTATGGCCTTCCTCCTAAAAGTGATATCAAGCGCCTTCGCCATACACTCCAGATCGAGGGCTAAATTCAAGGAAAAAGCCAGCTCTCAACAAATATGAGGGCTGGCTTTCTTGTAATTGTAATTGCTGATGAAATAGAAAATCTTAGGACCCTCCAAGCACCTTATCTTCAATGACCGGCGCCGGTATTTCTCTAATCTCAATCGATTCTTCCGGAGCAAAGCTCTGGATCTTCATCGGGATAGAATCCAAATGCTTGTACTCTTCGGTCTTGGTTGGTCTGGTTACAATTTCACCGTTTTTGTCTTTCTGATAAATCACACGTTGCGTCGGTAAACCCGTATTTACATCAATGGTTACCACTTCCTTGTGGAGTGTGTCTTCAGAAACAGCCTTTTGCTCGTTACGCTCTGTAGCAGAACGGGAGTGTGTTCCCGCAGTTTCCAGTACGGTCCAATCCTGACCTTGTAATTCTTCTTTAGCATTCTCCAACAGCGAGTTCTGTAGCAACTTCTCATTTTCAGCAGCTATGTTGTCCGGCATGGTCCAAGTGTTCCCAACCAATTTTCCCGTCTCAAAATCTCGACCATACGAAGTGATTTTCTTACCACCATCTTCAATAATCATTTTGTAATGAAGCTGGTTATCACGGTATTCCTCAGTGACTTCTGTCAAATTCACACGGTCCCGATAGCGAACGATATATGATCCGTCTTCAAACGATTCCTTAATATAATCCACCTTACCCTGGGTCGCCTTAAGTGCTGCGGCTTCAACATCGCTTTGAGCACTAACTATAGACGGCTTGTTCAAGTATATGTAGCCACATACAGATGCAGCTACCAGTGGTAGGGTGAGTAGTGAAACCAATGTTTTCATTTTCAAAGGTTTGACCACCTCTTTAGTCAGTATATATTCTTAACGCTTTATTCTGCTTTTAAGTTCCAGTCATTTACATATCCGTTCTCGAAGTTAGCATTAGAGCACCTTATGATGCCTGGAAACCTGTATGCTGAAACCTGTATGGATTATTTGGCTAATCGCAATGGTCGAATGGTTACTGCCGCCGTCTTGAATCCGGGCATACGGCAGAACGGGTCCAGTTCCGGTCTGGTTGCCCGATTCACATTCTGAACACCACCCCAATGCATCGGCACAAACAAGGTATCCTCCCGAATGGAATCCTTGATGCGCGAACGAACCGTGAAACTTCCGTACACCGATTGTATCTCTACCCACTCTCCATCGTGAATACGATGACGGGCAGCGGTAACCGGATGAAGCTCAACGAAGTTCTCCAATTCACGAGCTGCAAGTGCCGGACTGCGATGCGTCTGCACCCCTGTAAGATAATGAGGGAGCACACGTCCGTTGGTAAGAATTAAGGGGAATTCCGGTGATATATCGTTCCATCCCAGGCTTGACTCACATGTGAATGCCGCTTTGCCATCGGGATGTGCGAATCGATCACCGAATAACAGTCCTTCTCCCTGATCCTCCAGGGCAGAACACGGCCAGTATACCCCTTTCTCGTTACGCAAACGCTCATAGGTAATGCCATAATAATCAGCGACTCCGCCGCGGCTTGCCACGCGAAGCTCATTAAAGATATCTTCAGCAGTATCATATTCAAAATAAGAAGCTTTACCCAATTGCGCGGCAATCCGGCATAATATATCCCAATCATCGAGCGTTTCTCCTGGCGCAGGCCGCCCCTGTTCACGGAGCAGAACACGCCCCTCCAGATTGGTCAGTGTACCTTCATTCTCCATATAAGATGTAACCGGGAGAACCAGATCCGCCAGTCGCGCTGTCTCGGATAGAAACATATCTGCCACGATCAGAAAGTCCAGCTTGCGCAGTCCTTCTTCCACCAAACGCACATTGGGATTGGATACAACCGGGTTGGAGCCCATCACAAGCAATGCCCGAATCTCCTGATCATGAACCTTCTCCATCATCTCATAGGCCGAAACCCCTTTACCCGGTAAACTTGCAGGGTCCACGCCCCAGACGGATGCCACATAGGCACGATCGGCTTCATTTTCAATGGACCGATAGCCCGGCAGCTGGTCAGCCTTCTGCCCATGCTCCCGTCCGCCTTGCCCATTACCTTGACCTGTGATCGCACCATATCCACAGCCTTCTCGGCCAATTTTGCCAGTCGCTAACACCAGGTTGAGAAAATGCCTGACGGCCATATGCCCATCCGTCTGTTGCTCCACGCCACGTGCTGTCATGATCATGCCTGTCTCTGCCTCACCATAGGCCAGTGCAGCCTGACGAATCAGGGCCAGATCGACTCCACATGCTAGTGCCGACTGTTCGAGTTGCAGATCAGCCAACCCTTGTATCAATTGCTCGTAGCCATACGTTCGTTCGCCTATAAAATGAGGGTCCACCAATCCGGCATCCATAATCACCTTCAACATACTATCTGCCAGCAGAACATCCATGCCAGGCTTCACCTGCAAATGAAGGTCGGCAATAGCAGCGGTTGCCGTCTTACGGGGATCAATAACGATGAGAAAGGCCCCTTTCTCCTTCGCCTGATTAAAGTATGGCAAGAGTGTAGGTTGGCATTCTGCGATATTGGTTCCGGCAAGTATAATACAGCCCGCTTTCGGTATATCGGACAGGCGGAACGTCAGTCCTCGGTCCATCCCAAATACTTTACTTCCGGCCGAAGCGGCAGCTGACATACAGAATCGTCCATTATAGTCGATATATTTCGTCCCCAAAGCAACCCTGGCGAACTTGCCAAGCAGATAGGCTGACTCATTTGTTAAAGATCCGCCTCCGTATACTCCGACCGTATCTGCTCCGTATGAATCTTTCAAGTTCTGAAACCGCTCTGCGATGGTCTGAATGGCCTCTTCCCAGGAACAGGGTTCAAGCTCACCATTGCGACGAATCAGCGGATTCATTAATCGTTGACCACTGAGCGCATGCTGATGAGCATTCATACCCTTCACACACAGCCTGCCCTGAGAAGCTTCATTCGGAACGCCTTGGACCGTATATTCCGCTCGGCTCCGGCCTGCAACAGGTGCGGCCAGCTCTACAACTGTCATCTTGCATTGCACACTGCAATATGGACACTGTGTTTCTTTTACATACAGCTTGGATACTGCCATTTCCGAAGTTATCGATAATTCCATTTTCCCATCCCTGCCTTTCAGATGTAATCGACCAATCCGTTTCAGACGGTGCCTTGAACCGCGGAAGATTCAAGAGATTGCTTCATCGGGGATGCTGAAGCCACATCCCCTCATGATGATGAATCGCAACAAGTTCCTTCTGTAATTGGTCATCCAGCAGCGTTTCCCTGATCGACATGAATCCCAATCGTTCCGTCCATGCCCATAACGGCTCATCATACCAAGCGGTTTGGCGATACCATTGAAGGCAGGCTGATGCAAGCATCGCCGCTTGCATCTCCGTCTCAGCCACCCCGAGCAAACTACCTTGCTTGACCGGATGCTCTGCATGACCACCTGCATAGATCTCCCATCCAGCTGGTGAAGCCAGCAAACCAATATCCTGAACCAGTGCGCTCACTAATGATCCCGCCCCTGGTGCAACCCCTATATTCACGGATGACGGCATCACTGCACTGATCCAACTGGCACGAAGCTGCGCAGCCAACCCACTCACATCTCTGGCATAGGATGACGACGGGATATGATTATCCCAGCGCACATGAACCTCGGAGTGACCTTCGAACTCTGGAGCAACTATCGTTCCAACGGATACTTGCAAGTAATAGTGGATTACTGGACGACATACAGCACAGCCATATTCCGTTCCCCATCCCAGTTGCTTCAGGATCAAGGGTAGATATGTCTCCCGATCAACGATGTCAGCCAGCATTTCCTTCAGTTCTGCATGCCCAAGCTCCGTACAACTGCATACAGGCATTGGAGCAGGTTTATCTGCTGTGGCTACCACTCCAGTACCCCCGTTATTTTTCAGGTTATGCGTATGTTTCAACAGTGCAGCCACCATCGGGCGACAGCCACCACATGAACCCGATGCCTTGGTCTGCTCCTTCACCTGATCTGCCGTTTCCAGTCCCTGTTCCTGAATTGCCTTCATAATGGCAGCCTTGGTCACATTGTTGCAGGCACATACCGTCTCCTGAGTCGGTAATGCGGCAGCAGCCATCTCAGCCGGGTCTGTGGCCCCTTCATGCGGAGCCAATTCCGCCACATCCGCCCCTCGTTGCACCAGTCCAAGCAATGCCGTTCCTTCGGCTGTATCTCCAAATAAAATGGCTCCGCGCACTTTGCCGGCCTTCATCAGCACTTTTTTATATGTGCCTTGAATGCCATCCAGATGTTGAATCGCGGTCTGCATGCCTTCACCACTAATCTCGCCGGCCGAGAAAACATCAACTCCCGATACCTTCAACTGTGAGTAGGGAATCGATCCTTTGTATTCATGCGTTTCCCGTCCACAGAGCGTACGTGCGAGCACCTTCCCCTGTTCGTATAAGGGGGCCACCAGACCATAACTGATTCCCCGATGTTCTGCACATTCCCCAACTGCGTATATATCCGGTACATTGGTGCGCATATAGTCATCTACCACAATTGCCCGATTTGTGGCAATTCCACTTCGTCTGGCGAGATCCACATTTGGCCGAATGCCTACAGCGACAATGACAACCTGAGCTTCAAGCTTGGAACCATCTGTGAACAGAAGTCCCTGCGCCTGTGATCGTCCGGTAATTTTCTGCGTATTTTTGGACAAAAGAAAGGACATGCCCTGGTCTTCAAGCTGCTTCTGAAGCATCGCAGCTGCTTTTTGATCCAACTGTCGGTTCATAATGTAAGGTGCATTATGAATCACCACAGCTTCCATCCCCAGATGCAGCAACCCACGTGCAGCCTCCAGTCCAAGCAATCCACCCCCAATAACGGCGGCCTTGCGAAATTCTCTGGAATAGTCGGACATACGCATACAATCATCAATGGTTCGGAAGGACATAACCCGCTCTTTATCCACTCCTGGAATCGGTGGAATAAACGGCGAAGACCCTGTCGCCAGAATCAGGACATCATATGTTTCTCTTAGGCCGGATTCAGTCTCTATATATTTCCCTCGGGTATCAATTCGGTGCACCGTTTCACCTGCGCATAGCCGGATTTGATGCTCGGCATACCAGCTCCAGTCATTAATTATGATATCCTGTAGCGAATGCTCCCCCTGCAATACTTTTGATAACATGATCCGATTGTAATTGGGACGGGGTTCATTGCCGTAGATTACAATTTCATACGTATCAGGCTCCAGTGCAAGGATCTCTTCAACACACTTCATTCCTGCCATGCCATTCCCGATAATCACCAGTTTGCTTCTGCTCATGGGCTTCCCCCTATCTCTCTCACCTGAAAATAAACAGAAAAATCCCTTCTCCGTCATTCGGAAAAGGGCACCGTTGCCTCCGGAATCCACACGCCATTGTGTGGATTCATATTAGATTCAGATTAAGGGAATCCAAATATAATGTCAACATAATTAACATCAAAACCACGAAACACGATCAAAAAAAGAATTAATTAAAATTACGTGTAATTTTTGTTGACATCACCATTTTCTCTTGCTTATAATTTGAATCAAAATCACAGTGCTGTGATCAACTCAGATGCGGGAACACAATGACGTGTACCGCCTGTCGGCAACGGGGCCGCAAATCGTTCTGATCTGGACGAATTGCGGCCTTTTTCTGCCTTAACACGCACATAGACAAATTACGAAGATCTTAATTGGATGAGGAGCGATGATGGATGATGGAGAGCAAAAGTTTTTGGAAAAGCGGGCATAAACCCACCCTGTTCGGGGCATTTATGTACTTTGACATCAGTTTTATGATATGGGGGATGCTGGGTCCACTCGCAGTTGTCATCGCATTGGACTATCCGATGACTCCATTGGAAAAGGCCAATCTGGTCGCATTGCCTATTCTTGGCGGCTCCATCCTGCGACTTGTACTCGGCTTCATGTCTGATTATATCGGTCCGAAACTAACCGCACAGATCGGGATGCTCGTCACCCTGGTTCCCTTATTACTCGGCTGGTTATGGGTTGACTCCTTAAGCCAGCTTTACGTGGTGGCACTTTTGCTGGGTGTGGCTGGCGCCTCCTTTGCTGCTGCGTTGCCGCTGGCGGGCCAATGGTATGGCAAAGAGCACCAGGGTCTTGCCATGGGTATCGCCGGGGCGGGTAACAGTGGAACCGTACTCGCGACGTTGTTTGCCAATCGCTTGGCTACGCATTTTGGCAGCTGGGAAGTTGTGTTCGGACTTGCTATTATCCCGATTGCTCTCGTATTTATTCTCTTTTCTATCTTTGCCAAGAATAGTCCTAACCGGCCTGAGCCCAAAAAATTGTCCCAATATGGAAGTCTGCTTAAACAAAAAGATGCTTGGGTGTTCTGTGCCTTCTATTGTGTAACCTTTGGCGGCTTCGTTGGATTGTGTAACTATCTAACCATCTTCTTCAACACCCAGTATGGACTTTCACCTGTTCGAGCCGCAGATATTACCACCTTCTGTGTCATTGCAGGCAGTTTCTTCCGGCCTGTAGGGGGTTATCTGGCAGACAAAATTGGTGGAACCCGCATGCTGACTTTCCTTTATACAGGAGCCTGCGTCATGTTGATCGGAGTATCCTTCATGCCACCACTTCCTGTTGTAGTGGTCATGCTGTTCCTCGGTATGATGTGTCTGGGAGCTGGAAATGGATCCGTGTTCCAACTGGTTCCGCAACGCTTCGGTAACGAGATTGGCCTGATGACAGGCATTGTAGGCGCGGCTGGCGGGTTGGGCGGATACGCACTGCCGCTGATTCTCGGTCAACTATATAGCAGCTACCAATCCTATACTCCAGGCTTCGTCATTCTTAGCCTGATTGCTGCAGCTTCCCTGTTCCTTGTTCTCTTCATGCAATCCCGCTGGCGTGTAAGCTGGTTGAGTCGGGGCAGCAAAGGCTTGCCGGAATCAACGTCTCTCTCTTCGTAAAGCGTGCAGACACTCGCCTGTTAATTAGGGTACCGTGGTACGAATGATTCGCGTATAACCAAAGGAACAGCGTGGCCCCACCAGGCTGCGCTGTTCCTTTGGTTATTTCAGCTGTTCTTTTTGCTTAAGAAGAATATTTTTGAAGAACAATCACCGCATTATGACCGCCAAAACCAAAGGAATTGGACATTCCAATCCGCAAATCTGCTCTTCTTGCCTCATTGGGTACATAGTCAAGATCACATTCAGGGTCACTCTGCTCCTGATTGATGGTTGGAGGAATGATGCCATGACGCAGGCTTTGAATAAGTGAGATCGCCTCCGCACCACCAGCTGCACCAAGCATATGTCCTGTCATGGACTTATTCGCTGTGACAGGAACATCATAGGCGGCTTCCCCGAAAAGTTGCTTAATCGCTCTCGTCTCAGAGAGATCACCCGCCTCCGTACTGGTGGCATGAGCATTAATTACATCGATGTCTTCAGGTTCAATCTGAGCTTCTTTAAGCGCTGCTTTCATCGCCAGATATGCCCCCCGTCCTTCCGGATGGGTTGCTACCATATGATATGCATCTGAACTGGCACCATATCCAATTACTTCGGCAAGAATATTTGCCCCTCGTTCCAGTGCATGAGATAGTGACTCAACAACCACAATCCCAGCGCCCTCCGCCATGACAAAACCGTCTCTCCCCGCATCAAATGGACGGCTTGCTGCATGGAATGCTTCATTTCTTGTTGACAACGCTGTCGCATTACCGAAGCTTGCCAGTGACACTTCGGTTACAGCCGCTTCTGTCCCGCCAGCAATAATGACATCGGCTCCGCCAAGACGAATAAGACGGAAAGCCTCTCCAATGGCTGTATTGCCAATGGAACAAGCGGTTACTGGGGACAATGTTGGCCCCCAGCAACCAAGCCTCATACTAACCATAGCTGCAGCCATATTGGATATCATCATAGGTACGAGTGTTGGACTGACTCTCGCAGGTCCCCGATCAGACAGGACCTTGCCTTGTTCCATCAATGTTTGAATTCCGCCTATTCCTGAACCAATATATACACCTACCCGTTCGCGGTCCAGTTCGTCCATCACAAGACCCGATTGGGATACTGCCTGGTCCGCAGCAGCAACAGCGAATTGAACGAAGCGGTCCATACGCCTTGCTTCCTTGCGTCCAAATTGCTCTTCACCATCAAAATCACGGACCACACCAGCGATTCTGGTTTTATAGGAAGCTGTATCAAAATGTTCTATTGTTGATATTCCTGATCTACCCTCAATTAATCCATTCCAGAATGTATGTACATCATTTCCCAAAGGAGAGATGACTCCCATACCTGTAATGACGACTCGTTCCATATCCATCCTCCTTCAGCGCTGTTATCTTTCTTCATTCTTACGCTATGCCACTAATAGTGCACTTTTGAATATCCTATTACAAGTTGTCAATTATAATAGTATAATGACTACCATGATAACGAGGACGGAAGGTGATGGATTGAACTACGATGTCAGGTTACAGGCATTGTCTACTTTTCTAAAAACACAGCGTTCCAAAATTTCTCCCGAATCTGTCGGTTTACCCACTGGAAGCCGGCGCAGAACGCCTGGTTTGAGGAGAGAAGAGGTTTCCCAACTGGCAGGAGTAAGTACAACATGGTATACCTGGCTTGAACAAGGTCGGGATATTCAGGTATCCCATTCGGTTTTGGACAACATCGCTTCAGCACTAAGACTTACTGCGGATGAGCGAAAATATCTGTTTTCACTTGCCATGGAACATCACTCCGAACTGCCGACACTGGAAGAAGAACCTGTTCAACTTCACCCTTCCTTGCAGAAAATTTTGCAAGAACTTCATCACTGCCCTACCGTGATCTCGGATCGGCGTTGTTACATTGTTGGCTGGAATGATGCAGCCCGGCATGTTTTTATGGATTTTGAACAGATTGCCCCCGAACAGCGGAATATGATCAGTCTTTTATTTGATCGAAAGGAGTTTCGCAGGCTCGCGGTGAACTGGGAGGATTTTGTTAGCGGATTTCTGGCGATCTTTCGTGCTTATTATGGTCAGTATGTTGATGATGAATGGTATAATTTATTTTTGGACGACATGATGAACAGACATCACGATTTTCACACCCTTTGGAAACAAAGCAGCGTCAGCAGTGCCCCGGACGTATTAATCGAATTCAGGCACTCCAAAGCAGGCAAAATGTTGTTTGATCTGACTTCGTTGCAGGTTCAGGGTAGTTCCGATCTGCGTTGCAGTGTCTACACCCCTGCACCAGAGACAGCCACCGAGCGCAAACTGATGCGCCTGATCGAGCGTGAAGCTCATCCACATTTGGGCGAGCAATAAACCAGATTCTCTCACCTTCTTGGAGTCATGTTAAAGTCTTGACATCCTCATGCAGCCTGTTTTAAATATCAGGTATATTAAGTTAATCCATGGATCTTAATCCTTCTACAAGAAGGGGGTTCAGAAAGGAATATCATGACGAAAGTGCTTATCATAGAGGACGACAACATGTTAGGCGATACATTATCCTTGTATTTACAAGGTGAAGGGTATGATGTTACCCGTGTCGATAACGCAAGAGATGGTCTTCTACAGCTTCAAGCGCGGCCTGATATCCTGCTTCTTGACTTGCTGCTCCCTGATTCGGGTAATAAGAATCCTTGTTCTCTCATGCGCCAACATACGGCAATCCCCATCATTGTCATCTCTTCGTTAACCGAAGTATCCGAACGTATTCGATCATTAACAGATGGGGCTGATGACTATGTATGTAAACCTTTCAGCATGCAGGAACTGAAAGCACGTATTGAGGCTGTATTGCGTCGTTACGCCATATTGAACAGCTCTATTGTCACTGAACAGGAAACTGGAATATCTCTCGATCTGGCGCGAAGAACCGTTCTGTTAAATAACCAGCGAGTGGAGATGACATTTTCCGAATTTGAGATCATGAAGCTGTTTATCCTCAATCCTGGCAAGGTCTACAGCCGGTATGCCCTGATTGAAGCCATTCGTGGTATTGATGCCGGCATTAATGATCGCACCATCGATGTGCACATTACCAAGCTTCGCAAAAAAATCGAGAACAATCCGAAAAACCCCCAATACATTCAAACCATCTGGGGGGTCGGATATAAGTTTACTCCTTAAAATAATATAACTTTATTCAGGTCACCATGGCAGAGACCCGGTAATTTTATCAATTTCCTGTTGCACCTTCTCTAATACCGAGTTTAGTGCCTTTTCTTCGAGTAACGGATCGGATAAGAGCAGCTCCAGCTGGAGAACCGTACACATCAGGTCCACTGCATGCAGATTCGCAGCTACGCCTCGAAGAGAATGAACATTACGGATTACTTCAGTAATCTGCTGTTGCTGAAGCTGTGCCGCCAGCTTTTGCTGAAACGAACCATACTCCGTCCTGAATTTCGTAAGCGCATATTGCAGAATATGCGGCTTGCCGTCCATCTGTCTAATGGCCTTATCTGAATCGATTCCATTGATCTCTCTTATGCCTTTTAGATCAATCCATATGTCCAACATAGCTGCGATCTGTTGTTCCTGTATGGGCTTAGTCAGGATTGCATTCATGCCCGCTTCAAGATATACCTCATCGTCCCTTTTTAAAGCATTCGCTGTAAGCGCGATAATGGGTGTACGGTCATATTTCCTCATCTTGCGAATGTGCCTTGCTGCATCAATACCATTCATATCTGGCATTAAGAGATCCATCAGAATCAGTTCCCATGTTTGTTCGTGCAATTTCTCCAAAACCTCTGTGCCACTGTCTGCAAGCGTCACCTTGAATCCGATATGCTCCAGCATGGCCCGAATGGCCAATTGATTGATTTCATGATCTTCAGCTATCAGAATGTGGCCTTTCAGGTTACGCGAATGGAACTCGTCGCCTTCGCTCATCCGCTTGTCCTCCAATGGCCCTTCACCCTGAAGTGCAAGTAACACTTCGAACAATCCCAGACGTGTAATCGGTTTGATCATCATGAGATCCGGGCGAAAGGATCTCTCCTCACTCCACAGGGCATTTGCACTAAAGGCATGGGTATAACCCACCATCTGAAATTTGATTCGATTCAATCGCTTCATCAGGTTGTTCCAAGGTAAACGATGGTGTGCGTGTGCTGCATCCATATTTATCATCAATAATATTGAACTTATCCCCTCTGCCTTTGGTATACACCAATCACTTTCCATCATATGGTTCAACGAAGGATACAGCTTCGGCTTCATCCCGAATGAGTGGAGGATCTGCTTCAAATTCGCACCCATTCGTTCGTCTTCCTCAACGATCACCACATCATCCGCGTAATATAGAAGAGGGTATGTTTGCAGAAAGGAACTTTCTTCTTCCGATTCTGCCAGTTCAAATATCAAGTCGAATGAGAACAGACTGTACTCTCCCAGAACACTATCCACCTGCAAACTTCCTCCCAAGGAGGTCACCAGAAGGTAACAGATGACCAGTCCAAGACCAGAACCACCATATGTTCGATACGTTGAAGGTTCTGCTTGAGTAAACGGGACAAAAAGCCGTTCCAATTGTTCGGGTGAGATTCCGATTCCCGTGTCTTCTACCTCAAAACGGACCTGAACTTGCTCCGCCTCCAATGAAAGCACCTCTGCCTGCAACGTCACATATCCATGCTCCGTAAATTTAATCGCATTGCTCAGCAGATTCAATAACACCTGTTCAAGTCGGAAGGGATCACCAATCACCGTTAACGGCAGATCGGGATCGGTTGTAAAGATCACTTCGATATCTTTGTGTCCGATGGCCACACCGACCTGATCTGCCACACGTTTGATCACATCCTCCGGTGAAAAAGAAACCTTCTCCAAAATCAGCTTGCCTGCCTCAATTTTCGAAAAATCAAGAATATCATTTACGAGGGCAAGCAAGGTTTGGGAGGACGCATTAATTTTACTCAAATAATCCTTCTGTTGTGGAGATAGATCTGTTCGTTGAAGCAACAACGAAAAGCTGATAATGCCGCTCAGTGGGGTACGAATCTCGTGGCTCATGAATGCGAGAAACTCACTCTTCGCCTGACTTGCTTTGTCAGCCTTAACACGTCTATAGTGATCCGAAATGTCACGAATGACTGCCTTAATTTTCTCACTTGAGTTTAGTCCTTTGACAGGATACAAGTGAACCCGAACATGCTGCTCATGAGCTTCTCCAATGATGAAACTTAATTCCGTATCCTGGGCTATATTGTGATGCAAGGCTTTTTGGAAAATGAACAACCAGTTATCCAATTGCTCAATGAACAACAATTCTTCAAGCTGACGACCAAGCACTTCCTGCCTGCTGAGACCGAGCACATCCAGAAATTTCTGATTAACCGACACAATACACCTGTTGCTGTCCATACCGATGAACCAATCTGCCGACACGCGCTCAAGTGTTCGATATCGCTCTTCACTTTCTTGAATCCTTCGTTTAACTGCTCTGTGTTCCGTGATATCGAGTCCATATCCCACGACATATTTCACAACCCCCTCTTCTCGAAGAGGGCGAATTTTCACCAGCGAATAGAACCCTTCATGCTCAATCTCGTAAAAAAAAGATTCCCCTTCCCAGGCCCGGTTAAACTGCTTTCGCAGAAATTCTACCTTTTCCTGAGGTAAAATGTTCAATGTACCCAGCTTGTAATCTTGCTTCAGACTATTCATATCCAAGCCCAGTCGGGAGAGCATCTCCCCTTCAAGCAGAAGGTACTCAAATTTTCCATTCTGTTTATGGATTTTAAACGTAAAACCCGGCTGCATCCGAAGCATCTCCAGCATTTCCTGATCCCTTTGAATGACCAATCTCCTATATCGATGATTTTGGTTCAGATAGTACAGGAATAATATAACGAAGAGCATGCAGATACCTTGAAAAAGGAGAATCTGTCCCAACATTAGCAGAGAAGGAGAATATATCTTTAGTACGAAAAACTCATACACAGTTATCAGCAGCAACGCTCCAGACAACCACTTTTGTATAAATCCCCTAACATACTGAAAGATCAGGCATACGGCTACAACAAATAACAACTCTGCCAACGCATACTGCCAGTTCTCCAACAAAGGATTACGCCCCATATTAATGCGAAAAATCCACATGAATGCAAAAGTAACAAAGGCAGAGCCAGTTCCCCCAAAATAAGCGGCGAGCAGATATACACTGGCCCGGAAATTCAACAATGTTCCATCCTCAAGCACAATAGAGAAATAATAGAGCGCCGTACCCAACATGCTCAGTGTAATACCAATAATGATCCGAGTCGTGATGGATGTAGAACGGGTAGCATTGGTTTGGTTCAGATAGTGATGAGTCAGGAAAACAAAGATCAAAATTAGCGTGAAATTTAACACAAGATCGCGTAGCAAATGGTCACCGTCCACATTACGACTTCAGGATTTCATGCATTCAATGAATGTTGCCAGATTCACGTTCGCAGTCCCCCGGTACACAAATCATAGTATGCCAGGCTCCCTTATTCAATTGACGATATTGACCTTTTTTTTGAAAATAATTCCCACTTTCAGCTAACATACCCTTATCACAAAACAACGATTTTTTTTCATGAAAATTCATCATTAAAAATACTGATATAAAAGAGAGAATCGTTCAAATAAACCGATGTAATCGTAACTTGGGCTTCCCAAAATTCCTGATCTACCTTCATCAGTTTGGCTACACCGGACCAGGTCTGATTTCCTCTCCAGTGCGTATCCATTAGCAATCGGGCAGGCTGACCTATGGTGCTTTCCCGTGAGAATCCTGTTTTGGTTACATAAACGGAATTCACATCTAGAATCACACCCTCCTCATCTGTAATCATGACCGCATCCGTTAGCAGCAAGAAGGCTTTGAGTTCTGGTTGCATGGCTGTCCACTCCCTCTGATGAAACATCATGTGATGCTGTCCCTGTGTGATATTCGTATCTGCGATCCCGATTAATACTTAAACTGTCTAATCAGGTGCTGCAGCTCTTCCGCCATGGTAGACAAGCCACGAGTCGAGGCAGAAATCTGCTCCATCGCTGCCAGCTGCTCCTCTGAGGAAGCGGCCACTTCTTCGGAAGTTGCAGCGTTGCCTGACGCAATGCCAGCCAACTCATTGGATACAGCAGATACTTCCTGTACACCTGCTGTAATCTCTTGTGACGTAGCTGCAATCTCTTCAATCTGAGGTGTCGTTTCACGCATGCTATCCAGAATGCGTTCAAACTTTCGAATCGCTTCTGTAGAGATCTCCATGCCCTCTCCCACCTCTGAAGTTACCTTTTCCATCATGCGAACGGAAGCAGCCATATCTTCCTGTACCGCCGTAGTCAGCACGGTAATTTCATTGACAGACTGCCCGGATTGCTCTGCCAACTTGCGAACCTCTGCTGCTACAACGGCGAATCCATTGCCATGTGTACCTGCACGAGCAGCTTCGATGGATGCGTTCAGTGCGAGCAGGTTTGTCTGTTTGGCGATGTTTCCGATTAACTCCGTGATCGCTGAAATTTGGTGTGATCGTTCATATAACGCCTGAATCATCAGGTTTGTTTGTTCTACCGTCTCTTGAATCGATTGCATCTGACTCACCGTCTGTTTGACGGTGTTGCCGCCTTCTTCCGCTTGTAGGGTTGTATGTTTAGCCAAATCAGCAACATGTATGGAACGTTCGGCGATCCTTGTAATGCCAATCGTGATTTCATTCATGGCCTGATGGTTATGTTCAATTCCCTGGGTCTGTTTCTCTGCGCCACTCGCAATTTCCTGAATAGCTCGTGCTACTTGCTCACTGGCTGCACTGGTTGATTCCGCACTCTGAGTCATTTCATCCGATGAGATAACGACCTGATTGGCGCTGTTCTCCACATTTTGGATTAAGTCACGCAGGTTGCTCTGCATTTTGCCAAATGCTTCACTCAGTTCACCAATCTCATCATTACTTGTACTTGTAATCGTCTGGGTTAGATCTCCTTCACTCACCTGAATCGCCTGAACCTTCAACTGACGAATCGGTTTAACAATCGATCGCATCACCAGCCAGATGATCAACATTCCGATGACGAGAAAAGCAACAATTACCATAATCGTTCGATTCAAAATGGGCGCAGCAGCATCCTCTACTTCAGAGGAGAACATGGTGCCAGCGACCTTCCATCCCGTGGATGCATTCGTAGCGTAATACATGACCTTATCCATCTGATCAAAGGTATATCTAAAGTTACCAGATTCGTTCGTATACACTTGTGTCCAAAAATCTTCTGTTGCATCTGTTCCAGGTTGCATTGTCGGATGATAGATATACTTTTCACTGGCATCCAGCAGAATCAGATGCCCTTGCTCTCCAACTTTAATTCCGCTAACCAATTGGCTAATGTCCGACAGATCGAGATCCAGCTGGACCACACCCGATTGGTCTTCCAATGCCTTTGCAATCGTAATGGTGATCTCTTTTGTCTCAGCAGATATATAGGGATCTGTAACAATCACCTGCTGTGGAGTTCCCATGGCTTCCGTGTACCATGGTCTGGTTCGCGGATCATAATCTTCAGGCATCTCCGCATCAGAGGACATGAGATACACACCTGCCTCTGTGCCCACACCTATGGTGATGATGTCTGTGTTCTGCGCAGCATACCCCTTCAATTCGTTCACAACCCGAACCTCGGCATCTTCCTGTCTTAATTGCTCTGCAAGTGTTTTGGCATAGTATTCAATATGATTCCGTTTGGCATTGATTGAGAGATCAATCGTCGCACTGGCAAGGTTCACGTTTTCCATCGCACTATGTAAAATTTGCTTCTCTACTTCACCTTTGGCACTGTTATACGATAAGACTCCAATACTTAACGAAGGAATGGCCAGGAAAGCAATAAAGGACACCACCAGCTTTGCCTTAAAGCTCTTATGTATCTTGTTGAACCAGGTCGGTTTACTATTGTTTTGGGACAAATTTCTCTACCTCTTCCAGATTAATTTTACAACCTTCCAATCACTGTTATCCCAGATTTTTTTAATACCCTTTTTTAGGGGAAATCCGGTAATAGCCTATGCTTCCGATGCAGCTTTCTTTCAGAAAGCTTTTAGGCAACCGCTTCGCTTTTTCAATTTTTTCTGTCCTCTCCGTTTTCGTGTAAATGATTAATACAACTTATATAGCTCTTATATAGCTCTCATAGAGTGTAAACCATCTTTCTAAAAACTAGGTCTCCATTCTTGTAAAAGACATTTTTCACGCTCGAAAATACAATAAAATCTCTTAATTTATAATTCTAAAGAACTATTTTCAAACAAATTATACAAAAAAACTATTAAATAAAATGTTCCGGGGATATGACCTAATTGTTAACTTTCTAAATACTTGTTAATAAGCACGTGAGGACAAAAAAAAAGATCCAAGCGTTATCGCTTAGATCTTAAGGCTATTCACGTTGTTCCCACGTATTCTCTATTTAAATGCCGGGATAGCGATATCTGCATATTTCTCTTCGAAGAAGGCTTTGACCTCTGGGCCCGCCATACGTTTAGCCAGCTTCTGGATCGCTTCGGAGTCCTTATTATCTTCACGGGCAACCAGGGTGATCGCAAAATGGGAATCATCCTTCTCGGTTAACAGTGCATCTTTTTTCGGTGTAAGACCGAGCGGACTGGCATAAGCAGGTGTCATGGCTACCAGATCAGCGTCATCCATCATGCGTGCAAGCATCAACAAGTCCACTTCCTCAAACTTGAAGTTCTTCGTATTCTCGGTGATATCTGCCTGTGTAGCGTTAAAACCTACGCCTTCTTTCAGCTTAATCAATCCGTTCTGCTCCAGCATCACAAGAGAGCGACCAATGTTGGAAGGATCGTTCGCAATGGCGATCGTTGCACCTTCTGGCAATTCCTCAATCGTTTTGTACTTTTTGGAGTAGCCGCCGTAGATAGCATTATAGATGGGCTGCACGGGCACCAGGTTCGCATTGTTTGCTTCATTATATTGATTCATGTAAGGCACGTGTTGGAAGAAGTTTGCATCTACTTCCTTGTTCGCGAGTGCTGTATTCGGTTGAACGTTATCCGACAATACAACAACTTCCAGATTGACGCCATCTTCCTTCAAGAGTGGTTTAACAATATCCAGTACGTCTGTCATTGGCGGAATTAATGTGGCCACTTTCAGCGTAACCTCTTGTGCAGCTTGTGTATCTTCTTTCGTTCCTTCAGCCGCAGGTGTTTCTTCTTTTTTGCCACAAGCAGCTACGACAAGCATTACTGCAAGCAACATAAGCATCATTTTTGCTTTCATTGTATGTCTACCCCTCATCATATAATCTGTATTGGTCTTCCTTGTTACTGCACTTTCTTCAATCATGTACCGTGTCACTACGCTCAGGATCTGCGATCCAGCCAGCGGGACAATCTGCTGCCTGTGAATTGGATCATCTGTACCAGGATAATCATAATGATGATCGTAAATACCATGATCTCCGTTTCGAAGCGCTGATAACCGTAGCGAATGGCAAAATCTCCAACCCCGCCGCCACCTACAATGCCCATCACCGTCGAGTAGGAGATAAAGCTAATCGTAGCTGTGGTGAGTCCCAGTACAAGGCCAGATCGTGCCTCCACATACAGGAATTTCACCACGAGCTGCATCGTTGATGCCCCCATGGATGATGCAGCTTCAACCACGCCCTTCGGTACATCCAGCAACGCTTGTTCCACGAGTCTGGCATAGTAAGCAATCGCAATGACTGAGAGTGGAACGGTTGCCGCCAGTGTACCGATGGACGTTCCAACGACGATTCGTGTGAATGGAATCATGAAGACAACCAGCAGTAAGAACGGAAACGAACGAATGATGTTGACGATACTGCCGAGTACAAAAGACAACGTTTGATTCTGATACCGTTGTCCTCTCCGGAATAAGTACAGAAGTGTACCCAGAGGTAACCCGATCAGAACAGCCGCTGCAATGGAAATGCCTACCATGACAAAAGTCTCTCCGATCGCTTGCCATATCTCATGCTGATACTTCAGTACAGATTCAGGTAACCTCATGACTTGTCCCCCAGTTCTGTCTGACGGAACAAAGACGAACCTGCCATCCCATATTCCTCACCCGCAAGCAAGGAGGTCAGCAGATCCGGCTGCGGAGCGGGAATACTGCTCACTTCCGCTTCAGTCAATGTTCGTACGAGTCGCCCATCCTTCATGACGGATACCCTGTGACATAGTCTACGAGCCACTTCCATCTCATGCGTCACGACGACAATGGTCACGCCCAGCGTTTCATTGATATGACGTAGCACATCCAGTATGCCATTCGTAGTCTGTGGATCAAGCGAAGAGGTAGGTTCATCACAGAGCAGCACATCCGGACGACTGGCGAGTGCGCGTGCAATCGCCACACGTTGCTTCTGTCCTCCGCTAAGCTGAGCAGGATATTGATCTGCCTTGTCTTCCAGTCCAACAAACCTAAGCACCTCAAGTCCACGCTCGACTCGCTGTGTACGGGACATCCCGGCCAGTTCCAGCGGCATACAGACATTGCCACTCACCGTCCGATTACTGACCAGATTGAAGTGCTGAAAGATCATGCCAATGGACCTTCGTGCCAGACGCAAAGTGCGCTCACTCATCTGGGTCAGGTGCTGCCCATTCACAACAACCTCACCCTCATCCGGCTTTTCCAGACCATTGAGCATCCGCAGAAGCGTGGATTTGCCTGCGCCACTCGAACCGATGATGCCGTGAATTTCGCCTTGTCCCACTTCGAGCGACACCGAGCTTAACGCTTCGAATCCCTGATCTGCACGGGAACCGCGCTCGTTATAACGTTTGCTTACACCATATAATGAGATCATGGAGAGTCCTCCCGTGAATGATCATGCATGGTTCTTCAAGAACACATGAAGAAAGCCCGCACAGCCGATAACCGGAGCGCGAGCAATCCTGTTCATTTATAATAAATCAACATCCCTGATGAGACAAGCTTTTAAGGTGAGATTGCCTCCTGAAGGCGGCTGGCTTCATACACGCGAAAACGTCCGTTGGACGAACCCACATACACTTCATTGCCGATCCGGTTGATCATTCCGTTCTTCGCATCCCGGTCGCGATGCTCCGGGTTTCCCATCGCCACGTCATGTACACGACCTAACAAGGCTCCATTGTTTTTATTCAATACCAACCAATTCTCATCCATGGGCAGCAGCAACTGATCATCAATGACCAGATAGCTCCCCTGATTCGTGGGATACCTGAGAGTGGCAATCGTATCTTTGGCATTCCAACGCGTCTCCCCCGTATCATAATTCAAAGCCGCGGGGTAACCATTTTTAATCACATACAACTGATCCTCTTCCACCAGTCCTCGTTCAATGTTGCCCTTGAGTGTCCACCGTGTTTTGCCTGTCCTGGCATCGTACAGGGTAGTTGTAAAATCTTTATACTCTCCGTAATGATCGCCGTTTTTGTTCTCACGGATCAACAGCATGCCATCATTCAGCTCTTCAAATCTTTGTCCTGCCTGTGCAGGAAATTGTGCAAGTTTTTTCCCCGTGTTCAGATCAAGCAGCAGCCACTGATTATCTAATGATAGCCATCTTTCAGCATTCCTGGTTGTAAAGGGATCAAGACGTTCAATTCCATCAAAATATGGATTATTCACAAATTGTTCTATGGTGGATCGTTTGGCCTTCAAGCTCCATACGGTTCGCCCTGATCGAGGATCAGCTGCAACCAGTTCATTCTTTTCCCAATACAACACATAAGGGTCATCTGCACTCTTGTTCAATAATTCATAACCCGTAGCCAGTTTTCGCGTCCACAATGTTTTTCCGTTTGCACTGTCCAGAACCGTCAACCAACTGTTGCTTGAACCCTCCACAACGGGGCTATCCACAACCACAACGTTCTTCGCAGCGGTGATGCCATTCAGTCTGAATTTCTGCTTAGGATTATACGTCCAAGTGACCTGTCCGTTCTTCAAGTCCAGATGACGAATACGATCCACGTATTTTTTCTTGTCAGGGTCATAATCGGTGTAGATTGTAACATATCTGCGCTCTGCATCCACCTCTACCTGCTGTCTTCCATATCCCGCGTTAATCTCCCATAATTTCTTGCCGGAATGTCGGTCAAGTGCGTATGCTGAACTCTCATAATGAAACCCACTAAACCCACCGTCATCCCCTTTCATCAGGAGAACATCATCTGTAGCTGCTTGCAAAAAGGTATAGTTGATATCCCCCTGATTGGTCCATACCGATTTCCAAGGGATTGTCGTCGGCAGCGTTGTGCCATAGATTTTTGTTGTGAACCCAGTTTCATCCGCCCGACTGATGTTCCAATCGGAAACGACAGCATTTCGATTATCCTGTGCTAAATTCCAGCGTGTTCTGACCAGTCTGCCATTCTTGTTGAATGTGACCAGAAATTGTGCATCTTCCCGCTCGTATCTCCAGGTCTGCCCAATATTCATTTCATAGCCGGTATCATTCAAATTGCTTGAACTCTCTTTCCAATCCGGTTTGCCTAACCACCCAGCCACTTGTTTGGAGGTGGTTGCCTTGTTCAGCTTAATATCCGTCAAATGACGAATAACCGAAGTCGGTAGCGATGTATTCTGTTGGAACCAACCATCAGCCACATTCTTCCTCTGCTCTAGAGCCTCTGCCTTGATCCAGAAGAGTCCTGGCCGATACGTGGAGGATTCTTTACTCCAGGTTCGTGGAGCAATGGAGACGCCATACCATCCTTTCCACTTTGCAACAATAACAGCTTTACTTGTTAACGCTTTCTCAAAAGTCCAGGTTGTAGCACTGTCTGGAGCCAGATACAGCTTGCTGCCCGATTGAAGGGTGAGACTTTGCGGAGCTGTTTCCGTCATGCTTCTGCTCTCCTTCATTGCATACCAACTTGGCAGCCAGAAGTCTCCATGATCGGATGACTTAAGCTGCAACCACTCGCCTCGAACCGATGCCAACCTATACTTCTCGTTTTTTGTTGTATAGTATTCAATCTTCATTTGGTCAGGAGCCACACTGCTGTCCCTCCTGTTTTGAAACAGGGGAATATCATTCATGAGCGTAACGGATTCTCCTTGTTTATAAGCCAACTTTGTTGATAAGGCTTGGGGACTTGCTCCCAAAGCTTGGGGCGTTGTAACCGAAGCTTGTCCTCCAAGCACTACCTTTTGTGAATCCAGCAGCATCCATCCCATCAACAGTACAGCTGATAATCCAGTCATGGTCATCCACTTGTACCCCATTCCCTGCCAGTCAGGACCCGTCTTCACTCTCGTTCATCCCCATCCATTAGAAGTTATTTCCATATAGACGTTGTGCGAAGGAAAAAGTTACCGTTTACCTCAATATATTTCTCTCTATCTCCCAGTATTACCTTACATCTACCATCGTAGCATGATAAGGAAAGGTGATCCCAATGTAATAAGCAGCTGTTAAGGTGAGGATATAATAAAATACAAACCACAGATCAGCTCGGGAATAGCCCATCTGAATGTAATACGTTCGGCTCGCCCCATCCGTGAATCCCTTCGCTTCCATCGCTACCGCCATTCGCTGTGCACGGCGAATGCTCTGTGCCAGCAGAGGAATAGCATAACGCTTGAGTGTACCATACACGTTCCAGTGCGAACCGCGCTGCATTGTTCCACGAATACGAATAGCGTAACGGAGCGTCTGGAATTCATCCAGCAAAATGGGGATCATGCGCATCGCGGCCAGAAAGCTATAGGCATATTTTGCAGGAAGCTTCCACTGCTGCATCAGGGAATAAAACAGCCGTATCGGCTTGGTCGTAAGACCAAAGAGTAACCCAGCGGCTGCCATGCTCAGCGAGCGAAATCCCAGATGTAATCCGCGATAAAAGCTCTCTTCCGTAATGTGTATCAATCCCCACTTATACCATGTGGTCTCCCCCTTACCAAACATCATCATGCCTGTAGATGTGGAGATAAACACCAGGATGAACGGTGATGCGTACAGGATCAATCTGTACCACGGGTGCCCTGTCCAGCCCAGCAACAGCATCATCGCTATCGCAACGTTGGCCATCACATTCAGATTGTGAATAAGGATAACGATGACAAACATTATCGTCAGAATAATCATCTTCAATCCAGGATTGACGGCATGAAGCCAGGTTTCACGATGAGGAAACGACAGCTGCATCAGACAACCTCCCTTCATCTACCGTCCAGATTCGGGTGCAATATCTTTTTACAATTTCACGATCATGGGTAACCATAACGATAGCTGTTCCTTCACGCCGCAGTTGCTCCAGTTGTGCCAACATGGCGAATGTATTGCGGGCATCCTGTCCGAATGTGGGTTCATCCAGCAACAGAATTCGCTGCTCTCTGACCAATGCAGAGGCCACACTCAAACGTCGTTTCTGTCCCATTGATAATTGATAGGGGTGGCGCTCGGACAAGTCGATTAGTCCAAATTGATTCAGCATATGATCCGTCCTGGCATGTCTTTCTTCCGTTGTAAGCCTGCCCCCCAGCAATGAGAATTCCACTTCTTCCGCCACGGTGTTGGTTACAAATTGAAACTCCGGGTTCTGAAAGACAAACGCAATCTGATCTGCAAGCTGTTCCGTTTTGCCAGAAGGCTGACCGTGCACCTCATAATGACCTGTTGTTTTCAGAATATTCATCAGAGATAACAACAATGAACTCTTGCCAGCTCCATTGGCTCCGACAATACCAATCCAATCTCCGTGCCATACCTTGGCCTGTTCCACCTGAATGAAAGGTGTTTTTCCACGCCATCCGGTGAACTGCTGCAAGTCCAGTACAGGCCGATGTGACGACGATACAGACGATAAGGATGAGACGTGAGCTAGGGGTAATCTCCCCGTTGCATCGGATAAGCCAAACGATTGCCGTCCTTCCAGGCTCCGAAAGCCCTGATTTTCACTGACTAGATAGTCACCAGTCATATTTTCCTTTTCTTCCTTCGTTGCCCTCTCCTGCTCATGCTCTTCCCACACGCCTGGATACCAGATTCCATAAGCCTGCAACTTGCCCCGTTCATCCGTAAATACCTGCTGTGCTGGCCCATCCGCCACAATCTTCCCTTCAGTTGATAACACAATGATGCGGTTGACCATATCTACAATCTCGTTTATTTTGTGTTCAACGATGATGATCGTTTTGTCACTGGCAATCCGTCTAACGGTGTCCCACACTTGGGAAGTACCCTCATCATCCAGCAGTGCAGTGGGCTCATCCAAAAACAATACCTCCGGGTCCATGGCAAGCATCGAAGCAATCGCAAGACGTTGCTTCATCCCCTGAGACATGGACTGGATCAATACACGATTCTGTTCCAAGCATAACCCCACTTGTTGCAGATAGTATTCAATCAGCGCCGGCATCTTTTCACGCGGAATATTCCGATTCTCCAGAACAAATGCGATCTCTTCATCCGTATAGGACATACAGAATTGGGTATCCGGATCTTGGAAGATCACTCCTGCTTTGGCGGGAACCAGAATATCATCACATTTCATCGGGATCTCAACCGAACGTGGTATCAGACCACTCAATATTTGCAATAACGTCGATTTACCGGAGCCACTTGGGCCGAGCAATAGCACTTTCTCGCCTTGACGCACAGAAAGAGACAAGCCTTGAAATACCAAGGCTTTCTCTCCCGGGAACTTGCTTCTTAGATTCGTCACACTTACCGCTTGCGGATTCCCCTCTCCGTTCATCTAATCCAGCGCCTCATAATCCTGTTTGGATACCGGTCTGAGGGAGCGTGTTACACCGGTCAATTCCAATGCTTTGGCGAGATAATATGCGAACACGCCTGCAATCAGGATGCTTCCGATGAAGCGGAATCCAATGAATAACGTATAATTCCAGGCCGAGAGTGAATCGATATAGCCATACTGATAATCCAGCACAAGCGAGGCCGCTGCGGCTCCAATTGCTGCAAGACAAGTGACAAACAGATTGGTTTTACGATACAGGAATGCGGCGAAGAAGATCTCGGCTCCCAACCCTTGCAACAGACCATACACAAGTGTGGACATGCCCCATTCACTGCCCAGAAAAGCACTTACCGTTGAAGCCGCAACCTCGGCCAAGATAGCCACGCCTGGTTTACGAATGATAACAAAAGCAAACGTGCCCGCCATAAACCACATGCCGTAGATCATCTGCTCCGCATGAACGCCGAATGGTTTCATCAAGTCATACGTAGGCCCCCATATCTTGTAAATCACCCCAAACACCACTGCGATTACGATGGTTACCAGAATATCCGTTAATTTCAATCGTTTGTTGCCTGTTGTTGTTGCCATGTTCTCTACGTCCTTCCTTTGTTCCCTGTGGGGGTTGTAAAAATAAACGAAAAAGCCTCCCCGGTTCCGGGCAGGCCTAACACGCAGTATACAATCCTCACAATGATGTATTGGGTGGATGTCAAAAATACGGAATATCAACCATTCCTCTCCGCCCTGGCAGATACACCACCACAGTTCAAAAAGGTCTGTTGTTCATCCACGTTCATTCCTACACTTCACCCTTACATACTGCAAATCCATGTTCTCTACGCTGGCATTACCCAGATCAGATGTACGGTCAGCGGCACAAGGCCACTCTCTCAGCCCAACTTCATTGAGCTCCCGGTTCACTTATTTCATTGCTTCTAATGTACATCAGATGGGTATTTGTGACAATCCCCAGAAAGTCATCATGCTTCGTATGGGGTAATGGGAAGGGAGATATCTGAAAATTTTCTTTCCATAATATGCAACATTTAGGTTATGTAATGCGTCTTAAATGCTAGAAGGGAGATGGATAATAATGAAAAAGTACAACTCTGTTTGGCAGGTTAAAACATGGAAAATGATTCTTGCCGCTTCGATACTCACCGCAGGCACGGCACCTGCCTTACTCTCATCCACTGTGGCGGAAGCCGCTGCAACTAAACCTAATCCGACAGCCTATATTAACAATGTTAAAGCTCAATATGATGTTGTCATACGGCAGGGGGTTACGTACGTGGCATTGACTGAGCTTCAATTCCTCGGCAACTATACGTTTGGCTACAATAACAAAACCAAAGAGATCAGCATTAGCACAGGCAGTGATAAGTATATCCTTACACCAAACAGCAAAACAATGAAGAAAAATGCCCAAAGTGCGACATTGTCTTCAGCGCCGATTCTCGTGAATGGCAAAGCGATGCTTCCGCTCCGTGCCATCGGTGAAGCTTTTGGTGCCAAGGTGCAGTGGAACCAGAAGGCCAAGGAAGCTTACATTTACACTACCGATGCTACTCTTGTAAAAGAATATAACAGTTCCGATCTGACTGTGGCGCGTGAAGCCGCACTTCATCTGCCACGCTTCTCTGAACTGGGACAAGCCCGCCTTGATATTCGCACCCCTCTGGGTCCGGTGGATTCATCCATTAAATACATTTTTGAACAAGGCAAAAAGGATCGTTTCTTCGTTATCGAGGACAACGATCTGGTCAGTTATTATATCCACAAAAATGGAAGTGCCCTGCTGCAATGGCAGGCCAACATCAGCAATAATGCCGGAACCGTCGGTGACCTGTTCTTTATTAAAACCAAAGCCGTCGCTGAAGCAGGAACTCGTCCTTCCGTAGCAGGTCAAACACTCGTATCATTTAAATACTCTCGCATGCTTGAAGAAACCTCCTACGAGATCATGAACAAATCGGGCTCCATTGATACCGGTTCTGATGTTCCCGAAAAAGGCAAAGTCATCGTTGAAGTTCCGGGAGAAAAATAATTTGAGCCTCCAATATGACATATGGCTCAACAAAACAATACTATGACATTAGCATTACAAAGAGCGTCTCTAAAGGTCAGTGTGGCAATGACCTTGGGACGCTCTTTTTTTACGTTATATTCCAACTTCCTTCCAATCACAAGTGGAGCTTACACGTTTATCAACTCCAGTGATTCATCCTCTGTTTAATATTGGACATTGCCGGATTGACTGGTTTTACCTGAAGCAAATCCCTTGAACAGAGTTGGCACTTTGGAATAGCGCGTATTCGTAATTTTCCCTTGAGATACACTGCTATCTGTACGCATAATAGCATCTTTCACATTGGAAATATTGGAGTTATCCAGCGTCATGTTAACTGCGAAGGTCGTTCCACCATTTTGACGTACCAGCTTGCCGATATCATCTGCACGGAAATTTTTGATGTTAATCGTTCCGGCTGCATTGATCTGGAATACTTTATCATAGGCCTTATACGCCGCACCGCCGGTAATGTTGACCGTTCCGGCCGACTTCAATGTGAGTGCATCCTCACCCACATCCTCCCAGACTACATTTGATATATTACAGTTACCATAACAGTGAACACCATCGGCAGCAGGGTATCCGATATTTACATTTTTGAGCGTAGCCCCTGCCTCCAGACGAAATACCGGTTTCTGATTCTCTGCTTGAGACCCATCACCCAATGTGGAAGGATTGGCTACAAATGTTTTGCCTTGACCGTCATAAGTTGTTCCCGCTGGAACAATAATCGTTGAATTAACAACTGTAGGCGCAGCAGCAGCCGGAACCGCACCAAATATGGAAGCAACCAAACCAGCCGACAACAACAACGTCAACATTTTTTTCATTACTTTATTCCTCCCTTATTCTCTCGTTATTGGATCGTGTACAAGCCTGGGCTTGTACTGAAAGTTCGCCAGAGGTGCACCTCTGCCCAACTCACAACCTAATCTTACCAAATAAGGAAGGTAACTAGAATAATCATTAGATCAGATATATCCTGACATCGCATAATGCCTGTTATATCGGCATTTTTTGCAAGTCAGGAACTTTGAACAATATGCTGATATCAACCTCTGGTATGCTCATATGTAACGTAAGTACCTCTGACTTTAATCCCCAGTAAACAAGAAAGATCACTACATTTGTCTTTCAAATGTGTGATCTTGAATGGCTTCCAGCTTGCTGATATAAGATGTCAGGCTCCAAACCTCTGACGATAACCGCACTTTCGACACAACTCTTCCACAGCTTCCCGTTTGGAAAAGCCATATACCAGATTGTTCGCTCGCTCCCCTTCAATGATCTCCGAGAATGACTTCTCGTGCACATTACCCAGGTTAATCACACCCTCGCCATCGAGACAGCATGGAACCACTGTTCCATCCACTAGCACAGCCGCCTGACTACGCAATGCGTGGCAGAAGCCTTTGCCGTCATCTTCAGGTGCATCCAGACTTGGCCACTGGAACTCATGATCCTGATTCAGGTATACATTCGGGGCAATTTTGACCCCACTGCCTGGGACGACTTTTTCCTCAATGTGAAAATCCAGATTGAACTCACGTTCCAGCACTTCTAGGGTCTCCCGATTACGATTCATCTGAGCATTCGTGAAGTTATCCTGCGTCAGATTCCATAGCCGGAATGAGATGATGACATTGTGTTTCACCGCCTCATGTACAAAAGACAGAATGTTGCTCAGATATCCGTCACGGTCGGTTGAACCTTCATGCCCGTCAAAGCTGTGCAGAGAGAAATTCATCTGCCGCAGCGCCGGTTTTCCAAGCAGTTTATGCTGAGTCTTGGGCAGCAGGGTACCATTCGTTGTAATGTTCACCTTGAGTCCCTTCTCATGTGCGGAATCAAGCAGCAGATCTATTTTGGGATGCAGCAAGGGTTCGCCTTTGACATGTAGATAAATATGATTGGTATGTGGTTTAACTTGTTCCAGTATATTGTTGAAGACTTCAGGGTCAATGAATCCTTTGGCACGCTGTGTCTGCGGACAGAAGCTGCAAGCCAGATTGCAGATACTTGTGATCTCAATATATACTTTTTTGAACGTTTTCAACTTGGGTCCCCATTCTGCCTAGGAGGGAGAACAATCCCACCTGCATTTTGTGATCCGGCCTGTACGGCCCATCCCTATTATATCGAGTTCATGAGCCAAGGTAAATCAGAGAACGGGTTTATCGGGTTGAGTCAAATGATTTGGCTAGTGCCAAATGAACAGATTCAATCGCATGGATATATGTTGTATCAAATAAGGGAACTTCTGAATCCTCTACTTTTACTAATAATCCAATTTCGGTGCAACCTAATATGATTCCCTCAGCTCCATCATCAACCAGCCTTTGGATCACCTTTTTATAATAATCCCTTGATAAGGGCTCAATTTTCCCTAAACATAATTCCTCGTATATTATTTTATTGACAACTTTTCTATCCTCTTCATTCGGTATCAAAACCTTAATACCATTAAATTCAATTCGTTTTTTATAAAAGTCTTGTTCCATCGTATATTTCGTGCCGAGTAAACCAACCGTACTTATATGGGACTTATGAATTTGATTTGCTGTTGCATCAGCAATATGTACGATGGGTAGTGTCACTTTTTCTTCAATATGTTTAATTACTTTATGCATCGTATTTGTACAAATTACAATCATTTCTGCTCCTGCCTTTTCCAATGACTGAGCAGCATTCCCTAATAATTCACCAGCGCTTTCCCAATCACCTTCAGCTTGATAACGCTCGACCTCTTCAAAATTCACGCTATATAAAATGCACTTGGCTGAATGCAATCCTCCCAATTTATTTTTCACTTCTTCATTAATAACTCGATAATATTCTAACGATGACTCCCAGCTCATTCCACCAATAAGACCAATCGTTTTCATATTACACTTCCCCTTCCATTGATTACATCCCGAAAGCAGTGTATAGAAATTCAGTAGATATTGTATCGTATCTGTTTCATTAAATAAACCCACGGCCCCCTTTACATTCCACTTGCATGTGATATATGCTGAACACACAACTGCATATCTTGAACAATGCACTAGGGGAGCCTTACGGCTGAGACGAATCGAATGATTCGGACCCTTTGAACCTGATCTGGATCATACCAGCGGAGGGAAGTGGAGCGGCCTTTCAGTAAGCGGATTTTTTCATGTTGATGATGAAATTTAATGTGAATTGAACTTACAGACCCACTCATTTCTCCGGAAATGGGTGGGTCTTTTTCGCGTTCTGCGGGCAGATCAGCAGGTGTAATGAAAGATCCCGCAGTTTGAAGTTGAATTTGGAATAACAAGGGGGAACAGAACGAGATGGATAATAACATAACCATTCACAACATGAGCTACGCTTTCCCGGGAAAAAGGGATTCCCCCGTGCTCTCCAATGTGTCGATGCGTGTAGCCAACGGCGAATTCGTCTCGCTCATCGGCTCCAGCGGCTCCGGTAAAAGCACCCTTTTCAAGCTGCTGGCAGGCCTGCTTGAGCCAACCCACGGAACCATTGAAATTCCTTGGGTCCCTGAAGGAAAGCGACTGGGGCAGGTGGCCTACATGCCGCAAAAGGACCTCCTGTTATCCTGGCGAACCGTCATGGAGAATTGCATGCTCCCCGCTGAACTTGCTCCAGGGCGACATGATAAGGGAAAAATTCGCGCAGACATAATGGCAGGGCTCGACAGATTTGGCTTATCCGGCTACGCGCATGCTTACCCGGACGAGCTGTCGGGTGGCATGCGCCAACGTGTCGCACTGCTTCGTACTTTGTTGACAGGTGGCCATCTCATGCTGCTGGATGAACCATTCGGCGCACTCGATGCCTTAACCAAACGCGAGATGCATCGCTGGCTACTGGAGCTGTGGGAAGATCTGGGCAAAACCGTGTTGTTCATTACGCATGATATTGAAGAGGCCCTGCTACTCAGTGATCGGATTATCCTGTTAACTCCGGGGAGCCAAGGCCAACCGCTACAAGATTTGATGGTACCTTTGCCACGTCCAAGACATTCGGACATGATCTACGAACCGGCGCTCGTTCAGATGAGACGACGACTGGAGGAACAATTGCATGCGAGAGGATAACTTGGGAAACTGCATGAAGAATAACGTAAGGCGTTGGCTTGACCGTTATGGTCTGTTTATTTGGCTCCTGCTCTTGCTGCTTGTCTTCTGGGAGTGGATTGTGCGTATGGGATGGGTGCCCTCCTTCATCATTCCAGCCCCAACGGCGATTGCCAACTCCCTGTATGAGCATCGTCACCTCCTGCTGGCTACACATCTGCCTGCTACCTTGATGGAGGTTGTTGTTGGTTTTGGCTTGTCCATTGGTGCCGGAATTGCACTTGCAACTGGTATGCATATGAATCGGTCGATTGAAAAAGCGTTATATCCCTTCATCGTAATCAGTCAGACGATCCCGTTGATTGCCCTGTCCCCCGTCTTCATCCTATGGTTTGGCTACACGCTGTGGAGCAAAGTCGCGGTGGTGTTCCTGATCGCCTTCTTTCCCATTGTGGTGAGTACCTACGATGGACTTCGCCAAGGCGATCCAGAGCAGCGTGAACTACTGCTCACCATGGGAGCCAGCACGTGGGATATTTTTCGCAAACTCCAGGTTCCACTGGCACTTCCCTCCTTCTTCTCGGGGCTAAAGATGTCTGTGGTGTACTGCGTGGTTGGTGCAACGATAGGCGAATGGCTCGGTGGCAGCAAAGGTCTCGGATACTTCAGCCGCCGCATGTCCAGCAACATGAACACGGACGCGATGTTCGCCGCTATTGTGCTGTTATCCCTGCTCGGGATCGTTTTGTTTATATTGATTGCCTGGCTGGAGAAACGCTTTGGCACTCGGCGCCATGAAGCGAAAAAATAGCTGGATAAAATGTAGAGAGAATTTAGATGTTACTACAGGAATTACGCTCTACACAACATAACTTATGCACCATTCCAGCAGCTAACTTTAATCAGTACATTGTCACTTTGTCCGTTAACATGCTGCTGTCCATTTTCTACAAACCCAAACGATGAAATGAGGAACTTCATTTATGACTAACAAAGGTATATACTCCCTGCTTCCCATTATACTCATAAGCCTGTTGCTGATCGTTAGCGGATGCGGCACCACGGGTGCTGGCAAAAACACGCCAACAACAGATTCGGAAACCAATGCACAGCAAGCAAACTCGACTGTAACAGAACCAGCATCAGATACCAAAGATAAACTGTCCATCATGCTCGACTGGTACCCCAATGCAGTACATTCCTTCATCTATGTAGCTCAGGAAAAAGGATACTTTGCAGACCAAGGTCTGGATGTCGACATTCAGATGCCTGCGGATACCAATGATTCACTCAAACTGGTTGCTGCCGGTAAAATCGATCTGGCTCTAAGCTATCAGCCTCAAATCTTGCTCGCGCGTAGTGAGAACATTCCTGTACGTTCCATTGCTGCTGTTGTTCGCCACCCGCTCGTACATCTGTTGACCGAAGCGAATGGCAACGTGCGTTCACCCAAAGACCTTGAAGGAAAGACTGTTGGCTATTCTTCGATTCCGCTGTATGACGCGATGGTACGTACGATGATCAGCCACGATGGTGGCAACCCGGATAACATGAAGCTGGTCGACGTTGGATTCGATCTGATTCCTTCCCTGGCTTCTGGACAGGCGGATGCGATTATGGGTGGTTTTATTAACCATGAACAATTGATTTTGGAGAAAGAAGGCCATGCCATGAAATCGATTAATCCTGTCGACTATGGCGTGCCTGATTATTATGAATTGGTCCTGACCGCAAGTGAAGCTGGTATGGAAGCCAAAAAAGAACAACTGACCCGGTTCGTCAAAGCGATCCAGGAAGGACAGAAATATGTGACGGAGCATCCAGAAGAGGCCTTGAATATTTTGCTCGCTCATGAGAATGAAACGTCTCCGCTTGACCCGAAGATCGAAACCAAAAGCCTGGCTATTCTACTGCCGCTCATGAATGAAGAAGGTCAACCGTTTGGTCGGCAGGAAATGGAATCGTGGGAGAATGTACGTGCATGGCTCGTTGCAACTGAAATGATTCCTGAATCGGTGAAAGCCGAGGATGCTTTTATTAATCTGCAAGGAGAGTAAGTAAAGAAAAGCCACAAGGAATGAAGGAAAATGACTAAAAGAAAGGGATCGGAAAGTAAGAGGATTGAAAGAAAAGTTAGCAAAAACGTGGGCGTTAGGGGCAACAAGGTTTACGAAATGTAAAAGGTTTCCGTAATGTAACTGGCTGGAGCAAGGAGTGGAGAATCATAATCTTTAGTAATTCTAAGTGGCATGATATGCGATCGAGTACCTTGTATACGTTTGGATGACATGGTATGTGATCGAGTACCTTGTATACGTTTAGGCGGCTTGGAGCTATGCATTTGTTCATGTACATTAGCGCACATCTTCAAATCTACCGGGAGCTGAATCGCGTCCTAATGTGTTCGGAGTAGAGCATGCGGCGAGCGCTAACGAATCTGAGACGTCTTATTCGAGGATTTAAAGCAGTCTCAGAAATCTAAGGAATCTGAGACACGCAATATTAGAATAAACAGCCGTTTGCATCGTTTTAATCAAGGAATTCAGGGAAATAACGTGTCTGACGTTCCTTACATTTCAAAAGTAGGATTTGACAGCCAAATAAGATGTCCCGGGTTCTTTAGAAACACCGTCTGAACCTGCGGAAGGAATTCGCCAAAAGAGCTACCAGCTTGGTTTGGGTTTGGGCTTCAAGACTCTATTTGAACGCCAAGTCCTTCACTATACCGCTTGCCTGAATTAGGAGACTTACCCTGGGGTCACTTTCTGTATTTTGCATTGTTGTACTGTTGCATTGTTACATTGTTGTACTGTTGCATTGTTACATTGCTGTACTGTTGTACTGTTTCGTTTTTGTATTATTACTATTTTTTTGCGAATTACATTTTTATGTGGCTCTACCTTTTAGCTGTTTCAATCAAGGCTAGATATTGATCAAGATGATTCCGTTTGTTCTTCCATACCCAGTTACATTAATCCATCTTTATTGCATTATGAATTGGATTTATCTTTTACATCTGCTTTTACCGCTGTAACGTCTCTCGTTGTCTTTACACTGTTCGCCCTGCTCAACACGGAGACTCATATCCTATTATTCTGTTGAGTGACTCTGCATATCAGGCTTCTGCCGGTGGCGTTACTTCAAAACAAGGAGGAAATTATATGTCTTATCTGGAACGTGTTCGTACGCAAAATCCGCTGGTACACAATATCACCAACCTTGTCGTTGCTCCCTTTACAGCCAATGGTTTGCTTGCGCTTGGTGCATCCCCATTTATGGCCTATGCTCATGAAGAGGTCGCTGATGTCGCCAAAATGTCAGGAGCCGTGGTGCTCAACATTGGCACACTCGATGACAAAGTCGTTCAGGCGATCCGACTTGCAGGCCAATCGGCTAATGCACATCACGTGCCTGTCGTGCTGGACCCCGTCGGCGCAGGCGCAACCGCCTATCGTACAGAAACCGTTCAGATGCTCGTTCGTGAGCTTCGCCTCACGGTACTGCGCGGCAATGTCGCGGAGGTCGCCAATGTCATTGGTGAGAGCTGGAGTATCAAAGGTGTCGATGCAGGATCAGGTGAAGGTAACCGGATCGGCATTGCGGAGCGGGCAGCACAACAACTTGACTGTATCGTGGTCATCACCGGAAAGGAAGATATCATTACAGATGGACAGTCCACATTCCTCACAAGTAATGGTCATGCCCTGCTTACTCAGGTCACGGGTACTGGCTGTCTGCTCAGTTCGGTGATTGGCGCTTTTACAGCCATAGCGGAATCCGAAGACGATCTTCCAGGCAGTGTTGTTGAAGCACTCGCTTTTTATGGCGTAGCGGCTGAACTGGCGGCAGAGAAGACGGATCATCAGGGGCCAGGCAGCTTCCAGATAGAGTTGTTGAATCAACTGGCACTAGTAACGCCCGACCTCTTGGCAGAACGCGCACAGATCCGTCAGATCCGTGGAGGTGCAGTATGAGCAGCATTCCTCAAGCGCTAAGCATTGCGGGCTCTGATAACGGGGGCGGCGCAGGAGTTCAGGCCGATCTAAAAACGTTCCAGGAGCTTGGGGTATATGGCATGACGGTTATCACGGCAATTGCCGCTCAAAATACAACAGGTGTGCAGGGTGTGTTTCCCATCCCTTATGATGGTATCGCTCAACAGTTGGACTCGACCGGCGAAGACTTTCAGCCAACTGCGGCGAAGACCGGCATGTTATATAGTGCTGAGATAATTCGGTTAGTTGCTCAGAAATGGCGGCACTACCGTTGGTCTAATCTGGTCATCGATCCCGTGATGGTCGCTAAAGGCGGTGCCCCCCTGCTTCAGCAGGAAGCTGTACAGGCGCTGGTTACGGAGCTGCTGCCCCATGCCTTGATCACAACACCTAATATTCCGGAAGCGGAACTGCTTACCGGAATGTCCATCACGAATCTGAATCAGCGGGAAGAAGCCGCGAGACAGATTGTACAGATGGGCTCAACGTATGCTTTGGTTAAAGGTGGTCATGATGAAGGAAGTGGCATGATCGTGGATGTGCTCTACGACGGGCAGTCTTTTCATTATCTGGAGAATGTTCGTGTGGTAACACGTCATACACACGGAACGGGATGCACATACTCTGCTGCGATCACCGCAGAGTTAGCCAAGGGTTCACCTGTTCTGGCTGCCGTAACGACCGCGAGAGCATTCATTCAGGCAGCCATTGAAGATGAGCTGGGGATTGGGGCCGGACATGGGCCAACAAACCATTTTGCGTATCAGCGCAGACAGCGAGGTGAACAGTGATGTGCCCTTGGGATGCAGAAGCGGTACAACGTGCGATGCAGGTGTATTTGGTCATGGGCAGCGTGAATACGACGCAAGACCCTGTGGAAGTGCTGCGCCAGGCTATTGCTGGCGGCATTACGCTGTTCCAGTTCCGCGAAAAGGGAACTGGCGCCTTGATCGGCGAAGCTCGCATGACGCTTGCGATGCGGCTTCGCGAGGTGTGCAGCCAGCATGGGGTCCCGTTCATCGTGAACGATGATGTGGAGCTGGCTGTAGCGGTGGAGGCCGACGGCGTGCATGTCGGCCAGGATGATGCGGACGCGGCGCTCGTACGCGCCCGCATTGGAGATGGGCGGATGCTTGGCGTATCCGCCCACGCTGTGGATGAGGCGCGCCGTGCTGTGCAGGCGGGCGCCGACTACCTTGGCGTCGGGCCCATGTACCCGACGCGCTCCAAAGCGGATGCCCACGCTGTGCTGGGCCCCGCAGGGGTTGCGGAACTGCGTGCCGCAGGCATCGCAGTTCCGATTGTGGGTATCGGCGGCATTACGCCCGATACCACGGCCGCCGTGATGGCGGCTGGAGCCGACGGCGTAGCCGTCATCTCCGCCATCGCGGGCGCGGCCGATGTGTGCGCAGCGGCTGCGCAGTTCGCTGCGGCAGTGCGCGGGATGCGGGCGTAGCCCTGCTTCCCTGCACAGCCAGCCCGTGGGCTGCACCGAATACATGGTGCAGCCCACAACCCACAACCAATCGCTCTCCTCTCCATAACAGAGGAGCCCCATAACACCCCAGCGCGCGGCAGCAACCCATGTCTTCGACATCAAAGCGCAGCCGCCACCCTATAGTGACTGAATCCTACAATTTATTTCGTCACACCTATTCACATCTATCCATATCTACTCACATCCGAATCAGCTCTATTCACATCCAGTCACATCTACTCACATTCCAATCGGCTCTAGTCACATTCAGCATCACCCAGTCAGCAGGACTCATCAATCTATGAGCAAGATGCCGCTTCAATGCTCGCATCTTGTTTTTTTCATTTTCAACTGTTGACTCTCACGTAACGTGACACTGTACAATCGGTGTTGTAAGGAGGTTTCACTCATGGCCATGAAAGTAAAAGAAGTTGCCGAACTTGCCTCGATCAGTGTGCGCACACTGCATCACTATGATGAGATCGGACTATTAACCCCGGACGAAGTAACTGCTGCCGGATATCGATTATATTCAGATGCTAATTTGGAACGATTGCAGCAGATTTTGTTTTTCAAGGAACTCGACTTCTCTCTGAAGGAGATCAAAAACATTATAACCAACCCCTCCTTCGATCCAGAAGAAGCGCTAAATATGCACCGTCTTATTCTGCTGGAGAGGCGCCAACGCTTGGACCAGATGATTGCTACTATTGATAAAACCGTTCTACACGTGAGAGGAGAACTTAAAATGACAGCCAAGGAACAATTCGAAGGGTTTGATTTTAGCCAGAATCCGTATGAACAGGAAGCACGTGAACGCTGGGGGAGCCAAGCCGTAGATCAGGCAAATCAGACGCTGCACAGTAAATCGACCACGGAGCAAAAGGCACTATCCGATCAAATGAACGAAATTTACAAACATCTGGCTTCACTTCGTCACACAGAACCAGCATCTGCGGAGGCACAGGCAGGCATCAAAGAGTGGTACACTTGGCTAAACCAAATGGGAAGCTACTCGCCTGAAGCCTTTAGAGGACTTGGTCAGATGTACGTGGACGATGAACGCTTCACACGTAATATTGATCAGTTTGGCGATGGATTGGCCGCATTTATGCGAGATGCCATGGCTGTATTTGCTAACCAAAACAAATAATATAGCCCTGTCTTCAAACACAAGCAATATATTCAACTCTCATTGCCATCAGATGAGCGCTGTAAACGATCGTCTGTAACTTGGACCTCTGTCCTATAGTGGTAAACGTTATCTCTCGTCATCAGCCTTATTCGCTGTATATGAGATCAGGATGTTATAACCTTCCTCCTATGGTGGTCATATCGTTCTTAGAATTAACCTTATGAACATGCTGGATATATGCAAGGATAACGTGGCAAATAAAATGAATCGACCCGAATTGTTGCTACAGTTATGCGCCATAACCCGCCTAAAGCCTAGTAAATACATAAAAGGGACGTACGCCCTCTTAGGCGGTTACGTCCCTTTTATGTATTCAAGTACCACAGCCGCAATGTGAACAAGCCTAACTGCTGCTCACTCTGAGTACTTTATAAGTAACTTTCACAGTAGATGCTCTTTACTACTTTTTCTTCCGCTCCCAGTTCTTTGTTATATCCTTTTCACCAGTTGCTTAGGATGATGAGCATTAAGTTTCTTCTGTCAGACGTCCTTCATTTTGCTGCCAGCGTCCACCGTCTATCGGATTAAGCTCTTGGCGCGTGATCCGATGAAGTTGCGTCTGAAGCCAGACTGGTTCTCGCCATACGACCAGGAATCTGCCATGCAGATACAATTGCAAGCACAATGAATAACAGATCAATCGGTTGACTGAAATAGTCCTGGAAGGTTTCTGCAAACGCACTGATCATCTCGCTATCAAACACGAGTTCCATCACGCTTACATCGCCAAACAGTTCGGAAGTAAAATAAACCACCGTCAGATATTTCCCCAGCAAAATGCCGACGAGTGCAAACAGTACGGCAATAATCTTATGTACTGTCGCAATTCGTTTATTGGAGAACAACACCACGGCGTAGCCCGTGAGCGCTCCAATCAAAATCGCAATTAATCCTACCTCATACTCGGTCATTGCAGCAATAGCCGCCCACACGATGCCACCAAGAATGGCTGCAATTAAGCCACCAATGATCGGCATACCGATTTTAACACCTTGTTTCTCTTCCACGTTGTCTTTCCCTCCTGAGTCATGCATATGCTTCTTTTCCAGAATTCACCTTTCCTATGAAACCACAAAAAGGCCTATTATTCAACATTTTTCTACTGTTGACCATAAAAAACATCCCTTCCAACAGCATAATAGCCGTAGAAGGGATGTTGTCCGTATCTATATTTTAGATATAACCACTGTAATTCAGAAAACTACATTGAAAAACGCGTTCTCTCTTATCTTTGCGCTTCCTTGGCAGGCTGAATGACAGCTGCTATCTGTGCCAAAATAGCATCCACCGATGTCGGATCATGCACATCATACTCATCAATGTTCAGACGCAGCACAGGGCAAGCCGTAAACTGATCAATCCACACAGAATAACGCTCATGCATGTATTCCCAATACGAACGGTCCGTTTGAATCTCCATCTCGCGTCCGCGTTCCGTAATTCGGTTTAAAATTGAAGGCAGACTTCCTTCCAGATAGATCAGTACATCTGGATGTGGGAAATACGGTGTCATCACCATCGCTTCAAACAAACTGCTGTATGTCTCGAAATCTGTAGAAGACATGGTTCCTTGATCTGCATGCATTTGTGCAAAAATACCCGTATCTTCATAGATTGAACGATCCTGTACGAATCCCCCGCCCAGTTCAAAAATCTTTTTCTGTTCCTTGAAGCGCTCTGCCAGGAAATAAATCTGCAGATGGAAGCTCCAACGCTCAAAGTCATGATAGAACTTCTCCAAATATGGATTATGATCCACTTGTTCCAAAGAAGTCTTGAAATTTAAACGCTGTGCAAGCGCAGCTGTTAACGTGGATTTCCCCACTCCAACCGTACCTGCTACCGTAATTAATGCATTCGTTGGAATGCCATAGTTATTCATATAATATACTCCTTTACCTGATTAACAATTTGCCTGAAGTGTTCAGGATGTTCCACAAAGTCAAGTTGCTCTGCATTGACCTTAATGATTACTGGCGGATTTGAGCTATTCGCAAGATAGTCCATACCTGTTTTGTAATCAGCGATCAGTTGTTCCATATATGCCGGGTCCATGTCCTGCTCAAATGAGCGTCCACGCTTGTTAATGCGGTACATCAGCGTATCGAGTTCAGCTTCAATATAAAGCACCAGATTGGGCTTGGGCAGATCATCTGTTAACAGATGATAAATTTGACGGTATTTATCCCGCTTCGTTCCTTTTAAGGTACGATCGGCAAAAATCATGTTTTTATAAATATGATAGTCCGAAATAACTGGGGTATTCTGCTCTATATAATGAGCACCCGTGTCTTCCAGTTGTTTAAACCGATTACACAGAAAGAACATTTCCAATTGGAAACTCCACTCGTCGATATCCTGATAAAAGGAAGCCAGAAATGGATTCTCTTCTACAATTTCTTTAACTAACGGAAGATTCAATTCATGGGAAAGCATCGTTGCCAGCGTTGTTTTCCCCGCTCCGATCGGACCTTCCACGGCAATAAACGGGGCTGATTTCATTGTGTTCACTGTTCCTCCTCGTACTTATGCGTGTTTCCGTTTTCTA
The DNA here is from genome assembly GCF_037974275.1 of Paenibacillus sp. FSL R5-0519. Taxonomy (NCBI): domain Bacteria; kingdom Bacillati; phylum Bacillota; class Bacilli; order Caryophanales; family Paenibacillaceae; genus Paenibacillus; species Paenibacillus sp. FSL R5-0519. Next base: position 5,592,312 of record NZ_CP150234.1, read on the forward strand.
TATAGACCTCACCTATTGTATCACAGCTTTAAGGATTGGAACGCCAGTATTTTATGTATATAACAAGGCAAATCAGAACTAATGAATTACATTAAATGAATTACATTGAAATAAAAAAGACACACTCGATATGATCAAGTGTGTCCTTCGATTGCTTGGCGGCGTCCTACTCTCCCAGGACCCTGCGGTCCAAGTACCATCGGCGCTAGAGGGCTTAACGGTCGTGTTCGGGATGGGTACGTGTGGAACCCCTCCGCCATCGCCACCAAACGCGTAGCTTACATTTCAGAGTGGTTGTTCTCTGAAAACTAGATTCGAAACGAAAGTGTGCGAATTATCACTTGCTATTGGATAAGCCCTCGACCGATTAGTACTGGTCAGCTCCATGCATTGCTGCACTTCCACCCCCAGCCTATCTACCTCGTCGTCTTCAAGGGGTCTTACATACTGGGAAATCTCATCTTGAGGGGGCTTCACGCTTAGATGCTTTCAGCGTTTATCCCGTCCGTACATAGCTACCCAGCGGTGCTCCTGGCGGAACAACTGGTACACCAGCGGTACGTCCATCCCGGTCCTCTCGTACTAAGGACAGCTCCTCTCAAATTTCCTACGCCCACGACAGATAGGGACCGAACTGTCTCACGACGTTCTGAACCCAGCTCGCGTACCGCTTTAATGGGCGAACAGCCCAACCCTTGGGACCTACTTCAGCCCCAGGATGCGATGAGCCGACATCGAGGTGCCAAACCTCCCCGTCGATGTGGACTCTTGGGGGAGATAAGCCTGTTATCCCCAGGGTAGCTTTTATCCGTTGAGCGATGGCCCTTCCATGCGGTACCACCGGATCACTAAGCCCGACTTTCGTCCCTGCTCGACTTGTAGGTCTCGCAGTCAAGCTCCCTTATGCCTTTGCACTCTTCGAATGATTTCCAACCATTCTGAGGGAACCTTTGGGCGCCTCCGTTACTCTTTAGGAGGCGACCGCCCCAGTCAAACTGCCCACCTGACACTGTCCCCGCACCGGATTACGGTACCAGGTTAGAACCTAGATACGATCAGGGTGGTATCCCAACGTTGCCTCCACGCAAGCTGGCGCTCACGCTTCAAAGGCTCCCACCTATCCTGTACAGATCGTACCCAAATTCAATATCAAGCTGCAGTAAAGCTCCATGGGGTCTTTCCGTCTTGTCGCGGGTAACCTGCATCTTCACAGGTATTAAAATTTCACCGGATCTCTCGTTGAGACAGCGCCCAAGTCGTTACGCCATTCGTGCGGGTCAGAATTTACCTGACAAGGAATTTCGCTACCTTAGGACCGTTATAGTTACGGCCGCCGTTTACTGGGGCTTCGGTTCACAGCTTCGGGACTAATCCCTAACCACTCCCCTTAACCTTCCAGCACCGGGCAGGCGTCAGCCCGTATACTTCGCCTTACGGCTTCGCACAGACCTGTGTTTTTGCTAAACAGTCGCTTGGGCCTTTTCACTGCGGCCCCCTCGTGCTATTCACACTACCGGGGCACCCCTTCTCCCGAAGTTACGGGGTCATTTTGCCGAGTTCCTTAACGAGAGTTCTTCCGCGCGCCTTAGAATACTCTTCTCGCCTACCTGTGTCGGTTTGCGGTACGGGCACCTTCACCTGGCTAGAGGCTTTTCTTGGCAGTGTGAGATCATGACCTTCGCTACTACAATTTTCGCTCCCCATCACAGCTCAGCCTTACGATGTGCGGATTTGCCTACACATCAGCCTTACTGCTTAGACGGACATCCATCAGTCCGCGTCACTACCCTACTGCGTCCCCCCATTGCTCATAACGGTTTATGGTGGTACAGGAATTTCGACCTGTTGTCCTTCGACTACGCCTTTCGGCCTCGCCTTAGGTCCCGACTTACCCTGAGCGGACGAGCCTTCCTCAGGAACCCTTAGGCTTTCGGCGGATCAGATTCTCACTGATCTTTTCGTTACTCATACCGGCATTCTCACTTGTATAATGTCCAGCGCTCCTTACGGTACACCTTCAACCCTTATACAACGCTCCCCTACCCCTGATGCAAAGCATCAAGCCATAGCTTCGGTGGTGTGTTTAGCCCCGTTACATTTTCGGCGCAGAGTCACTCGACCAGTGAGCTATTACGCACTCTTTCAATGGTGGCTGCTTCTAAGCCAACATCCTGGTTGTCTGTGCAACTCCACATCCTTTCCCACTTAACACACACTTGGGGACCTTAGCTGATGGTCTGGGCTGTTTCCCTTTTGACAATGGATCTTAGCACTCACTGTCTGACTCCCGGAAGTAAGTCTATGGCATTCGGAGTTTGACTGAGCTTGGTAACCCTTGCGGGCCCCGCACCCAATCAGTGCTCTACCTCCACGACTCTGTTTTCCGAGGCTAGCCCTAAAGCTATTTCGGGGAGAACCAGCTATCTCCGAGTTCGATTGGAATTTCTCCGCTACCCCCACCTCATCCCCGCACTTTTCAACGTGCGTGGGTTCGGGCCTCCAGTGCGTGTTACCGCACCTTCACCCTGGACAGGGGTAGATCACCCGGTTTCGGGTCTACGTCCACGTACTAACTCGCCCTATTCAGACTCGCTTTCGCTGCGGCTCCGGCTCTTCACCTTAACCTTGCACGGGAACGTAACTCGCCGGTTCATTCTACAAAAGGCACGCCATCACCCCTAAAACGGGCTCTGACTTTTTGTAAGCACACGGTTTCAGGTTCTATTTCACTCCCCTTCCGGGGTGCTTTTCACCTTTCCCTCACGGTACTGCTTCACTATCGGTCGCTAGGAAGTATTTAGCCTTGGCAGATGGTCCTGCCGGATTCATACGGGGTTTCACGTGCCCCGCACTACTCGGGATCCGTCTCGGAGGGAACCAACTTTCAATTACAGGGCTTTTACCTTCTTTGGCGGGCCTTTCCAGACCTCTTCGCTTAACCGGTTCCTTTGTAACTCCATGTGAGACGTCCCACAACCCCAAAGAGCAAGCTCTCTGGTTTGGGCTTCTCCGCGTTCGCTCGCCGCTACTGACGGAATCACTATTGTTTTCTCTTCCTCAGGGTACTTAGATGTTTCAGTTCCCCTGGTATGCCTCTACACAACCTATGTATTCAGTTGTGAGTAACTGGAAATTACCCCAGCTGGGTTTCCCCATTCGGACACCCCCGGATCAAAGCTTGCTTACAGCTCCCCGAGGCAGTTTCGTTGTTCGCCACGTCCTTCATCGGCTCCTAGCGCCTAGGCATCCTCCGTGTGCTCTTAGTAGCTTAACCATTGCGCTCGTGTTCGAGCTGTCGCTCCGCTTGGTTTGCTTGCGCAAATCCAAAAGTCGCTCCATTTCGATCACTCGCTCCAGCAATCTACCTTATAAACACTTCACTTGTTTGCACAAGTTCAGCTTAAAGGAATGTTCTAATTCGCATTTACTTTCGTTTCGATATCTAGTTTTCAAAGAACAAGCTCCATACAAAAGCAAGCTGTTTGAGAGTTTGAGCTCTCAAAACTGAGCAACGAGTGAGTAAGTTTGCAGCTAAGCTGCTTATTTGAATGTTTCCACGCGGGAAACGATTCTCCATAGAAAGGAGGTGATCCAGCCGCACCTTCCGATACGGCTACCTTGTTACGACTTCACCCCAATCATCTATCCCACCTTCGGCGGCTGGCTCCTTGCGGTTACCCCACCGACTTCGGGTGTTATAAACTCTCGTGGTGTGACGGGCGGTGTGTACAAGACCCGGGAACGTATTCACCGCGGCATGCTGATCCGCGATTACTAGCAATTCCGACTTCATGCAGGCGAGTTGCAGCCTGCAATCCGAACTGAGACCGGCTTTTTAGGATTCGTTCCACCTCGCGGCTTCACAGCCCGTTGTACCGGCCATTGTAGTACGTGTGTAGCCCAGGTCATAAGGGGCATGATGATTTGACGTCATCCCCACCTTCCTCCGGTTTGTCACCGGCAGTCACCTTAGAGTGCCCACCCGAAGTGCTGGCAACTAAGATCAAGGGTTGCGCTCGTTGCGGGACTTAACCCAACATCTCACGACACGAGCTGACGACAACCATGCACCACCTGTCTCCTCTGTCCCGAAGGAAAGATACATCTCTGCATCGATCAGAGGGATGTCAAGACCTGGTAAGGTTCTTCGCGTTGCTTCGAATTAAACCACATACTCCACTGCTTGTGCGGGTCCCCGTCAATTCCTTTGAGTTTCAGTCTTGCGACCGTACTCCCCAGGCGGAGTGCTTAATGTGTTAACTTCGGCACCAAGGGTATCGAAACCCCTAACACCTAGCACTCATCGTTTACGGCGTGGACTACCAGGGTATCTAATCCTGTTTGCTCCCCACGCTTTCGCGCCTCAGCGTCAGTTACAGCCCAGAGAGTCGCCTTCGCCACTGGTGTTCCTCCACATATCTACGCATTTCACCGCTACACGTGGAATTCCACTCTCCTCTTCTGCACTCAAGTCACCCAGTTTCCAGTGCGATCCGGGGTTGAGCCCCGGGATTAAACACCAGACTTAAATGACCGCCTGCGCGCGCTTTACGCCCAATAATTCCGGACAACGCTTGCCCCCTACGTATTACCGCGGCTGCTGGCACGTAGTTAGCCGGGGCTTTCTTCTCAGGTACCGTCACCTTGAGAGCAGTTACTCTCCCAAGCGTTCTTCCCTGGCAACAGAGCTTTACGATCCGAAAACCTTCATCACTCACGCGGCATTGCTCCGTCAGGCTTTCGCCCATTGCGGAAGATTCCCTACTGCTGCCTCCCGTAGGAGTCTGGGCCGTGTCTCAGTCCCAGTGTGGCCGATCACCCTCTCAGGTCGGCTACGCATCGTCGCCTTGGTGAGCCGTTACCCCACCAACTAGCTAATGCGCCGCAGGCCCATCCCCAAGTGACAGATTGCTCCGTCTTTCCAGTTTCCTTCAGGCGAAGAAAACAATTATTCGGTATTAGCTACCGTTTCCGGTAGTTGTCCCAAACTTGAGGGCAGGTTGCCTACGTGTTACTCACCCGTCCGCCGCTAAGTCTCAAAGAAGCAAGCTTCTTATCAACTCCGCTCGACTTGCATGTATTAGGCATGCCGCCAGCGTTCGTCCTGAGCCAGGATCAAACTCTCCAATAAAGTATTGAAAAGAGCGATAAGCTCATTTTGAATCTGACGAGATTAAACATCTCATTTGTGCTCCAGTCGATCCAAGCCAAGGCTTGTTTCGAACTTTCGCATTCATTCTGCAAGCAGAATGTTTACTCACTCGTTGTTCAGTTTTCAAAGATCAAACTTGTTTCGTTACCGAATGTCGTTCTCTTCAGCAACTCTTATATAATATCATGTCCGAACCAACTTTGCAAGCTCTTTTTTCAAGTTTCTTTCGAAGCTCATTTCATTCGCTTGCCGCACCCTGTATCTCGTGTTTTCTTGGCCGGAATAATAATATATCACGCCAGAACATCAATTGCAATACTTTATTAAAATTACTTATTTAGTTGCAGCCCTTCTTGGCTCATCACATTTCTCTTCATTATAAAATATGTATAGACACATATTAATGGAGTATAAGATTCATTTCCACTTCAAACATAATATTAGCCCTCATTTATAATAGACTGCAAGCAGCTATAACAAATGAGGGCTAATATACTCACTTTTGAACGATATCCTTTAATCCTTTCAAAAACCGACTGGAAGCATAGCAGATCTGACCGTTCACCATCTGAATCTCTCTCGTGGCAAAATCAATTTCTGAAATATTATCTTTATTCACTACATACGAGTTATGACAACGATAAAACCTGCTGTCCATCTCAAGTAAAGCTTTCAATTTTCCATAGAACTCAACTTGACGATTTTTAGCATGAAGAATCACTTTATGTAATTGCGGAGAGGTTTCAAAAAATAAAATATCGTTGTATTCAATACTGATGACTTTATCTCCAGACTTTGTTTGAAAAATTTTACGACTGTTTTGTTTATTTTGAACATATCGCTGATTTGCCGTATTAATACATTCGATAACCCGTTTTTGTATATCAGTGAAATTATCTTTTGTAATATAGTCCATTGCTTCTACTTTATAAGTAAATGTTAGATAGGTCAGCTCTGAATGTGTCGTCACAAATACTATGGCTCCCTGAGTATCATATTGACGAATTTCCGCTCCGAGTGCAATTCCACTCTTCTCTTCCTGAATGTCTACATCCAAAAAATATAGACCTGTTGTATTATTTTGCTGGAGATATTCAATAATATCATTAGAATGTGCAGTAGAGACAACAACCTTCATATCTAAGTTCTCTATCATAATATAGTCCGTTACATATTTGGTTAAACGTTTGCGTTGTTCTTCATCATCTTCACATATAAAAATCTCCAACATGCCCTTCCCCCCACTTAAACTGAGTTATCCTAATATCACACTGCTCGCAGATCTATTGGCATCACTGTTGACCAAGGGCTCGAGCACTTCTAGTATTTGAATAAATGTCTTTTCTTTACGCTCAGTATCCAAAGCCACACCCTCGCACTGTGAAACTATCTCTTTTAAGTTACTAAGACCAAGTCCACGATTGTTGCCTTTGGTTGAAAAGCCCTTTTCAAAAAGTTTATATAATTCAGGAGTTTCCTCTCTACAACTGTTCATGACCACAATTAATATGCCTCTTTCGTTACGAATCAGTGCTAAATTCACAATCGGTTCGTCACAATGAATCGCTTCTTCAATAGCATTATCTAGCAAAATCCCTACACATCGGCATAATTGAATAGAATCCATATTGATGTGCTCAATAGGCTCAATCACCTCAATTACCGCATCAATGTTCAACTCTTGTGCTTTAATCATCTTGGCAGATATGACACCTTTTAATTCCTGTACTTTCAGATTATGTAACGGCCCTAACTTGTATGTATTAGACTGCATCCCTTGGCTGATTGGCATAATCTTTTTTTCAAAGTAAATTTGTAACTGTTCCATATCTTTATTTCGAATAAATTCAGACATACTCAGAAGAATATTGATATAATCGTGTCGGAATTTCTGCATGTCAGTATATAAGTGTTCCAAATTTTCCGTGTACTCTGTTAATTGTTCATACTGTTCCTGTCGATTCAGAAGTGCCGACTCTTTCATAACTGTTCGAGTTAATGCAACGAAAACTCCAATTAACAATGCAAAATAGAATATAAAAAGTAAACTATTGGCTTGAATATTCTCATCTGAGAAACCTTGTCGTTGCCCGATCCATATATTGATGTAAAAAATCACAACAGTAAAAATGGATAAAATCGATAGATATAAACCATATTTTTTCAAAAAGATATCTCGGCTATTTAACTTTGTAAAAAGCCCCCTAACTATTGCACTCATTAGAAATGTTAAAACCATAGTTCCCGTGACAGAAAGTAACATATGGAAACCATTATTTTGAATAGATGCATTGGAACCACCGATAATCCTGATATTTATCACACCACATATGTAATCGCTTATGACCATAAAAATAAGCGTAATCGTAGGAATTAGAATGCTAAGAATGAACTTTCTCAATTGATAATACACGCTTAACATTAGAAACAATAAAACTATAAAACTAGCTGCTGATCCCATAACTAAAAAAAAGAAATATCCTAGAATGCTTGAAACAATGGCCATAAAAGCAATATACTTCCGACTAAATTGATTCTTCAACATGATAGGAATAGACAAACTAAAAGTTACCATTTGAATTATAGAACCAATAATCAGCAACATTATCAATTACCCTTCTCTCTATGTGATAAAGATTGAGCGATTCTTGCCTGTAATAAATTCTGAATCATTAACAAAAATTAGCAGGGGTTCGTAATCATGATTATATGAAATAATGTAAAATTTATCAACAAAATAGTCTATCTTACTGTTTCACCAGTCCATAGCTGGGTACAAAGTAAGATAGACTATTAGGATAAATCAGGTAATATTTAACTACTCCTTATTACTCAACAACAATTCGCTCGGGATTTTAGACTCATAATTAAAAAGTGAACAACTCGTTTCCATCGCAATCTCTCCACTTTTAATCGCCATTACCTCCATTGATTTTGCTACATTATTCTTAAATCCGTCCAACAGCATCTGTTTCATATTTTTCATAATTTCTAACACTCCTCTTAAGTATTTTATATGTTACGGGAAGAATTGAAATGATCTGTAACAACATGCCTGTCATCATTAATGTTTTGACCGTATGACTTGGACATAAAAATGCAATCAAAGTGAGAATTACTGCTGTTCGTACAGAAGCCATTCTCAGTTTCTTTCTTCTTTTCGCTCCAAGAAGTGGGAATTTGTCAGTATCTGCTGGCGCATATCGATACAGAAGCACTGCAGAGATCAATCCAGTAATTAAAACCATATCGTTGCCAATCATTATGTATGAGCATATGTAAGGTAAACCAACGAATAACATGATGCTGATCATGCTGCATCTGAAGCTTGTACTGGCATGCAATCCAAATGATATTCGACGGACAGCATAATATGTAGCATGTACAATTAACGTTTCCAGAAGCATATTGAATAAGAGAGCCAGACCATAGACCAAAACACTTTTCATGGTATTAATCAATAACGTTTCAATACCAAGCTTCATCTTTAAGTATCGAATGTGTTCTCCATCACGCTCCTTGTTAATCCATAGTGCAATCTTACTAGCCAATGATTCCGTTAAGCTGGTATGTACTGCGGGTTGTTCTTTTATGTTGATCACCTCTCTGGTACTAATTATAGGGGATTAAAGTCCTATACATCCGTTCCCTTCATACTATTGATTCTTTCCGTCACAAACGTACATGATCTGCCTTTACCTATGTCATAAGCGCTTCATAATGTCACGTAACTGCATGAAAAGACAAAACCACCACGATTTCGTAGTCTGTACGACTACTAACCGTGGTGGTTTTTCTATTTCTTGATTCAGGAAGCAATGAGTAATCTCAGTACCTCCCTTATATCAACTTTTTGTGGTACAACCAAACTACATATTTCTTTATCATCTTTCATAAAGCTATAACCTGTAAGGAACGGAAATCGTTTGAATTGTATACGAAACACTTCTTGTCCATGTATTAATTCTGAAACAACTTCACTTATCTCATAGATTGAATAATCAGCTAGAAGTCCCATTTTCAACGCTTTCCCCAGTGCCTCTTTACAACTGAAGAATATATAGGCAAATTGTAAAGCTGGGTAAAGATGTTCTATAAGTTTTTTCTCGGCCTCACTAAGCATCTCTGCAATCGGGATATCTGAACGTATGGTCTCTATATCAACTCCGACTACGTTATCCTTGCTGTATAGTACAGAAAGAGCATATGTCTTGGAGTGACTTAATCCCACTTCGAACAGATTGTCATGAATCAGTGGAAAACGCAGACTCCCATATTCAACAGAGATATTATTCATCTCCCCATGATATGAGGGAAATTGATCCTTCAGATTTTTTTTAATAGCATATCGCCCGACCAGAAACTCTTTCCTTCTGCCTTCATTGGTTATGTTATCGTATATTTCATGCTCATAAGGACTCAAGATGTCGTCAGCCTCAATCTCTTGCTCACTAATTGCAATCAGATTTGGAGTAATCATACGCATTCACCTCAATGTGCCAGCATTCTTGATTTGAAATGCAACATATAGAGCACTAGCAAATCAATGATAAAACCTGCATTTACCAACATTATAAATCCAAGATAAATACTCTGGCCGATAGAATCAATTGGGAATTTAACAAGAATAACTGCTGAGATCAAAAGACTCACGGCTGCACACCAAGGTACTACTTTTGAAGATCTATAATGAACTTTACGATAGAGCCCCATAGCAATCATCAATATACCGGGAAGAAGCAGTGACTCCTGTATATTGAAAAAGTTAACATCACCATTTCCAAACGTATACACGGGGAGTTTTATACACAACAGAATACCTGTAATAATTAATAGATTGTCTATCCATTTACGATGTTTTCCAAGCATGATGGCAAACCAGGCTGTAAAAATATTCAGGTAGGATAAGGTAATAACGAATAATGAGAACACAATTCCCCCAATAAACCAATACGTTTCCGACGGAAGAAACTGATCCTTTCCTACATAATGGAGAAAAAGAGCAATGTAGATACCCACTACAATTAGTTTTAATCCCCAGTACCACTTCATGCTTCCCGTAAATGTTTTCCTAAATGAAGGATCTTGACCTGCATGATGCAGTTCATACTTTCGGAGCAGAAAATCATAAATTGTACGCTGCATCATATTCTTCTCCTAACATTTTGGTAATCTCATTAACTGTCGGATTCTCAATAATATCAAAGAAACTGAGATCACTGTGGAACGAATGATTAATCTCTCTTGCAATCTCCCAGATCGTAATTGAATCGATGGCGAACTCAAACAAATTGGTCTGTTCAGTGATGTCCGCATTCAAATACCGCTGTAAAATTCGAATAAGTCTTTTCGTTTTGGTAATAAAATAATGCTCATACAACGTTTTAGTATCGGTCTTCCCGTTCCCTGTCAAAGGCAATTCGCTAACATAAGCTATTTTGGACGGGATCATGTAAATAGGAAGCAATCGTTTTAGTTGGCTTGCTATATTTTCTTGGCGTGTTGTAACAGCAAGGTAGATTTTTTTATCCTGTACAAAAGCATGACAGTTGGAGATACCCAACGACTTTACAGTAGATTCGATTTCCTGAAGATCAATGCGGTAACCATTAATTTTAACCTGGGTATCTTTTCTTCCCATATAGATTATTCGGCCGTCTGCATTCACTCGTACAAGGTCACCCGTCTTATACACAGGTAGGCCATTCCAACTAATAAAAGATTCCTTCGTCTTCTCGGGGTTACCAAGGTATCCTAAGGCTACTCCCTCTCCCGCTGCGTAAAGTTCCCCTTCATTACTCATCTCACCTTGCTCATTAACGATATATACTTCCGTTCCGAAAATTGGCGTTCCTATTGCAATCTCGTCCACAGAACCTTCCATTACATCTAGTGTAGTGAAAACAGTGTTCTCCGTAGGACCGTATCCGTTAATAACTTTCGTAAACGGCAGGACCTTCTCCACATGTGACAAGCTTAGCTGCTCCCCGCCCACAATAACATGACTTAATTTCTTGAACATTTCAGGTTTTTTATCCACCCAAAAATTAAACAAGGAACTCGTTATCCACATGATATCAATTTCTTGTTGAATTCGTTTTTCAACCAGATAAATGTTCAGAACCTCTGTTTTGGAAAGTAGCGCAATGGTCATGCCACTAAGCAATCCCCCCCAGATCTCAATAATTGAAGCATCAAATTCTAGAGGACTGATATGAGAAATGGTCTTAGCTGCGTCCCATCCCAAACGATCTTCATGCAATAATCGCACCACTCCACGATCAGGAATTCCCACTGCCTTGGGAAGGGATGTTGTTCCCGATGTGAAAATGACATAACACATTTGATCCTCTGTTCTCGTTACACCTGACCACTCTTCCATCCTTTGATGATCTACCTCAAAAACAGATTCGATCGTTATCTTAATGTCCAGTGTTTGTCTCATATACTCCTTACGAGTCTCTGGATAGTCTTTATTAATAACCGTATATGCTGCACCATGTTTTAATATGGCGATCATTGCAGCAATAGCTTCTATGCTTCTCTCCAGTTCAATAGCAACAATATCATTAACGGATACCCCTTTTTCTTCTAGCCAGTCATAGTACTGGTTCGACAATGCATTCAATTCTCCATAAGTAACCATACGATTCGTTTCGGAAATGGCAATCTTGTTCTTATACATCTCCACGCTTTGCTGAAGCATTCCAAGTAAACTCATATTCTAACCCCTCCTCAGATAATGGTCTTATTTGAATTAGTAATAAAATCAATAACATCCAGACTGACTTGATTCTGGTGGTCATATAAGAAGAAATGTCCAGAATGGTAGAAATGATACTGTACATCATTCTCGGAAAGGTCTGTCCAATAATCTTCATCGGCGACAGACAGATCCTGCTGACCTAGAAAAACAGCAATTTGAACTTTTTCATCAAATGTATAGCTCTGATAGTTGTTGACGACATTGTACGTATTCACTGCATTAATGTCATGGCGAAGCGCTGGCAGAAACAGCTTACGCATCTGTGCAGAATCAAACTGCCTTTCTTTAATCAATCCGTAATGTTTGCAGCGTAGAAGAAGTTCCTCATCTCCTGATAAATCCTCATTTCGAATATCTATTCGATGAGGCGGAGTAGCGGCCATAAAAATCAGTTTGACAATGTTGTAGCCTTCCCTGATTAGCATTTGTGCAACTTCATAGGCAACAATTGAACCCATACTGTATCCAAGCAACATAATTTCTTCTTCTTTATTCATTGTTGCTGTAATTCTCATGTATAGATCGGCCGCATTCTCTTGAATGGACTGATACGCTGTCTCAGAAAACCGTCTCCCATGCCCAGCATATTCCACAGACATGATCTGCATATGGGGATACTTGTTTTTGATTTGATTTTGTAGTTCAACAAATACATTTACATGAGCTCCAGCATAAGGAAAACATATCAGTTGCATGTCTATTTCCTCCTCTATCCTTCATCAGGATTCATATGAATGACTAAGTTATACACGTTGCCATGCATTGAATACATGGGCATTGTAATCCAATGATAATCATTCACTTGAGTCGTCCATTGATCCGGTTCTATCTTGCCTATATAAGAGTTTGGCTGAGTAACAACACCGCCCTGTAGCTCTGTGTTATTTTTCTTCGATTCCAGCAAACGACATAAACCTAGTAATCCATAGTATCCAATCATGTATTGAGCATGCTGTTTGAGATATCCTCCCTTTAAACCAGGGAATACCTTCTGTACATTTTTCAAACAGGAAAACTCAGCAGTATCATCGATCTCATTAGCTCTTCCATACAGGTCCATAAATATCTCATCTGTAGGAAGTACCCCGGCATCTGCCAGAGATTGAAGCACCAGTTTTTTAACTGCATTGCGATTAATTACAGGACTTCCCATAGTGCCTGCGGTGATATCTTTAATCTCAGCAAGAATGTGATCTCCATCTGCAAGGGCTTGCTGCCTTTCTTTAATTAGAAAGGCAGCGCCTCCTTCTGAAAAATAGTGCCCTGAAGCACCTTGTTCGAATGGTTGAGTGAATCGATCAGAACCAAACCCAAAGTTGGATAACTCATGGGGGAATGGCATCGTACTAGCGCAAGAACCACCGACCAAGGCTGTGTTAAACTTCCCCTTTTTAACGGCGTTATACCCGCTATATAAAGCCCCTATACCTGAAGTTGATGCTTCGCTTACCATCTGAATTGCTGGCGGCCTGGATAAACGTAGCATTTTCAGATATGCCAACGGATCAAGTAACTCTATAGCTTTCATAAAATCAACGCCCTGCATTCCCAAATAGGCCGATTTGGATATCAAGTCTGTTTGTGCACTTCCGTTGGATACCAACACATCGTGCTTCGTTGTCACGACATTCTGATTGATGAGCGACTGAAACAACGATAATGTGATTCTTTCGCTGGAGAGCAAATATGTTGTTTTTTCCTCATCTATGCCTTCTAAAGCAAATCTTTCTTCAATGGATGGATAGAAAATCCCATCGAATGAGCTAGCTCCGTGGAAATCTTGACTAAAGCGCTCGCTCAACTGCTCTATTCTATTTTCCCAGAGCTTGTCCTTGCTATGGAGAAGCTGCTTCGCTTGCGAATCATCCTTCGCCGGCATATCCCAGCGGTAGTCTACTATGACGACACGAGAACTGGATTTACTCATGCTGCAGCCTCTTCCATCAGCTCTTTCACATATTCACTTAACTGCACAATCGTCGGGTAGATAAAGACATCAGCAACCTCTATATCAATGTTAAACTGCTCTGCAATAGGCCCGTAAATGCCAAATGCTTTGAGAGAATCTCCACCCAGATCGGTAAAGCTCTTATGCACATCAATCTCATTAAGATCAAGCACCGAAGCAAATACGACGGTAACAAACTTCTCAATATCATCCTGACGATCCGTCCCAGTTACTGTTAAAGAACCATAATCCTTGATCTGATAAGGACGAGCCTCCTCCTCTTCCCCTTCCACATTATTTCGAGATTTTCCATCACTGTAACCGCTTGGTAACTGGATATATGCGCCTAAATATTCTTCGACCTTGGATGTGTTAAATTCACCTGCAATAAAACCGGAGTCTCCCGCATGAAGCGAAAGTTTAATATATTCTCTGCCCTCCATGTTAGTAACAGATTTCATTAAGAGATGTTCATCCGCGGCATCCAGATCTCCGAAATTAAGGGCCATTCCCGTTTCTTTCCATCCCGGCCACTGTATTGCTGTTATTAACGAATCAGATAGTGCCGTCCCTTCCAAAAATGCATTAGCCACGGTATAAGAGAACTGGCCGGCAGAACCTGTAATTGTAGTCATTGAAGAACTGGTAACAAAGAATTGTAACTTGTCTGCGTCGACATACTTTTGGAGCAAAAGTGTACCCGTAACCTTTGGTGCTATAATATTTTTGAATTCATCCTCCGTTTTGGAGAACAACATGCCTTCCTCTGGAACTCCCGCCAAATGAATAATTCCAGCTATATTATATTTCGCTTGAATTCTAGTTATAGTTGTCTGTACTTCAGACTCATGTGAAATATCGCAAGGGTAGAACTCCAGGTCAGCCGCTTTAGATATAAGCTTATTCAATTTATTTAGTTTGCTGTCTTCATATGGTGTGCGTTCTTGTTTGGAAGCGAGGGCTACTTGGATATCTGTACGTCCCAATACCGCTATGTGTACTTCGGCATTCACATCGAGTAGCTGCTCAATATATTCAAGCCCGATACCCCCGTAACCCCCTGTGACAATAACGCAGTCATCCTTCAACAAGTCTACAGATCTATACTTCAAATCTTTATTTTCGATGAGAGATTCTTCGTATATGATTCCATCATTAACAATGACTTTTTTACCGTCCAGTTCACTGCGAGCAGCGACCTTTAACAACTCGGTAATATTAAACTCGGAGATCTGAATCATTTGTGTGGTGAAACCCGTATTCTCCAAACCCACAATCCGACCTGAACTCAGCATTGCATATTGAAGCGGGTTAACTTGAAGCTGGTCTTTCTCCAAAGCAAGACCCTGATCAGCTGCAAAAATTAATTTACCGCCTCTCTTGATGAACTTGTTAGCCGTCTTGGCGAATAGGAAGTACTTCATCATCTCATCTTCAATTTTCCCGGGATCAGATATGTCCAATCCAATCCACGGTGCATAAACTACCAGATCATATCTAATCCCTGTTGTTATCTGATCTAATTGCTCATAATTCACACGAGTTATTGTAGAAGATTCAGCCGTTGAAACCAGATCATTGCTGATCAGTAACACTTGTTTGTCAACCCAATGTTCTTCTTCTCCACCTGTAAACTCAACTGTTGAACGTCCCCACCCAATAGTATGAAGATACGGCTTAAATAACATATTGGCAAAAGACTTCATAACATATTTATCTACATAAGCAACTAGATCCCCCTGATCATTGTACACATGGATGTGCGCAGTGATTACATCATGATCACCGGTAATGTCATAAAGAAGTTCGGTGACGGAATACATCTTCTTGGTGAATCTTACTCCTGTATAGGTAAACCGACCATAAGACAAGGGAAGATATGTCTTCTGGCGAGCCTGAGCCCGTTCATATACCATAGCCCCCAGAATTCCATCCAACATGGAAGGGTGCAGATGGTAGGCGTCAAGATCTTCAAGGAATTCCTCTTGCAGATCAAGTGAGAGAAGCAATTTGGAATCGGCCATATGAACCATCCGGAAGTCCTGAGCGATAAAGTTCCAACGTCCTTTGAAGAAGTTATTTTCCTCTTCTGTACTTCCCATTGTTGTAGGTTTCAATTGATTCTGTACCTCTGAGGACAAATCAAGCTTATGCTTCTCCATTGCTTCCTGAGGTTTAAGTGTAAAGACCGCATGAGTCGTATACTGCTCCAGATCATCATTCTCGTATGAGAGAACCTCAATATCCAGTTGCTTGGCGGACAGCTTGTTCACATGAATCAGGAAACGTTTATCTGTTTTATCATCGAGCTGAATCAGATTTTTGAAATACAACTTTTCTAACGTGAACGCAGGTTCGTCAAAGTATAAGGAAGCTAGCTCAGCAGCCAATTCGGTATACGTGGTACCTGAGAACGTACGCTTACCTCCAATCCGATGATCATCCACGAACCAATCATCTGGGGATAAGTTGACTTGGTACACATCCGATTTGGCGGATCTGATCACTTGCTCTTGAATCAATGTCGCTTTCACTGGAAGACTTGGACCTGATTGAACAGGTGGACTATATCGTTTAACTGTAGCCCATAGAATATCAGATTTGAATTCGTAACCAGGTAATGTTACAGTTCTGGCCTTCTCATACGGATATTCGTCAAATGTCGTCTCGTACCCATCCAGTTTGAGTTGAATAAGCTCATTCAAGTCAAATTGTCTATAGTCTGTTTTCAATTGATAATGGATAAGTTTTTTCATATCCGTTGTTACTTCTCGATCACTCGTCGTAAAGATTCCGTCTGTTGGCACTTGGCCTTCCAGCAATGTTATCGCCGCTCTTACTTTTGTTATGAATTCTTCCATTGAGTTAGCTTGGAAACCAACTCCTGTATTAAACCAGTTTCTTCTATGAATAAGGGTATATGAAATATCTTGTAGTCTATATTCGCTCATGTATTCTTCATGTTTCACATACTTGTACAACATCTTGATTAATTGATTAGTCGATTGTGCCGTGAAAACAAATGGAAAGTCCATTGGGTCATGATCTGATTCGTTTACAGCGTGCTCATATTCCTCAAGAATCACATGAGCATTGGTACCGCTGAATCCAAAGGAACTGATTCCTCCTCGACGCGGGTACTTTCCTTTGATCCACTTCTCAGCCTGGGTAGGAATGTAGAATGGACTGTCCACAAACTTGATATATTCATTCGGAGCTTCAAAAGAATGGTTGGGGAAGATTTCCTGATTGCGAAGAGCCAGCGACATCTTAATCAATCCGCCTACCCCTGCTGCTCCTACGGTATGGCCGATATTTTCTTTCAAACTTGTTAATGCACAAAAGCCACGTTTAATCACATATTTTTTGTATGCATCCGTTAGTCCTCGAACTTCAATAGGATCGCCAAGTTTCGTACCCGTTCCATGTGCATCAATGTAATCCACTGTTTCAGGTGAGATATGGCTGCTTGTATAGGCATCCAGTAGAAGATCCTTTTGAGCATGGGGATTAGGGGCGGTCAAACCGTTAGATTTGCCATCACTATTAATCATGCTGCCACGAATAATAGAATGAATGTTATCATTGTCTGCTATCGCATCTTTCAACCTTTTCAGAATAACAATACCTACACCTTCGCCAAAGATCGTCCCTTGTGACTCAGCATCAAATACTTTCAGGAAGGAACGCGGTGTCTCCACATTACTGTATTGATCGAGTACGCTGCCTTGACGTGGGAATAGTCCAAGAGCAATACCGCCAACAATTGCTGTATCAATCTCTTTATCCCGAAGTGTTTTCAATGCTATATGTGCAGCGACCAACGAGGAGGAACAAGCTGTATCAACGACAAACGAACCTCCAGACAAGTTATATATATAATTGAGACGACTTGCCAGTATGCCTTCCCAGTTTCCTGAGTTTATATGATTGGAGTCCTCTTCGATCTCAGAACGATAACTTGCTGTAATGGATTTGTCTTTGCCTACATAGATAGCTGTTTTGCTATCCTTAACATCGGATAGGCGAATACCTGCATCCTCCAAAGCAAGATAGGAGTGCTTCATAACCAAACGATGCGTGGGATCAATATATCTGGCTTCGTCCTGACTGATACCGAAAAATTCATAATCAAAGGTATCAATATCATCGAGATAAGATCCCTTTTCTTTACACAATCTCTCCAGGAATTCCTCTGGTGTGATCTTTAAATGTTTGGCTCCGTTGTGCAGATAAGTGTGATCTTCGGGAATATAAGCAATTCGACCTTTGGGAAATTCCTTAAACCCCTGCTTTCCGTTTTTAACCGTTTGGTAAAACTCAAATGTATCTTTGATATCACTGTATTCGCATGACATGCCTACTATTGCAATATCATCAGGAATAATCTCTTCTAATAAGTCTTTGCCTACTGCTGAATCAAGTTGGCCCTTTTGAATCTGACCGAAGATATACTCACTCGCCTTCATGTTCAATCGCCTCTTTCATGATTATTATTTATTGAGAAATGCCAGCATCTCTGCTGCATCATAATGACCATCACTCTGTTCTGTCACTGCCTCCTGGTTGTCCAGCTGATTGATAAGATCAACCTGACCCTGTATCGTTGCAATAGAGAACAATGTTGTTACATCGAATTGTCCAGGAAACGCTAGATTCAATTCATCACATAAATGTACGATTGTAATAGAGTCCCCTCCTTGTTCAAAGAAACTAACATTATGGTCGTAATCATCTTCACCAAGAGTTCTCCCCCATGCAGCAACGATATGATCTTTAACACGATCAGAACCCGTGTATACCTTCTCAGTTTGTTGCTTCCTGTGCATTTTTGTAACAGGACTGAAGAGAGAAGAATATTCATCTGCTGTACGTTTTAGCTTAAAGAGAGCAGCCGACTTGGCATTCGATTGAATGAACCGATTTAATAATGGAATGCCCTCTGCACTGGTTAATTTCTCGAAATAATAATCTTCCATTCCTGCTGACATACCTACATCCTGCCAACCCGTTAGATTGAGAACTCTTACATTCGTATTGGTTAAGGGCAAGCCCGACTGATATGCATTAGCCATGGAATACTCCGCTTGTCCCATCGCCCCAATCACACCCGCTAGTGAGGAGAAATGAATAATCTCTTGCACTTCAGGGAAATACATTCCCAACAGATGTGAACCTTCAATTTTACCTTTTGTCTTCGCACAAAACTCATTCCTGGACTTGTTAACAAACAATCCCTGAGCCGGCTCACCTGCAAAGTTCAGAATATAATCAAGTTTGCCATGATACTGAGCAGCAAAAGAAGAAACCTCATCCTCATTAGATATATCCAACTTGAGATAACTCACATTATCTCTTAATGGCAGACCATCCCACACGGACCTTCTTCCCGCAGCTATGATATGGATGTTAGCATATCGATCAGCCAAATCTCTTGTGTATGCCTCACCAATTCCAGAACTAGCCCCAACGATCAGTACAGTCTTACCTTCAGAGAATTTGTCCTGGGATGATTCATCCACTTTCAAACTCTTCAAACGCAGGATATAGAACTCACCTTCCCGGTGAATAATATGTTGCTCTGATCCATAGTCAACTCGGCCCACATCCGTTGAATATGTATGATCTGTATCCACAACAATAACTTCACTATTCACTTCCAGTCTTAAGGCATAGGCACCCATGGCTATGGAACGATTTAAGGCATTCATTTTGGGATACTCACTCTTCTTACCTGTGTATCCTAAAACTCCTGAATTTACGTAATAGAACTTTTTCATATGCAGGATTTTATTTAAATTGATTAGCACTTTTCCAAGGGTAAACGTCTCATCCGCAATACGATCTACCTCTGTATAATTCCGGTCCCACAGGTATACGTGCTTTATCATATCTTTCTCTTGAAGCCCCATCGCCTTCTCGTTGATTTCTGTTAGTTCCGTAAAATAGACTATTGGACTATCAAGTTGAAGCTGTGAACGCAAGGATTCATGTACAAAATGGATCGCTTCGGATGGACTGTACGAATGTTGTGTAAACGTTGCAGGTATAATCTCTTCTTGCTTAAAGTATGGACTCGGTTCTTCCTTGTTAAGAGCATTTTTCACTTTATAATGATCAGCAGATAGAATAAGATTCCACTGTCCATCGAACAAATTAACATTAAGTGATAGGATGATGTTTCCTCGTTCATCCATGGTGCGATCTACTAATTCTATTTCCGAATAGAATTCTTCTCCTACAAGTTCAAACTGCTCAAAACGGATATCGCTCCAATACCATGGAAACACAATCTGTTCCGGTTCAGCCATTCGGTTTAGAGCATTGAAGGCAGGATCGAGAATGGAGGGATAAAAGCTATACATTGAGAATTCCATTTTGTACTCTGAAGGAGGTCTCAGCTTAACTACAGCTCTTGTATGTTCTTGATTAGTCCATAAACGATCTACTACATCCCATCTTCGGGATACAGCAATATCTTCCACTCCTTCGCCTCCAACTTGGCTTGTTACAGCGACTTCCATAAGTTCTCCTGCTTTTATTCTCTGATCCAGCTCTGTAGCCGTTCTTATTACCAGTTTGTGCGATGAAGATTTATCATGTAACTCAAACTGTAGCCAAGTCTTCAACACACCAGCAGTCGTATATGTTACAACCACCTTTAACGTTTTCTTGTCCAGTTTGAGTAGAATCGTCAGAGGACCGTCTTGAACCGCCATCTGATTCATAATGTGAAGACCATTAATGTCATAGTGCTCAAGAGTGTAAGGTGTACAACCTAACCCCTGGGCTATCATTTCAAAAATACTTGTACCCACAAGCAGATGTTTTCCATTGAACTGATGTTCGCGAATCTCCCATTGTCTCTTACTGTGTAAAGGAAACTGCACGATAAGCCACTCATCCGTTTCCAAGCGCTGAAGATCATCTTGTACTGTGAATGAATTTTCATCCAATGGGAACCAGTAACTCTTTAAATTCAATGGCAACTCCTTGACTTGGGATGGCACCGAACAGCTATATTGTTGAAGAATAACGTGAGCATTTGTACCTGTCATGCCGAAAGAACTAATACCTGCAAGCGCATGTTCTTCCAGCGGAACAGATTGATCCGGAATATAGAAAGCTGATGTTTCAAAATCAATCTCCTCATTGGGGATCTGAAAATCCGGATGAGGTAACACAACGCGGTTACGTAAAGATAAGGCCGACTTAATCAATGAGAACAATCCTGATGTTACATCCAGATGTCCGAAATTGGACTTACCTGCTGTCAGAGCAATTTTCTGTTTTGTTTTAACACGTTCTGAAAAGTAATTACTCAGGCTCTCAAATTCGATCGTGTCTCCGATAGCTGTCCCCGTACCGTGTGCTTCAATAAATGCCAGCTGCTGCATCTCATCCTGAAGGGGAGCCCATGCCTGTTCTATCAGTCGTTCTTGCGCATCCGGGTTAGGCGATGACATATTCATCGTTTGACCATCGTTATTCATGGCGTAGCTGCGGATCAGACCATAGATAAAGTTACCATCCCGTTCTGCATCCTCCTTCCGTTTGAGAATTACAGAACCTACGCCCTCTCCAATGGATGTACCTGTGCTTCGATCATCAAAGGTACGTGTCCTCGCATCTGTTGCCAAAATGTCTACCAATTTATCGGACTTGTACCCCGGCTTAACATAAAGATTAGAACTAACGACTATGGCCTGATCAATAATCCCTTGTCTAAGATCATTTGACGCTTGAATAATAGATACCAGTGATGATGAACAGGCCGTATCCGTCATTAGGGAAGCACCACGTAAGTCATAGATATATTGGATGCGACTTGATATGGTCGAGTTTAACATCCCAAGCAGATCCGGTTTCAACTTACGCTGCTGCAACAATAATTGATATTGATATTGCTGTGTGGAGTTCACACTTGCATATACACTGGTTTGAGTACCGCGGATCTGCTCAAGGCAACCCGCATCATTCAGTGCCCGGGTGGCTGATAACAGGGTCAATCTCTGGTTGGGATCCATAAAATCAGCACTTTTTTGTGCGATGTTGAAATATTTATGATCAAATTGATCGATATGTTCAAGATATGAACCTGGCATGAATATGTCCTCAACCAGTTCACCAATCTGTGCATGCCTGTTAGTCGGAAATTTCCCCACAGAAATTCGCTTGTCACGTATTTTATTCCATGCATCATTCATATTCCCACACCCTGGAAGCGTAAGGTCCATACCGATAATAGCAATATCTCCTATACTCAATCCTTTTCCTCCTCTCCTTGATCAGCTTCCAGGAATTTATCCCGCTTTCCAGGCTAACTTGTTACGATAATGCATGATTTGTTCCTCTGGAACTTTTTTGGTCCGAAGAATGAGCTCCAACAAGGATAACGTTTTTTCTACATCCTCAGCCGTTGCCTCTTTTCCAATCTGTGATTTGATCTGGTTATATCCACTAATCACAATATTTTCATATGCTTCCGGATCTTCATTATTATTTTTGGTCGAGACAATAATCCCTAGTGCTCGTGAAAAGACACTGTAGTGTTTATTGACTTCGATGTCGTCTTTCAGTTCATTACTAAGCTTAGTGAGTTGCTCTTCGTTGTGGAGGGCGTGCACTTGGACCTGATTTCCAAGCATTTTGACAAACATTCCGTTCGGGGATAAATCAATGAATACTTGAATGCCCTGCTTCACTGCATAATCTACAGACTGTGTCCAACAGACGGGATTTACCATCTGACTGGATATCCCCTTCTGAACATTAGAAGGCTGATACGGTCTTGCGAATTCGTTGCTAATGACTTCAGTACTCCAATATGGGTTAAACGAAAAACTGTTCAACTGATCATAAACTTCGTCTGCTGCTGCCTGCATGTAATGAGTATGAAAAGCGCCACTGACTCCTAGAGGAACAGACTCTACCTTGTTTTGTTTGACGAAGTCCTGCAGATCAGCCTTCTTACCTGCAATGACCGTTTGCTTAGAAGAATTATAATTGGCTATATAGATATCTTGTCTATCGCTCAACCACGATTCAACCTTCTCCGGTGAAGCAAACACAGCTGTCATGCCCGTACTTTCTTGTGTATCTATTGCTTTTTTCATGGCAGTTCCTCGCACATCTACCAGTTTTAATCCCTCACTATAGCTTAGAGCACCTGCAATGGTTAGTGCTGTAATCTCACCCAGGCTGTGTCCAAGAACGATGCTAGGATATAAACCCACATGTTCCCGGTACAATTGATACATGCACATGGACCCTACGTAGGTTGCCAATTGTGCTTTTCGTGTGTCTTGGCTTAGATCAGAACAGAACCACTCTCGGATCGGCTCCTGCAACTGTGTCTCTGCTTGCTCAATCCATTTTAGTGTTTGTTTATTTTTCAGCCATGCTTCCTTTACTTCCTCGCTAATTTTAGTTCCTTGTCCTGCCAACATTAATGCAATTTTCATATCGAGTTATCCTCCTTATAATCGTTCAAGAATTTTATGTGTCAGCATTTCGGAAGTATAGTGATTAAAGAAATCACTTATTTTTAAATTCACTTTGAATTGTTCTCGTATTCTTTTTTTGAACTTTACCAAGAGTGTCGAATCCATACCGAGATCAAAAAAGCTCTCTTCTGCATGTACAGTCTGTTCATTCAGCAATGTGCATACCATCCCGGATACCTCTTTGTATATAACTTCATAGTTATCTTCTCTTAAGATAACGTTTGGAGAAGCGTTATCTCCATCTGTCTTAGTTTCATCTTTCAAACGTAACATTTGATCCAGCCCTATTTCCGTATCAGCGTATAATGCATGGACATTACGACTAAAAAAAGATAACAGTTGTTCCATGTCTTCCGAACTATATTCGCTGGATATCATTGTTATATGAAGTTCATTCAGTTGTTTATATATTGAGAAGTGAAGACCATATTTTTCATCGCGATATGTCTCGATTTCATGGAGTGTTATTGCATGCTCATGACTAAGCGTAGTCTCGATCAGACTTCCTGATTTGTAGTCAAATATGATATCCCGAAAAATGTTCATACATTTCATGGACTCCCGATATCTCACAGCATCATAATGGCTGCTCGTTGTCAGATCCTTGAATATCTGTTGTTGAACTTCTGCAGTGAGTTGCTCCACGCTTGAATAATTCTGTGTATCAAACCTCTTATGAAAAGGAACTAACTGAACAAAGTTTCCAAGTGCTCTAAAATTGGTCTGATTTCTACCCAGATAGGGATAAGCCAGATACACGGAGTTATGGTTCAGCCAGCCGGCTATACTGATTGCAAAAGCAGTCAGACATAAAGAGAAATCCGTGTATTTGTGTTTGACCATACTCCCGAGTTTCACAGTTTCACTTCGATAGTTCACATGCTCAATCTGTTTGTTGAGCAACCGAGATTTAAATCCTTCATATTCTCCAAAATCAACTGTATTACGCTGTGAGTTAATATTAGAATCCGTATGTTCTTCCACCGAACTGCATTGGAAGGCCAATGGCTCATCCGAGAGATATGCTGCAATTACATCTTGCAAAAATAGATTAATACTTAAGCCATCAAGTAACGCATGATGTACATTAACAAAAAGGTAATCATTGGTTTCATCAGCCACCTTACATAATACAATTTTGACTAACTCTTTATCTTCCACCGATATCAAATGAGCATCGAGCATTGCTTGAGGTTCAAACTTAGACTGTGAGCAAATTTCAATTGTAGGTACTTCTGCCGTGATCCATCTCTCAATGTCAGAAGCAATTCGATAGGAAGTCCGGAAAATATCGAATTGTTCAAAGTATAATGTAAGCAGATTATACATTTTGGCAACATTAAGCCCTTCCCCAAACTTCACAATCATGGGAATATTGTAAGCCGTAGGATTCAGTAAACTGCTATTAATAATTCTTTTTTCACTATCACTAGCCGGCTTTGACATCATTCACAATCTCTCCTAAGGTGCGTGTAAATAGCATATCCAGATCTATCGGATAACCCTCTCCTCCTAATTTCCAGATGACTTCCATTGCTTTAATAGAGTCACCACCCAGCTCCAAAAAGGTCTTATTCATGATTAGCTCACTTTGGAGTACACTTGTCATTACTTCTGCAACCTTGTTTACACTATTGGACTCCTGATCTTTATGTCGGTTCATTGCTTGCATGTCTGTTTTACCATTGTTATTCATCGGGATTTTGCCCACCACCTTAACTGTTGGTATCATATAATCTGGCAGTATATTGCGAAGATGCTGACGGAATGGTTCGAGTTCGATCATATCCGTTACAAACAGGTACAGCCGTGTACCATCGTAATGAGCAAGACACTCTTTATTTAGGCCATAGTTGTATGCACAACGTTCAATCTCGCCAAGTTCAATCCGATATCCAGAGACTTTAACCTGCCGATCTGCTCGCTCGACATAGTTCAATTCCCCTCCGGCACTCTCATAAACAACATCGCCTGTCCGATAATAGCGTTGCCCCTCCCAGTACGCAAACGCTTTTTCATTCGCTTGGTCATTGTCGATGTAGCCTCTCATCAAACCTGAGTCAGATAACAATAACTGTCCTTGTTCTCCACGGTTAACCGGTATGCCACTTTCATCCAGAATGAGAGAATTTCCCTGGTCAAACATCTTCCCGATCGGAATCTCTGTTTCATCCCCAATTACTTTATATCGGGTGGCAAAGACTGTGGTTTCCGTTGGGCCATACACATTGTACACATTGCAATATTGCGCCGCTTCATGCAGATGTTTGATGGAAGCACGTTCACCCCCCGTTAAGATGAGTTGTAACTTGCTCAAGTCCTCCACACATTCTTCAACATATAGATTAAACAATCGTGTTGTCAGAAATACCGTATCGATCTCTTCCAAAATCTCTGGGAGGATATCAAAGTCTAGACTGTCATCCTTACTTACCATTCTAAGTGTCATCCCATTCAGCAATCCGCCAAAAATTTCGTAGACGGATGCATCGAATTCAAGAGGAGCAAATTGACCAATCACATTGCCTTCGTAGAATTCATTTTGTCTCACAATTTTTTCAATAGATCGATCTTCAATAGCTACAGCCTTAGGCTCGCCAGTTGATCCAGAAGTGAAGATAATGTATAAGAGACTGTTAGCTTGGCGAGAAGCTTGCTGTACCCCCAATACGTCTTGTACCACATTTTGACGAGCACACTCTTGCTTCTCTATTTCATTAAGACTACGAAGTACGACTTTGCCATTCACTTTAGTACGCATTTTATTTTTGCGATGATTCGGATAGTCTTGTGGAATGACGCAATATGCAGCCCCCGCTCGGACAACTCCAAGCATGAGAATGATCGCCTCCAACTTATCCTCCGCCTCAATAGTTACCACATCTTCATTGGCTATTTTTTGCCACATTAAATGTGCTGCTACCCTGGCTGTCAGTATATCCAATTGACCATACGTCAGCGTCTTTGAGGAATCCTTAATCGCAATTTTCTCCTTATGCGTATTGAAACTCCAATCTAATTCTTCTAATACATTCAACAGAAATCCCCCTTTCAGACAAGACAGTTTTCCAGCGTTGTATCAAATAGATCTAACATATAACGAGTTTGCTCTTCACTGTATTGGCTTGAATTATATTCGATTTCGATCTGCGCTTTATCATTCACTAGATAAACACGGATGTATAGTTCAAATTTGTTTAAGTTATCCGCAGGAATATATTGAAAGTATCTGAACATATCTTCTTCATAGGAATAGACAACTGGGTAATCACTGGTACATAGTGTGTGTGGCTCCTTACCCCGCTTTGCAAACGCACTGAGATTATCCAAGGAGATTTGTTTGATCGTTGCTAAAATGTCGCGTCCCCTAACAATTCTTCGGGACTGCATCTGTACAAAACAACCAATCTCATGAAATGCTCCCATACTCATACGCCAATTACCTATAGTTCCATACACGCTGCCTGTGCAAGTCTGTTCTAATACCGATTCCCATAATCCTTGGAAAACTGAATTCCTGGTTACTTTCAACAAGGTTGAAATTTGCTCAATATGTTGAAATTGTTCAGGTTTCAATTGTTTTATCAGACGCTCTAAATAACCTTTTTTAGTTGTTACATGCATATTTTGTCCAGATAGCCTTACGAATTCTCCCTTAGTAAAAGAAGACTTGTTGGTTTGTAACTCATTAATTCGTTGGTAAAAACCGAAGTCGCTATCTGGTGAATTCCGGGATCGTCCTGCAAGGTGAGCCATAAACATAGATTCAAAGTTTCGAATCCCCCATCCGTCAATACAGATATGGTGAAATTCAATTAGTAAATACATCTTTTGTTTATACTCTGCGAATTGAGTTCTCCAGGGATATTCTTTGGTAAGATCGATCATTTCTTTCCTTTGCTTCAAATAAATTTCGGGATGTTCATCTAAATAGATCTGTGGAATTTCAAATTGATGTGGATCCAGGCGGTGATAAACTTGATTAAACATTCGGTGCTCCGCATCATAGGTATACCGGGTCTGTAAGGTTTGACACTCCTGTATTGTTATTAAAAGAGCAGTGCAGACCTCCTTAAGACTAACAGGTTCTGGAATTTCATAGATGAATGGCAAACGATACACAGGCAATTGATTGCAGATAAACATTTTTCGTTGTATATATGTCAGTTCGCTAGATTGAAGAAGGTCCATCTGATGTTCCCCCCTCCTTCAATATCCATAGGAATTATCTGAAACTCCCTCAAAGCTCGCTCAAAAGCAACCATTATCCGTCTTTCTTCTTCTGAGTCATATACGTTACTATCGATATACACACTCAGTTGGGAATTTGAAAAACCTCTACGCAGCTGAACGAAAATTTGAAACTTGGATAATCCATCAAATTCAATCGTTTGATCAAATATAGATGAATCCTCAGGGTCTTCCCCTTCTTGCAGTGTTTGAAAAACAACACGAGGATAGGAAAGATTAAATCCATGTTCATTCAAATCCATTAAAGATACCGTTTGGTTCATTCTTGCAATATAAAGGCTGTTCTTCAGAATATCCGAATTCGTAGTGGAGAAGAACAAAGGTAAGACTCTGGCAAATGAACCAATGACCTGACTGGTTCGTGCTATAACACGCCCATGATAGACAGCACCAATATATCCCTCTTCGTAATCAAAATATCTGGATAATGAATAATGGACTACGTTTAGTATCCTTAATTCTGTCTCTTCGAAATTCGGTATGCCTATATCCAGGGTCCAGTGATATGGATGAAAGTATCCACTACCAAGAGAAGATTTACCCGGATTGTGGAATTGTTTGTACGGAAGAAGACTTTCCCATTGCTTGAGGGCTATAGAGGTAGCATGACTGTACTCCTCTGCCAATGAAGCATATTGCGAATATACAGGTTTATGATTGTTATAACACTCTGTTATCTGATCTTTAAGGATTTGAATACCCATATGATCAATAAGTATATGATGAATATTGAAGTACAGATACATATCTCCTGTAGAATTCAAATGAACAAGTTTGAAGTCCCATAATTTTGAGTGAGGATGTATACGAAGTGTTTCTTGATCTCGCTGTAGATCGCTTAAATCTCCTACATCCACCCATTCAATATGTACCTGCCGCTGAGGCATTACTGAAGCTATAAACTGGCCATCCTGCATTTCAAATGAAGTGAAAAAAATATCATTTGCTTGAATAACCTGTTCAATAGCTTCCTTAACCCTTTCCATATGGCTGGCTGCCTGAGACGTTAGACGTAAAGCATAACTTACATTGTACATATCCGTATTTATGAAACGAAAACTATCAATAAAGATTGTTTTCAAAAAGCCAGGAAGATGATAATGATGAGGGTTAGTCGATTCTGGTCCATCCTCCCGTTCTGAAATGGACTTTTTACTGAGTTTCTGTTTCAATTCTTTAATTGTAGATGAAGTATAAATATCATGGTAAGACAATTGAACGTCATAGTAATCGTAGGCATCCGTAATGATCTGAGCAATCTCGAAAGAGGTGATATCCGTATCCAGTAGATGATCTTCTTCGTTATATCGCTCAAATAAAAGTTGGAGTGTAGAGCTCCGCTGAGTTTTACCAGCACGAATAGTGGCGCTGTTTTTTGGCTCAACTTCACCTTTTTCGATACTTACTTCCTGCCCACTCATACTTAACTGCTCATCGAGATTAATACTATCCAATTCAAGTACCATCTCTCCCAAACAATCACATACGCCCTTTACTAACGTGTTATCGTAACGAAACTCCATATATAGACCGTCTTCATATTCATTGAATTGGGTATGGTTATCATATTTGTACAAATAATCTCCCAAAACAAAGGTTGAGAACACTTCAGAATGGGCAATTGGATCTGACATTCGTGTATAAGAGACGACCAAGTCAAGACCCTTCACGCCAATAAGATTCATATATTCCTCATAAGTTAATGCACTTGAAGATTCAATAGCCACAAAAAAATTCTTGAACAGAGCTTTGGCGTTATCCTTGTAACTCAGCTGTTCTGACAACTGAAATGAATACGGAACAACATCTGTATAATTACCAATCTGATTTTGTTCTGTCTGATGATTCCGCCGTGATATAACTATCCCGAAACGGGATTGCCTACGCTTCGTTGCAAGAGCTATTGCATATAATATGACACCAAATTTGGTAATCCGGAGCTTTTGTGCCAAGGATCCTATGGCTTCCCACACTTGTGATGACAATTTGACTTTTCCATAAACGGGATCTTCCAATAGCTCATGAGCAGAGAAATGGGATATGGACTTAAAGGATTCGAAATAGTCATGGAGCATCGATGAATCTTTTTTTCGAATTGTTAGGGACCTCTCTGGCATATCGTACAGACCAGCAGGAACAGAGAACTCACCATGAAGCACTGAATATTCCAATGCGTTCATGAACTCGTTCATCGAATCGCCATCAAACACCAGATGATGGATAAGAAATTCAATTCTGCACTCCGCTTCATCTATATAGTATTTTGCCAACCCTTCTCCCTCAAAAACATCCAGTTTGACATCCTGAAGAGAAATATGACTTCTAAATGAATTAGGCGTGTTTAGCCTTGAACAAAAAGCATATTGGGACTCCTTCTGTACAATGGTTAATCCTAAAGCTTTATGGCCTTCCATTACTCGTTCAATAGCATCAGCTATATTACAAGCCGCCCACTTAGAATCATATTTCACGGTGAAGAATATATCGTAGTTCTTACGATGTTTCTCGGCATACAGAATTTTTTCGTGTAGAGATGATAGATTGGATAATTCGATGGTTTGCGCAACCTGAATGGTCAAGATAATCCGTCCTCCGATCTCCATCGTGTATCCCCGGCATCTCCCTTCAATTCGAGGATGTACCGGGAAAACGAGGTTCTGCTATATTTTATACGCTGGAAGAGCTTAAATATCTTCCGTTCTCACTCTTGTCAGTAGTACAAAAATAACCGCAGCACAGACGAACAAACTGATAATATGCACTGTAATCATGCTACTGTTACCTGTAAACCCACTGAACATCTCATTGTTCAACTCTGTAATCCAATGGGTAGGCAACACACTTGCAATCTTTTGCATACCTTCAGGCATAATTGAACTTGGCCAGAGTGTTCCGCCTAACATCGCCAGAGGAAGCGATACTACGGTAATAAGCAACCGCCCGGTAGACATTTTGGTTGTACGACTTACAAGCAGTAACCCAATACCTGCCGCGATCATATTGAGTAATCCATACGCCAAGACGAGCAACAGAAGTTCTCCGAACGATAAAGACAGATCAATTTGGAAAACTCCAGTCATAAGAGCAATCATAAGTATAAATTGTCCTACACCGATGACTGCAAACACACTTACGGTCTGCACATAGTAGCTCAATTTACTGCTCGCTGCCAGTAATAAACGCTGGGTCGTGGTATGCACCTTATCACCAAGGAATAACAGTGTATTCGTCATTGTAAGGAACATAATGATAAACACAATCATATTGAATGAACTCGTTAATACCACCGCATTAGGGTTTCCAAGAATCTTCTGTTCCACTTGTATTGGAGCTTTGGTTGCTGCAGCTTCTTTCATACCTGCGGTTAATGATTCTTCACTGGTGGCATTTTTGGCCAATGTTTTTAAAACAGAGAATACACTATTCAGTTTAATCTCCAACGAGTTTGAATTGAAATTCTGCTCATTCACGTAACTATTCACCTTGAGCAGATCAGGATCATTAAATATGTCCTGAGTGCTTGAAGGAAATACAATTCCCAGATTGGTACTATGATGAATAGCATCATCTGCCGAAGCTGCTTGAGTAATGGTGACATTCTGCTTCTTCAGCATATCCGTGATATAAGAATTCACAGCTGAATCTTCTACATACATCGTAAGTGTGACCTTGGTTGCTTCCTCATATTGCGCTACTACAGAATACGTGAATACAACTGGCAACAACAAGATTAAGATAAAGGTAAGTTTTCGCTTGAAAATACGTCTTAAATACAGTTCGAATACCCGCATCTTATCGTGCCTCCTTTCTTGTGAGGGAGTACACTGCAATTAGAACAAATCCCATTGCAGCAATAAGGGCAGTAAATACAGGCATCAAATCAATTACGCCTTGCCCAATATAATCGAACATTGGACGTTGGAACACTTCATTGATGCTTATGGAACTGAGCTCACCCATATCAAGTTTAACGAATCCGCCACCCACAAAAGTCATAACCGGAATCAACAATGTCACTACACCATCCACTTGTTTGATTCGGCGTCCAATAACCCCCAAGAGCAGACCTAGAGCGTTAAAGAAAATTGAACCTGCGATAATGATGAAGAATACAAACATCATGTTGTCTCCATAGCTGACGTTGAAGAAGAGTTTTGCACAGAATACAATGACTGCGCCTTGAAGAATAGATATCGTACACCCTGTTAGAAACTGCCCCATAATTAAAGCTGTTTTGGAAATTGGACTAACCAGATAACGATCTCCTAATGCTTCACTGTACTCTTCCTGTACAAAGTTCATGGTATTAGCCAAACCATATACAAGAATCAGAACTAACATAGTCACGCCATAATAGCTCATCGCTGAAATATTGGAACCACTCTCCGTGGAAGCCTCTGTTGCAGTTCCCGGAGCAACCAACA
Organism: Paenibacillus sp. FSL R5-0519; assembly: GCF_037974275.1. Classification (NCBI taxonomy): domain Bacteria; kingdom Bacillati; phylum Bacillota; class Bacilli; order Caryophanales; family Paenibacillaceae; genus Paenibacillus; species Paenibacillus sp. FSL R5-0519. Next base: position 5,624,359 of record NZ_CP150234.1, read on the forward strand.
TGTTACTATACTCATGTGAATATACAATATTCGGATTGCCCGCACTCGCAACTTCCATTGCCAGGTAGCCATCACCATAGGCTGATAGGGCCAGGTCTGTAATATTAACTTTCTCAATATTATTGTCCTTACCATACACCGTGATGTTACCGTTCTTATTTTTCTCATACTCACTTGTTAGATCTTTAGGCAGATATATATACTGTTCTACCTCTCCAGACTCCAACATCTTGAGCGCTTGTGTGCTACTAGAGCCTACCTTGACATTAAACATCTCTTTATTGTCTTCGCTACTAAGGAATGAAACAATATTTTTCCCTACATCTCCACTATCTTCATTGACCACAACTGTTGAAATCTGAGATATGATGGTGGACTTTGTTTCCTTATCTCCTGTCTGAAACACACCAGACAATGCATTCCCCAGAATCATAATCAAAAGAAGCGGCAACAGGATGTAATTGACAAATACGACAGGGTTCTGAAGCTTACGCTTCATACTCGTTGCAAATATCGTCCACATAGATCTAATCCCTCAGATTCTTTCTTGTTAATTTGAAAAACACTTGTTCCAGATTAGGGGTAATATATTGAAAGCTTTTCACATCTTCGCCAAAAGACTCTTTGATCTGACTTATTGCATTCACGTCATTTTTAGGGACTCCCAACTCGACATTGTTGCCTTCTTCCAGTAATACAACATAATCCTCAAGCTGCTTGGTGTACGCCGTACTTTTACGTTGTAGCTCCAAACGAATGATAGCCTGGTCTGTATGTTCCTGAATTACATCATTGAGCTTACCTTGGCAGAGCAATTGTCCATCATCGATAATTCCGACATGAGAGCAAATTCGTTCAACTTCCTCCATGTAGTGAGAAATATAGATAACGGTTGTTCCAAGTTGATTCAACTCTATAATGGCATCCAAAATTCGATTACGGGATTGTGGATCAACCCCCACTGTTGGCTCATCCAGTATGATGACATCCGGGTTGTGGACAATACCACAAGCAATATTGAGTCTTCGTTTCATGCCACCCGAGAATTTTTTAGGTTTTTGTTTGCGCTCTTCCCACAGTCCAACAAATTCAAGGGCAAAACGAACCTGTTTCATCAAACGCTCTCCCTTTAATCCGTACAGTTTACCGAAAAACAATACATTCTCATAAGCAGATAGGTCATAAATCAAGGCCAAATCCTGTGGAACATAACCTACTCGTTTGTTTGTGCTTGCATTGAGATGTTCGTTAAACCACTGAATTTTACCATTTTGAGGTTTATCCAGCCCAAGCATAACTCTGGTTAAAGTAGATTTCCCTGCCCCATTGGGACCAAGTAAGCCGTAAATCTGACGATCTCCAACCGATAAGGATAATTGTTTTAGTACTGGTTTCTTTTTGTTATAACTGAATTGAATATTCTCTCCAGTAAATACCGTTTGCATATTCGTTTACCTCCTAGATTTGTTGTGCCTTTTATGTAAACTTAGTTTAGCACTCAATCTCATCACTTAAACTTTCATGTCATAACAGGCACGTATGAAGTAATAACTGTACTTTCTGAAACAGATTTTGGCTTCGTAACCGTTAAAACATGACCTCTGATTATTAGGCTCAATAACAAAAACAACGATCCTGAAGATACGATATATCGTATCTTCAGGATCGTTGCTGCACATCAGATCTTTCTTATTATGTTTAGGCTGTAACCGTTGCGACTGTGGGTTGGGCAGACTTGTTCTTTTGCATGCCAACTCGCAGCAGCGTAATCCCCCACGTTATAACCGCGATCAACAGAAGATGCACCATGTATCCACCTACGGCTTCTCCACTATAGATCAAACGCATAAATCCCTGTACCCCATTGGAGGCGGGCAGAAAGTTTCCAATATGACGGTAAAATGGCGCCAGCATCTCGGCTGGAATGATATTTCCTGCAGTCATCAACTGGAGTGGAACCATCGCTACATTAAATAGAGGGCCTGCATTACCAAACAGGGCAAAACTCATTTGTGTAAAACAGATACAAGCCAGACTCACCAGCACATGATACAGATACAACGCGCCGAAGGAGCTCGCAACATCCGTGAACTGAAGAGCGACTGTATCTACAATCAGGGGAACAATCACAGCTATACACAATAATAGCATTTGCCGTCCCCAGAAGATTTCCCATTTGGTATGGCTGCGCTTCATCATATTCGACGTGATATTGAACTGAATGTTCATGGTCATCGCAGCAATGTAGGTGATAAAACCCAGAATCATAGGCAGCATGGATGTAGCAAAATCACTTACACTGTTCGTTTTATTAATTTCAGCCTGCACAGGCCCTTCATTCATCTTCGCCATCGCTTGTCCAATAGCTGAACTCAGTTCATCGCTGTTTATACTATCGTTATTAAGTGTCACTTGAACCCTGGATTCCAGAATCCCTTGACCCATTTGTGCAGTCATTCCGGTCGCCGCATGTTCCACAATGGATTTGGCTACATCGGCATTTCCCTGATTGATATAAAAGGACAAACTCGCTTCTGTACCGCCTGCAATCTGGTCAGTGAATCCTTCCGGAATAACAATAACCATCGCATAGTTACCCGCATTCATCTGTTGCTCGGCTTCCTTCGCAGAATCCAGCACATTTACCTGAAACGGCGCGAGTGTCTCAATCTGCTTCTGCACCTCTGTCCCTTGCGTCCCATCTTCGTTCACCAGAGCAACGTGAAGTTGATCGACTCTCTCCGTCGCCTGATGATACCCCGTCATCCAGATCACGACAAATAACAGTGGAACAATTAATGCAAATACCAACCCTATTTTTGTCTGTGGCACTTTAAGAAAATCTTTGAAGCTTTTCATTCGTTCACGACTCCCATTAGTTAAAATTAAAATAATTGCACTACATATATATGCACATGCACATATTTAGCCAAAAAAATTTATTTCATCTTTTCATAGATGCGATTCATCACATTCATGAATGCTTCAAGCTCTTCAGGGGAACATCCGGCGAGTGCCTCTTGCTCTTGATGTTTTGCCTTTGGTGTCAGAACGTTATTCATTTCCAGTCCTTCCGCCGTCAAACAAAGCAATACCGCTCTGCGGTCCTGTGGATCTTCTTCTCTTGTCACCAGACCTTTACGAATCAACTTGTCTATAATTTTACCCACAGTTGTCTGGTCCCGAACGGTTAATTCAGCCAGTTTTTTCTGTGATATATGACTTCCAGCCTTGCTCAATTCATTCAGAACTGCAAATTGTTCCGGCGTAATATCCTGTTCACTCAGATTTCTGGTTGTTGTTTTTTTATATGCCAGATACGTCCGTGACAGAATCAGTCCAAGTGGATTTTCATCCATATTAACAGGCATACTGATGCTCCTTTCTCTATATAGTAGCACTACCATCTAATTTGCGTAAGCTCTATATTATTACCAAATCTATACTACTGTCAATTTAATTTAATATATTTCCAAACAAAAAGAGACCCACCCGTTAGTCAGGCAGCTCTCTCCTCTGGCATCGTCAAACCACACTTACTCGGGCTTGCCACTTGAAGTTTCGGTATCGTCCTTCTTCTTCGTACCTTTACTTTTATAAGGCTTCGGTGTACTTTTTGCCCGGTTAGCGGCGGCTTGCCATCGGTTCCAGCCTTTTTTTCCCGTGCCACGGCCGGTGCCGCCTTTACCTTTTGCTTTACTCATGTTATCACTCCAATAATCCTGTATATGCTTAAAAATGACCGTCCTCGGTAACTTATTATGCAACCCAGCCCATCTAATTCACTTCCAGCATCTCTTATTATACCAAAAATCGATACTCCTACGTCTTTTCCTCACAATTACATTTCAGCCTTCGGTTGTTTCACCGTTTTGCCTCCTCGAAGTACCCGCAGGGATAACAGGAAACAGATCGCCAGAACGGCTGCTGCTGAAACGTAAGGATAGTTAATATTCACATCGAACAGTGCTCCAGCCACAATCGGACCTGCGATATTCCCCAAGCTGGTATACGCCGAGTTCAGTCCAGCCACAAAACCCTGCTGTTCCTGTGCCAGTTTAGACATCTGTGTACTGATGGCCGGACGCAAAATATCCATCCCCAGAAACACAATAAACGTTACGACAAGGATTAGCCAATACGTGTGCACGAACAAGGTCAACAATACAAATACGGCTACAAACAACAGACAGACCGAAATGACCATCTTTTCACCAAATCGGTTGAGCAACCAACCAATCAGGGATACTTGCACAACCGCACCCGCGATGGAACCAAATGTAATGATAAATGCAATGTCTTTGGTCGTGAAGCCAAACTTGTGATCCACAAACAGTGAAAATACCGTCTCATAGTTCGCCAGACCAAATGCCATAACAAACACAATAATCAAGCTGAAGAAGTAGGGTTCACGGTACGAATTCAGTAATTGAGATATCATGCCCGGAGCTTTGACATTCGACTCGCCAGCCACAGGTTTACTTTGCTCTCCTGTGCTTCGGGTAGATTCCGGCAAAATAATTAATGTAATGATGGATGCCAGCAAACCGGCAACCCCTGCGGCGTAGAACGGAATTCGAATGCCAAAGTCAGCAATGTATCCACCAATTCCCGGTCCGATGATAAACCCGGTTGTAATCGCTGCATTAATCAAACCCATCCCTTTGCCGCGTTCTTCCTCTGTTGTAATATCTGCGGTGTACGCCATAACCGCCGGGAAGATCATCGCTGCTCCAATCCCACCAAGCATACGGGCTGCGAAGAGCAGCACCGGTGCATTAACCGCACCAAACATAAACTCCGATACGGCAAAGATCAGCATACCGCCAACGATAATTTTTTTACGTCCCCACGTATCCGACCAACGACCCGCAAGCGGGGAGAACAGAAACTGTGTAAAGGAAAATGCCGCGACCAGCAATCCAACTGTGAAGCCAGTGATATGGAGAAGATCCATATACGCAGGCATAATCGGCACAACCAGACCAATACCCGTAAAAACAAGAAAAATATTAAACATTAACAGCAGCAATGCGCCCCTGTTCCGTGTTAGTAATGCCATGATTCCATCCTCCGTAGTTGTCAAAATGTTGCTTAAGCTTTATCTTTTGCAATGCCATGCAAGAATACACTGGCAGCCTGGCGGTATAACGCAAGAGCCTGTTCAGGCTCCATGCCCCGTGACATCTGGCTTAGGCCAATAATGGTACTTTCCAAGATCAGTGCAAGATGATCTACATTGTCTGCTTTGAACTCGCCGCTCTCAATCCCTTGTTCTATCATTTGTTTATTAAATTGAATATGCCGCTCAAACATCAAGGAGATCCGCTCCTCAATATCATTTTCTTTCTTCTCCCCAGTGAAGAACTCATCTGCCGCCTTCGTCAGTGGGTGATTCATATCATCCATGACGAGTTGTTCAGCCAGTCCGTAAATTTTTTCCGTGGAGGTGCGATAGAGATGTTCTTTGGCCGCCCAGCTCGCTTCCCACTCCCGGTCCCACTCATCGATTAGATAAAGGAACAGACCTTCTTTGCTTTTAAAATGGTAATATATATTGCCTTTACTGCTACCCGTCGCAGCTACAATATCCTCAATGGACGTTGCTTTATAGCCTTTCTGTACAAAAAGGGCTTTGGAAGCATCCGCAAGTTTCTTCTTGGTCTGCTCGGTTTGAAGTTGTTTTTTATTCATATTCATTCCATTCACTCCGTTCCATGCATACTGAACATTCGTTCTGTATTTTAACAGATGCATCGAATATAAGCAATCAAAAAGGAGACTTGGCACATCGGCCAACCCTCCCTCCACAATCATTTCACTTTTTTACCTTTGCCATGCAATATTTTCAATTGACCATTCTCAGAAGCAACCTGATAGGTGACCTTATACTTCGTTGTTACATATTCACCATCCCTGCGTTCATCGGCTGTAATCACTGCTGTCACTTCCATTCCATCATTGCCCTTGTCTATAGAAGAGACCTCTCCAATAGTCACATAACTGGTATTGAGGTAGCCCTCACTGAATTTGGCATAACTTGTGCTGCTCTGCCATTCACTTCCGAGCAACGCATAAGCTGTAACATAGTCACTTAAGTTCAGACTGTTGTAAAACTCGGTCACCAGCCCTTCTGCTTCCGCAGAAGTAGAGATCGATTCCGTTCCATTTCCCCCCGCCGTCTGAATCGCCGTTGGGCTGGATGGCTTCTTGGACCAGGCTTGCACCTGCTTCAGCACGCTGGTGATAGGGATACTGAATCCGATCCCGCCCTCCTGTTCCACAACGGCTGAGTTAATACCAAGCACTTCGCCGGTCTCTGCGTTGATTAAAGGTCCACCACTGTTGCCATGGGTAATCGGCGCCGAGATCTGATATAGATTGCTATAAATGTAAGGCGCAATTTCGAAGCTGCGTCCAACACCGCTGATAATGCCTGTAGTTACCGTGTTCTCTAATCCCAGCGGGCTTCCCAGAGCTAGGATTTCATCTCCAGTCTCGGCTTTAGATTTGGCAATAGCCAGAGGTTTCACCTTTTTCAAATCAGGCACCCTGACCACAGCTACGTCTGTTTCTTCCCCAATACCAATAACGGTCCCCTTATATTCTTCATGGTTCAAGGTCCGAATGGTTACTTCCTTCATCCCCTCAACCACATGCGCATTGGTCACGACATCTCCCAGATCATTATAGAGAAAACCAGAGCCCAATCCGCTGCTACTCTCAATTGTAACTACTTTCTTCTGACTTTCTTCAATAATTTGTTTGCGTGTCTTCTTCACGGTTTGCTTGGAAGCAGTCGTTGTTGCTGCATTTTTCGTATCCTTCACTTCGACAACAGCAAGTCTGGGCCCATCCTGCAACTGATCTGCTGAATGCTCGTGTATCCAGAACACGCCTGCTGCTCCAGCACCAATGATAATGGCACTGGCTATGATCGTACTCCATGTTCGTTTGACCATTCCAACCTGTCCTCCTATTCGAGATACCACGTTGCATTCACAACAGAGATTTCCGCTTCCTCGTACACACCATAATAATAGGTTTCAAAGAAACCTTCTTCCCCCACATCCAGCCAGCTTGGATACACATCTGCATAAGTTTGGCCCAGGTATACACCGTCTATATTATAAATATCAATCAAAACTGTGACAGAAGAGATCGGACGAGTTGCATTATTAATTAATGAACCACTAATATAGAGATCCCCGTACATATCCAGTGTCGCATCAACATTCACAACGCTTACTGCCGCCGTTCGATTCATCAAATCTTCTTCTGCAGCCTGTTGCTCTGCCAGTTGAATGCGATCCGCTTCCGCTTTTTCAAATGCCCTTTTTTCACTGAGCACCCGTTCACGATACGAAGTCAATTTTTCATTTTCCGGTGCATAAGACAATCCCTGGTCGACCGTTTGTAAAGCAGTTGTGAAATTCTTTTGCTTTACTTGCTGCTCGGCCTCTTTATAACTTATGCTTGCGAGCTTGTCGACAATTTGCTTCTCTACCGTTTCAGCTTCCTTACCTTTCAAATTTGATATGGTATCCAACTTCTCGGCTAGTGCCTCTATTGTTGTCAAACTGTCGATTTCCTTTTTCACCTTCAATACGGCCAGCGTTACCTTTCTGTTATTTAACACGGCACGCACTTTGGAGAAAACAGGTTCTTCCCGCTCCATCAGTGTTTTGGCTACAGCCTGAATGGTCTTATCTCCCGCGGACAGCTTTCCAGTCTTCAGACTTGTCGATGCCTCCTCCAACTGATTCATCAAGTTGAACGCTTTCGCCGTAATTTGCCGATCCTGTATAAGTGCATCATAATTCGGTCGTTTCGTTAGAGCGCTGTCCAGCAGTTGAAGTGCCTCTTTGTATTTCCCCTCTAGTGCAGCCTGTTCTGCCTGTTGGTGCAGTAATTTAACCTCTGCATTTATACCTGTCTCCAACTTGTAATAATAGGTTAGCAGCCCCCCTACAGCTACTGCCAGGAGCAAGGGAATGATCCAGCTAAATGCACGACCTTGACCCGTATTTCCCTGTTTGGAAGCAGGTTGCTGCTGACGGGACAACGAATCAAGTGCTTTTTGCGTTCCTTTATCCAAGTCAATGGCTGTTTCTGCCCAGATCTGTTCCTCTGTAGAGCCTGTTTCTTTTAATTTGGTTCTACACTTTCTGCACGTGTTATCCGCCGGACTGTTTTTGGTCCCACATACATGACAATACACCCTGATCCCTCCACTTAAGAACATATGTATACTCCGCTTTCTTGGGGTTCTTCTATCATAACCATTGCTAAAAACACCAACTGAATCGATATTTATCATATAGTAAAAAGGAATATTACACCATACAGGTAAATTGACAAAAATCTGCATAGAACAGATTCCAACTCAAAATAGAACCTCGCGAATACGCTGTCAATTGAATATAATGAAGACATTCCAACTTGTGAGGTGACACGGATTTGCTCCGTATTGTTCGAAGTACATAGTGGTAGGGCTGGGTCAAAACGCGTACCAGCTATCAAGGGATACGTCTGTCCATTTGATCCCATTCGATCATTTACAATAGAACGATTCGGCACAACTCTCTTGTCCTGTTTAATCAAACTCACAATGGTACATGGCGCCCCTGATCAAAGTAGTTCAGGTTCAATATCTCCGCCTTACGGCTACCCGACATGTATGGAGGTTGGCTGATCCATCGGGGAATCCCGTACGCACCACTTCCAATTTTCAAATGCAGGATCTCATTTGCTTCTTCACCTTCTGGGATAGTTTCAACGTATTGGCCTGTCTTCCAAGACATCTTACGCGGATCACCAAATGCCTTGAATCAAACCTTATTGCCGTTGATCTCCTGCTGGTACTTGCGGAATCTCTTCTTGCGCTTAAATTCCCTTCCATTACACCATATAGATACTTCCACTGAATCGCCGAGTTTGGTTGTCTTAATGTACTGAGGTTCCATATTCTCAGCTTCGACTGGCATGTTAGTACCGTCTCTAATAATTTCAATGTATCCATTACCAGTTTGTTCACGATGTTCAAGGGCTTCGGCCCACACGTCTTTAAAGGGTTTATCGAAATTGAAGAACTGCAAGAGCTCCGTCACTTTGTCCCACTCGATTCCATTTCTGGAGTCTCATCAACGTTAGTATCATCCTTCTTGTACCTTAAGCCAAAACCGAAACCAGCGATATTTTGTTTGTAAGCATCGATACACTGCGGTATGACCGTGCTTTCCTCAGTCATTTCTATCAAATTTTTCGGGTTGTACGGTGGCTCGATTAAATCCTTGCCATACGTAGTAGTTTCATCCTTGATCGCTGTGGAAGTGCTGCTCTTGCTGACTGAAGTCGAGATTTAATCACTCTTGCGTTTACTCTTCTCATGTAATCTCCTTTCTACCGCTGACTTGGTCGTTCGCGTTGTGGCCGTTTTTTCGGCGTGGCTTCCCTTTCTGATCGCCGTTGTTTCGCAAGTTGCATCAGGTAATCGGTATGGATTCCATCCCGCCGCGCGTCACAGGTATGGTCATTCTGCTTGATAGGCTTGTCTTCGCCGCGCTGGGCTGCCTTATCGTCCCAAATGTAAGAAACCAACTCTTTGAGGGAGTTGGTATTGTCGGTGCAAATATACAATTCATTGTGTTGAAACCGATTGGAGACCGTCTGAATACCATCCAATACAGTATTGACAGCAGCGCGAACATGGTTGATTGCCCGGCGTTTCAACTCAATGATAAAAGCCTTGGCGCTCGGGTCAATGAATATCGCGTATTCGTCGCCATCAGCAAACGCCTGCAGGTCATCAGCATATTCGCTGTTTGTCCGTTCTCCATTTTCCTTGATATCGTGGTAATATTCGTCCAACTCGTAATAAACCTCACCCCGGACGCCAAATTTCAAGAACGTAGTCGGGTTATTGGCTCCGTAATCGACACAAATAAACTTGCGGTCAAACTCAGCCGGGAACCAATCACGAGGTTTCTTATGAACTTTGTCGTTGAACTTGGAGAAGATCACGCCTTCGGCCATAACCCAAAGCCCCAAAATGAAACGGTCATAGAATATCCAGGTGTACATCCGGCGATAACGATCCCGGACATGCTCGGACAACGAAAGATTGTCCTCCATTGTAAAGTGCAGATGAATGGCACGTTTGACGATTAGATTGTCAACCATTCCACCTTGAACCAGTGGTACGGACCTGCAGGGTTACAGTTAAACCACATCTTTGCATCTTCAACCGAACAACGAGCAGTTGCCTGATCCACGAAGGACTTCGGCATCAACGCCACTTCATCGAAGAACATACCTGCCAAGGTGATACCTTGAATCAACTCTTGTGAACGCTCATCCTTACCCCCAAAGAGGAAAAACTGATTGCTTACAAGACCACGGGAAACCGTGAGGACGTTATCCGTCTTGTTGTCATGCACCTGGTACCCACGACTGGCCAACATCCTTTTAAGTGGACCCACAACGTTACGGCGCAGCGCACCGATCGTCTTACCCGCCATTCCAAACTGTTCGCTTCGGAACGTTTCCGTAGCCCAAACGATGTATGAAAAGGACATTGCGATTGTCTTGCCGGCACGAACCGATCCGTCACAAATGATGGCATCCATATCATGATGAGGGCTTTCAGGCATCCACCATGTCAGAACTTGGACTTGCTTATCTGAGAAAGGCTGCCACTTGAAAGGTGTAGGTTTAAGCTTCAGTGTTGCCATCTTTAGCCCACACCTCCGCAGCTCTTCCCCTCAGAGCATCCATAAAGCCGTCATCCTCAACTTTATCCGGTTCAGATCCGCCGCGTTTGATCATCAGCTCATGTTTCAGCATCTCGATGCGGACGCGTTTCTCTTCGTCCAGAAGCCTGGCCTTCATCTCAATTGCCTTTAGCTTCTGAGCCTGCACACGGGTTAACGCTTCTTCGAGCGAAATGATATCATCGATCACACGGAAGGTCTTCTCTTCTACCTGAGATTCGACCAACTCCGTTCGGGTCACAGGAATGGTCTTCATTTTACCCGTCATTTCATCATGAACCGTCATGGCTTCCTTGATTGATTTGAGCTCGTAAAGAACACGGCGCTCCCTCTCAGTCAGACCATCGGTCAATCTCTTGATCCGTAGCAGCATTCGACGTTCGCGGATCTCAAACTTCATTATGGCTTCATCAGCCTGTAGAAGCGGGTCAGTATCAATCAAATCGATGAGATCGAACTCGTCACCTTCCAAGGCATCCAGCCAAACGGTTTCATATTCACCTGTGGTTACGGCTTTCTTATTCCCATACGGTCCACCGTTGCCGCCTTTATTGCCGACAGCACGTTTATTCCCTGGCGGTGCTCCCCCGCGATTCCCAACAGCGTTCTTGTTACCTTTCGGGGGACCTTTTCGTTTGGTAACGTTACTAATGATTTCAATGGTAACGTTACTATTCAATTCAGCCGCCCAACCGTCCTGAGACTTCCACTTTCGGATCTGAGTCTCCCCAACAGAAAGAGCGGCGGCGATGTCCTTTAACTTCATCGACCCGCCGCTCTCCAGCCACATCAGTTATCTTTGTCCCGTTCGAGACTTCTCTCTCTGGCCATCTACATTCATCACCACCCCAACAAAGAAGGACCGTGACAGTTACCCGTCACAGCCCCTATTTCACTACAGTGTATTCAGATTCGAAATCTGCCTGTTTCATGTGTTTCAGTGTCCCGGCTGCGTCCTTAACAATATAATCCCCGACAGGTACCACCAATGGATTCAATGGATCGACGATCACTCGAAGCTTTACAGTGCTACCCGCAAGGTCAATCGAAATTGGCACCTGAACAAAAGCGAAGATCTCATCTGTATGTGTCGAGCTGTTTCCCTCGAACTGAATGGCCTTAGCCGGAATAATTTTCTGATAGCTTTAACAGACATTGTTCTCCCTCCAAAAATTAAATTGAAAACTAATAAACAAAGATCAGCATTTATTCCGATAAAGAGATTAAAAAGAACACGAGGTGGAAAGCTTATGGGAAATTACTTGTTATGGATGAGTATAACGCTAGGCATTTTGACTTTCTTGACAATTCCAGTAGAAAGATCGCGTTTCAAAAAACTAAAACAAGATTTAGAAAAACCTTTTGATAATCGTGACATTTCTACTTCTTTTGCTTTGTTAGCGTCATATAACAACCTTTATCAAAAGAACCCTCAACTATTTAGGGCTATTTTAGTGAACTTAAAAACACAGAAAGAACAGTATGAAAATGAAAGTTTATTTGATGATATTCTAAAGATGGTTACTTCTTTGATACCAATCTTAGCAATCGTAATTACATTGACTGCAACAGTATTTAAAGATACTCTTGATACTCTGGTTACTCTTTTCGGAGCAGTAGTTGATATAACTTCTTGTTTGTTCCTAGCTATTATCTTCATTACATTCGTTTCGCGCATTTATAAATTTTCTTACTGGAGGACAAAATTTCTTATCAACAAGCATCTCTTCGTTGCAGAGGAAGTTGAAAGGAATCCTGAAGTGAGCAAAATCGTTGTTCCATAATTTAATATTCTATTACGATAATTCATCTAGCTGAAGCTTGATATCCAGCTCAATTAACCGTTCCAAATCTTGAACGGTCTGCATCTTTATATGACCAGCCTGTAATTCACGAACCCACTGGGCTATGGCAGCCTTAACGATTTTCCGGTACTGCTCTTTACTCTCAAGGATACCTTCCATTACAGCGAGCTCATGTTGCAATAAATCTTCATCTGGTGTTCTCATGCGTACCCCTCAGCTTTCCGTTATGATGGAATGCGAGATAGCGGATGTTGTCGATAATGCCGCGCGCGGCGGGCAGCTATCTCAGCCGGGGGATACCCTGGGAGCATGGGGAAACGTTACCGCGTCTTCCCTTTTGTTTTGTCCATCTTGATTAATGGACATAGAAAAGAGAAAACCACCTTTACAGTAGGTGGTATAGCCACACTATTGAATTAAAGAAGCTCGTGATGATTCACCAATTTTTATACCAATGAAAAGAATAAGGCAGTGGCAAGTAAACAGTTAACAATGATACTTAGAATCATAGCAAAACTTTTCCATTGTGGTGCGGATTTTTGTATAGGATTCACAAGTATTGCCAATTCATCCTTTAGTTCATGGAGAGCTTCGTTTAACCAGAAAATATGAGTGCGTATTACTTCCTCTAACGTCTTAATTTCCTTGTATCCGAAATCTTGAGACTCAATAATAGAAAGTTTAACATTTCCTTCTTTATCATGTTGTCTCATAAGTTCCCTGATAGATGCTGTAAGCATGTAGACATGATCTACTTCGTTATCCATTATTTTCTTATCTAAAAATGGGGAAGCTTTTGCTATTACTTTTCTAAAAGTATCATCTACACTCTTAAATCCTTCTTTTATTGTTGATCTAATTCCTTGATCTGATTCATTTCCGAGAGTTAATGTTTCAGCCGTCAATTCAAATATATCTACGATAGTTAAATGCAGAGTATCAATTTTTCTTTCAAGATACTTCTCTTCACCTTTTCTGTTTAAATTACTCTTCCACATAAAATATTCTACGACTTTGTTAATGATCAGAACTACCAGAGTGGTTCCGGCGACAATAGCGGCACTTACTATAGGTATAATTTCCTTTTCCATATTATTCTCCTGTAGTTCATATTGAATTTAAATATGTGGGTAATTATACCATATTATTTCACTATATTATCAACACTGGCTTAATACCTGTAGCTTCCTGGTACCGCTGCTTGATGACATCACAGAACTTTGGATCAATCTCCATGGTTCTGCAGATTCGGTCTAGTTGGTCACAGGTCATGAGCGTGGACCCGCTGCCACCAAAGAGATCCACAACAGTATTTCCTGGTCGGCTGCTGTTCTTAATTGGGATGGCCAAAAGCTCAAGCGGCTTCTGGGTTGGATGGACGTACTTCCCTACATCGCCGCGGGATACTTCCCAAACCGTCGAGGGATCCTGATCATCCACCATTAATCCCGAACGCCAAACCGTGCTTTGCCGGCGATCCCCGTACCAAGAAGGGGCCTTCTTCTTCAAGTGGGCATAGAATACTGGCTCATGCTGCCAACGATACTGCGACCAGCCGAACGATGCTGCGTTCTTAACCCACACGCACTGGCTCCGAACAACAATACCTGCAGCATTCATGGCGTCTTCGAATTCCCTCTGATAGGATGAAGGATGAAAAACGTAAATACCTGCTGCCGGATCCATCAAACCAGCATAACGTTCAAAAACGTCATGCAAAAAGCCCGCGAATTCCTCTGCGGGCATGTCGTCATTTTGTATGCTGCTGCGACCATCGGCAGCCAAGCGCGCCGAATCGCTCTCTATAGCAACATTGTATGGCGGGTCGGTCACTACCCGGTCAGCCAGCTCCCCATCCATCAGGCAACTGACATCCTCTTCGCTAGTGGAATCCCCGCACATCAATCTATGTGGACCAAGCTGCCAGATATCGCCTCGTTGTGTCTCAGGAACCTGAATATTATCCAATGCACCTTGAACGTCGAAATCATCCTCAACGACGGGTTCCTCAATCACCGTATCCGGCATTGTGCCAAACTCCGCGATCAGTTCATTAAGCTCCTCAGTGTCAAAACCGGACAACACCAGATCGGCCCCATCGGACTGCAGCTCGCCAAGCAACCTACCAAGTGCCTCATCATCCCAACGACCAGATATCTTATTCAAAGCGATGTTCAGGAGCCGTTCCTGCTGATCGTCAAGATCCACAACAGACACCTGCAGTTCAGTATGCCCCAGCTCGTTAACCATGATCTTATACCGCTGATGTCCACCGACCATGTTCCCAGTACGTTCATTCCAGACGATCGGCTCCACATAACCGAATTCTTCGATGCTACGCTTCATCTTTTCATACTCTGGATCTCCAGGCTGAAGGTCAACGCGGGGGTTGTAGGCTGCTGCATTGATCTGATCGATTGGCACGATTCTGATGTTCATGTTCTCTACCTCCATTTATTTCAGCAACAATCTTTGTACATAGAGCGATTCTTATAGTGACTACTCGAATTGAGAAGTTCGAAAATGCCAATTCCAAAATTCTTCATCTGTCCATCCCAACTATTCCTACCCATAGACCGATAGTTAGGGCACCTGAATACTGAAAGGAGTGAACGCATATGATGACGGCTCTATTGACCGTTACAATCCCGTGGATTTGCTTAGTCTTGATTTACCGATACAAATATAAGACTGCAGTAATCCAAGCAATGAAATCCAAATAAGCAAAGAGGGCGGACTATTGCGGTTTGCCCTTCACCATTTTGACCCCCTATGATTTATGGCAACAAAAAAAGCACCCACTAGAGGTGCTTAAAACAATGTGACAATATTAGAATTGTCTTGCATTAATGCTGAGATTGTATTTTGAGCCATCGCTGTTGTATACATACACTTTCCAATTGCCAGTGATTCCACCTGTAGGAACATACTGGACAAAATTAAATGTCTTTTGATCTTTTCCATCCAGCTTATAGCTACTGTGTATATCAGTTCCGTCGCGACTAATTGTTACGTAAACTGGAGTGGACGCATTATTTTTGACCCAAACATTAAGTTGGTCGCCATTCCCCTTTGCTGTTGTAAACTCGCCTTTGTATGCAGTGCTTCCTGTATGAGTAACGTTACTGATCATGATAGCATCCATAGGATAATATACCGTTTCATCAATGACCTTTGTTCTAATATCAACAAAATCTTGTTCAGCTCCATTTACTGCTGTAGATACAGTAGATTGTTGAGAAGGAGCCTCCTTGATCACATCAGCTGCAGATGCAACCGATGTGAGTGTCAGCATAGCTGTTGCAAGTAAAGCTGCAGTCAATTTTTTTTTGTTCATAACGTAATTCCTCCTAGTATAGTATGTAATTTTTTTCCTACAAAATTAATGATACAATATTTTCCTAATATAGATGTTACAATATATTCATATTTTCCTTTTATAAACCATACATGCATAATATATAGGTGGATATCAAAGTTAATTTGTGTTGAGTTGGTTTCAACTTTTCGGTGATCATCATATTCGTGCGTACGCTCACTCAATGCCTGTTCTCCACTCTTCAATGGACTGTTCCCTGCAAACGGACATTCTCACCTATTCAAGCTTTAAATGGCTCACATCTCGTCATATGAGAGCAAAAGAAAAAGCACCCGATTTAGGATGCTTCCTTAAGAAATTCGTATACCATTTTGATATAACTCGAAAATGTTTGAATGTAATCTTCGTCATCAACTTTGGAAGCATCAAAAATCAGTTGTTCTCCTGAATCCAGAGTGATAGTTAATTTCGAACCGGCATAGCGATCATTAAGGTGTTCTAAATAGTCTAGTTTAGTCACCTTGTAATTTTTATAAATGATTTCGCTCAAAACTTTCGTGTCTTTCTTTATTGAAATAATATCTTTCTGCGTGAATAATGTGACCCCTGGTTTTTCTTTACCGAACCAATCCTCCGGGTAGAATGCCATTACTCTTTCCTCTAGCTGACTTTTTTGAATATGCATTAGTAAATCCGTAGAGATTGATCTGTTTCCAAAGTATCTTTTAAACTCTTTGTACATTTCCATATTAATCCCTCCTCGACATCATTTTTCGACATCGGGGAGTATTTTCCTTCAAAATAAGCACTGTGATAGTTGTCTAGTGATCTTCAAAGGTCACTGCTGGCGCTTTGAAGATTGTATTCTCTATCTGAGAGAGAACAGTTTTCATAGGAATCTTATATGTTTTGACCAAAATTTTTGATAGTACCTCTTTTAATTTGAAGTATCTATCATAAATATCTGGTCTAGCGATGTTTTTTAAAAATCCCGAAATATCTCCGTGAACTACTTTGCTTCTTAAATTATACATATCTTTAATCAAGTCAAATGTTTGTTTTCTTTTTGTTTCATCCTCTTCAATCAAAAGACTAGCAATTAAAGATACACGATAACTGACTTGATCACTCCCGGTAACCAAAAGAGCTTCTAATGCAGTGATAACACTGAGGATAGCTTGCTCTAAATAAGGAGTGGAACAAGAGGATAAATAATTATTGTAGGCGTAAGACCATTCTGTTGTCTTCCATTCAGAATTAGACATAGCTGTATGTTGAATCTGGCTGTATTCAAAAATTATGTCCATTACTCTTTTTATGTGTTCTACTTCATGATCGCCTATAAGGTAAGCATCTTCTTCTGGTGCACTTGAGACGTCGATGGTTTTAGAACCATAATAATTAATCAGCAGAGAGTTTTTCCCTTTATTCAATGCATAGAAATGCCCCTCTTCAGACCCGGATATTTTTCTTAATCTCAGATTTACTTTAGGTAAAGCCAACCTTAAGCAATCATAAAAAATAGTTGGACTACTTTCATATGATATTTGTTCTGACTGATTCCAAGCAATAATTGTTTCTTCTCTATCTTTAATCAAATTAAAATACTCATTCAGTTTAACTACTGGTTCATCGAGTTTAACGTTTTCCATTACAACATGCTCGGTATTGTTCTCCATGTTTCTACCTCCTGTTAACTATATTGATTATTGTAATATATTTCTTTCCTTAACACATCTAGGTCTACTACAAAACTGCTTCACTCCATCCCATCTACCCCATATACAACCTTTGCATTTCTCAGGCTGCTTGTTGGGGCGAATGCGTATCTTCTTCCGTCTTCTGCTAATCATATAAACCTCCAATAAAAAAAGCCGATCCAGTGAAGGAACGACTTTAAGTGTGATATGTATGAAGTTGATGTTACGTCCTAAAAGCATGCGCCCGAAACGGTCGCCGCAAAAACGCTGCGCTCTTTGCTTTAAATGCATACGTACTATGTAACTATAGAGGAAGAACAAGACCATTTTACTGAAGTTCCAAAATCGGGTCAAGGAACAGAAAACGGGTGAGCTCCAATGGTATGGAAGAAACCCGTCGTTCCCTACTGATCCCTCGCTATTTCACATATATTCTAACTTGTTGTTTCCTCTTTCTGCTAAAATGGTATTTGCGCACCATTACTAGAAGAGAGGAAGTTGTATATGTTTAATCGAGAAGATTTCATGTCCATCCAAAAGTCTGATTTGGAAAAGTCGCCGTTTGATATCGCTCTTGCGCCTGGCTCACGTAAAATGGCAGACACTCAGTACGAGATTCTCATGGAAGAAATAAGAGACTTTGAGAAAAACTTGACCCCGAATGAAGAAATAGCTTTGCAGCTTGCATCGTTTGGTCAATCGGTCATGATGAATGTCACAGACATTGGATACCACAATCCATCTTTGATGTTTTTTCATGGGTACGTAAACGGTCAACGGTCTCAATTAATCCAACATGTTAGTCAATTAAGTTTTTTGATTACAGTTGTTCCCAAATCTGATCCTGAGCGTCCTGCGAGAAGAATTGGTTTTATCCAGGAATCTGAGGAAGATCAAGAAGATTGACTAGTATCCTTTTTCGTCATCAGACCTTTATACAGCCTAAGTTTTTCTCTCGCTTCGTCTGAGAGATTCATGGGAAAAACGAATGATAGGTGATACTCCAATCCGTCCTTGTGAATTAACATTTCATTGAAATATTTTTCTGTATACTCAGGCGACATCTTCCTCAATTCATGGGAAAGTAATTTGTAAAGAGTTTTAGAGTCATTAATTTCATCCGATTCTATACTCGATACTTCAAAGAATTTTTCCAATGCTTTAGAGAAATCAGGAGTTTCACTAGCAATTTGAGTTGCTTCACTAAACGTTTCCTGAAGGATCGCTCTCATTTCCGGTTGCTGAAGCTTCTGGGCGAATTGTTTAAGGCTCTCGGTAACTCCCTGATCCGAAGAAATATTGACTACCCTTGGTGGCCAATTCCAGTGCCCGGGTTTTGGTTCTTCCGAGAAAGGTACGTCTCGGTTAAAGTGGAAGCCTATCTGGTTAAGCACTGTCATATGAACGATGCCTTCTTCTTCATTCACGACCTCGGTAATAATCGCTGCGCTCGGTTCGCTTTTGTATTCTCTACCCGGTGTTCCGTAGCGTTGATAATGTACTGTACAACCGATAGATGGTTTCATGATTTATACCTCCATATAGATAATTTGTGTAAACAGCAAAACAACCGAAGGAGCATAGCCAGAAACTCTATCAGAAGTTCCCCTTTACTCGAATGCTTCCCGGTTGGCCCATCGGTTGTTTTGCTGAATATAAAAAAGGCGAGAAGAGGAACGCCCCAGTCATATGCCGCATGAGCAGCTGTGCGTTTCATTCTCGCCTTTTTCTATGCTCCTAATGTAACATGGAAAAATGGTCATATGGTGTTCATAGTACAGGCAAATTACAGTCATGAGTTTTTCACTTTACAGTCAAATCTAAGCAGGAGAAGGCAATACGTGAATAGAATTTGATTTACAATATCTCTTCTGATAAATCGGATTCATGGAAAGGTGATTTTATGACAAAGGTAAGGCACCATTATGTCCCGGCATTTCATCTCTCATTATTCACTCAGGATGGAAATAAGAATAGCCTATTGTGGGTATTTGACCAAAAAACAGGGAATCAACGCGAATCTGTCCCAGAAAGTGTAGGGTATGAAAAAAACTTTACAATGTGGATTTGCCTGATACACAACCTGATGTAATGGAAGACATATTTAAAATAGTAGAAGATGCTTCTGCCCCCATCATTAAAGATCTATGTAAAACCCACAAAATCCCTAAAGACCACAAGGATTATAATACTCTGATTAATTACATAGCATTGTTATCCCAGAGAACGCCATCTAGGATGAAACAACATTCAATCAAACCACTAGAGGACATATCTTGACTTATTTCACAATTGATTCTCGAATCACCTGAACGGTACGAGGGCATCAAAGAAAGCATGAGAAATGCTGGAGTAGAAGTTAATGATGAAATATCGTACGAAGAACTAAAAGGATTGGTTGTTGGTGAACATTTTAAAATTTCTTTTGATAACAATACATATGTAAGCCTTCTATTGAATGCAATGGATGCTGTTCTTCCTTCTCTTGGTGCAAGAAATTGGGCTGTAGTCTATTCTCCGCCAGAGGTTGGTGATTTTATCTGCTCAGATAATCCAGTTAGTCTCCATTGGACAACAAACAAAGATCGTGGAATCTGGTCTTCTCCAGGTCACAGTCTACTAGAAACAGAAGTTAGCATACCCCTAAGCAGCCGAATCATGTTATTGGGCCGTTTTGAAGATATGCCGCCATATCTCATTATCTCATCAAAGAAGAATTTAGCTATTTTAAATAGCTATACCGGATTGCACTCTGATCGTTTTGTTTTCTCTAAAGAGAATGATTTTCTATGGTACAAACAAGATGACACTGTCGAAAACGTATCCGATTTCAAGAAGTTAATCCTCGATAAAACAAATCATATAGAAAAATCAACTGATTACGAATAAAAAAGACACAGCGGCTTACCTTTTAAGCCGCTGTGTCTTTTGTTGTGTAAATGTATAAGAAGACTTAAAATTCCGCGTCATCCTGTTCAAAAAACCCCATAAGTTTCAAGGTGTTGGCCATGCTCTCTGTGCCCTCTACAAGCTTGCGACGAACTGTACTATCGCTATAACTACGGCGGAAGAACAATAAGGTCTCTTTATATGAACACCCCTGAACATATCTGTAGTCAACCGCCTTACGTGCATCTTCGTCTTTAATTAGCCGTTGATCCCTTTCAAGCTGATGAGTGTAAAATTGATATCTCTTATATACCCAGCGTTGTTTCTCTATAAGAATCGTAGCGTTTGCCGTTTTATCAGCATGCAGGTCTGTCTGATCGATGCGGCGAGCTGCTTCGCCATCAATGCCAACTTGTTGCATATCCTGCTCGAATTGCTCAAAGTCTCTCATTAAGGAAACCATATCTGTATATTTATCGAGCAGGAACTTTGTCCGCAGTATTTCCTGTTTAGATGCTTTTGCAAAGAGTTCCCCTTATCCCCATGCCATCGCCATTCCCCTCATTCCCCTTTATCCTGTGATATACTAATAAGAGGAATGAGGAAATAACATCCACCACATCCCCCGCCTGGCCGCCAAGCTCGCGGGGGATATTTATTATACTGGAATAACTTCGTTGCAAAACTCGTCCCACTCCGCCTCATATTCTTCAACGGACCAGCCGTTTACCAGGTCTTGCGGATATTCATACTCCAAAAGCAACGCCCTAAAATCCCGTTCCAATTACCACTCACCCCCGCGTTTATAGTATCTGCTGTTGCCGTTATGCTGTTGTGGAGCAGTTACAGCCTTTTGCAACTTGTCAGGCCGTTTAGGTGGATGCTCAGCACCAATTGCTTTCAGATGCTGCTCAATCCGTTCCTTGGTCCACGTTTCTTTTTTAACATCCCGATAATTGATCATCAGCAGATCCTCCCCGATTGAATGCCTTCCTGCAGATCTGACAACAGCTTATAGACTTTGGCATCATGTGTTTGCTCAATGCCTTGATCTTGAATCCATCTCATGATACCCGCTTGAGTTACGACTTTTGGCCGTTTACCCTTCTTGGTCAATGCCAGGGTACGAACGCCACCTGCTGTATGTGTAAGGTATCCCTTACGAATGAGTGTGTTAATGTGTGAATGAATAGTAGAAGATGACGACACCATGAGTGCTTCAGCAGTCTCCCTGATCGTAGGAGCATAACCGTTGTCTTCAATGAATAGTCAAATATAGTCATAGACTTCCTTCTGCCGACGGCTGAGGTTCTTCTAAAGTTGCTCTCGTTGTCATCCTGATTCCTCCCAGTTCCATAAACTCAGTTGGCCTTTCGCTGGCACTGGCTCCTGCAGCTGAACAACGTCGTCGAGCTGCCAGGCGAATCGTCCGTCACTATAGTCTCCAAAATGGTATTCGTCGGGCATGTAGCCACCCCAATCGTTAATACCATATTTCAGCAACGCTTCGCGGATTTGAGGGATCGAGCAAGCTTCTTTAGCTACCTTCTGTCCTGCATGGATAGCAAGCGGGCCGCGGTGCTTTGTGGCCCAACTTCGTGTCTCCAAATGTCTTAACACCCAAGGCGATCAGTGTTGCCCAGGGCTGAATTATCGTTACGGCTTTCATCGTTCATCCTCCACTCATAAAGCTTTTCAAACCAATCCAGTTCACGAATCCATCTATCTGCGGTAATTTCCTTTAATCGTTCGTAAACATCGCGGTAGTCGATTATTTTACCCATGCGGACCCTTGATACCGATCTTCAATAAGGTAAGCACGTCCCTGCGGTACTCGGTCTCCTGGTTCGACTCGTAAAGTTCCATACCATGTCTGAACTGTTCCTTGCTGTACCAGTTCAGTACCTTCAGCCACGACCATTTTTATCTTATCGATGTGACAACCGGAATCGATCAACGGGGTAAGCGTTCGATTAATCAGCTTGATTACATCGGAATTTATGGCCATGTTTTCAGCTCCTAAGGTTGTGCCACTCCGACTGTTGGAGAATGTTAATCGCTTTAATCAACAAGTCCATGTCAAACCATCCGAAGTGACATTCATGAACGGGGATGCCCAACTTGAAAGCTAATATGCTGTATGCCTGACGGCGTTTTACCTTCTTACCTTTCCAAGCAGGATCGAATAATGAATGACATCGTTTCTTGAGCTGCCGCAACTCCCGGTTGGCCAGCCGACCCAAAGGGATATCCGTTCCAGTGTGAACGCCCACATAAGCGTCACAGCCGGTGCATTTGTACACTCGGCCGTTACCATATTCTTTGCCATAAATGGCTGCGTTGCTGGTATAGATAACGTCACTGCTGCAGTAAGAGCACGTGGCGGGTATCGGACAGCTGTCGATTCTCATTTCCTCTTCCGCCTCCGATCTGAAATCTTCTTAATGATGTCTGCCATGATTACACCAGTCCTGGTTAACTCAACGTCTTTATGAATCAACCCTCTTTTATTCATGATTGCGAGTTGGCCACGAGACACCAAAACTAAATTATCCGGATCCAGATTAATTCGATTCCCATCACCGAAAAGGACTACATGACCTTTCGGAACTTCGCGTCCGTGATGTTTTTCCCAAACGATCAAGTGTTTTCCACGCCACTTGTTCGGATCAGCAATCTTGATTTCCGCGTATCCATCGGTATTGATTCTTTCAGATCCAACTTCCATGTAATTAAGAGGGCGATGTCCTTTCTTGAATGAAGTATGGTTGCCCCCAGCACTGTACATGCCCTTTGTTCCTTTATTTTTAGGGATTAATCCTTTTTGGAACCGACAATCTAAACCACTTACTAAATCATGATTTGCTTTATAGGTATTCATTTGCTTTGCAGTGATCTGCAGATCGAACTTCTCATTGACTAGATCAGCGAGTTCTTGATTTTGTCGGCCCTCAACATTTTTTTCGATGAATTCTTTTTGTTCTCGTGTGAATAAACCTTCATCGCCAGTTGTACGTTTACGCGGGACGTTACTTTTAATCTTGTGATTAGCTTTAAAAGATTTCATCTGACCTGCTGAAACCTCAATACCAAATTCAGCTTGAAATAATTCAGCAATTTCTGAGTTATATCTACCCTGTGCGATATCATGAATAAATTTCTTCTGCTCAGGTGTGTACCACGCCATCAGTTTTCACCTTTAAGCATTGCAGGAACAATGGTGTTGGCATTCATCCGATCATCAGCAAGTTTTGCAGCTTCCAGAACAAGAGATCCATTTGCAATAATTTGAGAAGCTACACTCGTAACTGCTTTGGCTCGGGTGATTTCTTCATTAAGTTTTTCACCGGTTATATCCTCATCGCTCAAACGTTCAAGTTGGGCGAACAAGTGATTTTGTAAATCTCCCAATGTATTTTTCATATGGTTGCTCCTTCCTCACCAAGTTCATTTATTACGTGCACGTAGACCATCCAGAGGAATATCACGATGATTAACCAATCGATAATCTCCATCGTAATGTTCAACGCGAGCAGCTACAAACGTGGCGGGTCAAAATCAGTAGCCAGAAATTCAATATTTGAGCTGCTGAACAACTCTCTTCCGTTTAACGCGTAGCGACCGTTAGAATTCCGTTGAACATACCCTTCATCCCTTACCTCAGCAAATGCCTGGGACAAAACTCTTGCTGCATCGTCCATCAGATCACCTGCTCTGTAGAACATTCCACGTTGATACTGTTCTTCAGGATCATTCCGATCGTAGTGGTTCGGCCACTCGTCCTCCATGTCTTTAATTTGCTTAAATACACGTTGCATGCGTGGAAGCAACGCCTCCAGCTCAGCTTGAATTTGATATTATTTGACCGATTCTGTCATTGATGTCGCCCTTTCTTGGTAAATTTGAGATCATACGTTCTGTATGATGCATGCAGCTGGTCACCCCGGCCAACGTTCGACCGGGGGATGCTGCTATATGAAAGATGCTTAGACTGCTACGCCATCCTGCATCATTTTAGTAACACGCTTTTTGTATGCTCCGTATTTGGTGCTGATCTGTCCGCTTGGAACATTGATCTCTTTGGATATCTCCATCCACGTCTTACCCTCATTCCGTTGTTGTAACAAGGCAGGGAAATCGGCAGGAGCGTCAGCAAGTTTGATATCATCAAAGATTGGCCGTTGATTGAGAATGAACAGCTCAAGTTCTTCCTTGCCGATCTCAACAGGTGGAGTGACTTTATCAGGTGCAGGTGGATCTTCTTGTGCTACGTGTTGGGGATCGCTTGGCGGTTGGTCAACTTCTGGATTACCAGAACCAAAGTCCATTTCCTTTGATCCGAACTGATCACTTCCTCCATCGTTAATACAGGAAGGAGTGCCGTCATCGTCGCCTGTAGGCGGAATGGTTGGCTGTCCGTCACCTTTGCCCGTCTCCTCTTCTTGTCCAGTTGGTTGCTCTTGATCAATTGGCGGCTCAACTGGTCCAATTGGAGGAAATGTAAATGAAAAATAATATAGATTATGCTGACTTTTATGAACGCGTAGGCCGGACGAATGGCTGGAACTTCAGCTCCATGAATGTTGTCTCGGAGAACATCGGATGGAACTTCTATGAGGAAGTTGTTCGCCGTACGCGATCGTCCGATCTGTTACTGGATATTGGAACAGGCGGTGGAGAAGCTGTTTTGTCCATTGCGGGAAAGGCCTTGTTATTGGTGGGAATCGACCTTGCTCAAGCAATGATTGAGACCGCACAGCAGAATCTTCGGGCTGCGGGAGCTCATTCCAATGTACGCTTTCTTCATATGGACGCAGAGAACCTGGCATTCCCAAATCACTTCTTCAATGTAATATCCTCCAGACACTCCGGGTTCTCTGCATCAGAAGTATTCAGGGTTCTTGCTGAGGGCGGGATTTTTCTAACCCAGCAGGTCAGCGAACACGATAAATCCAACATTTCAGAAGCTTTTGGCCGTGGGCAGAGCCTTGGCATTCAGCCTGGCACTTTGATGGAACGCTACAAGCATGAACTTCAAACAGCAGGTTTTCATGACATTCAGGCCCGTGAATATAATGTGGTGGAGCATTACGCTACACCCGAAGATTTGATGTTTCTCCTGACGCATGCACCCATCATTCCTGATTTCGGAAAAGTAGAAACGGACGTTGAACGATTCCAACAGTTTGTGAAAAAACATCGCGACGAGAAGGGCATTCGTACCAACTCGGCACGCTTCATGATTACTGCTCGGAAATAAATGATTCCATATTGAATAAAAAAGAACAAAAAAAGACCCGGTCACATGTGAGAACCATAACATGGTGACCGGGTCTTTTCATTATGCTTGTGAGGCTAGACATTACATTGGAGTTACTGCGAAATCTCGAGTTTTTCCAAAAAAGGCTTTAATTTATCCACGACATAATGGCTTCCGCCTCTGCCGTTCACTTCTTCAATTACAGCGGTTAACAGGTAGGTCGGAGAGTCGGTATCAAACACTACGAAAAATCCGTTCTCCTGCCCCTTCTCTCCCTTTTTCGCTTTCAGTTCGGCTGTTCCCGTCTTGCCTGCGAGCCCTCCAGCGATTGAATTCAAGGTGTGGGCTGTGCCTCCCTGCCGGGAAACAACTTCTCTCAAGGCATCTTTAACCGTATTTGCGGCTTCCGGAGTAATAACTATCTCAGGGTCTGTACTTTCTCTTCCCTCAATCAGGACAGGCTTCACCAGTTTCCCCTCATTAATAAAAGGTGTAAAGGACGACGCCAGATGAATCGGGGACATCAACATCTCCCCTTGTCCATAGGACGTATCCGCGAGCAATACCTCAGACGACAGATCCAGATGTGCTTCGTTGGCATATTGGCTTGACTTCAGATACAGTTCATCCAGTCCAAAATTATCGCCAAAGCCGAACTTCTGGATTCCATCAATAAACTTGGTGCTCCCCATTTCGATTGCTTCCATGGCAAAGTAAATATTGTCCGAGTACACCAGTGCGTCGACCATGTTCACCGGAGATAAACTCTTCACACGTTTGACGTAATATCCGCCCCAACTGTCGTCCTTACGCCACTGCAAACCGGAAATCTCATGGGTTTTGTCCGCTGTCGTTACCTTCTCCATTAGGCCTGCTGCCGCAGTTATTGCTTTGAAAGTTGATCCTGGAGCATATCGAGTAGTGACTCTATTGATAAAAGGAAGCTTCTCATTCGCCGAATAAGCATCCCACTCTGCCTGTGTAAGTCCTGTAACCATCTTGTTCGGGTTATAGGAAGGCGCGCTCACCAACGCCAGCAAGTTGCCGTCCGTCGGATTCATCAGAACCATCGCACCGGCGTCTCCACCACTGGACAATGTCTGATACAATTTCTTCTGTTGTTTGGAGCTAATCGTCAGTTGAACATTCTGTCCATCTACAGCATCCTTGCGAATAAGCTCAGCACGGGAGTTGCCGGATTCATCCGTAATTTCAATCAATCCACCCCGTTCACCACGCAGCTGTTTCTCCATGGACTGCTCCAAACCCGCTTTGCCAATCCAATCCTCTGCGCGATAATAGCCTTCTGTATCCTTATCCAGATCTTCCTTGGTGGCTTTACGCACGTAACCAATCAGGTGCGCAGCCGCATCGCCGAGTGGATAATAACGAATTTCCTTGCTTTGCATCGTAACCCCGCTCAAAGATTCTGGCACGTCAAACTCCTCTGTTGAACCAATCGGGACAAAGTACTCCGGCTTCACCCATGTCTGTGCAAGCGCCTTGTGAATGGCATCTTCCGAAACCTGATAATGACTTGCGATTCGGGTAATCATCTGATCCGGGTTATCACCAAGTTTCCCAGGTACAATGCCCCATTCGTTCATCGTACCCTTGGTAGCCAGTGGCAAACCATCACGATCCACAATGTCTCCACGCTCAGGGAACAGTGTCCTCACGCGTACCTTACTGCCCTTAATCATGTCATTCAGGATCAGCGAGGGCTGCCAGTTAATTTTCCAACTTTTGCTTCCATCTTCAAGCTCCAGTCGAACCAGTTTCAATGTATGCGTCTCACTGACTTCCCCCAAAAAAGTTGTCAGCTGCAGGTTATAATCCACCTCATATGTATCCGGGTTTTGTTTCTCTGCATCGGTCTTGCTGCCATCGGCCGCCGTTTCGGCAATATCCACTGGCTTAACCTCTGCCTTGACGGTGGATACTTCCATACCTGAATAGATCGCATTGTATTTTTCAACAAATTGTTCCTTGTTCATGCCGGACTCTTGCAGCGAAGCAGACGTCATCAAGGTATACAGCTGGTCAAACTCCTTTTTTTGCAGATGCTCTACGTACTGATTCACGGTAGTCTGGGGCTTGGCTTCTGCTTCTTTGTTATTCTGCATGTATAGATACATTCCGATTCCACCTGCAAACAAGATGGGTAGCAGTCCGTACATTAATTTACGTTTGGATTTCATGGTTACATCACCTCTAATATACACTATAGATTTCCAGCGCCATTTAAACAATGAAACAAATCTGACGAATTTATCATTAAAAATAGCCGAAAGCTCACATAATATGTTTAAATAAGGATAGTGAGATTACATACTAAAGCTTTTTTGCTATGCAAAAGGCTGAAAAGGAGCCCGATGATGGAAATCAGCTATTTTTTACTCCCCAAAGCCGAAGTGGCCTATATCAAGTCTACCGCTTCCATGAAAGATGCTATTGAGCAATTGGAATCGCACCACTACACCGCCATTCCCGTGATTGACCAGGATGGAAAATATGTTGCTACCCTGTCCGAAGGCGATTTGTTATGGAAAATGCGAAATACACCCGGATTGACTTTTGATACGATGGATCAGGTTCAAGTCCATGAGATTAACAATCGGGTATATAATGAATGTGTATTCATTGAGGCTGAGATGGAGGATATGCTGACACTTGCAGCAGACCAAAATTTTGTGCCTGTGGTGGATGTCGATCGTGTCTTCCTCGGTATTATCCGTCGTAAGGATATTATTGAATACTATACGCGTAACATTTCGGATTAGATGAAGTCGAACATGCCGTAATAATTGAAAGGGTACTCCTATGGTCATGTTTGGCCAAACCGGGGTACCCTTTTCGTTGCATGGTATGGATATGGAATTGGCTCTACTTGCGCCTAGCCCGCTCTTCCTTATAATAACTCAGTACTTCCTTCGAACTTCCCTGAAATGCCCGCTCTCTGCCGAACTCATACGCCTGGTGCAGATACATATACGCCTCGTCATGCTGTTCAAGTCTCATGCAGATCATGCCGAGATCGATCAATGGACTCGTATTTCTATCCGTACTCCGCGTATGTAACGATATCTCAGCCCACGGCTTTGCCAGTTCATATTGCTTCAGATCGATATGTGCATTCGCATGACAGGATGCGATCCAGCTTGCGATCTCCCATTCCATCTTCGGCTCGGGCAACATGCCCCATGCCTGATCATAATAGATGAGGGCTTGTTCATGCTGCTGCGTCTCATCCAGCACATTACCGGCTTCTACCGTTTCTATAATTTGTCGCTCCAGTTCGGCATGTTCCGGTGTCAGATCTTTCATTGCACCGTCTCCTCCTCCAGGACGAAATACCATTCCAGAAAAGCATTGAAATCAGCCCACTGCGGTTTGCTCTCGCCATTGAGAAACCGTTCGATGGACTCCCCCAATTCCACCAGTACTACTTCTCCCGTACGACGATTGTAGAAAAATCCACCTTCACCTTCAAAACTGTCCAGTGGAATATACGCCTCGGGAAGTCCCAGTGTAAGCTGTGCTACATTCATGTCTTCCATATATACGGTGTTCTCCATGAACCAGCAGATCTGATACAACTCCTGATGCCTGCTGTAAAAAGTCGGTCCGTCCTCTGCATGTAAATAAAATTGGGCAAAATCCGAATGAAGATCAATCTCAAGCTTCCGTAATGCTTCTTCGTATGCCGCTGGAACATCTTCATGCCACCAGCCTTGCTCCTGGCAATGATCAATCACTTTGTTGGATAACATCGTCGGCCTCCTAATTCAATTTTGCTCACACAGATTTTACAGGTATCCAGACTTGGGGAGGTGTGCCGTGACCTCTATATACTTCAAGTTCCGGAATCCCTGCATGCTTATATGAAGTGGAAGGAAACCACTCTGTCATAATATGGTGCCACAATCGTTGTATCGCCTCCGGTTCTAATCCATCGGCCTCAAATACAACCCAACGGGACGCGGGAAGTTCGATTGTCACCAAACCTTCATGCACTTCACCTGAGTGAGAGGTAGCAATCCAATACTCCATTTGATTTTCATGCAGCTCTCGCTGATCTACACAGATACCCACCAGACCGGGAATAGCTCCGTTATTGAACCCGTTTAAACGTTCCTCAATTCCGTCTGCCATAGCTTCCTGCCACATCTTAGGAATCCCTCTTAAATTCTCACCATCCACACAAGAAAATGTTTGTTTGATTCCCACAAAGGTAAGCGGCTGCTGTTCAATTACATGTTCATTCACATTCATTCGATGGACTCCTCTCCAAGAGCGATACGGGGCACTGTTCTCCATGACCCATTCGTGAAAACATTGGTAGGCGCTGCTGGCATCGGGGGCCGTAAAAAGATACGTTCCCTCCACCTCTCGGCGACTCATCCTGGAATCTGCAAGATCCCGATCCTCTTCTTCATTCAAAACAATTTGATACGCCCCATCTTCCTCGCGGAAGCCAAGGGCGTGTACATTCGTATGTTGTTTATAGTAGCCCAGCTGCAGAACAGCTGGTTGCTCTTCTGCCATTTCGCCTGTGAAGGCTGGATTGGGGAACTCCTCATCGAAACTGGCTTCATCGGGTACTTAGGATCTGAAGTGCTTGTTCCATATATGATATATACCTCCAATACGTCCTAGGTTTACTGTAACAAAAGAGAAGGTAGATTGGAAATAGTGCCAGTATTCCTATTCAAACGATACATGCCGGATTCACGTTCACCTTCCATTTCCTTATTCTGGTGCAACTTTCTTCTTACTCGTTCGTCTAACTACTGACCAACAACGAAGGAGATGACTATGCGAATAACTTGCAGCCCTGGTTTTCCTGGAAGCATGATTGGGTCGATTGATCTTCAGCCATCGAAGTATTACAGCCCACCTTCCATGAACAGTAAGATCACAGATTATGTTGGCCCCGAACTCATTACCATTCCATATGTGGAAGATCCGGCATTCGGATCACACTTTGACGTCATGAAGGTCATGAACGGAACTTATAAAGATGAAATGCATGTCAGTTATGATGTGGAGTTTACGATTGATGTAGATCAACAAGGTTATATTACGCAATTTGAACATACGTTCCAGCTGGAACGTTATCTGGACCTAGTTCGCACACAGTCCTATAAAGTAATCAAGACAAACTGGCGTGCACAAACGTTTCATGTGATGACATACAGTTACCTGGAGGAAGTTATTCATCCGAAGAATGTTCTTTTTAAATGTAACAATGCCGAAGATGTCTTCGTCGTGGCTGAACTAATACCTCATCGTGTTGGTGGCATTGTGGTACAACCCAATAATCTTTATCTTCACTTCCGTGCATTAATCTCGGCCCGTGATGATCTGTACCCAATAGATTATATGTGTGAGCCTGATTTCGACCTGAGTCTCGACTAACCAAATAAACTTCCAATTTCATATTTTCAAACGTCTTCTATCACATGCTTGGCCTTTATGCTCCCCATACCTGCCTTTAAGCAGAATCAGAAAACCAGCTCGGGGATTCTACATTCGATTTCCCAAGCTGGTTAGTTATGAGGATTGATTCTGGTATGGGATGTGACTTACGTTCAATGTTTAATCTATGGGGATCACTGTTTACGTGTAGACTTTACATCGGATGACCAAATTGCTCCGCTTGTTCAGCCATCTTCTGACTCAATTTTGCTCTGAGTGCACTCATCCATTCCGGCTCATGTGAAAATTTCTCTTCGGCAGACCGTAGCACACGCACGTATCCATATAGATTGGCAAACCGGCGACATGCGGGGAACATGCTCTCCAGATCATAACGTTCTCCCGCCTTGGACCAGTACCCGTTCAGGAACAATTGCTGCTTCTTCTCCCATTGCTCAGGCTCGATTTCCTCACGCAGACTATCCAGACTCTGCTTCACATCCATCGCGTACCAATGATACATCGAGTCATCAAAATCAATGGCAAAACAAGACTGGCTACCTTCATCATAGAAGACATTGTCCGGTTCAAAATCGTAGTGGATAAGTCCGAAATTTTGCTTGTTTATCGGCCATGCTGCAAAATACGTTCGGAGAAGCTCTGCCTCGTTCAGAGCAGCCGTCTCCGCAGGAAAACCCTCCAAAATCTTCTGCATCCAATCCAAAACATCTGTATAGGTCCAGCGCTGCTTCTCCTTTTGCTCAGCTATGAATGATCGCGATAAATGATGCAGTTCACCCAAAGCCTCACCATAGCTGTACAGAATGGAGTCATTCAGTTCAATGCTCCCTAACTGCGATCCGGGTACTCGCTTGAATACAGAAGCGTAGTATGTTCCCCACGGCGTGTGAGTCTCTACGAGTTCTGTTCCTGAATGGGCAGGTACCACCTCCATGGCTCCATAATGATTCGTTCGAAGATAACGGAGGAAATCCAGTTCAGCGCTAAGGTTGATTTTATTCTTTTCCTCTACCGGGGCAAAGCGAAGCAATCGGACCTCTCCCTGATCTCTAAACGGATACACGGCATTGGAGGATATGCGATAATACTCAAACATATCCAGCGACTCGGGATCATAACTCCAATTCTTCAGAATCATCTCGGCAAGGTCGTTATTTTGAAATAAATATTTTAATGATAACATGGGCATTTCTCCTTTTTAATCATTTCGTGTGGATGGCTTATAGCCATCGTGTGCCTATTTTTGCGCGCAAAAAACCGCAGGCTATGCCTGCGGTTTTTAAAAATTCTGAGTGTATGAGAAATTTGCACAAGTAAATAAACCCCGCATACGCCAGAAAAATTGAGCAGTTATATCCCTATATATCAGCAGATCTCAGATCGACTGGGAAACTGGATGTGTCCCACACTGTATCTGAATGATCTGCCGGAATTATTCAGTTTAAGCTTACCTTCATTGTAGTGATCGAACATACCATCTTAGACCGTCGTTTCATGACGCTCACTCCCTCCAAAAAAAACCAGTTGTTTCCATAATAGCCGATAAGCCAAATGTAAGCAATTACAAAATGACGATAATCCCATCATCTTTTACTGAACAACCCTCATCCGTTCTACCGTCTCAGTGTTGTCCTTATACCACACCATTACGATGTCTTCTTCTTGAAGATCAGACACTTGAATGGACAAATTCCCATTTGCGCTGGCATTGCCCGAACGCCGCATTCCCATGCCTTCAGTAATAGTGACATCATCTTTTATATTCAATTTCAATTCCATTCCGGTATCCTTCCATTCCATGCTTGGAGATGAGGTATCCTGCATTTCAAGTAACGCCAGCGTAACTGTGTTTCCCTCCACGGAGACGATTCTACCCGTAATGTCGGCATTCATCGTCCCCTGCGTCATGTCGGGACTGCCTGTTCGATCATTCGTGCCCGGGGTACCCCTTCCACCTCTTGGTGTTCCTCCGTTCATGCCCAGACCGCCACCATTTGGCATCCCAAACCCGTTCATACCTTGCACAGAACCGGTGTTGGTAATATTCTGGGCGGTTATAACATCGCAAGCTGTCAGCATAACCAAGCATCCTAGCAACAGGAATAGCGTAACCGATATGAAATATTGTTTTTTTCGCATATGATCACCTTTTTCTCAGAGAATATTGCTCCAAGGTACCTTTACGATGGAATATGAAGTCATACGTGTCTTTGAACCCCATATAGGACAGCACAACCAACAACGGATATACAGGATAGATGTATCTGGACTTAATCTCCCAGAGAATATAAAAACCGATGAATCCGAGAATGACCAGAATCAATGAAACTTCGTCATACCGTTTACGACGAATTCCACCGATTAACCGGATGAGAATAAAACAGTACATCAGGAAATTCATCACATAAACGATCCAGAGTAATCCCGTCCGGTAAGCCGAATCCCCCTGCAACAGTTCTGTTACCGCATTGGTATAACTATAGGACCCTGCGATTGCGCCTCCCCTTCCTCTTCCGGCACCGATGGAACTTTCATTGCCGATTCCGTATCGGTCCATCTGGTATGTCCCTTCGGTCCAGGTCCATATGATCTTTTTGTAATACATCTGCACCAAGTCACTCGCACTTGCTTCGGACAGCTTGCTGCCAATCTCTTGTTTGAACAATGCTGCGCTCTCGGCCTTATTGTAGTTGGCCTGTCTCTGATAGATCTGATAACTCTCCATGTTGTCCCAGAAGCCAAAACGCTCCAGATTAATCCCCATATTCAGCCACATATAGACCGGTGCGGCATTCTCTCCAACAGGTTCACTCACGGCACCGGAGGATTGAAGAACCGCATTCTGAGTCCAGGTTGGTACATTAAACAGCATACCCAGCACAGCGATGGAAAGGATAACTTTCTTCGTTCCGAGGCTCCGCATATTTAGCAGGATAGTTATGATGGCAGCAATCAGCACGATCACACCAATGCTTCGGAAATAGTTTCCCATCGCAAGAAAAACAGCGGCAATGACGATGGTTTTCCATGACTTTTCACGCACAAAACGAATGATAAAGTATAAACACGATGTCAGAAATGCTGTGGCGATCACATCGTTATAGATCAGATTGTTCAGGAACAAGGACGGCAGGTACGTCGCTGCAAAGATCAACACACCGTAATCACGTTCTGTGGATCTGTCATTCACTTGTTTATAAATAAGGTAAATCATGAATGTGGTTAATGTTGAAAACAAAATGTTAAACAGTTTGATGACCAGATAGTTATCCGGGAACAGGTACAGCAACGTCTTCAGGTACAGTACGATCGAGTAGTTGAACGGGAACATGTGCAAATAACCACCCGTTTCAAACGAGGAGTAATCCTGGTCATACAGCATGTTCATGGCGAGTGAAAGAACGGTCTGCGAATCATCGGTAGGCACTCTCGGAAATACGAAAATGATGATGATCTGAATGGCCAGAGAACATAAAAGTACAATGGGAATGACTACCTTCGGTCTGTATTGGTTCAGTTTCAGACATAGCGCATATAACCCGACACCTGAACCAAGAAGCAAAAGAATGACCGGGAGAAAAATACTCCACTGCTGCATGCCCAGAATGGGATTGTCCCCATACATGGCGTAGTTATACTGTGCCCGAACCAGTAGGGACGAAGCAATAAATACCGCAACAAACACGAGCAAAATGAGATAAAACGACTTATGCAGCATCTTAGACATGCCAAAACTCCTTTTCGATTACAGGATTCCGTGAGTATTATAATCGCTCTGGCTGAAAAATTGCTGAAAGGGAGTAACGCTTGCAATCGGTGCAGATCAGCATTTGTATACAAACAGAAAAAGACCGTCCCTTCGAAAAGGTAACCGGTCTATATGTCCAATTTTTTTTAAAGTATAGGGCCTTAAGCTAATTTTGAAGATCACTTCTCTTCCTTAATAAACTCAATGATATCCTGAATCTCACAATCCAAAGCCTCACATATTCGATTCAGCGTATCAAACTTCACACCATCGGTTTCTTCATTATATAATTTGGCAATCCCATTTCTATGTAATCCGGTTAGTCGGGATAAATCAGCAATATTAATTCTTTTCTCACCCATAATACGAGATAAATGAATCTTGATCATACGATTTCTCCTCCAAACTAAAATGCACACTGTGATGTTGACAAAGCACACTACAAGTTGTATATTCTAATAAACATAATGCACACTGTAGTGTTCGAATGGGAATTTAATACCTACACAATACTCAAAAAGAGGTGTACATAGTGAAAGAATCCTTGGAATCTTTAGCAGAACCGTTAATCCGAACGCGCTTAGAGTTATTATACAACAATTTGTCTCACACGCAGCCTGATTATACCCAACTATCTAAAGAATCTGAGCATTACTTTCAGAATATCCGTCAAGCTTTACCGGAACAACTGAATCAAACCCTTTTTCTATATGAAGATTCACAACTCTCTATGCAAACACTTTTGGAAAGAGAGATTTATTTACAAGGGTTTCGGGATGCCCTTCAGCTAATGAACGAATTACATATAAACAGCTTCTAACAACTGGATTCTTACAAAATATGCTATAATCAACAAAGCAATAGAATAGGCTTAAAGGGTCGGTCGGCTACCTCGCCATGAAGGGAGGGATGCCCTGTGACAGTTTTTGAAGCAATCTTGCTGATGCTTACCTTTGGTACGCTCATCGTTGCCATTCTGTCCGATAAACGCAAATAGACCGCCCCCGTAGCAAAGGAATGCGGTCTATTTCATCGTGCCCTTATGTTACCGAAGCCCACCGCCCTTAAAAGCGGCTATTGCTCGGAGGAGTCGTGTTACCAGCACGGCTCTCTTTGCATTTTACGTCTAATCTGCTCTTATTATACCATACTCAAATTTCCGGCGTCACATATAAACTACGCTAGATACGATACATTTCTTTATACTCATCCACATATAAAACTTCAATGCAATTAGACCATTTCAGAATCGAATCGACAAAATCCTGAATGTCCAGCCCCGGCATCTCATACGTCTCCGCTGTGTTCACCGAACCTGTTGCGTCAGGTTTTTATCCATCATTTCCTACTTCTTTTGTTTCTTCTCCCTGGCAATTTCCACATTTTCTTTCACCCGAAACTCCACAATCCGCCGAATCAGATCCTCCGGCAATGGCTGATCCAGCGGAAACTGCACAGATCCCTTGGCGCCTTTATACTTGGAGAGTTCCTCCTTGAATGCCAGAATGCCACTGGCGGCAGGGTAAAAGCCAATATGATGCTGATATGCGGCAAAATGAACCAGATTCCCATGCTGCGCATACGTGGGCATCTTGTAACTGATCTTCTCTTCGGCATTCGGAGCCGACTCGCGAATAATCTGTCTTAACGCCTGTAATCTGACCTGTACATCGGGTGCAAACTCCGAGATATATTCATCTACCAGCACAGAATAATGGTTACTCTCAGCCATCTGGGACTCCTTCCACCACAGGTACTTGAATGCATTCGTGGTACGGATATATTTGCTTATATTGTACTTCAAATGGACAAGAGGAACAGCTACTTTCCTGCAAATTGAAGTGAAAAATTAAGTCTGTAATTACAACGTCATGGCCCGACCATTTCGCATCAGGTAATCTTCTTTTGTTTTGTAATCCGGCATGATACTGCCAATACGTCGCCAGAAGGAGCGATCATGATTCATGTGGTGAATATGGCAAAGTTCATGAATGATGACATAATCAATCACTTCCAGTGGCGCCATTGCCAAGCGATAATTGAACGTCAGCTTTTTGTCCCAGCTGCAACTGCCCCATTTGGTGGGGGAATCTACGATCTCTATCGACTTTGGCTTCACCTTCAACTCCTGTTGATAACGTCCAATGCGCTCCCCAATCATGCGTTTACACTCAGCAAAATAAAACTTCTTCAGATTCGCTCGCAGCTCCTCTTCTGTAAGTCCCTCTACAGGAATTAATTCATGTAATGTGCGTTCCTTGCCAAAAAGTAAAAACTTCCCTTTGCCTTCGTCTTCGTATTCCTTGGCTTGAGGACCATCGAGCGCCCGCTGCATCAGAGTGGACTTCTTCAAAATCACATCTCCATGCTGCTCCACAAGTTGCCGGATCATGTCTTCACTGGTACCATTGGGTGCTTTGATCGTTACCATATAAGGCAAGTCCATCGTGATGGAAACTTTCTTGCGTTTGCCGTATTCGATGTGACAGTTAATGTTATGGCCTTGCATCTCTATCGTTAACATAATGCGCTCCGCTTCTAAAGTTATTCATTCAACCAAATCAAATTGTATACCATCTCCCATCATAATGCATACTGTTCGGCGATAGATGTATTTATGTTGTATTTTTATACATAATTATGTATTATTATCACATCATAAAATCGGAGGTTGGATATGACGCATACAACGGATACAGAACACAAAACCATTGAAGAGATATCTCTTAACCACTGGCAGCCCTTGTCTACCTTACTATATGACGGCTGGGTACTGCGTTTTGCCAAAGGGTATACCAAACGTGCCAATTCCATTCAGCCCATCTACTACTCCACTCTGGATGTGCATGAAAAAATTGAGGAATGTGAGCGTATCTATGCTTCCAATCAGTTAAGTACGATTTTCAAAATCACGCCGTTTATTCAGCCGGATCATCTCGACCAGCTTTTGCAGGACAAAGGGTATACTGTTGTGGATCTGACTCGTATCCAGACTCGGAGTCTAGATGATATCAAAGAACCTGTGCACCAAGCTGTACAGATTGACGAACAGTTGACCACAGCGTGGCTGGATCACTTTTGCCGACTGAACAAGGTGAATGATCTGCAACGGGAAACGACAGAACTTATGTTGAACAATATTCGCACAAAGGCAGGTTTCATCTCGCTGTTACTTGACGGGCAAGTCGTCGCTTGTGGATTTGGTGTAATTGAACGCGCCTATGTTGGGTTGTATGATATCATTACAGATGCTAACTTTCGGAATCAGGGACTTGCTGAACAGATGATCCTTCACCTCCTGCATTGGGCAAAAGAGAATGGCGCCACGTCCAGTTATCTGCAAGTTGTTGCAAATAATGCACCTGCGGTAAAGCTCTACGCCAAGCTTGGTTATTCGGAAGTATATAGCTACTGGTACAGAGTCAAAGAATGGAACAAGTCCTGATCAAGCTGACAGCAAAAACTGCCCTCCTCCTAATAGAGGAAAGGCAGTTCTCCGTACTCTTTTCTACAAAGGCAGCTTCACCAGCACCTCATATTTCACGCCAGCTTGGATATTCTTGATGATGTCACCTTCGATCCGTTCACCGTCAACATACACTTCAATCGTCTGGACTGTTGCATCCTTCTTCATGTTCACGTTCAGCTTAGCCCCGCGGAACAACCGCGTGAGCGACGCCTCGTTCCAATCTTCAGGAAGTTGCGGACGGACCTGAAGCCCTTGTGCGTGACCTTGCAGGCCGAACAATCCATCGATCAGGCAACGATACACCCAAGGCACTGTGCCGGTGTTGAACAAATGACTGGAGCGCCCGGCTGTACGTGGGAATTGACGATAAGCTCCGCGATAATAATTCGGGATAAATACGGGGAGCTGACCCCGTTGGAGAATATCCTCGGCATCGGGCCCCGGAATCATTTTACGCAGCAAACGATACGCTTTCTCCTTCTCTCCTACCAGATACAATGCATAAATATAGAAAGCTGCCGCGTGGTTGTACACTGCACCATTCTCTGCACTTCCCGGATGTTTCTGCGTGACACGGCCTACATCTTCCCGCATCGCTGTGAAAGACGGCGCGAGCTTCTCGACACCATATGGCGTCTCCAATTGCTCCTCTACCGCGCGGATTAACTTCTCCTGTTTCTCCTGATCGGCAGCACCGCTCATGAGTGCCCAGCTCTGAGGATTGATATAGATGCGTCCTTCCACGTCCTTGCTTACGCCAAACACCACGTTATCATCCGTAATGCCTCGGGCATACCAGTCCCCATCCCACAGGTACTCATTCGCTGTCGCATTCGTCTGATTGGCATCCTGACGGAATTCCGCTGCAACCTCTGCATGCCCTGCCTGTTCAGCAATTTCTGCCCAAACATTAAAAGCATATGCCGTTGCAATGGTCAGCCAGCCGGATACGCCTTTGCCCTTGTATCCCACCATGTTCATCGGATCACACCAGTCACCCTGATTGATATAGTTCAACCCACGCTCATCCCGCTCATGGATTAACCAGCGCATCGCAAGATTCATATGTTCCAGTACGGAAAGCTTCTGTTCACTGTCTGTAAAAGCAACCTGTTCCTCCAGAATGCTATAGTCATTGGTTTCATCCAGATAAGTCTTCATACAGACCGGAAGCCAGATACAGTGATCGGTATGAGGAATCTGGTTAATATATTTCAATTCTGCGTCCGGGTGCAAAATAATGCCGTCCGGCATGGCGCCGCTAATATGCTGTTGTGACAATGCAGTCAGGAAAGCAGCCCGCGCAACCTGCGGTTGAATGTAACTCATCCCCATATTATCCTGCAGATAATTCCGGGTCTGTGGGTCGGTCGAGAGACGATTTGTTTTCCCGTGATAATACATCTGACGAGGCAGCCAGTGATTCACGACATTATCCAGCCAGCCATCCGATGTCTGGATCTGAATGTTTCCCTGCCCTTCCGCAATATAATCGGCATACTCCTGCTCGGCAGCCGTGAAACCATCCTGTCCTTCCTCATTCTGCTTCACAAAATAATGCTGACGGATGCCCTCAATCTCTGCCTCATCATGAGCCGGGCCAAAGATAAATCGGTAGGCCTGCTCAGCACCAGCTTCCAGATCTACTCTGTATTGCAATACGGCCACAGGTGTCTCATATCGCGCATCTCCACCAGCGAGTGTCTCCGACTGAAGTCCAGAAGGATGATGAAGTCCCCCTTCGCCTTCAAAGCTTTCTTGATTCACTTCCCATGCGGTCGGTTGGTAATCTGCAAGCAGATAGGTTTTGTCACTGTAGGTTTTGATTTTGCTATAATCCTGATATTTCTGGTATGGCGTAACCGCCGAGCAGACAATGCCCTGTAACTCTTCCACATAGGAACCGGATTGGTTCATCCATGACATATAACCGACCGTATAATACGGGTAGATACTCAGCTTGCGTTTTCTCGAAGACAGATTGGTTACCTTCACACGCCACAGCTCCATCACATCTTCCTTCGGCAGACGCAGGGACATCTCAACGCATATGTCGTCCTGAATCACTTTCCAATGAATATCATGTTTGCCTACAGCGAACGTATAGCTATCCGCCTGCTTGCGAACCGGTTCATACGGGGCTGAGAAGATTTCGCCACTTACTTCATCTTTAATGTAAACAAACCGACCCGGATGGTGGGCATAGTATGGTTGCTCCGGTTGCATAAATGTCTTCGCTTCCAGGTTGGGCGCATACGAATATTTGGCAGGTTCGGGCTGCATAAATTGGGCCACAGCATATCCTCGGCAATTCACATGAATCATCATCTTTTCATTCCAAAGAAATCCGGATGCTTTCGGTAAACTTGTCGGGCTTGTCAGTTCAACATATTGATTATCTTCCGTTGCTTTAATCATCTCTGATCCTCGCTTTCAGATTATGGAGTCAAAAGGCAGAAAACGTTTTAGGTAACTTGTATACAACTTGGTTCATTATAACACGAGAACGCTTACAGAAAATCAAAAACTAAAAAAGAGCTGAAAAATCAGCTCCGATTCCGTTCCAATTGTTTTTCGATGCCTAGCCTGTCAATCTGAATCCAATATTCTGCAATGCGTTCGTTTGCCACCCGGTATACCGCACTTGCAATTTCGATCACTGGCAAATTCGTTGGTGTGTATCCGTCCACGTCTCCTACATGGGTACCGGTTTGTTTCCAGCGCACATAGACTTTGTCCCCTTGCGCCAGCAACTCCTGGATCTCAAGTGAGAACTCCCCGTAAGCTTCAATCATCTCTCGCACATGATCCGCATAATCGGAAGGCGTTCGGGTCACCGTGACCTCTTCTTCGGATATCACTTGATGGGCCAGTACCTGTTCCGCCATTACAGTGCTTGCATAATCCGGATTCCGGCCTGATCGGACTTCTTCAAAAAAGGATCTGACAATCTGTTCTGCTGTCATCTGAGCCACTCCAGTCTATTCAAATGTTCCGCAATATATAAATATAGAGTAATTCTTGTATTTTAACATGGAACACACGCTACGGAATTACATCTGTTCTATTGTTCTACAGGACTTAAACCCTACCTTCTCACCTTGACAATGCGTCAATATGACCATAAACTAGCAAAGGATGTCAGGAAATTAATAGGAGGTTTAGATGTTAAGAGGTTCGCATATGGTTTTTAACCATATCTGATAATCTTTCGGTGTGTAGAAACGTAGCCATTAGAGCAACTCAGAAAAACAAGAAAGCGGTGTATCATGAAACGTCTATTTTTCATTATGTTTGCGCTCACCCTGTTACTGGCTGGATGCCAGAGTACTGAGCAGGAAAGCAGCCCGTCCGAGAATAATCCTACCGAAGTCGTAGAAGGTTCTACCATTTTAAGTTTGAAGCAGAAATACGGCTCTGAATCAGAACAAGCGATCATGCCGATGTACAACGTAGCTCAGGATGAAGAATTTACATTCAAGTTTAAAGCAGATTTACGTAAAAGTAACCTATCAGCTAGTGACATTATAAGTGTACATACCGATATCAAAGCACTCAAAGCAAGCGATGTATATGCTATTCCAGAAACAAACGACAATAGTGTTTCCATTAAACCTCTTGGATGGGGCGTATTAAGTTCAGATTCCATGATGAACAAGGATCAAAGTTCTTGGGGCGGTGCCCCCATTTATTACATTCGTCTGAATTATGATCCAGATGCAGAAAATCTAACACTACTCGATCACCCCATCATTATTCCGTTTACAGTGAAATCGGATTTACCCGTACCTAACCTAAGATACGAAATTGACAAAGATAGACGGTTCAAGTTGGTCTGGGACAAAGTTGAAGGTGCCACTGAATACAAAATTTATAAACGTTCTGACCTAACCAACTTCGAAACCAATGTACCTCTAACTGGCGCAGAGGATGCTTTCAGCAATAGTCTGCCTTTAGATATTGCCGTGACGACAGAGACGTCTTTCGATGATTTTTTGAGAGACGGAAAAGGCGGGCTCGGCACTTATAATGAACTGATAACTTCTCATCAGAACCATGGTATACGAGGAGAATATTACGTCACAGCCATCGGTGGAGGCAAAGAATCCAATTTTAGCAGAGGTGTCCCTACAGCTCCGCTTGCTTCCCAGTTACCAACATCTTTGAAAGAACAATTGTATATGGAGAAATTAAAGAATATAGATGTGCTTCCTCAGAAAACAACAGTTGAGTACAATGACGGATCTCTAACCCGTGAAACCATTGTCTATGATACCGAAAGCGTAGAGATTTCAAAGTTCAATGAAACGAATATTCCTTTTCACGTTAAAGGAACAGCTCTGAAAAGCTACGTGCGCGTAGAGAATGTGACTCAAGCA
The DNA here is from genome assembly GCF_037974275.1 of Paenibacillus sp. FSL R5-0519. Classification (NCBI taxonomy): domain Bacteria; kingdom Bacillati; phylum Bacillota; class Bacilli; order Caryophanales; family Paenibacillaceae; genus Paenibacillus; species Paenibacillus sp. FSL R5-0519. The sequence goes on from NZ_CP150234.1 coordinate 5,667,142, forward strand.
GACTTGGACAGACTTGCTCAGCAAACCGTAGCCGATTTTAGCAACGGACTGGTGGAACCAAAGAATGATACACCTTACGTTCCTGCACCTGACGTGCCAACGATCATCAACAATCATGATGCACCTGAGTCTGCAACGGAAACAGAAGAAGCACAAGCTTCGGAAACTCCAACTACAGAGTCTACAACGGATACTGGAACGTCAGAAGATGCAACTGATCCTCTATCTACTGAGGCTTCCGATGATAATTCTGATAATTCTTCAGATATGGCTTCTGAAGAAGCTTCCAATGAAGCCCCTGCTCCAGCTCCTGAAGCTGAAGAAGACAACCTGGTAGATGAACAGAAATCCAATACACAGCAAAATGTAGAACAAGGTAATCAGGAAACTGTGCCCCAACCTGCTACAGGTGATGCAATGATCAATGCAGATTCCGCATTGGAAGAAGTTTTGGCCAAAAACATGATTGCGGCACAAGATAAAATTTCGTTAAAGGCTTTTCCCGAGGCTCAAAATTTCACGACACTCTCGGATGTGGTTCTGAAAGTGATGTACCAGAATCCATTGATTCTTGGTGTGGAAGGTTTCGAATATAACTATGGTACGCTTACCCTTTCGATTCATTACAATGAATCTGCAAGTGGTATTCAGAAGAAGCAAAATGAGATTATTGCCAAAGCAAACGAAGTTGTGGCTTCCATCATCAAGGATGGCATGAACGAAGACGAGAAACGTAAAGCCATCTACGATTATCTGAACGATAACGCGAAGTATGACGATGCAGCGCTGGAGAATGCAGAGCAGAACAATTTCAAAAATGTCGACCCACAGTTCAATGACTCGTTTACCACTTACGGTATTCTGGTCAAAGGTGTTGGGGTATGCGCCAGCTATGCCTCCGTCTACAAATTGCTTTCCGATCTCTCGGGACTGGAAAGCATCGTCGTAACGGGCGCTTCCAGCGGCGTTCCACATGCTTGGAACAAGGTCAAAATCGGAAACGAATGGTTCCATGTCGATGCCACCAACAACCTGACGAACTCCGGCATCCCTTACTTCCTGTACAATGCCAACGATGAGACTGCTGCCAGTCAGAAAACGATAGCAGATAAGGATTACTGGCTTGATTCCGAACTCGCGATGTTCGATGGCGAGAGCGATGCCAATGATTATTATGTGCAGAATGATCTCGAAGTCGCTTCCATTAATGAGTACAAAACCAAGGCGGAGAGTGAACTCAAAAAAGGAGAGAACCGGGTCATTCTCCGGTTTGCCTCACCTGTTGATTCTGATGAGCTCATGACAGCTGCCGGTGAAGCCCTTGCTGCTGTGGATGAAGCCCTACTGAATACGGCGCAACTGGCCACGCTCGGCAGTTATGCCATCCTGGATCCGAAACCAGAACAGAAGTAACTTAATTTCACTAAAAATCCCCTTTGCTTTCCAACAAGCAAAGGGGATTTTTGGTCTGTTATTGGATGGCTTCAAGCCAGCAATTTAACCTGTTGCAATCTGGTAATAAAAGAAGAAATAAATACTTTCTCTTTTGTAAGATTCTCTTGCAATCTCTCACTTATTTTACGGAGTGTACTTGCATCACGCGTTATATTGTATTTGAGAACAATATTTCTCAATTTAAAGTAGTCCTGTTTCAGACCAGTGCTTGCTTCCATAAATGCTGCATCTGGCTCAATGATTGATTTCTCCATTAAGTAAGATAAACGCAACTCCATCAGCAGCTTATGTTCATACAAAAGATGAAAAACTCGTGAATCCAATTCTTCCCCAACTAGGGCTACCTGCTCAATATCTGTAAAGATGCGCTGAATGGCTTGCATTCCAAAATCGTATTGCTGATCCCTTACTAAATCATATGTCTCCCTTGATTGAAGATAGTTTTCCATCGCCGTTATTATCTGTTCTACATGGACGGCGTAATTGATATTCTCGATCGGCTTAAGAAATCTCATCTCTGTCCAAAAACTGTACTCATTAGACATACTCCAGTAGCCTTTCTCAAGTTCATCCAGACTACATAAGGTTTGTATGAATTTACCATCTTCCAGATTATCAGCAATGTAGATCACATTTTGTTCCAGATCATACCCGTACACCAATAGTTCATGCATGAGATGTTCTTTTTGATAATAGTCTGTACACCCAATGTAATATCTGTCTGCATAAATATATAGATAATATCCCATATCTATTGATTCCGTAATCACTTGCTTAAGCGATTTTCCCCATTTGTTAATCACAATTTCTTGTGGCAGGTTGTAAAAGGAAATTCCAGGGCAGGTACCTAGCAGAAACTGATGAGAATCAAACGAAAAAATTCCCCATCCATGTGCGTACCTGATCTGTATAAAGTTATTGAAAATCCATGGCCATAAATCTTCGTGCATAATGGATGTTAATGCCCCATAAGATGTGTACGTGCTAATGACAGGGTCACCTAGTTTAAGTACATTCTTGGCCATTACAGAATTCCTCCTTCGATTCCTAGGCATAGTGTATTCTTCTGAACAGATTCATTGTATAAGCAACGCACTCTTAAATCTGGGAGCTAAGAACATGTTCTTGAATATATTACCATGCACCCTTCCCGTTTTAAATAAGAACGCTTTCATATATAAAAATATTTATTTCTCTAATCTTAACGAAAAAAAGAGGATACCGCCCCCACTATGGAGATGGTATCCTCTGATACTATAATGATACTATGATCGGATTATCTAAAACCTTACGGACTAACCGTACCACCATTCGCATTCAATGTTTCGCCGCTCACATAGCTGGATTCCTGGCTTGCCAGGAACACAAATGCCGGAGCCATCTCGGCAGGTTGTCCTGCACGACCAAGCGGTGTATTGGAACCAAACTCGGCCAGCTTCTCGACTGGTTGTCCACCTACAACTTGCAGCGGTGTCCAAACCGGACCTGGTGCAACAACATTGACACGAATTCCTTTGCTGCCCACCTGTTGGGCCAATGCTTTGCTAAACGTGTTAATGGCTGCCTTCGTTGTCGCATAATCCAGCAGGATTGGCGAAGGCTTGTACGCCTGAATCGACGATGTGTTGATAATGGAGCTGCCCGGCTTCATGCGTTTCACAGCTGCTTTACAGAGCCAGAACATGGAATAGACATTTGTTTTGAACGTTGCATCAAACTGCTCGGTGGTCAGATCCGCGATCTGCTCTACAAACTGCTGTTTACCTGCCACGTTAGCTAGGATATCAATCCCGCCAAGCTCTTTGACCGCAGATTCAATGAGTTCCTCACAGTATTTCTCATCCTTCAGATCACCTGGCATCGTAATTGCTTTGCGGCCAGCTTCCTCAATCAGCTTCACGACTTCCTGTGCATCTGCTTCCTCTTCCGGCAGATATGCCAGAACAACATCTGCACCTTCACGGGCAAACGCAATCGCAGCGGCCCGGCCAATTCCGCTATCAGCTCCGGTCACAACCGCTTTGCGTCCTGTTAAACGTCCGCTGCCTTTATAACTTTTCTCACCTGCATCAGGAACAGGAGTCATCTCACGCTGAAGTCCCGGCTCATCCTGTTGCTGTTTCCACTCCGGTGTAGCCTTCGGATACTGTGTCGTTGGATCTTGCATGGTGTGCTGGTCTTGATTAGCCATGTTCAATTCCTCCTCGGAATAATTTACACCCTATAAATAGAACGCGATGATTCTACACTGGTCACTACGCGGTCAGAGTAACCTTCCGATCGCTGTTATCCCCAGATTTTTTCTATCCCTAATTAACGGGAAATCCGGTGATAAAGGCGAACGTTTCACTTCTCCAGGTTTTCTCTGCCCTCTACGTTATTGTGTAGAAAATAAGTTCAATTTAAATAGAGTGTGTAAATTTAAAGTTTATTTTTTATATTGTTTTCTTAAAAGTTTCACTCTTTTCTTTGTAACCGAGATTGGCCAAATTTAAACTGGACCTGCCTCATTTTCGTTGGCAACTGCCTGGCTTAGAATCTAAGGAGATTGGAGAGTTTTATATCAAACATGTATTTCCAGATAAAAAAAGCACTCCCTGAATGATGCTGAATCACCCGCAGGTTCTCCAGTCATTTCAAGGAATGCACGTATGATATTACGATATAAGTTGGTTACTGAATATTAGATTAGCGATCTTTGCCGCCATCTATGCGTTGTCTTTTTCCGATGCCAAATGCGAAATATCCAGCCACCACGATAGCCATGAACGTAGCTCCCACAATCAGAGGCAAGCGCGTATCCGGGTTAAACGCCATACCGATAATGACGAGGATTAGATACACAATAATAATGTAATTGCTGATCGGGAACCATTTGGACTTGAAGTTATGATCCGCCATCTCTTTGCCCCAGCGCTTTCTGAATCTGAACTGACTGAACGCCAGCGCGAACCATGGAACCATGCCCGGAAGAACACTTGCGCTATAGATGTACAGGAATAGCTTGGAGTCTGGCATCAGGTAGTTCAGTACAACTCCGATTAACAACAAGGAGATCGTAATGACGATACTGTTGCGGGGAACCCCACCTTTGGACAGCTTTTTGAAAAAGGCAGGTGCCTGCCCATTCTCAGCCAACGTGTACAGCATCCGTCCTGCACTGTAGATCCCGCTGTTGCATCCCGACATGGCCGCCGTGAGCACCACAAAGTTGATAATTCCCGCTGCAGCAACAATGCCGACCTTGGCAAAGGTGAGCACAAACGGACTGCCCGTCTCGCCTACCTCATTCCACGGGTACAAGGTTACGATGACAAATATGGCACCGACGTAGAAAATAAGAATACGCCACACGATATTTTTGATCGCTTTACGCAAGGTGTGTTTCGGATTCTCCGCTTCGCCTGCTGTGATACCGACCATCTCCACCCCCTGATACGCAGCCGTGACGATACACAGTGCGAAGAGGAAACCTTTGATGCCTCCAGGGAAGAAGCCACCATGACTGAACAGATTCGACAGCCCGATTGGCTGCCCCCCATTCCCCCATCCGAAGAAGATCAGCCCCGTTCCGATCACGATCATGGCTACAATAGCCATTACTTTGATCATCGCAAACCAGAATTCAAATTCCCCATAGAACTTCACAGCCGCCAGATTCGCCGCCGCAATGATGAGCACCCCGGCAAGTGCCGGCAGCCACTGCGGAATATCCGGGAACCAATACCCGACATAGATGCCAATTGCCGTAACTTCCGCCATTCCAACTGTAACCCACAGGAACCAATAACTCCAGGCGGTGAGGAATCCGGCAAGCGGACTAATATATTTGTGAGCAAATGTCGCAAACGAACCCGTGACCGGCTCCTGAATCAGCATTTCCCCCATAATACGCATGACAAAAAAGATAATGATACCGGCCAGCAAATAGGCCAGCAGCACGGACGGCCCTGCCCATTTGATCGTACTCGCCGATCCCATGAACAAGCCAACGCCGATTGTACCTCCGAGTGCAATCAGCTCAACATGGCGGGGCTTTAGCCCTCTAGATAGTTGCTTTGATTCCAAGCGATTCTCCCCTTTTCTTGTGTACAGCTTCTTGATGTAATTATTTAATTTTCACATTCACATTAACGCAATGCAGAATTGCTTCATCAAATTGTACGAGATGTGCCACAGAAATACAACAAGGAATGTGAGGAAACGGATTCACTACACATATAGGTATAGGATAACCGCTTAATGAATATGGCAGACAACTGATTCAACAATTCATCGCAGTGTTGTGTAATCATAGCGCCAGACTTCCTTTTCCCTGACTCTACAGGGAGGTCACTGGAACCCCTATGGACAGCTCACGTATTGTAACTTTGGGTATTATGGCGACTTGTCGTTATCGATCTGCTTGTATAAAATTGATAAATAGGAGGCTTCACATGCCTGACTTCTTACTGGTCTTATTTTTGTTTAACCTTTCTCTATTCCTGCTTCATGAAATGGATGCGATCAGGCGGTCCGAGTGGAAATTGTTTATTGTATTAAAAGATATGAAAGATGATAAAGCCTACAGGTATTTCACCTGGATTCACTTGCCGATGTACACCATCATCCTCTCTCTTCTTTTTAGCTCGTATCAGACCATTATATTTTGGGTTCTGGATATCTTTTTCATCATACATACCGTATTACACTTCTTTTTTGAAAAACATCCTCGAAATGAATTTAAAAACGGGTTCTCCAGATCATTGATCTACCCTATGGGAATAATTGCTTTAATTCATTCCGTGTTGATAGCCATTCAACATGTAGAGAAACTGTAAAATGTGTTCTAACGACATCAATCTCAACCAGTATCTCGAATGTTATCATCAAACTAGCAAATGAATATCGCCGCTCAAGGCGCTCCATGCAAAACAAACAAAAAAAACGAGAACCAGGATGAACCCTGAGTACTCGTTTTTCCTGTTGAACACCACCCGTTTCTGGCTTACTTGCCTGTAAAGCCTTGTCATTCCCCTAATCCAAAACATACAGAGGCAGCGTGAAATAAAAGGAACTCCCTTTTCCGACCACACTTTCTACATATATGTTCCCATCATGATATTGGATGATTTCCTTCGCAATCGCAAGTCCAACACCACTGCCCTGAACCACATGCCGATTGTGTTTCTCACGGAAAAAGCGATCAAATACAAAGGGAAGTGACTCTTCCATAATACCTGCTCCATTGTCCTCCACACGAATCGTGAGTTGTCCCGGCGATTCATTGTCACTGTCACCTTCCCATTCCTCAATGGAACAATGGAGACGGATCATCCCATACGCATCTGTATGCTGAATCGCGTTAAACACCAGATTCGTCAACACCTGGGTAATACGATCCATATCGATCACGACTTGATAATCCCTTAGCTGAGCAGTAGGAATGTCCATCTGAAACTCATAGCTCAGATTGGCACGTGTAATATCCAGCCTGAATTTGTCCTGAATGGTATCCATGAACTCCTGCAAGCTCATCATCATTAAGATCATTTCAGACTTGCCAGATTCCAGTCGGGACAGCTCGAATAGATCATGAATCAGACGATTCAATCCCAGAGCCTTCACTAAGACCATTTGCAGATATACTTTTTGGTCCTCTTTGTCATCCACCAACCCGGATACAATCGCCTCCACATAACCCTGAATTGCTGTCATCGGTGTGCGCAGTTCATGGGATATATCGCTCAGCAATCGTCTGCGTGACAATTCCAGACGGCCCAGATCCTTATTTTTCTGCTCCAGCTCTACCGTACGATCCTGAATACGATACTCCAGGTTGATATTCAACTCGGATAACTGCTGATTCAGTTCTGCAAGTTGCTGTGCATTCAGACTTAACTCTTGAGCAGATCTTTTTAACAACAACAGTGTACGTACACGGCTTATGAGTTCATTGCGTCCAATCGGTTTTGAAATATAATCATTGGCTCCAGCAGCAAAACAAGCTGTAATCGTGTCATCTCTATTGTTCGCTGTCATAATCAGAATAGGTAACTCCATTAGGCTGTAACGCTCCCTGATCAATCCGCATAGTTCATATCCCGACATACCAACCATCATCATATCCGTAATCACCAGATCGATATCCTGCATTTCATTTAAACGCGCAAGTGCCTCAGTTCCACTGTTCGCAATTTCAAATACACAAGCTAGTGGGGCAAGCTGCTGAATCACCACTTGCAGGTTAACGGGTTCATCGTCCACAATTAACACGTGATAAGGTTGTACCTCCGATTCTTCCCCGGAACTGACTTCGACATTAAGATGATGTGAACTGGCTATCTCCAGTCCTGTAATAGAACTAAGGGTGTTTACACCGTTCTGAATAAATTCATTGTTATGCTTAACCGATAACGCAAATGAAGTATTCTTCTTATGCTGCCCGATCGTGAACGAGAAAAGGGAGCCCTGATTCACTTTTGACTGTACCTTAATTTCTCCTCCATGCAACTCGACAAGTTGCTTGGTGATTTTTAGCCCAAGTCCGGTCCCCGTGTTATCAATGGATTCTAGCTTCTCGAATGGATTGAAAATGACTGCAAATTTATCCTCCGGTATGCCAATCCCCGTATCCTCTACCTGAATTTCCACATCACCCTGCACAACCTGTGCACGAATCACAATATGACCTGATGGCGTGTACTTGATCGCATTGCCGATCAGATTAAACAAAATTTGCTGCATTCGATTCTCATCTGCTTCAATCGGTGGAAATTGAGGATCAATTCGATTGTGTAATATAAGATCCCTGCCTGTAATGAGCGGTTTAACTACGGTGAGGACTACCTCGACCAATTGGTGCAGATTTATTGGGGTTCGATGCAGACGTATATCGTTATTTTTAAGAAGTGCATAATCCAGAATATCGTTAATCAGAAAGGACATACGCTGACCACTTGAAACGATCATGTTCAGATGCATTCGTTGGCTATCTTCCAACTGGTCATTCAAGCTATATAGTAATGACTGCGTAAGCCCGATAATTCCGTTGAGCGGCGTACGAAGCTCGTGAGAGGTATTCGCAAGAAACTCATCTTTAACCCGATCCAAATCAAGTAGACGCGAAGACAATCGTTCATTGGTTCTCATGGCATTGGAAAATCGGGTTGATACAACAATTGAAAGGCAGAGAATGAGAAAGAGGAGACCGTACGAGAAGTAGATCCCTGTTCTAATTATACCGTTATTCATTAAAATATCATTCACTACAGTAATGAAGAATACTACAGTACCTGCCAGCATCCAGCGCGCACCAGCAACATTTTTCATAGCAGCTCGGACCACATATTGAATGATCACAAACCCGAGCAAAATGGCGTATGCCTGCATGAACAACGCAATCTTCGTGTATACCTGAGCAGGTGTAAACAGGATAAATAAAGTTAACAGCCACCCTGGAATACATAATATATTACGCAATCGTTTGGACATTTCATTGGGAAAAATGGAGTAACAAAAAAGCAGAAAGAGTGGCGCGCTGCCCAAGAAGCCTAAATACTCAATCTTAAGGAACATATCACCACTCATTCCCGGAATAAGCTCTGATAAAATGTATTGGGAATCAGAGCCGTTCTTCATGGCTAGCAGAATACAGATCAGACCAAAATACAGAGACTCCCAATTTTTGCTCAGCAGTGTATACAGCAGGATATGGTAGAGCCCCATAATCAACATGCAGCCAATAATCATGCTCTCGGATACCAGTTTGTATTTCATGGATTGATTCAGTTGATTATACTCACCAATCGTTAGAGAGCCAAACAGACCCGCTTTTCGATGTGTATAGTTCGAAACTTGAATGACAATATCAGCTTGGGTCTGCCCTGCCTCCATTCGGATCAGAGCAGGCACCTTATAGGAAGAAGATTCCTGTAACGTACGTCCCACAATCCCATTTTCCGATACCAGTTTGCCATTAATCCACAATCGGTGTGCGGAAGTTATCCCCGAGGTTAGCAATCCCAACGTTATATCTCGGTCTGGTAAATCTACCACCAGACGATACGTGGCAAAGCCCGTATTACCAAGCTTCTGCCCATTGATTTCATCATCCCCCCAAGATGTTGGAACATTAATGTAACTTATCGGACCCGTATGGCCACTAGCAAAATCCTTGGGCTCCAGTAATTGCTCCCAATAGAATGCCCACATCCCATCCAACTGGCTCCCTTGGGCAGAGATTAGGGATTCATGAGTTATGGATAGATGACCATCCTTAACTTGCTGCTTATTGGGACTGGGAGGCGATTGAAACAAAATCAGTACAGTGAGAATCAGAAAAAACAAAACAATCGGAAAGATGAAATACAGATAGGATATATGTTTTTTCATGGAAGTCCCACCGCTAATTTCCTCCCTTATTAATGAATTAAAAAGTCCACTATATGGCCCACCCATGTATCATAGCACAACCCCTGTTGTTCAAATGCCATAGTTTTCAAGCCAGCGCTGAATGTTCTTCTCCTGCATGTGAAGATACGTATTGATCCACTGATAAAGATGAATGCTCCGCGGATCAACGGCGATCGCAATGTCGTCATCCTGATCCTCTAGCTGCACATATTGAAGGTCAAGAGAGTAGGCCGGATGTTGATTCAGATAACGTGAGATTTCAAAAGCATCATAGACAGCAGCAATCACTTCGCCTTGCCGTACATGATCAAACAATTCGGAAGTATTGTTGTAGGCAGTCTGTTCTTGCATGGGGAAAAGTTCGCGTGTAAAGCCTACGTAAGACGTCCCTCGCACAATGCCGATCTGTGTTCCGTGTTGCTGAAGCAACGTTAGCACATCCGGATATTCGCCATTTTGACCGAGTTCCGCAAGTTCAAGACGGTTAATGAGCAGTGCTTGTTTAAAATGTAGATAGGCATCCGAAAACAGAACTCGCTTTGCCCGCTCCAGGGTGATACTCAATTTGGAAATGCCAACGTCCACATCCCCGGAAGACACCTGATCAATCACCTCATCAAAAGAAGCGGCCGTTCGGATATATTCCGGTTTTACCCCGAGTTTAAAAGCGATGTCGTTGGCAAGCTCAACATCGCTCCCGCGCAATATACCTTCTTCATCGGTGTAAAAGAACGGATAGCTGTCCTCCACCTTCAATCCAATTCGCAGCTTGCCCCTGCTCAAAATATCCCGGATGTCCTGGGGATATCCTTCTAACTGTTCCGGAGTATAGACTCTTGGCTCACTTCCCTTAGCCGCTGCGATGTAAGCTTCCTTTGATGTTGGAAACTGAATCGTCTCCATTTGCGAACTTGTTTTAGTGGGTTCAACACCTCGCATCACGCTTGTACAGGACGAAATCATAAGTCCTATGGTTAATGTGAACAACAGAAAAAAGGTCAGCCGACCATATCTCCTAATCATGGTTAGCCCCTTCCCCTGCAAGTGGAACCTGGGTCTTGCGAAAACAAGCTGCGCATACGCTCATCTCATACACGGCAATTCGAATATGACAGACTTTGCAACGCGCAATTGAAACAGTTGCCAACCCACCGACAACCTCTTCCAGCTCTTCTTCCAGCAGCTCCTGATCCGGATCGTCTTTATTCTGTTGATATTCCATCTTCTTCCTCTTTCAAAGATTACGGAAGCCGTATTGTCTCAGACCGTATCAGAGCACAGACGGAATACCGTAACCCCACGTTATATTTTGACCACTCATTCCCTGACCATAGTCAAGTAACAAGCCTAGACCCTGTATAAGTTCTTCCAATTCAGGCACAGCAGGTTTTAAGGTATACATATCATAAATCTTTCTGCGATTCCGTCCTGCATTCATGTGGTTCTCCGCACAGTAGAAGCCCCACGTCAATGTATTAACTGCAACTCGAAAAGGCGTCATCTCTTTGGCAAAACTTTTGGCATAAGCCAGCGCACCCTGATTATATACCGGGGAAGAAGGAAATCCACTATAATGCAGCATATCTGCCAGCATAGGTATAACCATCTGCCCCTTCTGTTTACGTGCCATGATATTCCCCGCAGCACGTGTATATAGAAAAAGTTCACTCAACTGACGCTGGCTAGTCAGGGCAAAGGCCAACGGGTCCCCTTCAAGTTCTACCTGTTCATCAGTCCAGCTACTGCCATGGATGTAGAAGTCGAGCCCTTGCATATGCTCAGCAGATGCTGACAGTAGGGATTCAACATCCTTTAGCTGTATATCAGGTGCAACGATGATCTGGCAGTTATTCTGGTCGTGTACAGACAGCTCGGAATGAAACTTCTCTGCCTGTTTCACTGTGGCAAAGCTTGCTGTAACCTGCAGGCCACGCTGTAACAAATGTACAGCCATCACCTGCACAGCTATACTCTCTGCATGATGTACATATGCGGTTTTCACCAGCTTCCCCTCCCTTTAATTTCATTTCAATTAAGGTTCAGACTTAACGCAAAAATCCCCCATCCAGCTTTAACGTCTGTCCGGTATGATAACTCGCCGCCGGTCCTGCAAGGTATACCACTGCATCAGCTACCTCTTCTACAGATCCTTGCCTTCCGGTCAGGGTGTGACGCAAAAAATCATTCAGCTTCTCTTGCGACACTTCCCCCGTCATCTCGGTATCAATCATACCTGGTGCAACGGCACTGACCTGAATGTTGTGCGAAGCATACAGACGGGCATACAACTTCGTCAGCCCCATCAAAGCACCTTTGGATGCTGCATAATTACACTGCCCTTCCCGGCCATATATGCCGCTCACGGATGCCAGGTTGATGATGCTTCCCCTGTTCTGAAGAACCATGTATCTAACAGCTTCCTGTGAACAATAACAGGCGCCAACATAATTGGTGTCCAGCACCTCATTCCACTGCTCCTCTTCCATCCGCAGTGCCATCTGGTCGCTCGTTCTTCCGGCATTATTGATCAAGGCATCGATACGCCCAAATGTATCAAACACCTTTTTCATCACATTCGCTACAAAAGCATGATCCGCAACCGAGCCTTTAAACAACAGCATCTGACCACCAGCTGCACCTACCTCTGCTGTTAACTCATCCGCCGCGGCATCGTCCTTGACATAAATGCCTGCTACAATGGCTCCCTTCGCAATGAACCTCAGCGCTATGGCCCTGCCTATGCCACGTGATACACCTGTAACTACAACGACGTGATCACTAAAGCTCATTGATCTCTCAGTCCTTTGGTCTTTCTGACCATAATCAGTTCCGCAATAGACTGCACATTTTTCAGATGAATCTTCAATTCCGTCGCGGGAAGGTCCTCGACCATCACACCGTACACTTCCTCCATGCCAACCATAACCTCGAACGCCTCTACAGAGTCCAGTCCCAGTTCTTCACCGAATAAAATCATATCATCCGTAATTTCCTCTATGGTGATGTCTTCCAATTTGAGTCGATCAATTAACAACGTCTGTTTGATTGTCTGTTTGATCTCATCCATTTCTACCTCGTAATCATTTGTCATATGTATAAACCTCCTTGGATTTTAGTCTGACGGTATTCACTCAGCGATGCTACTGACAACGGCAGCAGAATAACTGCCGTTAACGGTAGAGCTGATGGTCAAAATATGCCGATACGCAGAGGTGCACTCAGGCAAGCCAAAATGGGCGTAGGTTCCTTTGGCAAGTTCACTCGCTGCTCCCAGACTCACAAGTTCTGTGGCCGCCGCGAGATGTAACATCGAACTGTACGATTCCCCATAGCCAGTACACGCATTAAGGGTAATGATTGGCACAGATTGTGCAGCCTCGCCTTTGCCCATCGAAGAGATGGCGCTCTGCTCTAACTCCAATTCGCCAGGACGTCCCACTGAATTGAGCAAAATCAGATCCATCTGCTCCATGTTGGCTCCAGCTTCATGAAGTGCATCGGCAACAGCTCTGATCAACGTCTCTCCCTGCTTTGCACCGTTCTGCGTTGTTCCAAAAGCAACACCGAGTCCACTTAGTTCCGCATAGATCCCGGATCGGGACTGAACAGCTTCTTCCAGATCACGGAGTACCATACAGACACTTCCTTCACTCATATCGTAACGGCTATTCTTCAATCCTTTAGCCCGGTCGATATCCTCTGTAAGCTGGGAGCGTTCATCCCCTGCACCAATCAGACAAGAAGTCAGGGCCCCCTCTCGGATCTTGCCGGTTGCATACAGCGCAGCAGTCACTCCTTCATTGCCTCCTGTGCTGAAGGAGCTATTGAATCCTTTGAATTTCAATTTCTCGGCTGTCTGACCGGCGATTGAATTAATGACCGTATGCGGGAAATAGATCGTACTCGCATACTCTGGTCCTTTGACAAATACAGACTCCAGAAAGTTCGAAATACTGCTCGTGCTTCCTCGTGCTGTACCATAGATAAAGCCAATATGTTCCCGCTCAGACTCGCTCATTGCTGCATCCTCCATCGCCGCAAGGACCGCACCAATCGTATTCTGTGTAAGCTGGTTCATTCTGCGCTCATATCTGCTCTTATCGTAATCTTTTAAAGAAAATAAAGATGTTTCAGTCACCAGTCTGTCGTCATTTGCTAACGCAGGGAGTACGCTGCCCTTTCGCATATCCCCTTTACTAACGGAACCCATCCCAGTAATGACAACACGTCGTCTGGAGACTGTTTCACCCTGATGCAATTCATATGAATTCTCACGTTCAGTATCCTGTGCACTCGAATGCCACTCTTCTTCAATTCCATTCGTACGCAGTACGAGCGAAACATTATGTCCCCCGAACCCAGAATTGTTGCATATCATATATTCCGGGTGCATGGGGCGCATTAAATGTTGAATGATATCCACTTCCTCACAGCCTTCGCGAGGTTCTTCAAAATGAAGCGTAGCCGGAGCATATCCTTGCCGGATGGCGTAGAGCGAGGTAACCAGCTCCAATGCCGCAGAAGTACCTAGTGTATGACCAAAATAGGTTTTGCTTGAACTTACAGGAATCGTCATATCGGGCCCGAAACTACTCTGCAGACCACTAATTTCAGCGCGATCATTGGCCTGTGTTCCGGTTCCGTGTGCGTTTACGTATTCAATATCCGTTTTGGGTACTCCGGCAAGGCTGATCGCCATATCCACTGCATGTTGTATGCCTGCACCTTCCGGGTGAGAAGCCGTCATATGATGAGCATCGTTGCTCAATCCGTAGGCACATAATTCGGCGTATATCGTTGCACCGCGTTCGAGTGCAGCATCCAGTCTCTCCAATACAACAAAGGCTGCACCTTCTCCCAGGTTCAATCCATATTGGGTGCTGAAAGGGGAAGAGGGACGTGAATTCAGTGCACGGAGTACATTAAATCCGGCATATACACTATGCGACAACGGGTCAGATCCACCAGCGAGCATCACATCGGCATATCCCCAACGAATGAGATCACTTGCATAGCCTATGGCATTACCACTAGCAGCACATGCCGTATTTAATGTGGCAACTGGTCCTTCTACCCCCAGTACGCGCGCTGTATCATCGCCTTGCTGATAAAATGGGTATTGGGAGGTATGATCGACGTCCAGCTCAGATAGGTTCCACTGTTCTTCCAAGGACAGAACCCCACCGTTACACGTCCCCAGCGTGAGCCCGATCCGCGCAGGTGTCACGGATGGCTTGCGGCCGGTTCCTTTCGCCCTATTGTGTTGCTTCATGTCATCCGTATGTTTTATCGAAAGGCCACTATCCAAGAGCGCTTTTCTCGCAGCAGCAATCGCATAACGTGCACACAAGTCCATAGATTGCTCCGCTGTGCCTGAGAGTGCCGCCTCTCGGATGGAATCCTCCAACTGACCTGCAAGTGAACTCTGCAGCTTATCCGTGTTGAAGCGTGTGACTTCCCGAATTCCGGTCTCGGCAGCAAACATGCGTTCATACACCATCTGCGGATGATCGCCGAGTGCACATAATACGCCCATCCCTGTAATTACAATACGATCCTTGGTGTTGGTGTTCTCTCTGTCTCTCATACTCGTCCTCCTCTCCTTATTACAATCGAATGTAACAGCTTCGTTTCTCACTCGTCTTCCATGAATAAGGTGCAAGCCACTGCCGGGCAAGCTTCATCATGACTGGTGTACTGTGGTTAACCGTGAACATCGCGTGAGGGATACCTGCTTCCGTTTGGACGCGGATCGATCTGCCCAGCATCTGAAAAGCCAAACCGAACTGTTGATATTCCGGCGCAATATATAGTGCATCATACAAAATCGTGTCCTCGTCCAGTCGATACGTCAACGACCAACCCTGAATTTCTTGAGTGGATTGAATACCAAAGCTGTTGCTTGGTTCCAGGGGAGCAAAGGTTTTGAACGGAGATAGAAATGAAGGGAAATCAAGCTCTCCTGCTTCAATGGATTGTCTAAGTTGTCTTTCCTCCCGATCTGCCCAGAGAAATAACTCCAGCCCATGGGGTATGGCTCTTTCCCTTAGCCAAGCCGCCTGATCAATCCCGCTTCCAAGATGAATATGAAAAATGACAGATTCACATCGCGGCTGTGTCCAGTCTTCCTTATGCAATAATGCTTCAATCGTATCGGTCGAAGACTTGCCGGAGTAATAACTCAGGGAGAGCACAGACAGTTGATTCTCCACACATAGGCTTCGTGCTTCCCGGAGCAGGAGTGTAGCGATTTTTTGCCTGCGCCGTTGCTTCGATACGAAGATACACTGCAGGACTGCATGCCCGTCTCCATCTCGCCGTTCAAGCACAATCAGTCCCACGGGGACACCGTCCGACTCTGCCCCGATCAACATGAAACGATTGGATTCAAGCGAATCATTCAAGCTCAGCTCCACCAGTTTGTATAACCACTGGAACATGAACGATTTATACTTCAACCTGTTCTGGAGCGTTAACCGTTTGATAGTGATCATAATGTTCCTTTCTGGCTGATAATAGTGAAGTTGTTAGACATTGTATTGATACATTCGCAGCCGTAATGATGGGATCAATGATCGGATTCATAGCCAGGAGCAGAATGATGGTGACTTCGTAAGGCAGATCAAGCATCCCCGCAATTATTGCAATCATGCCAATAGAGACAACACCCGGGGAGCCTGCACCTGCAATGGATATCACCACTGCCCCTGCAAGCACCACGATCCACTGTGACAACGTGAACTCGAATTCGTACAATTGGACGGTAAAGGTGATGCCCAGCGTGTACACGAGTACCATACTGTATCGGCACATGATCATACCCAGGGGTACCACTAATTGAACGATACGTGAATCTTGCTGAAGCTTCATATTCAGCGCATGCATACAAGTCGGAACAGTAGCGATACTATTACGTGTACCAAATGCCAGAATTAACGTATCCTTCAACGCAGCCAGGATGACCCGGACAGGCTTCCGCAATGTCACAGCCATTATCACAACAGATAGAATAATTAGAATCATACTGCAAATGTAAAACATCATGATCAACTTCATCATGGCAGGCAAAATATCCATATTTAGCCTAGAGAATTGCCCTGCCATCATACAGAAAAGTGCAAAAGGCAATACGTACATGGACCAGGAAATCACCTTTTGAAAGGCTCCAAACAATACATCAGCAATCTTCAGCACATCTTCTCCCTGCGGTGTCCGCATCATGCCCACTGCCACCCCAACGATCACGGAAAAAAACAAGATTTGCAGCGTATTGTTTTCCGTCAGCGCTGTGAATATATTGGATGGGATCATGTTAAGCAAAAACGACAATACACCTTGCGGCTTCTCTTCGATGGACAGGGTACCGATATCGGCGCTCAGATCGTATACAATAGCACCAAGTACATGCTTGGAATCTTCTGGCAACCCCGCACCCGGACGACCGATTCCCCCAAGACTGAGTCCCAGCACACCACAGAATATCAATGCCAGTGTATACACGATGCACATGCGAGCAATCATTTTCATCGCTCCGCTCTGGATAAACAGACTGCCGATACTGGAGATGATAGCGGTCATCATAATGGGAATGACACACATCTTCAGAAAGGACAGGTACAGATCGCCAAAACGTGATACCGCATGAGCCAACTCAGGAACGTATAATCCTGCCGCGATTCCAGACACCATACAGAGCACAATCATCCAGAACGATTTGATCCATTTCAATGAGAAAGTTGTCTTTCTTGACACGCAGGCACCCTCTTGTTTGTCTTTGTAGCCATAGGGGCTGTTGTACTGAATCCTGTTCAGACAGCAACCGATCTGGCTCGTGCTAAGCAATTTGGAGTGCTACACTCACCTGGTTAGGTGGACAGCACTCCAATTCATTTAATACATTTCAATATAAGTATGGATAAAACTATTTCGCGTAAGAATTACCAACATTCTCTCCAACACGGATGGCTGCTCTTGCAGCATCCTCGGCAATACTACCAACACCATTGAAGAAATCAGTTGCGCCATCCTTGCTACCACCAGCAACAGACTCCAGCTCGGTTTCTGTCAACTCATCCGCCTCACCCCGTGCTTCCGGCAATACAATTGTTGCGTGGTATCCTGTTCCGTCCACTACATTAATTTTGAATTCACGTGGTACTTCTTGACCCGTTTCTTGCTGAATTGCTGCATAGATGTCGCTCACAGCCAATGCGCGGAATGCTGCATCCGAACTTGCTTTAACCATAACTGCGTTTACCGTCTCCTGAATCTGCTCTTCTGTCCAACTCATGTACGTATTCCTCCAATAGATCGATTTGGTTTCTTACCTTATTCAGCATAACAGCCCAGTTTCAAGCAACGCTCAAGGTTACTTCAAGTTTAGTTCAAATTTTATGCCAGCTGACGGCTGGCAAGTTCCGCAAAGAGTCCGTTCTGCTCCATCAGCTCCTGATAGGTGCCAGACTGGATAATTCTTCCTTTATCAAATACATAGATATGATCCGCCTGTGTAATGGTACTAAGCCGGTGAGCAATAACAATCCGTGTCACCTGAAGCTTGCTGAGACTTTGGCTCACAACACGCTGTGTCCGGTTATCCAATGCACTTGTGGCTTCGTCGAAAAAGAGAATCTTGGGCCTTTTGGCAATCGCTCTAGCGATCATTAATCGCTGCCGTTGTCCACCAGACAGGGTACCTCCACCCTCAGATATCACCGTATGCATGCCCATTGGCATACTGCGGATATCATCATCGAATCCAGCCATGGCTGCGGCTTCCCAAGCATCTTGAATCGTAAGAGCGGACGTTCCTGTAATGTTCGTGAAGATATCACCGGACATCAGTTTACTGTTTTGCAACACCACACCGAACTGACTGCGAAGCAAGCTGATATCAAGAGAACGCAGATCCTGGCCATCAAAATAAATAGAGCCGCTCTGCGGTTGTTCAAAACCAAGTAACAATCGCATCAGCGTAGACTTTCCACAGCCCGATGCACCGACAAAAGCTACATATTGTCCAGATTTGATATCCATCGACAGATCATTCAACACAAGTGCCTGATCCTCTTCATACCGAAACTGGATATGACGAATCTCGATCGCTCCGCTTACCTCACCCGGATCTTCTAACTGATCATGGATTTCGGGTAATGTTTTGAGGATGGGTTTGGCCCGTTCATATAATGGAACAATATTTACCACTGATAACAGCGCTGTAGCCATTCCGAGCATAGCCATAAGGAAGCTGGTAAAAGCAGCGAAGAATGCGATAAACTGCCCTGCAGACATTACCGAATGGGTGGAGACCACAAGGTAGAACAGCACTATCGATGTCAGCAAAGGGAAAAAGGATTGAAACATACTGGATAAGTTATCCATCATACGCACCTTATAGGACCACTTTTTCTGCTCCGCGAATGCTCTGGCCCACAAAAAGAAAGCCCTATTCTCCGCTGCAGCCATTCGAAATTTGCTCATTCCGTTCAATAGTTGAAGTACGGTTCCAGCAATCTGTCCCTGAAGTTGCAGCAACCGACGCTGGTAACGTACCTGTAACAGACCAATCGTAACGGTAAATGACATGGATATGAGGACAAGTCCACCCGCCACCAAGGCAAGAACAGGGCTATACCGGAACATTAAAACAAATTGAAAAATGGAGAATACACCCGTTAGCAGCGAACTGATTACCGCACCTGATAACAATTGGCGGATCGCATTAATACTCCCCGCTCTGGAGGCCAGATCTCCGGCTGAATAGTTTCGGAAGAACGAAACCGGCAAATTCAGTAATCGATCCCAGATAGCAGCCTGAACCGCATTCTCCACCCGCCCTTCCAAACGCATAGCGGCAAGTGAACCTGCGAGGCGAAACAAGGCAATCGATAATGCAACCGCGATGAGGATAAAGGCCATCTGTACCAACGGCCCTCGATAAGACTCAGGAATAATGGTATCCACCAGAATACCGCTAGCGAGCGGTACCATAATGCCTAGTAATCCAGCCAAAGCCCCCATTAGAATCACCATGACAAGATCCCGACGAACCGAGTGATGAGCACCAAACTGAAGAAGGTCTCTGAGACCTAGCTCCCTTGCAGGAAAAGGCCGATAAAACATGTATGCCATCGGCTGTATCGTCACGGCCATTTCGGCATTAACGATTCCACTTTCCCTACTTAATGGATTCTCCCATCGGTATGAATTAGCCCCTGACGGAATCAGCGCAATCGGCTCTCCTGAATTCTCCAGATATCCAACAAGCGGTCCATTGTCTGCTTCCCACCATTTCCCTTTAAGTGCGACCTGACGGGAACGCACACCGGAAGCTTCCGCCATCTCCTGAACAGGCGAACGCTTCAATTGGCTTTTTAATTTCCGTGTAACAGGCTTTATCACGATGCCAGCATAGTCTCCAACGACCTTTCCTACAGGGTAGAGCGGATCGTTAGAATAAAAGGAAACGACTTGTTGCTCATCGGGTCCGGTAACGGCCATCAGCTTTTTGAGCGCGTGGTCCATAAGTGAATCATCATGCTCCGTTCGCTGTTGCAAGCGTTTCTGTTCCTGTAAGCGCTCCTTGGCAACGACAACTGCAAGCCTGCTGGCAATTAAGCGATGAAAGGCATATAACCCGTGAAGTGACGGATCTGTGGGTAACCAGAACTGCGTTGCTTTTACATCGATCACAGCCGCTTGTTGCGTCTCCAGCCAGCCCGAAGATGTTACGGGTATGTAAGCGGCGTCTTCTGTAGTAACAGTATGTTCTCCCCCCCACAATACCGAGCCATCCTTCACTTTAACCCATACAGTATGCATGGGTCTCCAGGTCTGGTTAGGGACCAGATTCTGTTCTTCTCCTGGTTCCAACAGCGTGAATTCCAGCGGCAAATTCCTTACATTCAGTGATGCCGACCAACTGCCGATCCACTGATCTACCCTGGATGCCAGCCACTCGTTATCCCACTGCTCGTTCGCTCTGCCGTTCAAGAAGAGCGACCTGTCCATCCGAAACACTTTTGTACCGACAGACGCTGTCAGCAACAATCCCATACGTTCCACCATCTGATCATTGTCAAATCCGAATAAGAGCGCACCCTCATCCAGGCTGAATATATAACGGCGTTTATGTCTTGTCCCGGCGTTCTCCCCTTCTATGACTACGGCGAATACATCCACGTAACCGGAAGCGACATACCATACACTATTCTCATCCGTGATCAGAACAGGGTTATTTCCTTCCACATCGTGACCCGTTCCAACCTTTGCAAAAAATAAATCCATATCCGGCCTGATTGGCTCTGCCACACTTCCACCCCCTTCTGCCCCCCCTATTACTGACTCTGAATGAGACGGGTGTAATATCCGTTTTGCTCCATCAAAAACGTATGCGTCCCCCGTTCAATAATTTTCCCGCGTTCCAATACAATGATCTCATCTGCATCCCGGATGGTGCTCAAACGGTGAGCCACTGTAATACAGGTCAGACCTCTGCGCCGAAGACTGTGATCTACCAATTTCTCCGTTGCCGGATCAAGTGCACTCGTCGCCTCATCCAGAATCAGAATCGATGGATTGCCCGAAAGAGCTCTAGCTATTTCCAGACGTTGCCGCTGTCCGCCGCTAAAATTACCACCATTCTCCGAGATCATGTGGTCATAACCACCGCTTCGTTCGGCGATGTGATCATGAATTACGGCATCCTTGGCTGCACGAATGATATCGGTCTCGGGAATCGTCGCATCCCAAAACGTAATATTTTCCTTGATCGTACCCTCAAGCAGTACAATCTCCTGATCGACAACCGCCAGGGAATTGCCCATCCGATGCCTTGAAATCTCATCCCTACGCAGATCATCAAAACGAATCTCACCTTCCCACGGTTCATAAATTCCGGCAATCAGCTTCGCGATCGTGGATTTCCCACTGCCCGAACCTCCAACCAAAGCCACCTTCATGCCAGGCTGAATGGACAGATTAAACTGATGAATCAACGGTGTTTCCAACCTGCTGTATCCGTACGTCAGATTGCTGATCTGCACCTGGCCAGATAATTTCGCGTTATCCTTCGCTTCTGTTGCTTCATCCAGATCCGATAGGATCTGACGTTCCACCGGATATTGCAGCACGTCATCCAGACGTTTCATGTTTCCTCCCGCCTCCTGAATCGTTCCGGCCAGCATGACCATCTCATTCACAGGCTGATTGAAGCTTGTAGCGAGACTTTGAAAAGCAACCAACGAACCAATAGTTAGCACCCCATCCATGACTTGAAAACCACCAAAAAACAACACGGAAACAGCTCCTAGACTGGTTAACAGTACGGGAACAGACATCAAAAATTGATTCGATACGCCAAATTGCTGATTGGATTGTAATAGTTTTGCCTGATAACCTGACCATTTGGCGAAAAAATCGGACTCAGAACTATTGGACTTCAATGTCTCAATAACCTGAAGTCCATTCATGGAGACACCTTGCATCTTGCCGCTTTCCTGCAACAGGCGCAGATTCTGATCGTTGCGCTTTCGCGTGATGAATTGCATGAATAGAATATTAAGCAGAGATATCCCAACCGTGACCACAGTCAGCAATACACTGTACTGTAACATCAGGAGCAGATAAAACAGGATCATGACACAATTCAGTGCCGCGACAGCCAGCTGTCCAGACAACAACTGCGCAACCCTGTCATTAATGGCAACCCTCGATGCGATGTCTCCGCTATGCCGTTGGGAGAAAAATTCAATGGGTAATCGGAGTACATGCCAGAAAAATCGACTGGATGAGCTTAAAGCCAGCTTCATCTCCAGCCTTAGCAGGTAATAGCGCTGCAACCACGTCAGAAATGCCCGCAGCAGTGCCGTAATTCCCATCCCAATCAGCAATGGGATTAACCAATCGTTCAGATGACCAAGTAAGATCTGATCAATAAAGATTTTGCTGAACACCGGAATGACCAGACCGGGGAGAACCAGAAACAAGCCTGTTATGATCACATAGATCAGTGCCCTCTCCGAGCCTTTGATTCGACTGGAGAGAGAGCTGAGCAGACTCGATGTTTTTCCTTGTGGGACATATCCCTCAGCAGGTTTCATCGTCAGCACTACACCCGTAAACGACTGATCCAATTCCTCAAAGGTGATCTCCCTCGGACCCGTAACCGGATCATTGAGGAACACACGATCCTTCTGAATGCCCTCCAATACAAGAAAATGATTGAAGTTCCAGTGGATAATGACCGGCCATGGCATTTTCCTCAGATCCTCCGGATTTTTGCGATATCCTTTGGCTTCCATTCCATATTGCCTTGCTGCCTTAAGAATATTGTTCGCCTTACTGCCATCACGGGATACTCCACAGGATATCCGAAGCTCCTCTAGCGGAATGAAGCTTTTATAATAGGAAAGTATGATCGACAGTGAAGCAGCTCCGCATTCTACAGCTTCCATTTGTAACACCGTGGGCGTTTTCACTCTTCTTGGGACCACTACTTCATTCTCCTCCCTGTGCCTGTTATGCTATGTTGGTTCATCATTTGAAATAGGGAATGACGGTTGAAATCGGCCGCTGTGAATGAACCATAATGCTTCCATCCACCGTCATTCCACTATTCAGACGCACAGGGGGACCCTGTTTGGTTGTCCAGTTATACCCACTCGACAGTTCGTAGTTAGGTGAGAGATTAACGCGAACTTCCAGTGAGAGACCCTGTGAAGCCATCTGCTCCACAAGCCCCTCGTTACCCAGCGTAGACTGTAACTCCTGTAACGTTACCGGGAATTCGGAGACCGAAACAACCTGCCCAATCATGGAGCCATATTCTTCACGGTTAACGGTACTTGGTGAGATCCGCACTTCCATGCCCGGAAGTAACTGTTTGCCTTGATTCACTGGCACATACATAACCCCTATTAATTCATCCGTCTGGGACCCATAGGTCTCCATCCGGAACATTTCCGTTCCTTTACCAACATACGTTCCATTCTTGACTAACACCTCGGTAACCTTTCCCGCGTAAGGACTGACTACTCGTGTCTGGTATTCATAGTTAAGTAACTGTTGTTCCTGCTGCTGTCTTAACTTGCTCAGCTCCGCTGCTGACCCTGATTTACCTCGGGATGAGGCACTTTGTAGATTCGTGATGGAAAGTTTCGTTTGCCTGATCTGGTCCAGCAATGCCGGTTGCTCGATCCGGCCAATTACCTCTCCTTGCTGAACTGTGTCATTCTCCACCACAGCAATATCGGAGATTGCACCTTCCGAAGAGGTATGCACTGTTTTTAGGCCGCCCGGCCGAATCAACACCCCCTGTCCTTCTGCCTTCGTGATCATGGTGCCGAATATTCCCCAATACAGTGCAGCTGCCAGAATTAAACCTGCTCCGATGAGCATCAACCAGCCACGGGGAGAGGTGACTCGTACCAGATTATCCAGCTGTTCAGGAGAAGATAGGCGCTCAAGGGTTACTTTTCGAAAAACCTGATTATTCATCCTGACCTCCCTGTTCTGAACCTTCCACTGAATCTTCCGAATCGGGCTTCTCTTTCAGGATCTGAAACTTGCCCTGCTGCAACTTCTTCATCACAATGCTCATTCCCTGAACATCGCCCTGGGCATCGAAGAAGTGTTCACCCGTCACCCCTTCCCAGGACGTCAGGTTGGATAGAGCTTCTGCTATATCCTTCGGACTTCGGGAGCCAGCTCCATCTATACCCGCAGCGAGCAGTTTCAGAGAATCATAAGCCTGTGCTGCCCATTTGTCTGGTGCCTTTCCATATTTCTGAATGTATAGGGATCGGAAATCCTGATTAATGGTCGATTGCCCCTGGTTATCATATACGGAAGCAACGATAACCCCTTCTACAGACCCGCCACCTTGTGCAAATTCAGCAGAGTCAAGCGCATCCCCGCCGATGACTTGGGTATTCATACCCGCCGCACGGATCGCTTTGACAAACGTAATTCCTTCGTCCACCTTTGTCGCTACCATGATTAGATCTGTGTCCAGGGTCTCCCATTTGTTCACGATCCGAATCATATCTGCTCCGTCCTTATAACCGGATACACGGTCAACCACATTCTGTCCGGATAACGTAGCCTGTTGTTCAAAAGCATTCGCGAGCCCTCTACCATACTCGTCATCAGTATAGTAGATTGCAATATTCTGATGCTTCGTACCTGCAGCATACAAGGCAAGTGATTGCCCGATCTGATTATCATTCGGTATATTCCTAAAAATATAAGGACTGCTCACATCGGTCAATTTTGGCGATGTCGATGCCGGAGACAACAGTACGATGCCTGCATTCGCATAAATACGTGAAGCAGGTACGGTTACAGCAGATCCCCGATGTCCGATGACTGCACTAACAGAGGGATTATCGGCGAATTGCTGAGCGATGGCCATACCGTTTGTCGTGGAAGCTCCATCGTCCATCTCTAACAATTTGATTTGCTTTCCTCCCAGAACACCCGCCTTGTTAATCTGTTCCAGCGCCAACTGGAGCCCTTCACGAAATTGTTCATTCTGCTTCTCAAAAGGCCATACCGCTCCGACGAAGACATCATTTGATGACCCTCCAAGCGTCTTTTCTCTAATCTGGTCTGGTGCAGCATCCGATGAACACCCGCTGATTACCAGTGCAACAAGCAAGACCATACTCCACAACACCCATCTCAGATGTATACCCCTAATACCATTCACGAGTACTATCTCCCTCCAGTAAATCAACTTGGGACGCCCAAGTTTAATATCATTAATTATAGAAGGTGCTTAATCCTCAAGACCATAAATTGAAATTCAAGTTAACCTCAATTTCATATCAAATTTTGTGTATTCAATCGACTTATTCCGGTCCACGTGCGATACTTGAAACAGAAAGCATGGATGACGGTTCTGCTTATTTCGATGAATGATTGGAAGGATACGGACTTTGACTAAAGCGATATACATGAGGAGAATGAACGACGTATGTCTTTAAAAAACACGATTTTGATTATTGATGATGACCATGAAATCAATGAATTATTAACTATGTCTTTGAAACGGGAAGGTTTTCATACCGTTTCTGTATATACTGGCGTTGAGGCACTTCGAGCTGCACAGGAGCACTCACTGGATCTTGTACTGCTCGATGTGCTGTTGCCTGGAATGGATGGCTTCCAGATCTGTAGTGAGATTCGCAAAACGAGTAATGTCCCTATTTTGTTCGTAAGTTGTAAGGACGAAGCTACAGACAAAGTCATCGGACTTGGCCTGGGCGGGGATGACTTTATCTCCAAACCGTTTAGTCCGATTGAGCTGATTGCACGAGTTAAGGCCCATATTCGGAGAAACAACATGCCACAGAAACAAGAGGAACAGAAGGATGAAACACTGGTATTTGATCAACTACTCATCGACCCGGCCACCCACCGTGTGCTCGTAGGTGACAAACCCATCGCTTTGTCGGCCAAGGAATTCAAATTGCTTTTCCACCTGGCGAAGAATCCCAATCGTGTATACAAAAATGAACAGCTCTTCTCACTGCTCTGGGATGATGTACATATGGGCGACACACATACGGTCATGGTACATATCTATAATTTGCGGAAGAAGCTGGAGAAAAACCCTGCCAAGCCACATTATATCCGTACGATTCGGGGCGTTGGCTACAAGTTCAATGACAAACCTGTTGAACTCGCAGAGTAAACGCTACACACAGGTATGTCATTTTTGATTTCTAGTCAAACCCAAAAAAAACCGCCAGATTGGCGGCATGATGAAGGTAACTATATTTTTCTTTGAATAATTAATCGACGAGACCTGCGCCCCGAAACTCTTCCACGAAACTATCCAACCAATCCTCGCCATAATCCAGAGCTCCCATATCACTTTCGATAAAAGCAACATCCAGACCCATCACCCAGAACCTTCGAGCGATAATAAAGAGATCAACCGCCTGTTCATCTGCATCCGTAAACTTCCGAACCGACCGGTATCCTTTCATCAACGCATCCCACAGTCTTTGTTTCTGCCCTGAATCACCCGACTGCCGTTTCCGAATTTTCACTTGGGCCAGATCGTAAGCACGCCAGCTTTTGGCTGCCCATTCGAAGTCATAATGGATAAACGAATGCTCCTGTTGAAATGCATTGTTATTCCCATGCATATCCCCATGGCACAGACCAAAGTCCAGGTCTTGGCTGGAAGTGGCAAAGATGCGTTCTTTTAATGCTGTTGCAAACGTATGGAGGAATGCTGCTGCTTCATGGTTCTCACCGATATACCGGATGATTCTTTCTAAGGGTTCGTCGATAAGAAATTTCAAATCAAGCTCATATCGCGGCAGTCCCACGTTCACCTGATCCATAGCCTTATGCAATTCAGCGGCAGATTGACCAAAGGCGTAACAAGACTCCTCATCCTCCAAGTTGTTCTCCGTGCCCTCAATATAACGAAACATTACAGCAACCCGTTTGCCTTCTGCAGCGTCCAGCACCGTATATCCCGTATCATCTTTCTTCTGAATAAATTCTCCAATGTCGGTATGTTCCGCAGAAGTTAGAACGTTCTTCAGTTGAGCTAATAACGAAAGCTCATACTGAACATCTTCCTCCGAAATTTCAGTGCGGTAGATCCGAAGAATATACATGCCACTGGACGTGCGAACCCGGTAAGTATCATTCAATCCTCTAAGCCAAAACAAACATTCTTCCCATGTTCCAATGTCATACTGATTGCTCAATGCAGACTCCAGATACCTGGGGTTAAGCACTGACCGTAAAGCCGTCGGTTGAATGGACATATGTATACTCCTTCAGTTTATATGATTATTTCTCATCTGATAAACGATGTAACCGTATTCACCTATCAACCTATAACATAGTCTATTTTTCGTTAATTTTCCAGAATATATATTTCAAACGGGTTGGTGCATCAACGTTGGATTTCCAAAGTTCCTTCTCTCTTGCGTGGATTATACAGAACTGCTTGCATTGACCCGCTTCCCAGATTTCAGAAGGCTATTACGCTCTGGATCGGTTCCAGCGCTCGACAATACAGCACATTCACGAAAGGCAAAATGTTTGCACCCCTTACACTTCTCCTCGTTCAAATGCTGTAACGCATAATTAATGGCTTCCCCAGTATGTTCAAACCGATGTGCAGGATTTAAACGCTCTAACAGACCCGTTCGTTTCAACATCTCAAGTGGCTGCTCCTGTATGCCCGATAACAATACAATCCCGCCCGACCGTTCAAAATGCTTGATTAAACTCGCCAGGTTAGCTTCGCCTGTTGTATCCATAAAGGGTACCTTACCCATGCGCAACAGCAAAATGCCCGGTCGTCGATGAATCGAATCCATGACCGGCTTTTCGAACATATCTGCCGCACCAAAAAATAAAGGTCCTTCAATCGTATATAAGCTGATCTGCGGACAGTCATGTCCTTCCCGAACCATGTGGGCCATGACTTTCTCATGTTTATGCTCGGGATCGGGCAGTACTTTGGCAACCTTCAACATCTCACTCATCCGCTTAACGAATAAAACAACAGCCAGAATCAACCCCACCTCTACAGCTGTCGTTAAACTTGTAAATACAGTAAGCAAAAAGGTAATGAGCAGAACGAGTGAATCGCTCGTTTTGGTTCTCATGACATGCATGAAGGATCTCCGTTCACTCATGTTCCAAGCCACCAGCATCAGAACCGGAGCCATACTCGCAAGAGGAATGTGAGATGCGTATGGCGCAAAGAGAACAAGTACCAGCAGTACCACTACACCGTGAATCACGCCAGACCATGGCGATACTGCGCCGGATTTGATATTTGTTGCTGTACGCGCAATCGCTCCTGTTGCAGGAATGCCCCCAAATAGCGGCGTCACCATATTGGCAATTCCCTGCCCAATCAACTCCCGATTGCTGTTATGTCGACTTCCGGTCATGCCATCGGCAACCACAGCTGACAGCAACGACTCAATGCCACCCAGCATGGCGATGACAAAAGCGGGTTGCAGCAAGTTCATGATACGTTCCCAAGTGATCTCCGGCACATGAAACTGAGGCAAGGCGTTAGGTATGGCGCCAAAGGACGAACCGATCGTAGCCACCTGCCCTTCGAAAAGGAACGCTGCGACTACCGTCGAAAGAATCAGCCCCACCAGTGATGCAGGCACCTTTGGTGCAAACTTGGGCACAAGCAGAAGAACAGCCAGACAGATTCCAGCTGTAAGCACACTGTATATATTAACTGTCGAGATATGCATCCCAATTTCTTTCATATTGGACCAGAAGTCCTCATGCTTCTCGATGCCGCGAAGTCCCAGGAAGTTCGGAATCTGTCCGCTAAAAATAATAACGGCGATTCCTGCCGTGAAACCGATTGTCACCGGCCTGGGAATGAACTTGATTAATGCACCAAGCTTGAATACGCCCATAAGAACAAGCATCAAACCAGCCATCATTCCCGCGATCAACAGATTCTCATATCCATACTGCATCACAATGGCGAATAGAATCGGAATGAATGCACCCGTTGGCCCGCCAATCTGGAACTTGGACCCACCCAGCAAGGAAATGAGAATCCCTGCGATTATTGTGGTATACAATCCATACTCCGGTTTGACCCCGGAAGCGATGGCAAAGGCCATACCGAGTGGAATTGCAATAATACCTACAATCAGCCCCGATAACAGATCCTTGCGAAAAGCGGCAGCATTGTAACCAGCATATCTCCCCATCCATCTCATGAACAAAAACCTTCTTTTCTTCATATATTTAAATATTTGAATATACACAAAAGACTACTCCCCCGCACACATCCTGTCAATCGGATTGCACACCATTTCCCGCAGGAGACTAACACAAAAAACAAGAACCTCCGGTGATGACACCCAGTTGCTCTTGTTTGTTGTGTCAGGACTCTTTACGAATGTCTTCCAACATGGAAATGGCATCAACCAGATGATTGTCAAAAATCTGTTTGGTGACTGCCAGCAGGTCCTTAATCAGCGGATCACGCAGCGAATAGGTGACGGTTGTGCCTTCTTTGATTCCATGGACAACGTTTTTGCTGCGCAGTACAGCCAGTTGTTGTGAAACAGCAGAGCCTTCCGATCCCAGAATGCTTTGCAGTTCATTCACGTTCTTGGCTCCTTCACTCAGCAGCTCCAAAATCTGAATACGCATCGGATGTGCCAATGCTTTGAAAAAATCCGCTTTAAACTGTTGTATGCTTTGATTCATACGCTATGCCCCTTCAATCGAACTTTTGAAGATGCAAATATCATAACATAGAACGGATACCATGCTTTACTCTAACCGTAAACGGTTCGATGGAAAAATTAAGATTGACCTTGCAGTACACTTCAACCTTTATACTTTATTTATATTCTTCTTCACAGATCTTATATCTGAACTCCATCAGGAAGGGTGATTCCTCAATGAATATGTATATCCATAATCATAAACGCTCGTTGACGAGTTTTCTATTCGAGAAATATATCGCAACGTTAGATACCAAAAAAAATTTTTCAACACGCGAGCTTACTCGCAAACACCTGGATCATATGGGCTTGGAAAACATTAAACCCTATACCTTGGCTAAAACAAAATGGTCATCTTCCATCAAAGAACGCTCCCATGAAGACATGCAGGTATTCACATTAAACGATCAGCATTCCCGTGAACAGAGGGTCATTCTCTACATTCATGGCGGGGCGCATACACACCAGCCGCTGTCTTTACACTGGAAATTCATGGATCGCATGGCTCAGGCTCTGAATGCCAAGGTGGTTGCTCCCATCTATCCAAAGGTTCCTCATTTTAATTATCAGCACACGTATCCGAAACTGCTCAATCTATACCGGAATCTGCTTGCCTCTGTGGACGACCCGGCACAACTCACCATTATGGGGGATTCCGCAGGAGGCAACATATCCCTTGCCTTGGCCCATTATCTGAAAATGCATGATCTCCCACAACCCAAAGATATCATCTTGTTATCACCTTGTGTGGATATGGTGCTGGACAATCCGGTCATATTTGATTATGAGACTCGCGACCCGATGCTCGCTGTGGAAGGATATGATGTCATCCGGCGAATCTGGGCAGCTGATAAACCTCTAAATGACCCGTTAATCAGTCCAATCTACGGAGATTTCACTGGCCTTGGTAGAATCAGCATCTTTATCGGAACTCACGAAGGTTTGTTTCCTGATAATATGAAGCTCGACAAGATGCTGACGGATCAGAAAATCGATCACCAAACGTACATTTATCCCAAAATGAATCATGTCTTCGTCCTCTATCCGATTCCGGAAGCCAGGGATGCTCAGCGTAAAATTGTTAACATCATAAAAAACTCAGCACATGAAGCTGGACAATAAACTGTAACGCGGCCCCACTCCCCACAGTTTTCGCTTAAACAAAGAGAAAAAAAGCTCAATCCCTGGACTACCGCCACCGGATTGAGCTTACTTGCTGTTATTCTGTCATCTAACTAACTTTCATAGGAACCATATTCAAACCAGTCAAAATCCGCTACCTGATCCGATGAAGTCCCATTGCTGCTGCTAAACATTCCGATACAGCAGCCAACAAAGCCGCCGGCCACTTCAGTGCTCAGGCTGCTTGTATCCACCTGTTCCGCAACCAGATGATACCGACTTCCATCTGTGCTGTAGTAGAAGCTTAATTGCTGACCTATTGCGGCCAGTTTGATATACACCCGCGATACTTCATCATCCAGCGCGACCTGCGCAATGTGGGTATCCTGACCATCTATACAGGTCACCACACGCAGCATCTGCTGTTTCTCAACCAGTGCACGCTCAATCCGTACATGATACTGATCGTTCTGAATGACGACAACACCAGCCGTCTCATTTGCATTCCCGGGCACAAATTCCATCGCTGTGGCTGCCACGTAATCCATATGCCTTTGCCGTAGGCAGACAAAGCTGGAGTTCTCTTTTTCCTTCAAGGTTTGCGGTTTCAGCTTCAATCGCAAATATCCCTTGCGCTCGGTTAATGAATACAGGTCTTCCTGAGGATTGCGCAAAAACATCCATTGCAAGCCCAGACGATCACTGTCAAAATGGTCAAAACGCAGTTGGGGCTCTACCGGAACAGGTTTTAAATCCAGCGTACCCTGCTCCTCCAGGATGCCGCGCCCTTCATTGACAACTGGCCATCCGTCCTCCCAAATGACCGAAGCAAGGAACGTCTCCCGCCCCAGATTGCTGAAGCTCCCACCGTAAGGACGCGAAGCAAGCATGACCATGAACCATTGACCGTTCGCAGCCTGCACCAAGTCGGCATGTCCTACATTAACAGTAGGGTATCGTTTGCCCAAATGGCGATGCGTAATGATTGGATTATTGGGATTTCCAACGTACCCTTCGGTTAAGCTTTGGCTACGCGCAATGGTCACGGCATGGTTGGGTCCTGTGCCGCCCTCTGCAATCAATAAATAGTAATATTCGTCGATCTTATACAGATGCGGTCCTTCAGGCCAAATAACATCAACCATGGCCCCACGCCAGAGCACGTAACTGTCCCCCACCAGTTTCATGGTGGTCAGATCAAGCTCCCTCAGCCAAACTTCCCAGTTTCCGTTATAACGAACTCCCTCAGAGCAAGGACGTGTACCCAGGTAATATGCCTTGCCGTTATCGAAGAAAATCGTAGGGTCTATTCCTTCTGCGCCTTCTATAAAATAAGGATCAGACCATGGCCCAGCCGGATCGGTAGCGGTTACAACAAAATTGCCGCCATGTGATACATTGGTTGTAATCATATAGAAGGTGCCTTCATGATACCGAAGCGTTGGAGCGAATATTCCTTGTGAATGCCCTGCTCCCTGAAGATTCAATTGTGAAGGGCGATCCAGTACATTTCCAATCTGTTTCCAATGTGCAAGATCACGGCTCTGAAAGATCGGAACCCCAGGAAAATAGGCAAAAGTCGAGGTCACCAAATAAAAATCTTCACCCACCCGACAAACGGACGGATCTGGATAAAATCCGGGCATAATCGGATTGTTAAACGTGCATTGTTCGTTTTGATTTGCATTTTTCATTCTTTTACCCCTCCAATGGTGAGTCCAGTGACAAAGTATTTTTGCAAGAACGGATACAGTAAAACGATCGGCATGGCCGTCACAACCGTGATTGCTGCACGAATGGATACAGGAGTCACCATGTTGGTCACATTTTTGTATGAATCCACGTTGACGGTTCCACCCTGTGAGGTCGCAGAGGATAATAATTTCATAAGCTCATACTGCAAAGTGGTCAAATTCCGATTACCCGCCGTGTACAACATGGAGTCAAACCAGGAATTCCACTGACCTACAGCTATGAACAATGCGACCGTAGCCAGCACCGGCTTGGATAGAGGAAGTATGATACGCATGAAAATCCGAAAATCTCCGGCTCCATCCATCTTCGCGGATTCAATCAATCCCTCCGAGAGTCCCTGAATGTAGGTACGAATGACAATCATGTTGAACACCCCGATCAAACCGGGAATAATGTATACCCAGAAGCTGTTCAGCAGCCCCACTTGTTTGATCAGCATGTATCCCGGAATTAAACCGCCGCTGAAATACATCGTTACTACGAACAGCGTCGTGACCAATTTGTTAAACATATACTCCTTGCGGCTCAGCACATAGGCCAACATCGCGGTACAGAACAGTTGCACAACCGTTCCAACCACGGTTCGGGCAACCGAAATAAATGCAGCTTGTGTCAGATTCGGATTCTGGAATACGGAGACATAATTTTGCAGCGTCCATTCCCTCGGCCAGAGATAGATCCCTCCGCGGATTGTATCCAGTCCGTTATTGAAAGATACGGCAATGGTGTTTAAAAAAGGATATAACGTAACAACCATGACAAGCAACATAAATATGCCATTCGTGATGGAAAAAATTGAATCCCCCATGCTTCGTCTTCTACGAAATCGCTTCACAGTTCTGCCCCCTTATCATATCAACCGCTCTTCACCAAGAGACTTGGCAATCCCGTTGGCGATAAATATGAGCACCAGACTGACCACACTTTTGAAAATGCCTGCGGCGGTGGCAAGTGAGTAGTTGCCGAGATTAATTCCGTATTTCAAAACAAAAATGTCGATTGTCTCGGACACATCCTGCACAAGTCCGTTCCCCAGCAAGTATTGAATCTCAAAACCTGCGTTCAGTACGTTACCCACGTTGATGATAAGTAGGATAATGATCGTTGGTTTGATGCTTGGAAGTGTGACATTGAACATTTTGCGAAAGCGGCCGGCTCCGTCAATGGAAGCTGCTTCGTATAAGCTCGGATTAATCGACGCCATGGCCGCCAGATAGATTATCGTACCCCAACCAATTTCCTTCCACATGCTGGACAGACCCACAATCCCCCAGAAGTATTTGGGTTCCGCAAAAAAGTTGATTGGTGCATCAATCAGACCCAATTTTGTCAGCAGTACATTCACAATTCCGGTTTCCGTTGACAATACATTCGCAACGATCCCTGTTACGATGATCCACGACAGGAAATGCGGAAGGTAAGAGACCGTCTGTACCACGCGTTTGAACAATACCATCCGCAGCTCATTCAATAAGAGCGCCAGACCAATTGAACCGACAAATCCCAGAAACAGACTGATCAGGCTCATCGCCAGCGTATTGCGAATGACACGTAAAAATGTAGGGTCCGTGAATAACGTTCGAAAATGATCCAGCCCCACCCAATCCTGCTCCATAAAACCAATGCCTGGTCTATAATTCTGAAAAGCCATCAACCAGCCCCATAATGGTCCATACGCAAAAATAGCGATAAACGCAATAAACGGAAATGACATCCACATTAATTGTCGCTGACTTTTCATTCTGGACAGGTTGTACCCGATCCAGCTTGTTCCCGCTGGGATATGGCTGGTCTTTAACGAAGGCTGCAGCTCCTTTTTGGCCATGTTTTTCTCTCCTTGCTGACGAGTTTATCTATATCACCCAGTCTGGATGAATCGATTCCTTTCCTATCCAATCTCCCGAATCTGGCGTGTAAGAAAGGCTACGGGGTTCCCATAGCCTTTCGGTGTGACAGGCCTTTATCCCCACAGTTCCATACGTCTGCGAACTTCTTCCGTCAGCGCATCTTCATATGCTTTAATATCTGCACTCTCCTTGAGCGTGGCTTGATACTCTTCCCAAGCCTTATCAAATTCGGCTGGTGAAGTCATAATCACCTTTGGCAGCCATTTGCGTTTAACATCGTCCATCTTCTGTCTGGCAATGGTCTCTGGTTTATTCGGTTCGAAATTATAGGTGTAGATCGGGAACCACGGTTCATTTTCCTCCGCAGGCTCCAGGAAGTCGGTAAACTTCGTATATCCATAAGCCTTGAGCACTTTTTTATCGATGTCATTCAATGTGGCAAGGTACTCCTCCGGCTGCTCCTTAGGGTCAAGAGCATTCTTCCCATCAGCGGTCATGCCTTCATGATGCGGGAAATAGACCAATGGGCTTCCCGTATTCGCAAGCACCCAGTCCGGATCTTTGGAATTCGCACGTTGCTCTTCATTTCTGGAGAACACGCCTTTGTCATCCACCTGGTAATCCACGCCTTCCTGTCCCCAGGTTCTCAATACCTCTATCTCAGGGTCCAGCAAATCATTAATATATTGAAGTGCCCCTTCAATATCCTCGCAGCTCTTAGTAATGGCCAAGCCACCATTCACGTTAAGGATTGGATTGTTCTGATAGCGTCCTTTGACATCCTCGGAGAGTGTGATGGACAACGGTACATAGGTTTTGTCATACAATTTTTGCTTCACGAGTGATGCCTCGGCATCAAGGAACTGCCATCCTTGATCCACCATGCCCAGCACACGTCCGGTTGAAATTTTGGATATATATTGATCATAGTTTGCTGTAAAGGTTTCGTTATCGACCAGGCCTTGATGATATGCTTCATTGATCTTCTTGAAATATGCTTTCGCTTCGGGAATAGTATTATAGTTTTTGGCCGTCAGCGTTTCTTTATCAACGATGGCTGCGCCTTCGTTAGGATAACCAGCCATGAAGAGCGGAGGGTTCTCCAGTGCGAAATAACGCCAGTCATAAGAGATAATCTCGAATCCAATGGTTGGCTGACCATCAACGGTCGGATGCGCTGCTTTGTACCGTTCAATTAAGTCAAAGTATTGGTCAAGTGTTTTGATTGTCGGATAATTATCCCATTCCAGTACGGCCTTCTGAATCCAGAACGCTTCTCCATCATGGGTTACTTTCATCGACTTTTCTTGTATATTGCCGAACTGAGGAATGAAGTAGATATGTCCATCCGTCGTATTTTTCATCTTCTTCCAGTCTTCACCCAGGTAATTTTTGATGTTTGGATATTTATCGATGTAATCCTCAAGTGGTACTAGCGCCCCTGCTGCTACCAGTTGCTGAGTACCATCACTCCCATCGATAAAGTCGGGATATTCGCCGCCTGCAATGAGCACACCAATTCGTTCTTTGGCTGTTTGGCCCGTAAGCCAGTCCATCGTAACTCTGACGCCGGTTTTCTCCTCAATAGCTTTTAACACCCGATTATCGTCAGGCGCAATTTTCCCAGGTACAGCAAAAAAGGCTGAAAATTGTTTCAATTCCCTTCCATCTGCTGTTGTTTCCCCTTTCGAGGACGATCCCGGTGTACATCCAGCGAGTGCAATGACCAGTATTAAAGCTAGCAGAGCACTATACTTGATTCTTTTTCTAACATCCTTTTTCATCATGACCCCTCCATCGATTATATTGACAGAAGCTTTTTGGAAAGCGCTTTCCAAAGGCTGACTTAAAATTATCATGCTTCCATGCCCCTCTCAACGGGATAAACTATAGACGGAATCCCACTAATTCCAGTATCTGCGAAAAAAATATCCCGCCGCTCCGTCAAGGAGTGCAGGATGTTGAATCAAGAGAGTACGCAGCATGGGCACTTTTACGATATTGTGCAGGCGTCTCCCCCATGAGTTTCTCGAACCGGCTAATAAAATAATCGGAGTCCCGATATCCGACCATTGTTGCAATCTCGTATACTCTTTGATCTGTTCTCCGCAACAGCCGCGCGGCTTCCTCTATTCGCAATTGATTCAAATAATCACTGAAGCTGATCGAGTAATGCTTTTTGAAAATCTGTCCCAGATATGCGCTGTTCATGTAGAACTGCTCTCCCAGCAGCTTCAGGCTGATATTCTCTCTGTAATGCTCGTGAATGAAGGCCTCGATTTTGGCTAATATGCCCATCCCTTTCGACTTTTGCTGCTCCTTCAGCTCCTCTGCGCACATAAGTGAGAACTCACATAAATGTTCAATGTTTTCCTCCATGGATAACATCGCGTAGTTCACCTTCAGAAAAGCCGATTCCATCAGCCCGGAATCTGGAGTAACCGTATCGTTATTCACAAGATCCAGCAAATTGTATGCCAAATAGTGCAAGTGGATTCGGACAATAGCAGGCTCGATTCGCTCATCCAGAAAATATTGAAAAATGGCCTTTGCATGGCTGTATAGCTCATCCGTCTGCTGTTCCTCGATAGACTTGACCAGCCCATCAAACAATTGTTTTTCGAATTGACCTGGCCGATTGATAAATAGGGTCGTATCCATAAGCTCGAAATAATAAATGGGCCCACACGTGGTGAAGAAACGTAAGTTTTTCATTATGCCGCAGGATTGATAAGACTCATGCAGCGCCTCCAACCCCTGTACTTCCTTCCCAACATAACAAGCAACCACCGCTCCTTGATCGCGGCTCAACTCGGTATGTAGTTGGGTCAAATAGTGCTCCAAGGCCGCTGCCTTACGTTTCACCATCAGATCCGTAACAATGAGCAGAACCGCATTTTTATCACCTGTAAACGGCTTCAAAACTTGCCCCGGCAAGGGCTCATCCACCCATGCCTCAACCCGAGCGCACCAATCCATTCCCTGTTCTGGAACGCCTTCCACCTCAATCAGAATGCAACGCATTGTGCCGGCATCTTGATAGTGGGGCTGCAGACTCGTAACAGCCTCCTCCTCAGCCACCCCAAGCAAGATTGACTGCATATGCTGGGCCATAATCATATGATCCTTTTTTTGCTGATAACGCTTCTCTTCTGTCCGTGCGTGAAATGCCTCCCTGAATTCTTCAAGCACCTGTACCAGTTCTGTCTTCACGATAGGCTTGAGAATGTAGTCATTCACCTGATATTTAATTGCCTGCTTGGCATATCCGAACTCATAGAATCCACTAAGCAGAATCAGCTTGATATCACCGTTATATTGCTCATACAAGGTTTGCGCAAGCTGCATGCCGTCCATTTCCGGCATCTTGATGTCGGAAATGACCAGATCCGGCTGCACAGCGCGTATGGCTTCCAATGCCTGCTTGCCATTGGAAGCCTGACCACAAATCTGGAAACCGTAAGACTCCCAATCAATTAACAATAGAAGTCCTTGGCGAATAAATGGCTCATCGTCCACAATCAGCACGTTGATCATATCCTCGCTCCTTATTCTTGGGATGCCAGCATAAGAGGAATTTGAATGCCAATCGTTGTCCCCTTCCCCTTTTCACTGAATATGTGCACCTGAACGAAATCATCAAAATACATCCGTAGCCGAATATATGCATTCATCATGCCAATGCTGCTAAGCTCGCTCATCCGATCCATACTCGGGTCTTGCATCATTTTGCGGAGCGAGGACAGCTTGTCCTGATCCATACCGACGCCGGTGTCTCGAATGGAAATGTAGAGCGCATTACTTCGAATTTCGAATAATACCTCCACGACCCCATCATTTGCTATCCCTTCAATGCCATGGATACAAGCATTCTCCACAAAGGTGAGAACGGTTAGTTTGGGTATCATCATCGCTGCAATGGATTCGTCAGTGATCCTGATTGCAAATTGTAGCTTTTCGCCAAAGCGATACTGCTGAATACTCAGATAACTTTCCACGAAATTGATTTCTTGTGCGATGGTAATCAGATCGTCGCCCCAATTGATCGTCTGACGCAGCAGCAGTGCCAGTCTATGAATGACATCGGAGGTCTCAAGCTCTTGCTTGATCAAACTCCGCATACGGATCGTTTCAAGGGTGTTGAACATAAAATGGGGATTCACCTGACTTTGAAGGGCTTTCAGCTCCGCCTGCTTCTTGGAGAGCTCGAGGGCTTGCCGCTCCACTTGACCCTTAAACACAATCTCAATCAGATTCTTGATCTTGATGACCATCATGTTATAACTATGAGTCAGGCTACCGATCTCGTCCTTGCCCACAGGTCCCGATATCACCTCAAATTTCTCATGCTTCACTTGATCCAGGTGCTTCGCTATCCGATCAACTCTGATGACCAGTGATCTGGATATCAACCAGATCAGCAGTGTGGGCACCAACAGATTAAGAATGATCAGCAACGTCAAGTTAAGCTTGGAGTTAACAATCTCCGAAAGAACATCCAATTTTTCCGTGCTGACGAAAATCTGCCAATCCTCGGATACGACGGGAATCGATTGCATGGATTGAACAGGATCAATTGGACTGTTCGCAATCAGATTAAATGGCTGGCGCGTCTGGTTCATTTCGGAATCGTTCGAGAAAATGACCCTGCCATCCGATACGACATATACCTTCCCGTTCGCTCCCTCATTTTTAAGCGATTTGTTGATGAAAGAATAGTCCAGATCAACCTTTAACACCTTTTCAACCTGCTGCTCCCCAAAGTAATCCAGCTTGCGAATAATGCTGACTTTGCGTCCTCCCTGACTTTGCGACATCTCTGCCTGCTGCTTGTCAAAATACGAATAGATCATGATATGGTCGCTTGTGTTCATAAGCGCTTGATACCAATCACTTTTCTTCACCTCATCATCCAGCTTAATGAAGTTTCCTCCATTGACGAAGGTATCATTGCCAACATAAAACGTAACTTGGTTCACCTGCTGGTAGCTGTAATAGTACCTGACCAGATTGTTGTTGCTAAGCATATCATAGTAGGCAGAGTAATAGTCTTCCTGATCGCGATACTTGGACTCCATGAACCGGTTCAGCGTTCCATCGGTATAGAGAAAATTGGACACATACAAGCTATTGTCTATACTGTTTCGCAGGTTGAACTTGATCCTTTGCTGCATTTCATTGAATCGGCTATGCTCCTTCTCCTCTATGTTACCTTTGATGCTTAGGTAAAACACGGTATTGGTGACCAGGACCGGAACCAGCACACAAAAAATGAACAATATGTACAACTTCGTTTTGAGGCTCCAATCATCCAGAAACTGAATGCGCTTACAGTGTGTCTTGCGGCTCATGTCTTATCGTTGTCTCCTCTTACATTGACATCCACATTATTATAACGAGTAAGGGAATGATTGGATACTCCAATCCAGGAATTCAGGAGGCCTTTAATTCAACCTCCCGATCGACTGGCCCAACAGGACAGATACGAATATCTCACATATTTTCGTTGAACCCGATTTGATCCTACGTCGAGACGACGATCACGTTATAATTTCAGGAGCATTTCATACTGGCCAACATGATACGTAAAACCTGATTTGACCAGGAGGAAATCTACCATCGGTTTGAGATGAGATTCCACATTGAGGACACTGAGCCTAGGCGATTCTGTGCGCTTGACCATCTCTGTCAGGATGTTGCTTGCAATACCTTTGCCCCGATAATTTGGGTTCACTGCAAGCTGTGGAATTTCACCTGTTTTTTGATCTATAATGCCATAGCCAACAATTTTGTGATCCTGACGTGCAACTACATAGCTAAAAGCTTCTGGTACAGCGTAGATGGAATCTATTGAATTTTGCCAGGAGGGCTCCACATCCCAAAATTCCTTAAACTGCTGCAAATCAATTCTCTCCACACATTCCACCGCGCAGGTCGTTTTCGGTATGAATTTATCTTTTTCCAGCTGGAAACATGAGAATTCCCTTTGAATTTTGAAGTTTTGTTTACTGTAAAGCTGAACTGCAGATTCGTTGGATTGGATGACTTCCAGCAGATATTGCGCTATATTTTTTTCTTTTAGCAGCTTTTGAATATTCAAGAGCAGATGGCTTGTAACGCCCTGCCGTCTGCATTCTTGTACAACGCCTGTCCCAAGGTCATACGCAGTTGCCTTTCCATTCCAGCTTCGAAGTCCATTGATAACAAATCCGACCATTCTCCCATCCTTAAAGGCTCCTATAGATATTTCGGGGTGATACCCTCTTCGTTGGAGCATTTGTTGAAACTTCCAAAAGGGCAGATCCATTGTAACCTGATAGTCGGAGAACGCATCCACAAACGCTTGGTGAAGTGTTTCCGTGCTTATCTTGTCCAACATTTTATAACTGTACATTAGAGCACTGTCTCCTTTGAATAGATGAAAACAATAATATATTAGGGCTCATGATCCCTATCCTTATTTAAATATATCACTAAATAGACCGCTCCCTGGTTAAGGGATACGGTCTATCGAGTCATTATTCTATGGGGATACCGATTTGGTTAAACCAATTTTGGTGATCACCGTATCATACGGCTCCAATTCCATGGTCTGTTTTCCATGCTCTGTATGGATCGTCGTGGACTGAACCTGATCGCTATTATTGATCACAACCAATATGTTGCTCTCAGGATAATAAGCGCACTCGGTATACAAGTTATCCGTGATGTACTGTGTTTCATGGAATTCATTGCCCGCAAATCGAATCAAATTCAGAAGTAATCTTGTATTTGCCCAGCTGAATTCGAAGGAAGGTAAATAGATCCCTTTTCCTTTTCCGAAGGCATGTGTGGACAACGTGATGTTACCATCTGTCTCGTGCAATACCTTGGCTGTCCCATCCGTTAGATAAATGCTACCTTTACCTTTTGACGTGATATTCGCAGCTTCCGGAACCAAACCATACTCATCATTAACCTCAACCGACCATTTGCCATGAACAACTCTGGCGCCTGTATCCTCATCCACCCCAAGCACATGTGCCATTCTAAAATAGCTGTCGTACCCATCCATTGCCGAAGGCTGGTTAATGCCAATAAAGGTACCACCCTCATACACCCATTGGGTCAATAAGTCCACAGACTTGTGGTCACTCCAATGCTCTCCACCGCTCCATGCTGAACCAGCAGAACCCGCATTAATGACAACATCCACATCCTTCAATACGCCCTGACAAATATCATCAAAATCAATAAACTGCACGTCAACAGGCAACCCGGCTAATGCCTCATTCACATGAATCAGATCATGCATATGCGTTTCGTGAAAATGACCGGACAAGGTCCACGATCTTAACTTGCCCCAGCTATGCAGAACGGCTACTTTTGTCTTGATCTGATAAGGTTTTCCCTTCTGATGGAGCTCTTTCATTTCCCTGAATTCATGGGCAATCTTCTCAATGTAATCCACAAAATCAGGATAAGGCTCAACCAGATGCAAATACCCACCCAAGCCTATCCGGTCGATCGGCTCACGCAGCAGCGCACGCCGAATATTAATCCAATATTTCTTTGCATCAAGGGTAGGATCTCCGCCCTCCTTGAAGGTAGGAAGCCCTCCTAGGCCAACCGGGAACAAGTAGGGATGCAAGCGAATCTCATGGGTATCCACCTTAACGCCTGAGCACATTCTCGCCTCATATCCGGAGAATACACATTTGATCATGCCGTCGAATCCGAACTCATGAAAGCGATCATTGTACGGCTCCATGCCTACCCAGCTGTCATCATAGAAGACATAAGCCAGCTTGTCATGCTTGTGCACAATATCAATTAATTTCTTGCCGAATTCAATCACAAAATCATTGATAAAGGCCATCCAATCCAACTTTCGCTGATTCGCAGGCATATGAGTGACCTGATACTTACCACCATTCACAAAGTCCTCGGCTGAGAGTGAGTACCCATATTTCTGAGCAAACAGATCCAGCGCTCTCGAACTTACCGTGAAATCATAGGAACCCCAATCCGAGAACAGATGGCGGTTCCGCTCATCACTGCCCCAGATCCAGGCGAAATTATAAAATAGCGATGTAAAACGTACAACCGTTGTTTCCGGATGGTTTTGGCACCAATTTTCCATCCAATCCAGCAGATAGATTTGCGTTTCCGTATAGATTGGGTCAATCTGCATCAGATGCTCTTTATCCCAGTTATTCGTCGTATGATTGTACATGGAGATCTCTTCCCAGATCCGATAGACCATGAAACTTACCGTGTATTTATGCCAGGGAGCAACGCCAGTAATCACTACATTGCCAGATTCCCTTTCATAATTCCATTG
Source organism: Paenibacillus sp. FSL R5-0519 (assembly GCF_037974275.1). Taxonomy (NCBI): domain Bacteria; kingdom Bacillati; phylum Bacillota; class Bacilli; order Caryophanales; family Paenibacillaceae; genus Paenibacillus; species Paenibacillus sp. FSL R5-0519. The sequence goes on from NZ_CP150234.1 coordinate 5,710,293, forward strand.
TGCTCTTGGTACCTCTTCTCCAGTCGTTCGATCATATACCTGCCAATACTTAAACGCTTCTTTGGAATCATTCACCCTGAATTGTTCAGCAAAAAAATCCTCCATCAGATAGATGGATACATAATCTTGTACAGCGACCTTCGGATTCGTAATGAGAAAACATTGCTGCAGCTTATCCAGATTACGGGATGCCCACTCATTATGATCCCGAATGATGCAAATGGTTGAATAGATGCCATATCCGGCATTAATAATCTCATCAGACAATTTCGTACCGTCACTGTCACGGATCACATCAGCACCCCAGCGATCGGCAAGTTCCAGCGTAAGGGCCTCATAACCGGATTCTCCCGGCAGTGTAAAGGAGCCTTTGGTTAATTTGGACAATTGGGTTCCCTCCCTATCTCAACATATCGGACAAAAAAGCGAGTGCTAGGCCCTGACCCCAGCCTTGAATCCAGTCTTTAGGAATATTGCGATAGCCATCCCGATCCTTCATCACTGCTGTACCGCCAGATACACCAAGCACACGTCCATCTTCGCTAATGTTGTTCAGGATGCCTTCGAGTGCCTTTTGCACATATTTGGTATGCAGTGGGTTGCCGTTATTGATCATTGCCGCTGCAATACCCGCGGAAGCTGATACCTCTTCATACGATTCTACGTCATCCAGCACCGTACGCCACAAGCCGTTCTCGGTCTGTACCAGCTTCAGAGCCGCCAATTGATCGCGAAGAGCACATTCTACATCCATACATTGCGGATACAGATACCAGTCGTTCAATTGCGGCTTCACTTGAGACATCGTATAGGCGCCCCAAGCGTTCGCTCTCCCCCAGTAAAATCCGGACATATGGTCCTTGTTGATATTGTTATAACCGTGATACCACAGACTGCTGCTTGGATCTTGAAGATACTTGATATGCCAGTAATACTGATTCAGCGCATCCTGAATCATGGCTTCATCCTTTAATTTGCTACCTACACGGAGCAGGAAAAATGCCGCCATAAACAAGGTGTCCGCCCAAGCCTGTTCCGGAAAATCATTGGACACGGATACTGTATGCTGAAGCACATTGTCTCCAAAGCGAAGGGCATGGTTCTGGAGATAATCAACCTTGCTGAGAACAATATCCCAATACTTCTGATCCCCTGTTTCTTCATATAAAGTGATGAGCACATGACCCATGGCACATGTATTTACAGTCCAACTTGGCAGACCCAGCTCGATATATTCGTCTGCCCATTTCACCAGCCTGTCCAGAATCTCTTGGTTGCCTGTTGTCTGATAGGCTCTGGATACACCATAATAGGCCACACCGCCGGGCCAATCCCATGTCAGATCCATATCCAGTGTTTTCTTGGTAACGTTCTCGATTACGTGCAGAATCTGTTCTCTGTCATATTTCACTTGAAGCATTGTTATTCCCCTCTCCCTGCGCACACACCCCCAAGTGCGCCTTGAGAGGTGTCCGTCCATTTGTAAACGCTTTACTTATTCCATTGTACGCAGTAAAATAGTCTCAATCTAAGCATATTCACAACAAAAGTGCGCAATTTCAATCATTTATACATAGGAGCCCTCGACAATGCCCAAACCGAAGAAACCTGTCATTGAATATCGTCACTACAGCCTACCGATTGATTTCCCTGTCCTGTTACTCAGTGGAGACCGCTGGAGAATATCCGATATCAAGAGTGAGCATCTTCATTTCCATAACCACATGGAGATTGGCATCTGTTATTCGGATGAGGGGGTCATGGAGATTAAGGGGGAATCTGTACCGTTTCGGGCAGGCGACGTCACGTTCATTCCCCGTTACCTTCCGCATACCACATATAGTTCACCTAATAACGCCAGCCTGTGGGCTTATATCTTTTTTTCACCGGAAGAACTCTTCCGCCATTCACTCAAAACAGCCCAAAACCACATTGAACCGAATCTATGGGCGATTCAGGGAACCAATTGCATTCTGAATAAGGAGCAGCATCCCAAAATTCACTCACTCGCAACATCAATCGTAGAAGAGATTAAGCAGCAGTCCCCCTATTATCGGGAGAGCGCGTACGGCTTATTGATGTCTCTATACATCGAACTGCTTCGACTTCATGCAAGCAACGAGAGCTGGTCAGCGCAGAATCAGGAACGGGAACGAGACCTCCAAGGCGACTTGGTCATCTCACCCGTGCTGGAGTTTATCACCAAAAACTATATGATGCCTGTGACCATCGATTACCTCGCTGATCTGTGTCATCTGAGTACAACGCATTTTCGCCGCAAGTTCCATGAAATTATGGGAACCACACCGCTTGATTTTCTGAACAGTACCCGAATTGAAGAGGCATGCAAGCGATTGAAAAGCACGGAGTCCTCCATTCTGTCCATCTCCGAGCAAGTTGGCTTCCGATCCATCTCCAGCTTTAACCGCTGCTTTGCCAAACTGATGGGAGAATCACCCAAAACCTGGCGCAAAGCGGCTCATACGGAAGCACAGTCTGCAAAAGCGTCGATATTGGAATTCACGGGTTGGGTATGAATTCACGCACGCAACAATAATAGAAAAAAATGTCGAAATTTGATTGCGCCCCCTAGCGTTATTCGCTACAATGCCGATAGAATACAAGAAATTTGGTTCGAATCTATCCATGGATCAAACAACCTCTAAAGGAGCAGCACTTCGTGTTATTAAAAATTTCAGGCATTGTCCTGACTGTTGTACTCGCTATTACTGTTCTGCTCCTGTCAACGATCAGAGAACCCCAATCTGCGGCTCTTCATGCCCGTCAAGGTGTTATGGACCTATCGGACTGGAACCCGGAACAGGAGGAGCGGATCAAGCTGGACGGGGAGTGGGAATTTTACTGGAACCAGCTGCTTCCTGTGGAATCTGCAACTCCGAATCAGGTTGGCCCCACAAAAGCACATGATATTTATGCAAAAGTTCCCGGTTCCTGGAATCGACTTAAAATAGACGGCGAACGACTGCCAACCCACGGCTTTGCCACGTATCGACTGGTGCTCCGAAATGTACCTGCCCTGGGAACGCTGGCGATCAAAAAAATGAACATTCGTTTTGCCAGCGAAATCTATATCAATGGCAACAAGCTGCTGGAAGACGGACATGCCATGGAGAAATCAGCGGGATACCGACCGGGTAACTCCCCCCAGATTGGCTTTTTCCCTTATCATGGCGGTGACATTGAAATTTTGATCCGGGTGGCTAATTACGATTACACGGACTCTGGCATTCCAGGGCCACTCTTTTTCGGCGAACAAGCAGCCATGCTGAATAAACATCAAATTAGCACAGCCGTTGAATTCGGCACGCTTGCTGTACTGGCTACCATTGCGATCATATTCCTCATCAGTTACCTGGGATCCGCACTCTACCGAAACAGGGACGATTCCCTGCTGCTGATTGGTCTAGTCTGTCTGCTGTATGCACTCTATAACGGCATGATCAGCGAACGTGTGTTATCCATGTTGAATACGGAAATCTCCTTTAGCACGCTCTATAAATTAAAAGATTTCTGCTCCATGGCATGTCTGGGTCTGTTGACCTTTTACTTCTACCGATTCAAAACAGGCATCCTGTCCGGTCTGCTTACGACGGTGATTCTGATCATCTTCGGAGCTTACTTATGTATGGTCGCACTCCTGCCAATCTCAGTCTATGGGCTTGTTGCGCCTTACGTCGTCGTGATGTACACGTTGATGCTGCTCTGGTTGCTGTATCAATGCGCATCACAGTTTCTGAGGAGTGAGAAGGGTGAACGACTGTCTGCTTTTCTGTGGTACGCGGCTCTCTTAAGCATCACACTGTACTGTCTGGACATTAACCTCTTCTCCATCTCACTTAAGGAAAATATGAACATCGGCCAGGTCTCGATTGTCCTGTTCAGCATCCTGATGCTGTTTCTGGCGGTCCTTCGATTCTTCGAGTCATATCGTACGGTACGCGCTCTCAAGGACCAGTTACTCTTGCTGGATAAAGTAAAGGACGACTTCCTGTCCAACACTTCGCATGAGCTCAAAACACCGCTGAATGCGATTGTCAACATCAGTGAGAGCCTGCTCAAAGGTGCCGAAGGCCCGCTTACCGACGATCAGGCGCATAACTTGGCGATTGTGACGGGAAGCGGGAGACGATTAACCTACCTGGTCGATGAATTGCTGGATTATTCGAAAATGAAACATGGCGACATCCCGCTCCACCGGTCTTCGACCGATCTCTACTCGTTTGTCGAATCCGTCATGCGTATGCACTCCTTCCTGCTTGGCTCGAAAAAGGTGGAACTCATGAACCATATCCCGGCGCATTTCCCGCCGATCTATGCCGACGGCAACCGATTGATTCAGATCTTGCATAACTTGATCGGGAATGCCGTCAAGTTCACGGAACATGGTACGGTTAGCATCCGTGCTGCGGTTGTTCAAGGCAAAGCGGAAATCCGCATTATCGATACCGGTCGTGGCATCGGCAAGGACAAGCTGGAGCATATCTTCCTGCCATTCGAGCAGGAAGCAGATACAGGACCAGTCGTTGCCGGAGGCACCGGACTTGGACTAAGCATTACACGCAAGCTGGTAGAGCTGCATGGAGGAACCATTCATGCAGAATCGGCACCTGGCATGGGGGCCACGTTCATCCTGACTTTTCCGTTGGCCGATGGCAAAGGTGAAAAACGATCCAACGTCAAGCCAATTACCATAGCTCCTACAAGTCATGGTAATCAGTTACTAAGGTTCGAAGAACCAACGATTGTGGAAGGGCATCTCAACGAATGGATCATCGTTGTGGACGACGACTCGGCTAATTTACAGACCATAGTGAATCTCTTGAAGTTGGAAGGCTACAGTTATGCGGTAACCTCACGCTCCCCTTCTGTACTGGATCTGCTCGACCAGCTTCCCGCCGTACATCTGGTCATTGCTGACATTATGATGCCGGACATGACAGGGTACGAATTGTTGGAACGGATCAGGGAACGTTACTCTCCTTCCGAGCTTCCGGTGCTTATGCTGACGGCAAGTAATAAAGCCAACCAGTTGAAGCTGGCTTTGGAGAAAGGTGCCAATGATTTCGTATCAAAACCGTTTGAATCAGAGGAATTGCTGGCACGGATCGGCGGTTTGACCCGGATGATAACGTCTGTTCAAGCCGCGCGAGATGCCGAGATCTCCTTTTTGCGGTCACAGATGAACCCTCACTTTCTGTATAACGCTCTGAATGCCATTGCCGAATTGTGTGTAGATGCGCCGAATCAGGCAGAACAATTGATTTTGCAATTATCGAGTTACTTAAGGCGCAGTGTGCACTTCAAACATCTGGACTCCAAAACCAGCCTGATGAACGAACTGGAGATGATCGAAGCATACGTTGCCATTGAGCAGGCACGCTTTGGCTCACGGCTGGAGGTCATTATTGATGTGGATGCGGACGTGAACCGAAATATGGATATTCCGCCCCTCACGTTGCAACCCCTGATCGAAAACGCGATTCGGCACGGGCTGATGTCCAGCATTCGCGGTGGTCGCGTCATATTGTCCATTCGTAATCTGAATGATACGGAAACACGTTTCTCTATCGAGGACAACGGAATCGGCATAACCAAGCAAAGAATGGAGGAAATTCGGCAATCCACGGACGGCAGTAACGGCGTGGGAATATGGAATATCTCCAGCCGGTTGAACCTGCTGTATGGAAGACACCTTCAGATGGAAAGTCTGGACGGCGAGGGAACGCGCATTACATTTGATCTTCCTAATCAACGGATTAGCACAGATGGGAACGGGGGTTATGAGACATGATAAAAGTCATCATCGTGGATGATGAGGATCTGTCGCTCAAGCGACTGAATCGTATTCTGACAGAAAGCGGAGAAGTTGAAGTATGTCGTGCGTTTCACGATCCGAAAGAAGCCTGTGAATACGCGGCAGAGAATAGCTTCGATGCAGCATTTCTGGACATAACGATGCCTCGCATTTCGGGTATGCACCTCATTGGTGAATTGCGGAAACATCACCCTTTGCTTCCCATCGTGTTGGTGACTGGATATGAGGAATATGCGGTGCAGGCCTTCGACAAAGAGGTGATCGATTACGTTATTAAACCGGTCACGGCAGAGCGACTGAACCGCAGCATTCAGCGGTTGCAGGAAAAGCTTCACAAATCCGTGACAACGCCCGGGCTAGCGTTGCCAGAACCGAAACTGAACGTTCGTCTGTTTGGTGAATTTACCGTGTTCGGTGGAGCCGGAGCAGATAGCCCCATCAAACTTAGAACGCCCAAAACGGAAGAGTTACTCGCCTTCTTGTTGTATACCAAATCAACCACCCGCGATGCACTGGCTGATACGTTGTGGAAGGACCTCAGTCCGCAGAAGGCCTGGACGAACATCAATTCCACACTGTACTACGTGCGACGTGCCATCGGTGATAACAGCGATGTGCCAATCATTCTTAAGGACAGGAATGGCATCCGCATCGACCGGGAAGCGATCAACTGTGATCTGTACGAGTTCGAGGCCTTGTTCCGTCAGATGCGTCAGGCTTCGGCACATCGCCCCGAGCTCTTCGAGCGAATGGACACGTTGTATACGGGTGAACTCCTGAAAGGAAGGCACTATGAGTGGGCTTTCGCGTGGTCCAGACAGCTGGAACTGGACTTCCTCATGACGATGGAAACCGCTGCCCACTATCACGCGAAGAAAGGCGAGACGTTACGGGCGCTGTATTATTTTGAACGTATCCTCCAGATTGATTCGATTCGGGAAGATATTCATCGTGAGATCATCTTGTTGTATCTCTCGCTTGGACGAAGAACCGAAGCCCAGCGACAGTATCTTGTTCTGGAGGAACTGCTCAAAGAAGAACTTGGCTCCAGTCCGGCAGCGGAAATCAAACAACTCCTACGGCAGTCATGAAACAGCAAAAGGCCCATGCCTTGGCATACTGAACTGCTCCTATCGTAGTCTTCTATGGTTTACTACGACAGGGAGCCGTTCAGTGTTCCTTTAGGCTTGGGCTTTTTGCAATAAATGGACGTTCATTCGTCCATAACTGATGATATTACATCATCAGGGTCTAGAATCAATTACTCATTGATAAGTTTTTCTGTATTAAGGGTAAACCCTTCAATCACGACATCTTCGTCCACTTCAATCATGATGCAACGTCTGCCTTGATAGTTCACCTGTTTCACATATCTTAGGTCTTGCGGGCTAACCGAAATCGTAGCAATCTTAGTTTCGATCTTGATGGACTTGGACGTAAACTTCGGCATAACACTGGTCGCTTTCATCTCATAATTCTTGTTGTCCACGATCGTTTCGAAGGCACGTTCCACTTTCTCCGTTGTCACATCCTCTACACCGCTTGCGGTCAGTACACGTTCCAGATCTTTATAATCCAGCTTCGGAGGTTCTTCCTCATGGGACTCTTCGTTAATTTCGATCACGCGGTTGATCTCTTCATACACATGTGCAATGGTGGCTGAATCGAGCTGTTCACCGGCCACTTCCTTCACGATATCTTCGAAGATCGCCCTTTCTTCCAGTGCGGTTACGGATCTTTCGCCATTCAATACATTTTCAACAAAATGCGGGTCCGGGAAATTGGATTTCCCTGTGCAATATAACACTCGATTCACATCGGAGTAGTTGTCGGTCACGCTAGGATACAAGAATCCTTGCTCTGGCGTGCTTAATTTGATAATCGGATCGACAATAATGTTGTATTTGAATTCTCTCTCCACGTAATCAAACAATAGCGTTTTCCGCTGCTTCTCCGTGGAATTCACGCTGCACAGAATGAACGGATGGGCGAACACCTCATTCTTCTCGCTCTCTTCCGTGGCTTCGTTTCTAGCCTTGGTCGGCAGATAATACTGTCCACGTACGAACGTAGCAACCATGTCCCGCTCATACTTGGCATCCACCAGCATTCGATCCACGAGCAACAGCATGAGGTCCTGCCATTCGTCTGGATCACCTGTGACCAAAGCCTGATGAAGCAGTACCTGGGCCGGGTCCTCCGCCGCTTCCTGGAATTTTAACTCAAACAACTTCTGATCCAAATCACCTGTCAGCAGCTTTTTGAAATTGCCCATGTACAGCTCTTGTTTCTCTCTATCCACCAGTTCGAACGGGTGACGCTCCCAGTGATAGACCTCGTTGGTTTCCTTCGTAATATAGACGTTGAGAATATCGTAAATATTCAGTAGATCGTGATCGAGTTTAAACTGCTTGCGTATATGCGCGACTTCTTTTTTATTCATGATTCGTTAGACAACTCCTCAAGTAAATTGGCCTTACAAGTATAAACGAAATAAAAACCCTTCGCTAGAAGGGCATTTTATCTTGCAAAACCGAATTCAAGTGTATTAAAATGGAAATATTTTATAAAAATTCTTACTTAGGGTAACATTACTAGATCTTTTTATTGTGTATTACATTTCACTTGATCTCTTTCTCCAGCTCAAAATGTTCTGTTAGTCTGTCCAAAGTAAACTGGTTCCGCAATTTACAAGCCGAGTTCTGATTTGCAAACATCCCTTTCTCCCAGATCGCCTCCTGCTTAGCACGCGTCTTTATCCATTTTACACGCACAACATATTCACACAGATCAGGATCATCAACATCCTTATCCATCTTGACTCGCAAATCGGAATTAAGTAAAGGTACGTTTTCTTCACCGTGTAAGACCTGGAACTCTTTAATAGGTACAACTTCCTCTTGTACGATTCCAACACCAACATAGCCAACTTTAGGGATGCATACAAATAATCTATCCTCAGGTTTAAGAAGACTTAATGATCTGCTATACCATTTTCCCTGTCCGGCTGAAATAAAACCATATTTTCTACAATCTTCCCAATTCCGATACTCACCATCACCCAGTGACACGTAATAGTCCTTTCCATTCCACGGAGCCTTTCCACTTTTTAAGGGCCTATTACTGATTGATTTAGCTTCAAAACTATTGGGATCAATAAGCCAGTTTCGAGCCAAGTATTCGTTATCTCCATCTTTAAAATAATGAAAAAAGAGTGCATTTATAGGCACGCCAAAGTTAGTTAGGTAGTTTATGATTCTCTCTGTAGCCGGGTCCAGCTCAGCCGAAACTACTAATAACAGATGCGATTCATTCAACGTTTCTGGAAGATCTGTCTGAAAATAATCTACGAAATCTTGTTCCAATTGCTTTCCTGGATTTTTCTCACTGTAAATTCGTGTGATATCATTGTAATTTAGCTGTTGAACCCAAGAAGCATAATCCAAAGTTTGAGCAACGACTTCACGTGGCGTCTTGTTTCTCTTGAGTTCGATTATAACCAAATTCCCCTCGGAATTCATAGCGAGAATATCAATAAATTTACCAAATGCCGTAGTGATTTGTCGCCCAATGAGCATTACCGTAGGGTCGATGATGCTGATATCAGAGGATATAACATCTTCAAGTTTACGCTCAGTTTCAATATTTGAGAAGTGAACCTTCTCAATACCTTTGTTGATTTTCCAGATACCTAGTTCGATTGGCATTCAGTACACTTCCTTCGATTAAATAGTTTCATTTGGTTTTCCCAGTTGAAATTCGTTTAATAACGTAACTAATAGGGCATTAACTTCGTTATATTTAAATACCTTTTCTAATAATACTCTCATACGTTCAACTACATGTTCGCTATCCGTCCAGTCATCCACTTTTACACTCTTGGTACGAATCCTCGTATACTTACCATCTAACTTATTCAAGGCACTGGTCCTTATTGAAAAAATTTTATTACTATCCTGACTGTTAATATAATTTAAGAAGGCATTCCTTATATGTAAGTTCGCTATCGGTCCCACCTCGAGGATGAGGCGCAAACTATTATCCTCAGCAGCAAAGAAATAGCTAACCGGTCTTGGAGATCTCCATTTTGTTACTAAACGAGGAAGGATTGAGTCTAACGATTTTGGGATAAACCAATATTCTTTATCTCTTAGATGAAAATCTCGGTCTTCATGATACCCAATACAATTTAGCTCAGGTTTTAAAACTTCAGTTGCTTGGTTAAGTGTCGAATTAGAAACATACCCATATTTAATAATCGTCTCTATCGCTTCTCCATGATGCTTATAAATATCACGACAAAGTTTTATAAGTTGTTCATCCTCCAAAGTAAGCACCTCCAATGTCCTTATGTAATAACTAATAAAATCATATATCTTAGAATTCATATTTTCCTTATTAAGGACTAACAACGAATTTAACAGTCTCAATATATCTGAATGTCCTAGGCTATAATATTCTGGGTGAGGCGATTCCTCTCCGTTCAAAGTAAGAAAAACAGGAATAACGTGCTTGATGTTGGGGTAATTATCCTTAACTAAATTTATGTACTTCTCTAACTGATGGCTCCCTAATCGAGCATGTACTTTATTCTCAATAAAAAGGACAAACTCATTGCTCTTTGAGATAACAATAATATCAATATTTCTCCATTCTCGTAATACTTCAACATCATGAAAGCTGCTTAATAAAACATCTGTTACTTGCATACTATGGTTTTTAATATCGATATCTCTGCATATTATTTCAGTAATTATTTTTTTTAATACCATATCGTTCAAGAAGTGGTTTTCACTTGGACTTAGGAGCCACGCTAGGATATTAGAGTGTCTTATTTCAAATTTATCAATCTTCATTATCTTGAATGGATTGAACTCATTGAGTTTGGAATTTAAAAGGTCAAAAGATTCATTATTTGTTATAAACCGATTGACATTATCATATATTTTGTCCATGTCATTCTTAGTCCTCCTTTTAAAGAAAAAATTGGTGATAACGAAACATGATTACAGAATTTTTTTAACGAAAATACTAAGTAAAATCTCACCCTCAGACCTGTAAAATAAAACATGTTCCTTTCCCAGAATATTCGACGATTTATCTAGTCCTTCCTGCCTGTTTATATCGAGTAATTATAAAATAAGACGTAGGATGATTATCCTACGTCTTTTAAAAACACATATTAATTTGATTACAGTTAACATCTAACATATTTACGCTTAAAGCCTACCCGCCCTTTATCCACTGACTTTTGAATATTCTCAGAGGCATTCAGCAGCTTGCTCTTTGGCATGTCCTTATTCACTTCGACAGGTCCCACCGCCTTGGCCGTCTCTACCGCCAGATCGTGCAACGGTTGATAGGATGTTGCAACGGTATACAGGAAGTTGTTCATCGAGTATTTCGTTCGTTCCAGAGATTCGTGAATCGTCCTTTTTACCTGTTCCAGCATCTCCGTCAGTTTATTCTCAGAAAACTCACTATCCTTTCGACTGCCGAGCAACCAACAGTAACAGCTCCATCCTGCTGACATTTTGAGCTCATCTCCGCTCGCAATCCACTTATCCGAAACTTCTTGAGCAATATCCGTCTCTGCCAGCGTGACGGCAACGATGAAGTCAGAGATCATGTAAAAATAAGCAGCATCGATCCAACGGTCAAAATCAGCCTCCGTCATCACTTCAGGATCCGCAATCACGCCTGCAAAGTACATTGCATCATAATTGCCCGTCGCGTAGAGTTGCTCCGCCAAAGGTTGATCCTTTTTGATCCGCTTCGCCATTGGTTTCATCGCCCCGGTTGCCACGCCAAATAGCGGTTCATGCGCACCATTGGAGATGTAGATTTTTTTCGTTCGTTCTTTACCCAGCGCTTCCAGCTCTTGCATCACTTCATCCAGATTCATTTGGTGACCCTCCCCATCCTATAATTTATATATCTGATCATATCAAACAGAAACTTATGTTTAACGAACAGCCGATGGAAAATCACACATTATCCTGTTCGAGCATGATTACCGATCATAGTATTCATAGTATCATTCCCCACAGATTCCTGAAAAGATAGCATAAATTCTGTGCAGATAGACATTTTTCCTTCCTTAATGCTTCTACCCACCACTTCTGAATACCTGCCCAAAGTCTGGATTGAAGCAATCATTCCCCCAGCACAGCTGAGCAACATATGTCCATGTCCAAGCAACGTTAAGCTATGGCAGGAAACGTCGCTCATCGTTTATGTTCAGTTTAGTATCGTGAAACTGAGGAGAGGAAGGATGCGAGATCATGAGCAACAATCAAGTATTAGGCTTTGCCCCTGCGCTGGGCTGGAATTCGTGGAATACCTTTACGTGGGATATTAATGAACAATTAATTCGGGATGTCGCTGATGTGTTTGTATCGGAAGGTTATCTGGCCGCTGGCTACGAGTATATCGTCATTGATGATTGCTGGAGCCTGAAGGAACGGGATGCAAGTGGCAATCTGGTAGCTGACCCGGAGAAGTTCCCCAGCGGAATGAGAGCGCTATCTGATTATATCCATAGCAAAGGCTTGAAGTTCGGCATGTATTCATGCGTGGGTACGCATACTTGTGCTGGGTATCCAGGTAGCTTTGAGCATGAATTCCAGGATGCTGCCCTTTTTGCCGAATGGGGCGTTGACTATTTGAAATATGATTACTGCTTCAAGCCACGACATATCTCAGGAGAGCTGCTGTACAAACGGATGAGCCTGGCGCTCAAAAACTGCGGACGGGATATCCTGTTCTCCGCCTGCAACTGGGGAGCTGACGACGTATACGACTGGATTCGGGAATCGGGTGCCCACATGTATCGCTCCACTGGCGATATCCGCGACAACTGGGACTCAGTAAAGGAACTTGCCCTGTCTCAATTGGGGAAACAAAGCTACACCGGCTCCTTCTGCCATAATGACATGGATATGCTAATCGTTGGGATGTACGGTGGAAGCAACAATGATTATATTGGCAGTATCGGCGGATGCAACGACATCGAATATAAAACCCACTTCTCCCTCTGGTCCATGATGGGTTCTCCATTAATGATCGGATGCGACGTGCGCAAGGCTAACCAGATTACCAAAGATATTCTTCTGAATCCTGACCTGCTTGCCATCAATCAGGATGTAGAAGCGCGCGGAGCTTACCGCATTAAACCAGAGCCGCAATGGTTTCACACAGACGATGTATTTATGCTGGTGAAGGTACTTACAGATGGTGATCTAGCTATTGGCTTCTTCAACCTGAGTGACAGCCAGCGGGAATTATCTTTGCAATTTTGGGATATGGGTCTGCCTTACGCTGCGGGTTATGCGCTGTCACTGTATGACTGCTGGGAACATCAAGAGCTTGGCGTGTTCCGTGAACGCTTCGCTCCGGTTGTCGCAGCACATGATTGTCTTGTCGTTCGGGCCAAACTGGTGAAATAGATGGCTCAACATCGCCTGTGCACCTCCTGTCAGGTTCCGCTATCTTCAGATGATGTGGGCATCTACCTTAAATTGATCTCGATCTCTGCCCGGCAATTTCAATGCATTGATTGTCTCGGAGTGAAGCTGAACTGTGGACGCGAGCCTATTGAGAAGCTGATTCGTTATTTTCGAGAGTCCGGGAACTGTGCCCTGTTCCGTTAACGGTGTGCCTTCGTCCGGTGCAGCATCATGTACGCTGTTGGCGTATGTGAAGTTACTTTCTTGAATACTTTGGAAAAATATAACGGATCATTGTAGCCGACGGAGTAGGCTACCGATTGAATCGGCAGACCCGACGTCTTCAGCAATTCACAGGCGCGCCCGATTCGACAGGATGTCATATACTCCAAAACAGACTTGCCGGTTGCTCCTTTAAACAGACGAAACAAATAGCTGCGCTCCAGATTGACTGCCTTTACGATCTCCGTGACGGTCAATGTCGGCTTCCAGTAGTTCTGCTCGATGTACTTTCTAGTCAGCCAGACGTAGTCCTTGGCGTTTACCTCCGGCTCCTTCGGATAATATTCCATATAGTAGGATAACAGCAGACGCAAACGCGCATCCGCCCGCAGCAATTCATAGGATGATGCACCTGCGTTCCAGGCAAGGTGATAAAAAGGCTGCAGTGTCTCCGGTGAGACCGTCACTACGGGTTGTACTTCTGAAAGCTGCGTTAGCCCCAGCAACCGTCCGGCATCCTCACCGCTAAACTCCACCCAGACATACTCCCATGGATCTTGCGGGTCTGGATAATAATAAATCTCCTTTTGCGGAAATATGATAAAGCTTTCCCCCGTGACTAACCGAAATACGCGGCCGCCCGTCTCCAGCGTCCCTTGACCGCGGATAATATAATGCAGCGCATAAACGTCACGCACGCCTGGCCCCCATTGATGAGAATTAGCTGGCTTGTGACCACCGCTGATAAAATACAAATTACTGGCTCTGTTACTCTCATGCCAAATCGGATTCAACCTTGATTCCCCCATTTCTACAGCTACTCGGTTCTCGCGTTCGGTTTATCTTCATATCGTTAATCAGATGTTCGGTAACGCTTACAACCTAAATCCAGAGAGGAGATTGTTGTTATGCTTAGAATGGTTACGGTAGAACATGGACAAGTGCAAGGACTGCCTGCGGCGGACCCGCGGATTACCAGCTTCAAAGGAATTCCTTTTGCCGCGCCTCCTGTAGGTGAGAATCGCTGGCGTGCTCCACAGCCGCAGCCGAACTGGGTCGGTGTACTGCAAGCTTTCGATTTTGCCCCTATCTCCATGCAAGCCCCAACAGTCATCGATGATAACAATATCTACACCCGCGAATGGGCCGTTGATCCTGACCTGCCCATGGACGAAGATTGTCTGTATCTGAATGTCTGGACACCCGCCAAGCGCACGGACGAGAAGTTGCCTGTCTTTGTCTGGTACTTTGGCGGGGGCCTACAGGTTGGCCATACGGCCGAAATGGAATTTGATGGCGAGCGAATCGCTCGCAGAGGTATTGTCGTTGTAACGATTAATTATCGACTGAATGCCTTTGGTTTCCTGTGTCATCCCGAGATTAGCACCGAATCTCCCCATGCACCCGCCAACTTCGGTCATCTCGATCAACAAGCAGGCACGCAGTGGGTCAAACGCAACATTGCCGCCTTTGGTGGTGATCCGGACCAGATCACCATCGGTGGACAGTCGGCAGGCGGAGGAAGTGTACTCAGCCAGATGACCTCTCCGCAAAATAAGGGCTTGTTCCAGCGAGCCGTCATTATGAGCGGCATGGCTACGGAGTTGTACCCGAAAGTCCGCGTGCCTTCTGTCCGTTCCACACTGCGGGAAGCTGAGCAGGCCGGGGTTGCATTTTTCGACTTCCTGGGCTTATCTTCCCTTGCAGAAGCGAGACAACTGGATGCTGAATTTCTCCGTGACAAAGCACTCGAATACAAAAGCTTCTGGGGAACCGTCATCGACGATCAATTCTGCGCAGGCGATCCGTTTACTCGTTTTGTTCAGCAGGAGCGCGAGGCAATCCCCGTCATGCTGGGGCATACATCTTCCGAATTCTGGACCCGTCCCGCCGCAGCCAATCTGGAAGAACTGAAACAGATGGCTGTTGAGCTGTTCGGCGAGGATGCTCCTGCCTTTTTGCAGCTATGTGAGACCGAGACCGGCCAAATCGAGCAGGCTTTGCAACAAGCATCAGTACGCATGATCCAACATGCCATTCTGCTCGCCATCCGCGCGAACAGCGGTCATGCGTCTGAGATGCCTCTTTATTATTATAACTTTGACGCCGAGATTCCGGGATGGGACCAGCCGGGAACCTTCCACTCCGTCGATCTGTGGTTTTTCTTCGAGACACTGGCCAAGTGCTGGCGACCTTTCACGGGCAAACATTATGATCTGGCCCGCCAGATGTGCAATTATTTATCCAATTTTATTGCTACAGGTGACCCGAACGGTTCAGATGCCACCGGAAAACGGATGCCTCATTGGATTCCTTGTACTACGGAACAGCCGTATCTCATGGAATTTGGTGATCAGTCTCAATTACAGCAGGCTGAGCCTGGACCAATGCTCTCGTTTCTCATTGAACAATATTTCAAGAAACAGAGTGCACCTGTTGTTTGAGACATGAGGCTTGCCTTCTGACGATATCGTAAGAGCCATGCGAATGCATGGCTCTTTTAATACAATAACATCTCTCTTTTCCCATTATATATGAGTCTGTGTTGGTTTATTGGAGATGACAGGTAGCGTAATTTGTAGTGAAAACGTATCTTCTTCCTGTGACACCTTCAACGTCCCATTGTGCTGTTCGATCATTTTCTGACAACTAACGAGCCCAATTTCGTTGCTATCTTTCTTTTTGCCAACACGTTTAATCTTATTCTCCACCTCAAGAGTGACCCATTGTTGCTTCAAAGAAATCTGGATATGAACGGGAAACACTGGATCGGCGTATTTTCGAATATTTGAAAATATGTTATCCATTACGCGACGCATGGCGATCAGATTGAGTTCAAGTAAAAACTCCTCATGATGTGCATCTGTCTGAACCTGCACATCGATATCGTTTAAAACCACTAATTGTTCATCGATGAGTTGATCGATAAGCGCTCTGCCCTCATACCTTTCAAATTCTATTGCCTCTTCTTGAGCGGCAGAGGATACCGTGAAATACTCAAATAGTTTGTCCGACAGCACTTTGATCTGATAGGCCTTCTCCCGGCTATTATGAATATACTGCAACAGATCCTCATGTGTTTTATACTTGTTGAGCTCTATGATATCCATATACCCTAATAGAATCGTGAGTGGCGTTCGTAAATCATGGGAAATCGCCGTGATCAATTCGCGGTTGGCCATCCTAACCCTCTCCTCGCTGCCGAGCCGCTCCACAAAAGATTTCCTCATCTCATCTATACTCTGGGCCAAAGATGACAGTTCATCCTTTCCCGATACCGTAATCGAATATTCCAAATTTCCACCTTCAAGTATTTTGATCTCTTGTTCAAGCAGGCCAATATACGACGTTTTCCTATTAATTATCAGTAGAAAGGAAACGATGAACACGATAGCTGCTATGAAAACACCAATAATCAGAATGAGGTTGTAATATTGATACTCATAAAAGCCAACCAAATATATTTGGGCATCCTGATCCGCAAAATGGATGGTGGTGATGGGTATTTTCGATGGTACAAATTGAGTTAACAGCTCCTCGTTAATGGCAGGATCAATCTCCGTGTTGGAGGAAAATATCAACTTTTCTTTTGCAAAAATATACAGATTTAAGTAGCGCTCATGACTTATCCAATCAGACAATTGCTCATGATCTCGTGTTGACACGTTCTGATTGTTCACGAACGCTTCGAATCGTTCAAGCGCATCTTGCTGCCTGTTCTCTACAAAAGTGGATTTGCTTAAATAACTATCCAATACCGTTTCGCCAACAATTTGTAAAATAACGAAAGCACTTGTGGCAATGATCAAAGAAATGACAACCGCCAGAACCAGTTTAATCTTCAGCTTTTTCCCCATTAGTAATCTATTCAATTTTGTACCCCTTCCCCCAAACGGTCTTCACATATTTAGGGTTCTGCGGGTCATCCTCCAGTTTGCCTCTCAAATTACGAATATGAACCATCACCGTGTTATTACATGTATAAAAGTAGGGTTGCCCCCAAACACTCTCATATATATTTTCCGCTGAGAATACCTTTCGTCGCTTCTTAGCCAGCAGCAGCAAAATCTGGTATTCAATTTCAGTTAGAGCAATTTCCTTCTTCCCAACAAACACGGCTTTTGAATCCTGATGGACGGTAAGATCTTTAACGATAATTTGATCTGTTTCTTCAGTCTTCTCTTTGCCCCGATAAACATAATACCTCCGTAGTAAGGCCTTCACCCTTGAAACGAGTTCTGTATAAGAGAAGGGTTTGGACAAGAAGTCATCACTGCCGGAAGAAAAGGCCAATTGTTTGTCAGAATCCTGCGTTTTCGCCGTGAGAAACAGGATCGGTGCGCTTGTTTGTTCACGAATCTCCAGACAAGCCTTCAAACCTGATTTATTGGGCATCATCATATCCAAGATAATGAGATCCGTCTCTTCGTTTACTTTATCAATCGCATCTTGACCATCTATCGCTTCAATCACTTCATAATTCTCGCTCTCTAATAATATCCTTACAATTTCACGAATTTCGCTGTTATCATCAGCAATTAGAATTTTCTTGCTCATCTGATCCCTCCGTCTAATTTCAGTATAATATGCGCTATTAGCGACTACCAGCAAATACAATCGACTTAAGAATTCTTCAGAAGTTATGTAGGTATCTCTTAAGAACTTCGACTTATACTGTAAATATCTAGAGGTTACTATACAAAGGGGTCGTCAGCTATGCCACAACCTTCAAAAAAAGTAATGATTAACTTATTGTTGGGTCTATTCATAATGTTGTCCATTGGTCTGCTGGTCTATTATTCTCCTGCCATTATTAAAATCATGTCTTCCATGGACAACTTCAGAGAATATATTCATTCAACCGGACATTGGGGTCCGGTCATGTTTATTTTATTTCAGATTCTTCAGATCGTGGTTGCACCTATTCCAGGAGAAGTGGTACAAATCGCAGGCGGATATATTTACGGTACAACCATTGGTTCATTGTATACAACTGTAGGTTTGATACTAGGCTCAGCGATCGCCTTTTATTTCACTCGTTTTATCGGTCGGGCTTATATTTCACGGCTGCTGCAAAAGAAAAATAATAAGTGGATGTCATTTATTCATGATGAAAAGAAGTTCTCCGCTTTTTTATTCATCTTTTTCGTGATTCCCGGCTTGCCCAAAGACATGCTTGTGTTTGTTGCCGCTCTTACCTCAATTCGTTCGTTTAAGTTCTTCATGATCCTTATCGTCGGTCGGCTGCCATGGATCATTGCATCTGCCGCCGTGGGGTCCACCATTCATATGCAACAATATACGATCGCCATTAGTATTTCTGTTATCGCTGTGATCGGGTTCGTGCTCGGTTATATCTATAGGGAGAAATTGGTGGGGTTGTTCTCCCGGTCTGACAGAATCAGAACCAAAGCCAAACCCAAAGCTACACCCAGCTATAGTAAAGATTAGTGTGTTTGGTAGAATAAAAAGAAATACAATACGAACAAAGTTAATCTATTGATATGAACACTGGAGGTATATTTCATGCAAAACCTTGAAACCAATCGATTAATCCTGCGAAATTTCACCGTAACAGACGCAGCCGGACTGTTGGAATACACAGCAAATCCCAGAGTGAATTGCTTTATGGATCACCGAATTTCAACACTGGAAGACGCAGCGGCGGAGGTCGCAAAAAGAAGCAATGACGATTCCCAAATCGCAGTCTGCCTGAAAGACAGTAACGAGCTGATCGGTGAGCTGTTTGGCATGAGGGAAGATCGGAATCCTGATACAGATAAGGATTCGAATTCAGATACGTACAGTATTGGTTGGAATTTTAATGGAAGATTCGAAGGGAAGGGGTACGCAAGTGAAAGCGCTAATGCTTTCATCGAGCATCTCTTTATGGAACAGGGAATAAGAAGACTGTACGCCTATGTCGAGGATGATAACTTCCGTTCCCAGAAACTATGTGAGAAGCTGGGCATGCGCCGGGAAGGTCTTTTTTTGGAGTTCATTTCATTTGTCAAAAATGAGGACGGCACACCGAAATACGAGAATACGTATCAATATGCTTTGTTGAAAAAGGAATGGCTCGCACAGCGTGAATTACAAAAATAAAGAATAACAAGCCTCATCATTAGTTTAAAAAAGTTATAGAAATGAGAACGTACCCACATGTACGTTCCACAACAAATACGGCGGCTTCTCCATGGATAGATTCCAGAGGAAAAGTCGCCGTTTATTATCGCACAGAACACTATTGATCGAGCAATGTGTTTATAAGGTCACAATATATTCAGCTTGAATTTTAGACGGTGCTGCCCCAATATTGCTTCGCAATCTTCTGCCCCTGATCAATCTTCGCCCATTGCTGAGCTTCGCTTAATTCATTACCGCCATCGCAGGATGCAAAACCGCATTGATGAGACAGCAGCAGCCGATCCTTATCGATAATTTTCGATGCTTCGTCCAGCAAACGGACAACACGTGCTTCATCATCGAGTGTACTTGTTTTGGATGAAAGCAAACCTAATACCACTTCTGTTTCAGGTCTGTCCTTAAACACTTCCAACGCTTCAAGTGAACCCGCACGATCATCATCCCACTCCAGGAAGAAACGATCATACTTCAATTGCTTCAGGAACAAATTGGCGATTTTCACATATGATCCACCGCCCATGTTGCGGGAATCATAATTGCCGCGGCAGTTATGTGTCCACATTTTCAAGCCAAGGCTATGACCAAAGTCAATCACGGTATTGTTAATGTCAATAAATTCGGTAGCGAGACCCTGTACTTCATCTTGATTAATATGCTCCCCTGTAAATGGAGAGTTCGGATTGTCGTCTGCAAACAGTTCCCACAAGCAATCATCGAATTGCAGAATTTTACCGCCCACTGCAGCGAATTCTTCGACGAATTCCTTATAAGCGATTACAAGGCCCTCTTTGAGCTCCTGTTTGTTCTGATAAACGGAATCTGTACCCCCAATGTTATCTGACCAGGAGAGTTCACCGAAAATATGGGATGGCGATGGTACGCAAAGTTTCGTTTGCTGGTCACCCGCCGTGTCTTGCAGTTGTTGGAACAATTGAATGAAATGATGATTTTTTCCGCTTAATTTGTCCGTGATGCGCAGTCCGATATCTTTGCGTGTTTCATACTTCGAAGTTCCGTCCACATCTCTGAAGAAATAGCCATGATCCGCGATGTAACGCTTCACACCGCCAAATCCCCATACAAAGTCCAGATGCCACATCGATTTGGAGAATTCGCCATCGGTAACAACGGACAAGTTATGTTCGATCTCCTTGGCTACAACTTGTTTGATAGCCTCCGTCTCGCACTTCTCATATCCTTCGTAGTTTTCATAGAACGGATATTGGATATCATCGTTATGTTCAATTTGCGTTTTATATTTCAGCAGCTCTTCCGGCCGCAATAAACTTCCTACGATCTGGAACTTGTCAGTCATGTAAATTACCCCCTCGTTGTATACCATGATCATATCACGCCGAGAGCAGTTAGAAGGGATACTTAAAAACCATAACTGGTTATAGTTAAAAGCTATACCCACTTGTTAGCAGATTTCATTGAGTTCACAGTGTATCTCTATCCATGACAAGTTATTTAAATTTCACACCGTACGACGACGCAGTTCATAGAAATATTGCACCGCTGGATGTTTTAATTTGATCTGCTCGGACATGTTCAGAATTCGTTTTTTGCCAACCCGTCTGTCCATTAAAGCCAGAATATTAAACAAGATATCATTGCTCTCCAGATTATCTTCTATAGAAGTAGATAAATATGTGGTAGCTGCAACGGTAAAATTTGATTTACTGAGTGCAGCCTGTGCCGCCAAAAGCGCTTTGGCATGTACGGAGATTTTTCTGCTCCTTGCCATGATATGCAATCGATCCTCGGGGATATTGCCTTTGGACTCTTGCCGGATAACTTCAATCTCATCTTCACTTACAGGAATGAGAATGTTAGGGTCGTTCTTAATCTCCTGTTCCGTCTGATACCAACGGATCGGCGTTGAAGTATCACTCATATTCAGGATGTTCTTTTGATCTACGGTAATGTAACAATTGCCTGATTTATCAGGGGCATAGCGATAGCTGGTTGCACGATACTCCACTTTTCCAATTAACGCGGGACTAAGAAAACTCTCTAATTGTTGCTTAAGTTTACTCCAGGACATAGATCCTCCTATTATCAAAAGCCTACCGCACGTATTGCGGCGATCATTTTAAAAATTATAACACAGCCACACAAAGGGAAGTCTCATGTTGATCACAATTGGATTAATCCAGTTGGTGATGTTATGAGTGTTCGCAACACCTAAAAAAAGAAACGGAATAGCTCCCGTTTCTTTTTTACAATCCACCAATGGCACGTAGTACAATCACTATTTTCCACTTCAAACATTTTATCAAATCGAGAAAAGCTTTACGCTCCGTCCGTTCTTTCTCCGAACCCGGAAACTTAAATCCCACGTTCCTCCGCCTCAACTTGATCCCTATTTCCAAATTCATGGAGCAGCGTACGAACTTCACTTGTCGACTTGGCGTTCATTAGGCTGTTTCTGAGTTCACTAGCTCCTCGAAATCCGCGGACATAGACTTTAAAGAAACGGGCAAGCGCGCTGAACGAACGTGGCGCCTGTCCTGAATATTGATCATGGAGATCCAGATGCAGCCGTAGCAGATCAAGCAATTCCTCACTGCTGTGTTCTTTCGGCTCCTTCTCAAACGCAAACGGATTCTGGAAAATACCGCGTCCAATCATAATGCCATCCACACCATATTGCTCCGCGAGTCTAAGGCCTGTCTCACGGTCCGGAATATCCCCGTTAATCGTCAGAAGTGTATTAGGAGCGATCTCATCACGAAGCTGCTTAATCTCCGGAATCAGTTCCCAGTGAGCGTCTACCTTGCTCATTTCTTCTCTCGTCCGCAAGTGAATGGACAAATTCACAATGTCCTGTTGCAAAATATGAGTCAACCAGTCGCGCCATTCGTCGACTTCCGTAAATCCGAGACGCGTTTTTACACTGACCGGCAGGCCCCCGGCTTTTGCCGCCTGAATAATCTCCGCCGCAAGAGCCGGGCGGCAGATCAAGCCGCTTCCTTTTCCATTCTCCGCCACATTCGCTACAGGACAGCCCATATTAATATCGATACCTTTAAAGCCTTCCCTCGCCATACCGATACTCATCTCACGAAAGAATTCCGGTTTATCTCCCCAGATATGAGCCACAATCGGCTGTTCATCCGCTGTAAACGTCAACCGTCCACGCACACTATGGTGCCCCTCCGGGTGACAATAACTCTCTGTGTTCGCAAACTCCGTAAAAAACACATCCGGTCTGCCCGCTTCACTTACGACATGCCGAAACACAACATCCGTCACATCTTCCATGGGTGCCAGTATAAAAAATGGTCGCGGCAATTCACGCCAAAAATTTTCCTTTGTCATCTCAAAAGCTCCTCTATACATTCCAGGACAGTCTTTGTCCTCATTAATAGTTAAAATAGTAAACTCGTAACTCATGCAACTGCTGGCCTATCATTTACATGATCATTCGCAGTTTCGTTGCAATTCACATTATGGTGTCCTAGCTTCTTCTTCACTTATACCATGCAAATGAACTTCCTTCAAACAGCAGTATCTGTTACTACTTCCATTAGACCTTCAGATTATTGAACGTTCGATGATCTCAAAATTGCCCTTTCCCGATTTTATCACGTCTTTATTAGATTTTCAGCCCGATTGCACTTGCCGAACTGGAAAAGCTCCTCTAAAATGAAGCTCGACAGGCTTTTAACCTGCAAATCGAGATTTTAAGGAGGCCTGAATGATATATGGAAATTTCACTGGATATAATCAAAGATAAAGTCGAATGCTTGCAGGCTTATGACTTTCATGAACTGGCGCGAGCGATCGAAGAACGTATTGAAATCAATAAGGCATTAATGCTGCGTGTGAAGCAAGTCCAACATCAAGTAACGTTTGATCCTGTTCGCACCAAAATGTTATATAGCGCAGTCGTGCATTTTGCCTTAGATTAATGAACCAAGACTTTGAATAGTGAATACCAGATTACTGACTTAATTGCAGTTACGGCATGGTCATATTAGTAGTTACTATTGAGGGTTAAGGGGAGAATACCATGCAAGAATTAATATTTATGAAGAATTATAAAAACAATGAAGTACTGCGCAAGAGTTTTTTCGAGCTTGCTGCCGAGACTTTTGATATTGATTTTGAAAATTGGTATCAACAAGGGTACTGGGGCGAGGGTTACGTCCCTTATTCATATGTCGATGGGGACCAGGTGATTGCCAACGTTTCCGTTAACATCCTTGAACTCATTATTCACGGAGAGAAGAAAAAGGCGATTCAAATCGGCACGGTGATGACCCATCCTGATTATCAGGGGAAAGGACTCTCTACACGTTTAATGAACAAAGTCTTACAGGAATACGAGAACAAATACGATTGCATGTACCTTTTTGCCAATGAATCGGTGCTTGATTTTTACCCCAAGTTTGGTTTTAAGCCGGTGGAAGAACATCTTTTTTCAATGGATTATACGGCAAAAAAATCACCCAAACCTGCGAACCTTCGGAAACTCAATGTTACTAACGCGGATGATTTACATCTTATTCAAAAATTCGCATCGGAAAGATTGCCTGTTTCTCGGCATTTCGGAACCGCCCAGACGCATGGCATACTCATGTTTTATTGCCTGAATGTCTTTAGTAATGATATTAATTACTTAAAAGATGAAAACGTCATCGTTATTTATCAGAAAGAAGACAATCATATTGAGCTCTTCGACGTTGTTAGCTTAAACGAAATAAATATGAAAGATATCTTGAATAAGATTGCAGATGAGTATACGGAGACAATAACCTTCCATTTCACACCAGATCCAACAGAACATCTCGTTCTAAAAAGTACCCTCACCAATGACGGCTTATTTGTAAGAACCCCTGGGGATCATCTCTACCCAGTGCATGTTAAACATCCGATTACTTCAATCGCTTAATGATTTATTTAATCATACCTTCCCTCAGCCATACCTAAAAAAGATCAAAAGGAGCAGGATTTCCCTGCTCCTTCGTTATGTGAAACTTCTTTCTCTCATCAAACGTAAATTCACAAGGTATAATGAAGTCAGATGACCGTTTGGCATAAATTGATGAACATCATAACGAAGGAGAGGACATTTGTGGCGTTTATTCCGTTAAACTGTCCCAATTGCAACGGACGAATTGAATACAAAGAGGGTGAAATTCTAAAGTGCCCTTATTGTGAAACAGAGCTTCTATTGAAGCAAAATAATGTCTATTACGTGGACCAGACGATTAATCATTACCATGGAACTCCTCCCAAGGCAACGCCGAAGCAGGCTGTCTCCGTAAAGCTTTTACTTATACTGATACTGGTGTTAACCGGTGCCATCGGTACTTATGTGTACTCCAATGTCAGCTCTACTCATTCACCAACAGAAGCCAAACTGCCTGTGCGAAAGATGCCTGAAAGCGAGGTTCTGCTCTCCTTTTTGCGAGATATCTTCGATAAAGGGACTGCCCTGCCGACTGAGGATGAACTTGCTCGTATTCGTTACTTAACTGTAGATTATTCGGATAATGACCAGTGGGAGTTTACATACAGCTTCTCCGACCCCTTCAGCGATGAACAGGCTGAGAAAATCACTTATGTGACTCAGGACAAGAAACTGAATAACCAGGAGATCGATCAGCGGGATTTTGAAGCCTTTACGGGACTGACGGCACTCGATCTGACGAATACCTATGAAATCTCCCAGACGGATCAAACCACTTTGGCCCATATGTCCGGATTAAAAAGTTACGGAGGTGCTTTTAACGAATCCTTCAGCAAATTTTCGGGCTACTTTGGCGACAAAACTAAAATTACGGAGCTTTCCACTCAGCTTCGCAGCAATCAGGAATTGGCCATGCTGCTGGAGTTTCCTAATCTGAGCTCGTTATCCATTACCTATGTGGATGAATCCGTAACAGATTTCTTTCTGTTGAACAAGCTGCCGCTCAAGTCCCTGTCGCTCACCTTTGTCGATGAACTGGGATGGTTGTCCTCCATGACCGGGCTGTCATCCTTATCTATACAATACAGTGAAACCACAGACCTGCAACCGCTGTACGCCTTGACCCAGCTTCAGGAGCTTCAGCTATCCTTTTTAACAAATGTAAAGTCTATCGACTTTGTACAAAATATGCCTGCTCTACAAACGCTTGATCTCGAAAGCGTAAACTTCTCAAGCCTGGAGCCCTTGGACGGCAAGGCCTCCATTACTTCACTACGTCTGGCTTCTCTAAGTCAGCTTAGTTCGGTAAAGGCCATAAACAGTCTGCCCTCTCTGCGGAAATTAACGTTGTCCGGTTACTACGAGAATGCAGAAGTGCTGACATTGCCTAAAGTAGAGCGAGTGGAAATTCCAAGCTCTTTTCTCCCCGGGCTAAAGGCCCCGGCTACAACCAGTCTGACGCTCCGTGGCGGAAGTGGGGAATTGAACTTGGCTGCTCTGGGGAAATTCCCAAAACTGGAGCAACTCTCGCTCTGGGAGATCGATGAAATAACCCGTCTGGGCGCCTTGGATGGCTTGTCCAGCCTAGAGGCTCTAAGCATTTACGACTCGTCACTATTTCAGGAGAGCGATGCTTTATTTCGTTTGAAGCAGGTGAAATCTCTGATGTGCTCCGAGTGCAGGCTGAACTTTGAACAAAAGGCAGCAGCCGAGAACAGCGTACTTGAACATTTGACCTTAGAGCAGCCGTATTTCAGCATAAACAATACCTCTGTTACTGAAGTTGACCAGATGATGGCTTACTTTGCCAGCATGTCTGCTCTACGTTCCTTTACTCTGCAAGACAGCAATTTGGCTTCTCTCGAATTCATGAGTAACTGGCAGGCCATAGAAACACTTCATCTCGAGAATAATGCCATTTCCAATATCGAGACCCTAAGCCAACTGCCTGATCTGAAAAAGGTGTATCTCTCCGGTAATTCCGTCCAAAACAAATCCGTGCTTGGTACGGATGTGCACGTCTATTAATTACCGCCTCGGATGTTGGCCAGTTTTAGACTAACATGGATGGTATTAAAACAAAGACAAAAAGGGGTTCCCCTTATGCATTTCTTCCTGCATGGGGGAACCCTTTCGGTGTTTTAAGTCAAGTCAGAAGCCTTCCATATTCTTTGGACGATAGCTGCAACCTCAGCACGGGTGATGTTGGCATCCATAGATCAGTCTCCCCATACAAAGGGATCTTGACGAAACAAACAAGCGGCTGCCTAATCGGCAACCGCTTTATCGGACATGCTTATTAAATGTCGTAGTTATTTGAAGGACTGTGATCGATAACGGATTGCACGACTCGTTTAACCACGGATTTCGCGGCATCCTGGATGGACATTCCGCCGATCTCGTCCGCGTTAACTTCGATAAATCCTTTGCCCCCGATGATTTCTCGAGCTGTCTCAAGTTCGCCCGCACTGATAGAATCATGGGATACCAGTGAGATCAGGCCGGCGTCGTTCAACACCTTTGCCATCTCTGCCGTTCCGCGGAGCGTTTCTCCACTGACGCTCTCAAGCAGCATCGTATGGTAACCGGATGACATTAGTCGCTTCTCCACTTCCTTGGCGAGAGCTACCGTATCCGAGCCAGCAAACCATACCGTGAGCGGAGATTGTCCTTTCTGCTGGGCGCGAACATCTCTCGTGATCCCCGTATCCAGCGTGGCATATCGGCTTTCTCCCTTCAGAGCTTGATCGATGACTCCGCAAGCAGAGGTCATGTTGGTGACACGATCAATGAGGATAAAACCTCCGATGCTCTTGTTGTGTTCAAAGGAATCGAAGACGATCTGATCCGACAGCGTGAATTCACACTTGGCCAATTCGTTCTTAACAATTTGATCGGCCGGAACGGTATGGCCCGTGTTAATGTCAATTTTATGGGTAATCGCCGTTACAGTGCCTGGAAGAGTCTTCGTTCCGACCTTTACCCAATAATGCTTGCCCGGAGTCAGGACGGAATCGTCCATCCACAGGATTGTAGAAGCAAAGCTGTCAGCTTCTTGGACTTGATTGTCCATCGTGAGCACGCAACCCCGCGAGACATCAACTTCGCGGTCCAGTTGTATCGTAACTGGTTGGCCAGCATAAGCCGAATCTTGAGCTTGGTCCGTCACCAAAATCCGCTTAACCTTGGCTTTCTCCCGACTTGGCAGAGTCATGAGTTCGTCTCCGACCGAAATCTTTCCAGCCTCGATCTGGCCCTGGAACCCACGGAACGTATGGTCCGGTCTGCTTACACGCTGAACTGGCATCATGAAAGGCTTCGTATCATCGGTAGTATGAACATCTATACTTTCCAAATACGGCAATAAAGCTAACCCCTCGTACCAGGGTGCATTCGGCGACTGGGTTGTAATGTTGTCCCCTTCCGTAGCGGACACGGGAATGACCTGAATGCTCTTGATTTGGAATTCGGCCGTCGTTTGGATGAACTCTTCCTTGATTGCCTCGAACGTCCTCTGATCGAAGCCGACCAGGTCCATCTTGTTCACAGCCAATACGAGATGCTTGATCCCCATCAGGGCGCAGATCCGTGCATGGCGTTTGGTCTGGGTAATGATGCCTTTGGTAGCGTCCACCAGAATGATGGCTAGATCGGCAAAGGAAGCGCCTACAGCCATGTTGCGCGTATACTCTTCGTGTCCAGGTGTGTCCGCCACGATGAAGGAACGATGAGACGTCGTAAAATAACGATATGCCACATCAATGGTAATCCCTTGTTCGCGTTCGGCCAGCAAACCATCCAAGAGCAGCGAGTAGTCGATTTTGCCGCCTCGGCTTCCCAATCGACTATCGAGCTCAAGCGCGCGTTCTTGATCGGCAAACAGCAGTTTGGCCTCATAGAGCATATGTCCGATCAGCGTGGACTTGCCATCATCCACACTTCCGCAGGTAATGAATTTAAGTAGACTCTTCATGTTAGAAATAGCCCTCCCGTTTGCGTCGTTCCATGCTTCCCGCCGCTTCTTGATCGATAACCCGACTGGTCCGTTCGGAAGATAACGCACCCAATGTCTCCTCAATGATCTCATCCAGCGTAACGGCATCGGACTCGACTCCGCCCGTGAGCGGGTAACAACCCAACGTGCGGAAGCGAATCTTCTTCATCTCTACCTTCTCGCCAGGCTCAAGCTTTATCCGCTCGTCATCCACCATGATGATATGCCCGTCACGATTAACGATCGGTCTTACGTCGGCGGAGTAAAGCGGAACGATATCGATGTTCTCCCGACGAATGTATTGCCAGATATCCTTCTCAGTCCAGTTGGACAGCGGAAAGACTCGAATGCTCTCTCCCTTGTTGATTCGCGTATTGAATAGCTTCCACATCTCCGGACGTTGGTTCTTCGGGTCCCACGAGTGATTCTTGTTCCGGAACGAGAAAATCCGCTCCTTCGCACGCGACTTCTCCTCATCACGTCTTCCGCCACCGAACGCAACCGTGAATCCGTATTTGTCCAATCCCTGCTTCAGGGCTGTGGTTTTCATAATGTCGGTATATGCGGAACCATGGTCGAAGGGGTTAATTCCTTGTTGAATAGCCTCTTCATTTGAGTGCACGATCATCTCGATACCAAATTCCTTCGCCTTTCGGTCGCGGAACTCAATCATTTCCTTGAATTTCCAGGTTGTATCGATATGCATGAATGGGAACGGCGGCTTCTCGGGGTAGAAAGCCTTTAGGGCCAAGTGCAACATGACCGAGCTGTCCTTGCCGACGGAATACAACATGACCGGTTTCTCGCACTCCGCTGCTACTTCTCTGATAATGTATATCGCTTCAGCCTCAAGTTGATCCAGATGTGTTAATTCTTGCATGGCAAGGCGGCCTCCTTTTTAATCCTCACTAAAACCATCGTATTTATAAACTTATCCTATCAGATTCCATCTTTATTGCAAAGTGGAAAAAAGCAAAATTTATGATGTCTATGTGTTGGATCGACAATATTCAGCATTGAATAGCGGTTCTCCCTATAATAAAATCGCCTGAACGAATGATTTGTGCTGAGTTGCAAATGGAAATCGGAGGGACATGGAACTTGAGCTTCATCTCGAGAACAATGCCATTTCCAATATCGAGACTCTAAGTAAGGTGCCTGATCTGCAAAAGGTGTACCTATCCGGTAATACCGTACAAAACAAATCCGTGCTTGGTACGGATGTGCATGTGTATTAATTACCGCCTGGGATGATGGGGAGTTTTAAACTACTACAGTTAATGGATGGTATTGAAACAAAGACAAAAAAGGGGTTCGAGAATTTGTAATTCCCGACCCCTTTTTGTTTATCTTTAGCTTTCTAACCATCATCGCTACACACCAGAGCGTTGCGGATTGACCGTGCCAAAGATATGATACGGTGTTATCCCCTTTGAAAATAGACTATCGATCAGCTTGATCAATTCCTCCGACGATAGATCTTTGTCTCTGTGTATCCAAAGACGAAACATAGATATTAATGTTGATATGTAAAACTCAATGATGTAGGGTGCCAAGACATCATCTGTTGAAAAATCCATAATCAATCGCTCAAAGGGAATTTCTCTTTTCAAGCGTTCCACAAAATGAACAGAACCATAGTCGCCCAATACAGCTTTAAGAACTGAAATTTCCTCTGCATTTTCCAAGCATTGAAGTGCATCTTGGATAGTATGTGTAGAAAACTCTCTTCCTGCCATTTCCTCCTTGATCGATTTCAACATACGTTCTTCAACGCAGTCCAAAAGATCATAGATATCTGTAAAGTATTGATAAAATGTACTCCGATTATATCCTGATTGGTTAGCAATCTCTTGAATGGATATCTTTTCGATTGGTTTTCGGCAATATAAATCACAGAATACATTTATAAATGTCTGCCTTGTTTTTTCCGTAATTTCAGGTTGCTTATTCATTGTTAACCTCCATTTTCTGTTGAATTGATTATACGACAGATATTAAAAATCTGATGGTTGATGACCAAATAGTGAATCTATACAATGACATTATACAACACGTTGTTGGATTATCGACAAATATGAATATGGATATTAGGAGGCTAAGATGAGAATTTTATTTTTCGGTAGAGGTGTAATATCGACCCAATACGCTTGGGCTTTAGAGAAGGCAGGGCATACCGTTGAGTTTTACGTTAGAAAAGGGAGGAAAGAAACGTTCGGAAGTCATATCGCGCTTGAAATGTGGGACGCACGAAAAGGAAAACAGTTCATCCAGGAAAGCTGGAAAATCAAGCTGCATGAGGAGATAAGCCCAAATTATGATCTCATTATTGCGAGTGTCAATACGGAACAACTTCCCGAAGCAGCAAGAATACTCTCAACTACTGCTGGTAACACCCCGATCTTAATATTCAACAATATTTGGCAAGATTTAAAATCATCAATCTTGCCCCTGTCTATGAACAATGTTGTCTTTGGATTCCCAGGAGCAGGAGGCGGCATTGAGGACAATAAGCTTAGGGGCGGCTTTTTAAAAATGATATTTCTGGAAAAACCAAGGGTAGGCACGGAACAGATAAACAACAAGGTCAAAGAACTATTTGAAAGCGCCAATTTTAAAATCAATTGGATCAAGGATATGCAAAGCTGGTTATGGAATCACTATGCCATGAATGCGGCGATGGAGACCGAGGTGTTAAAACGGGGAAGTTTCCCAGCACTCTTGAATCATGGTGACTCATTCGCAAATGTCGGCAAGAGAATGCGAGAAATGAAGCCTGTTCTTAAAGCAAGAGGTGCAAAGATGGACGCGATTACTCTATTGTTGACCAAGATCCCACCGGCACTTCTCGGCCTGCTGTTTAACAAGGTTATTTTTGCAAAGGGCAGCTTACCACGATTTTTCATTGAATACAATAATAGTACGTCCAGTTTTGCTGTACTTGAAGTTGTGAGAGAAGCCCAAAAGTTAGGTATACCTTTGCCATGTCTAACCTCCGCATTAGAAAACACTGAACATCACAAAGTTATTAAAAACTGATAAACTGGAAAACTTGATATTGTTCAGATCACCATCAACTCTACTATTGATTATACTTTGGTTATAACAAATATAGCCCGAACGCTAGAAGCTTCGGGCAAAGTAGCTATTTATTAATAACAGGTAAATGTATTGTTGATAACATACTTCTCAAAGCATATAAGGTATTGTTACTCAAAATTGAGAACGCTACCATTTTGTGATTTTCTAAGTACTCTTTGCTTAGCACGAGCAATATATTGTCGTACGTGATTCTGAGGAATCCCTAGTACCACTTCAATCTCCTTGTCTTTCAATCCCAAGTTGTATTTATAATACAATAATCTTCTATCCCTTTCTGATAGTTCAAGCATTATTTTCTTTAATTCGTGAATTCTCTCGTTTCTTACATAGTTTTCTTCTATTTTAACTATTAAATCTGGAATCTGGACCGCGAAATCTTCTTCTGGTCCAACAATATAATGTTTGTTACGACATGCCTCTTTACGAATATAATCATAACAAACATGTTTTGCTGTAATTGTAACATACGCTGCTATTCTGTAACGATCTAAGGTGCGTAAAAGAGAAGCTTTCGGTATTAATTTAAGCAGTGCCTCTTGAGTTAAGTCATTCACAACATCTGAGTCTCCAACTGTATCGTAAACTTTGTATTTAATTAGTGGATGATATTTTATATATAGTTCCAACATAAAGCTCTTATCTTCATCTGCTAAGCTAAAATATATTGGTTTCATTGAGTATCCTCCTTTAAATTTAGTTTTCCATTGAACACCCTGGTAAAACGCATGTGATTATCACTTTTTTTCAAAATTTATAAACAATAAACCAAATTATTACAAATAAATTATAACTCAAACTTAACAGAAATTACATAACCAGTTAGCCGTTTATTTCCAGATTTTAGAGAAAAATTATACAAAAAAAGAGCGCCCAGTTAAGGAAACTCTTGAATTAATCTATAAGGTATCAATAGTATAAATAAAACCGTTGAATTTAGTAGACATCAAGGATGGTAATAAAGTCATTATACTCATCTTTTGAGATTACACTAATAGGATCACGTTGTAGATTAGATTTTTCTTCTTGATTGATCTTATTTAAAGGGATTACTGATTCTAACTGAATCCCTGTATACTTTTTGAGGTTATTTAGATCGATTTTATTGAACAAGTCTATATTCTTTCCAAGAGAATATTCTTTAGTTTTACCTTTCAATTTGTATTTAGAGTCAAAATACTCACTATCGATACTTAACTTCAAATAATAAGTATCTCCCTCAACATATTTATCAAGAATTGAAAATTCCGCCAATGAAAAATAAGTAACCATGTTGTTTGAGTAGTAATTCTTATCATTATAATAGCTGATAAATTTTGGTACAAATACAACAAGTAAAAGAATTATCACAAGAGTACCAATAAGAATTTTTTTTTTGCTCATTTACTGATTTCAACCCCTTTCTAGAATATATGTATATGCACCTGATTAGTATGTTACAACCTCAAAGGTTAATCCAGAAATAATGAGGCTAATCGGTAATATCAATTAGCCCCATTTTAAGAAACTAAAAATTAGAAAACCAGATTATACACATTCGTATTATAACCTACGTTACTAGAAGAGGGGGTCACTGAAATATAAGCAGGACCATAACCAATAGAATAACCGAATGTACCTCCAGATGAAGTGTCATGCACATAAGATATAGCGATTTTTTTCACAGGGTTTGTTTTATCAATATCTACCCTAAAAGAAAAATTCCCTTTAATATAGATAGGAAAATCAGGAGTTCCTAAGCTACTACCGGAATGTTCGTACCCCGTCAGACTACTTCCAGTATACGTTGCGGCACCGGCACTAGTCCAATTATCCCCAGAGTTAAGTTTGTACCAGATCAAGTTGCTACGAGTATTAGCAACAACACTAAAATCACTGTGGGTAGAATAGCCGAAGTAGTCTTTACCTTTGGGTTTTACAGGTTTTAGCCACTCATATACTGGATAAATATCCGCCTTACCACTTCCAACCGAGAAAGCCAAAACTTCAATTTTTAAATCCGAGGATGGTATTGAATAACCGGAGGCAAACAGTTGTGGGGCAACTTCTTGTTGAACTTCAATAAATTTCAATTCTGGGCTAGAGCCAGAGTTCTCATAAATCATTTGTTTTAATTCATCATCCATTCCGCTAATTATATTCTCCGGAGTTCCACTGTCCCTAAGAATTTGATCAATATCTGATAACGTAACTTTTTTTACATCTGCGCCTGCTACTGCCTGTAAAGTAAAGAATAAAGCAACTGTTAACAAAATACTTAGTAATCTCTTCATTTTGTAAACCTCCCAGTTTTTTTTATTATTTCAATATATAAGACGAAACATTAAAGATTTTGTAACAGGTGATCAAAAAAATAGCTCTATACTTTTTAATATATGATCATTTTAAGTAGTTAAACTCGCACTAGATTCGAAGAACCGCTAAGCTATCAAAACTTCTTTTCTTCTACTCTATTCTGTAATTCCTCGACTTTTACCGGAACATGGATAAAAAGAAAGACAGCCATTCGGCTGTCTTCAAGTTAGGAGTTTGAATAATAATATAAATTACTCTTTGGTTTATTACCCTTAGACCTGCGTATGGTTTTTAACCAACATCGCCACCGACTCCACATGCACCGTGTGTGGGAACATATCCACTGGCGTTACCTCAACCGTGCGATACCCGCCATCCTCCAGCACACGTAGATCACGTGCCAGCGTACTCGGATTACAACTGACGTACACCACGCGCTCCGGCTTCATCTCAAGGATTGTATCCAGCAAACGTGGATCGCAGCCCTTACGCGGCGGATCGACAACGATGACATCAGCTTCGATGCCTTGTTCTTTCCAGCGTGGAATAACGTCCTCGGATGCGCCAACTTCAAACTTCACGTTACGCATCTCGTTCAAGAGCGCATTGCTGCGAGCATCCTCAATCGCTTCAGGTACAATCTCTACCCCGTACACCTGATCTGCATGTTGCGCAAGGAAAAGAGAGATCGTTCCGATGCCGCAATAGGCGTCAATTACAGTTTCTTTGCCGCTCAGTTCAGCGTACTCTACCGTTTTACCATACAGTACTTCCGTCTGCACTGGATTGACCTGATAGAACGAACGCGCCGAGATCGCAAACTGCACATCACCGATATAATCATAGATTACATCACGGCCCCACAGGACGCGAGTCTCATCGCCAAAGATGACGTTCGTCTGTTTTTTGTTCACGTTCTGGCAGATGCTTGCCACATGCGGAATCGCTTCACGGATACTGCCAATCCATTCGTCTTTGTACGGAATATCTCGACCATTCGTGACCAGTACGAGCATCATCTCGCCAGTACGGAACGCCTTCTTCACAACGACATGGCGCAATAAGCCGCGACCTGTCTCTTCGTTGTAGGCGCTGATTCCAAAATGACTGCCGATCTCCTTAACCTTCGCAACCACTTCGTCATTATGCTCATGCTGAATGAGGCAACTCTCCATATCGATGATCCGGTGGCTTCCTTTAGCGTAAAAACCACCTACCAGGCCACCCTCGGCTGCACCGATAGGTACCTGTGCCTTGTTGCGATAGCGCCATGGCTCGTCCATGCCCATTGTAGGAAGGACGCGAATGCCTTGCTCCGTATCCTCTTCGTTCATAACACCTTCAAGGCGAAGACGAATACGATTACTTCCAATCATTTGTACTTCAGATGTAGCCGGTCCAGTTGTCTGATTCGCATCATGTTCCAACCGTTCCGCCTCACCAACTGAAGTGTCATCCTGCGCTTTGGATGCCAACGTCTCTGCATCCTCCACCATCACGTTCAACTTGCCGATCCGCTGCAAATTATCGACTACCAACTGGCGTTTCCACGCAAGCTGTCCGGCATAGCTCATGTGCTGGATCTGGCAGCCGCCGCACTGATCGTAGATCGGGCAAGGCGCGGACACACGATCCGGGCTGGCTTTCACGATCTCCAGTAACTTGGCGTAGCCATACTGCTTCTTGGTTTTCATCACACGTACACGTACGGTTTCACCTGGAAGCGCACCCTGTACAAAGAGCGTGTATCCATTCGCACGACCTACACCCTCACCGTCATGGTTCATACCAATGATGTCGATAACGGTCTCTTCATTTTTGCTAACGGGCAGCCCTTCGATTGGTGCAGATTCACGCGCTCTTCCCTTTGGACGAACGGCAGAAAGAGATGCGCCTTGTGGCCGCACCTCTTTTCCTTGCTGACGTGGTGATGGACGAGATGATTGACTTGGCTGACGGGACGCTGAAGCGTTCCCTTGCCCCTGAGAGGCAGCCGAATTCCGGCGGTTTTTTCCACGACCGCTGCGGTTCGTATTAGACAACGTACATTCACTTCTTTCTTCTTATATGGTATCACATCAAAAATAACGTTCCGAATTTCTAATGAACTTCAGAAACGTTATATCAACCTCGGATGGTGTTTTACGACCTTATTAGATCATTTCCTCCAAAATAACGACGTTGAGATTCGTTAGATTCGCAACTTCGGTGAATTCGTCACATTAAGGCTTTCTGAGTTCGTTAAGCTCAACGCATGGTGACCACATGAGATTATACGCGATCCCACCATACACGGCAACTGGAAAATCCACTTCCATCTCACCTTACCGCAGAGCTGAATCCAACTCACCTCAAAAGCTGCAGCATCATAGCTTTTCTGAAGCGATCAACATTGCTTTTCGCAAGCGACCCACACTGCCCCCAGCACCCACATTTTCAACGATACAATTGCAGATGATGCTTGAGGTTCGTAAATGTGGCTGGCAGCGTGCCGCCCAACTCTCCATCAAGGTTCAGTTGCACATAACCCGGCGACGTAACTTCCATATGACTCGTCTGGAAATGTACCACTTTTTTGTCGTTCAGATGCTCCCCACGCAGCGCGAGTGTTACGAGGCGGATCATGTCAGCCAGATTACATTTGCGGACACCGATCACATCGAACAGACCATCATCAATGGTTGCACCCGGAGCCAGCTTTTCAAATCCCCCAACCGAATTGGTATTGGCGATAAGGAA
Source organism: Paenibacillus sp. FSL R5-0519 (assembly GCF_037974275.1). Classification (NCBI taxonomy): domain Bacteria; kingdom Bacillati; phylum Bacillota; class Bacilli; order Caryophanales; family Paenibacillaceae; genus Paenibacillus; species Paenibacillus sp. FSL R5-0519. The sequence continues at coordinate 5,746,994 of NZ_CP150234.1, forward strand.
TAACATGAATTCATCATGAATCTCTTCCTGACCGTCGGCGCGAATAATCAGCTCCTGAGGAGACAGGCTCGCCATTTTCTCAATACCCTTCATATAATAGGCCAGTTGCCCAATCATCGTTTTCAGACGACTCGGTACTTCATAGGTCAGTTCAGTCAATGAGCCGCCACCGGCGATGTTGATAAAATATTTATCATTCGCTTTGCCCAGATCGAGCGGACGAAGCTGTTGGTTAATGACAAGATCCACGTAATCTTCCCACTGTCTCGGAATGCCGAGTGCACGCGCAAAATCATTCGTTGTTCCCAAAGGAAACACACCCAGCGGAGGACGGTTCTCCCGCTCAGCCATACCGTTGATGACTTCGTACAACGTACCATCGCCACCAGCAGCAATAATCATGTCATAGCCGCGTTCAATCGCGAGTTCCGCTTCGCGGGTTGCATCACCTTCACCTGTTGTTGCATGACATGAAGCTTCAATACCACCTTGATCCAAACGCTGCAAAATATCAGCCAGACGTTTCTTCATTTCTTCCCGGCCTGAGGTCGGATTATATATTAAGCGAGCTTTTTTCATCTCATACGCCACCTATTCCACATTATCCATGAGTCCATATGACCTCATAATCTTACCTTGCATCAGTCCACCAAAGGGCATATTTTTAACACAACAATGGACTTCCGTTCATTCTGCTCTAATCTTTCGTCTTACCTATATCTATGCATCAGGAATTCCGTCTCATTCCAAAGCCTTTAACTCCTATCATATCATCAAATGTAAAGATGTCCTAGCCTGCAATCTATAAGTATATTTTTTCATATATGTATCCACGAATCCTTCCACTACCCAATAAACCTCCTGCACCAATCCTGAATCTGTCCCACTGCCTTTGATGTAAAATAGTCTCATTCATCAACCATTCTGCCCGCTTGGACAGGAATTAGTCTTCAATTATGATGCCTTCATATGATTATGATATAGATATGCTACAAATTTACAAATCTCAAGATAAAAAGATAAATACTATAAACCTTTTTCCAATATAGTTTTAGTGCACCCTCAACTTCGCACCACATCATACCCGTGAAGGAGAACTGTGAATGAAAAAAATCGTGTTAATGCTCCTCGTCTTTCTTATGGCATGTATTCCTTGGGTCACCGTTGTTGAAGCAGCAGCAATTAATCATGATCAGGTTGTCGGATTTCAGGAAGTCTCCCCAGTCACCGTGACACAACAAGCAGCCAAGCGTTTCCAGCCTTTTCTCAAAGTCTATCATGGTTGTGTGCCTTTCCCCGCAGTGGATCAACAGGGCAATACCAGTGCTGGCTTGAATACGTCCGGGTCATCGAATGGAAACTGCAGCTCCAGTACAGGACAGATTTACTCCCGTTCCTCTTGGCACAATGGGGTGTGGGCTATCATGTATTCGTGGTATTTCCCCAAAGACTCCCCCTCCCCTGGACTCGGCCATCGTCATGATTGGGAAGGTATCGTCGTGTGGGTGGATAATCCGGCAGCGGCCAATCCCCAAATCCTCTCCATCGCGTATTCCGGTCACGGCCAGTTCACCAACGTCACACCGAGCAATACCAATACACAAGGGGATCATCCGTTAGTTTCCTATAATAGTACCTGGCCACTTAACCATGAACTCGGCGTCACCAACGTTGTTGGGGGAACACAACCTTTAATCGGATGGGACGACCTGACTTCTGCAGCACGAAATGCGCTCAATATCACAGACTTTGGCAGTGCCAACGTACCTTTCAACGATAACAATTTTACCAACAATTTAAACAAAGCCTGGTTCAGATAAGATATAAAAAAAAAAGAAGATCCCCTTCAAGTGAACCATTCACTGGAGGGGATTTTCATATAAAATCATCGTATCATTCCATATCGCTTCCGCTACCTCAAAATCCAATTTTTCTGCCAGCGCGCAATTGTTTGTACCAGAAGTATACGGTGCAGCCCACACAATAGCCCACCAAGGCGGCACTTGCAGCTGCAAGAAGCATCACAGCAAATAGATAACCTGCGACCGTCCAGCTGAGAGAAAATGAAATGATCGCCAGAGACAGGAAGAGCACAGCCAGAATATTATTGAATCGCTGCAGCTCTACTGCCTGCGTTTCTGTCCCTTTATCGGTCAACACAACTTTCCCAATTTGCACAAACAGATTAAGCTTGCCACCGGAAGCCAGACCAACCACCTGAATGCTCCACAGCGCGCCCAGAACTACAAGTGGATTGAACACAAAAGAAAGTAAAACAAACAACACAATACCGACCTGATTCGCTTTCACATAGCGCATGGGCACTTCCCGCATCAGAATATCACCTTATTCCTATTTTATTAGTTGGTTTTATTGTAGTCGGTATTGGTTTATTGAGCAAGAGTAGACTTTATTTAAGGGGAGTAAAATCTCTTTTCAGCACGTCCCAATGGGGTGTCGGGATGCCTGTTGTCTTTTTCCAATCGTTAAATACATTATTTAGTGCCTCAATCTCTCCAAAAGAACCCGCAATCAGCTTATGGATTGGAAGCACACTGTAGATCTTCAACAGAAGGTACAACATCCGTTGATGCTTACGAATCATTTTAGCCTGAATCTCCGGTATAATCGTTATGCCCATTGCCTCAAGTACGCTGAAGCCCTCATCCATCGCCCTAATCATATGATGAATTTGCTTTCTGTTCCCGTCCAACTTGATCAACTCAAACTTCTCATTAAAGCTCACTGCATTCAGCATCAGAATGGGCACAATATGGCTTTTCAACCAGGCATCAATATCGCTTAGAACATTCAACTTGTATTTCACATGTTGGAAAGCTTGATCCAGCAAAGGTTTAAATTTGATATCACCGTCCAGACTGCCAATCACCATTTGTCCGCTGCCTCCACCGATCGATAACATGCGGTCTTTATCACGCTTCCCTCCACTCACGTGGAATCCAAACGCGATCTGTTTTGCCACCTTGCTGTTTGCCTCCAAAAAGTTTTGCATGCTTCGTGCATCTGCATTGTTTCCCACAATCACAATATTGCTGCTCTGATTGTCTGCGAGAATAGGTAACACGGAAGGAAAATCATTATATTTCATCACAACAAAAATCAGATCATATTGGTCATCCACCTCCAACGTTCTGGTGACCCGAACCGGATCAACTGTCGTTTTGAATTGAAACATATGCCGGATGACGACTCCATCCTTCTCCAGCTCCTCTGCCCGCTTCCCTCTAGCCAGAATAGTGACATCATTGCCGCCGCGCACCAGGACGTGCGCCAGTTGACTCCCCAGAACCCCCGCACCATACACTAATATTTTCATTGGTTATCCCTCAATTTCATATTTTATGAATAATCGTTGTTTTATCAACATTTGTTGATAAAATAAGAGTAACAAAGCACCTACCATGCTTCAATCGTTAAAATATCCGCTTTTGTTGAATAATCAACGAATGATTCCTTATTGTTGAAAACCATCTATAGGAGGGGCCATGGACAGACGAGTACTCAAGACACGAAAGGCGATAATCGAAGCTTTTGTCGGGTTACTGGAGGAACAGGATTTCGAGCAAATTACGATAAACGATATTGCTGATCGGGCTAACGTAAACCGAGGAACCATCTATTTGCATTACGCTGACAAGTTCGACCTGTTGGATCAATGCATTGAGACCTATTTGCAGCACTTGTTGGAGGCCTGTATGATCGAAAGCCCTACTCCAACATCCGTTACTGCCAAGGATGCACTGCTCCGGGCCTTCCGTTATCTGGAACAGCATGCCACGACTTATACCACACTTCTAACCAAAAAAGGTATTCCAGCGTTCCGTAGTAAGTTGATGACATTAATGGTCCAAGGAGTGGAGGAACAATTGGATGCCTGCGGCATCCAGGAAGGTATGAAAAGAGAGATTACCACACAGTTTCTTGCTTCTGCTGCCGTTGGCCTGATGGAATGGTGGATTATGAATGCCATGCCTTATCCTGCGGAAGAGATTGTTGAACAATTAATAGGTTTACTGGAGCTGCATCTCAGTTTGCACGCACCCATCAGTGGATAAGTTAATCCTCATTGGGGTGATCTACAACAAATAAAAAAACCACGTCCTTGGACGTGGTTTTGATATACTTCAAGAAGAAGCCCCAACCTCATTACATCTCTCCAACAAAATCTGGATCTGGCGCTCCAGCCACTGCCCAAGCAGTGGGTGAGGCAACAGCGTCTCACCACTATACTCATAATCCAGTTCCTTCAATCGGTCCGGGATTACGTTCCTCGTGAAGTAACCGGCACTCAAAAACAGCGGCGCCACAATAACCCGGTTCCCCCGCTCTTCGCTCCAGTACTTCACTTTGTCATACACACTCTCCGGATTCAACAACGCATAATCCGTATGGGCTACACCACTAACTTCCTGCACAAGCTCTGCAAGGGAAGAGATTCCGGCTTCCCAACGCTCGCGAAAACCATCATGAATACTCCCATGTCCCACCAGCAGAATCGTTTCCTGCTCAGGCTGCTGCGAGAGTGACTTGACCTTATCCCACACCATCACGGCAATATCCGGATCGTTATCTACTGGATAACCGAAGTGAACCCGAGCCTTGACATGGAACGGTTCCAGATCCGTTTCGCGATCAGGTGTTTCCTTTGCGCCAATGGCATATTCAATTTCATCCACATGTGTACTCCCGGATGAAACAAATAGAGGTACGACCAGAATATCGGTTATGCCTTGTGCTTCCAGTCGGTCGATACCGTCCTGGATTAAGCGTCCTTCCACTAGTTCAAGAAAACCAGCTTCAACTGGCAATGGAATAGGCAGATTCAACCGGGAGATCGCGTCATCGACGGATTCCACCCAGGTCTGCTCCTGTGAACCGTGACTGATGATGAGTACGCCCGGCTTCTTCATGTTAGCGTCCCAGGCGTTCCAGCGTCATTTTATAACCATCATTGCCGTAATTCAGGCAGCGTTTGACACGTGAGATTGTAGCTGTGCTTGCACCTGTCTCTGCTTCAATCTGGTTATACGTATTGCCTTTACCCAACATACGAGCCACTTCCAGCCGTTGGGACATGGATTGGATCTCGTTTACTGTGCAGAGGTCATCAAAGAAAACATAACACTCTTCAATATCTTTTAACGTCAAAATAGCCTCAAATAGTTGTTCAATGCTTTTATCATTTAGCTTTTTCAGCTGCATTTCATCATCATCCCCTAGCGGTTACTGTGTACCTACATTGTACTCACACTGAGTTGGTATTTCAAGCGTTACCGATTTCACGCACTACAGAATAAAAATACATGTTACCGCTTACAAAAGGTACTATTGTCCTCCCCTCGCGCACATCAGATGAAATTACCCCGCTATTTCCCAGTTTTCACCTGTATATATCCGATTACTTATGTAGGATTTCAACTCGCTAAATTGTGACAAATTTGTGTCTAAACTATATTTTACTATTTGGCAACCTGCCATCATGCCATGCGCCCAAATCCGCAAATATCCCGTTTTCCGGGATACCCGCCTACGCCGTCTCTCCGCGAATGACATACAGTATAACAAAAGGGAGTTCCACTACCGCATATGATGTACACTGTCATGAAACTTGTGGAACGCAATTCCGAAATCCAATAGAAGGAACGTGATCGTTCATGCCACAACATTATTATCACCGCCAGCCAGCACAAGGGCACCGACCGTCTTCTCATGCACATCGGCAGGCACATACTTCTGCCTATGTGCCGCCCGGTATGGTTCAGCGGTCTTTAAATGAAACTCAGATTCAACCGATGTACCCTGGAGTAGAGCCCCATTACCCGGGCTTCGGTGAAGTCGAAGCATCTGCAGTCGTACCCTATGGGCAAGGTGTAGCTGGAGGGAACTTATACGGAGGTGCAGCACAGGTTGTTGCCCCAGCTCCGGTACCGACACCTGCTTCTGGCAGTTCAGGCTTTTCATTAGCTAACATCGGTGAGTTAAAAGGAATGATCGACCGTTTCGGCGGTATTGATGGCATCATGAGTGGAATAGGCAAAATGCAGAAGGTCGTCGGCGGCATCCAGCAGATGGCTCCGATGATGAAACTCGTTATGGGCATTCTGCCTTTTGGAAAAGGTAAAAGTAATAACAGCGCGGCTGACGCAGACTACGAAGAATATACGCCGCCCCGGAGACGGAAACGCAAGCGGACGAATAAACAAACGAGCACTCCACGTCGTCGCAACACAACTCCAGTCCGCCGCAAATCCAATTCCACGAAGCGCCGTCCCAAAAGTCGCAAACGTTAAACTCATCCAGGCACCCCCATACAGAAGGCGGGTGCCTTAACCGCGTTCATCACTACACACATAAAATTTCAGGAACCTATGTTCTTATTTCTGCAACTTTGAGGTATACTGAATAGTAACTAAAGGAGGCGGACCATGGAACTTTTCAAAGACAAATACACGCCCGCATTAATCGATCGGACAGGCGAACTGTTGCATCAATTCTACCCAGAGCTGGATACACAGCTATTTCATGAATTGGTTTTCGCTGAAGGCTGGGAACAGCTGGAATTCAAAGGCCGCATTCGCCGAATCACACTGGCGTTGACCGAAGTGCTGCCCAATAATTATGAAGAAGCGTTACATGTTATCGAACAAGCCGCTCCGAATATGAGAGGTGTTGAATATCTGTTTGTACCGGATTTTATCGAAGTGAACGGACTTGAGCCGGAGGATTACGAATTATCCATGAAGTATCTGACCCTCTTCACACCTTATTCCAGCTCCGAGTTTGCGGTACGCCCGTTTATTGAACGTTATCCCATGCAAACGATGAAACATATGATGGCGTGGGCAGATAGCGATAATGAGCATATCCGCAGACTTGCCAGTGAGGGCAGTAGGCCACGTTTGCCATGGGGTGCCAAACTTCAGAACTTTATCACTGATCCAACACCTGTACTTCCGATTCTGCACGCATTGAAACAGGACGAGTCCCTCTATGTGCGCAAAAGTGTTGCCAATCATCTGAATGACATCTCCAAAGACCACCCCGAACTGGTCCTGGATCTGGCCACCACCTGGTATGGACAACATGCCCACACAGATTGGATTGTCCGGCATGCCAGTAGGTCCTTACTGAAGAAAGGACATCCCAAAGCACTAAGTCTTTTTGGTTATAACGAGCAGGATTCCATTCACATTGAGCAGCTTCATCTTGTACAAGATACGATTGCCATTGGCGAGGATCTTCATTTTTCATTTGATGTTGTTAATGAGAGTGGTGAGTCACAGATGCTGCGAATTGAATATGAGATGGGTTATATGAAGGCAAACGGCAAGCAGGCTCCCAAACGATTCAAATGCTCTGATAAAATGTATCCGACAGGCAGAACCAAGGTAGCCACTAAGCAGTCGTTCAAAATCATTACAACGAGAAAATACTATGCCGGACTACATACGCTAACGATTGTAGTGAATGGTCAAGCGGCAGCAACAACTTCTTTTGTTCTTGAAATGGAGTAACAAGAAGCAATCGTAAGTTATACACATCTCACTCCAAAGAAATACTTATTCACATGTGGATAGAATATTTCTAGCATATCTATAGCAGCATCAGAAAGGCCATCTGGCAAACATCATCTCCCTACAGTTATTTCTGCCCGAGATCATGACCCAGTGGCCTTTTTTTATATGTAATTCTAACTGCAATTCCCCTTACCTACCCTCACCGCTATCCAAATGTAACACGTTCTACTTAAACCATCCACGCTTCACAAACCAAGCCACCATACTGCCACCAAGCACAAACATCAATAATAACACCGCCCCATACCCAAACTTCCACTGAAGCTCAGGCATATAGGCAAAGTTCATGCCATAAATACCCGCGATCAGCGTGAGCGGCATAAATACAGTCGTAATCACCGTAAGTGTCTTCATGATCTGATTCATCCGGTTGGAGTTCAGGGAAATATAACTGTCGCGCAGGTCGGCCGTCATCTCCCGATCGGCTTCAATCATGTCCGTCAGCTTCAATAAATGGTCATAGATATCGGTAAAATAAGCCGTATGTTCCCCTGTTCGCTGCACATGCTGGGAGTTCACCACTCGATAGAGCAGATCCCGCATCGGTACGACCGTTCTTCTGAGCTTCAGCAATCGGCTTCGCAAGTCAAACACCTGATTCATCAGGTCTTCAACGGACTCTTGTCCACCCCGGTTCTCCAGTTCAGCCAGTTCATCCTCGATGGCAAATAGGGACGGAAAATAATGATCGACCAGCTTGTCCATCACCGTATAAGCCGCTGCCACCGGACCTCGCGCCCAGATCGTACGTTCATGTGCATGGTGCAATAATCGCTCCCACGCTTCATCCACTTCCTCCAGTACACCATGATGAAAGGATACAAGGAAGTTCGCTCCGAGAAACAAGTCAACCTCCTCGGCTTCCAGTGTGGACGGGTTCAGTGCATGCAGTACAAGAAACTGCAGATTTTCATAATAATCAAGCTTTGGCCGCTGCAACACATGCAGGCAGTCCTCAATAGCTAAGGGGTGAAAATGAAAATATGTATCCAGCAAACGGCTTTCCTCTTCCGTTGGCTGGTTAAAATCCGCCCATACCCAGGCGTAATCGTTCAGATCCAGCTGTGTAAGCGGTACGTTCACGGAGACTTGATGTTCTCGTGTAATGGCGAGTGTACGAATCATAAATCAGACCACGTCCTTGTCCTGTATCTTTAGATCATTGTACAACGTTAACCATAGACACGTCTCCCACGTGTCCCCAAATATCCACAGACACCTACAAACTCGACAACAAAAAAAGCCAACCCTGTTGGCTTCTCTCATTTCCCTATCCACAGTTCCCTGTATCCACAGGAATATCTTCTTTTGGTTTATCATTCCACGGATGGCTATCCACATATCCAGCCTGTCCACACGTTCATGCACAGGCGTCTCTTGATTTTGGTTGTATAATTGTCCACATATCCCGATATTCACACAGTTATGAACAGTTTGTCTGGTAACTCCGGATTTGTACGGGATCACTTCTCTTTTTAGAAAATAATCCAGTACAGCAATCCTGCCAGTCCAGCAGTGATTGGAATTGTAATGAACCACGTAATAATGATTCGTCCAGCAAGTCCCCATTTCACAGCAGAGAAACGTTTTGCGGAACCCACACCCAGAATAGCTGATGTGATCGCGTGCGTTGTACTAACTGGAAGGTGAAGCAACGTTGCTGTGAAAATAACGGAAGCAGCTGACAGATCGGCGGCAAAACCGTTAATTGGTTCAATTTTAAAGATTTTGGTACCCATCGTTTTGATGATTTTCCAACCACCAATGGATGTACCCAGAGCCATCGCGGTTGCTGCTGAGATTTTAACCCACAGTGGTACTTCCAGATGATCTTGTACACCTGCTGCAACCAAAGCAAACGTAATAATACCCATCGCTTTCTGTGCATCATTCGTACCATGTGTGAAAGCTTGCAGTGCTGCCGTGAAAATCTGTACCGTACGGAAACCTTTATTCACGTTATGCGGACTGCGTTTGGCAAAAATGTATTTGAGAATCGTCATGACCACATAACCGATGGCAAATGCGATTAGAGGTGATAATAGCAAACCTCCGACAATATCAATGAACCCGCTCCACTTCACTTTATCGGAACCTGCGCCAACGAGCACGGCACCAGCAAGGGCTCCAATCAATGCGTGTGATGAAGAAGACGGAATACCAAACCACCATGTAACCAGGTTCCAGATAATCGCAGCGATCAAGGTGACTATGACGACCTCGATCCCGTTATCCAGCGTGGTGGGGTCGGTTACACTCCCCCCAATCGTCTTCGCGACGCCTGTAAACATCATCGCACCGACAAAGTTCATTACCGCTGCCAAAAGGATCGCGCGACGTGGCGTCAGTGCCCGTGTCGATACTGAAGTAGCAATGGCATTGGCCGTGTCGTGAAAACCGTTGATGAAGTCAAACGCCAGTGCAAGGAAGACGACTATACCTAATACCCAAATCGTTGTTTCCATTATTCTCTGGCTCCTTAAGAATTACGCATGATGATGGATTCGAGCACATTGGCCACGTGTTCACAAGCATCCGTTGTTGTCTCAAGACGCTCGTAAATTTCCTTACGTTTGATCAATTCAATCGGATCAGGAACGGTAGCGAAAAGGTTCTTGATACACATGCGCAACACTTCATCACCCTGATTTTCCAGATCATTCAATCGAATCGTGTACTCACGAATCGCCAGCAATTTTTTCTGAGACAGCAAATGAATAGCCTTCTGAATTTCGTAAGCCGATTGGCGCAAAATTTCAGCAAATTGCACGATATATTCGTCAGGATCCGTCAGTTGGTACATATAGAAACGGGAAGCCGTTGCTTCAAGTCCGTCCAATACGTCATCAAGTGTTGTTGTCAGCTCCATAATATCATCGCGTTCGATCGGCGTGATAAACGTTTTGTTGAGTTCCGTAATGATTGTGTGCACATAGTCATCACATTGGGACTCGTACTTCTTCATTTCATTGGCAAAAAGAGTCACATCCTGAAGGTTGGAAACATGCTGGGAGAAATAATCTGCCGCTTGAACAACCGTATCTGCCATGTTCTCCAGTGTCTCAAAAAATATATCCTTCTTCTTCTTAAGCTTCATAGCCCTATCCCCTTTACGGAAAAAATTGCCGATAACCGATGAAACATGAAATGACAACCTTTGATATCTTATCATATTTGTTTCATGGTTTGTACAAAAGGTGTGATCCTTTTTTATATTCTTATCACATTAATCTGAAATGAATCTTAATTATTTGGAATAATGGTAAATTCAAGTCAAGATTTTACACTGCGTTTACAATTCGACATCCAAAGACAGAATCGACACGATTCTATTTTTCACGCCAAGATACAATATAACGCCTTTTCGATAACAAAATGCATACCTGTTTCATTGTTTTCTTTCATTACATCTTTTATTGCTGCACAGCCAGCTTCACATGACTGGAGAATTCCGGTTGATTGGGAACAATGCTGATAAAGGTTTTACCCGGCACAAGAGCAACTTCACTGCCATCCTGAACAAACCGGATAATATCCCCCTGTTTCTTCACCCACTGCCCACGAATCATTTTGCCCTTCTGGAACAACATGGCTTCCCCGCCCTGTTCCAAATTGACGGACAACCGACCTACACTATCGAGCACCTTGTGATCTGCACCTGCCACAATGATATTTGCTGCGCCAAGTGCAGTCCCATTATCCAGATCCTGATCTGCCTTACCATTCACCATTCTCATATATCGTCCGCTAACTTCATCATAATCATACGTCACCCGGTAACTATCCAATAAATAATGGATGTCGAATTGCTTCACTGCCTCTCCTGCGGATGTTGCACCTTCTTCGTTATAGATGTATACGGGAGATTTAAACTCATGGCTATAACCCTTGATGTCTGCCCCTTCTCTTAACTTCTCCGCTGAAGTATACAGATTGTGCGGCGCTTTACGATCCTTGGAACGCCAGAAGTAAGGCCCTCCATTTGAGATTTCATCCATATGCTGTTTCTGCTGCCTTTGCAAAATGGAATACGCCTCCGGACTGCCTCCGGCATGAACAAGCACCCCATCATAACTCTCACCAAGCTCAATCAGATATGGACGTATACTGCGAACAGGTCCAACCGTCTCAGCACCGCCTTCACTCTGAAAGATGGCTATAAACCGGGTAATGCCTCCCTCTGCGAGGACTTCAAGAATGATATCGGCGGAACTCAGACCCGATTGGGGCCGAGCCGCTGGTGCATTATTAATCATGACGGCAAGGGGACGACGCGTAATCGCTTCATCTACAGGCAGACCTGTAAGAGGCGCTGTGTAGAGAGAAGCGTTGGACTCCTCCACAGTCTGTTCTTCCTGTACAGGTGCAGGTGTCGGTTCTGGCTGAAGTGGCATCTGAGAAGCCTCCTGGTTTTGGCAGGCAACAAGACTCAATGAGAGAATAAACAGGGATGCAGCCGATGCTGCTTTGTTCCATTTAAAAAGCTTCAATATAGGACCTCCTGAACGATATGGCCTGGTTCTAAGTTGTGATATATGTCTCATGTGGGCAACCATTTCACGTATTTCTTTCCATTTAATCACACCCCATCCGATTTGTCTGCGCCCAGGAGGCCTTGATACAGCGAGAAATTCGCATTTGAAACAGCGAATAGCGAGAAAAATATGTCCTAAATGTGAACTTCTCAAACCTTACTTAAAATTTGAACTAGATTGTGATTTTAATCACAAACAAAACGACTTTTGGACTATACAATAAAGACATCAAAGGTGATCACTTAGAAAAACAAAAACAACACACACTAGATTCCATGAAGGAGTGGTTCATATGTTCAGCACAAACCAATGGCTTAGAGAAAACAAAGTGGCAATGTGGATTTTAACAGTACTTCGGGTGTATATCGGTTACGATTGGATGACTCACGGATGGAGCAAATTAACTGGCGGATTCGAAGCTGGTGGGTTCCTTGCAGGAGCACTGGAAAAAACAACGGGTGATCATCCGGCAGTTCAAGCATGGTGGGGAACGTTCCTTGAGAAATTCGCAGTACCAAACGCAGGACTGTTCGACTTCGTTATCCCTTTGGGTGAATTCCTTGTAGGTTTGGGTCTCATCCTTGGCTGCTTCACTACACTGGCAGCACTGATGGCAATGGTCATGAACTTCGCGTTCCTCTTCTCGGGAACAGTAAGCACAAACGCTCAACTGGTTGTAATGGAAATCTTCATCGTTGTTGCTGGTGCAAATGCAGGTAAAATCGGTCTGGATCACTGGGTACTGCCTTACCTTCGCGGATTGATCACTCGTAACAAAGGTAATCACCCAAAAGACACACCAACGATTAGCCCAACTCATAAAACAGCTTAAACAATAATTTACAACGCTGCCGCCCTGCTCTCCATCCCCCGGAGAGCAGGGCTTTTTACTTTTCAAGATATCCTGAATGTCCTGACTGACTTGCCCATCCACAGAAAATCATATTATGATGAACATAAAGTTGAACTTCAAAGGAGTACACGATATGCCGACCCAGCGACGTCTTGAGACCGATGCAGACTTCCAGGAAGCCATGAATATGAAGTATAAGGTTCGCGTTTTTAAAGATAATCACCAGATTGACTCGGGTGGCATTATTATCCGTTTTGACAGCAATACCGTAGTTGTACAATCCAGTGTCAGTGAACTTGCTTATCATTCGCGTACAGACTGTGAATTGTTCGAAATCCGCAAATAAAGATCCATTGCATGCATAAGTCCTCGTATTGAAAAAAGGTTCCTTTAGCCCATCAAGGGTCTACAGGAACCTTCTTTTATTTATATATTGTAATGGTATACATTAACACATGTTATCCGTACCCAACTTGTTTCTAACACCATATTCAGGCTGTTGTCTGTTCCAAGTTACACGCCGTCTCCAAACTGCCAGCAGTTCAAACTGAGCGTTCCATAAGGGTAAGACTGGAATAGACGCTTCGCTGATCGAGACATATCCGCTGTACCCATCGCGTAGAACAAAGGCGCAAGGTGTTCTGTCCCATACGACGGCACTGCCATACGTGCATGAGGGGCTTTTTTCTCATATTGAAACAGTTCTCTTGTGTTCCACTGCTCCAAGCGATCCCCAATCCAGTTATCGAATTCCACCGCCCACTCCTGCGGTTCATCCGTATCGCCCAGCATACGTAAATTGTGAACCGTTCCACCGCTGCCAATGATCAGCACATCATCATGACGCAGCTGTTCCAGCATTCGGCCAATATCATACTGTTCCTGCGGCGTACGCAGCGAGTCTACAGATACAGCGATCACAGGGATATTCGCTTCGGGATACATATGGAGCAACGGTACCCATACGCCATGATCCAATCCCCGGCCTCGAATCGGCTGATGCGCGAGATTGCTGCGGGTGAACAAAGCACATATCTCGTTCGCCAGATCTGGCTGCCCGGATGCAGGGTATTCCATCGTATACATCGTAGAAGGAAATCCATAAAAGTCATGCAAGGTCTGATGTGTATCATCCATCGTCACGGACGGTTCAGGACAATCCCAATGTGCCGTAAATACGACAATGGCTTTCGGAGCCGGCAGCCTGTCTCCAAGCTGGTTCAAGAAGTGAGTGTAGTCATTGCTCTCCACCGCCAGAGCGGGAGAACCATGCGCAATGAAAAGTGCGGGTAATGTCATTGCTGCCAACCTCCAGACACGGATAGAATGCTTACTCTTCTATTTTACCCCTAAGAAGGCGCTTTTCCAAGCTGACATCCCCATACCGTTGCAATCCTGCCATTTATATCATCCAGTGCTGCCAATCCTGCTCGATCTTCTGACGTTCACCCAGCCACTCTCTGGTACGCGTAATTAGCTGTTCCCGCTCTTTACCTGAAGAGAAGGTATGATCGCCCTGGAAGATGATCTCCTTGTCGCAACGCCCTTCCTGACGCATCCAGAATACCTTTTGATACAGGAACGCGTAGTCTACAGGAATAATCTCATCTGACGTGCCATGCATGACGAGAACATCACCGCTAAACTTAACTGCTTCCTGGAATGGTTGATGTTCAGCGAGAGATTCGAAGAAGGTAGGTGTGAATTTGTATCCGAGATAATCAGCCGCACCCAGTTTCACGCCTTCATCGTAGACTTCCCGTCCCGTAATCTTCACGATATCATTGAATGGATAACCCACGGAGGACCACATCACCAGATTCTTGACACGTTTATCGCGCACAGCTGTTAGTAATGCAACGGCACCACCCAGACTATGACCAATCAGCGTTACGCGTGTAGGATCTACATCACTGCAATTCACCGCGTAATCCAGCACCGAGCGGGTCTGCAGCACCATGGACTCCAGTCCCTCCGCTCCATACTCCCCGCTGCTCTCTCCGCAACCGATATAATCGAAACGCAGAACCAGATAACCGTCTTCAGCCAGCTCACGGGCAGTCTTTACAAACAAACGGTCCACACCGATCCGACTACCCACGAAACCGTGGCAGATGACTGCCAGAGGTACGCGCTGCTGACTCTTCTCCTCCTTGATATCTTTCACAACCGGATAGTGAATCGTGGCTGTTAATTCTTCCTGTCCATGACGGATACTGATCTGACGTTCCATACCGATTTCCCCTTTCCACGCTTAGCCTGTTAAGTTTCATTTATTATATATATATAATCCGATAAGTTTAGTGTGTATTAAGATGTTATTCATATATTATCATCCCGTAACCTGCAAGTCAACGTAAGGAAGAACCCTTTCTACGTCGAATGCCAGTCTTCATTTTATCGGATGATAAGCGCAAAAAAATGAGCCATGCTGATGACAGCTGGCCCGGATATCTTTTATCTTTTTGGAATTCAAACCAAGGGTTTCAGGACGTTATTCGTAGCTTCTGCGGAACATCTCGTGGGTCTCCACCCGTCCATTCCACTCATGCTCATGACCCGAATCACTGTTGTCCCAGAAACTTCTTCCCTTCAAGTTGCCATCTGTCAGTTCTTCTGCATACTCCGTGTCCTCCAGATTCTCCTCAAAGGATACAACCTCGTCCACAACTCCACGGGAGTTGCTGTTCAGTAGCAGCTTACGCGTCAAATCTGTTTGTTTGTCCATAACAAGCACACTCCAATCTTGGATTTCTGTTGGAAATGCTACTATTGTGATGGAATCGGCTGCTCTTTATGCATACTTCACACAATCGTTAGATCTGTGATGCCTGAAGGTATTTTTTCACATGAATGGGGGAAAATAAACGAACAATCGTTGGCAGCATATCCCTCGGAATCCTTCTGCCGAAAGGAATGAATTCATGGTACATTTATTGGAATGGATTCAACATCACGGTAAACTGGTACTGTTATGCACCTGTGTCATTCTGGCCTGTGTGGGCATCTGGGCCAACCATGAGCAGCTTTTTAATAAGGAATGACTTTGCGAAACGAGAGCCCTTCCCGTATACTAAAATACCGTCAGGGTCTTCAGATAACTGGAAGATCAGAACGTGTGTAGACAGGGGGAGCAATCATTGGGGATTTCCTATAAGAAACTGAAAGAAATACAGAATCGGCAAATAACCGAGATGAGTCGTATGACACCTGAACATGTGAAATTGTATGACGAGATCAGCACCATTGCGCGTCATGCACCAGCGGACGAGAGAACACAGGAAGAATGGATTCTCTCCGCAGGAAAAGCGATCGTACAGGCTCAGCGGGATAACAAACCCGCTCGCGAGCTATACGGACCTGATCTGGAACAAGACATCCATTCACAGCTCGGGATAACAGATACAGCACCGAAGAAGACGGCTGCCACTGAGGTGGGTACATCCACTCCAACCCGTGGTCAGAATGCATCAGCTTCATCGAAAAAGAAAGCCAACGATGCTGAACCACAGCCAGCGGAGAATGCCGAGCCAGCGAAACGGACACCAAAGTGGTATGCCATGATTGCATGGGCCGCACTGTCTTTTGTCATGCTGATCCAAGGATGTGCAGGATTGTTCGTGGGTTGGACTGGTGGAGATACGGAAGCGTTCCAACACATCAGCCTATTCTCCTTAATCGTAGCCGCCGTTGGCGGAATCGCATTGGTAGAGATGCTCCGCCGCCTTGCTGAGCGACCAGACGATGAAGGAGCCGACAGAAATAAGGTACCGAAGGTCAATATTCGGGGAATCATCATCTATATCGTGGTCGTGGTACTCGTGCTGTTTGTCGGGTATCCGCTCCGTGATAAACTTCCGGTATTCGCACTAGCTCCATGGGTGAGTGCGGTAATCGGCATTGTTGGGCTTGCAACGTTAAGGCCTTTATTCGGTCAAAAGAAAACAGCATAACACGCGTTATATCATCAATTAAGGGGCCTCACGAATTCGTGAGGTCTTTTTCCTTTTGGAGCTGGTGCCTATGTTTGATTCCTTTGCCTGGTGTTTCTCCAAACTCCCGCTTGAACATCCGGATAAAATAGTTCACTTCCATGCCGATGGTTTCTGCCGCCTCTCGCACGCTTGCGCTTGGGTGCTTGTTCAACCAGTCCGAAGCCTTCTGCAACCGCAATCGCTGCATATATTGATGTCCTGTCACGCCATAATGATGATGAAACAATCGATTGAGATGCTGCACCGAATAACCCACTGCGTCAGCGACATGCCTCAATAACAGGTCATCCTGATAATGCGTATGCATCAATGCTACTGCTCGGACGAGTGCATCCTTGCCCATATCGGACTCCTGATTCGAACGTGTTACTATCTCCTCCTGCACCATAGATGATCCAATATCCACACGACCGACATCCGATGCAATTTTTGATTGTGCTATATCCAAAATGAGCTGGTAGATCAGAGTTGAAGTGTTCCACATTTCCGTTGCTCCTTGATCCAGCGCGTGCCACAGATCTGCTAACCGCGACCAGATGAATTCAAAACTGGAGATGGGATACGGCTCGTTCTGAAGCAAACCCGAGCTATGAAGTATCGATCCAGCCGATTCACCGCCAATACCGATATAACCAAGTTCTCCTTTGGATTTGGAAAGAGGCACATACTCATGCGCAACCTTGGGTTCCACGATGAATAACTGCCCTGCTCCCATCGTCCACGTCCCTTTTCCCGAAATCCTGAACTGTCCCTCACCACCCCGTGACAAAAACAACTGATATACCGGAAATCCATCCGGTCTATGCAGAACTTTCGCTTCCTGCGTGCCCACACAATACAGGTACAGTGGCAACCGGGAATCCGGCTGGCCCGTCAAACGAAACGCAAGCATTCCATCATTCCTTTCGGCTCATAGGCTTCTAGCTTATTCCTTCTATTATCCATCGGGTCGTCCTATTGCAGCAATGGTCTAAGGAACCTTTTTGGCGACAAGATTTTCAAAACGCAAGTTGCCACGAGGACGTTAAACGGTATCTAAGAGGGAATGATAAAAACTCCCTTTCCGTATAGAAAGGGAGTTAATTAATTCGAATTCCTAAAATTCAATTATCCATTATGAATTTCTTTCAACCACGTTTTCTTATCTAAATTCATGAACCCTGTATAGAGGATGGCTCTTAATGGCAGTTCACTGACCAGTCCCAGAAGGAGCCGGTAAAATCTCAAATGCTTCTGATGTACTGACGGAAGTATATTTCGTCGGCTCACTTACCACTGAGACTACCAAAACTTTGTATTTTCCTACTCCAAAAGTGGCATCATCTGAATCCTTGGCGGAAATTCCAATATCCACTGTTGCTAAAGGATTACCACCCGTACTAACATCTTTTAAAGCTTTCCCAGTAGTTCCTGAGCTTCCCTCTTCTTTAACGATATACACATCGTAGCGAGCAATGCCTGCTTCATTTGGTTTAGTGAAACTTACACTAATGGAAGAAGCACTTACAGTTGCTTTTAGATCTTTTACACTCTCAACAGGCGTAATTGTCTGTTTCTTCGCATTAATCGTGAATGTAGATGAAGCCAAACTTGATTCACGATTATTATCGTTTGATTCAGATAAAATATACACCGTGTATGATTTGCCTGCTTCAATTTTTTGACCATTGATATCAGACAGTACACTCGGAAGTGTGGCAGTGCCTCCAGATGTTTCCACAGATTTTATTGTATTGGAGTTGTTTTCTTTCGCTATGTTCTTCGCTACATTGAGCCCAAATGCGCTTCCTGTCGGAGCAACCATAACAACATAACGTCCGATCCCTACTTTGGAATCTGGTTCCGTGTATGTCAAAGTCACATCCGTTACATCTCCAGCTGCTTGCTCTTCTTTCTTAACTTCAACATTAGTGATTTTAACTTTCCCAACTTCACCAGTTACAGACAACCTAAGATCATAATAGACCGTAGATAGAGCATTCGAAATAGTACCGGTATTGCTCACCGCCAGTACAAATATACGATAGTCTTCATCATTTCGAATATCTGCGCCATCTGTCGTTCTTGCATTATTTAAAGTCAAAGTGTAGTTTCCGCTTCCTCCAGTTTTACTCTGGGGAATAAAATTAGGATTTCGATTCGCTTCTGCCAGATCAAATCCACTTACATTCGTTTTCTTTACTACAAACACACGGTAGTGATGAACGTTAGTCTCATTCGCCGATCTATTAAACGTCACACTTATGTCGCTACCATTGCCATTATCGCCAATATCCTTTGCTGTGATGCTTGTTGGTGCAGTCAACACAGCAGTTTTAGATAATGTGATTAATGAAGAATAACTAGACAGTGCATTCTGGCTAGCATTCCCACTGTTGCTCACCGATACAACAAATACACGATAACTCACACCTTCTTGGACTTTAGAACCGCTTGTATCATATGCATTCGGAAGCGTAACGGACAGGTTACCACCTGTTTTGTTCACCTGTGTATAGTTGTTCGATGCATTAGCTGCGCTCAGCGTGAAGCTGCCCACATTAGCGGAACGAACGACATATACTCGATAGGCAGAGATTCTGGATTCATCCGCAGCTTTGTTGAACGAAACCCGCAGATCACGGCCATCACCGTAGTCACTAATATCCGCAACAGCCAGGTTGCTAATAACTCCAGCGTTACCGTTCGTTGTAAGTCTCAGCACAGTGGAGGAAGCTGACAGCGCATTGGTGTATCCATTTTGCTGATTGCCCACCGCCATCACGAAGATACGATAATCTTGCAGATTCGTTACGTTATAACCACTTGTGTCCTTCATGGATGAAGGCAATGTCGTTGTAATGTTGTTGCCTGTTTTGTTCACCGTATAGTACAGACTGGAGGACAGATTGCTTGCTGTCGTCAGATTGAAGTTGCTGGCAACCGAGTTACGCACCACGAAGACGCGATAATTCGCCACCTTGGACTCATCCGATGAACGGTTGAAGCTCACCTGGATATCACGTCCATCTCCATAATCCGAGTTGTCTCTCACCTGTGTAATCACTGGAGACGTTGCTGTGTTCACGGACAGGGTAAGTGAAGAAGATGCTGCGGACAGCTTGCTGTCTGTTGTTGTATTTGTGCTTACAGACAAGATGTATACTACATATGCTGTACCGCTCTTGATCAATTCGCCGGACGTATCCCGAGTCGAAGAAGTCAGCTGGCTTTTCACTGCGGTACTGTTTCCTTTGTATATGATCGTGGAGTTAGCACTGGACACTTTGTTCGCCGCAGCCAGATTGAACGCAGAAGAGTCCTTCGCTTTGACAACAAATGCACGATAATACGTAATGTTCGATGTTGTGCTCGGCTGCGTGAAGTTAATCTCCAGATCACGGCCATCGCCATAGTCACTAATATCTGCGGCACGCAGACTTGTAACTGCCTGTACTGTGGATTTCACAATATTGAGCTTCAATGCCTGGGAAGACCAGTTCAATGCATTTTTATAATTATTGTTGCTGTTACCAACAGTCAGAACATACAGGCGATACGTCTCGTTGCTATTAAGCAAATCACCGTTTACGTCACGCGTCTGTGCATTAAGCGTCAGTTTCGGGTTGCTGCCATTCGGTGTTACAGATGTATAGTTCGCAGAAGGTACTGCCGATGCTGCCGACTCCGTGAAGGTATTCACATCGCGTGTTTTCACCAACATAATCCGGTAAGCAGAGACCGCCTTCTCCGACGTTGGACGTGTGAAGCTCACGGTCAGGTCACGACCATCCCCGTTACTTCCGGATACCGAACCATAGATGTTCCATGCAGCATATTGTGTCTCATCCACTGGTGGCGTTACCGTTGTCTTGATATCTACACGCTGATTGCGCGAGTTCCAGAATACTTTTTCTCCAAAAGCTTCACTGACAAAACGAATCGGAACCATCGTGTTGCCCTTAATCGTGTTTGCAGGTACATCCAGCGATATCGCTTCCCCGTTGATGTATGCCGTTTTGGAACCGAGTGTCAATGTAACTTCCTGATCGTCGCGAGTTGCAACAATCGTTTTGGTTCTGTTCGTGTACTGTACCTTCGCATCCAATCCTTCAAAAATCGACCGCAGCGGAACCAGTACGCGTCCACCTTTCATCACAGGTGCCTGAGCAGATGATAACTCTGCATCATTAATATATATGCTGATCCTCGCAGCTGCATCCATAACCGACGTTGGAAGTGCGGACATCAGCATGGCCGATACAGCCAGCGCTGACATTACCTTCTTCACTTGTTTTCCTCCCGCTTTCCTCATATCCCATATCCCCATTCTCGCATGTAGTTAACATCGAAATAGATTCGTTGTTCTTTTCATTCATTCCTGTATTTACCTGTGCACAACTAAGACGTTCCGATCAGCTCAAAAGTTTCCAGTTGTACAAAAAATATTTTCGCAGAAATCTTCCTCTATCTTCCACCCTCCAAAAGTTAAAAATAACAGAAAAATTTGTCACTATTCCGCAACCACATCCTGCCCCAATTACGTTAATGTATAGTGACTAGTGAACAACGCCTATCATTTTCTTAACTACGGGAGGTTCATATCCATGACATCATCGTTTCAATCTGCCAAACGTAAAGGCATGCGTACCTTCATTACAGCAACCGCCGTCCTCATGCTGATCCAAACGGCTGTAGCCCCATTATCCGGAGTTGCTTCTGCCGCTTCTTCCAGTACAGATTCCAAAGTCACAACTGCCAGTTCAACAACCATATATCAAACATTTCAATCCATGCTCTACAAAAAAAACGGCCTGCCTGCCGCGGATATTTATCTCGAATCTCATATCAAAAAAGTAACAAAACATCACGCCACCCTGATGGTGCTTCAATTGGAGAATGCTCGCCTGAAGGCGCTGGGTGCCATGACGGACCGCCTGCTCGTTCCTAACGTTCAGGACAAGATGATCAATGCTTACAAGATGAACGATAGCTTCACCAAACTTATGGAGCGTACCCAGGACTCCGATCTGCGTGCACTTCTAAAAGAATCCCGTGACAGCGGCTACCGTCTCGTGATGCTCGAAGGCTCTCTCTATCCCATAATGAATTATGCGGCATTCGTGAAATATACCTCTGTCATTAAAGAGGATATCTCAAGCTACATCCATATCATGACAAAGGAAACGAAAAACTTGCCTGCGGATGACGGTGCTCTGGTCATTGGCTATCAGGAAATTCTCCTTCGAGCACTCAGCCAGGAAAAATTTTTGGAACTCTATCCGAAATCAAATCGGGCCAAGCAGGTGCATAATCTGTTAAACAGTTATACCCTGTATACTTTTTATGGGCTGAACAACACACCGCTGTTTGATTATGACACGAACAAAATGGTGGCGAACGCCCAAAGAGGCTACAACGGTGTCTTGCAGCGTCTTGCATCCGTTGATAGTGAGTTCCTGACTAAGCTGGTTGCTTTTATGGCCGTGGTTAAGGAATCGAAGTATGAGAAAACGGCTGCAGTCGAGAAATGGCTGGAGCAGCATGTGCCGGTCAGCGATTATGCCAATTATTGAGTTAATCTGTTCCTTGTCACATTAATATTGAGGCCTAAATATTTAGGCTACGCTACAACATATCATTACGACAAAAACCGCCACAGGATCTCCCTGTAGCGGTTTCTTCTTGGTTTCTTGCTCTATTAAAGTGGCTTGACCATATGATTATACTCATGTCCTGCGATGACAATGACATCGTCTTTGACATATCCCTGCCGTTCATAGAGCATTAGCGCACGGCCATTGTCCCGTTCTACAATCAGGGATACCTGCGAGTGACCCAGATCTCTGCCCTGCTGCTCAAAAGCAGCCATCAGTGCCCG
The DNA here is from genome assembly GCF_037974275.1 of Paenibacillus sp. FSL R5-0519. Lineage (NCBI taxonomy): Bacteria > Bacillati > Bacillota > Bacilli > Caryophanales > Paenibacillaceae > Paenibacillus > Paenibacillus sp. FSL R5-0519. The sequence goes on from NZ_CP150234.1 coordinate 5,769,835, forward strand.
GCCGATGCCCTGCCCCTGATAAGCTTCACTTACCGAGAGAGTATCCAGATAATACTCACCCGGGCGGGTTTCTTTAACCAAAGTATACTTCTCATCCCGACTTCGTCCAGGGCGATTCAGAATCGGCTGGTCCAGACGATCCGCTTCACCGCCATCATAGGCTACGAGAATTCCCGCCACAAGTCCATCCTGCTCCATCACTGTCACATGACGATAGCTAATCCGATTGTCTTCCTGTACATAGAAATCCTGCAAAATCTGCATTGCCTTCTCATGATCCACCTCACCCGCAAGCGCGTAAGCAATATCTCCTATCGCCTGGTACAGCAACGGAATGACTTGATCAGCATCTTCGATGTTCCCTGGTCTGATCAGAGGAGATGTTTCTTGGTGATCTGATTGCATACTTCATTTCACCTCCGACTGCATGTCTGACTGCCTTGTTGAATAATTCATCAGATTAACATGTTGAACAGATTCAGGTTTTTGTTCAGCTCGGTATAGGCGATACCTTTGCGGTTCATACGTTCAATGAGCGGTTGGTAATCTTCCTTGTACATCAGCTCAATGCCCACGAGGGCAGGGCCATTTTCCTTATCATGCTTCTTCGTATATTCAAACCGGGTGATATCATCATTCTTCCCTAGAACTTCCTCCAGGAATTCACGTAATGCTCCTGCACGCTGTGGGAAATTAACCATGAAATAATACTTCAGACCTTCGTAGATCAGAGAACGTTCTTTGATCTCCTGCATCCGGTCAATATCGTTATTCCCGCCACTGATGACACAGACCACCGTCTTGCCCACAATTTGCTCACGATACTGCTCCAGCGCCGCAACTGCCAAGGAACCGGCAGGCTCAACCACGATTGCATTTTCATTATATAGTTCCAGAATGGTTGTGCAGGCTTTGCCTTCCGGCACTTTCACAATGTCATCAAGTATACTGCTGCAGATATCATAGGTCAGGTCGCCAACTCGCTTCACCGCTGCGCCATCCACGAATTTATCAATATCATCCAGCGTTACAACCTGTTTACGGAACATCGCCTCACTCATGGAGGCTGCCCCAAGTGGCTCAACACCAATGATGCGTGTCTCCGGACTCACAGTCTTCATGTAGGTTCCCACACCGGCCGCCAGTCCTCCGCCACCAATCGTCACGAACACATAGTCGGCATTCTCATCGAGACTTTCCATGATTTCCATCGCTACCGTACCATTACCTGCAATAATCTTCGGTTGATCAAACGGATGGATGAACGTCATGCCCTGTTCGTCACATGCACGCATCGCTTCAGCATACGCATCATCATACGTATCCCCGATCAGCACCACATCAACGTTGTCACCGCCAAAACGTCTTACCTGTTTCACCTTTTGGTTCGGGGTTGTACTCGGCATGAAGATTTTGCCGTTAATTCCAAGGGCATTACAGCTAAAAGCGACGCCTTGGGCATGGTTGCCCGCACTTGCACAGACAATACCCTTCTCCATCTCGGCTGGTGTCAGACTGCGAATCATATTATAGGCACCCCGAATTTTGAACGAGCGCACCACTTGAAGGTCTTCCCTTTTCAGATACACATTACAGTTATATTTGGCCGACAATACAGCGTCCCGCTGCAACGGCGTTCTTACAATGACCTCACGCAGCACATGATGTGCACGCACGATATCTTCCATGCCAACACTGGCACGGCCGGGATTTGTGGTTCCCGTTGGTTCTTGTTCAACTGGTTTCATGTTGTCTCCACACTCCGCTTTTATGGTCTATATAAGTTGAACAACGTTTATTTACACTGAAACTACGATGACAGAACAACCCTCCAATCGCTGTTATCCCCAGATTTTTTCGATTCCCTTTCTAAAGGGAAAAATCCGGTGATAGCTTATGCTTCCGATGCAGCTTTCTTTCAGAAAGCTTTTAGGCGAACGCTCCGCTTTTTCAGGTTCTTTCTGTCCTCTTCGTTATCGTGTAAATGGCTAATTCAACTTATCTAGCAATGTCGCGCACTGCTTTTCTTTGTATTGTATCACTTTTGTTCTGATCTTGCGCCTGAGCTCACTTCATTTATCATTCGTACAATTTCATCGATAATGACCTGAGGGTCTGTATATATAACCATATGTCCCGATTGATCTGCCCCAATCCATCTTGCATTGGATAGCTTGCTCACCGTCTGGCGATGCGCCTTGATGAGTGCAGGTCTGATTTTCCCCTCTCCCTTACCCGGTTTCGTACCCGAGATCACGCTGACTTCCAGATTACCCAGAGCCGGAGGATGTTCCAGCAGCGCTGCCATGTCACTCAGAAATGTTTTGCCCTCCGCAAGCATCGTGCTGGCTGCTCGTACAGTAAAATCTTCCTTGAGGTGATCCGCCGCCACATCGTCAGGCTGAATGCTTCCCGCTTTGCTGCCGAGCAACTTATATAAACCCGTACGTGCCATGATTGGAATAAGGAAACCATTGAAGGCAAAGCTCATCTTAGTAAGTTTGGAAAAATACATTTTGCAATGCTCGTCTGATGGATCTACCAGAATAATGCCACGTAATCGAGACAGATGTGCAGCCGCCGCAGCCCGTACGATCGGACCTCCCCAGCTATGTCCAACCAGAATGAAAGGCCCCGGACCCAGCGCAGTCAGCAGTTCCCCAAGGTCACCTGCAATGCGTTCAAGGCTACGTGAAGCCGAGTCCATATCACTTCGTCCCGCCCCTGCCCTGTCATACACGACGGCGCGTGCATGCTCAGCAATGGCTGGTGCAACTAATCCCCAGTTCGATCTGGAGGCACCCATACCGGATTCAAATACAACCGTAAGTTCTCCTGTTCCCCTGGACATATAATGTAATTTGCGACCATCGCGGGTCTCCACAAACGCACTTGAGCCAAACGTATGTGAGCTAGAGTTAGGATTCATCTTCTCCTCCTGATTACATCCATAGTCATCGTTCACCGATCTAATTGAAAATGATTATCAATTACTCCATTATAGAATACTCCATCCTTTACCACAACCATGTTGCTTCATCAATGTTACAGCCGTCCTGTCGTTTCTATCACTTTCTGTTGCATTGCATGGATTATCCCCTATCCCACCGTTCCGTTCTCCCTCTTTTCCCTTATGAAAAAGAAAACCCGATCCATAATCAGATCGGGTAACTGTACCAGCCACTATGCGGCTGGTCCTCACATACACCTTCTTGTTGCTTCGTGCGCAGTTCCTCCACGGATTGCACATTCGCTTATTCTAAGGATGGATGAATACTCGATTTAAGGCTGCTGCCCCTTATCCCCGAATACCATGATCCTTGTTGTTCAGCTGCTCCAGAAGCTCGTTCATCGCTTCTTCCGTCATGGCCCCACCGCTAAACGCAACCAGTGCACGCAGCGGCATATATTTCATCATTGCATCCATCATATCCGCATGGTCACCCGCATCCTCACCGCCAAATCCACTGGCCTCCTGGAATTGCTGCAAAGCCTGTTCGAGCAGCTTTTTATGGGCCGGATCACGCTGGATATCCCCCAATGTACTATTACGCGTATAAGTTGGAAGGAATGTCGCTGTGGACTCTACATTCACCCGTGTCTGCACATGAATGTCCCGTGAGGAACTGCCCACTTGAATCTCGAACTCTCCAGTCTCCACATGCCAGTCTTTCATATCCACATTGTAATAGGCGAATGAACGCTTGTTTAGTGTAAAGCTCACTACTTTTGACTCTCCCGGTTCAAGCGCTACTTTGGCAAAAGCCTTCAGTTCTTTGACTGGGCGAATCACTGTGCTCTCCACGTCGCTGACATATAGTTGTACAATCTCCTTGCCCGCTCTGTCTCCGGTATTGGTGACCCGAACTTGCACATTCAACTCATCCTGATCGGTCAGTTCCGTGCGATCTACCTTCAGGTCGGCATATTCAAATGTTGTATAACTCAGTCCATAACCAAACGGGAACAGGGGCTCCAGCTCTTTTTTGTCATAATAGCGGTAACCCACAAAGATACCTTCCCGATAATCGACACGATCCCCTTCGCCCGGGAAGTTCAGATAAGATGGATTATGGCTGAGTTTGGCAGGGAACGTCTCTGCCAGTTTGCCGGACGGATTCACCTCTCCGTACAACAGATCGGCTATCGCTCCACCAACCGCCTGTCCGCCAAGATACGCTTCGAGCACCGCTTGCACCTTCGGCAGCCAAGGCATCTCTACTGGAGATCCGTTGCTCAGAACCACGACGACACGTGATTGAACCTTCGCAATCTCTTCGATCAACCGAATATGATTGTCAGGCAGGCGCAGATGGGAACGATCATACCCTTCGGATTCATAACGATCCGGCAATCCAACGAACACTACAGCGGTATCCGCCGACTTCGCTGCCTGAACAGCCTCATGCATCAATGTCTCATCCACATCATCCGCTTCAATCCAATAACCTGGGGCATAGGAGAAGGTTACACCTTCGCCAGCCACCTGTGTCATCTCTTCCACAATATCATCCACTTTGGTTGGATTAATGTGGGAACTGCCACCGCCCTGGAAGCGGGGTTTACGCGCAAATGCTCCGATTAACGCCACTTTTCCTGCACGCCCCAGCGGCAGGATACCTTCTTCATTTTTCAACAAAACCATACTCTCGCCTGCCACCTTGCGCGCAAGTCGGTGATGCTCATCCTTATTATATGTAGCCCCTTCTTGCTTTTGATCAACGGCATTGAAGATCAGCGTAAGCAGACGCTCCACCGCCCGATCTAGCTTGTCCAGCGGCAATTGTCCGCTCTCTACGGCATCAATCACTTTACGCTCACCGATTCCGCCGCTTGCTGGCATCTCCAGTTCAAGTCCTGCTGCAAGGGCGTCTGCACGTTCATTAACCGCACCCCAGTCTGATACCACGAGCCCTTCGTGTCCCCATTCCTCTTTCAGGATATCCGTCAGCAACCATTCATTCTCACCTGCATACGTGCCGTTCACCTTGTTGTAGGAACACATCACCGTCCACGGCTGTCCATCCTTCACCGCACCTTCGAAGCTCGCCAGATAAATCTCGCGCAACGTCCGTTCATCTACCACCGCATCAATCGACATGCGCCGTTCTTCCTGATTATTGACTGCAAAGTGTTTGAGAGACGTACCCACGCCCTGACTCTGCACACCCTGAATATGACCGGTAGCCATCTGTGTAGATAACAACGGATCTTCGGAAAAGTATTCAAAATTACGTCCGCCCAGTGGGGAACGTTTAATATTCACACCCGGCCCAAGCAATACCGCTACATCCTCAGCCTGACATTCCTCACCCAAGGCTACTCCGACCTGACGCGCCAGATCCTTGTCCCATGAACTAGCCAGTCCTGCCGCAGACGGGAAACAGGTTGCGGGCACGCTCGACGTCAGACCGAGATGATCTGCACTGCTATCCTGCTTGCGTAGCCCATGAGGTCCGTCCGTCACCATGATGGAAGGAATGCCAAGACGCTCCACCCCTTTCAGATGCCAAAAGTCCAGCCCCGAGCACATACCCGCTTTCTCCTCCAGTGTCATCCGCTGTACCAGTTCCTTGATGTTACGTTCCACATTAACCCCTCCAGTTCATGATGTCGTGCATAGCTATATAAAATAAGCATACAAGGTTATCTATCACACATTCAAATGTTTACCCGGTTCGTACCGTTTACATAACACCAGTCAATCATTTCCTCCGCCTATCGATGATCAAATTAAAATGGAAAAACAGCCCGATCTTCACGATCAGGCTGTCTCTATCTGTTTCATAACCGTCACTCCACCGCGCTTACGCCTGTGTCTTAAACCAAACTGCCGCAGCTTCTGCCTCGGTACGAGTCAACTGATGACCCTGACGCTCCCAATGCGTGTTTACATCGGCACCTGCACCGCTAAGCAGCGAAGCAAGTTCCTCCGTTTCACGTCTTGGTACAATTGGATCATTCTCGCCTGCACCAATGAATACAGGCAGACCTTTCAGATCCGGCAATTCCAGTCCACGCAGCGGTACCATCGGGTGATGCAGAATCGCACCTTTGAAAACATCCGCTTGATGGAAGATCAGGCTTGCAGCAATGTTGGCACCGTTAGAGTATCCCAGTGCATACACATTGGACCGATCGAACCCGTATTCCACCGCAGCTGCATCTACAAAAGATCCCAGCTCTGCCGTACGAGCAATCAGATCTTCTTCATCAAAAATACCTTCGGCCAAGCGGCGGAAGAAACGGGGCATCCCGTTCTCCGATACGTTACCCCGTACCCCAAGGATGCCAGCTCCTGGCGCAATCATCTCCGCAAGACCGATCAGATCGTTCTCAGTCCCGCCTGTACCGTGAAGCAACAAAATTGTTGGCGCATCCGCCTGAGCACCTGCTTTATAGATATGTTTCATTGTATTGGTTGTAGTCATGATTTGGACTCTCCCTTCCATTCACGTACTTCAATTCGTGGCAACAATTGTTCAATCTGCTCGCGCTGTGGTTCATACCATTCAGGCAACATCAGTTTCTCCCCCATGCTCTCTGCCGGTTCATCCCGTGCAAATCCCGGAGGATCGGTAGCCAGTTCGAAAAGTATGCCTCCCGGCTCCCGGAAATACACAGCGTTGAAGTATTGACGGTCGATGACTGGCGTTGGATGATACCCGGATTGTTCAAGATCCTGCTGAATTTGCTCATGCTCCGTGTAGTCTTTGGCACGCCATGCAATATGGTGAACCGTTCCGGCTCCGCCAATCCCGCGTTGAATGCCTGTAGACTGAATGTCAATGATCTGGCCAATATCGCCGCTTGCCTGTAGACGAAGGAGTCCGTTCTCTTCCCCAACCTGCTCCAGACCGAGTTTGCTCACCAATACATCCATGGTTTTCTCAGGAACGTGGCTGAACAATACCGCACCGCCGAATCCTTTGATGGCATGCTCCGGTGTCACACCGTTGAAACTCCAGCTGCTTGGCTGGCCACCTTCGCGCTCAACCAGTTCAAGCAACAGGCCACCTTTATCGAAGAAACGAATGTACTGCTCACCGAATCTGGTTTTATCTTCATACGGAATGTCGAAGGAAGTAAGACGTTCTTTCCAGAAAGGCAAGCTTCCTACAGGTACCGCATATACGGTAACTCCAGTCTGACCTGAACCAATAACACCTCTTCTTGAATTCTGCTGTGGGAAAAAGGTGATGATTGTGCCCGGTGCACCCTGCTCATTCCCATAATACAAGTGATACACGTCTGGTGCATCAAAGTTAATTGTTTTTTTTACCAATCTGAGACCCAACACGCCTGCGTAAAAATCAACGTTTTTCTGTGCATCGTCTACAAAAGCTGTAATGTGATGAATGCCTGAAGTTCTGAACATAATCTCCACTCCCTTGGTTTTAGTAATATCATAAGTTAGATGCGCTTCTTTTATTTATTGTATTGATTTTGTTATTTATCTTTAATTTAAGATTCTTTAAATTTATATTAATCCATTGCACTACAATATGCAAGCATTTATTTTAAAATTAAGATGCAAACCAAAAAACAGGCCCCGAGCACCTCGGGAACCTGCTTATCGTTATAACAATTACGTTGCTTTACTTAGATACTTCGTTAATGCTGTAATTTCTTTTTAACACTGCTGCTTAAACCAATTTCATTCTTTTTGGAGGATTCACCAGATCTTTGTGCTCGTATTCATCCTTGATATCTCCGACAATCTCTTCAAGGATATCCTCCATCGTAACCATACCTACCGTAACACCTGCCTCGTTTTTCACGGTTGCAATGTGTACACGGCTTTGCTGCATCTGAATCAGCACGTCCTTGATCGGAGAACGCTCGGAGAAACTCGGCGTATTATGGACAAATGTCTCCATATTAAAGGCACGGCCTGCAGCCACACTTGTCAGCATTTCTTTCGTGTTGATGAAACCAACAAAATGCGTCTGATCTCCATTTGCAATAACAGGATATCTCGTGTATTCATGTCGATTCAGCGTCTCAATGATCTGATCAAGCGGCATTTCTTTATTCAAGGTAACGATTTTGTCTCTTGGAATCATGATCTCCTGAAGCAAACGCTCATCAAAAGCAAAAATATTCTTCAGATAATCCAGCTCCGTCTGGTTGATCTCGCCACTCTCATAGCTCTGTGCCATAATCAGCTTCAGCTCTTCTTCCGAGTGAACGGTATCATGCCCAGCAGGTTTTACACCAAAGATGCCAAGCAACAGACGAGCAGCTCCATTCAGCGCGTAGATGAACGGATTCATGATTTTACCGAACCAGTACAATGGTGGTGCCAGCAACAGCGTCATTCTCTCTGCAAACTGAATCGCCAGTGTTTTCGGTGCCAACTCACCAATAACCACGTGCAGGAACGTAATAATCGCGAGAGCAATACCATAGGAAAGCACGGTAGACAACGCCGCTGGCACTTCCATGCGCTCAAATAGCGGGTGCAGCATTTTCTCAACGGTAGGTTCACCCAAGGCTCCCAATACGAGCGCCGTAATGGTAATCCCCAATTGACATGCCGACAGATAATAATCCAGGTTGTGCGCCACTTTTTTGGCCAGTACTGCCTTTTTGTTACCTTCCGAGATCAATTGATCGATTCGGGACATCCGTACTTTAAGAATTGCAAATTCAGCTCCAACGAAAAAGGCTGTCAGACCGATAAATACGGCTACTAAAAATAAATTCAAGGCTATTATTCCGTCCAATGATTTCCCTCAGGTTGAGGGATTCACCTCCAAGTAAAATTTATATTAAGGTTGCACGAGTGACGTTCCGGTGACGGCTCGTTCTTCCGATCGCCATTGCCTCCCAATTTCCCTGATTGTTGTTTTCAAAGGTTTACAATTGGTCTGCAAACGCGAACGCTACACTTCTTCAGAATCGATTCCGTCCCATACACTGCTACGTTATCGCAAAAACATTTAAATTTTTAAAATTTCCGGCTAAGATTACGTCAGATCGCTAGCAGCTTCCTCAACCTCAGCGCCGCTCACTCGTTCCAGAAGAACTTGCTTGATGTGATAGTTCTCGGCGTCCACAACGGTCCAGACATAATCTCCGTGTTCTACCGTGTCGCCTTTTTCCACACCTACACCCTTCTGGTATTGAATCCATCCGGCCACCGTATCCATCTCTTCATTTCCTTCAAAGCTAAGTCCAAACTGCCGCTCCACTTCATCCAAAAGCACCCGGCCATTAATCAGATATTGATTCTCTCCGGTCTCCTGGATATCAGCCACCTCATCGGCATCGAATTCATCCCGAATCTCACCGACCAGTTCCTCCAGAATATCCTCCATCGTAATGATTCCTGAAGTACCACCGTATTCATCCACGACTACAGCCATGTGTACACGTTCCTGCTGCATTTTAATCATCGCATCCTGGATACGTGTAACTTCGGAAACAAACGGGATCTCACGAACGAACTCGCTCAGTTGATACGATCTTGCGGCAACCATGTCCGGCAAAATCTTTTTCACATTCACAACGCCGATAATGCGGTCCTTGTCCCCATCCTCAATGACAGGGTAACGTGAATAGTTATGTTCATCCAATATAGGAATAATATCGTCATAGGTCATATCCTGATTCAAAGTCACCAGTTCCGTACGTGGGACCATGATGTCTTTGGCATCACGTTCATCGAACACAAATACATTTTCCAGATATGAAAGCTTGGTCTTGTTGTCCTCGTCCCCTTCATAACTCTGGTTCATGATGATTTTGATCTCATCTTCCGAGTAGGCTTGATCATGTTCAGCAGGCTTCACACCGAATCCCCGCAAAATAACACGTGAGGCTCCATTGAGCGCCCAGATGAACGGATACATGATTTTACCAAACCAATATAAAGGTGGTGAGAGCAATAACGTCAGCTTTTCCGAAAACTGAATCGCCAATGTTTTAGGTGCCATCTCACCAACAACCACATGCAAAAACGTGACGAGGATAAAGGCAATTGCATAGGAAGCGATTGACGAAATTGAAGCAGGTACATCTAAATAATTGAATACCGGGTATAACAATCTCTCAACCGTCGGTTTTCCGAGTGCTCCCAGTCCCAGAGCGGTGACTGTAATACCGAGCTGACAGGCTGACAGATAATAATCCAGGTCCGAGACAACTTTTTTGGCAAGTACGGCCTTTTTATTGCCCTCGGCAACCAGTTGATCCACTCTTGATGTACGAATTTTGACTACAGCGAACTCCGATGCCACGAAAAATGCAGTCAATGCAATCAAGATAATAAGTAAAGCGATATTCAATATGGTAATTATGTCCAATGATTTCCCCGGTTCTCAGGGATTCACCTCCAGAGATAGTTACAGTGTGATCCGTTAACTACGTTAACCATTCATCAACTGTTATTCTTTCAACACGACGTCTGCCTTATATAAAATCGATTTCAATGATAATTTTTGTATAAGTCTTACGTTTGACCTTGTAAAATTACAAAACAGGAATTCAAGATGAAGTCAATGACTTGCAGAAACTTCTTCATTCAAATCGGGTTACCCCTCATGCTGTCAATTGTTCCTCGCTTAACTCCACCTAGATTCGCCATTTGGACAATTTACAATATCGCCTACCCAATAGATATCCACCTCCCCTCGTACTCATTCCTGTTTCCGAAAAGTATACCATGTTTCCCTCTCAACCATCCAGTTGCACGTTATGGTTTGGAACAAGGTTACAGTATAATGTTCACAAATTAGTCTCTATGTATGTTACGTACTTTATATAATATGATGGTTATTACCTCATAATGTGATATTGTTCACAAGTTTAGTATAGTCCAATTTCTAAAAATACTACCCTGTACCTCAGGGCATTAAACATACCTGAACATCCAGGTTTAATCCTGTTTCGTCTCTTTCCCCTATCCTTCACCTATGGACAAGTCCGATCGTTTACACAAGATACATCTATATACGAAGCAAAGAGCCCGCAGGATGCAAATACCTTTCCGGCACACATCTTTACGGACTCTTTGTTCATTCTATACCAGTGCTTTAGCAGCAATATCCGTCCGCTGATGTTTGCCATCGAATTGGATATGCTCCGCCTGTGCATAGGCTTTGTTTCTAGCTTCGGCAATATCAGCACCAAGGCCCACAACGCCCAGAATCCGTCCACCGTTGGTGACCCAGTCTCCTGCTTCATTACGCGCTGTACCTGCGTGGAATACAACCGCATCATCCACATGATCCAGTCCTTCAATGACTACACCTTTGGCATAAGGACCCGGATATCCACCTGAAGCAAGTACCACACATACAGCGGCTTCATCGCTCCATTCAATCTCAATATCGGCCAGCTTGCCATGAACAGTGGCCCAGAAGATCTCAAACAAATCACTCTTCAAACGTGGCAAAACCACTTGTGTTTCCGGATCACCGAAACGTGCGTTGAACTCAATCGTTTTGGGTTTGCCATCGGGCGAGATCATCAGTCCGGCAAACAGTACACCCTGGAATGGACGTCCCTCGGACACCATTGCTTTAGCCGTTGGTTTGATGATCGTCTCCACGGCTTCCTCAATAATGGAAGCCGGGATATGTGGCAATGGTGAATATGTCCCCATACCGCCTGTGTTTGGCCCCTGATCATTGTCGAATACGGGTTTGTGATCCTGTGCTGCGGCCATCGGACGAACGGTCTCCCCATCGACAAAAGCCAGAATGGACATTTCCTGCCCTGCAAGGAATTCCTCGATGATCACTTTCGCTCCTGCTTCACCAAACACTTTATCCACCATGATGCTGCGAAGTGCCTGATCAGCCTCATCACGGGAATAAGCTACCGTCACTCCTTTGCCCGCTGCCAGTCCATCTGCCTTGATGACAACCGGAATGGCTTGCTCATTCAGGTATGCTTGAGCCTGTTCGTAATTGTCGAATTTCTCATAGGCTGCGGTTGGAATGTTGTATTTGTGCAGCAGATCCTTCATAAACGTTTTACTTCCCTCGATCTCTGCTGCATTGCGACGAGGTCCAAATACCGGAATACCTGTAGAATCAAATGCATCCACGATTCCATCCGCCAACGGATCATCCGGGCCAATAACCACCAGACCTACTTTAAGCTCTACAGCAAGAGCCGTTAGTTTATCGAATTCATTTACCGCAATGGCATGACACTCAGCCAGCTGAGCAATGCCTGCATTTCCCGGTGCACAGTGAATCTTGTCTACCTTTGGACTCTTCGCCAGCGCCCAGATGATTGCATGTTCCCGGCCACCGCCGCCTACTACCAGAATATCCATTCGTTCTGTTCCCCTCCGTACATAACTGAATTTGTTACGCTATTGCGTGTTAAAAACCTAAAAAAGAGGGGGTGTACCATAAGTCATTAACATGACAGGCGACACCCCTTATTAAACCTTTTTCGTTCTAGTGTTTGAAGTGACGAACGCCTGTGAAGACCATGGCAATTCCGTATTCATTGGCTACTTTGATGGATTCTTCATCTTTGATCGAACCGCCAGGTTGAATTACCGCTGTAATGCCGGCTTTTGCTGCCAGTTCCAGCGTATCACCCATTGGGAAGAACGCATCGGATGCCAGAATAGCACCTTTTGCTTGCTCGCCCGCTTGCTCAATCGCAATTTTGGCCGCACCCACACGATTCATTTGTCCAGCGCCCACACCTACTGTCATATCATTCGAAGCCAGTACAATCGCGTTGGATTTCACGTGTTTAACTACTTTCCAGCCGAACAACAGCTGTTTCAGTTCTTCTTCCGATGGTGCACGATCCGTTACCACGTTCAGTTCGCTCGCTTCGATGGAATGTACATCGGACTGCTGCACGATCATACCACCGTCGATGGAAGTTACCACGAATTGGCTCTCCCGTTTACGAGCAGCGTTCAGTTCACCCGTTTTGAGCAAACGAATGTTTTTCTTCTTCGTCAGGATATCGAGTGCCTCTTGCGTAAAGTCAGGAGCAAGCACGATTTCCAGGAAAATCTCGCTCAATTTGCCCGCTGTATCGCTATCGATAATGCGGTTGGCTGCCACAATTCCACCAAAGATGGACGTTGGATCTGCAGCATATGCCTTGCTGTAAGCTTCATAGATACTTGCGCCAATGCCTACGCCGCATGGGTTCATATGTTTAACCGCGACAACCGCAGGCTCTTCAAATTCTTTCACAATTTGCAATGCTGCGTTCGCATCGTTGATGTTATTGTAAGACAACTCTTTGCCATGCAATTGCTCCGCTGTTGTCAATGTATCTTGAGCAGCCAGCGGTTTGCGGTAGAATGCCGCCTGCTGATGTGGATTTTCGCCGTAACGCAAATCCTGGAGTTTTTCGTAAGTAACCGTCAGACGCTCTGGCAACGGATCACCGTTCAGGTTGGAGAGATAGTCAGAAATAACTGCATCGTAAGCCGCCGTATGACGGAACACTTTTGCCGCAAGCCGTTTGCGTGTTTCGAGAGTGGTATCTCCATTGCTGCGAACTTCTTCAAGCACCTGCCCATAATCTGCTGTGTCAACAACGACACTAACAAAAGCATGGTTTTTGGCAGCAGAACGAAGCATGGTAGGACCACCGATATCAATGTTCTCGATCGCGTCTTCGTACGTCACATCGGGTTTAGCGATAGTATCTTGGAAGGGATACAGGTTAACGACAACGAGGTCGATATAATCCAGTCCGTTCTCTTCCATCTGGCGCTTATGCTCTTCGCTGTCACGAACAGCCAGCAACCCACCATGCACTGCCGGATGCAATGTTTTGACACGTCCGTCCATAATTTCCGGGAATCCGGTCACATCCGAAATTCCGATGACAGGTACGCCTTCCTTCGACAACAGGCTGCTTGTACCTCCTGTCGAAATAATCTCCACACCCATTTGCGACAGCTCGCGGCAAAAGTCCACGATGCCTGTTTTATCCCATACGCTGACCAGCGCTCTTTTGATACTCACAATATGCTCCTCCTTTAATGTCCCATGGCTTCGCGTTTCCTGACGAAACACAGCCGATTTATTTCCCGAGAAATATCACAAAATGCGTACCAATATTCGACTTCTGTTATACAAGTTGAACCAAGATGTTTACACGGGACACTCCGATGACAGAACAACCTTCTAATCGCTGTTATCCCCAGATTTTTTGATTCCCTTTTTTTAAAGGGAAAATCCGGTTATAAAGGCGAACGCTTCGCTTTTTCAGGTTTTTTCTGTCCTCTCCGTTAACGTGTAAAAAAATTTCAACTTATATCAAACCGGTTTGTTAACCGTGACGTGACGACCATCTAAATGAACCAGACCTTGAGCGAACCAGGAAACAACCTCAGGATATAGCTGCTGTTCGGCTGCATGGATGGATCGGCTGATTGACTCAGGCGTATCCTGTGGCAGAATGGGAACCGGATGCTGGGCAATAATCGGGCCAGTATCCATACCTCCATCTACGAAATGCACAGTCACGCCTGTCACCTTCACACCATACTCAAGTGCTTGTCCAATCGCATCCTTGCCTGCAAATGCCGGCAGCAAGGACGGATGAATGTTAATCAACCGCCCTGCGTAACGATCCACCACAACCGAAGTCAACAATCTCATATATCCGGCAAGAACGACCAAGTCGATCTCTTTGGATTCTAGCACTTCCACGATCTCAGCCTCATAGGCTTCACGGGAAGCATAATTTTTCGGAGTAAACAGATGACAATCCACGCCTGCATCCTGTGCCCGCTGCACAACACGTGCAGACGGTTTATCACACACGAGCAGATCTACGGATGCATTCAGCCCACCGTTCCGTACTGCATCGACCAATGACTGAAAGTTAGTCCCTTCACCCGAGGCAAATACAGCTATGCGGTAATTCGCCATTAAACATCCGCTCCCGTGAAGGTTACTCGCGCATCTCCTTCAGTAACACGTCCAATGATGTATGCTTCTTCACCAGATGCTTTCAGTTGTTGCAGTGCTTCCGTTGCATCTGCTTCATTAACAACCAGTACAAGCCCAACACCCATGTTAAATGTGGTGAACATGTCACGGTTCGAGACAGATCCTTTTTCCTGTAACAGGTTGAAGATCGGCAGGATCGGCCAAGAGCCGTAGTTAATATCCACATTCACGTTGCTCGGCAACATACGTGGGATATTCTCGATGAAGCCACCACCTGTAATGTGTGCCATGCCTTTTACTTTCACCTTTTCCAGCAGGGACAACAGGGGTTTAACATAGATCTTCGTAGGTTCCAGCAGAGAATCCCCCAGCTTACCGCCCAGTTCCGCTACTTCATCATGCAGATTAAGTCCCGCATCTTCCAACAAAAGTCTGCGCACCAATGAGAATCCGTTACTGTGAACACCGCTCGAAGCCAATCCTATCACTGTGTCGCCAGGGGCGATGGTTGTACCGTTGATGATCTTCGCTTTGTCCACGATGCCTACCGTGAATCCGGCAATGTCGTATTCGCCTTCACTGTACATGCCCGGCATCTCTGCCGTCTCGCCGCCGATCAGCGCACAACCCGATTGATGACAGCCTTCAGCGATACCTGCAACAATAGCTTCGATCTTCTCAGGGATAACTTTGTCACAAGCCAGATAGTCAAGGAAGAAGAGTGGTTCTGCACCCTGTACCACAATGTCGTTCACACACATGGCTACCGCGTCGATTCCGATGGTATCGTGACGATCCATCGCAAATGCAATTTTCAGCTTGGTGCCTACGCCATCCGTACCCGATACAAGCACTGGCTCATCGTATTTATCTTTGTTCAAACCGAACAGGGCACCGAATCCACCCAGATCTGTCATCACTTCCGGACGGAAGGTACGCTTCACGTGTTTTTTCATCCGTTCAACCGCTTCATTACCTGCCGCGATATCGACGCCGGCCTTTTTATATGCTTCGGACACAACCATCACACCCTTCATATCTTATAAAATTGAACCAGCGTATTAACACGTCCCCCTTCGATGACTGGACAACCTTTCGATTGCCGTTATCTCCAGATTTTATCGTGTCAATGTTAAGTCCAACCTACCTATCCTTGCTCCATCTCTAACAGATGGTTTTGTACCAATTCAAATCCGGCTACGCCGAGTGTATTAAACTGACTATACTCTTCTATCGGGAGGTTACGAATGTACTCATCACCGCGGTATAAATGTCCGGCACACTGAAACACTTTCAGCTTTTCCTTTTCGGGCGTCAAAGGTGTGTTACCCACAATCCTCCACGATCCGTTTCGGATATTGACCGGAGAAGTAAATATGATGTTGGTTCTACGCTTTCCAAAGGAATAGAAGAGAAAATCACCATCTTCCAAACTTACGGTTTCGTCACGCTGAATGCTCATCACGCCGAACGAAAATGCCTTTTTGAAACGGTCTTTAAGCGCGCATACCACCTGGCATACCGCAAATCGGCCATCCTTCATCGGAATCAGGAACACGTCACCTTCGTTATAATTCTTTCTCATCTGCATGGATTAACAGCTGCAGCCGAATTTTTCTTCGCCGCCAAAGTCGAGGCGGGTTGGGTAATCATTATCAAAACATGCGAGGCAAAGCCCGCCCTTGGGATCATCCTGATTATCTCCCTGAATGGATGCAATCAGTCCATCCGGACTGAGGAACGACAGAGAATCCGCATTAATTTCACGGCAGATCTCTTCCACCGACAGCTGTGAAGCGATCAATTCGCGGCTGTCCGGTGTATCGATGCCATAGAAACAAGGGTTTTTGAAAGGTGGCGATGTAATGCGTACATGAACTTCCGTTGCTCCTGCATCACGCAGCATGTTCACGATCCGGCGGGAGGTCGTTCCCCGTACAATCGAGTCGTCAATCATGACCACACGTTTGCCTTCTACAACACGACGCACTGCGCTCAGCTTCATCTTCACACCCTGCTCCCGCAATTCCTGGCTTGGTTGGATAAACGTACGTCCGGTGTATTTGTTCTTGATCATACCCATCTCATACGGAATACCCGTTTGCTCCGCATAACCAATGGCCGCTGAGATACTGGAATCTGGTACCCCCGTAACCAAGTCCGCATCTACAAACGACTCAATCGCCATGCGGCTTCCCATCCGTTTACGGGCTGCATGTTGATTCGCACCGTTCATATCACTATCTGGACGAGCAAAATATATATATTCCATCGCACATAATGCCTTGCGGTGTTTATGATGATCGAAGCGATCTTCATGCAGTCCATCTGCATCCAGCACAAGCAGTTCACCGGGTTCAATATCACGAATTAACTCTGCGCCGATTGTTTCCAGTGCACAAGTCTCGGATGCAAACAGATACGCCTCTCCCAGCTTACCCATCGTCAGCGGACGTAGTCCGTGTGGATCGGAAGCCACGAGCAACTTATCGTTGGTCATGATCAGAAACGCATAACCACCAACAATACGCTGGAATGCCTCTTTTGCTGCTTCCACAAGCCCTTTGGAGGAACGTGCAATCAGATGCGCAATAACCTCGGTATCACTTGTTGTTTGGAAAATGGAACCGCTCTGCTCCAGCTCACGCCGAATCGTTGGTGCATTTACAATGTTACCGTTGGTTGCTACTGCCAGATCACCATCACGGTATTTGAATACCAATGGCTGGGCGTTCGTCAGTTTACTGTCACCACTTGTAGAATACCGGACATGTCCAATGGAAATATCGCCGGTTAATGTCTGCATCAGGTCTTTGGTGAATACTTCCTTCACCAGACCCATTCCGCGGTGATAGTTGAACTGGCTGCCATCACACACACACATGCCTGCACTTTCTTCGCCCCGATGTTGCAGCGCATGCAATCCATAATAGGAGAGTGAAGCCGCGTCAGGGTGTCTGAACACCCCGAACACGCCGCATTCTTCCTTCAATTTGTCGAGTCCTTCCTTGCCGGACCCTTCATTATAATAATCGCCTGTCCACAACGGTCCTGTCATCAGTTCATGAGACATGGAATCGCATCCTCCCAGACCTGAGCCAAACCTCCTACAGGTTCGCTCACGGCTGATGTTCCGTTCAGTTCAATCGTCAGGTTACTTCCTTCTACACGTCCAATCACAGCTACAGGTACACCGCGCTCACGTACAAATGCTTCAAGTTTACCCGCTTGCTCTGGCGTAGCCGACAACAAGATACGGGATTGGCTCTCACTGAACAGGGCGTGATCTGCACGCAGTGCAGTCTCCACATTCACCTGTGCGCCTACATTACCGCTGATACATGATTCTGCAAGTGCTACAGCCAGGCCACCTTCAGACAAGTCATGCGCCGAGCGAACGAGACCGGATTGAATAGCTTCAAGCACCGTGCTAAGCAACGCTTTTTCCGTTTGCAAGTTCAGTTCTGGCGGACGGCCTTCCGTCTGACCATGAACGGCGTATTGCAGCTCGCTGCCGCCGAGTTCAGCTTTGGTCTCACCGAGGAGGATGATCACATCACCTTCGGATTTGAATGCTTGTGTCGTGATATGATCCGTATCATGAACGAGACCTACCATACCGACTACTGGCGTTGGATAGATGGAGCCTTTGGCGTTTTCATTGTACAGACTTACGTTACCACCGATGACCGGCGTATCCAGCACACGGCAAGCTTCTGCCATACCGTCTACCGCTTTCTCCATTTGCCAGAAAATATCCGGTTTCTCCGGGTTACCGAAGTTCAGGTTGTCCGTGATCGCCAGCGGCTCTGCACCGGAACATACAATGTTACGCGCAGCTTCACTCACGGCAATCCGTCCACCAACTTCAGGATCAAGGTACACATAACGTCCATTACAGTCCGTTGTCATTGCGAGACCTTTGCGTGTGCCACGAATCGTAACTACGGCTGCATCCGACCCTGGACGAACGGCAGTACTTGTACGCACCATGTAGTCGTATTGATCATACACCCATTTCTTACTTGCAACCGTTGGTGAAGCCAGTACTTGTTTCAGCGCTCCGCCGAGATCCGACACTTCGTCGTAACGAAGCGTGTCGATGGAAGCACTTTGCTCATAGTACGCAGGTACAGAAGATGGCTTGTCATACACTGGACATTCGTCAACCAGTGCTGTTACTGGCATATCCCCTACCACTTCGCCATGGTGGATCAATTTCAGACGACCGTCATCCGTTACTTTACCAACTTTGGCACAGATTACGCCCCAACGTTCAAAGATTTCCATCGCCTGCGCTTCATCCTTGGGCTCAACGACGAACAACATACGCTCCTGAGACTCGGACAGCATCATCTCGTAAGGTGTCATACCTTCTTCACGTTGTGGCACCTGATCCAGATACAATTCCAGACCGTTACCCGCTTTACTTGCCATCTCTGCACTTGAACATGTCAGACCCGCAGCACCCATATCCTGAATTCCAAGCACGATGCCCGTGTCGATCAATTCCAGACAGGATTCCATCACCAGTTTCTCCATGAACGGGTCACCGACCTGAACCGCTGTCCGTTGGGACTCGGATTCTTCTGTCAGCTCAACGGATGCAAACGTTGCACCGTGGATACCGTCACGACCTGTTGGTGGCCCTACATAATAAACCGGGTTACCTACACCTTTGGCTACACCGCGTTGAATCTTGTCATGATCAATCAGACCCACACACATCGCGTTAACGAGCGGATTGCCTTCATAGCTCTCATCAAACATCACTTCGCCCGCAACGGTAGGAATACCGATACAGTTCCCGTATCCAGCAATACCTGCTACAACATGTTCGAACAGATATTTAACACGATCGCTCTCCAGCTTACCGAAACGAAGGGAGTTCAGAAGTGCTACCGGTCTTGCACCCATGGAGAAAATATCACGGATAATGCCGCCCACACCTGTCGCCGCTCCTTGATAAGGTTCTACCGCGGAAGGGTGGTTATGGCTTTCAATTTTGAAAACAACGGCCTGATTATCACCGATATCCACGATTCCGGCACCTTCACCAGGTCCCATCAGGACACGAGGGCCGCTTGTCGGGAAACGACGCAAGAGCGGTTTGGAGTTTTTGTATGCGCAGTGCTCAGACCACATTACGCTGAATACACCGATTTCCGTGTAATTTGGCTTGCGGCCCATGAACTCACAGATCAGCTCATACTCGCTGTCAGACACGCCCATCTGTGCGTAAAGTTTATGTTCTGCGACCTGTTCTGCTGTCGGTTCCTTAGCGGATAGCTGCTGCGTCATGCCGATCCCTCCATGCTTTCAAAATAGATGTAAACATACGTTTGCCGTCTTCCGAACCTAGCAGTGAATCCACTGCACGCTCTGGATGCGGCATCATGCCAACCACATTTCCACCCTCGTTGCAGATTCCCGCGATATCACCCAGAGAACCATTCGGGTTCGTACCATACGTAAATACGATCTGGTTGTTCGCTTGCAGACTCGCGAGCGTCTCCTCGTCGCAATAATAGTTGCCTTCACCGTGAGCAATCGGGATGATAATCTCTTCGCCCGGTGCATAATCACGTGTAAATGGTGTATCTGCATTTGCCACTTTCAATACCGTATCGTGACAACGGAATTTCAGGGAAGTGTTACGGATTAATGCACCTGGAAGCAATCCCGCTTCCGTCAGGATCTGGAATCCGTTGCAAATGCCCAAAATATATTTACCTTGTTCAGCAGCTTTCGCTACCTCGTTCATTACCGGTGCAAAGCGGGAAATCGCTCCGCAACGCAGGTAGTCCCCGTAAGAAAAACCACCCGGAACCAAAATACAATCATAAGCCGAAAGATCTGTAGCCGTGTGCCATACATAATCTACCTCTTGTCCAATCGCATCTTCCACTGCCTTGTAACAGTCGATGTCGCAGTTGGAGCCAGGGAACACAAGAACTGCAAATTTCATGAGATTAACCCTCCAATTCGTAGCGGTAATCTTCAACAACGGTGTTGGCCAGCAGCTTTTCACACATGACTTTCAATCGTTTCTCCGCTTCCGCACGATCTGTTGTATCCAGGTTGAGTTCCATGACTTTACCGATCCGTACACTTTCCACTTCGTTGAATCCCATGGAATGCAGGGCTCCTTGAACAGCTACGCCTTGCGGGTCGAGTACGCTTTGCTTAATAGTGACATATACGGTTGCTTTGATCATGATCCTTATGTTCCTCCTCAGTAATGAACGGGATAAATGCTTTATGCTGTTAAAAGGTGGGGCAGTGGTGCTTGCTCCGGGGCGGATTGTTCTTCCGGTCGCTTGTTGTCCCCAGGTTTTTTGGATTGTTTTGGCCCGCTCTGCGGTCAAAACCCGGGGACAAAGGCGAACGCTATCGCTCCTTTAAGAACAATTCCGCCCCTCCGCTAGTCCATGCGACGTTTTTTAAAGGCCTAAACCTTTTTACGTTGCACGGTGTGTAATGGTCGAGACTGACCATTAAGTGAAAACAATTTTATTTATTGTGCCGTTAGACGGTTATAAATATCGACATATCTGGCGGTTGTTGCTTCAACTACGGCTTGCGGGAGTGGATCCGGTTTGCTGTTCTTGTCCCAATCCGTTCCTGCAAGATAGGTGCGGACTGGCTCTTTATCCATGCTATCGATCTCGATGTCGAGTTCATAATTCTCTTTGGCCCAGAAGCGTGAAGCATCTGGGGTGAAGATTTCGTCAATCAGAATGACCTTGCCATCCACGATGCCGAACTCGAATTTGCAGTCTGCCAGAATGATGCCACGCTGATCACAATAATCACGCGCGAATTCGTACAAGCGCAGGCTTTTTTCCTGAAGCTCCATTGCAAGTCCTTCGCCCACGAGTTCTTTCATGCGATCCATCGAGATGTCCTCGTCGTGTCCTACATCATTTTTGGCTGCCGGTGTGAAAATGGGAACTTCGAGCTTGGCGTTCTTGCGAAGTCCATCAGGCAGTTTAATGCCATTGACTTCACCGCTCGTCTCGTATTGTCTCCATCCACCACCAGTGATGTATCCACGCACGACACATTCAATATCAATGCGTTCTGCTTTGCGGGTTACCATGATGCGGTCTTTGAGCAATTCTGGGTCTGTGACGAGATCACCCAATTTGTTCACATCGGTATGAATCACGTGATTCTCCATCATGCTGCCTGTCAGTTCAAACCAGAAGCTGCTGAGCTTGTTCAGTACGTTTCCTTTCTCGGGAACTGCCGGGTCCAGCACGTAATCAAATGCCGAGATTCGGTCGGTAACTACAATCAGAAAATGTTCACCCAGATCGTACAATTCACGTACTTTTCCTTTATATAACAGAGGTGCTTTAACGAGATCTGCCGCAGTGGACAGTGCCATGGGTTCACCTTCTTTCAGGAGATGTAAAATATAAGTTCAATTCCCCTCATCACGCGGGCCACTCCGAATGCAGAAGAACCTTCCGATCGCTGTTATCCCCGGATTTTTCTGATCCCCTTTCTAAAGGGGAAAATCCTGTGATAAAGGCGAGCGCTTTGCTTCTTCAGGTTTTTTCTGCCTTCTCCGTTCCAGCGTGAACACATAATCAACCTATACTTTAGTTAGAAAACTTGTTCCAAGCTTGATAAAGGCGCAGCGTATGCTTCCGAAGTAGCTTTCTTTCAGAAAGCTTTTAGCTTCGCTTCTTCAGCTTATTTCTGTCCTCTGCGTTCCCTGCTAGTCCATCATTCTGTGCTGTAGCCTTATGGGAGTTATATATTAATCGTTCAAGCCGAGCTTTTTGAAGATGGTATCGACGTGCTTCAAGTGCCATGACGGGTTGAATGCATCTGCGATTTCCTCTTCGTTCAGTACTTCCGTGATTTCCGGGGTGGATTTCACGATATCCTGGAACTGACGTTGTTCTTCCCATGCCTGCATCGCACGTGGTTGAACGGTATCGTACGCTTGCTCGCGGCTGAAGCCTTTGTCGATCAGCTTGGTCATGATGCGACCGGAGAATGGTACCCCGTAGGTACGCTCCATGTTACGTTTCATGTTTTCAGGGAATACCGTCAGGTTCTTCACGATGTTACCAAAACGGTTGAGCATGTAGTTCAGCAGCATTGTTGCATCCGGCAGAATGATACGTTCCACAGAAGAGTGCGAGATATCGCGTTCATGCCAAAGCGTTACGTTCTCGTATGCTGATACCATATGTCCGCGAATGACGCGGGACAGGCCGGAGATGTTTTCACTGCCGATCGGGTTACGCTTGTGCGGCATTGCGGAAGATCCTTTTTGACCTTTTGCAAAAGCTTCTTCCACTTCACGGAATTCGCTCTTCTGAAGTGCACGTACCTCTGTAGCGAACTTGTCCAGGGACGTTGCGATCAACGCCAATGTAGCCATATACTCCGCGTGACGGTCACGTTGCAATGTTTGAGTCGAGATTGGCGCAGGCTTCGTGCCCAGCTTCTCGCAGACAAACTCTTCAACAAAAGGATCGATGTTCGCGTACGTTCCTACTGCACCTGAGATTTTGCCGTATTGTACATTGTCTGCTGCATGACGGAAACGCTCCAGGTTCCGTTTCATCTCTTCATGCCACAACGCCATTTTCAGTCCGAATGTTGTTGGCTCTGCATGTACCCCGTGCGTACGTCCCATCATTGGTGTGTGCTGATACGTCAGTGCTTTTTCACGAAGAATTTCAATGAAATTCACGATATCCTTCTCCAGAATCTCATTCGCTTGACGCAGTACATATCCCAGAGCCGTATCCACGACATCTGTAGAAGTCAGTCCGTAGTGCACCCATTTCCGCTCTGCACCCAGACTTTCAGATACCGTACGTGTAAATGCGATTACGTCATGACGTGTTTCCTTTTCAATCTCATAGATGCGGTCGATGTCAAAAGATGAGTTCTGACGAAGCAATGCTGCTTCTTCCTTAGGGATTACACCCAGTTCAGCCCACGCCTCACATGCACATATTTCAACTTCCAGCCACGATTGAAATTTGTTCTCTTCGGTCCAGATGGCTCTCATTTCGGGTCTGCTATAACGTTCAATCATGAATTTGTATTCCTCCAGAGGTTAGTTTGTTCAATCCATTGCAATCCTTCTTCAACATCCTGACAAAGCAGATTCACATGTCCCATCTTACGACCTGTTTTCGCTTCGGTTTTACCATATATGTGAAGCTTGGGAATCACACCGAGTTCTATCGCTTCTGCATCAGGTTGCCCTGTTCTGGCGATAATGCCTTCCAGGTGTTCTCCAAGCACATTGACCATAACAACCGGGCTCAATAACGAAGTGTCCCCAAGTGGTAGTCCGCAGATCGCACGGATATGTTGTTCGAACTGAGAAGTCGCACAAGCTTCCATCGTATAGTGACCGGAATTATGTGGTCTTGGCGCCAGTTCGTTGACGTACAGTCTTCCATCCGCCGCTACAAACAGTTCTACAGCAAGCAATCCAACAGCCTTCATTGATTCTGCCACCGCTGCTGCCAGCTTTTGCGCTTCAATCTGGATGTCAGTGGCAACTCTGGCCGGTACAATGGAAGCATGCAAAACGTTATTTACATGAATGTTCTCCGCTGGCGGGAACGTCTTGATCTCTCCATTGGTACTACGCGCAACAACAACCGAAATCTCGCATTCAAACTTAATGAATTGTTCCAACACCAGTTCGGCACCTGTAGCTGCGAGCTCATCGTACGCAGCCACAGCCTCATTCGCATCCCGAATTACGCGCTGGCCTTTGCCATCGTAACCTCCAGTCACCGTCTTCAGTACACAAGGCACGCCAAGTTCACTTACAGCAGCAAGCATCGTATCCGCACTGGTGATCTCGCGATAAGGCGCAACTCTTACTCCAGCGGCTTCAATTGCACGTTTTTCACGTAATCGATGTTGTGTGGTGTACAGCAACGCACTTCCTTGCGGAACATAGGACTCACGCTCGAGCAGTCCAGCGACTTCTGCATCCACATTTTCGAATTCATACGTAATAACATCGCATTGCCGAGCCAGTTCCAGCGCAGCTTTGGCATCGTCATATCCCGCTTCAATCTGACGAGCAACTTGACCACAAGGCGCATCCGAAGCGGGATCAAGGGTAACAAATCGATACCCCATTGCCGTTCCTGCGAGCGTCATCATACGTCCCAGCTGTCCGCCTCCAAGAATACCAATGGTTGTTTTCCCCGGTAACAGGACATTTTTCAGTTCTCCTGCCATGCCGGATTGGTTCGCGGCTCTACTCATAGTTCTTCACTGCTTTCGAGCACTTCCTGTTTAATGCGCTCCCTGCGAGCTTCAGAGCGACGTTGGACATCCGGGTCAAAAGCACCGATCATT
The DNA here is from genome assembly GCF_037974275.1 of Paenibacillus sp. FSL R5-0519. Taxonomy (NCBI): domain Bacteria; kingdom Bacillati; phylum Bacillota; class Bacilli; order Caryophanales; family Paenibacillaceae; genus Paenibacillus; species Paenibacillus sp. FSL R5-0519. The sequence continues at coordinate 5,795,097 of NZ_CP150234.1, forward strand.
TGAGCTGCCAGCAGTCCTGCATTCGTTGCTCCTGCTTTGCCAATTGCCACCGTTGCGACGGGAATACCACCAGGCATCTGAACAATGGACAACAAGGAATCGAGACCGTTCAATGCTTTGGATTGAACAGGAACGCCAATGACCGGAAGCATCGTTTTGGAAGCGACCATACCGGGTAGATGTGCTGCCCCGCCTGCGCCTGCAATGATCACCTTGAATCCCCGATCAATGGCTTGCTCTGCGTATTCGAACATCAAATCCGGTGTACGATGGGCTGAGACCACCTTTTTCTCATATCCGATTTCCAGTTCATCCAGCACCTCGCACGCATGCTTCATCGTTTCCCAATCTGACTTGCTGCCCATAATTACAGCGACTTGCAGTGACATGAATACATCCAACTCCCGTCTGAGCTTTTTTGATTACATCTGATATGAAGGAACTCTTATCGTGTGAAATGAAAAAATCCGCTACCCGCGAAAACATCACATTTTCTTCGGACACCGGACTCCAAGAAATACGTATCCCTCATTTGGGCATGCCAAAAGGGGGCTTGCTGTCCGCATCTGATTGCATGCGACTCTCAGCCGTATCTCCTCGTAGTCCGGAAATTTACGGTTCCCGGGTAGATACTTCCGGGCCCTATTCCCGGCGTTATACGAGCAAATATCTATCAAACTATCTTCGTTCATTTTGGTAATCTAGTGTTACACATTTCGTTCCTACTCGACCTTATTCTTACCTGATCGACACATCTAACATTCTAACAATCCCCTACACCTAATGTCAACTTAAAGACGAACATTTAACATATTGACAAATATAATGTTCGGGAATTGCTTCATTTAATTCACTTAGACATCCATTTCATCCCATAAAAGAAAGCCGGCTCCTCTTCAATCTCTCGAAGACAACCGGCTTCTTGCTTGCTTTTCAGTGTGTACACACTGCACCCTTATTTTACGATCAGTACTGGAACCTGAGCATGCTGCACCACATTGTGACTGACACTACCCAGGACAAATTCACGAATCCCACCGAGTCCACGGCTACCAATAATAATGATATCTGAATCATTTTCTTTGGCAAAATCAAGCAACACTTCCGCAGCCGCGCCTTGAATCAGATCCACATTGGCCGTTACACCGGCAGTTTGAAGTCGTTCTTTCGCTTCATCTGTTGTCTGCACCGCCAGATTGTAGTAATCATTATTAAGGGAAGGTGGCAGTGGAGCCAGTCCCTCACCGATGAATACACGCGGGAAATCAAAAGCATGGATGACATCTAATACTGCATTCGGGGACACTTTGGCTAACTCAATCGCACGATCAAGTGCTTTATTTGAAGCTTTGGAACCGTCATAAGCCACTAAAATTTTGGAAAATAACATGTGAATCCCGTCCCTTCCTTTATATGTAGAGCACGCGAAGCAAGCTTCGGTCTGACATGTAATCAACTAACAGAATCATATAACTCCTTAAACGTTCCCGAGCCACAATGAACCATTTATACGAATGAATTTACATATGAGACCATACTATGATCGGTTAACCATGAGTTCCATGGCTCATTGAATAAAGTAACCATAGATTACCGCATTTAGGAACAATAACAACGGAATGCCAATGGTGAAGCTGGGATGTTTGGTCTTATGCCTTTTCCGATACATCGCGATCCAGACTCCCAAAGCACCGCCAATAAACGCAAGCAAGAATAACGTCCGTTCGGGTGTACGGTCACGACGCTGTTGTGCACGCCTCTTATCATCCGACATCACCAGATAACCCACTACATTAATAAATAAAAACCACAATATAAGTCCGGTTTGCATATAATTCTAGCGATCCCCCTGTCCCGGGACATCTCCCTGTCTCCATTATAGTCCTCATTAGAGACATGTTCAACGCACCGGTGGGGAACCGCAAATATTCTGCGAGGCACGCGTTAACATCGACAGTTTAGATAATTTTAGGACTCCTGCTTGGGAATACCGTTCAGACTGGGTACTCTTTTGGCTGCTTTGGCTGGACGAACATCGATGTTTTCTTCCCTAATGCTGTCTTTGTTCTGCTGGTTATGGATCTTTTCGGGTTTGTTGTGCGGCATATGGGTATCACCTCCTTGGCTTACGTTGCCTGAAAACAGAGGATCTTATACCCCTTCACATGTATGATTAGGTACACACGCAGTAATCACTTTCCATAGCGCCATTTATTCGCAACTAGCGGTACATGATGGATGCGATCTGCGCTAACTCAGAGCTTGCTTTACTCTCCCTTTTTCTCCATAGCCGCCTTCAACAGCTCTCCGAGGTTAGACCCAATGGACTCCTGTTTCGCATATTGTTTTACGAGTTTTTGCTGATCGCGTTTGTTCACATGCTGTTTGTCCTTATTCAATGTTTCTGTAATACCACAAGGTAAGCATTGCACGTATAGCCCCGCTTTGCCTTCTTTGATTTCCATCTTTTTGTGGCACTGCGCACAACGACGATTGGACAATCTTTTCTCTGCCGAACGACGATACCCGCAGTCCTCCGTAGGACATACTAAAAACTTGCCGCGCTTGCCCTTCTTCTCCAGCAGCCGTGCATTACAGTCCGGGCAATGGCTATTCGACACATTATGTGGCTTGTACTCCGCTTTGCTGCCTTTTACCGTAGACACCAGCTCTTTGGCCATTGAACGGATACCATCCAGGAACGGTCCCGGTTTCCCTTGCCCACGGGCAATTCGCTCCAACTCAGCCTCCCAGCGAGCAGTCAGATCCGGTGTACGTAGCTGTGGGGCAGCCAGTTCAATCAACTGTTTCCCTTTGCCAGTTGGATGCATACTATTGCCTTGACGATCTATCGTGTCGGAACTGACCAGCTTCTCGATAATATCCGCTCGTGTAGCCGGAGTGCCGAGTCCATGCTTTTCCATCTGGGAAAGCAAAACGGCTTCGGTATACCGTTTGGGCGGCATCGTCCGTCCACTTTTAATATGGCAACGCTGAACCGTCACGGACTGTCCTTGCTGCACATCTGGCAAAAGAGTGCGCTCATGGTCTGCTGCATCGTCAGCACGGTCATCGTCATCATCGCTGTAATCACCGCCGTATACTTCGCGCCATCCACTTTCTTTCACCGTTGTACCTTTGACATGGAAGGAATCATTCCCCACTTGAACCGTGATTGCAACGGAATCATACTTCGCTGCCGGATAGAACAGGCTGATAAAACGACGTACGATCAGATCGTACAATTTGCGTTCATCCGGGTTCAATTGATTTAGAAGCACCGTTTGCTCCGTGGGGATAATGGCATGGTGATCGGTCACTTTGCTGTCATCCACAATACGTTTGGTGATATTCAGATTTTTGCGCAGCAAGGGACGTGCCAAAGACGCATAAGGTCCAATGGCCACACTGTCCAGACGTTCTTTCAATGTAGCTGTCATATCGGAAGTCAGGTACCGGCTGTCCGTACGTGGGTACGTTACGAGTTTGTGCTGTTCATACAGACGTTGCAGGACATTTGATGTTTGCTTTGCAGAGAAACCGTATTTCCGGTTGGCATCCCTTTGCAGCTCCGTCAGATCATATGCCAGTGGATGAGGCTCTACTTTCTCGCTTTTCTTCACCTGGGCAATCGTGCCCTTGCGCCCGTCTACCCGTTTCTTTAATTCTTGCATTTCTTGGGGGTTGAAAATGCGTGAATCTCCCCCTGCTGCCCGCCACACAGCCTGAAAATCGCCTAAATCTGCCGTTAACGTCTCATACTCCTGAGAGCGGAACCCATTAATTTCATTTTCTCTATCCATAATCATGCCCAAGGTCGGCGTTTGCACCCGTCCAGCAGACAACTGCGCATTGAAACGAACAGTTAGCGCACGAGTCACGTTAAGTCCAATCATCCAGTCGGCCTCTGCCCGGCAACGTGCTGATTCATAGAGACGGTCGAACTGACTGCCTGGCTTTAGCGAAGCAAATCCGTCTTTGATCGCCTTATCTGTCTGAGATGAAATCCATAGACGTTTGAACGATTTTTTCCACCCCGCCATCTGCATGATCCAACGGGCCAGCAATTCACCCTCACGGGCCGCATCTGTGGCAATGACCAACTCGCCCACATCCTGACGTTTCATCAACTGCTGTACGGCTTTATATTGATGGTTGGTCTCTTTCAGTACCTTCAGTTTCGTACGCTCTGGCAGAATCGGCAAATCCTCCAGATTCCATGTGGCATACTTCTTATCGTAATCCTCTGGCTCAGCTAATCCAACCAGATGCCCCAGCGCCCAGGTAACGATATATTTCGGGCCTTCCATATAACTTTTATGTTTATCACGCGCGCCCATAACTCTGGCTATTTCGCGTGCTACAGATGGTTTTTCTGCGAGCACCAATGTCTTCACTTCATATCTCTTCCTCTCTGGTAGAACGTTATGTCTCTTTTATTCCTATCTTTTCATTATATCATCTCGCACTAAAGGTATGCTCTGTGATCTCCATTCCCTAATCTTACTCGCATTCTGTATCTAATGTTTAATCAACATATCGAATTCATGTCATATTTCTTTACATAAGGATAATTAATAGTTTTACTGTAATCAAGTAAATAGAAGCATGAATAAGATTTTATACCGATCAATATTGATGTATACGTTTTTTTGGATAAATATAAACATTGTAAGATTACCTAACATAACTATACAATGTGTCAAAAGCATAGAAACAGAATCGCTGTTAACACACATCAATGAGACACAGGAAGGGAGCGTGGATGCATGACTTATCATGGATCTGTATTGAAAAAAAGTGGGGCTTTGTTACTGGCGGGAGCTGTCGTTGCCACAACATGGGGAGGAACAGTACCTTCGGCATCAGCCGCAACGGCAACGCCTACAAGTAAAACAACAATAGCAGCTGTCTCCAAAGGGAAAGCGCCTGCTACGCCGGCAGCATTTGTTCAGGCCATGGAAGAAGCCGCTACACTTGCAGGTGTTCCTTTTACCATGGACAAGCTCTCCGGAACAACCGTACAACGTAAAGATGCTGCGGTTGCCTTGCAACAATGGCTCAAGCTGGATTCGACTACCGAATCATTCAAGGATGTCCCGGATGAATCCACCTTTGCAGGTGCTGTCGGTGCATTGAACACTGCGGGGTTGATGAAAGGTTATACGGAATCCCTCTTCCTTCCAAATGCTGTACTTACCGAGAATGACCTCTCCATACTGAAAGATCGCATCTATAATTACATAAAACCGTTTGTCCTGGAGGAAGCAACCATCATGGATCTCCAGGCCGCTATGACGCAAGGAAAACTGACATCAAAAGAACTGGTTCAGAAATATCTGGACCGCATTGAAAAATACGATGATCAAGGTGTAAGCATCAACGCGGTATTGACCCTGAACCCGGATGCACTCCAAATTGCGGAGCAATTGGATGAAGAACGTGCAGCTCAAGGCGCTCGTGGACCACTGCATGGCGTTCCTATTCTGGTGAAAGACAATTTCGATACCAATGACATGCCGACAACTGCAGGCTGTATCTGTCTGAAAGATTCCATTCCTGCTCACGATGCTGAACAAGTGAAGAAACTCAAAGCAGCCGGCGCCATTATTTTGGGCAAAACAAACCTGCATGAATTCGCATTTGGCATCACAACATCCAGCTCATTGGGTGGACAAACGCTGAATCCTTACGCCTTGGATCACTATCCAGGTGGCTCAAGCGGTGGAACTGGCGCTGCCATTGCATCTAACTTTGCCGCAGCCGGCATGGGTACAGACACTGGCGGTTCGATCCGAATCCCTTCCAGCTTCAACAGCCTTGTGGGTATCCGCCCAACCATCGGACTATCCAGCCGTGAAGGCATTATCCCATTGGCTTTGACACAGGATGTCGGTGGACCAATGGCTCGTACCGTAAGTGATGCCGCAATCATGCTGGATGCTACAGCCGGCTATGACAAAAAAGATGTCGCTACAGCTTACGCGGTTGGGAAAATCCCTTCCAGCTACACTGACTTCTTGGATGTAAATGGACTGAAAGGTGCTCGCATCGGTGTGGCCACAGAACTCATCCCAAGTACCAAAGCTGAAGAAAAAGCCGTTGCTGACGTCATCAACACAGCTGTGGGAGAATTGAAGTCACTTGGCGCTACCGCAGTTCCAATTTCTATCCCGAACTTGGCTGAGATCAACAAATACCCAAGCCTTAGTGGATATGAATTCAAGTTCCAGCTGAATGACTATTTGGAATCATTGGGTGCAGACGCTCCATATCACAGTCTGTCCGAGATCATCGCTTCCGGAGAGTTTGATAAGTCCCAAGAACAATCGATGAAAACGCGGGATGCACGCCAAACGTTGGAGACTACCGAATACAAAGATATCGTCCTGAAACGTACCCAAGTTACACGTGAATCCTTGCTGAAAGTAATGGCAGATAATAATCTGGATGCCATCATCTATCCTACGTCCACACAGGCAGCTAGTGTGATCGGCGAGGGTCAAACATCTGGTGGTAACAATCGTCTGAGTCCATTCTCCGGCTTCCCGGCAATTACTGTACCTGCTGGTTTTACAACCGATGGTTTGCCTGTTGGTATGGAATTCCTGGGTCGTGCCTTTGACGAAGGAACCTTGATCAAGCTGGCTTACAGCTACGAACAAGGTACACATCACCGCCAAGCGCCTAAGCTTACGCCGTAAAATATTTATGGGATTAAACATTTCCTTTTAACACAAAAAACAGATGCATTCATATCATTTTATTTAAACGAGTTCTCACTAAAGAGACCACCCTCCTTCATGACTGCATGGAGTCCGGGTGGTCTCTTTTATTTTCTCTATTTATTTTTGTGTTGCATACAGTCGTATGTTGTCCATTACTAAACTTTGTCCGGCACGCTCCACTTCAGCACCAGACCTGCGTAAGTCAGACCACCACCAAAACCAAAGAGAGCTACAGTCTGTCCTTCTTTCAATTTCCCTTCATCCACTGCAAGCTGTAAAGCAAGCGGAATGGAAGCAGCAGATGTATTCCCACGATACTCTACACTGGTTAAAGTACGTTCCAAAGGAACCGGACCACGTTCGCAAACAGCCTCAATCATTCTCATGTTGGCACTATGCGGGACAAACCAGTCAATCTGTTCAGGTCTTAATTCAGCTTTTGCTATAAGCTTATCCAATTGCTCTGGAATCGTGCGTACAGCCCACTTATAAACCTCTCGTCCATTCTGAACCAAACAACCTTCGCCCTGTAAAGGCACTCCATCCATCTCTGAAGACAGACCACTCTTATAAAGATGGATACCGCCTTCTCCATGCGTACCTGATATCGCTGCCATAAAGTCACCTTCATCAAGTGCAGATTTCTCCACCAAGAAGGCTCCAGCTCCGTCCCCAAACAGGACACAAGTCGTGCGGTCTGTGTAATCCGTAATTTTGGATAACGTCTCTGCTCCGATAACTAGCACTTTGCGGTACATTCCACTGGTCACCAGACTGTCAGCAAGCTGCAGCCCGTAGGAAAAACCAGCGCATGCCGCATTTAGATCAAGTACACCTGTGTGTGGAATCTTGAGATTAGCTTGGACTCTGGATGCCGTACTTGGGAATGCATATTCAGGTGTGCTGGTCGCCACAAGAATCATATCCACATCTTCTACACTTACTTCATAACGACGTATCATATCCTCTACAGCCTTCGTTGCCAGGTCAGATACAAATTGATCTTCAGCTGCAATTCGCCGTTCTCTCATGCCTGTACGTTGCACAATCCATTCGTCACTTGTCTCGACCAATTTCTCCAGATCAGCATTCGTTAATATTCGATCGGGAACATACGCCCCCATTGCCGTGATCGTTGCCTTTGATTGATGATTCATATCGGCAGTCACCTCATTTGGTTTTTTACCATTATAGCACTAAGTCTTAGTACTTGGTACTAATTTTATAAAATATTTATTATAAATATGATTTGTTTGTATTCCTATCTTAATCCTTCCAGTCGTTTAAATAATGATTACCCTTAATCATGCGAACTTTAGCATGGAGTTATGCGGAGGTGCTTGAACCTCGTAGTCGACGTGAAAATTTCTACAATAGAACAATGCTTATTATTTTTTGGATATCAAAAAGCAACCTCTAATGAACCCAGGTTGTTTTAGACTTACACATATAATATAAATTAACGATCAAAACAAATAAAAAAAGACACACTCGATATCATCAAGTGTGTCCTTCGATTGCTTGGCGGCGTCCTACTCTCCCAGGACCCTGCGGTCCAAGTACCATCGGCGCTAGAGGGCTTAACGGTCGTGTTCGGGATGGGTACGTGTGGAACCCCTCCGCCATCGCCACCAAACGCGATTTGTCGAAGCAAAGCTTCTTGAAATCAGTTATGGAACTGAAAATCATACACACGTTCTGTGATGTACCAATTTTCATTTCAGAGATCGTTCTCTGAAAACTAGATTCGAAACGAAACATGCGAATTATCACTTGCTATTGGATAAGCCCTCGACCGATTAGTACTGGTCAGCTCCATGCATTGCTGCACTTCCACCCCCAGCCTATCTACCTCGTCGTCTTCAAGGGGTCTTACATACTGGGAAATCTCATCTTGAGGGGGGCTTCACGCTTAGATGCTTTCAGCGTTTATCCCGTCCGTACATAGCTACCCAGCGGTGCTCCTGGCGGAACAACTGGTACACCAGCGGTACGTCCATCCCGGTCCTCTCGTACTAAGGACAGCTCCTCTCAAATTTCCTACGCCCACGACAGATAGGGACCGAACTGTCTCACGACGTTCTGAACCCAGCTCGCGTACCGCTTTAATGGGCGAACAGCCCAACCCTTGGGACCTACTTCAGCCCCAGGATGCGATGAGCCGACATCGAGGTGCCAAACCTCCCCGTCGATGTGGACTCTTGGGGGAGATAAGCCTGTTATCCCCAGGGTAGCTTTTATCCGTTGAGCGATGGCCCTTCCATGCGGTACCACCGGATCACTAAGCCCGACTTTCGTCCCTGCTCGACTTGTAGGTCTCGCAGTCAAGCTCCCTTATGCCTTTGCACTCTTCGAATGATTTCCAACCATTCTGAGGGAACCTTTGGGCGCCTCCGTTACTCTTTAGGAGGCGACCGCCCCAGTCAAACTGCCCACCTGACACTGTCCCCGCACCGGATTACGGTACCAGGTTAGAACCTAGATACGATCAGGGTGGTATCCCAACGTTGCCTCCACGCAAGCTGGCGCTCACGCTTCAAAGGCTCCCACCTATCCTGTACAGATCGTACCCAAATTCAATATCAAGCTGCAGTAAAGCTCCATGGGGTCTTTCCGTCTTGTCGCGGGTAACCTGCATCTTCACAGGTATTAAAATTTCACCGGATCTCTCGTTGAGACAGCGCCCAAGTCGTTACGCCATTCGTGCGGGTCAGAATTTACCTGACAAGGAATTTCGCTACCTTAGGACCGTTATAGTTACGGCCGCCGTTTACTGGGGCTTCGGTTCACAGCTTCGGATTGCTCCTAACCACTCCCCTTAACCTTCCAGCACCGGGCAGGCGTCAGCCCGTATACTTCGCCTTACGGCTTCGCACAGACCTGTGTTTTTGCTAAACAGTCGCTTGGGCCTTTTCACTGCGGCCCCCTCGTGCTATTCACACTACCGGGGCACCCCTTCTCCCGAAGTTACGGGGTCATTTTGCCGAGTTCCTTAACGAGAGTTCTTCCGCGCGCCTTAGAATACTCTTCTCGCCTACCTGTGTCGGTTTGCGGTACGGGCACCTTCACCTGGCTAGAGGCTTTTCTTGGCAGTGTGAGATCATGACCTTCGCTACTACAATTTTCGCTCCCCATCACAGCTCAGCCTTACGATGTGCGGATTTGCCTACACATCAGCCTTACTGCTTAGACGGACATCCATCAGTCCGCGTCACTACCCTACTGCGTCCCCCCATTGCTCATAACGGCTTACGGTGGTACAGGAATTTCGACCTGTTGTCCTTCGACTACGCCTTTCGGCCTCGCCTTAGGTCCCGACTTACCCTGAGCGGACGAGCCTTCCTCAGGAACCCTTAGGCTTTCGGCGGATCAGATTCTCACTGATCTTTTCGTTACTCATACCGGCATTCTCACTTGTATAATGTCCAGCGCTCCTTACGGTACACCTTCAACCCTTATACAACGCTCCCCTACCCCTGATGCAAGCATCAAGCCATAGCTTCGGTGGTGTGTTTAGCCCCGTTACATTTTCGGCGCAGAGTCACTCGACCAGTGAGCTATTACGCACTCTTTCAATGGTGGCTGCTTCTAAGCCAACATCCTGGTTGTCTGTGCAACTCCACATCCTTTCCCACTTAACACACACTTGGGGACCTTAGCTGATGGTCTGGGCTGTTTCCCTTTTGACAATGGATCTTAGCACTCACTGTCTGACTCCCGGAAGTAAGTCTATGGCATTCGGAGTTTGACTGAGCTTGGTAACCCTTGCGGGCCCCGCACCCAATCAGTGCTCTACCTCCACGACTCTGTTTTCCGAGGCTAGCCCTAAAGCTATTTCGGGGAGAACCAGCTATCTCCGAGTTCGATTGGAATTTCTCCGCTACCCCCACCTCATCCCCGCACTTTTCAACGTGCGTGGGTTCGGGCCTCCAGTGCGTGTTACCGCACCTTCACCCTGGACAGGGGTAGATCACCCGGTTTCGGGTCTACGTCCACGTACTATGTCGCCCTATTCAGACTCGCTTTCGCTGCGGCTCCGGCTCTTCACCTTAACCTTGCACGGGAACGTAACTCGCCGGTTCATTCTACAAAAGGCACGCCATCACCCCTAAAACGGGCTCTGACTTTTTGTAAGCACACGGTTTCAGGTTCTATTTCACTCCCCTTCCGGGGTGCTTTTCACCTTTCCCTCACGGTACTGCTTCACTATCGGTCGCTAGGAAGTATTTAGCCTTGGCAGATGGTCCTGCCGGATTCATACGGGGTTTCACGTGCCCCGCACTACTCGGGATCCGTCTCGGAGGGAACAGACTTTCAATTACAGGGCTTTTACCTTCTTTGGCGGGCCTTTCCAGACCTCTTCGCTTAACCGGTTCCTTTGTAACTCCATGTGAGACGTCCCACAACCCCAAAGAGCAAGCTCTCTGGTTTGGGCTTCTCCGCGTTCGCTCGCCGCTACTGACGGAATCACTATTGTTTTCTCTTCCTCAGGGTACTTAGATGTTTCAGTTCCCCTGGTATGCCTCTACACAACCTATGTATTCAGTTGTGAGTAACTGGAAATTACCCCAGCTGGGTTTCCCCATTCGGACACCCCCGGATCAAAGCTTGCTTACAGCTCCCCGAGGCAGTTTCGTTGTTCGCCACGTCCTTCATCGGCTCCTAGCGCCTAGGCATCCTCCGTGTGCTCTTAGTAGCTTAACCAAATTGCTCCGGTTTCGATCGCTCGCTTCCCTTGTTTTGGACTGTGTCCAAAGCCAAAAGTCGCTCCCACTCGATACCATCGCAACAGCAATTAACTACCGTTTTTATTGAAACTTGTTATACACAAGTTCAGCTAAAAAGGAATGTTCTAATTCGCATTATACTTTCGTTTCGATATCTAGTTTTCAAAGAACAAGCTCCATGCAAAAGCAAGCTGTTTGAGAGTTTGAGCTCTCAAAACTGAGCAACGAGTGAGTAAGTTTGCAGCTAAGCTGCTTATTTGAATGTTTCCACGCGGGAAACGATTCTCCATAGAAAGGAGGTGATCCAGCCGCACCTTCCGATACGGCTACCTTGTTACGACTTCACCCCAATCATCTATCCCACCTTCGGCGGCTGGCTCCTTGCGGTTACCCCACCGACTTCGGGTGTTATAAACTCTCGTGGTGTGACGGGCGGTGTGTACAAGACCCGGGAACGTATTCACCGCGGCATGCTGATCCGCGATTACTAGCAATTCCGACTTCATGCAGGCGAGTTGCAGCCTGCAATCCGAACTGAGACCGGCTTTTTAGGATTCGTTCCACCTCGCGGCTTCACAGCCCGTTGTACCGGCCATTGTAGTACGTGTGTAGCCCAGGTCATAAGGGGCATGATGATTTGACGTCATCCCCACCTTCCTCCGGTTTGTCACCGGCAGTCACCTTAGAGTGCCCATCCGAAATGCTGGCAACTAAGATCAAGGGTTGCGCTCGTTGCGGGACTTAACCCAACATCTCACGACACGAGCTGACGACAACCATGCACCACCTGTCTCCTCTGTCCCGAAGGAAAGGTACATCTCTGTACCGGTCAGAGGGATGTCAAGACCTGGTAAGGTTCTTCGCGTTGCTTCGAATTAAACCACATACTCCACTGCTTGTGCGGGTCCCCGTCAATTCCTTTGAGTTTCAGTCTTGCGACCGTACTCCCCAGGCGGAGTGCTTAATGTGTTAACTTCGGCACCAAGGGTATCGAAACCCCTAACACCTAGCACTCATCGTTTACGGCGTGGACTACCAGGGTATCTAATCCTGTTTGCTCCCCACGCTTTCGCGCCTCAGCGTCAGTTACAGCCCAGAGAGTCGCCTTCGCCACTGGTGTTCCTCCACATATCTACGCATTTCACCGCTACACGTGGAATTCCACTCTCCTCTTCTGCACTCAAGTCACCCAGTTTCCAGTGCGATCCGGGGTTGAGCCCCGGGATTAAACACCAGACTTAAATGACCGCCTGCGCGCGCTTTACGCCCAATAATTCCGGACAACGCTTGCCCCCTACGTATTACCGCGGCTGCTGGCACGTAGTTAGCCGGGGCTTTCTTCTCAGGTACCGTCACCTTGAGAGCAGTTACTCTCCCAAGCGTTCTTCCCTGGCAACAGAGCTTTACGATCCGAAAACCTTCATCACTCACGCGGCATTGCTCCGTCAGGCTTTCGCCCATTGCGGAAGATTCCCTACTGCTGCCTCCCGTAGGAGTCTGGGCCGTGTCTCAGTCCCAGTGTGGCCGATCACCCTCTCAGGTCGGCTACGCATCGTCGCCTTGGTGAGCCGTTACCCCACCAACTAGCTAATGCGCCGCAGGCCCATCCCCAAGTGACAGATTGCTCCGTCTTTCCAGTTTCCTTCAGGCGAAGAAAACAACTATTCGGTATTAGCTACCGTTTCCGGTAGTTGTCCCAAACTTGAGGGCAGGTTGCCTACGTGTTACTCACCCGTCCGCCGCTAAGTCTCAAAGAAGCAAGCTTCTTATCAACTCCGCTCGACTTGCATGTATTAGGCATGCCGCCAGCGTTCGTCCTGAGCCAGGATCAAACTCTCCAATAAAGTATTGAAAAGAGCGATAAGCTCATTTTGAATCTGACGAGATTAAAAATCTCATTTGTGCTCCAGTCGATCCAAGCCAAGGCTTGTTTCGAACTTTCGCGTTCATTCTGCAAGCAGAATGTTTACTCACTCGTTGTTCAGTTTTCAAAGATCAAACTTGTTTCGTTACTAAATGTCGTTCTCTTCAGCAACTCTTATATAATATCATGTCCGAACCAACTTTGCAAGCTCTTTTTTTAAGTTTCTTTCGAAGCTTATTTCATTCGCTTGCCGCACCGTGTATCTCGTGTTTTTTTGGCCGGAAATAGAATATACCATGTACAATTATGGAACGCAAGTCTTTTTTCTAAATACATTAATTCTTATAAAAGAAAGTATCCTTTGTTCCTTTTAACAAGCAATTACCTATAGCCAGCCAATGATACATATGCATAAGACTCCCATATGCGCTCTAATCAATTTGTAGAGAAACTCATTATGCATAAGCGCCCTACTGACTCTGTTGATTACATTTATATCACGAAAAGTTCACTTCATCATCATCCGCCTATTGAAAGAAAGAACAGTATAGATACTTCTATTATAGAAACTTAATATCCGTGATTTCATTGAATAAACAATCAACAAATTATAGAGCATGATATTCACTCCTTCTATTATAGAAGGAAAACAATTTTGAAATTCATTTTACTCAAGAAAAGAAAACAAAAAAAGCGAAAGCTCCGGGTTTAGATCCCGTGGCTTCCGCTTTTCTTTCATAATTATAAGCTTACATACTTAATGCAGTATTCTTTATCACAACTATTGTATGTTTACTCCCCGCCAATAAATACATATCGGCAGACTACAATGATCGCCAAGATCCACATGAGCCAGTGAATTTTCACTTTACGCTCTGTAACCAAGTTACTGAACACCGCCAGAATGACATAAGATACGATACCTGCGGAGATCCCGTTCGCGATTCCACCTGTGAAAGGCATCAATACAATCGTAAGGAACGCAGGGAAAGCTTGCAGGAAATCATCCCACTCGATGCTACGTACTTGACTCATCATAAGCACACCCACGATGATCAATGCCGGAGCTGTCGCAGCGGATGGAACAACCAGCGCAAGCGGAGCGATAAACAGGGCCAAAATGAACAGCAAACCTGTCGTTACCGAAGTCAGTCCTGTACGTCCACCCGCCTCAACGCCTGAAGCACTTTCAACGTATGCCGTAATGGTACTCGTACCCAGTGCAGCACCTGCGCTGACACCAACTGCATCAACGAGCATCGCTTTACCGATCGTTTTCTCGCCTTTTTTCTTATCCTTCATAATCCCCATACGTGTTGCCGTACCTACCATCGTACCGAACGTGTCGAACAATTCAACGAAGGTGAAGATGAAGATGATCTCGAACAATCCGAGACTGATAGCACCTTTCAAATCCAGTTGTCCAACTGCCAGATCGCTGAAGTTAGGCAACCAGCTTGCGCCTGAAAGACCACTCAGATTCGTAACACCCATTGGAATACCAATCAGCGTTGTTACTACGATCCCGATCAGCAGAGCGCCTTTGACACGCATAACCATCAGTATAGCAATTAGGAGCAAACCAATCAGAGCCAGCAATGCATCGTGATGTGTTACAAAGTTGCCCAATGACAGGTTAAAACTGCTACCCGGAATCGGCTGACTCAGGTCTGCGTCTGGTGCGACATTAACGGTTACCGCCACGAGATTAGCAAGTTTGAAACCGATGATGGTAATAAATAGACCGATACCCACCGTAATGGCCATTTTGATCGACTGCGGAACTGCAACAAGCAGCATTTGCCGAATCTTTGTCACGGTTAAAATAATAAACACGATACCGGAAAGGAATACTGCTCCGAGAGCAGCCTGCCAAGTAATCGCACCGTTCGAACTTAGAACAACAGTCATGAAGTACGCATTCAATCCCATACCTGGTGCAAGCGCGATTGGAATATTCACGAACAATCCCATAATAATAGTCATTAATCCGGCACCGACGGCTGTTGCAAAGAATACTGCATTATCCGACATCCCCGCTCCGGCCTGTCCCAAGAACAACGTATTTACGAAAAGAATGTAAGCCATTGTCATAAAGGTTGTAAGACCCGCAACAATCTCCGTTCTAACATTTGTTCCGTTTTCTTTTAATTTAAAAAAACGATCCATAATTCACTAACTCCCCCTTAGAGATGTTGAAGCCATATTGAAAAACGACAAATGACCCTGATGAAGAATCTTCACCCAGGGTTCAGCTGACAAGGAGTGGCAGGATGCCTTTACTAAGAACAAAAAAAATTCTAATGTGCGTGATGTCCCCGCAATCATGTAGAATTCATCTGCTTAGCCTTCTCCTCTTCGTAGCCAGATCATTAGGGTGATCTCGTAGAGACTCCCGGGCCAATCCCCAGGATTATACGAATAAGTATGCGCTATTTGTTTGTTTCCCATCACTATTTTAGGAGGGCAGTATGTTTTTGTCAATGATAAAAACGAATGTTAATATCGATATCCTATAATATCGTTCGTATTATTTAACAGATTGAACCAGTTCAGCGGTTTACAACCCAATTGTATGCGCTTTTTTCGATGAATTCTTAAGGGGATATGTTCATTCTGTCAGACTAGAAAGTTCAGCGGTTTAACATAAAAAGCTAGCCTGATCAAAGGGCGAAAAGCGCTCTAATCTGGCCAGCTTATGTTTCTGATGCGTTTTGGCAATCAGGTGAATAGTCAATGTTAATTAGGTATATGGAGCAATTGGTGACATGTTCCGGAGCTTTTTTTACCGGATCAGTCCTATGTTAGTTAAATCGCTGTCTGTGGAGCATCCTGTCCCTCTTGTTGTTCCTGATTCGTGTTCGTTGTTAAGTCCGGGTTTCTGGTCTGATCGGATGAAGCATCCGCTGCCTCTAAGTTCACAAGTGGAAAGTCTCCTGAACCGGAAGCCAGGTCTTGCATACCTGAACCGCACCCTGCCAGCATCACCATCAGAAATGCACTTCCAATGCCCATTTTCCATTTGCTCATATAGTCGGTTTTACGCATACATTCAATCTCCTTTCAGTAGCCATATTAGCTCTTAGTATATCCTTATTATACAGCCTAGACCTGAAAGAATCATGAAATGAACTTTAAAATGGGATGAAATTCTAGAGATTATTAATAAGGAACAGCGCCTGGATTAATGTTTACTCATACGGTACGGTACGCAATAAAAAAGACCCCCTTCTATTTGCTAGACACCGCAGATAAAAGAGAGTCTTTTTTCAAACTATTGTTAAGGCGTATATCCTATTCCCACTCGATCGTTGCAGGTGGTTTGGATGTTACATCATAAACGATACGGTTGACGTTATCGACTTCGTTAACGATCCGTACGGAGATTTTCTCCAGCACATCCCAAGGGATACGTGCCCAGTCCGCAGTCATACCGTCGATAGATGTTACGGCACGGATACCTACAGTGTAGGAATACGTACGTGCATCACCCATAACGCCTACACTCTTCATGTTCGGCAGAGCTGTAAAGTACTGCCAGATTTCGCGGTCGAGACCGGCTTTGGCAATCTCTTCGCGCAGGATGTAGTCCGAATCACGAACAATTTTGAGTTTCTCTTCGGTAACCTCACCCAGAACACGGATCGCAAGACCCGGACCAGGGAACGGCTGACGGTGTACAATTTCGTCCGGCAGGCCACACTCGGTACCGACTTTACGTACTTCATCCTTGAACAACGTGCTCAGTGGCTCGATGAGTTTGAAGTTCATGTCCTCAGGCAGACCGCCCACGTTGTGGTGGGATTTGATCGTCTGTGCAGTCGCTGTACCACTTTCCACGATGTCCGTGTACAGTGTACCTTGCGCCAGGAATGCAAAATCATCGAACTGCTTGGACTCTTCGTCAAATACGTAAATAAACTCGTTACCGATAATTTTACGTTTTTGTTCTGGATCATCCACGCCAGCCAGCTTGGACATGAAGCGTTCTTGAGCATCAATTTTGACAACTTTCATGTCGAATTTGCCAACAAACGTCTCCATTACACTCTCAGCTTCACCTTTGCGCAACAGACCGTGGTCGATAAACATACATGTCAGTTGATCACCGATGGCTTTGTGAAGCAATGCAGCAACAACGGAAGAATCTACGCCGCCGCTAAGAGCACACAGTACTTTACTGTCGCCCACTTTTTCACGAATGTCTTTGATCGTGTCATCGATGAATGTTTCCATCGTCCAGTTGCCTTCGCAACCACAGATTTCGAACAGGAAGTTGCGAATCATGTCGTTACCTCGAACTGAGTGACGTACCTCCGGATGGAACTGAACAGCATACAATTTACGCTCATCGTCGCTCATGGCAGCGATTGGCGCACTTTCCGTGCCTGCATCCAATTTGAAACCTGGAGGAAGTGTAACCACGTGGTCACCGTGACTCATCCATACGGTATGTTCACCTTCAATGCCTTTTGCAAGTGCAGATCCAGCAGCAAATTCAAGGTCTGCTTTACCATACTCACGCTTCTCGGAACGCTCTACTTTACCTTCGAGCTGTTGAGCCATAAGCTGCATCCCGTAACAGATCCCGAAGATCGGCAAGCCCAGGTCATAGACAGCCGGGTCCACGTGTGGAGCATTCTCAGCGTATACGCTGGACGGCCCACCTGAAAATACGATCCCTTTTGGTGCCAATTCTGCGATCTTCTCCGCCGGTGTATTATACGGCAAAAGCTCACTGTATACGCCAAGATCCCGGATTCTTCTGGCGATTAACTGGTTGTATTGGCCCCCAAAGTCAAGGACAACCACAATCTCATTCTGCTTATTCATAACCGTGCCTCCCTCAATTCAATGAAACTAATTATACGCAACGACAAAACATACCGTCAAGGAAAGGCGAAACTCCTTTTTTCGACATATCAAAACAGGATTACCAAATGCCTCTAAATATGAAATTCCGATCAGAAAACATGGCAGCAAGATGCTGGTTCAAGTGTATGATCGTGGAAAGACGCCTCGTTCGCAGCGGAGCGCGAAAGGCGTCTTATGTGTAACATGCAACAATGGACAACCGAAGCACAATAGAATAGGTGCGCCAGTGGTGATCATCTGCTGCTGCAACCTGCCAAACTGTATCGGAAGCGATAGCGAGAGTGTAATCACCGGCAGGTTGTGTGGCCTCCATGTTGTAACATCCTTGGGTTACAACGCCTGCAATCGCCGGGCCAAACGAAGTGCCCGGCGCAGGAAGTCCAGACTGTCTGCGCGCAGCGGACGGTCTGGCCCGTACAGCAGCCGTTCCCAGTCGGCTGCAAACCGCGCGATGTCCGCGCCGTCCGCGCCTGCGGCCAAAGCCGGTGATGCTGCATATTCACGCAGCGTCATCCCCGGCGGCCGCGGGCCGTACCGGCGCGCGAGCGCGGCCCAGACCGGAGCGGCGGCGCCCAGCAACCGCTCGCGGTCTGGAAAGCTGCTGCGCGGCCATGCCAGCAGCAGCCTGATCCGCAGCGCGGGGCGCAGCCGCCGCATGCGGATCACAGCAGCGGCGCCCAGCAGGGCCGCTGCGACAAGGGCTGCCGCGAGCCACGGCTCCGCGGCAATGGCCCGTGCGCGGGCGAGCAGCCATGCGCCCGCGTTAGCCCATCCGCCGCTCATATACGGCGGAGTCTCTACAACAGGCTGCGGCCCGGCGAGTGCTGCCACATCTTCGCCCGCGCCTTGCGCCATGGTGAAGCCCGGCGTAGCCTCGAACGGCATCCACCCTGCCCCCGGAAAATACACCTCTACCCAGGAATGTGCATCTCCTTGGGAAATGATATATTGACCCGGTATATTCGGGTCAGCCATCCCAGACCCGAAGCCTTTAACCCAGCGTGCAGGAATTCCCTCTGCACGCAGCAACACAATCATGGCAGTGGAGAAATGATTACAATACCCCTGCCGTGTGACGAATAGAAAATCGTCCACAAAATCTGTTCCACGCGGTGGCATACGGGTATCGAGCGTATACTCGGCATGAGCAGCCAGATAAGTCTTGACGGCTTGTACAGCGTCATACCGAGTCTCACTACCTTGAATGATTTCCTTGGCGAGCGTCTGCACCCGACCCGGGAGAGATGTGGGCAATTGCAGATATGTCCTCCGTATAGAGGCAGGATCTTTCCCTTTATTCGCATTCCCTAACAGACGTAACTGTTCCGGCGAGGCCACAGGAAACATGACGTCTGCCGTATAATTTTTAACTATATTATCTTCGCCGGCGTTTGCTAGCCACAACGTTGCGGATTCTCGATTAGATAACAACGTAAGCATGTTCTCCTCATTATTGCTGTTCTTATCTTGAAACGATACATTCAGCGGGATTCCCCCGGTAAATAATGGATTCGGCCCTATCCATTCCCGTTTCATCTTGACCGTTTGGCGGATACGTTTCCAATAGGTTTGATTCTCCCAACCATCAGAACGCAGGACTCCGGAAGGACTGGCCGTTTCAAAGCTTTGCTCTGGGTCACTCCAGGTACTACCGTTATAATATGAACGAGTCTCTCCTCGCCAATACGTCACTTCCGGACTCTTCGCTGTAAAAAAGAGGGCATTCCCCTGCACCAGAGGTGCTCCCATGGGCGCATCTGCCGTGCTATATCCCGTTACCGCCGTTGCAGCAGGGATGCTACTGTGCTGCGTATAACCTGCCCAGCGAGCTATGCGTTCACCCATCTGCTCCAGGGATATGCGTTCCGGTTGAGGTATGGAAGCGAACTGACCAGGTAACGCAGAGAAAAGTACCATACCTGTGGAAGCAACAATGGTTATAACGCTCCAACGGCCATAGGGACTGCCACGATAACTCGGGGTAGTTACTCCTCCGTTGAGGCGTAGTAGCTGAAGCAGAGCCTGAATTAGAAAAGTCCATAACACAGACCGTATTACTGAAGCATATACATCTAACCCCGCAAAGGATTCAAGCAGAAGCAAGTATACCAGCGTTGCACTGCCAAACAGCATAACGCTTCTACGCAACAATACAAGGGATTGCACAGAAGCCATGAGCATGCTCCAGCCGCACATCATGAACAGCCCTCTCGTTTCTGTACTAATCGAGTGGAATCGCCAGTTATCCATAAAGGTGTCCATATCCGCTGAAAGTATTCCCGGGTATGCAACCGCCCAACGGGCAGGATCACTTCCTCCATACATCAGACATAGCGCAACGAGTGCAATAAATAATCGGATCAGTATTCCGGTGATCCACCCTGTACGAATTAACCCAACGAGCAGCAATGCTCCAGTTAACCCCGCCATTACGGACAAGAAACGTTCACTGCCCTGCTGACCTGATGACGTAACAGGATATATCCACTCCAGAGACAGTATAAGTAAAATGGCCGAAATAAAGATCCTATACAGAACCGGCACTCTAACAGATCCCTCATTCTTTATCTCTGTAAGAGAAGTGTGGTTCACATTTCTAACTACAGAATGGACCGATTCTAATCTCAGACGTGCTGTTGACGCTTTGTCAGCCGCCACAGTGGAATTGGCTTCCTGGTTTTTATTACGCTCCCACATCCGTTACCTCCACCTTTCCCAATGAAGATAACGCAACGTCTGTAACCGCTTGAATCAATACCCCGGTGTGACGAAGCTGTTCTATACTTGAGCTGTCATGCTCAATTCCAGTCATGAATCTATCCTTCGATCCTAGCTGGTTCGTTTCAGCCAATTGCACTTCTACACGATAACCTGAACCCATTGCAGTTATAATCCATTCGGTCAGAACCTGATCGATTTTACCTGTGAGAACCACAATTCGCGAACCGCGCGCCAGTCCATCCAGCATCTCCGTTCGGAGTGAAACCGACACGGATTGGGCTGTGGATATTCGCGCCCCTGCTAGTCTGTCCAGACCATGACGCTCATCATCTGCCTGGAATGACCCATGTCGGCATTGATCTTGTTCATCACAGCTCTTATCTCGGCCTTCCATCCACAGATGATAAGGAATGTCGTCCCGCTCAGCCGTATGAATCCAGCGGGCGGCTGCACCCACCACTCGTTCAAAAGCAGGTACTTCCATAGTCTCTGGCTGTTTTACCTCATAACCCGATGCGCCTTCATACAGAAGGATGCCCAGTGAAGCCAGATCTGTGGTATCGGGCAGAAAGGTCTGAAGTTGCCCCGTTTTGGCTGTGCTTTTCCAATGAATACGTCCCAGCGGGTCACCCTGCTGATATTCACGGAACTCGGGGCTACGGTTTCCCTGGCTATTTCTTCGCTCCGACAGAGGACCTTCGATCATCGCTGCGAATTCTGCCGAATCCCCCTCCCCCCAAGCCGATGCTTGAGGAACAACAATCAAGGGGGTGCCGCCTAGGCTCTCTGCAGAGAGGGTATTCCAGCCAAACAGATCTCCCCAGTACAATCTGCCCGTATCCCATCTGTAGACCCCTCTGCGTAAACCAGAACATTCATATTGATAGCAAAATTGTCGCCGAGTTCCCGGGAAAATTAATTTACGATGAACACCTGCAGGTGAATTTTCGCACAGAACGATCCATAACAATGGAATACGACATTCGAATTCCAGTTCAACTTGAACCCGCACCCGCTCGCCTGCCTCAATCCGATTCGCATGTATTTTCCGACGGATGTGAATACGCCGTGGTCCGAACCAATGGAGAAGCAGACCTCCTATGAACATCAAGCAAGCCATAATGGATAGAAACAACGCTGCTTTGCCACCATGCCACTGATATAAGGAAGCCGAAGCCACCACAAGGACAGCACTCAACATCCGTTGTCCCAGAGCAGTCATTGCCTCCGTCCCCTTCCCTGTGATGCCATTTGTACAGGAACAGGGACCGATGACAAGGCTTCTTCAATGACTTGGACTTGTCCCCAAACCTCTGCTCTGTTCTGGGCCTTCAATTGAATTCGATGTGAGAGAACGGGCACAGCCAACTCTTTCACGTCATCGGGAATGACATAACTGCGTCCTTGAAGGTAGGCAAACGACTGCGCCGCAGCCATCCAGGCTAGTGTTCCACGCGGGCTGATACCCAATCTGACCGCCGGATGGCTGCGAGAGGCCACAGCAACAGCCACCAGATACTGTTTGACGACCGGGTCAACATGTACCTGTTTGACTTCACGCTGCATGGCTACAACTTCTTCAGCAAGCAGGACAGGGCGAAGTTCATCAAGCTCTTCTCTACCTTGCATCCGACTTAACAATTCCAATTCCTGTTCCGGATCGGGATACCCCAGTCCAATCCTCATGATAAATCGATCCAGCTGCGCTTCAGGCAGACGGTACGTACCCTCAAACTGTAACGGATTCTGTGTCGCCAGCAGAAAGAAGGGGCGTGGCAAGGCATAGGTTGTTCCATCAACCGTAATACGTCGTTCCTCCATTGCCTCCAGCAGGGCAGACTGAGTCCGGGGTGAAGCCCGGTTTATTTCATCCGCCAAGACAACGTTGGACATGACAGGTCCGGGGCGAAACTTGAATTCAGCTGTATGTGGATGATAGATTGAATTGCCCGTAACATCTGCAGGCATGACATCGGATGTGAATTGAATCCGGCCCATGGAGCAGTCGAGCGCAGAAGCAACGGCACGAACCAGCATGGTTTTCCCGGTACCCGGTACATCTTCCAGAAGTACATGCCCCCCACTAAGCATTGCAGTGAGGACATAACGAATCTCTGTTTTTTTGCCAACAATCACACTTTCAACACGCTTCATGACCCTGTTTAACAATTCAACTGCATGTTCATGTTCCATTCGGATATAAGACATTTCTCCTGATCTCCTTCCGTCCATCGGCATTTCTGAACCATAGTAATCTATGATTCAGTGTTGCCCGGAAGTAGAGAGAATAGTCCTGCAAGCATGACTTTCTTCAGATCATTTTATACTTAAATATGAGATTCATTGCCGAAATGGGCCTGGAAGCGCCCGCCTTTACCGTCCACTCTGCCTTATTACTGCTTAAGGAATTCACTTTTAACCCCATCTGCTCCAGTAACTCACGTAACGGAACCCAGATGGTTCCCCCCTGACTCTGTACTGCTCCTGTTTCAATTACCCCTGTTGAGCTCATCGTTCCGCTCACACTGTCTGCATGAATCGTTCTTTCCTTCCATACTGCTATTGCTGTCCTTGTCTCTGGGTCCCAGCGCGTGCTGCCCCCGAATTTTTTCATGAATGTACGCAAAGGCACCATGATTCGCTGCCCATCCATTCGGAATTCTCCAGGTTGTAAGGTTGCCGCAGCCAATCCTACCTCTATCTTCAGCTTCTTGCTTGTGAGCCACAACGCAGCATTACCTTCTACATGCTCTGCGATCCATGCCTTTCCCGGAGCCTTGCGGGACTTATACTTAGCATCGGGATGAACTCGGAATTGAACCGGCTGATCCGAACTCTTTATGATGTCAAAACGGTATCCGTGATCACGATAATATTTGATAATACCCGGAAGTGCTTTTACCGTTTCAGCGTGCGCACCTCCATCATGCATCAGGACAATCACCGAACGTGTTCCCGCAGGTACTTTAGTGGAATTTTTAAGGATTTCTGTGGCCGGAACACCTTTTCGTTTGGAATCCCCACTATCGACGTTCCAGTCCATGACGGTGTATCCACCCAATTGCAGCAGATCAAAATAACTCTGGTCAAAATGTCCGTAGGTACCTCCTGGCGCTCGCACCAGATTCGGACGGAAACCAGTTATACGCTCCAGCACGTCTTCTGTCTGCTTGATCTGGTTCCAGAATACTTTAAAATCACTGTACAGCTGTTTGTATTGATGATTAAACGTATGATTGCCCAGAGCATGTCCATCCTCCACCAGCGACCGGATTAACTCGGGATACCGCTCTGCCTGCTCACCCAGTACAAAAAAAGTGGCCAGAACCTGCTCTTTGCGCAAAATATCCAATACTTCTCGGGTATGGTTACCCGGTCCGTCGTCAAAACTCAAATAGACTACCTTGTCTTGCGTATTCTTGGCTGCCGAGGATGGCTCTGCTGAGCCCGAAGCAGAAGATGCATCAGCTATGCCTGTATACGCAGAAAATGCAGCATATACCGCGAATGCACATAGCAATATCGCAATTCGCACGAGAATGACAGACCATTGTCCAGATAAAAACGTATGTATGGATGTTACGGAGATTTCCCCTTTTTCCTTGATTCTTAATTCCGGTCTCTGTACCATTTACGAATCGCCCTCCACCGTCTCTAGTGAATTTGCTGATAGACTTCAGCAGATTTGTTAGAATTATATGGAGGCTTTCTTGAAAAAAGACGCCTTTTTGTTTAATATTTTTTCACAATTTGGTATGGTGTGTGATTGATTCTTCGCTTCAGATTAGGTAGCATAATGGACAGGTATAACGTATACACAACACCTTGGAGAGATTCATGCTCCCACCCCGTCTTCAGGAGAGTGAAATCTATTGGAATTGCTTGAGAAGGTCCAACATCTGTTTGGGTCCTACGGATACAGCGTATTGTTCTTTGGCTTGTTGCTTGAATTCATCGCACTTCCCTTTCCTGGTGAAACAACGATGGCTTATGCAGGGTTTCTCTCTTACAAGGGTCATCTCGACTTCGGAATCCTCACCATACTGGCTTTTCTGGGAACAACGATCGGCATGACAATTACTTATTTTATTGGAGCCAAAGCAGGACTGCCCTTTATAACACGATACGGAAAATGGTTTCTGCTGAAGCAGGACAAGCTCGATAAAACGCAAAAGTGGTTCGCCAAATATGGTAATGCTTTAATCTTCATCGGTTATTTCATTCCGGGAGTTCGGCATTTCACCGGATATTTTGCGGGTATAGCCGCTGTTCCTTTTCGCAAGTTCGCTCTCTACGCCTACTCAGGTGCGCTGTTCTGGGTTGTGCTGTTTCTCGGCATTGGCAAAATATTCGGGCCCCAATGGAATGCCGTATTCCATCTGGCTCATCAATATGCAGCATATATCGTGGGAGGAGTTGGCTTATTGCTTATTGTTGCCGTGCTTTACCGCTACCGCAAAGCATGGGCATCAAGATCCGCCGTATCCAAGCCAACCCCTGTACGACAAAGACAAAAGTAAATGTGGACAAACGTCCATCTAAAATAATCAAGCAAGGAGTCGCGAGTAGTCGCGGCTCTTTTTTTGCATTTTTCTGAAACAGTGCAGGGACGATTCATTCTTTTTTGTTTTTTGTGATAATACGAATTCATCCAGGTCATACTACTTGCAAATATAGGATGTATAGGGAGGTGAAGGTATGCGCGAATCGAAACTGAATCATCAAGATCACAGGCCAATCTCTCCGGATCTTCGCGAAAATATGGAATACTGCAAGCGCGTGATGGGGAACAGCAACGACTTGATGATGCGCCCTCTCCAGTGCCTACATAAATGGCCTGCCGTCATGTTATACATCGATGGATTGGTGGATGTTCAGATTCTGAATCATTCCATCATGGAGTCATTACTGCAAAAACAAGATCTCCCAGAATTCTCCGCTGACGATGAACATCTCAGTTACCTTCAGAATGATATCCTCATCGCCAGTAATGTAATGCTGGTGGATGATATCGAAGATGTGCTGAATGCACTTCTTTCGGGATCGGCCATTTTACTGCTCGAAGGATCAGTCAAAGGATTGAAAATTGGCGCAGCAGGCTGGGAAGATCGCTCCGTTGGAGAACCCGTCTCTCAAACCGTCGTTCGTGGACCGATGGAGGGCTTCAATGAAAACCTGCGTACCAACACCTCCTTGATCCGCAAACGAATTCGAGATCCTCATCTTTGGATTGAAGAAAGAGAGATTGGCCGAGTCACGAAGACTCGGGTAGCTGTGCTCTATCTGGAACATATTGTGGATCAGGAGATTGTTCAGGAACTTCGTCAACGGCTCGATGAGATTGACATTGACAGCATCCTTGAGAGTGGTTATATCGAAGAACTGGTACAGGACAAGACAGGAACGATTTTCCCCACGGTCTACAACAGTGAAAGACCTGATACCGTGTCTGCCGCTTTGCTTGAAGGTCGAGTTGCAATCATTGTAGATGGGACACCATTTGTATTGCTAGTTCCTGCTTTGTTTGTTCATTTTTTTCAGTCTCCGGAGGATTATTATCAACGAGCAGATATCAGTACGCTGATTCGAATGATTCGATATCTGGCCTTTTTTATTGCGCTGCTTGCCCCCTCCTTTTATATTGCCATTACTACGTTCCATCAGGAGATGCTGCCTACCAACCTGCTGATCAGTTTGGCGGCTCAGCGAGAGGGCGTACCTTTTCCAGCTTTTATCGAAGCCCTCCTGATGGAGCTGACTTATGAGATTCTGCGAGAAGCGGGCATTCGGATACCGAAAACAGTCGGTCAGGCCGTATCCATTGTGGGAACTCTTGTTATTGGTCAAGCTGCGGTAGATGCGGGAGTTGTATCTGCTGCAATGGTCATTATCGTATCCATCACTGCGATATCGAGCTATGTGATTCCGGAAAATGGTCTCTCCATCTCCGTACGCATATTACGGTTCGTTTTAATGATTCTCGCCGCTGCCTTTGGATTCTATGGCATCTTGATTGTTCTCTTAATTACCGTAACCCATCTGTGCAGCTTGCGTTCATTTGGGGTACCGTATATGTCTCCTTTTGCGCCCTTTATTCAGAAAGACCTCAAAGATACGATCTTTCGTGTACCTTGGTCCCATATGAAAACTCGTCCGCTTTCTACCAGTACTACAAACGAAGTTAGACAATCCGCCAAAAAAACAAAGCGGTAATTAGGTAAGGAGTGCACACTATGAATAGATGCTTATGCTTAATTATATCCTGTGTCGTTCTGCTCCCTCTCCTTACCGGATGCTGGGATCGCCAAGAACTAAACGAACTCGGTATTATGCTGGGTCTCGGCGTGGACAAAGATGGAGATATGATTAAAGTCAGTGCTCAGGTGGTTGTACCGAATGAGGTATCTTCCAAGGCTGGGGGAGGGAAAGGTACACCTGTTACACAGTACGAAGCATCCGCTCACACTTTGTTCGAAGCCATTCAGAAACTAACGGAGACCAGCCCACGCAGAATTTTCCTTGCGCATATCCGGGTTCTGGTATTTGGCGAAGAATATGCACGTAAGGACGGAATATATGATGTCATCGAGGCGTTAATGCGTGAGCCTACAGCAAGACCTGATTATTACGTCTTGGTCGCCAAGAATACTACTGCGTCCCAGCTACTTGACGTTCTCACACCTTTGGATAATATTCCTGCTGAAAAAATGTTTAATTCTCTTGATATATCTTCCAAAACTTGGTCTCCCACTACAACGGTAACCGGGGATGAGTTAATGGAGTTCATGTTATCCCCTGGAATTCAGCCCGTTATTACAGGTATGGAAATTATAGGCGATCATAAACGAAGCGGTAGTAAAGAGAACATATCTACGATTCGCTCACCAGCTCGCCTCAATACGACGGGACTAAGTGTCTTCAGGAAGGATAAACTGATTGGTTGGTTAACGGAGAATGAATCCAAAGGCTACAATTATATCCGAGACAATGTAAAATCAAATGTCAGCCACCTGCCTTGTCGGGAGGGGGGCAATGTTACGTTTAAGGCACTCCGCACAACAACCAAAAGAAAAGCTAAAGTGGTCAATGGTAAGCCCATAATCAACATTGATGTCAAGAATGTCTCATCCATAGGTGCAGTTGAATGCGGGATTAAGATTGGTTCGATGAAAGTTCTCAAAGAACTGGAATCAGATAGTGAGGAGCGGTTAATTGAACTGATGCAGAACTCTGTCAATTCAGTAAAACGAAAATTCCATGTTGATATATTTGGTTTTGGACAGGAAGTGTATCATGCAGATCCCAAATTGTTCAAGAAGATGGAAAATGATTGGGACAAACATTTTGAAGAACTGGATATCAAGTATAAAGCTAACGTACAGATTAAACGCGTAGGTACACTGGATGATTCATTTAAAAATCAATTGAAGGAGTGAGAAAGGTGTGTTGCTTACACTCGCAGTTATTGTTGTAGCAGTGATCATTGGCTGGATTGACCTGCCTAAACTCATTCGCCAGAAGGAGTGGAGAGAAACAGCGGTGTACAGCGTAATGCTTCTTGCAGCTACGGTCTTCGGTGTCATAGCATCCAATTTATGGGAATTCCCTAGTCCCCTCTACATCATTATGTGGATTTATGATCCCGTGAACCATTTATTAGCCCGTTTAACTGGAACTTAGGAGATAAGGGAGGGTACATCATGCTAGAAAAGGGACGGATCGGGACAAGACAATTATCCACCCTTACATTTATGTTGGTCGTTGGAGATATGATGCTGATCTACCCTTCCGTTATCACATCCTATGCCAAGCAAGATGCCTGGATATGCGCTCTGATTGGCGTTCCACTAGGGATGGCTCTCATGGCTATGATTATAAAATTAGCCAGTATATATCCGGAGAAAAATTTGGTGCAAATCGCTCGAAATACTTTGGGTTTTTGGCCTGGCACCTTGTTTTCTTGCTTCTACCTGTTCTTCTTTTTGATTGGCACAGCTACACATACCCGGGAAGTAGGTGATTTCATAACTTCGCAGATTTTCCAGTACACCCCTATTCGTGTCATCATACTCATGTTTGTTATTGCCATCGGCTGGGGTGTGTACCACGGCTTGGAGACCGTCGCAAGAACGAGTGAACTACTCATGCCTATCGCTATATTGTTCATCGTGATACTGGCTTTCTGTCTTCTTCCACAGGTGGACACAAGTAATCTGAAACCCGTAACAGATACGGGCGTTGTGCCCATAGCACAGGGTATTCTGGTTAGCATCATCTATCCCATCGGCGAAACCATTCCTATCCTGATGATCCTGCCCTACGTTGCAAGAAGCCGTCATCTTATGCGTGACATGATTATTTCGGCAGGGCTCGGCAACCTGATTCTTGCTATTTTAGTTACGATATCCATGCTCGTACTCGGCCCCTTCCTTACCCAGCATAATATATACGCTTCGTTTATTTTATCTCAGAAGATTAGCATTGGTGGATTCTTTGAACGAATCGAGGTGATTATGGCTTGTTCTTGGCTCATCTCTACCTACTTCAAAGCGATAATCTACTTATATGCTTTCATTGTTGGATGTGCAGAACTCTTCAAGCTAAAGCAGTTCAAAATGCTGATTCTACCCTCGGCTCTGCTCGTATATGGAATGGCCAATCTCGTTGCGCCGAGTCTGACATTTATCATTATCACCATCGTTCCTTACTGGGTAGATTGGGACACAACATTAGGTATCATTCTTCCCGGTATGCTATTTTTGATAGCATTAGTGAAGTCCCGTAGAAAATCCAATTCAACACCCCAACCAACAACTGAAGGATAACTCCGGAGGGTAAATAGGATATTCATTCATGGAAAGGAGCAGAAGAACATGTTGATAAAAGAAAGACTCACCATACGGCAGTTCACACTGCTCACTTTCCTGGTCATGGTTGGAGACATGATTCTGATCTACCCTTCACTTGTTACGGCAATAGGCAAACAAGACGCATGGTTCTGTTCTCTGATTGGTCTGCCCATTGGTCTTGTGATCATGTGGGTTCTGTATAAACTCCACCGAACATATCCCCAATTATCTCTTTTTGAAATCTGTTCCAAGTTACTTGGCACCTGGGTCGGTTCTATACTTTCAGCTGCCTATCTGTTCTATTTCGCCATAGGTGCAGCCATATGTGTTCGTGAGGTCGGGGATTTCATGACCACCCAGATCTATCTTCAGACCCCCATCAGGGTTATTATTCTGATGATCATCTGCTCCTTGGTCTGGGGGTTAATGCATGGTTTTCGCACGATAGGATTAACCTCAGAACTGTTAACCCCCATCGTTGTCGTATTTATAGCTTTTCTCTTTTTGGGATTAATTCCTCAAACCAAAAGCGCTAATCTTCAGCCCTACTTTGATATGCCCTTGGTCCGCATCATCGAGTCCACGATCCGAGGAGCATTTACTTCCTTTGGTGAACTTATTGTTCTTTCGGTGTTTCTCCCATATGTAAACCCCGGACCCCATTTCAAACGAGATTTTTTGCTGGCTACTTTCTTTGGCGGTTTATTGTTAAGCCTCCTGTTGCTGCTCTCCATCATGGTTATGGGAGCAACCGTCACGCAACACAGCATCTACATCTCATATGTACTTTCACAGAAAATTAATATTGGCAATTTTTTCGAACGAATTGAAGCCGTCATGGCTATTGCGTGGTTAATCTCTACCTATTTCAAGAGTTTGCTGTATCTATTTGCTTTTGTATTGGGAACAGCACAATTATTTCGATTAAAGACATACAAGCCTCTGATTCTGCCTTCGTCGTTGTTATTATTTGCACTCGGTATCCTGATTTCACCTAATGTTATTTTCTACACGGATACAATTATGCCCGCTTGGGTGGACTGGGATATTACCGTCAGCTTTATTATCCCACTCTTCCTCTTACTGGTTTATCGCATTCGTTCCCGCAACCGCAAACCGATCTCCTCGGATCGTATAACTCCTTAAACATAAGTAGCCGATTAAAATGCTGCAATTCGACAACGAAAAGGCTGTGCTCGCGGAACTTACCGTGAACACAGCCTTTGATGGTTTGTTAAACATTCTGTCGGGCAGGTCTATATGTCCTTCACTGCCTCAAGGGCAGCCTCAATATGTCCTTTGACCCGAACCTTGGACCAATCCTTGATCAATTTCCCTTCTTCATCAATCAGAAAAGTGGAGCGAACCATACCCATATACTCCTTGCCATACATCTTCTTCAGCTGCCATACACCGTATTGCTCGGCTACAACATGCTCTTCATCCGATAACAAGGTGAACGGCAGTCCATATTTGGCGATAAACTTGTCATGCTGTTTCATCGGATCAGTACTAATCCCGAGAATGACCGTGTTCAGCCCTTCAAATTCAGCATGTCGATCCCGGAAATCACAAGCCTGTTGCGTACAGGACGAGGTCATATCCTTGGGGTAAAAATAAAGCAGTACCCGCTGTCCGCGGTAATCCGACAGCTTCACCGGTTCTCCCGTACTGGACGGAAGCTCAAAGTCCGGTGCCCATCCGCCTACAGTTAACGTCATGTCAATTCCTCCCTAGTCTCGCCCACGAATTGCGTTGAGGGCATTTTATGATCCTGCTCCACGATACCGTTTCACGCCATAATTCCACAAAAGCAAACCCACGGAACCAAACACCAACCCCATCACAGGTGTCAGCAGTGCCATGCGATGCATCTCGGACCTTTCCAGGAACAGTGCCGCTGGATAAATGCCAACGAAGGCAAACGGAATGACCCAGGTCAGCAGCACCTGAATGGCACGGTTGTAGATCGTTACCGGGTAACGCCCATATCCCTGGATGTTATACATCAATGGCAGAATACCTGTTGGTGCGTCCGAATAAAAGGACAACGAAGTCAGTGTGGTATAGATTCCGGCATAGATCATGACTGAGCTAAGTGCCAAAATAATCAAGGCAGGAATATGCCACCATTCCAGCACCAGGCCCATCTCTGCTCCGCTGAAGATCATGATAATCAAGCCGATAAACGAGCCCACGAGTGCAGGCGGGTCTACATTTTCAAGCAAGATCTGGAACAGGTTATGTGCAGGGCGTGTCAGGATACGATCCATCTCGCCTTTGACGATATACCGCTCACTGAATCCCCACAGATTAATAAAACAACTGAAAATGCCATAGGGCACCATAAAATATCCATAAACAAAGAGCACTTCACTCTCACTCCAGCCGCCCAGGTTATCCGTATGGCGAAAGACCACAAAGATAAAGATCAGGTTGGTTGCCTGGAACAGCAGATCCGATAGGATCTCCACCCAGAAATCAGCACGGTACGTGAGTCGTGTTTTCATGTAGTTCTTCAAATATTCCCAGATCAGACCCATATAGTACATTCTGTTATCCCCCTTGCACGAACAGACGCTTGCGCGCCTTACGCCAGATCAGTACCATCGGAAGCAGCAGCAAAGCGAACCAGAACACCTGAATACCGAGTACATTCCAGATGGCGGTACCTTCCACTCTTCCAGTGAAGACCGAACCGGGCAGATACGTAATGGCCTGAAAAGGCAATACCTTCATCACCGCGGACATCCAGCCTGGATACAGGCTGATCGGGATGATGAGACCGGAGAACAAATCAACCACGACGCGTTTCATGCGCATCATGCCTTCATTATTTTCCACAAAGAATGCCGCCAGTCCCGTGATCACATTAATCTGGGAGTTAATGAGGAAACTGAAGAACAGCATAACGAGAAAGCCAATCCACGCCGACGGCGCCGTAGGCAGTTCAACCGGGAACAGCAGAATGGCAATGAGCATCCCCGGAATCATGAGGAGCAGGAAGCGGAAAATGCCTTCGCCAAGACCCTGCATCATTTTGACCATAACGTAGTTGATTGGCCTGATGAATTGAATCGCAATGGAGCCATCCCGTATGTCTGCGGCAATCTCACGGTCCAGGTTGTTAAAGTAAAAAGCACGTGCCATCCAGGATACAGCGATGTAGGTTGTCATCTGTGCTGCCGTAAAGCCGCCAAGTTCACCACTGCTGCCATAAATGGCTTGCCAGGTAAAGTAATACACGCCGATATTCAGCGTATATATCAAAATGCCAGAGTAATAATTCACTCGGTATGCCAGCATCGTTAGAAAACGGATGCGCATAAAATCAATAAATGCACTATTCATCTTAGGATACACTCACCGCTTCTTTCCCTGCTCCCACAATCTCGGGACGCTCGGCGGAACCGGATTGGTAAATACTGCGCACAATCTCATCCGTGTTGATCTCGATAATCTGAATATCGGTAATATCGGCTTGTCCAACGACACGTCCGAGTACATCCGAAACGTTCAATTCCAGTGGAATCCATACGGATGCAGACAATTCATTCTCTACCGTCCAACGTACAGGCAACGCTGCAGTCCATTCCTGCATCTGACTCATGTTGTGAGCTGAACCGAACTTGAAACGGATTTCCCGTTCTTTTCCCCATTGGGACTTCAGATGATCCAGACCTCCATCATAGATGATGTTACCCGCATCAAGCATAATCACCCTGGAACATAGGGCCTCAATGTCCTGCAAATCATGGGTTGTGAGCAGAATGGTTGTTCCATGCTCCTTGTTCATGTCCTTCAAGAAATCCCGAATTTCCGACTTCACCACAATGTCCAAACCAATGGTTGGTTCATCCAGAAAAACAATACTCGGGTTGTGCAACAATGCTGCCACCAACTCGCAGCGCATACGCTGACCAAGACTGAGCTTCCGCACCGGACGACTGAGCAGGTCCTGAAGCTGCAATCGCTCAACCAGTTCATCCAGCCTTTTACGGAAATCGACCTCTCCTACACGATATACTTTGCGCAATAAATGGAAGGATTCGATAACGCCAATATCCCACCACAATTGACTGCGCTGACCAAAAACAACACCAATATTCTGTACAAACTTCTCCCGTTCCTGATACGGAACATATCCACCAACCGATATTTGCCCTGAAGTAGGCACCAAAATGCCGGTCAACATCTTGATTGTTGTTGATTTACCGGCACCGTTCTCCCCGATATATCCGCATATTTCGCCCTGCGGAATCTGAAATGAAATATCATTTACAGCCAATACCTCCTGGTATTGACGTGCAAACAGGTCCTGGAACGCGCCCTTCAGCCCACCTCGGCTTTTCTGGACGCTAAACGACTTGCGCAAATCTTTGACATCAATCGCCAGCATGATTATACCTCACTTGGATTTTGTTGAAATTGCTTGTAGCCCAAAAAGAAATTATAATGGTATCAGTCAAAATTCAGCAATACCTGAACTCGTTTTTTATTTCATCTCAAATACAAAGGAGAGCTAGCATGACCAGAAAGACGAAGAGAACCATCTGGATTTCTCTTGCCGCCTTCGTGTTAATTGTCGGAGGAGCTGCGGCATACTATTTCGGTTCTATTCTCAATCAGTTGGACGGTTTGGCAAAAGACGGTGACGAATCACCATTCGCCGGTATCGAAAATGTGGAGAAAGTAAATACACCTGACCCACCCAAATGGGAAGGCACAGAGACGGTCAATATTCTCGTTATGGGTGTCGATGCGCGCGGATTGAAAAAAGGTGAAGTTCCCCGCTCCGACAGCATGATGGTCGTATCGCTCGACCCACTTACCAAAAAAATCAATCTGTTCTCCATTCTGCGCGACACATACGTCGATATTGACGGGTATGGTAAAGAGCGGATCAACACTGCCATTACCCATGGCCCGAATGCAGCGATGCAAGCTGCCGGCGACCTGCTCGGCATTCCTGTACAGTATTATGTGTATACGGATTTCCAAGGATTCATCAAATTGGTGGATGCCGTTGGCGGTGTTGACTTTAATGTGGAGAAAGACATGCACTATACAAGTAAAGCAGACAATAACGAATACGATATTGATCTCAAAAAAGGGTATCAGCATCTGGATGGCGAGACAGCTCTCATGTACGTTCGTTTCCGTCATGATGCGATGTCGGATTTCGCTCGTTCCGAGCGTCAGCGTGAATTGCTGAAAGCTGTTACGGCAAAAATGCAGTCCACCACTACCATAGCCAAACTGCCTGCCATTCTGGAACAGGTTAATCCTTACGTAGATACGAATCTGACACTCTCCGATATGTGGAAGCTGGGTGGACTCGGATACCAGAGCAGCATGAACGGCAGTGAGCAGATCCCACCAATGAACCTGTTGAAAGAAGAACGTACAGCAGGTGGTGCGCAAGTATTAACGGTTACAAATGAAGAAAAATTGAAGCAGCATATTCAGGATATTATTCACCCGCCTGCTACAACGGATGATAGTACGACCAGCACCGAAGATAAAACAGCCAGTGGTGACGATCAGAAGTCAGAACAACCGGCTCAGTAATCTAAACATGCAGAGGGCAGCCATTACGCTGCCCTCTCGTTGTGCCCGGCTATACTATTATGAGAAAATCATCATATCTTTCTGTGGCTTGTACCTTTATTATATTTTGAATTACGAAAGGAAGTTATCTTATGAAACCATCACGTTCCCGATCCGAACTTCTATACGCAGAAGCACTTGAACATATTGTAGGAGGTGTGAACAGCCCTTCACGCTCGTTTAAAGCCGTTGGCGGCGGTGCACCTGTATTTATGAAAAAAGCCCAGGGCGCCCACTTCTGGGATGTTGATGACAACCGTTACATTGATTATCTGGCCGCTTACGGTCCGATTGTTACAGGACATGCCCACCCTCATATTACGCAGGCAATTACAGAAGCTGCAGCCAATGGAGTACTGTACGGTACCCCGACTGAATTAGAGATCAAGCTTGCCAAAATGCTGAAGGAAGCCATTCCTTCCATGGATAAAGTACGCTTTGTTAACTCTGGTACAGAGGCGGTCATGACTACGATTCGGGTAGCTCGTGCCTACACCAAACGCAACAAGATCGTAAAATTCGCCGGATGTTACCATGGTCACTCGGATCTGGTGCTTGTGGCTGCCGGTTCTGGCCCGTCCACGCTGGGTATCCCGGATAGTGCCGGCATTCCTACCAGTATTGCGCAAGAGGTCATCACCGTGCCTTACAATGACCTGGATAGCCTCAAAGCTGCACTGGAGCACTGGGGTGACGATGTTGCCGCGGTCATGGTTGAACCGATCGTTGGCAACTTCGGTATGGTTATGCCGGAACCCGGCTTCCTGGAAGGTCTCTGTGCCATGACACGCGCCAATGGCTCACTGGTTATCTATGACGAGGTGATTACAGCTTTCCGTTTCCATTACGGTTCCACACAGACGTATGCAGGACTCGATAATCATGCGGAGATTGAACCGGATCTGACGGCTCTTGGTAAAATTATTGGTGGCGGCCTGCCCATCGGTGCTTACGGCGGACGCAAACACGTTATGGAGCAGGTTGCTCCACTCGGCCCTGCTTATCAGGCGGGAACGATGGCTGGTAACCCTGCATCCATCTCGGCTGGTATTGCATGTCTGGAGGTTCTGCAAGGCGCAGGTGTATACGAAGAGATGGAACGCCTTGCTATCGATCTGACGGCAGGTCTGCAAGCTTCTGCTGACCGTCATGGGATTGCACTGACAATCAACCGGATTCGCGGAGCATTCTCCACCCATTTCTGTGATCACCCGGTGACGAACTACGATCATGCTCAAGACACAGACGGGGAACGCTTCGCTTCCTTCTTCCGTCACATGCTGGACCGTGGCATTAACCTCGCTCCATCCAAATATGAGGCCTGGTTCCTGACCACGGCTCATACAGACGAGGATGTTCAGGCTACATTGGAAGCCGCAGAAGCTTCCTTCAAGGCGATGGCTCAGGAATAACCCGAATAATTAATTCTCATTCAGATGTAACGTACAAAATAGTTGAAAGACAGCAACTAAGAAAAAAGGCGTCCAACAAGTGTTCAACTTGTGCGGACGCCTTTTGTTTTTTGCAGCTTCAAAATTTCCTCTCGGATCACCTGCATCCCTTCCTCGATTCGCTGCTTCGGCACATTGGAGATGTTCAATCGCAACATCTGATCCTGATGTACCTGATAGGTTCCCTCTGGATAATACCGTTCAGTCGTATCAACGATGACTCCGCGCTTTTGAAGCCGGGACAGCAGAACACGAAGCGGCATATCACCCGCCAAAGGTAACACCGTATGCTCTCCTCCTGTTCGAGGAGCGTCCATAAACGGAGCAAAGTCTGGATAAGCGTCCAGCTGCTCCTGCACCGTGTGCATCCGGGCAGCATAGCGGTTGCGAATCACTTTCCTGTGATGAGCAAACATGCCGCTATGGACATAGATCTCCAGAGCAGCTTGAGACAGGACGGAAGTGTCGATATCAAGCATTTTTTTGTAAACACCAAAAGATTGAATGAGTGGTAAGGGCAGAACGGATACACCAATACGCAAGCCTGGAAACAAAATTTTGGAGTAACTCTTCAGATAGATGACCCGGCCTTCCGTATCATAGGACCATAGCGGGTCCTGTTTCGTATTGTCCTCCAGATCAGACAGATAATCATCCTCCACCAGATACACATCGTACCGCTGAGCAAGCCGGATCAGTCTCTTCTTCTCCGCAACCGTTAACGATGTACCAATCGGATTGTGAAAGCGTGGCATGACATAGAAAAACTTGATCTCTTCCTCTGCGAACTGACGTTCAAGCGATGCCCAATCCAGCCCATCTTGGGTACGTCTCACACCAGCAATAGGTACATTCAATCCACTCAGTAGAGAAGGCATATTGTGATAGGTCGGTAGTTCAAGCATCACTGTTCTCTTTCCATTGGGAAAAGGCATCAACGCAAGTACAGCCAGCGCCTGTTGCACACCTGTTGTGATAAAGAACTGCTCTGTTCTTGCAAAAACCTGATAATCCGCAAACTGCTTCTGCAACAGCAGAATTAGCGAAGGCAATCCCTGATCTGTTCCATACATAAACAACTCTGCCTGTTTCTTCTCCATCGCTTGATCCACACAGTGACGAAAGTCTGCATAAGGGAACACCCTTGGATCCGGAGCAGCCGAAGCGAAGTCCAATGCTCCCTGCCAGTCCATGTCCTGACCACCTGTCCCATTCTGTACAGCATAATAACCGGATTGAGGTATGGCGTACACCAAATGCCGTTGCTCCAACCATTCATATGCACGAATTGCTGTGCTTACACTGCATTGATACTGTTCAGCTACAACTCGAACGGCTGGCAGTCGAATGCCCTTATCTGCCCACTGGCGACGATCCTGCTGCTGCATCTGCTCCTGAATCCACTGCTTTAATGCTTCGGCGATCACTTCATATTTTCTCATCGCACCCACTCCTCTCCTATAACTGTACCGTTACAGTTTAACCTTTTATCTATTGTAGCACGATGCACCCGGCAGTATATTGAATAAGGCAAGCACATGCCTTGAACCTGACATATTTCAGGATGATAAAGATTTATACGTTATGACAAATGTATTGGAGGAGCATTCATGAACACAGCACATACTCGGGGTTACGCATATATCGCAGCTGTATTGTATGCGGCTATTATCGGTCTATCTTTTCTATTTGTTAAAATGACGGTCACTGTTGCACATCCCATTGATGTGCTTGCCCACCGATTTGCGCTGTCGCTAATCGTTGTTAGCATTCCTGTAATTATGGGTTGGATCAAAATCCGACTGAGCCTTCGTGATCTGTGGCGAATTATTCCACTCGGGCTGTTATCTCCCGTCCTATTTTTTGCCTTTCAAGCCTTTGGACTCGTCTCGTCCAACTCATCGGAAGCGGGTATTATTCAGGCTATGGCCCCTGTTTTTACTCTCATTCTCGCTTCTGTCTTCTTGAAAGAACGAACATCCACCATGCAGAAGCTTTTTCTGCTTTTGTCTGTCGCTGGAGTTGTTTTTATTTTCATGATGCAAGGTAATGGCATGTCTTTGGGTAACCTGAAGGGCATTGCATTATTGCTGCTATCCACGGTGTGTTTTGCAGGTTATGGCGTACTTGCGAGACCATTAACCCAGAAGTACAAACCCATGGAATTAACATGGGTCACGCTGATGGTTGGCTGTGTTGTATTTAACGCTGTCTCCCTGGTCCGACATGCTTCTAGCGGTTCCATGATGGACTACATCAAACCACTGGGAGATGCCTCCTATTTGGGTGCCCTTGCTTATCTGGCCATTCTTTCCACCATGATCTCCACCCTGCTCGCGAGTTATGCCCTGACGCATCTGGAGGCGTCCCAGATGAGCGTATTCAGCAACCTGTCCACACTCATCTCCATCGTAGGAGGTGCATGGATATTGAACGAACCTGTTGGTAGTCATCACTATATTGGTGCATTGTTGATTATCGCAGGTGTGCTTGGCACCAATATGAGCGGTCGCAAACATAGGCTGGTCACTGAGACCGGCCAAGGCCAAAACTGATCCTGCCTTCATCGTACCGATCGGGGACACCGGATATCTGCCCTGTTTTTCATCTATCATCAGTTTTTCCGCAAGCAGATTGTGAAAGAGATTCTTATAGAAGGAACGCGACAGGCTCGACAGGTCACATGTAATACGATGCTTGAGGTACGTAAAGCCAGGGTTATCCGTTATTTTGATCTCTCCATGCAATGCCTGTATGAAGGACTTCAAACACGTTAACACTGCTGAGGACAGTCTAATGGGAAAAGGGGACTCTTCAGCATGAAACGAACACAGCCTTCTTTTTTACAAGCCATGATGTTGATCATGTTGTCCGTTGGCTTGATCAGCCATGTTCTGATTATTCCTGCCCTTTTGGCTACGGCCAAAAGGGATTCTTGGATTTCCGTCCTGCTATCTGCCGGACCATTTCTGATATTCGCGCTAATGCTCGCTTATGTCTCTCGTTTCCTTCAGCATCAAACGCTGCATGATTGGTTAACTTCCCGTCTCGGAAAGCCTATTGGCCTGTTATTTCGAGTTGGTAATAGTCTCTTTTTTCTCAGCGTCATCTACTTCACCCTGCACGATACCACCGCTTGGGCTAAAACGAACTATCTAACCGAAACGCCCGTATTGGTAACCAGTATTGCCCTGATGTCTCTCTGTGCCTACGCTGCGTATAAAGGTATTCGCTCGCTGGCCTTTACCGCAGGTTTAGTCCTGCCACTAGTTGTCTTGTTAGGTTTCTATGTTGCTATCGTAAATACCCAATACAAGGACTACAGTCGTCTGTTGCCCGTTCTTGAACATGGCTGGCATCCTATTCTTAATGGCATGGTCTACAGTCTTGCAGGCATGTTTGAACTGCTGTTCATCTGGTACATCCAGCCTCATCTCACCAAACGTATACGTGTATGGCAGTATCTGATGCTCGCACTCATTCTTGTAGGACTAACTGTCGGCCCACTCATTGGGGCAATTGTGGAATTCGATCCTTTTGAGGCTGCCAAAATGAGATATCCTGCCTTTGAAGAATGGCGAATTGCCTCTTTGGGCAAATACATTGCCCAGACCGACTTCTTTTCCATCTACCAATGGCTCGCAGGTGCATTCACCCGAATTAGTCTTGCCATGTATATTGTAGTAGAAATATGGAATATTAAGAGCTCTACCAAAAGGCTTATCAGTTGTATCTCGTTGGGTGTCTTCTTTATCCTGACCATGTTGTATCCTATGGATGATATGACCTTCGAAAAGCTTCTGGTCGAATACATATTCCCGTTCAATCTCGTATATCTGAGCGGACTTGCGATTATAGCAACGACGGTTGCCTTTATCCATTCACGCCATCAGAGGAGGAAACATCATGGAGCATCAAAAGATTGACACCACGTCCCATGAAACACTGCTTGCCTCTTTGAAAGAGCAGTTCA
This sequence comes from Paenibacillus sp. FSL R5-0519, assembly GCF_037974275.1. Lineage (NCBI taxonomy): Bacteria > Bacillati > Bacillota > Bacilli > Caryophanales > Paenibacillaceae > Paenibacillus > Paenibacillus sp. FSL R5-0519. The sequence goes on from NZ_CP150234.1 coordinate 5,835,895, forward strand.
ATCCATGCGCAGATGTTGTTATTCAGACCTTTCCTGTCAAAGATGAATCCGATCAGCCGGTAATCTTACTGTATTGCGAAGGGCTTGTCGATGGTAAACAAATCAACCAATTTATTATTCCACGTCTGGAGCAGCACGCTCTAATTATTGAGGAATCACATCCCAAAGAATTGGGATTAACCTTAAATCCGATTGAGGATATCACCAATTTCAAGAAACTTAATCTGTTGATTTTTAGTGGACAGCTACTGATCATCTTCGATAACGGTGTTCAATCCTGCAGTCTGGATATTGCTGATATACCAGGGCGTAGTCCTGAAGAATCAGCCATCGAAACATCCGTTAAAGGCCCGCGCGATGGATTCACCGAAGAACTCACGACCAACGTGGCCCTTATTCGCAAACGAATGAAAACATCTTCGATGTGTTACGAGAAATATGTCAAAGGCGGACGTACTCAAACTGCCATTGGACTTCTATATGTAAAAGATATTATTAATCCAGACATTCTAAAAGAAGCACGACACAATCTGGATCAGATTGAAATCGATGGCATTCTGGGCACCTCGATCATGGAGCGGGCTGTCATGGGAGGGGTTCGGAGCATCTTTCCGCTCACGGATAACACTGAACGTCCTGATTTTGTTGTCGATTCGCTGTTAAATGGACGTTTTGCCGTTCTCATTGAAGGTTCTCCAGTAGCAGTCATTGCGCCAACTACACTTTTCAATCAATTGAAATCTCCTGAAGATAGGAGTACACCCTTTTTCATCGTTACCTTCGAACGAATCTTGCGCATCTCTGGACTGCTGATTGCCTGTTTCTTCCCAGCCTTCTATATTGGCCTGACCAGTTTCAATGTGGAACAGATACCGCTACCGCTCTTGGCTACAATTGCTGGTACTCGAATGGGCCTGCCCATGCCTGTGACACTGGAAGCATTTCTGATGATTTTTATGTTCGAGCTATTCAACGAAGCTGGTCGCAGGTTACCACGTGCATTGGGCCAGACCGTAAGCGTGGTCGGCGGGCTTATCATTGGGGATGCCGCTATTCGCGCAGGGATTACGTCTCCTACCATCATAGTCACGGTAGCCATTTCAGTTATCTCCAGCTATATTCTCGTAAACACCGTGCTGAGCGGAGCTACTGCCCATGTCCGAATCGGGATGCTCCTCATCTCTTCCATTCTTGGACTATTCGGATTCATGATTGGACTATTCGCCCTGTTGGTTCACCTTGTATCCTTAGAATGTTACGGAGTGTCTTATCTGACGCCAGTCTCTCCCTACATTCCAGGAGATTTCACGCAGGCCGTATCCATGCCGCCGTCCATGAATAAAAATAAGCGTCCGGAAGCACTTCACACCCAAGATTCCACTCGTCGGAGAAAACGCCCATGATCCGATGGACGTCCACGACTTGCCTACTTGTGGGGTGCTTGATCCTGCTAACCGGATGCTGGGATTCCAAGGAAGTGCAAAGTATTAACTTCATCACAGCGATAGGAATAGACTATGTGGACAACCAATATATTGCGTATGCCCAATTGATAGACTTCTCCAGTATTGCAAAACAGGAAACACCAACTTCCCGGGAAACAAGGGATATGTGGATTGGACGAGGCGAGGGTACAACTCTGAGCATGGCTATTAATGACTTGTATGAAACGTCACAGCAGCAAACGCTCTGGACTCATGTTAAGGCCATTGTTTTATCAAAAAATGCTTTGGACGGAAAGTTGGAGGATATATTTAATACGTTGCTGCATTCAGGTCAACTGAGATATACACCTTGGATTTATGCGACTGAGCAGGACATTCCGGAAGTACTCTCCCCTTCTGCGCTGCTGAACCAATCCGCCCAGACCATTGAGATATTCGAACCCATGAGGCTATACAAACAGCATTCCGGTTACGAACCTATTCGGCTACATCAGCTTCTCGATGGATTACGGGAACCAGCTTCCGTCATTCTCTTACCTTCGGTCTCCACAAGGAATGAAACGTGGTTCAATGGCGATAAAAACCCACCTCTTGTTAGAATGGATGGATTTTATGTCATTTCCCAAGGCAAAAGTCAAGGTAGAGTTGCAGGAGCAGATGCAGACGGTACACGATACGTGAAATATAAGCGTGTTCATCAATATCCTTTGTACGTGTATGGGAATGGCGGAAAGACTCCTGATTTAACCCTGATGCTTCGTAATCCCAAGACCAGAATCACGGCCAGGAAACAAGGAGACGGCGTCACATTCGATCTGGTTACCTCGGTCAAAAGTTCCATCACCGAAGACCATGGAGCCCCGCGTACGCCTCATGCCATGGAACAAGAAGCGGAAAAACAGATCGAATCCGAGATTCGAGATACGTTCGAAAAAACCAAGTCACGCAAGATTGATTCATACGGTCTTGCGGAACATCTCTATCGCCACAACTTACCCTTATGGAAGCAGGAAGTCGCCCAACGGGCTGATCCCCTTAAGCGTTTCAAGCTTGGCAAAGTGGAGGTCCATGTAGATATCCTTAATGCGAGCACGTATAAATACAATAAATAAAAGAAGACCTGTGACCTGCATTACATGCAAGTACTGGTCTTCTTTTGGGTTTGAATTTCGTGCCGAGTCGATACGTTATTTTAATGGATAAGCCATGACACTCATCAGAGCCAATTCTGGCTGGGTGGTGTCCAAACGACTGTACTGAATGATGACTGGGATATTGCTTGAAACCGTGATGGCATAAGGTACGCCTGACGGGATAGACTGCTCTCCCGATTGCAGCGATGCGGTACGAATATGTTTTGTTCTTCTCGCTGGCACCTCCGCCACAATATCTTCGAGTGGTTCTCTGTCTTCAAAATAGATTGTGATGTTCAGCTCCGCATCGGCGGCACCTGTGTTTAATACACAGATGCTCTCGTGACTTTCCAGTGTGCCGCTGCTCTCCGGCGGGATGTAGCCATCAGGGATAACCCAGTAGGTATGACCTGTGGCTGTCGGATCGTTCTTATGGGCTGATGCACCTTGTTTGGTCGGCTCCAATGTCATTGAAATATATCCTCCAATCATTAAGTTAAAATCGGGTGGGCTCGCACGGTAGTCGCTCCGATGGACGGATCGGGCTGTGGGCCGCTGTTGGCTCGGGATTTCTATTTATTCCCCTCAGCAGGGGAAATCCCGCTCCAAAGGCGGACGCTTCGCTCCCTCTACCCGATTCCGTCCTCCTCCGCTGCTACGCTCGCCGAACTGATTTTAAAAAATTATTGCCCTCGCTATTCGCTGGGCAACTTTTTGCTGGCTCGTTACTTCGTTTAACTCGCTACAGTTCTTAAACCTTAAAATAACTTGCAAAGCAGTCGCTTCGGTGGACGGATCGGGCTATGGGCCGCTGTTGGCTCGGGATTTCTATTTATTCCCCCTCAGGCAGGGGAAATCCCGTTCCAAAGGCGGACGCTTCGCTCCCTCTACCCGATTCCGTCCTCCTCCGCTGCTATGCTCGCCGAACTGATTTTAAAAAATTATTGCCTTCGCTCTTCGCTGGGCAACTTTTGCTCGCTCGTTACTTCGTTTAACTCGCTTAATAATTAAGGGCATGAACCTACCGCAGATACATCTGCAACGGTTGCAATTGCAACTCGCGGATGGCTTCTGCCACCTGCTCGGCAAGGCGGCGGGCACCGCGTTCCTGAAAATGCGTGTTATCCTCCACGCCTGAAGGGAAGTTCACATACTCGCCTGGCAGCACCCACATAAAGTCGTCCTTGGTGCCTTCCACTCCCGCCTGCTCGAACAGAAGGCGGCTGCGCTCTGCAAGATCGATCAGCGGTACACCTTCCTGTTCCGCCAGCTCACGTACGGCGATGATATAATCGCCATGTGTATCGGTCAGTGTGCCATCATCCGCAAAATAGCGACGATGTACCGGGGTTATGAGCACCGGACGAGCCTTGGCTTCACGGGCAGCATCGATATATTTTTTCAGATATTCCTTATATGTTGTGAATGGGTCGGTCCCACGTTCAGGGTCCGGCTTCTCATCGTTATGTCCAAATTGAATAAACAGAAAATCTTCGGGCTTGATTCGCTCCAGAATGGCGCTGAGCCTGCCTTCATTCATAAAACTGCGGGAACTGCGCCCTGACTGGGCATGATTATCCACTGCCACATCATGTTTGAACTGTGCTGGCAATATCTGGCCCCAACCACAATACGGATACCCACTTTCCGGTTGGTCCGTTACGGTTGAATCCCCGGCAAGAAATACAGTCATGGTCTGATTCGCAAGGGTGATCTCTAACGCATTGATTCTTGGCGCGGGACCGGAAAATGACAAACGAAGTCTGCCGCCACGAACAACGACCGTGAATCGCACCTCTGCAAAGTGCCCGGGAAGTGTATGAATGGTTGGCAGTACAAGCCTGCCCTCACCAGCTTTCACACGGGTTACTGTCTCAGCTAATTCATCACCTGCAACAAGTAAAACCTGATAGGTTCCATCGGGAACATCCACGATGAAGGATGCTTTGAGCGGAATACAGAAGCTCGAACGCAATCGGGCAGACATGGTTGTCTGCCCCGGATTGTTATGATGTTGTTTCGTGGAATTCGACACGTCATCATCTCCGATGCGTTGTTTCTCATACACCAGAGAACCCGCTTCGAATCCGTATCCGCCTCGTTCCTCATATGTGGTTGTTGCAGTTACTTTCAGATAATCCCCTGTCTCATCTGCTCTTCCCGAGTCCGGTCCAAAGTTATACTTCCAGCTGGTCACGGACACTGCCTGGCCCTCTGCCGCTGCCTCCATGGCAACGGCCTGACGATCCTGAGCTTTATTCAAAAGCGATAACCTCCTTGGTTAACTTTCGTAAACGTTCAATCGGGCAAGATACGAAGATATACAGTTAAGCCTGCTTATCCTTTCAATCCGCTGGTACTCATCCCTTGAACAATTTGTTTCTGGAAGATGAAGAACACCGCTACAACCGGAACCAGACTGACGATGGACATCGCAAACATGGCGCCCCAGTTGGAAGCAGATTCGCTATCCAGGAACATTTTCAGTGCCATCGATACGGTATATTTCTCAGGCGAGTTGAGGTACAATACCGGGCCGAGCAGATCCTCCCATCTCCAGTAGAAGGAGAAAATCGCTGCTGTTGCCAGAGATGACTTGATCAGCGGCATAATAATCTGAATATATAATCTGAATTTGTTACATCCATCAATGGTTGCAGCCTCATCCAGCTCCTTCGGAATTGTTCGAATGAACTGTACCATCAGGAAGATGAAGAACGGCATTCCGAAGAATGTAGGGACAACGATTGGCAGAATCGTATTCAGCCAACCCAGCTTCGTGAAGATAATGTATTGAGGAACCAAGACCACGTCATGTGGCAGCATCAGCGTCAACATCATAATGGAGAACCAGAAGCTACGACCTTTGAAGCTAAGTCTGGCAAAACCAAAAGCGATCAGTGATGACGATATCACAGCACCGATGGTAGATATAACTACAATTACAAGGGAGTTGGTGATGTAATCCATGAACGGTCTTCCTGCTGTTCCTTTCCAACCATCCACATAGTTACTCCAGATCCACTCTGCTGGAAACAGGGTGTCTGCGGTAACAAAGATCGTACGACTTTCCTTGAATGAACTGAAGAGCATCCAGAGTACGGGATAGAGCATCAGGAGGGCAAGAGCTGCAACGAACAGGTGATACACGGGCCATTTTACATTTTTCCATACCATCATCGTTACTTCCCTCCTTCAGATTCATAGAATACCCAGTACTTGGATGTCAGGAACACAGCCACCGTGAGTATTCCAATCATAATGAGCATGATCCAGGCCATGGCCGAAGCATACCCCATGTTGTTAAACATAAATGCCTGACGGAACAGATACAGGGAGTACAGCATGGTACCGTCCATTGGGCCGCCTTCGCCTTTGGAGATAATGTAAGCAGGTACGAAGGTCATGAATGCCCCAATTGTCTGCATGATCATATTGAACAGGACGATTGGGCTAAGAAGCGGCAAAGTGATGCTGAAAAATTTCCGAACCGGATTCGCCCCATCCACACCTGCTGCCTCGTACATCTCAGGGGAGATATTTTTGAGACCAGCCAGGAAGATCAGCATAGACGAACCGAACTGCCACACAGACAGTGAGATCAGCATAACCAGGGACGCATTCGGGTCACCAAACCAGCTTATAGGCCCAATCCCAATTGCCGTTAGAGCGCTGTTGATAACACCCTCATTACTGAAGAGGTTACGCCACATAATAGATACAGCCACACTACCGCCGATAATGGATGGCAGGTAATACAACGTCCGGTACGTTCCAATCATACGAGAGCCAGTGTTGAGGACCATCGCTACGAAGAGGGCAAAGATCAATCTTAACGGAACCCCAATGAATACATACAGAAACGTCACTTTGACCGAGTTCCAATATTTCGGGTCATCAAAAAACATTTTGGTGTAGTTATCGAGCCCAATCCACCGCGGAGAAGTGAACAAGTTATAACTCGTGAACGACATATATAAGGATACAAACATGGGGATGAGTGTGAAGCCCAGGAATCCAATAATAAACGGGCTTATGAACGCATATCCGGTTAAGTTTCGACGTAACGACGAATACTGCCTCAATGGAACGAACCTCCTTCATGGATCAGCTTGCTCTCTCATCCTTACTTCGGTCATCTGGACGGGGAAAGGCCCTCGCATTCGCGAGCAGCCCCATTCCCGACCATCCCTGAAGTGGGACGAGCAAGCTATCATTCAACTGTTATTTATTGTTTGCAAGTACCGATTCGGCATTTTTGCGGAATGTTTCTGCTGCCTGTTCAGGTGTGATTTTGCCAAAGTTCAACTCTTCAACCACATCGGCCAGAGCAGAGATTACTTCCGGTGAACCCACCGGTGGCGGTGAACTCATTGGTGAAGCCTTAGGCTCCATTGCGGCTACGAATTCAAAGACCTGTTTCGTGGCGTCACTCAGCTCAGGTGCGATGGCTTCCTTGATGGCTCCGGAGATTGGTACACCGCGCTCCCCTTTGATCAGTTTGTTGGCTTCCACGTCATTCACCCAGAAATCAATGAATTTAGCCGCTTCTTCCTTCACTTTGGAGTTGGATGTTACACCCCAATACATACTTGGTTGCATATAAAGTCCTTTTTCCATATCAGGTCCTGGCATTGGAGCAATTTCGAGCGGACGGTTCGCTACCTGTTGCAAAGCTACGAACTGGTTGGACCACTGCCATACGCCAATTCCTTTTTCCTTCACGAGATCCGATTCCTCAATAATGCCTTTGGTTTGGTTGGCTACATCCGGTGTAGGTGCTGCGCCCTGCTCAATCATGCGGCGCATAAGTCCGAAGAATTCAACAAACAATTGGTCATCATCATAACCAAGACCTGTACCTTCCGCATTGTATAGCGACAAGCCTTTGGTACGCAGGAAGTAATGGAAGAAGATATCCGGAGCTACCCCTCCATCCAAATACAGACCTTTCTCAGCGGCTTGTTTACCCAGTGCTTCGTACGACTCCCAAGTCATATTGTCAGGGATTGCATCCATGCCTGCTTTTTTAAGCAACGCCGGATCATATTGGAAGCCCAGAACGTTAACACCGGCAGGTACACCGTATTGTTTGCCATTGATTACACCTGTGCTAATTACATTCTCGGACACATCGTCTACTTTGATCTGGTTGCCCAGATAAGGAGCTAGATCCTCAAGCTGACCATTCTGTGCATATTGGCTGATGTAGGAAATATCCATCTGAACGATGTCAGGCAATTGATTTGCTGCTGCTTGTGGTGCGAGCTTTTTCCAGTAGTCATCAAATGAAGCATATTCCACGTCAATTTTGACATTCGGATTTTTCGACTTGTACAGGTCAATGACCTTCTGTGTATATTCATGCCGTGCATCCGAACCCCACCAAGCGATCCGCAGAGTAACCGATCCATCCGAAGACCCCTGTTCGCTTCCTCCACCTGAACTACATGCCGCTGTAAAAACGAGCAACGCAGCCATCATCAGGAATATTGCCTTTTTCACCATGCCAATCTCCCCTTTTATGTTGATATGGTTGTGTGAACGCGTTACCCTCTTATTTCTGATAACGCTTTCACAAACTTGTTAATGTCATTTTCGCAAATGTACGACCAGAGTTGAATACACAAAACCGTCTTGTTGGTTCAAAAAACAGAGGAGGACAACAGCCCCCTCTCAGCGCTGTTCATCCTCCCCAGACATGAGTCATACGATTGATATCCCATTGTTATATGCCGATCCTGCGGAATTCCGTAGGTGTCATACCGGTCCATTTTTTGAACACCTGACTGAAATATTGCGAATTACCGCCGAATCCGAACAACTCAGCGAGTTCGAATACTTTAACATCCCCACCTCTGCGGATATGATCACACGCCCGTTCGATGCGCAGACGATTGACGTAATTGGAGAAATTCTCGCCCGTGACTTTTTTGAAAATCTTGCCCAGATAATCCGGATTCATATATAACATTTGATGGGCGACTCCATTGAGCGAGAGATCCGCCTCTCCATAATGACGATCCACAATATCCATCATCTTCTCCACGGCAGAAGACTGGCGACTGATATGATTTTTGTAATACCCGGAAGTTAGCCGGGCTGCACTGCTTGCAACAAAAGTTTTTAATCCAGATAACGTATCGATATGAGGTAGCTCCGCCATACGCTGGGTGAATTCTGTTGCCTCCTCGGGCGGACATACATGAACCATCGCAGAATACAGCTGCACTACATAAGAACGAGTCACCTCAATCTCCAACTGCTGACGCGATAATAGATCAAACAGACGATCCACCTCTGCCGCGGTTTCTTCTGTATTGCCCGATTTGATCAACTGACACAGTTGCTCCGCATCCTGTTCTACATGCACGCCATCGCATTCTCCGGCCAGAACGAGATCATTTTTCGTGATCAGTTTGCCTTCACCAATAAAAAAGCGATGGTTCAGATACTGCAATGCCTCACGAAACAACCGCCGGGACTGGATCATTCGATCTGCTTCACTCAGCGCAGCGGTCACTTCCAGTTTATATAGTCTGGTAAATGCAGCCCGAACCTCTTCAATATTTTCTTCCAATCGGCCCGGATCAGTTGAATCCGCAAGCAGAATCAGAAGTTTGCCTTCAATGGTAGTGCTTAACAGTACATCTGGTAGCAGATCACTGGCAATGTTTTTGATCGCAAATAAGTGACTGTAATCATGCTCATCCACGATTCGGAACAGCAGTAACCGAACTGTGTTCTCTTCAAGTTCCAGATCGAACAGCTCCTGATAATATTCCAGATCAACTGGCCCATAGGTTCGGTTGGTCATGAATTCCAGCAGAAATTGCTCCTTCACATGCGGAAGAACACGCTGCAATCGCTGTTTCATCTCACCAGCAACATGCTCCTTCACTTGAGCATCCTGATGTTCCTGCAACAGTTCGGTTAACGCATCATGGATCTGATTCTCATTACATGGTTTGAGCAAATAATGCTTCACACCATATTGCATCGCCCTGCGGGCATACTCGAACTCCTTGTAGCCGGATAACATGATGAAACGTACCCCTGGATATGCTTCGGATGCCTTCTCTATGAGTCCGAGACCATCCAGACCAGGCATGGAGATATCCGTTATAATAATGTCAGGTCTCGACTGTCCGATTTTGTCCAATGCTTCAATCCCATTCCTCGCCGTACCCACCAATTCCGTACCTGCCGCGGCCCAATCGACCACTTGGGAAATTCCCTCCAGAATGACACGTTCATCATCTACGAGCATCACTTTGTACATCGTCATCGTCCTCTCTGATCCAAGGTATGCTGATCGATACTACAGTTCCTGATCCGGGCTTGCTGCTCATCACCATTCCACCTTCATCACCGAAGGTCAGTCTGATTCGTTCCTGGATGTTAGATAACCCAATGCCCTGTCCTCTTGTCTGAATACGTCCTTCGTGTAGTTGTTCCAGAAATTCCGGTGTCATCCCCGGACCGTCGTCTTCGACTTCGATAATCACCTTATCTCCATCTGCTCTCGCCCGAATACGAATTCGGCAGGGATCGATGCTTGGTTCGAGTGCATAATGTATGGCGTTCTCCACGAGTGGCTGTAACGTTAACTTGGGAATCCGGGCCGTTCCCACCTCAGGGGCAATCTCCATGTCAAAATTAAGTCTCTCCTCAAAACGAGTGCGCTGAATCGTAACGTAACTGCGAACAATGTCCAGCTCTCTTTCCAGCGTGATCCACTTCTCGGACATATTCACAGAGCTGCGCAGCAGAAATCCAAGCGCCTCAACCATTTCCGAGATCTGTCGTTGCTTCTGCACTTTGGCCAACCAGTTAATTGATTCCAGCGTGTTGTATAGAAAATGTGGATTAATCTGCGCCTGAAGCGCTTTCAACTCCGTCTCACGAATCACCAATTGCTTGGCATAGTTCTCATCAATCAATTCACGTATCCGTTGAAGCATCATCTTGAAGGTGCGATGCAGCAGCCCAACCTCATTCTGTGGAGATATGGGAACATTGCCAAGGGCAGCCTCCTCCAGTTTATCCAAATCGCCTTTTTCGATATTACGCATCTTTTTGATCAACTGCGCAATCGGGTGGGTGATACTGCGAGAAAACTTCGCTCCAATAATCAGTGCGACCAGAAAAATCATAATAAAGATGACCGTGACCAGCTGTTTGACAAACTGAATTTGTTTAAACATCTGATCAAAAGGCGTCGTATATAGGTAAGTCCAGTCAGTGTAGGAAGAGTTGGCCCGGGCGACAAAATAACGACCATGCTCAAACATGGCGATACCATAAGGTTGGGTTCGCTTCAATTCTGACTCTATCTCCGCTTCACTGACTGCTGATTCTGTTGGATAGATCACTTCTTTTCCATCCGTAATCAACAACTGGGAGTCCTCTGCCGGTTCTTGCATCTGATCCTGGACAATTCGGTCCAGACGGACACGGATAATCAGCGTACCGAGCTTTTCCAGCGTAAACGCCCCACCTGTAAAAGATTTCACCTGTCGGACGGATAAAAGCCTAGCTTGTTGATCCCCGCTGGTATGCCACACATTGGACCCCGAGTATCGGTCTCCCAGTGTCACCAGTTCCTTCTGTTTTGTCTCCGAAATTCCTTCCCGGTTCCCTGCAGCCATAACGTTATTATCATTATCGATAAATAGCATGGAATAGACGTATTTCTCAGACCCTGCATAAGCAACTAACCGGTTAGTAATTTTTTTGCGCAGACCATTTTTCTCGTAACCTGTCTCGGCCTTTTCAAGTTGAAGCAGATATTGCTGAAGCGGCTCATCTGACATCACCTTGAAAGAGAGACTGGACATCTCACGCAGTTGATTCTCAATGCCTACTGAAGACATATTGAGGACTTGCGAGGACTTCTCGTAGATTTGACGATCATAGATGCTGAACACATATCGGAGTACAGATGCATAAAACGTAAAGCTGATTAACATCAAAATGCCAATGAGAAGAATCGTTTTGTGATGAATCGGCAGTGTTGTGAAAGCGTTCTTAATTTTAGTCATCCTAAGCGCTCCTTTGCCTTGCGAAGGGTGCTGTCGTGTTATGGTTTAATCGTTTTATTGTAAGTTATTTTCATATTTACACATCCACTGGGCATCTGACAAGATATATTTATCCAACATTTCAGGTCATTAGAGGAGTGATCCATCTGTGTCAGCAACTCAAAAAGAACACAAAACAGCCAGAATACCTTGAACAGATCAAGGCATTCTGGCTGTTGAATCACATCATGCTAAAGCATGAAATATATCTTACGGATTAACAAAAACCGTTCTCAGCTTCGCTACATACTGCACATCAAAGCCAAGACCTTCAGCTACCATGGCAAGAGGGACATAGGTTTTGGACTCTTTGCCTACCTTGTTCAGGAATGCAGGTGTATCCACAGTAACCGATGCTCCATTGACCTTCACCGCATTGGCACCAATCTTGACAGCAACTTTCCGCTCTCCATATGTAATGGTTGCGGTTGAAGTCTTGTTATCCCATACCGTAGTGGCACCAACAGCGTTCACGATATCTTGAATCGCCACAAAGTTTTTGCCGTTACGGATAATTGGTTTGTACGGTGTATTCAAGGTTTTGCCACTCACGATAATATTCATGGGTTCACCTGTGGCAGGTGCAGTCAGCTTGGTGTAATCTCCCCAGATCGTTTTGGCAAATACTTCGGCAATGGCCGCATATCCGAATTGATTCGGGTGGAAATCACGATCTTTGATCATATGAGTCATCGTGCCTTCACCGCCAACAAACTCTTTGGCCACGTGTGCGACTTTGACATTGGTTCCTTGAGCAGAGAATTTAGCTGCAATTCCATCAATCGTCTGTGTGAAACCTTGGGATGCCTCCATCAGTTTGGCATAGAGTGTCTTGCCTGCTACTTCTGGCATCGGTTGATATTGGTCTGCGATGACAATTGTAGCGGTCGGATTAATTTCATGGATCGTATTAATCGTTGCACTAACATTGTCTGTATATGTTGCAAGTAATTCTTCTAACTTCGCTTGCAGTTCCTGATCACTCAGTTTGTCTGCTGTACCAAGAAGCTCAGATACATCATTTCCCCCAATGGTAATTGCAACCAGATTGGCTTGCGCTACACTCTCACGGATTGCAACAATATTGGCTCCGATCTGCCCCGCTCTTGGATCAGGAAGACTTGGTTGAATGGCTTCGGAAGTCAGTGTTTTGCCATCCTTAATTGCAGTAGTGAAGTTTTTCAGACCACTGGTCTTAAGTCCCGCAATCCCGTAGTTGTCCACCTGTGTACGTCCGTGCAGCAAACCTTGCTCCTGCAGACGTTCGACATAACCATAAGGCAATTCTTTCGTGTTAGGCTCATAACCTACCGTTATGGAATCTCCCAATGTGACGATGCGGAACTCCTTCGTTACGGCTACCGCATCTTTCTTCGCAGTCAGCGAAGCTTCGTTTGTACCCGCTGGCAGTACACCGGTTTTGGTGTCAGCCGCGTGTGCAGGCAATGCAGAAGATGTGAAGAGCAGCATTCCTGCCAACATGCTCGCCGTTAAACCGGCAGCCGTATTTTCCCATATCCGTTTACGCTTCATTCAGGTAACACTCCTTTTCGTGAATCTATCTTCATTCACACTAATATATAGTACATCGCTCATTCCAATGATATAAGTTCGTGTTACTCTATTCTATCATTTTAAAGCAGGCGCTGTCCTCTCTGCTGGAAGTGCGCATGAAATAACAGACTCCCGGATGGGGAGTCTGTTACTGGTGAAGCACAGCTATGACGTTCAGTGATTAGTTAAGATTGCGGCTTATCCGAGTCTTCGGCATTCGAATGCCCCTTGTCGCTCTCCGGTTTGTTCCCGGTAGCTCGCTCCAGATATCGATCATAACGATCATCCAATTCGCGTGCCATCTTCCGGTACTTTAACGTTTCCTCGACAATCGGATCACGCTCTGTCTGGATTCGCACTTCATATTTGGGAGGAATCAGCTGGCGTTCACGCTGATCGGTGTCGCCGGACTCTTCCATGTCCCCTTCCGTCAGCATATCACTGAGCCGTCGTTCCAGTTCTTTGGATTCATCCATTGTTTTCGCTCCTTTAATTAAAGTCATACATGCGTTAATTATTACTATTGTACTTTCACTTCGTGTACAGAACCATCTTCCGATCGGTGATAAAGGCGTAGCATATGCTTACGAAGCAGCTTTCTTTCAGAAAGCTTTTAGCTCCGCTTCTTCAGATTCTTTCTGTCCCCTCCGTTAATGTACAATTAAAAGTAATTAAAGCATCGATGAGTTGAATAAACTCACTCCAGACCCGTTGCTTTCGCTTCCTTCAACACATCCGTCAGTGCATCATGGATTTTGCCATTGCTGGCAACGACATGACTTACTGACAGTTGATAAGGTGTTCCGATGGTATCGGTCACCTTGCCGCCAGATTCTTCAACCAGCAGCGCACCTGCGGCAATATCCCACGGTTTCAACCCAACTTCGGTGTAGGCGCTGAGACGCCCTGCGGCAACATACGCCAGATGAAGGGCAGCAGATCCGCCTGCACGCAAGTTACGAACTTGCGGAGCCAGCGCCTGCACAGCAGCCATATTCAGTGGCAACGCAAAGGTTGTGTCTGCCGGGAATCCAACCGCAATCAGACTCTGAGCCAGTTCCTGTTCACCGGATACTTGCATCCTGTTGCCGTGAACGTAAGCTCCTTTACCTTTTTCCGCAACAAACATTTCATCACGGGAAGGGTCGTAGATCACGCCGACAATGACTTCACCATTATGAGCCAATGCGATAGACACCGAGTAAAACGGGAATCCGTGTACGAAGTTCGTCGTTCCATCCACCGGATCAACAATCCACAGGAACTCTTCTTCCTCGGCCTCTTTCAATGCTTTTGCCGAAGCTTCCGGTCCCGGTTCTACGCCTTCTTCACCCAGAATGGCATGGTTGGGAAAATGCGTAAGAATCAGGCGGCGGATCATCTGCTCCGCTCCTTTATCCACTTCGGTCACCAGATCCTGGGCTGAATATTTGGTGCCAAGTTCAGCTACCGTCCCAAGACGGCTTTTGATCCATTCGCCAGCTTTGGAAGCTGCATTAATAGCAACGGCAGTATAGCTTTTGCTTGTCACGACATAAGGTATCTTTTCCTTCTCATTCAAAGCGTTCACTCTACTTTCTATATCAATCTACGAAAAGTTGAAATACTTGTTAAAAGTATACGCCCCGCAGGTCGTAAAGTTTCTCGTTGCCCAAGCCCCTTTTGGCTCTACGGATGAATGATGACGGTAGACTCGTCCACCCACTCCACGCCTTCTTCGTGATAGAATGCCAGCTTCTGCATCAGCTGCACAAGAGCCTCATCCTTGCGTTTGGCCTCAATCATCACGTCAAGCCTTGGGGTGTCTGCTGCGATATGACGCAAGAAGTCGAGCATAGGCTCTACCTCCACGCCATCCGCATGACCTCGCACATCCTTTTCACTCTTCGGACTGGAGACATGAATTTTGGGCGGCAATGGCTGATCAGCCGGTGAATCTGCCTGGGCAAGCGGTGACTCCCAGGTCTTCAGAATATCAGGCCACAGATCCCATGGCTGTTCTCCCTCGTTGTTAACCCACTGGTGATGGATATCCAATACCATGGGTAATCCCAGGCGCTGGCACACGGCCAGTGTCTCGGGTGCGTTGAATGTTTTGTCATCATTTTCGAGTGTGAGCCGCTCCTGAATGTCCCGATCCAGCTTCAAAAAATTTTCTTCAAAACGAAGCGCCGCCGAAGGCTTGTCCCCGTATGCACCACCAATATGTATATTGTTCTTGGCAGTGGCATTCAGTCCCATGGCATCCAGCATCCGAACATGATGACGAAGGTCGCGAATCGAGTTGCGCAGAACTTGCTCACGGGGTGTACTAAGTACGGTAAAATGATCCGGATGAAAGGATACACGCATATGATTTTCCTTTACAAAATCACCAATGGCCGCAAAGTCCTGCTTCAGAGCCGGGAACGGGTCCCAGTCATTCAGATCCTCGTGTGTTGCCAGTGGAATCAATTTGGAAGAGAAGCGATATACATGAATATGGCTGCCCTTGTTGTGCCTGAGCAAACGTAATGTATTATGCAGGTTCTCTGCTGCAATCCGTTCGAGCTTGCGGATCGCTGCTTCCCTGTCACCGATTTTGTTAAAACTCGACATGGTCATGGTCCGGGAAGGCGAGGCATTCTCTATGAGCACGGACATGGCCACGTAACCAAAGCGTACGAGCATGAATTTCTTCCTCTCTATTAGGGCGGAGAACCTGCAAGGCATGTTCAGCCGTCAGGATGTACCGTCACTGTATATAACCAAGTTTTACCCTAAAAGAGTGACCATAATCGTATTCTGGCAAATCAGTCCATCCAACCCGCATTCCCGGTCAAAATCACTACTCCTGCGCTTGTTCTCCAAAGAACATCTCATCGGCAAGCGCGGTCTGGATACGTGATTCTTCCTCCGTCAGTTTGCGGATCAGTTGCATCTCCACTTCGGTTACTTCCTGTCCCTGGAAGTTGATCTCTGCAATGGAAACCACGATCTTCACGATGGCTACAGCCACGTTATCCGGTGTGTATGCAATCACTTTCTGGCCGGTAGGAAATACCCGAAAGCCCTGTTTGACCATTTTGCCGCGTCCGTATTCAAGCAGTTCGAACAGCTCCTGCTCACTCTTGAACTTGCATACGGAATTGAATTCAGTCTGAAATCCCATGCATATCCCTCCTGATCTTGTGGTTGCAGGCTACGCCTGTACGCCGTTCTCGTAATTCAGTGCCTGCTTGCGGTTGTAACGCTCCAGTGCCAGCTCAATCATGCGATCCAGCAATTCGGCATACGATACACCTGTCTCACGCCAAAGAAGTGGATACATGCTATAGGGTGTGAAACCAGGCATGGTATTCACTTCATTAATAAGCAATGCGCCGTCATTTTTTCGAATGAAGAAATCCGCACGTGAAATGCCGTTACCTTCAATCGCACGGAACGCCTGCAGAGCTGCCTCGCGAATGCGATCTGCGGCCTCCGGGTCCAGTGGAGCTGGGATCAGCATCTGTGATTGACCATCAATATACTTGGCCGCATAGTCATAATACTCCCCGGAGGATACGATCTCGCCTGGAACGGAAGCCATTGGCTCGTCATTGCCGAGCACGCTAACCTCAACTTCACGAGCTTCAACGAACTCCTCAATAACCACCTTCGTATCATACCGTAGTGCGAACTCGACAGCTGTCTTCAGCTCATCGCGGTTACGCGCTTTGGAGATGCCCACACTGGAGCCCAGATTGGCCGGTTTGATAAAACAAGGATACCCCAGCTGATCTTCGACCTGTACGATCATTTCGTGCTCTGTCTGCTTCCATTGTGTAGCATTAAAATACGTAAAGGCACATTGGTCAATGCCTGCCTGTGCAAACAGCTTTTTCATGACCACTTTGTCCATACCGCCAGCCGAAGCGAGTACACCTGCACCCACATATGGCATATCCGCCATCTCGAACATGCCCTGAATGGTGCCATCTTCGCCAAACGTACCATGCAGCAGAGGGAACATCACGTCTAGCGCTTCTGCTCCGCCATACAATCGGCCAAACAGTGCGTTCAGCGCATCCTGCGTTCCACCCGCCGATTGCTCCAGCTTCAAATCTTCAATCTGCGTGAACGGCGCATGCATGACAGGTCCTTTTTTCCACGTCCCCTGCTTGGAGATATAAAAAGGAACCAGTTCATACTTCTCGTAATCAAATGCGTTTGTTACAGCAAACGCCGTTTGCAGCGACACCTCATGCTCGCCTGATTTTCCGCCGTACACGACGCCTACTTTTAATTTATCCATACTCATGTGTACCCTCCGATTATCTGTGCCTGATGCTGTCATGCTTGCATGCTCAGCACCCTTGTTTTTCTGCTTGTGTTATCTGGTCTTATTTTACACGGAACTGGATGTCTGCGTCACCGCATCCCGAAAATCTTTCGTGTTCAAAACTCATCTGAAATATGAAAAAGCCGGTATACCGTCCGCTCCGTCCAAGCGTAAGAATCCCGGTAATCCCAAAATCGGTGACGGCTGCTGACCGTGTGTGCGTTGACCAGCGGCATACCACCCGCATCAAACGCGGTCACAACGGTGCTGTGCTGAAATCGTCCATCTCCATCCCAATCGTAGAGAATAACATCACCGAGCATCAGCTGCTCGGGACGCTCCACTTCTGTCGCGGTCAGACCCCAGCTGCTACCTGACAAATAACGCTCCAGACTGTTGGAAACTGCCCAGCTGTAACTCCACATTTCGGAGCCGTTTACATACCCCTTATACCACCAGCCGGCTTCTCTTCTACCAGTATAGTGGATGGGTGCGCCCCCTGCAAAGAGACATTGGGACACGTAATTGGTGCAATCCACATCAAATTCCTCAAATGCCGGATTCCCCGCATTCCACCACCGATCCGCATAGGCAACCGCCAGATCTCTGCGATAGGACTGTTGCCTTGAGCTTCTTCCCTGACCCAACACTTCCCGATTCAGCAGCGGTCGATTCATCGCCTGTACAAAATCAGCTTGTTGAAACGGACGCCCTTCCCCCGCAGGGCGACGCTCCGGCACTTCTCGCTCAACCCGTCCAATGATCCATCCATCACTCTGCCGCAGAAAGGTTAACCGCTCCCGCTCAATCCGGTCCTCCCGGTGGGTAATACCGCTCTTCTCATAGAACAGTCTGCTGTACAATTGTACATCCACCACGGCTTCTTCCTGTCCATCCATAAGCGTGCGCACAAGCTTGGCGCTGGTCTCGCTGCGAAGAGGCACGGCGCGCCGCTTACGATACCATTCGTCCAGCCTTGCCATACGCTCTCCCCGTTCCACCACGAATTCAGGATCGGTAACGATCCGTTCGCTGGTCTGTGGACGGTAGTCGATCTCACAGCGATTGTACTGGTTCACGTAAGTATATAAGGCACTCTTCCATTCCCGTTCCAAGCCTATGTCCCCCTTTGGCATGAGATCTGTCCGGAATAATCATTGCGTATATAAACTCCTACTATTCATATGAGAGGGTCCCCGGTTGTATGTACACGGCTCGAGATGGAGGTCCAAAATTCGGCAAATACAGGTACACGAGATATCTTATTCCTGCCCTCTTCACGAAAACGCCTTCATTGGTCCAAATGCTTGCTTGATCAGGCAAAAAGACCTTTACGTACGGAAGTGAAAACGGTATACTTAATACTAAAGTCATGATTATGAAATTACGTTTCATCTGATGAAACTAACGAACAAGAACACGGAACGATGAAGGCCTGTTCTTCACCTAAATGAACGTTTTCTTCATCTCACCGACACATCCCAAGGAGGTACATGTATGTCAGCAAAGAATCATTTCTCCGCCGCTCGCAGTCTTGAGGTTGGAGGCAAGTCTTACCGCTACTACAGTCTCGATGCTCTTCAGGAAAACGGCCACGGCGATCTTTCCAGACTCCCTTTCTCCATTAAAGTGTTGCTTGAAGCAGCAATTCGTCAATTCGACGGACGTGCCATTACCGAAGAACATGTAAAACAACTGACCGGCTGGGCAGATGGCCGTGATAATAACAAGGAAATTCCATTCATTCCTGCACGTATCGTACTGCAGGATTTCACCGGTGTACCGGTTGTCGTTGACCTCGCTGCAATGCGTGATACCGTGAAAAAAGCAGGCGGCGATCCGAAACAGATCAACCCGCTCGTACCCGTCGATCTCGTTATCGACCACTCTGTTATGGTTGATGCTTTTGGTACCAACGATGCACTTGATTACAATATCAAAGTCGAGTTCGAGCGTAATGAAGAGCGTTACCGCTTCTTGCGTTGGGCGCAAACGGCATTCAACAACTTCCGTGCAGTTCCACCATCCACAGGGATCGTTCACCAGGTTAACCTGGAGTATCTGGCTTCCGTTGCAGCAACGAAAACTGTTGACGGCGAGACCGTTGTATTCCCGGATTCCCTCGTAGGTACTGACTCCCACACCACCATGATCAACGGACTTGGCGTTGTTGGTTGGGGTGTTGGTGGAATCGAGGCCGAAGCCGGTATGCTGGGCCAACCGCTTTACTTTGTAACACCGGACGTTATCGGTTTCAAACTGACAGGCAGCCTGAGTGAAGGCGCAACAGCAACAGATCTGGCACTGACCGTTACCCAGTTGCTTCGTAAAAAAGGCGTTGTTGGTAAATTCGTAGAGTTCTACGGACCTGGTCTTGCCAACATCGGTCTGGCTGACCGTGCAACAGTAGCCAACATGGCACCAGAGTACGGCGCAACGATCGGTTTCTTCCCTGTCGATAGTGAAACGTTGAACTATCTGCGCAGCACTGGCCGTCCTGACGAGCAAGTGGAGTTGGTTGAAGCTTACTACAAGGCTCAAGGCATGTTCCGTACTTCCAGCACCGTTGACCCTGAATTCACAGATGTGATTGAACTGGATCTCGGCTCTGTTGTACCAAGTCTTGCAGGACCAAAACGTCCACAGGATCGCATCGAGCTGACACAAATGAAAGAAAGCTTCAACAGCATCATCCGTACACCTGTAGATAAAGGCGGATACGGGCTGAGCGATGAGAAAATCGAACAAACCGTACCTGTCAAGCACCCGAACGGTTCGAGCAGTGAACTGAAAGCAGGCGCTGTTGTGATCGCGGCGATCACAAGTTGTACGAATACTTCGAATCCAAGTGTTATGGTTGGAGCAGGACTACTGGCGAAAAAAGCAGTTGAACGCGGCCTGACCAAGCCAGGATATGTGAAAAGCAGTCTGACTCCAGGTTCCCTTGTTGTTACCGAGTACCTGGAAAAAGCAGGCCTGATTCCATATCTAGACCAACTCGGATTCAACGTTGCCGGCTACGGCTGTGCGACTTGCATCGGTAACTCCGGCCCACTGCCAGACGAAGTGAGCGAAGCGATTGCTGAGAACGATATGACCGTTGCGGCTGTATTGTCCGGTAACCGTAACTTTGAAGGCCGTGTGCACGCACAGGTTAAAGCCAACTACCTGGCATCTCCACCACTCGTTGTGGCATATGCACTTGCAGGTACTGTGAATATTGACTTTGAAACCGATCCAATCGGTTATGATACGAACAATGAGCCTGTATTCCTGAAAGACCTCTGGCCTAGCTCCGAGGAAATCAAGGATACCATCGCTAGTTCCCTGAACGCTCAGATGTTCCGCAACAAGTACGAGAACGTATTTACAGCCAATGAGCGCTGGAATGCAATCTCTGTACCGGAAGGTGAGTTGTACGAGTGGGATCCAAATTCCACGTACATTCAGAATCCTCCGTTCTTCCAAGAACTTGGCGACAAGTTGAACGATATCGCAGATATCCGTTCTGCACGCGTTATGGCATTGCTTGCGGATTCCGTAACAACGGATCACATCTCGCCAGCAGGTAATATTGCGGTATCCAGCCCGGCTGGACTGTACTTGAAAGAGCATGGCGTAGAGCGCAAAGACTTCAACTCCTACGGTTCACGTCGTGGTAACCATGAAGTCATGATGCGTGGTACGTTCGCCAATATTCGTATCCGTAACCAGGTTGCTCCGGGCACCGAGGGCGGTATCACGAAGTACCTGCCAACGGACGAAGAAATGTCCATCTACGATGCTTCCATGAAGTATCAAGATGAAGGACAGAACCTGATCGTTATCGCTGGTAAAGAGTACGGTACAGGCAGCTCCCGTGACTGGGCGGCAAAAGGTACATTCCTGCTCGGCGTCAAAGCCGTTATCGCCGAAAGCTTCGAGCGGATTCACCGTAGTAACCTGGTCGGCATGGGCGTAATGCCATTGCAATTCCAAGAGGGTCACGGCTGGTCCAGCCTTGGTCTGAACGGACGTGAAACGTATGACATTACGGGTCTCAGCAATGATGTGAAGCCAGGACAAGAGTTGAAAGTTACCGTAACTCGTGAAGACGGTACACAGTTCGACTTCCCTGTTATCGCTCGTCTGGACAGCATGGTTGACGTGGATTACTACCATAACGGCGGTATCCTGCAAACCGTATTGCGTCAAATGATGAAAAAAGCTTAATTGCCTTAACCATTCGTGATATGAAGTTATATTAAAGAAGCTCCCCATCATTGCCATTGGCTTTGATGGGGGGCTTCTATTTGCTTGCTCGATTTTATTCCGACTTCCATATCAAGAGTTGGTTGAGAGACTTGAGCTGCCCAAGTTGAATTAATGACTCTCTAAATACATGCCCATTAAGATATCAGTAATTAAGCTGTTTTTATCTCTAGTAACGATTCCGAGTTCTTGTACAGGTGTAGGATGCTCGATATTAAGCTCAAATAGATTACCCTGAGCTAGTTCATTCTGAACAAATGACTTTGTTACAAAAGCCGCACCGTAACCCCTCTTAGCAAACTCCACTAGCATATCTACACTGTTCAACTCTATATCTGCTTTAATTTTATAACCTTGGGTAGCAAACCACGCTTCTAAAATCCTTCTAGTTGTGCTACCTGAGGACAACAATAATAGAGGAAGCTCTGTCAACCTTTCCGTTGTAATTAATTCGTCAGCCAGATATTGAAATTTGGGTCCAACAACAAAACAACTCTGAATAGATTTGAGGGGCCTCACAACCACTTCCGATACATTGACTGGCAAATAAACAAATCCAACATCCAGTTGACCTTCTTTAATATGTTTTATTATTTCATTGGTTTTCGCCTGTAATAAACGGATGCGGATCTCTGAATATTTTTCATGAAATTCATCCAAGATTGGCAACACCACATCTTTGATGATTCCTCCATTGGAACCTATACGAACAATCCCCACTTTATTCTGTTTAATCAAATCAATTTGATTTTCAGCTACCACAATATGATAGAATGCCTTCTCAATGTATTCAGCCAATACCTTTCCTTCTTGTGTCAATCGAACACCCTTAGAAAGCCTCTCAAACAATTCAATACTTAGGTTTTCTTCTAACTGTTTGATAGCATAGCTAATCGATGGCTGAGTCATGTGAAGTTGCTCGGCTGCCCTGGTTAAGTTTTCGGTTTGGGATACTTTCAAGAAAATTCGATACCATTCTGTATTAATTTGCATTAGTGATATCACCTCTCTCTATGACAAACACCAAATTTATCAATTTCATTTATCACAATTATACAGTTACTATAAGATGAAGAGCAAAGCAAGTTTAGGGAGGCTAACATCATGGCAGGTAATACTTTTGGTGAAAGATTTAAAATTTCTACTTTTGGCGAATCTCACGGAGAAGCTGTTGGCGTAATTATTGACGGGGTTACACCTGGCGTTACCATAGAAGAATCTTACATTCAAGCACAGATGGATCGCAGAAAACCAGGCCAATCTTCAATAACTTCTCCTCGAAAAGAATATGATAAAATTAAGGTCCTTTCTGGTATGTACGAAGGGAAAACAACAGGCACGCCTCTTAGTATTATCTTATATAACACTGATATGCGACCAGAGGCTTATGGTGATATCAAAGACTCTTTTCGTCCTGGGCATGCAGATTTCACATATCTCAAAAAATATGGCATTCGTGATCACAGAGGTAGCGGCAGGGCTTCGGGTAGAGAAACCGCCGCAAGAGTTGCTGCTGGAGCAGTTGCACGTAAACTTATAGAGCAAAGAGGCGTATCTGTCCTCGCCTATACGACTGCAGTTGGTGAGATTACAATTAACCGGTTTGATGAAGCTTCAATAGAAGCCAATCCTGTAAGAACGTGCGATCCTGATGCTGCTATACAAATGATAGAAAAGATCGAGTCACTTGCTAAAGCTGGAGACAGTTGTGGAGGAATCGTTGAATGTATCATTAGAGGCGTAGATCCTGGTTTAGGTGAACCTGCGTTTGATAAACTCGATGCTGATCTAGCTAAAGCTATGTTATCCCTCGGTGCTGTCAAAGGTATTGAATTCGGAGCTGGATTCTCAGCTGCTAACATGTTAGGAAGCGAACATAATGACCAGATGACTAGTGCTGGTTTCTTAACTAATAACAGCGGTGGAATCATTGGTGGAATTAGTACGGGGCAAGATATTGTTTTTAGAGTAGCCGTAAAGCCACCTTCTTCCATATCAACACCTCAAAATACGATTAATGTAGATGGTGAAGATACGGTTATTGTCACTGAAGGAAGACATGACCCTTGTATCTGCCCTAGAATTGTTCCTGTAATTGAAGCTATGGCTTGTTTAGTAATTGAAGATCACTATAAGCGTCAGGCGGCTCTTTTAAACTAATCATTTAAATCAAGTTCATAACTCACTAAATTTGAATTGATGTAACTAGATATAGATAAATCGATTTTTCCGTCTATATCTAGTCGTAATTGAAGCAGATAAACTATATCAAAAATCAATCTTTATTCGGACTTCGGAATCATCAGGAGGTTCTGCGATCCGGTATAGCCCTCTGCTGTTTAATTTCTCAACATTGATCCAATCCACAAAGTCATCTCCACCGTAACTCCGTACGAACACAGCATACTCCAATTCCCCATCATAATTAATGGACTCTGTGTATTGTGTAAACGGATGTTTACCCTCTATACTCTGCAAAAAATCAGAAAATTCAATTCTCCACTCTTCAATCTGCTCTGCATATTGGTCAGGGACATAAAAATAATGCCCGTCTGGTGTATAATACGAAATTTTCATAATCATCTTGTAAACCTCCTGGAACCTGATTTGTCAGCAGGATGGAGTTTTAATATTTGCATACCTTCTCTCAGTTGCTCCGACACAGCCGTATAGTACTCGATCCGGTCGGCAAGTTCACGTTCAGTCTTATGTATTAAATAATAAGAATATTTCTGCATTAACTCATGTTCGTTCAACTCAATAGGTAGGGTAATAATCTCAATTTCATCTGAATCAAAGTAATGTCGATATCCTCTCTCCCTTAACCCAACGTTCATCACAGTTTTGATCACTAATAACTCATCTCGGGTACAACTGTTGATCAATTTGGATCTTTGCCGTTCTAAACCAAGTACAACTTGCTCGCCACGTTGCTGGGCCTCTGCTTCAGCAATTTCACTTTCAATGGCTATGATGGATCTCATCCTACCTGCAAGCTCTTTAGCTAATGAATACAATGAATAACCTCCTTATATGAATATTAGAAATCATAATGTGTTAACTTAACTCTAACCTACTCGTAATGTTACTCGCAATGCAAAAAAGCCCCCCATCATATACATTTCCATGTATGTGGATAGTGAGCAATCAAAGTACAAATATGAGCCAGTTCTGGATCAGCTTTAGCCGAAGCTGCTTTGTTAAATTGTACTGGTTCTAATGCCCAATGTGATGTGAGGCTTGATCGAACAATTGAATCGTACCCATGATCAGAAACAGACACGACAGAGCAATTAACGAGCCTCCGACCCATCTAGACATGATCAATCGCTCCGTAATCTGTTTTTCCGAAGCATCCGTTACCTTGTGTGGATACACGAGAAACATTAGCCCTACGCTAATGAACAGTATCGCGATGATAATCAACGTATTCCCTCCTTACACGTGACTCTCCTTAGAGGTTAACTTCGTCGTCTCGCGGGATTCTCCTCCCACCAACACCCTTTTCAGGCCAATGGCCATGGTGAAAATGATATATCCAATCAAGCCGCCGAGCGTATTAAGCATCAGGTCATCCACATCAAATATGCCCATGCCAGTCACTAACTGTGTCACCTCATACCCCAGACTGAGCAGCAGGGACAGCAGGAATACCTTTATTCCAGAGAATAATTTGTTGCCCGTCAGAACAGGAATGAAGATACCTAGTGGGATAAAAGCCAGAACATTCCCTACCAGATGGATAGCTGTACCTGGACGATGTAATGACAGGCTGTTCCAGTCTCGTGAAATTTCCTGAAATGGCGTCAGGTTGACGGTTCGCGCATGAATCAGACCCGGTTGTTGCAAGAATACCATCAGTCGAACCTTCACGATGCCAAAGTCGACAGCACTTCCTTTGAACAGGATCAGCTTCGTCAGCAGATATAAATAGATAATGAACACGGCAGTCCAAAGGATGTTATGTTTGCTTTTCTTCTGGTTGTTGTGTTTCATGTTGTTTGGCCCCCTTGTGTTGCCCTGTTATTTCTTTACGGTGACAATGACGCCATCCATGTTGTCACCCGATATTTCAGTTTCGCCGTGCTCAGGTATGTAAACAGTCGTATCTCCAGTGGCCCGATAATAGCGGATATGATACGTCTCATCCTCTACTTCAACAGAGATGTTCTCCTTCTCCTTCAACATATCAAGGTACTCCTCCAGTACCAGATTGTTCTTATGCATGATCGCACTGTGGGGCAACCCCACATACCGAAAGTGCCATGGTTCATATTGAATACCCGTGATGCTTACTTTATCTTTCGGGTAACGCAAGATAAATCCGTATTTCCATGCATTTTTCTCCAACCAGTCACCCTCCGGTGCTTCATTCATGGCAGCCAGACTTGAACCGACATCCAGGGATAAGCCAAGATTATGCTCACTGTGACCTGCAGGAAGTGCATAGTCTGATCCCATTTCCTGATATAGCTCGTCCTGCTTCTCAAAGTCCCTGTACCCACTGCTCATGAGAAAATATCGAACTCCCTCTTCCCCTGCTGCCTCAACCATCTTCTGAAACTCCTGCGCCACCAGTCGGGACAACATGATTTTCCGATCCATTATTCCATATCCACGAAGCAGATCATCCTCATCCGCCACATATACAATATCGGATCTAATCCCCTCCTCGTGAACGGGGTATTGCTTATTAACCAGTAACAAATTGCCCTTATGTACCTGATCCTGAATATTTCCTGTGACGGATACCGTATAACCTGCGGGATTTTCACGCGTATTCTGAATCTCGATGGGCAGCTCATTCTTCTGCTGAAGCCATCCCGGTGATTGTGTAACAATATATCCAACCAAAACGATACATATTAAAAAGCCCCACTTTTTCATGCTTGCTCCTCCTTATAACTCATACATCAAGGATAGACAAAACAAGTTAAAGAAAAAGCAGGGCAATTTTAAAGTTTTTCTTAAATTATACGTTGAACCTTATCGGAATACCGGCAAACGAACTTCGAATTGCGTCCTTACCACATCGCTCTGGGCCGAAATCGTACCGTCATGCTGCTCTACAATATTGCGGGCAATAAATAGGCCAAGGCCTGTCCCACCCTCTTGAGGGGTTCGGGCACGATCTCCTGTGTAATACATATCGAAGATATGCGGCAATTCCTCCGGACGAATATGTCCCCCATAGTTAATCACCTGAATAATGATCCGGTCTGCATCACGATAGCCGTTAATATCCACGTACATGCCATCCTTGCCGTGCCGTGCAGCGTTAATCAGCAGATTCTCGAACACACGAGCCAGCAGCTCACCATCACCGGAGATGGTAAGTTCAGTGTCTATTTTCAACCGGGTAATCAGATGATTCTTTTCAAATACAGGATAGAGCTCTTCGTTCATCTGCTTCAGCAGTTCGCTAAGATCCAGCCGTGTTTTGTTTATAGGCAACATGCCATAATTCATGCGGGTAATTTCGAACAAATCATCAATCAGCTTCTCCAGACGCTGTGATTTGGTGAATGCAATCGATGTAAAGTGTCTTACTTGCTCCTCTGTCAGTTGATCATCCTTCATGAGCAGGTCCAAATATCCAAGCACAGAGGTCAGCGGCGTTCGTAGGTCATGCGCAAGGTTTACGATGAGCTGGTCTTTGCTGTTCTCGGCAAAGTCACCTCGTTCCACCGCTTCCCTTAGCTTCTCACTTGCCAGATTCACATCCTCCGCAATCGTACCTAACTCATCCTTCGAAGAAATCTGTACACGATGCTGAAAGTCTCCATTCGCCAAGTGATTAATGCCTGCGGAAATCTCTTTGAAATACGTGACATAGGGTCTTGTAAACAAGTAGAAAAACAAAATCGCAAGCGGGATGAAGAGTAGCATAAAGACATATAGATCGCCAATACTTCTCATGATATTACGATATTCCGCCAGCGGATCTTCTCTCCTGACCCCTGCATAATACATCTGCAACAGCCTGTACACGATAAATGTTACGGCGCCAGAAGACAGCATGCTCAGACCGACCAGCATAATCATCGTTGTGCGAAAGCTTCTGCGTTTAGTCATTGAATGTATACCCCACGCCCCAGATGGTTTTGATAAACTTATTCTTGTCCACATCTTCTCCGAGCTTCTTGCGCAGCGTCCGAATATGTACCATAACGGTATTGCCACTTTCGAAATAAGCCTCTCCCCATACCTTTTCAAAAATGCTTTCTGCGCTGAATACCTGTTTCGGATTGCTCGCAAGCAACACTAAAATATCAAATTCCTTCGGTGTTAACTCCAGCGGTTTACCGTAAAGCGTAACGCTATGCTGCTCCGGTGCAATGACAAGTCCGCCCTTTTCCAGAATCGAGCGCTGAACCGCCGCTGTGGACTGGCTGAATTGCAATGAGCGCCGCAATTGGGAATTCACGCGTGCTACAAGCTCCATCGGGTTAAACGGTTTGGTCATATAATCATCGGCACCCATCACCAGCCCCGTAATTTTATCCATGTCCGAGGTTTTGGCACTCAGGAAAATGATCGGGAAATGATGCTGCTCCCGTATTTTACGAGTCACCTCGTAGCCGTCCATACCCGGCATCATAATGTCCAGTACGGCCAAATCAATGGCATGTGTCTGAATCGCCTGTAGTGCCGACTGTCCGTCAGATGCTTTGACGGTATGATAGCCTTCTTTTTGTAAATGTAAAGCCACTAGATCCGCGATCTCTACTTCATCGTCCGCAATCAGAATCGTAATTCGCTTCATTGCTTATTTCACTCCTATATGGGATGCTGAGCAATATAACACCTATGAATCTAACAGATAAGTACAAGATAAACAATTGAAAACAATGCTATATAAGTAGAACAAAAATTTTACACTTTTCACTCCGATGTCAGAATAACCTTCCAATCGCTGTTATCCCCAGATTTTTTTGATTCCCTTTTCCAAAGGGGAAAATCCGGTGATAAGCGTATGCTTCCGATGCAGCTTTCTTTCAGAAAGCTCTCAGGCGAACGCTTCGCTTTTTCAGGTTTTTTCTGTCCTCTCCGTTAAAGTGTAAAAGAAATAGCTCATTTATATAAACACAAATAAAAAAAGGAAGAGGTAGCTATGAAACTGGAACGTTTGTTAGCCATCGTTGTACTGCTTATCAACCGAGGGCGATTACAGGCAAAAGACCTGGCCGATATGTTTGAAGTTTCCATCCGGACGATCTATCGGGATATCGACACATTGGGACAAGCCGGGATTCCGGTCGTGACCTATCAGGGAGCAAGCGGAGGCATCGGTCTGGCGGAAGGGTATCGTCTGGATCGCAATCTGTTAACTGACAAGGATCTTGTTTCCATCGTCACCGCCCTGCGCAGCATATCCACCTCACATACAAATGCTGCACGTGAACTGCTGGTGGAGAAGCTAAGCAGTATCGTTCCGGAAGCCAAGAATGAAGATTTTCAAGCCAACACGCACCGATTCATCGTGGATCATTCAACGTGGACGCACCCTGAAGCGCTGCAACAGAAATTAAAAGTTATTGATCAGGGAATCGATCAGCTTCAATGCATTTATTTTGCCTATTGCAGCGCCGAAGGTGCACAGACCTATCGTACAGTTGAACCCCACACGCTTGTGCTGAAGAGGCACGCGTGGTATCTGTATGCTTTTTGCCATGAACGAAATGAATTCCGCATGTTCAAGCTGGTTCGTATGAAAGACGTCTCTCTTGCTGCAGAGCACTTTGAACGAAAACCCATCAACCTTCAAGACCGCCCGTGGCAGCAGGAATGGAGCCGGCCAGACAACCAGATTGGGATTACCCTGAGATTCCATGCCCGTATCCATCATGTTGCGGAGGAATGGTTCGGTATTGAAAATGTATTGCCTGACGGGAACGGCTATTATATCAGCCAGGTCGCTTTTCCAGAAGATAACTGGCTGTACGGCTTCATCTTGGGCTTTGGGGCGGATGTTGAGGTGCTGGAACCCTTGCATATTCGGGATAATGTGTGCCGTATAGCCGAACAAATTGTTCAAACTTATAAAATCTCCGCTCAAACCTGACAGACAGCTGTCCAGTTCCTCCCCGTATACTTCAAATATGTTCAGGTTGAAGTTGCATATATACCCAAGGAGGACTAAAAGATGAACGTTACTGTATGTCAAAGCTGCGGCATGCCACTCACCATCCCTGCCCAATTCGGAACGGAGGCAGATGGAAGCACAACCCGTGAGTACTGTATCTATTGTTACAAGGATGGGAAGTTTGCACAGCCAGGAATCTCGCTTGGAGGCATGACGGAGATGTGCACCACCATTCTGAAGGAAGAAGGCATGGATGAGGAATCTGCTCGCTCGATGTTACGCAACCAACTGCCCTTTTTGAAACGCTGGCGTAATGAAGTAAATGTAGGGAACGGTCAGGACGGGACAGCGACTGTCGCTAATGCACCTATTCATGCAGGAGCATCGTCATCTGACGTTTCTTCTGCGGTTAACGATGCTCTGCTTGCCGGAGAACCCGTTCGCTATGTCACCCTTCCGGGCAAACGCCTAGCCGGACTGTCCGCACGTACAACCAACGCGATTGAGATGAGCGGTAAAGGCAGCATCGGTGCGTTGTGGGGGCGTTATTTTGCCTCCGAACATATTCCGGCTACTGAAGCTGCACGCTACGGCTGTTACACGGATTACACGGATGGCATTGTCGGTGAATATACCATTTTGATCGGACATGAAGTCGGTGAGAGTGAACTGCTGCCTGAAGGATTCGATGAGGTGCAGCTACCTCCTGCTACTTATGCAGTGTTTACTTCGAGAACCGGACCGATGGTTGAAGTGGTCAGCGAAGTGTGGGAAGCGGTGTGGGCGTGGAGCCATCAGAGTGACCGCACATTTACGGGAGATTTTGAGTATTACGATGAGCGGAGTTTAGACCCGGAGCATACACAGGTGGATGTATATATTGCGGTAAAAGAACGCAGGTAACAGAATTAATTAAATGAGCAAATCTGTAGCTGCCAAGAGATCTTGGCAGTTTTTTTGACATTTTATGAGCAATATACCCCGACCATAGGACCAAGTTAGTTAGCATATATCATACCTAGTCACTTGGACATATGCCTCAGAGGCGAGCACCATTGACTTCCCTAGAATTAGGACCATTCGCATAACAACCGATTCCATCCTCCCACACAAATCCTTTCAAATCAGGTTCTATACTCCTGAATTTCCCTAAAACCGTTTACATCTCCTGAAAACGGGGTAAAATCACTACAATCCAATTGGAATTACGCTTTAAACTCTTCTATTTCGTCTAACAAGTCACATATACCTATATGCGCACCTGGCAGGGTAACCAGTCGAAATACATAATTCACAAATATGCTTCAAAGGAGGAACCAAGATGATCCGCATGCCTATTCAGCAAATGATCCCGTACCATCACCAATATCCGCGCAACACGGCGACCACTGCTCCTAAAAAGGAGAATGAGAACACTCAAGGTCTATCCTTTCATGAAATTTTACAGCAAAAAATGGCGAAGAAAAATGCTTCTCCTTCCCTTAGATAAAATGAAGCTGGACGATTGCCAGTCCGGTTATGAACCGTCTTTCCGCAGCTTGGCGGGAGGACGGTTATTGGCGTTGAATCGCAAACAACTGTACAGTTCTCAGGCATGTTTCTATAATGGTTTAAATATCTACGATTACCATCACATTATACGAACTGTAAAAGGGGATTTAGCACATGATCACCATCGGTTGTTTTCACGCTCACTATTCCAATATCGCCTTAATTGAAGAGACGCTTGCTGCTTATGAAGTTGAATTGGTCCATTACGTCGATCCAGGCCTGGATTGTCTTAAACATGACGCTGACTTTTCCGATGTCGTCATTCAGAAGAAGGTAGCCCAGACGCTCCAATGGATCGCCGAGTGTCATGCCGATGCCATTCTGGTCACGTGTAGCCTGTTTGCGACAGTACTGGAGCAGGAAGCCATACAGGTCCCTGTGCCTGTGATCGGCATAGATGATCCGCTATTGCAGGAGATGCGGCGAGTAAAGGGAGATTACATCATAGCATTCACCAACCCAGCAACCATTGAAGGAACGATGGCACGGGTGAATCAGGCGTTACAGCACGAGGATGAGAATGGGCAGCCACATGTTGCCAAGGCATCTCAGACGGAAGCGGTATGCATCCCTAGGACATTTGAGTTGATTATGCGTGGAGATCGGCAAGGGTATTTCGAAGCGGTACGTGAAGGATTACAGCAGATTGCTGAGCAGTATCCGGGTACAATGGTAGTGGCAGCCCAACTGTCCATGGCTCCCGCAGCCGCACAGGTTACTGCAGACACAGGCATTGCGATTCATAGTCCGCTGGCATTGCTTGCGGCGTATTTGGAGATGAATTTGGGAGTGACTCGACAGTAGTAGGGAATTTGGAGTGAGACATACAATCAATAAAAACATTTAAAAAATCGAATGCTAGGCTCCTTTTGCAAAATAAAAATGCTCTCGAAGAAGAGCATTTCAAATGGTATAATCACTATGTACAGCCAATTTGTGGTGGGAAATAGGCTTACCTCCAGTGGGAGGTGATCCTATGAACTTCTCTTTTAACGACGTAATCGTGTTCGCGATGTTAATTATTGCGCTCCTGACATACATCGATCGAAAAAAGAAGTGACCCGCCACAGGTTGACGGCCTGACGGGTCACTTCATCTGAACTTGCTGCACTCGGAGGAATACCCACCGCAAATGCTGTGCAGGAGTAGCCATTGGCCTGGCTACTCTTATTTGTGTTTACTTACATTCATTTTATTAAACATCTGTCAGACAATCAACCATAATACTGATAAAAAGTATCAGGAAGCTGATCAATACGACGAAGAAGATATGATAGCAGTATGCTCACCTTCAAATGATGTCAGACTTCCCAGCTTGCGCTGTACCCGCGCTTAGGAACGTGTCCGATACTCTTCTGCCTTTTCCTGCATACCCGCTGCTACAGCCTCATTCTCGGACAATCCTTTATCCGCCGCAAAAGCACGAATGTCTTGCGTAATGCGCATGCTACAGAACTTCGGCCCGCACATCGAGCAGAAATGAGCTTCTTTGGCCCCTTCTGCCGGCAGCGTTTCATCATGGTAGGACAGTGCCCGTTCCGGGTCGAGTGACAGGTTAAACTGATCCCGCCAGCGGAACTCGAAGCGTGCCTTGGACAGCGCATCATCCCGGCGCTGGGCGCGTGGATGGCCTTTCGCCAGATCCGCGGCATGGGCTGCGATCTTGTAGGCAATAACCCCTTCGCGTACATCATCCTTGTTGGGAAGCCCCAAATGTTCTTTTGGCGTAACGTAACAGAGCATGGACGTACCGAACCAGCCGATCATGGCCGCACCAATAGCGGACGTAATATGATCGTATCCCGGGGCAATGTCGGTCGTCAGTGGCCCCAGTGTGTAGAATGGTGCCTCTTGGCATATCTCCATCTGAAGATCCACATTCTCCTTGATCTTATGCATCGGTACATGACCCGGGCCTTCAATCATCACCTGCACATCATGCTTCCACGCGATCTGCGTTAATTCCCCAAGTGTAGCAAGCTCCGCCATCTGAGCTTCGTCATTGGCATCGTAGATGCTTCCTGGGCGCAGTCCATCCCCGAGAGAGAACGCCACATCATACCTTTTCATAATTTCGCAGATTTCTTCAAAATGGGTGTACAAAAAATTCTCCTGATGATGCGCCAGGCACCATGCTGCCATAATGGACCCGCCCCGGGACACAATGCCTGTCATCCGCTTGGCGGTCATCGGAATGTAACGCAGCAGCACCCCTGCATGAATCGTAAAGTAATCCACGCCCTGCTCTGCCTGCTCAATGAGCGTGTCACGGTACAACTCCCAGGTCAGCGCCTCAGCCTCTCCATTCACCTTCTCCAGCGCCTGATACAGCGGCACCGTACCAATCGGCACTGGGGAGTTACGAATGATCCATTCCCGGGTGGTATGAATGTTTTTGCCTGTGGACAGATCCATCATCGTATCTGATCCCCATCGTACCGCCCAGGTCATCTTCTCGACTTCTTCCTCGATGGAGGAAGATACAGCGGAATTGCCGATATTGGCATTGATCTTCACGTGAAAATGACGACCAATCAACATCGGCTCACTCTCCGGGTGGTTGATGTTGGAGGGAAGAATAGCCCGTCCACTCGCCAACTCCTGCCGCACGAATTCAGGTTCCACGCCTTCACGGATAGCGGCATACTCCATCTCTGGTGTAATCATGCCCTGCCGTGCATAATGCATCTGCGTGACACAACGCCCAGCCTGAGCACGCAGTGGTTGTCCCCGAAATCCAGGGTATTCCTCTGCCCCGGCTCTCCGCCCTCCAGGCTTTAATCCGTTATCCTCGGGTTGAACGGCTCTGCCCTCATATGCTTCAACATCACCGCGTTCCATAATCCAATGATTTCGGAGCGCAGGTAATCCCTTCCGAATATCCATCTGGAATTCGGGATCGGTCATGGGGCCGCTCGTATCGTAGACACGCAGCGGTTCGTTATGCTCCACCCCTTGGGGAGTATTCGTGTCATGAAGGGCTATCTCACGCTCCGGTACAGCTATGTCCGGCCGTGAGCCCTGAATGTAGACTTTGCGGCTGCCCGGAAAGGGCTGAACCCGTCCGGCCGCTCCTGTTTCCTTTTCCACCTGCTGACCGTTATGTTCCTGTTCCATCGCTTGCTGTCCCGTTTGATTTCCTGTACTCATGTTCGCTCGTCTCCTCCTTAGTGTTCGTTCGCTGGTTTGGTTGGTAGCATCATTGGCTTGCTTACGTACCTATCCCAAATCATGCAGAGCGCAGAGAAGAAAGAGCGATCCTACAGCAGACCAGCGGAGACATTTTCATGTACAGTTCACAACAGACCCGAAGTTAGCACATATCATGGATCTACGCCAAGTACTCTCTTCATCCAAGCCCACTTTCGCAGGTTATTGAAAAAGCAGTCCATGGAGTCTGTGATATATCGCCCGTTCACTGTAATAAAAAAAGCCGGTCCCCGAAGGAACCGACTTGAATGTCCATCACCAATAATGCTCCTGTGTGCAGCTCCTTATCGGAGACCTTCAAGAGTCACATGTGGTGGTTGTGGTCATATCGCCGATTACTTCCCTACGCTGGTATGATCCAGATCAGGTGCAAAGGGTCCGGAATCTCATGCGATTCCGTCTCAGTCCGGACAATTCGGACTCCCCCAGTAACGTTAACAAGTTGCGGCTTACATAAGCCGCCATTCATATTCAATGAAGCTGGCCCCACTGGGCCGTCCATTACAGAGTAGCGCAACCGGAACATAAAAACAACCTTTATATTCCAGATCACCAGCTCAATTGGAGAAAAACCTTACCTCAACATCAGGATAACATAAGCCCCATCTGCGTAGCAGCATCCTTCAACACAGGTGCGTATTCATGCAATGTCTCCTGTGAGAGTCGACTAACAGGCCCTGAGACCGAGAGGGCAGCTGCAATATTGCCTCGGCGATCCATAATCGGTACAGATACCGCAGCAGCTCCCGGCTCACGCTCCTCATAACTCGTCGCATATCCGTTATCCCGGATATCTCCCATTTGCGCCAAATACACCGCCGGATCAATAAACACCGGCCACTCCGGCCCGTTCATCAGTTCCTCACGATCCTCGTCCGTGGCAAACGCCATCAAGACTTTGCTGGATGCGCCAACAGACAGCGGGAGTCTAACACCGACGGGAGCGACCCGGCGAATCGCCTGATCACTTTGCACAGCCTGAATCCGAATCCGCTCACTGCCATCACGCAGGTACAGACTCACGGTCTCCCCCAATCGATCTCTCAGTCGCTCCATCGCAGGCAGCAGCAGAATAGCGGGATCATCACTGCGGGACATATGAGCCGACAGCTCCCAGATTCGGATGCCTAGTCGGTACTTCTCTGTTGCTGCATCGCGGATTACGAACCCACGATCCTCCAGCGTAGCCATCAAACGGTGTACTGTACTTTTGTGCAAGCCGATCTGGCTGGCAATCTCGGTGAGTCCCAGATCACTGCGTGTGGTAAAACATAATAATATATCCAGCGCCCGTTCCACAGCCCGGACGGTTAACTTGCGATCTTCCATGGCATAATGCCCTCCTCATGTTTCATCACATGAAACTTGGTTACATAAATTATATGAGAAACGGTCTCATCTGTAAACCAAAAAGAGTCAAAATTGAAATAGGCCAGCGTGTAAAATTTTCCTTTTTATAAGACTTAATCCCCTGTAATTTACACACTAAGGTAATGTTACCCATATATCTTAAGAACTATATAACAATTGCGTAACAAATGCCCTCAATCAATTGACTTTGACTATATTGGAACATACGATAAAGATATATTACATTAAGATATCGCTCTGAAGCAGGCTCTGAAATAAACGAAATTCTCTTTTCATGTCGTTGTTATCTTCAACTGAACTTCAAAGGAGGGGCATTCATGTATCCAACATCCCAGAGCGAAGCCCCGCTGCAAACAAAAGTGTCCGATCTGCCCTCTTCCCTATCACCGAGGCTGATTCGGTTCAAACATATTATCGTAGCGCTGCTGCTCTCCGTTGTATTTTTTCTATTGTTTTGTTTTATTGCACTGCATGGTTACATCGCATGGGTATTATCCAACCCGACTGTAGCGCCTGTCTTCTCCAATCCGATGCAGGCCAAGAACATGAAGTACGAAGACATCACGTTCCCGGCAGCAGATGGCAGCCGGACAATGCAAGGATGGTATATCCCTGCTGACAATGCCGCAAGCAAAACGATTATTTTCAGTCACGGCTATGGTGCCAATCGTGAAGAAACATGGGTACCCATGTATGACCTGGCACACTATGCCCATCAACTTGGGTTCAACGTCGTCATGTTCGATTATGGCTTCGCCTCACAGGTGAACAAAGCTGTAGCCACAGGTGGCAAGGCTGAGTCACAGCAATTGCTGGGTGCGATCCAGTTCGCCAAGCAGCGCGGTGCGCAGGAACTGGTAGTCTGGGGTTTCTCCATGGGTGCCGGTACGGCGCTTCAAACCGGACTGATTACACAGGAAGTGGATGCGATGATTCTGGACAGTACGTTCCTGCTTGAGCCGGATACGCTGTACCACAACATCCATAACCAGATCGATCTCCCGCGTCAGCCTACACTGGAGATCATGAAGCTGTTGTTCCCTGTTCTGAATGGTACCGGATTGCAGCAGATTCCATACCAGGAAGTGAAAAAGGAAGATTATCCGTTCCCGATTTTCTTCATTCATGGTACGGAAGATGAGAAGGCGCCTTATCCGATTGCAGAACAGCTCGCCGCCAACCAGACCAATCCATACTCGGATGTATGGATCGTCCAGGATGCACACCATGAGTTGATCTTCCGGGAGCATCCAAAGGAATATCTTCGCCGTGTCTCGACTTTCCTGAGTCATGTAACGAAAACAAGCAGTGACGATGTTCAAAACACGAATAGTGGAGAATAACCAAACTTCAATCATCGAATTTCCCGTTGATTCTTGAGCCCCTCAGGGGCTCTTTTTTTTGCACTCATAGGACAACAGCCCGGCGGAATATACTTTTGGGACGCATGAAGCAACGGTCTACATATGCGATGAAATTCAACTGAAGGAGGTCCATTATATATGAACTGGGATGGATATGGTCACCTGCTGCCTCTGCGGACCTTGGAAGAAATCCGTTTCTGGAAAGAGCAGGAGAAAGAACATACACTCGTCATTCGTGCACTGGTGCCCGATCTGGAGCCCCCATACGTCAAGCTGTTGGAGGAATGGGAGGCTACCTTTGCGAACACTGAGCGAGTAGCGAATCAGCTGTTAAAACAATTATTGCCCGCAACCCATCCACCTGCTCCCTACATCGTTCGTTGTATCGATCAACTTGTGTCGGCTGCTCGGCAGCAATCGAGAGAGTTCATCAAACAGCTGTATGTTCTTCTGGAGCAAAGTGCTGCGGTGCAAGCTGTTCCGCTTGCCAAAGTACTTATTTTGCATTTTATCCGCGAATCAGAGTATTTTCTGGGCGTATTGGATACACTTGGCCAACCTGGCATCTTGCGAGAAACGGATTCAGAGCCTTCACTTTTTCTGGAAAATGCACTGCATACGTCAGGGTCAGCAAGCATCCATCGCCAAGCTTCAGAAGCGCCAACTTCTCCAGAGGGGAATGTAAATGCACCTGCCACTTCAGCGCAGATCCAATCCGCAACTGTTCAATCGCCTTCTACCGGAACAACACAAGCCGTGCCCAGCTCTACAGCACCTCCAGTAAAAGAAAAGCCGGTTCCCATTGGAGGACATACCCTGCCGCCCCTCCCCTATGCGTATAATGCACTGGAGCCACATATTGATGAGCTAACGATGCGTATCCATCACGATAAACACCATCAATCTTATGTGGACGGACTAAATGTAGCAGAGAAGAAGCTGGCGGAATCGCGAAAAAAGAATAACTTTGAACTCATCAAGCATTGGGAACGTGAACTTGCCTTCAACGGGGCAGGCCACTACCTGCATACGATCTTCTGGACCATTATGAATCCTGCTGGCGGCGGTAAACCTTCCGGCATGCTTGCTGAGCAGATCAAACGGGATTTCGGAAGTTATGAAGCATTCAAGAATCAATTTACGGAAGCGGCGAACAAAGTGGAGGGCAGTGGCTGGGCGATGCTTGTCTGGAGCCCAAGAGCACATCGTTTGGAGATTTTGCAGGCGGAAAAACACCAGAACCTGTCCCAGTCCGATATCGTTCCACTCCTGCCGCTGGATGTGTGGGAACATGCCTATTACCTGAAACACCAGAATGAACGCAAAAAGTATATCGAGGATTGGTGGAATGTCGTCTACTGGCCGGCTGTTGCCGAACGTTACGAAACAGCACGCAAGTTGTTGTGGCCGCCTTATTAAGGCTTGAGCTTAGTTAGATGGAATGAAAAGAGATATCTCCAGCCGAATGACTGCAAGATATCTCTTTTTGGTGTAAACAAAAAAGCAAGCCCCATGTAATAGAGACTTGCTTATATTTTGAGAGACTTTCTATTTCAAAATGCTTATGCTCACTTAAGAAGCACAGCCCTCGCACGCTACATAGTTGTCGCCAACCTGTTTGCTAATAGCGATCAGGTCGCCCAGCTCGATATCTGCCTCATCGGTAAACTCCAGATCGGCGATACGAGCAACGATCAGTGCAGCAGCCTCTTCCTTGCTTGTTGCCATTTGGCTGAACTCAGACTTTTCGCCTGTAGATACAACCTCATATAAGTACGTATATCTCAACGTCTCCATCCTAACACTCTCCTTCCGAAATCACATCATATCATCTCTATTACCCAATTCCAAGTCCGATTATCAAGAACTCAGTCATAGCGCAGCTTCATCTGCTCAGCTGTCAGACGCACTTCTTCAAAGCCAACGCTAAGCACTTTGCTGGCTTCCGCCTGTGGATAGCGATCACGCAGAGTTCGTACCAATGAGGCGGTATAGGCTGCGGCAGAAGGGACACTAGCCAACTCCTTCAGACTGGCCATCGTGCCCGGCTGAACATCAGGATATCCTTCACTGGCTCCGCCTGATGCATGTTGATAGAATTGACGCACGTCTGCTGCCAGTTGATCTCCCTGACCTTCCACGATAATAAATGCGGTAATAATATACGCCTTGGCCTGTCTGCGCTGGGCAATACCACAGAATTTCAGCCCACCTACACTGACATCATAATCCCCCGGGCAAAAAGCACCCTGAACCTCACCCGTTTGCGCCTGATTAGACCATGGCGTTAGCGACTCGGCTATAATCGAAGCCATCTCCCGAAAATCATCATGGATATTGATCGCATGTCCGGGATTAGGCAGAATCAGCGACACATTAACTACCCCTGGATTCAGAGGTACGGCCGCTCCTCCTGAAGGTCGAACACAGACCGCTGTCCCTTGGCTTCTTATCCGTTCCATCGCTTCTACAGCCTGTGGCAACCTGCGGTCACGCAGACCGGCTACAAAGGCATCTGGATGTCGCCATATGTGTGCAACTGGCAGATGCCCTGCCCCAACCCGTCTGCACATGACTTCTTCCCATGCAAAAGCTTCGAGTACACTACTGCCTTGTCGCTTGAGTGGTGTCTCCCAGATTTGCAGACGCAATCTAGCATGTATATCCGCTTGTCGTCCCTGTTCCGGCTGAATCGGGTATTCTGAATGGGAAGGTGCACTCATCGTTTCATTACCTCCGGCTTAACGAATTCGTATGTATTCAGTATATAGGAAGGTCAACGCCATATATAAATAAGCCGGTTCCCCTGGGAACACGGCTTATTTATATCCTATCCTGCGGCTTCAGAAGCTCCCGCTTCCAAAACCACAAGGACCTACTGATTCGGCTTGTCCATGAAGTGGACGTACCGAATTTTAATCTTTTACCAAAGACAGAAACTCTGCACGTTGTGCCGGATTCTCACGGAAAGAACCACGTACAGCAGACGTTACCGTCTTGCTTCCCGGTTTCTTCACGCCGCGGGAACACATGCACAAGTGCTCGCCTTCCACCACGACCATCACGCCATGAGGCTCGACAGCTTCTGTCAGAATGTCAGCGATCTGTGAAGTAATACGTTCCTGAACTTGCAGGCGACGTGTTACCGCTTCAACCAAACGAGCCATTTTGCTCAAACCAACAATCTTGCCGCTTGGAACATACCCAATGTGCACCTTGCCGAAAAACGGCGCCATATGGTGCTCACACTGGCTGTAGTAGACGATATCCTTGACGATAACCAGTTCTTCATGATTCTCGTCAAACGTGACACCGAGCACATCGCGCGGATCCACTTCATATCCACCAAAAATTTCTTCATACATACGGGTCACTCGTGCAGGCGTTTCAAGCAGCCCTTCACGTGTACTATCTTCTCCGATCAATTTCAGGATCTGCTCTACATGATACTCGATCTTTTCCCGATTGTCGGATACTTTTGAATTCACATAATCTTTAACGCCAGCCACTGCCGAACGCCTCCTTTCGAACACACACTGTAAGCAGCCATTCCCTGCTATTATTTTCGGCGGCCCGAACTTTTACGCGCAGGATGCTGTTGCGGCTGAGGCATTTTCGCTCCTGGCTGCTGATTCTTCATCATCTGCTGGGCACGCTGCATTTGCTTGCCATTCAGGTTGTAGCCCATTTGCTTCGCCATTTTCTGAAGCATGTCCGGATTGCTTTGCATTTTCTCGAGTTGTTTACGCAAGTAGAACACCCCGATGAAAAATCCCCCGACCAGACCAACAATCAATGTGATAATCGGTATAACAATATCCATCTCTTAGACACCTCTGTATGCATTCTAAAAAGCCTGATAATCCGTGTCAATTCATGATGTTAATTGCACATGTTGCAAACCTGACACAGACCGGATTTCCTGAAAGTATCATAGCATTTCCGCACGCCTTGAGCAAACGGATTTTCCAGTTGAATCCCACACAAGCTACGTCATGACAGCTTCAATGAAAACGGTAGTATGCTGAGCCAGATCAATTTCAACCACATCCAGAGAATAACGCGTACTTCCGCGCGCCACCCGGATTACAGGTCTGCCGGGCAATCCCCGATGTTGGCGCACAATGACGCCAGTCTCTTTAGTAGACAGTCGTACCGCAGTACCATTGGGATACACGGATACACTCTTGTTGAACTCGATCAGAATGTCCCGATCCAGCTTTGTACCGGACAACGCCATCATCTCTTCACATGCCTCATGTGGCAACAGACTGTCCTTCAATAACCCATTAATAAGATTATCATAGATATTAGCCACACTGACGATTCTCGCAAACAGATGGATGTCATTCCCTTTAATACCTCTTGGCATACCTGTACCATCAACATGCTCATGATGTTGCAGGGCTGTATGGGCGACCAACAGACTGAACTCCCGCTTGTTCTTAATCACTTCGAATCCCCGCCATGTGTGGTGCAGCGAAGAATTTGCAACCGAGCCACTGCCAGGAGGTTCCCCCACTTTGCCAATATCATGCAATAATGCCCCCACAGCAAGGTCCTTCAGTTGATTATAATTGAGTCCCATATTCAGTCCGATGACCGAAGATAACAAACATACATTCATCGCATGAACATACTGTGCATTGTCTTTGGTACGAATATCAGTGAGTTGCACGAGCAGTTCACGCCCGTTCAGTACATCGTTCAGCAACTTCTCTATACTGAGGGCGACCTTCTTAGGACTCCAATCTTTCCCGGAGCGAATGGATTCGAGTGTGACACTCATTTCGTTAATTATTGCCCGTTTCGTGGTTTCATCCAGAATGTCCTCTGGTTCCACATCTTTATACGCTTCATCCTGGATGTATAACATGGTCACGCCAATACGCTTCAGCGTATTGACCATATATACGGTGAGCTGGACTCCGGCGGACAGCAGTACCGTACCATTACTGGAATATACCGTCTTGCCCAGAAGCTCCCCCGCTTCCACGCTCTCCACGTTTACATACTTCATGAACGTCCCCCGCTCTTACGTTACGATCGCTGCTCCAATGCGAGCAATTGCTCCTTGGTTTGCAGACCGCCTACATAACCCACCAGGGTGCCGTCTTTACCGCTGATGCGGTGACAGGGAATAATAATCGGAATCGGATTCTTGCTAATGGCGTCCAGAACTGCACGAACAGCCTTGGGTCTGCCGATCTTTTCCGCAACCTGTTGGTGTGATGAGGCCTCTCCATAAGATATATCGGACAGAACTTGCCATACTTGTAGCTGGAATGGTGTTCCAAGCTGATCAAGCTGCAAGTCGAACGTTTTTCTCTCCCCTGCAAAATACTGCTGTATCTGCTGTGAAGCTTCGCTGAGCTTCTCTTCATTCTTCTCATATCGATACTCGCCAATCCATGTACGGGCCCATTGTTGCAGATGAGCCTCACGTACGTGAAAGGCGCCAAAATCAATGTGACACAGTCCTTCATCCGTCGCGCATAACGTAAGTGTACCAATCGGTGTCAGTACCTCATCGTAGTATACGGGTTTGCCATGAAGACCCGTAACTGCAGAAGGCCTCCACGCTGCGGCTTCCGGTTTGGCAGGCTGTGCAGGCTGCTCACTACCCGGTTCATTCCCCAGTTCATTCCCCGCTTCCATTTTCAAATCCTGTTGTAACGCCTGTAATGCATTGCGCTCTTTCTGTTGCTCTAGCTGCTTCTCACTCACTTGTCCAGCCTCTGGCTGTTTGGGTAAGGTCTCGGACGAACTCAGTCGCTCCTCGGCCTTCTGCAGCATGCTTAGTACGTTCCCATCTTGTTCGTTAGCGGCAGCTTCCCCAATTGCTCTCATGGCGTCTTCTCCTCCAATTCTGCTTAACGCCCAGGCTGCGGTTCCCCGCAACTCGGGGCGCGGATCACGTTTTAATACTTCTGTAAGTTTGGGTATAGCACTTTTATCTTTGAAATTGCCCAGGGCAATAACGGCATTACGTTGAATTGGCTTCTTGCCCCGCCAAGCGGCAGAACTCTGACCGAAACGTTCCTTGAATTCCCGATTACCGATATCCAGTAACGGCAGCAGGAGTGGCTTCACAATCTCCGGATCGGGGTGAAACTCGGGATGGTGATCCCAGTTCTTGCCCCGGTTCTTCGGA
This sequence comes from Paenibacillus sp. FSL R5-0519, assembly GCF_037974275.1. Lineage (NCBI taxonomy): Bacteria > Bacillati > Bacillota > Bacilli > Caryophanales > Paenibacillaceae > Paenibacillus > Paenibacillus sp. FSL R5-0519. Next base: position 5,879,400 of record NZ_CP150234.1, read on the forward strand.
CAGACAATCTGACATGTGTCACAACCGTACAGACGGTTGCCTATTTTCAGCATAAATTCTTCATCCACGAACCCTTTCGTCTGGGTTACAAAAGAAATACAACGCTGTGAATTCAACTGCCCCGGCCCAACCAATGCGCCTGTCGGACAAGCATCGATACATTTCGTACATTCACCACAGTCTTCGGTCACAGGAGTGTCCGGTTGAAAAGGAATATTCGTTACCAGTTCCCCAAGAAAAATCCATGAACCGAATTTGGGTGATATAATGGCACAGTTCTTGGCGCTAAAACCAATCCCCGCACGCTGGGAGACCGCACGATCCACCAGTGCTCCTGTGTCTACCATGCTTTCGATCATGGCTTCAGGTACACGTTCACGTATAAAGTTTACCAACTTGTCCATCGCTGTACGCAACACCTGATGATAGTCCTGACCCCAAGCTGAACGGGCAAAAATGCCGCGATACGCACCAGGCTCCGATTTCGGTGGATTCACCATCTTGGACTGATACGCTACTGCTATCGCAATAAGAGACGCCGGTTCGCCCTCCTTCAAGGAAGGGTGTACCCTTTTTTCAATATCTGGTTCTTCAAAACCTGAAGCATACCCCTTATCCCGCGACTGCTCCAATAGCGACTTCAGGGAAACAAAGGGATCCGCCGAAGCAAATCCGATATCATCAATGCCCAGTCCGGGGCCAGCTGCCTTGATCTCCTGTTTTAACTTCTCCCATACGGAGGCTTCCTGTGCTGCCCCGGTCTGTACGCTCTTCATTTCTCTTCCCTCTCTTCTTCCGACACGTATTCCGTAAATAGTGAACGCCCGCCTCACGGTAAGAGGACAGGCGTTAATTTCTATATATGCCTTGCTTACTTGCATTCAAAACGGATCGAGTCTATATGGTTTAACGCAAAATGCAGTCTGAAGTTGTTGTCCTGTCAGCATTTTACAATTTCTTCAATTCAGAAAACGGCCAGAAAATAAATTCAGCCTTGCCCACAATCTGGTCGGATGTAATACTGCCAAACACTCGGCTATCCTTACTTTTGCCTTCATGACGATTATCTCCCATCACGAAGAAATGATCCGGCTCCAGTGTGATTGGGCCAAAATCCGGGTCTTGCACCTCAATATCGGTGTACGTTTCCGCTTGCTGCTCGCCGTTCACATACAGATGGTGGTCCCTGACTTCAATGGTATCTCCCGGAAGTCCTACGATCCGTTTTACCAGAAAATCCTTCTTCTCCACACCTTCACTTGGATCACGAAGTACAATCACATCGGATCGGGAAGGTGTATCTAGATGATATACAATTTTGTTCACGAAAAGACGATCTCGCTCAACCAATGTCGGCTGCATGGACTGTCCCTTGACCATCGACAGATTAAACACAAACAGGTTAAGCAGCATCATGATGACAAAAGCAACAACAATCGTTTTGACCCAGTCCCACAGCTCGACCACCCAGGATTTCTCCGGTTGTTCAGGCTTTGGCGGTTGATTACGTTCCTCGGAAGCCATATGTTCCATTGAATGATGATTGGAATTCAAAGGGACACCTCATTTATTAATTAGTTGAATTAAGCTTGCACAATGATGATCATACTCCCCTTCAGTCTACTTCATTTGGAAGAGTGAAACAATTGGTTATGAGCACCAATACCTTGGATATCATGTGTATAGCCGGGTTAGGCGCAGTGGTCTAATTGAATGGGAGACACCGAAGCGTGTTCAGAGAATGAGAAAATCAGAGGAATATTACGTAAAGGTCGTTCATACAAATAGAAAGGCACATCTCTTACGTTCTTACACGTTAAAGAGATATGCCTAATATGAAATGAACATCTTTTTTTATTTCTTTTTAAACATGCAAACTAAGCTTTAGACAAAATACTAAGATTCTGGAAAGCGCTCATAATCTGATTGGCACCGTAACCCATAGCTTCATACAGAGGCATGGCTACTTTGTTGTGCTCATCACCCGCCACCCATACCTGGCTGACTTTACGCTGCTGGAACCTTTGTTCCATAGCCTCGACAAGTGTTTTGCCGACTCCACGGCGACGATAGTCTGGATGTACCGCAATACGGTAGATGCAACCCTGGTTTTGATCAATCGTACCGATCAAAGCGCCGACGAGGTCTCCCTCTTCTTCCGCAACCATGATCAGGTCAGAATCCCATGACAATTGACGGGCAAACGGGCCCATCGTGTTCTCATAACACTCTTCCGATAGTGCAACCTGGAGAAGCTCCGTCATCTGGCTTGCATCACTCAACTGAAAGGAACGAACGTGCATGTCTTAAATCTCCCTTTTCGTTAGCTTAGATGAGGTTTTTTACAAAAAGGAATTCCTTTTTACCAAAAACCCAATGTTCATATAATGACAAAAAACGAGAAAATACCGCTTCTTCGTCAATTAAACCATACTTTTCTCCATAAAACACGCATTTTCTTTTGAAAGCGCTTAATTGTAACCGTTTACATACGAATATTAAACTTTTCCGCTAATCAAACGCCTGAAAACACATAAATAGTTGCATAATGGGTAAAATATGTTTGTTATCTCTGGCCCATCATTAGATCAACGCCTCGGGGGACTTAATAAACAAAAATGTTGCTTAATTAGCCCGAATGCGGTTTAATATTAGTGGCAAGGGTATTATTACATATGTACCTGATTTAAAAAAAACCTAAAATCTCAGGAGGTATTTCATTATGGCTTTTCAATTACCGGCACTTCCTTACGCTAACGACGCATTGGAACCACATATCGATGCACAAACGATGGAAATTCACCACGATCGCCATCACAATACTTATGTAACGAACTTGAACGCAGCTCTGGAAAGCGCTCCTGAACTGCAAGAAAAAAGCTTGGAAGATCTGATTGCTAACCTTGACAGCGTACCTGAAGGCATCCGCACAGCGGTTCGCAACAATGGTGGTGGACATGCTAACCACAGCTTGTTCTGGGAAATCATCGGACCTAACGGCGGCGGCGCTCCTACAGGCGACATCGCAGCAGCTATTGATAGCGAACTGGGTGGCTTTGATAAATTCAAAGAAGATTTCGCTAAAGCAGCTACAACTCGCTTCGGTTCCGGCTGGGCTTGGCTCGTAGTTGGCAAAGATGGCAAGTTGTCCATCACTAGCACACCTAACCAAGACAGCCCTCTCTTCGAAGGTCTGACTCCGGTTCTGGGTCTGGATGTATGGGAGCACGCTTACTACCTGAAATATCAAAACAAACGTCCTGATTACATCGGAGCTTTCTGGAATGTAATCAACTGGGATGAAGTGAACAAACGTTACGCTTCTGCAAAATAAGACTGTTTGCATGCAACAGTTGACATAAAAGAGAGCCTGATTCGGTCATCGTGACCGTGATCAGGCTCTCTTTTTGCTATCGCCATCGCTATAGTTGGTTATGGTTATGGTTATTTTTCTCTAACGAACCAAGGACACGCTATTGCTCCAAATTTCATCGTATCGCGAACCTAACGAATCACAGAGTAGCTATTCCCCACAATATGGGCTTTAATGCGCACTTATGGGTTGATTTGGCTATGATAACGTCACTCAGGTTCGTAGAATTTATCATTGTGGTTTATCCGCATGATAAGACCTCTGGAGTTCGTTAGGCTCCCCCATTTAATCATTCACTTGATCATACGCACCGGCAAAATAACTGCTGATCAGCTTCAGAAATATATTGGGGAATGCCATCTTATCCATGTCTTCCGGACCGATCCAGCGGTAGATCAAGCCATCGCCTTTACCTGTCAATATCGGAGTGCTCAGCGCTAGGTCACTACCATCAGATGGTGCCAACATCTCTTCATCATTAAGCGATGCTGAGTTGATGTTCTGCGCATTAGGCGTGCCTTGCTGCGATGAATGTGTTGTCTCTGACTCAGGTGACACAGCAGAAGAGTCTGTGCCCTCCTTCGTTGCCGCCTGTGCATCGTAGGCGGCCCTGGCTTCCGCTGCGATCAGCGAAAGCTCACTACTCTGGTCCTGCTCGGTACACTTGTACACCTGCAGGCTCCAGACAATGTGGCTGAACACATGCTCCGCATGGGTAGCCAGCCCTTCAGGGCGGGCAGCGAAGCCTTCCGCCCACAGACTGCCGGCCAGCAAGGCCATGGCCGGCTCATCCGCCAGCGGCGCCGCCTTCTTGCTGGCTGCGGCGGGCGCCGCGAGCACATGCGGCAGCTCCCACATGCGGGCCAACAGGCCCGTGTCTGGGCGCTGGCGCACAAGCACTTGGCCGCGGTGATCCCCGCGGCCCTCCACAATCGCGACCAGCCGCTGCTCAGGGCGCGGCGGCTTCGCCTTGGTCTTGACCGGCAGCGTAAGCTCTCTTCCGGCAATGCGGCCGGAACATTGCTCCATGACCGGACAAGTCAGGCAATGCGGCGCTTTTGGCGTGCACACCAGCGCGCCAAGTTCCATCAGCGCCTGATTGAAATCACGCGCTCGCCCTTCCGGAATGAGCTCTCCTGCGAGCTCTTCCATAAGCACCCGGGTGCTGCCCTTCATAATGTCCTCATCAATGAGGAAGTATCGGGACAGGACCCGCATAACATTGCCATCTACCGCAGGCTGCGGCTGGTTGAAGGCAATGCTCAGAATGGCCCCGGCAGTATACGGGCCAACCCCTTTTAATGCAAAGACAGCCTGTTTGTCCTGAGGCATCTCGCCTCCGTGCAGCTCCATGACTTGTCTCGCAGCCGCCTGAAGATTACGTGCACGGGAGTAATAGCCGAGTCCCTCCCAATTTTTCAGAACATCCTCCTCGGGTGCTTCCGCAAGTGCCTGCACGGTCGGAAAATTCCCGATAAAACGATTGAAATACGGAATGACCGTATCGACCCGTGTCTGCTGAAGCATAATCTCTGATACCCACGTAAAATACGGATTGTTGTGGCGACGCCACGGCAAATCCCGTCGGTTGATCATATACCAGTCCAGCAAATTCACGCTGAAGTGTTGTTTCTGTTCCTGTAAACCCATATTTCCGTCCTCTCCTATTGCCAAGCTAGCTACTTTTCCATCTGTTCTACAATCGCAAAGGCCGCTGCCAATTCCGTCTGATGCGTAATGCTCAAATGTATGTCATATTGTTTGTCGTATGGCAGTTGCAGGCGTTCCCAGGCCTGACTGGACAGCGAGGCCACCGGACGTCCTGTCCCATCAGGCAGCACTTCGATGTCAGTAAAGCCCATAATGCCACCAATACCGCACCCAAATGCCTTGGACACCGCTTCTTTCGCTGCAAATCGACCGGATACAAACTCCGTCATCCGCTTCCCCCGATGGAACGCAATCTCCCGCTCTGCTGGCGTTAATATTCGTTTCAAAAAAGCTTCCGCATGGCGACCGGACAGCAGCTTCCGCATACGTCCAATCTCCAGCACATCATTGCCAATGCCATATATCATCAACGCTTCACCCGCTTAATCTTTTATACTGTAAGAGGTTGTTCAAAAGTCCCATCTTCTTGGACTGAAAACCGCTCTTTTTGAACATGCATTGTAAAATATCCCCATTCAATCACATGATCCGTAACTCTCCGAACACGTATTCTATTGTAGCAGGAGGGGCGTCCAGAAGCGAGTACCTATCGGCATTACCATATATGCTAAAATATAAATCAGGAATCGTCTGAAATTTTGAGGAGGTCTGAACAATGCCCATCACCTTTGAATTGCCCACTGACGTAGATGCTATCATTCGCGGCGACTTTTTCCCTGCACAACACCCCGCTCAGGGCGTCATCATTCTGTCTCACGGATACAAAGGCTTCAAAGACTGGGGCATGTTCCCTTACGCAGCTTCACAGCTAAGCCAAACGCATCATGTATTGACCTTTAATTTCTCTCACAACGGTATCGGTGAATATCCGGAGCAATTCTCCGAACTGGAAAAGTTCGCAGTGAATACCTACAGCCGGGAGCTTGCCGATCTGGCCCTGGTACTGGAGCATGTAGCTACACAACCTGAATTCACCGGACTTCCGGTATATTTGGTTGGGCATAGTCGCGGTGCGGGCGTAAGTCTCGTCTATGCACTGGATCATCCCGAGCAAGTGGCAGGTGTCATCTCCTGGAATGGCGTAACCAATCTGGATCTTTTCACAGCGGAGCAAAAAGAAGAAATGCGCACCCAGGGCCGCAGCCATGTCGTTAACGGACGTACAGGTCAGCAGATGCCACTGGACGTGTCTATACTGGAAGACCTGGACAAGCATAGCGAACGTTATGCTATTATTGACCGCTTGTCTTCTTCACCTTTGCGAGTCGCACTCATTCAGGGAACGGAAGATCCGCAGCGTCTGCGGGACGGTTCTGCTGCACTTGTTCAAGCCCGTCCTGATATACCATGGCACCAGATTAATGAGGGAAACCATACCTTCAATACTATTCATCCATTTAAAGAAACAACTCCGCAACTGGAACAAGCCATCACCCAGACCCTGCAACAGATCAAAGACTGGAGTAGCTAACTCTTCTTTAATATTGTAGTCACCTGGATTTTTGCAGTTTCTCGTTCCACATAAAAAAAGAGTCACTGCGTGAGCAGTGACTCTTTTGCATTCCCTAAGAGGGAATGTATTTCAATATTGGTGTTAACAGCTTATAACAAGCTTGCTCATCCATCCGTATTAGATACCCGGAATGGCATTGCGTTTGTGATGTGTACGCGTATAGAACGCTTCGAGGCGCTCTTGGGCAGCCGGATCGATCTGTTTTCCTTCGAGATAATCACTGTTCGCTTCATACGAAATTCCCAGCTCATCTTCGTCCGTCTGACCTTCCCATAGCCCTGCAGATGGTGCCTTGTCCAAAATAGCCTGTGGCACTTTCAAATATGCTGCCAGCTGGCGTACCTGACGTTTGTTCAGCGTGCTCAGTGGTGTGATATCGACAGCACCATCGCCCCATTTGGTATAGAATCCCGTGATGGCTTCGGACGCATGATCCGTACCTACAACGAGCAGGTTTTCTTCAAACGAAAGCGCATATTGCATCACCATACGAGTTCTCGCCTTAACGTTACCTTTGCCTTGGTGAGTCATATGGCGTGGGCTGCCCAAGGATTTGAATCCTTGCTCCACTTCCAGTGCAATCTCGTTCACCGCATCTTCAATATTCGTTTCCACAACATGCTTCAGATCGTATGCTTTCGCTACAGCGTAGCTGTGGTCGATATCGGACTGTTCACCATACGGTTGGAACACACCCAGCGTTTTGTACTCTTGTTTATTCTCTTCCGTAAGCTCGTCCGTCGCTTTTTTGCAAAGCGCCGTTGCCACTGCACTGTCAATACCGCCGCTGATCGCAATCAGCAAACCCTTGGCACCCGCATTTTTAACATACGTCTTCAGAAAATCAACACGCTTGCGTACTTCCTCTTCTTCATTAATGCTTGGTTTAACCTTCAATTCAGCGATGATCTGTTGTTGCAAACTCATCGTTCACACACCCCGTTTCTAAATTAATGAAATTTGATGTCCATCTTGAAAGGTCCGAATGGTTCAATAACCTTATCTATCCAAAATGAAACGCCCCGGCATCGGTGATCCGAAGGGCGGGGCGTTCTATGGAGCGAATTAACGGCAATAACGTTCAAATGCATTTGTCAGATCAGCCGCAATTTCCTCTGCAGAACGGTCTTCCACTTGATGACGCTCGATAAAGTGAACGAGTTCTCCGTCTTTCATCAGAGCGATGGACGGTGAAGATGGAGGATACGGTGCAAAGAATTCACGTGCTTTTGCAGTTGCTTCCTTGTCCTGACCAGCAAATACAGTGTACAGGTGATCCGGTGTAATATCGTGTTGAAGTGCTTGGGACACCCCTGGACGGCATTGACCTGCGGCACATCCGCAGACAGAGTTAATGACAACCAGTGCTGTTCCTTTTGCATCCGGAAGACTTGCTTCCACTTCTTCAGGAGTACGCAACTCCTGGATTCCTAGACGAGTTAACTCATCCCGCATCGGTTGAACCATATCTTTCATGTATTGATCAAATGACATTGACATTCGGTTTCACTCCTTATAAATGGTTGTTCTATGATCTCGATCGAATTAAAGGCGAATAACTCTCCAAAACAACGTTACATTCATATCGAACATTATGGATGTAATGAGGTGCTATTCCTATTATACATCCATAAGCAATGAAAGCAAGATTCAGAAACCGCCTGCGGAAAGGCTTCTTCTATAATATTATGTCTCATTGTCTGGCAAAATATGCTGAATGACTAACGTTCAAATGCCACTTTGAACGTGGTACCCTGACCTTCCTCCGATTCCACAGTAATGGTTCCATTATGTCGTTCCACAATACTCAGGCACATCGACAATCCAAGTCCGGTTCCCTTGGCTTTTGTCGTGTAAAAAGGTTCAAACAGCTTTTCCTTCTTCACCCGGGGTATACCCGGTCCTGTGTCACGTACACACAGTTCCACCTTATCATCCACGATCCGCGTTTCCAGCGTAAGCACACCCTTCTCATTCATGGCTTCCATCCCGTTACGGGCCAGGTTCAACACCACCTGTTTGATTTCCTTTGAATTGAGATGCAGCTTCGGCACATTATGGGCGAGCATGAGTTCAATACTCTGACCACGCAGGTTCGCATCCGCCCATAACAATGGACTGAGTTCATGTATGATATCGTGCAGCTGGGATTCCTCTTTCTCGGCAATACGATTCTGAGCCAGAGACAAAAAATCATTAATGATACTGTTGGCCCGATCCAGCTCTTCCAGAACGATCCGGTAATAGTGATCCAGGGAGTCCGGACTCTTTTCCTGCATCAGTTGAAGAAAGCCCCGCACAACTGCCATGGGATTACGCACCTCATGCGTAATGCTTGCAGCCATCTGCCCTACCAGACTGAGACGATCCACATTATCGAGTTCACTTCGCAGCATCTCAAGCTCCGTGATATCCTGAATGATCAGCATGGCTCCTGTTACTTCTCTCGCAGACTCTGTTGAAAAGGCATAGATCGGAACGGTTCGGGATTGCAAGACGTTTGCACCGTAACGAACGGTCAATCCACTAATCTCACCATGAACGACGGCTCTGCGAATGCTTTTATCCATCTTGTCCGCCTGACCTTGTTCAACAAATTGAGTGGCAGGCTGTCCAATGAGATCGGGGGTGGAGGTACAGGGAAGCTGTTCTCTTGCCATTTGCTTCATCATCTCATTAACAAACATCACTGTGCCTTGTTTATCTACGGTGGCAATGGAGAGCGGCACTGCGTTCAGAATCTGATGAAGTTTCTCCGATTCGTCTATGTATCGGTTGTGTACTTCCGAGAGATGCTGCTCCAGTCCGCGATAGTGCTTCATCCGTTCCAGCCATAGCAGACTCAGAATGCCCGCAACAATGGCTCCTGCGGTATATCCAAGAGCTGTAAGTATCAGGTAGGTTGCAGAGTACGTGGATTCATTCTGGAGGGATGCGATCCATAACAGACTCGTTACAACCAGTTCCATTGTAATTAGGATAATGAGGATCGTCATTTTGCGCGAAGGTGTATTATGCTTGAATCGTTTGGCAGACAACCATACAATAGGATAGAGAAGAATGCCCGTATGAAGGAGAAATCCGTACAGATCATAGGGATGCGCAAACAGAAAATAGAAGAGAATATGTAGCATGGACAGCGTTACGCCTATAGCGGTTTTACAATACAAAATAACAAGTATCACAGGTACAATACTTAATGATATGGGTACAGCTACCGGGCTTGCATAGAGTGCAAATAGCAGACACAATAGCATGCTCAGGGCACTTGTCACAGCAAAGCTGGTATAAACGGTTCCGGCATGATCCATTTTGGCAATAGCCCGCTTGGAGAGTACCAGACGGAATAAGGGAATCAGAAATACCGCCGTCCCTGCCAGCAGTACTTGTAAAAGCATGTCCTTTAACGCAACCACAATGCCATCTCCTCCTCTGCCTGCACATTCCCTCATGTATTTCTGATTAAAACATAGGCGACAGTATATTACAATATATCCCTTAAGACTGCACAATAGAACTGCCACAACTCCATTATATTTCAGAAAAAGCCAGGAGTAGACACAGTTTACGTAAAACAGACAAAATCAATGAAAAAAGAGGGTAATAACATATGTATGATGTCATTGTAATTGGTGGCGGATCCGCGGGCCTGATGGCTTGCGTTGCTGCTGCCGAGCACGGAGCATCCGTGCTTCTGCTGGATAAAGGAGATCAACTGGGTCGTAAACTCGGCATATCTGGCGGAGGTCGATGCAATGTAACCAATGCCAAGGAAACGGATGAACTCATCCGACACATTCCGGGTAATGGACGCTTTTTATATAGTTCATTTCAGAATCTGGACAACCAGGGAATCATGCGTTTCTTCGAGAATCTCGGAATCGCCCTGAAAGAAGAAGACAACGGCAGAATGTTCCCAGTAACCGATAAAGCAAAAACCGTTGTGGATGCGCTGGTAGGCAAAATTGTCTCCCTCGGCGTTGAGATTCGTACCAAAGAACCGGTGAAGGAACTCATTCAGAACGGTCAGCAAGTACAGGGTGTTAAATTGATGTCCGGCAAAACGATCCTTGGACGCTCTGTCATTATCGCTACTGGCGGCAAATCCGTACCCCAAACCGGATCAACCGGAGATGGTTACCCCTGGGCTGAGGCTGCGGGTCACACGATTACGGAGTTGTATCCAACCGAAGTGCCTATTGTGTCTGGGGAAAGTTGGATTCAGTCCAAAGAACTTCAAGGTTTGTCTTTGAGGGATATCGCTCTATCCGTAGTGGATGCCAAAGGAAAAACGGTCATCTCCCATCGCGGGGATATGATTTTCACTCATTTTGGAGTGTCCGGACCCGTCGCACTGCGCTGCAGCCAATTTATCCGCAAAGTTCAGATGAAGTCTGGAAACCCACAGGTCATTATGAGCATTGATCTGTTCCCGGAGCTGTCCTTGGGTGCATTGGAAGCACAGGTGCAACAGGTACTCGAACAAGAGTCCCGCAAGGCTGTCAAAAACATACTGAAAACATGGGTTCCAGAGCGCATGATTCCATTAATGATGAAACGGGCAGAGATTAGCGATGACCTCACGTTCCACCATTTTCCCAAAGGTATGTTAAGCAACTTGTGCGGGCTAATGAAAGCTTTTACCTTCCGTGCAGACGGAACGAGATCGCTCAAAGAAGCCTTCGTCACTGGGGGAGGAATCCACTTAAAGGAGATATACCCAAAAACAATGGAATCCAAGCTGCTGCCTGGACTATTCTTTTGCGGTGAAGTTTTGGATATTCACGGCTACACCGGCGGATATAATATCACCGCTGCTTTCTCCACCGGATATACGGCTGGCATGCATGCGGCAGAGTATAGACACGCTACATTATAGTAGAGGTTGTTCAAAAAAGTCCGCTTTTGATTACAAATCATGCCTACTGGCATCATCAGCGATGAATTGCTTCAGATGTCAAAAACCCCGATATCCACTGTCTGTGGAGTATCGGGGTTTTTTGGGCATTATTCCATTTTAGAAAGACGGAACGAACCGCTCTTAGCTTGTGATCTTTCCCTTCTATGCCTTGACACTGCCTGAGAATCCATCAGCCGAATCATCGTATGTCGGGTCCTCACTATAGTTATGTCTGCCCTGCTCCGTCTGGCTTCCCTGGTTTCCGCTCGCATACCCCTCATTCCAGTCCTCATTCACGAGATGAGCCGGAATTGATATGTTCTGAAACTGATCCAGCTCTTCCGTCTGCGAGGCAAATACGGCACTTCCCCCATGAGATTGTACAATCTCTACAGCAGACTGAGGATCTTGGCGATCTGTAGGGATATACAATTCCAGCGGGCCAGACTGATATGGCTTATATCCCAATTCCTCCAAGGTTGCCTTGGCGGCATTCAACGCTGAACCGTCTGAGAAATGCACCTGTAGTTCGCTATTATCCCTCATCATTATCTCTTCCTCCTTGCTACAGCTAATCTCTCATCACCCATAGATGAGATTTTTCTTCTATAGCATGGTCAGTTACAGCGCGTGATATGCTCTGACTAGAAAGGAATTCCTTTAGGACGTGTCTAAAAACTCCGAAGGAAGCAGATTTTGCCGAATTTTCGTTCCAAGCAAGGAAGTTTCCCGCAGGCGTGCCGGGGCACGTCAAGGGAAAGTGACACAGCATGGGGCGAAAAGGCGGTAAAAGATGAACTTCAGCGAGTTTTTGAGACACGGCCTAGGCACGTGTAAGCCGAACCCATCCGGCAATAGATAACACACAAAGTCCGAAGGCCACCGCCCCTGCAGCTGTCAGAATACCCACGATCCAGCCGAGCCAGGCCAATCCCAGCGAGAATCCCATCAGAATACCAATCGGAACAAACAACATTCGAACCATCATAGAACCTGCACGATGCAGGGCCTCTGAGTCATACGTTATAAGCTGAACATAGTCCGACGTTGCAAAAACATCCCAGGAACGATAAAACATCACCGTCAGCATGATGATTAATAACGCACACACGATGACATTGACCGGAAAAGGGGGTAATGCAACTGCTGCAATGGATAGTCCGCCAAGCTGCAAATACAATTTCATCGTGGCCGAGTTCCGAAAAAACGCCTTGAACGCAATCTCTGCTGTCCGATTCGCGATGGAACGATTGCGTAATAGTTTCCGTGGTTTGCGGAAGATTATGGACCGTGTTCGTGGAGCTTTCGGCTTGCTCACCGCCCGACTTAACATTAGAGCTGTAAGCTGCAGCCTGCTCCGCAGATCCTCCCGTACATCCCCTTCAAACGTTCCCTTCATTAACAGCCTCATCTGTCCAACGGTGATCAGAAGAAGCATGATAAGCACGATGCCAAAGATAATTTTCCACGTCTGTCCATGCATCCATGATGTCGCATGGATGGTCATATAACCTATGCCAATCACGAGAGGGACCATCCGAATCCAGCGTCGCCAACCCGTATATCGAACTTTCGTGATATGTAGTGTTATGGCTTGAAATGAAGCTACTGCGCCGAACCAGACAGCCATAAGTGCAATCTGGAGATTCGACATCTCATAGATACGGGACCACAGAGGAGCAGTTAGTGCTGTAACCAAGATCATCTTGCCCAGATGTTGCAGACAGGACCGGTAGAGCCCTTGCCTCATTAGGGTGCGCATCCACAACGACCTTGATTTCAAAAACAATACATCCGCTTCCTCCACAAATATCAGCACACCCCCGGTAAGCATGACCACGTCAATTAGCCCGGTCAGTACGGGAAGTGGTAATCCTGTTGCCCATGCAGGCAGCATTTTGGTCCATAAACTCATGTACCACCCAATCAGATAGAGCAGACCCGGAACAAGCAGGTATACCCACACCGTCCAATCCACGACGAGTCTGAGGTTTTTCATCTGCTCCCTGAAATGCTCTTTGCGTCTTCGCTTGTATAAACGAAGTGGTGTATAACGCCGGGACGTTTCCATCCTCTCTCACCCTCTCTATCTAAGTCGTCAGTATATCAAAACAGTCGAACAAAGAGGCTCCCGGCAGTCCTGCCACTTCACGGATCTCATCCAATGTACCCTCGGCAGCAGATCTGCCAGAAGCAATCAGAATAAATCGGTCGCAGATTCGTTCAGCGGTATCCAGCACATGCGTAGACATGAGCACACCAGCACCACGGCGGCGTTCATCATCAAGTAATTTCAGAAAATCCTTGGTTGCACGGGGGTCCAATCCGATGAACGGCTCGTCCACGATATAGATATCCGGCGAAGACAGAAAACCGATCATCAGCATCATTTTCTGCCGCATGCCCTTCGAAAAACTGGCTGGAAGATCATTCCGAACGTGGTCCATGCCGAAGCGAACCAACAACTCCTCCGCTCTGGCGACAAAGACCTCTTCTTCCATTTCATACGCTGCTGCGGCCAGATCAAGATGTTCCCATAGGGTCATATATTCGTAAAAAACCGGTTGCTCCGGGATATAGGCATAGCGACCATCTCCCCCAATTGTCACTTCATAGTTTGCATGTTCCAGCAGACCAAGCAGTGTTTTGATCGTGGTACTTTTGCCCGCACCATTTGGACCGATAATACCTACCAGCTCTCCTCGTGCCACATTCATTCGAATATTGCGAATGGTCGATTGTCCTGGCTCGTATCCTGCCTCTGTAATATGTACGTCCAATATGGACTCCTGTGTAACTGTACCTCCATGCTCTATCTTCATATCGAACACTCCTGTTCTGATTCGGGGCTTATTAGATCAACTCATTTTATTGTATACGAGTTGTGAGCTGTTTGTTTGATCATTTTGAGCGTTTTTATTTCGGCAAAAAAAGAAGCAGGGGTTCCGGAGCCCCTGCTTCTTCATATTACAGTGAAAATCTCATATTACCGATTTGTCTCCACCACAGATGTAGTTTCACTTTCTGCATCCGCATCTACGTTCAGACCCAGATCCAAGCTTCCACGACTTTCATTCGTAAAGTTACTGCTCGTGTTACGCTCACGGTCGTTCACGCTGTTAGTGCGTTCAGTTTGAGTCATCGTTGCACTCTCTCCTTCCGCTTTGGCGTTCAGACCCAGATCCAAGCTTCCACGGCTTTCATTCATGAAGTTACTGCTCGTGTTACGCTCACGGTCATTTACGCTGTTATTGCGTTCAGTTTGAGCCATTGTTGCACTCTCTCCTTCCGCTTTGGCGTTCAGACCCAAATCCAAGCTTCCACGACTTTCATTCGCGAAGTTACTGCTCGTGTTACGCTCACGGTCGTTCACGCTGTTGTTACGTTCAGTTTGAGCCATTGTTGCACTCTCACCTTCCACTTTCGCGTTCAGACCCAGATCCAGCGCACCGCGGCTTTCGCTCGCAACGTTTTTGCTCACGTTACGCTCGCTGTCTTTCACGCTGTTATTGCGTTCAGTTTGAGCCATTGTTGCACTCTCTCCTTCCGCTTTGGCGTTCAGACCCAAATCCAGCGCACCGCGGCTTTCATTCATGAAGTTACTGCTCGTGTTACGCTCACGGTCATTCACGCTGTTGTTGCGTTCAGTTTGAGCCATTGTTGCACTCTCTCCTTCCGCTTTGGCGTTCAGACCCAGATCCAAGCTTCCACGGCTTTCATTCATGAAGTTACTGCTCGTGTTACGCTCACGGTCGTTCACGCTGTTGTTGCGTTCAGTTTGAGTCATTGTTGCACTCTCACCTTCCGCTTTGGCGTTCAGACCCAGATCTAGGGCGCCACGGCTTTCGTTCGTAAAGTTACTGCTCGTGTTGCGCTCACGATCGTTCACGCTGTTAGTGCGTTCAGTTTGAGTCATTGTTGCACTCTCACCTTCCGCATTAAGGTTCAGACCCAGATCCAGCGCACCACGGCTTTCGCTCGCGTAGCTGCTGTTTACGTTCCGATCATCGCCGCCTCGTGAATAATCGCTCATCGTTGTACCTTCTCCCGATACATTGGCATTCAAGCCAAGGCCTAGCTTGCCAGAACTGCTACGCTCAGCAGTGTGGTCGGAAGAATGATCATTGTATCGGTTCGTACTCTCTGAGGATAAGCCGGCATTGAGTCCAAGATCTAAATTCAATGCTCCGCTTGCACTGGATGAACCTCCATAGCTACCAATGGTACCGTAACCTGTGTCACGGTGTCCTGACAGAAGAGATCCCAGTTCCAGACGCAAACCTGCATTCAGATCCAGATTACCATTACTGTTATTGCTATAGCTATCTGCGTAAGTTGCCTGCGAAGCTCCCAGCAATCCAGCCACCAACGTACCCGACAATACCGACAATTTTACCCAACGATTCACTTTTTTCATGATTATATACACTCCTTCTCAATTTTGGTTGAATTAACGCCAATGTTGTCTATGAGAAAGAGCTATATTGCGGCGGTCGTCCCGGTGGTGCCTGTGACCATTGACTGAACCCATCCAGGCGTTCCATTCGGAAAGCAAAATCATAATCCGGCGTAACCAGACCTGTTGTTGCTCCCGGAAGTGCAGCTGCTGGAGCGGTTGCTCCACCTCCAGTTACACCTGACGCACCGGAGCTTGTCCCGGCGGAAGCATTCGCTGCTCCGGGAGAAGTTGCCGCAACAGACCAACTTGTTGGTCGTTCTGTGCGAGGCTGCAATGGAGATGCTGCATTATCATCATCTTGTTTCGAATTGGCTTCCAGGTTACTCCGCACTTGTTCAGTGACAGATGGTTTAGAAGTGTTCTGATCCACGAGGAATAACTCGTTATCAGGCAAATCTGCATTGATATCGGAATCCTGTGTCAGATCGGTTCCGTCAACAGGCAGTGCCTGCGGGACAACAGGTTGTTCTGGACGTACTCCTGGTTCAGGGGTGACCTCAATCACGTTGCCCGTAACCTGAACTGCGTCCTGCCCTTCCACGTTGTTCTGTGATGAAACAGGATCTGCGAGTGCACTCGTATTGGAAGTTTTAACATTCGGTGTTTTAACGACCGGCTGTTGTTCCGGAGTGACTACAGGCCGTTCCGGCTTCACACTTGGAATCTCCACCTTCTCCTGATCAGGATTGAGTTCAGCGGATACGTCTACAACAGGAACCTCTGCTTTCACAGAAGGTAGCTGGACATTCCCCTTACTCAGATCCACTTGGGATGAAGAGATATTGACCGAAGTAACCTCGGGTACATCCACCTTCACGGAAGGTAATTCAACCTTACCCTGCCGAAGGTTAGTTTTCACAGCAGACGTCTCTGCCTTGATTACCTCGGGTACCTCTGCGGTAACCCCGGGCAAGGAAGCTGTACCTTCGTTCAGATTCACCTGACTGCTTGATACATCGGCTTTGATCACCGGCGTATCCGCCTGTACAGACGGCAGTTCAACGGTTCCCTTCTTCGCATCAATACCTATCTCTGATGTTCCGGCCGATCCAAGCGGTGTATCTACTTTTAGCTCAGATACACTCAGCTTACCCGTGGATTCATTCGCTTTGATCGACGGAACTTCAACATCCAATAATGGTGTGGACACGGATACCGACGGAGTCAGGTTCAACCCGCCATCCGAATCGCGTGAGAGCAGATTCAGCGACAATCCGCTGGACGGTTTTTCAGAAGATATCTGAGCATCATCCGCATATACATGCGAAGATCCAAACCCCAGCAGCAAGGTCCCTGCAAGTATTGCCAGTGGTATGCTTCCAAGACGTACTATGGATTTTGGTAACTTTACATTCAAGTTGCTTCACCCCCTTTCCGCTACTGCGTTGGTGGGACAAGGCATATGAGTTTTCCCCTAGGAATAATTAGAATACAGGGATTTCTGCCTGTTCCTCATTAAACGTGAAGGCGTTTACTCAAACGCTTTTTAATCAAAAACTTAAAATTTGAAGTAAATTCAAACCTTCATTTCAATTGTTCTAACCTGAACAGATCCGGCATGTTTTTAGTCGCCTGCACTCATGGTCTTAGCGGCAATGGAGCCATTCAGATCGGCTTTTTCCCTGTTGCGTCTGATCAAATAAATCAAACCAAGCAGGGTCAGCAAAATGCCTGAACAGACAAAAGCTGGGACTACACCGAATGAGGTGACCATGAATCCACCTACCACCGGGCCCATAATATTACTGGCTGTCATAATGCTGCCCACGGTTCCAAATACCCTGCCTGTCATTGGCTCAGGTGTCTGTTCCTGCAACAGGATTTGAAAGGGTACAATCGCAAACCCAATTCCAACACCTGCCAAGGCAAAGAGGGATGCTAGCAGCAGATTGGCACCTAGCCCGGCGTGCGGCCAAATCCCAACAATAACACCGGCTCCACCGATAACCAGACCCATGAGTATGGTACCCAGACCCATTTTCAAAACATGCCCTGCATGCTTCCACTTCCGCACACTCATCGCTGCAATTAATGTACCTACACCACTGGCCGCCACACACCATCCCAGCAGATCACTTGAAATTCCGGGAAGCTGTCTGAATAACACCACGGTCTGTGAATCGGCAAATTGCAGAAAAAGTATAGCTGAAGCAAGCAAGATCAGAGACGTTCCTACATGAGGGAGAGATGCGAGCATGCGGATGCCCTCCTGTGTATCCTTCCAAAAAGAGTCTTTAGGGCGGTTGCGAACACCCCCAGCTGTCTCTTCCTCTACCTCTGTTACGTTATGAATTGCAGATTGGATCACCCGCGTTCCAGGAATCCACAATAAAATGATGCCGGAAATCAGAAAAGACGCTGAATCGAGAACAAAACACCAGGTGATGCCAAAAGCGGCTACCAACAGCCCACCAAGCGCTGGACCGATAATTTTGGACATCTGTTCAATGATTGAGCTAATGGATACAGCTTGCGCAAGCTGCTCATGAGGTACAATTTCTTTCAGTTTTCCGTTCTTCGCAGGCGAAAAAATGACATCGAACAGGGATTTGAGGACAAGCAGTATGTAGACGTGCCAGATCTGATCAGCAAAAATCAACACACCCACGATGATGATCCGTGCACCATCAGCTACAATCATCAGCCATTTTCGGTTCAGACGATCTGCAAGCGTGCCCGCGAATGGCCCTGTCAACAGAACAGGCAGTGCTGCAGATAGTGTGACAAATGTAATCTCCCATGGCGTTGCATTCCAGCGGATACCCACGAGGGTCAGGATTGCGAGCAGATGCAGCCAATCTCCCAGATTGGAAATGGCCTGAGCTACCATCAATGTTACAAAAGATCGGTTATTCTTCAGCGGTCGATGCCCTTCAAACGTTAAATCACTTGTCATGCTTCTTCTCCCCCATTACCTTCCGAATTCATGATATGAACTCATTATAAGAGAGCAGGGCTTGACTCAACCTCCTGCCAGAGGCGGAGAAGAAGCGGCACCTCAAGGATGATTTTTCGGTATGGTGAATGATCAAATTTTAAATGCTAAAAATGCAAATCTTGTGACATATCGCATGTTTTTCGTAGAAATAGAAGTTTACAATTAAACCATGGTGACAACCTGAATCTTCAAACATAACTAACCAACTAACCAACACATATAAGTTGAAATTATTTTTTATATGAACAGCATAACGATGGGGATAACAGTGATTGGAAGGTTGTTCTATGCTCATCGTGATAGGTTGCAACTTCATCATTTCAACTTATAAAACTAATCTGAAAAGGCGGGATCAGCATGCTGGAATTACAAGAAATCGGAACCGAACGTTCACTTCATCTGTACCGCACCTTGGCCCAGACATTCAAGAGCGTGAATGAACACGCTGTATCCGGAAGCAAAGTGCATGGCTTCAACCCCACTGCATACGGGGTGCTCGAAGTGTTATATATGAAAGGAGCTCAGCCGATTCAACAGGTTGGTGCACAGCTTCTGCTACAAAGTGGGAATGTGACCTATGTGATTGATAAGCTGGAGCAAAAAGGATTGTTGCACCGCAAACATTGTCCGCAAGACAGACGGATCATTTTTGTGGAACTAACGGAAGAAGGCCAGCGCACCATGGATGACATTTATCCAGGCTATGCGATGAAGATCGATCGTGCTGTCAGTGGACTGAGTGAGGAAGACAAGGAATTGCTGTCCGAACTTTTGGGAAGGCTTGCACATTCTGCAGACCGTTTATCAGCGAACAGCTAGAGCTTATCTTCAAACCAGCCGAAAGCTGGAGCGTAACTGAATGTTCTGGAGCAGATATGGAGCGGGAGTCCTAACGAACCTGTGACGTCATATTCAGGGGTTTGAAGCGCTCGCAGCATTTTAAGGAATCTGACACACGCTATCCTTGAATAAACAGCCGTATACAAAGTGTTTTTCAGGCAGAAGGCCAAATAAGATGTCCTCCGTTCCTTAGAAATTTCGTCTGGAAGATTCACCAGGATGAGCATGTACTTCAAAATGCTTTTGACTCGGACATCCTCCAGCGTATCCCTCTCCTGAGTGAAGGTACATTCTAGTCCAATGCATGTGTGCCAATCAACAAAAAAACCGGATTTGCCTGACATCGGCGAATCCGGTTTTTCGTATACATCCACTTTTTACTTCGAGCCCTGAGGTTGCGGTGGAGCATCTGCATCTTCGGGTACAATTAAACGTTTGCGTAGAGCAAGCGTCGTTACCCAGGAGACCAGTGCAATGACAAACATAATGACAAATAAAGAATGCAAGCTTCCTTCCAGCACACTCCGCAGTAGCGCCCACTTATCATCCGATAGCGCTGCATCCGTATGTGGTGCGAGCAGTTCGTTCAGATCATTCTCCGATATTCCGGCCTCAGCCAGATTCTGCTCACTCGACAACGTGGAGATCCGATAGTTCAACCAAGTGCCAAAAGCTGCTGCACCAATCGTCTGTCCCAAGGTACGCATGAACGTATGCAGTGCCGTAGAAGAACCACGTTCCTTATATCCTACGGAAGACTGCGAGATAATGGTAAAGATCGTAAACGCAAATCCGAAGCCGAGACCATAAATAAAGGTCAAAATAAATAGCACAGCCTGCGGGGATGTCCCTCCCACCAGAAAGAGTCCACCCGATCCGACCGCAATGCCGGTTACTCCAATCAATGCGGTCAACCGTGATCCAATCTTCATCAGCAGACGACCTGCGAGCACACTACCAATGAGCCAACCGACCGACATCGGTGCGAGTAGCAACCCCGATTCAGTCGCATTGCCTCCCCGAACCCCCTGCACCCAGAGCGGCAAATAACTGGTCAGACCGATCATCAGGGTACTGGTTAACAATCCGGCGATATTCGCCACACGAATGTCCCGAATTCGAAAGAGATGTAGTGGAACCATTGGGGCCTGAGCTCTTTTTTCCACCACAAAAAATAAAATAATAAACAGAGCGGCAACCACACTCAGTCCTACAATCAACGGAGAACTCCAGGCATAATACTGCCCACCAGCCGACAGGACAAATAACAATGCGGTAATGCCCACCGTGAAGGTCAGCGCACCGACATAGTCAATCTTGGCTGTCCGTGGAGAGATATCTTCCTTCAGGTAACGAAATACAAACCACATCGCGAGCAGACCAAACGGCACATTAAAACCAAAGATCCACTGCCAACCAAGATTGTCTACAAAATAACCGCCAAGCAGCGGTCCTGCCAAAGACGAAATCCCCCAAACGGAGCTGATCCATCCCTGGATTTTGCCACGTTCTTCAATGGAGTAGATATCCCCAATAATCGTAAATGTAACAGGAACTACCGCCCCCGCACCAATCCCCTGAATCGCACGGAAAATGATCAATTGCTCCATATTCTGCGACAGACAGCACAAGAGTGAACCCAGTAAAAATAAGGCACAGCCAATTAGAAATACAGGCTTTCGTCCATACAAGTCACTAATTTTGCCGAAAATGGGCGTACTCACAGCCATCGTCAGCAGGTACGCGGTGAAAATCCAGCTCAGCAGTTGTACACTCCCCAACTCACTGACAATGGTAGGCCCTGCCGGACCAATTACGGTGCCTTCAATCGCTGACAGAAATGTTGCAAGCAACAGCCCCGTCAAGATGAAACTGCGCTTCAAACCTCCAGTTGCATTCACACGAACCCTTCTCTCTTTGTTCTCTATATAATTGGTGCTTCTTCAGCTTTGTTCTGTTTCTCCGTTTACGTGTAAATTCAAAAGCAATTATATATTTTTTCTTTTATTTACTTTTCTTGCGAAGAAACTCATCATACAACATCGAATACATCACCATATCCTTGTATCCGGTCGATGTATGTTGCACCTGACGCAGCAGCCCTTCTCGCGTGAAGCCGCGGTTCGTCAGGAACTCACCGGAAGCCACATTACGCGGATCAACCAGCGCTTCAATCCGATTAAGACCCATGGTCTCATATCCAAACGGCAGCAATGCCGAGAAAGCCTCCGTCATATACCCGTGTCGCCAGTAGTCACGTCCCAGCTCATAACCGATTTCTCCCCGGAATGCGCCTTCAAGCTGCCATGTGTTAAATCCACAGCTGCCGATGAGTCTGCCTGTTTCTTTGAGTTCGATCCCCCAGCGGATCGCGTCCTCTTCCCCTGCCATTTGGTTGAGCAGTGCAATCATGTCCGCCGCTTCGCTTGTCCCAATCATGGGTGCAAGATTCATGTAACGGGTCACCTCGCGATCTGACCAGCATGCGAACATCTGGGCCGCATCCCGGCGACGCATTTTACGCAGACGAAGCCGCGCAGTCTCCATTTCTGGAATTCTTCCTTTGCATTTATACATATAAAGACACTCCGATCCGATCCATCTCCGCAGACCATAAGATTCATTAGTCATCTAATCATAACCTGCGCCGAATGGCAACTGTTCAGTCATGAACATACGTCAAAAAACCGGGCCAATGTCGCTCCCGGTCTTGTTGTCCGTATGGATCCATTCAAGTTTGAATGAATCACGTCATCGTGCTTGTCCGATTGAATTTTAAACTTTGGACGTTTTCTTGTCCTTCGCTAGCAATTCATCGCTAACCCGGCCAAGTACAGTGGTGATTTCCTTGAATTCTTCAATACCAGTCCCGGTTAGGCTCCATTGGTCCCCGTGGGCGGTCAGGAAGTTCTCCTGTGTCAGGTGTTCAAGCTCCTGCTTGATCTCCCGCTCTCCAACGCGATATCCCCGTTCTTCCAATAGGGGCAGCGCCTCGCTAACGTTCAAATCCTGATTTTGGGCGAAATATAGTAGATGAATCCGTACAAATAGATTCTGTACCTCTGCATGCATAAGCCAAGCTCCTTCCCGGGTTGTAGCCCTCCGTGGTTGCTAAGTAATTACCCCACGCGAGAAGCTGAGAAACAGGAGGATTCTTCAGGTATTCCCTTGCCTTTCCGAAATCCTCCGCTTGACTAACCGCATACTCTGCACTATCTTGAAAATAAGTACCATTTTGCTCGGGAGGGTGATTTACATGTTTCAAGCTGTTTCCTATGAAGGAACACGAAGTGAGCAGCACACCGCCGTCCTGGGACAGTTAAGTGCTCTGATCCGCGATGAACCTAGTGCGATTGCCAATCTGGCGAACGCTGCTGCGCTGCTCAATGTATTTATGACCGACACCAATTGGGTCGGCTTCTATCTGTATGATGGAAAAGAACTGGTCCTCGGACCATTCCAAGGACTGCCTGCCTGTATCCGAATTCCACTGGGACGTGGGGTATGCGGCACATCTGCTGCGGAAAAACGTACCCTGGTCGTTGACGATGTTCACGCCTTCCCAGGCCATATTGCCTGTGATGCAGCATCGAACAGTGAGATTGTTGTACCTATTATCATAAACGGTGAACTGTACGGGGTGCTGGATATCGACAGCCCGATCAAAAACCGTTTTGATGACGAAGACCGCATCTTCCTGGAGAAAGCCGTAAGCCTGCTTACTGAGCAGTTGGAAGCAACCGTATCTATTTAGGGAATGATGAACAAGGTGATTAGAGACTTCATCACACACGATGGTGAATGACCTGTAATAACAAAGAGCGCAGTCCTCCTAGAGGTGTGCGCTCTTTGTTATCCAAGTTGTTTCACACCCATGTTCTTGCTCGCCCATGTTACTTTATGCATCTAGGATAGATCGTGTTCCGCTTTAACCATCATCCCGTCCCGCAGGAATTCAGCAAGCCTCGGGTGGTAACCATCATACATCTGGCGGAAATTTTTATGCTCTACATACAGATTGGCCAAATCCCGATAGATCTCAGCAGTGGGTGTATAATAACCTTTGATCCATTCAAGATGCCTGTCAATAATCCGTTGCACTTTCGCACTACCGGGTTCCAATCCATCCTCAATGGCCTGTTGCAAGTCAAGATGAACCTGATCAATTTTCGCTTGGGAATCCAGATAATCTTCCTTTGACTTCAACTCCTGGTCAGACTTCTGAACGCCCTCTTTCTGCATTCGTTTCACATCATTATTGACAGGGTTAGAACCCGATTCATTCAATAACTGATGACGCCCCTTATCTACAAAACCGATATACAGCTCATGTTCGTCCATTTCCTGTTCTCCTAGCAAATGCGCGATCGTTTTGTCCAGTGTCTGAATCAATCCATGCAAGCGGAGTGCCTTCTCCAGAATCTCAATGCGATGCTGTTTCATGATGCGTATGACATCCTGAGGATCATCCCTTAGCATAGGGCCAATCTCATTTTCCTCCATGCCTACTTCCTTACAGAAAAGGATTTGCTGGAGTCTCAGTAATTCCTGTTTTTCATAATAGATAGCTTCATCCGAATCCCCAAAGGCCGGATTCAGAAGACCTGTCTGCGCATACTGGCTCAGTTCGTTCAGAGTTACGCCTGACATTCCTGATACATCAACCATGGAATATGCCATTTGAATACACCTCCTGCCTGTCCTGCAACTCCAGAGTTCAGGCTTAATATTTCATACTGCATTTTATTTGTATAATGAGAGAATATAAGACTTTCGGCAGTGCTGTACCGCTTCATTCCGCTCGTGCTATGGTTGGGTACATCATGCTTCGGTAATATGAGCGGCGTTTGGTCAGTTAAGTTGCGGTATGTTAAGTATGTTATACCCGTCTCATCAGATGTGAACCCGCAGTCAGTGAAGAATCCGTATGTATTTTTTAAACTTTTTCCATTATTTTCAATTAAAAAATCCTGTGCCACTATTCTGGCACAGGAGCGTGTAGTTATATTTCCTTAACATACGGTATATTGAATAAAATAATGGAAGCAAGTTATCCTTTGTTAAACATGACAAACTTCAATTCCGTCATTTCCTCTACAGCATATTTAACACCTTCACGTCCAATCCCACTTTGTTTCACACCACCATAGGGCATGTGATCCACTCGGAACGTGGGAATATCATTAATCATAACTCCGCCTGCTTCGATCTGATCGACAGCATGGAGGGCAGTATGAATATCGTTTGTAAATACACCTGCCTGAAGTCCGTATATTGAATCGTTAACATGCTCAATGCCCTCTTCAACGGAATCGACCGTATTGATCACCACGATGGGTGCAAACACTTCCTGACAGGATACCTTGGCATCATGAGGAACGTTAACTAGCACCGTTGGTCGCAGAACGCCTCCTTCAGCTTGACCGCCTGCTGCCACTTCAGCCCCGGCCTGTTTGGCTTCTTCAATCCAGTCAAGTGTACGCTGTACATCCTTGGACGTAATCAGCGCAGAGACCACCGTATCCGGGCTCAGAGGGTCTCCAACCATCACTTGTTTAGCCGCTTCAGCGAAACGCCGGATGAATTCTTCCGAGATATCACGATGTACGTAAATGCGCTGTAGGGAAATACATACCTGTCCCTGATACGTAAAAGCACCCGTCACACAACGCGGAACCACTTTGTCCAGATCTGCGTCCTTATCCACGATCACCGCTGCATTCGACCCAAGCTCCAATGTTACGCGTTTTAGTCCTGCTTTGCTACGAATGCTCGTACCTACGGCTGGACTGCCTGTAAACGTAATATGGGCAACACGAGGGTGTTCAACAAGCACATCCCCGATCGTTTTGCCGTCACCACTCACCACGTTCAGTGCACCATCCGGCAATCCGGCTTCCTGAAGCAGATTAGCGATGTAATAGGAGGACAGGGGTGTCTGCTCCGCAGGTTTGAGAACAATGGTATTGCCTGCTGCCAGCGCTGGGCCTACCTTATGTGCTACCAGGTTCATTGGAAAATTAAAAGGCGTAATCGCACCGATGACACCTAGAGGTTGCCGCATCGTATAGCCGATACGCCCTTCTCCCCCTTTGGCTGCATCCATCGGAACCGTCTCACCGGTCAGCCGCTTGGCTTCTTCAGCGGCAAAACGATACGTTTCCACCGTACGGTCAACCTCGGCCAGTGCTGCGGTAATCGGCTTCGCTGCTTCAAGCGCAATAATTCGCGCTGCTTCTTCCTTGCGTTCTTCAAGCATGGAGGACAACTTGTACAGGATATCTGCACGCTGATGTGCAGGCATCTGACGCATTGCCTTCCCCGCCTGAACCGCAGCTGCAACAGCAGCCTCTGCTTCCTCGGCTGAAGCGGACGAGACTTCTGCCAGCGTTTCACCGGAGTATGGTGCTTGAAGTGCTATATAATCTACGGATTCGGTCGGTTTGCCACCGATAAACAGATGTTGTTTTTTCATATGCTCATCCTCCATCCAATAATGACTACAAAAATATGGCGTTATATTACCTTATCTATTTATACACTACTTTGGGCCCCTCAACCCATTCACTTATTTAACCGTCAGGACAGGGCACTCTGCATGTTTTAACACGCCATGGCTGACACTGCCCATGATTATCTCTTCGAGCACACCTTTCCCGCCTGTACCCATCACAATCATTCCACAATCTCGTTCACGCGCCACACGGCAGATCTCATGAACGGGATCACCCGCAATTAAAAGTGTTTCATATGCAACGTTTCGTCCAGACAACTGTCTGGTCACCGGCTCAATAATATGTTGCCCTTCTTCAGCAATCCGAGCTTCCAGATCAACACCCAATGCAGGTTCATTGATAGAGATAGCAGGATTAACATGCACGATCAACAGGCTTGCGGGTTGTTTCATATCTTCAGCCAGGATCAGTGCTTGTTCCAAAGCTTTATGCGCATGTTCCGAACCATCAACAGCAACCAATATACGTTTCAACATTGCAAATCCTCCTCTGAATTAATGCGATGTAATGGCGGAATCAATATCCCGCAGGTGACGACGGCGTACCAGCAGTACCACGACACCAATCAGAACCATTAATGCGCCAAAATAAAACGGAGTTTCTGGCAGGAACCACTCGGACAATTTACCTGCAAGCCATGGAGCAAGTGCACCACCCAGGAAACGAACGAAGCTGTATGCAGCAGAAGCAACCGAACGCTCCACAGGTGCAGCTTCCATAACAGCCGTTGTGATCAATGTGTTGTTAATCCCAAGGAAGATCCCTGCCACAATGACCGCCACTATAACGGTAGTTGGTGACCCCATCACCGTACCCATGGCCATAACAACCAGATCGATCGCGAACAATGTAAGCATGACACTCATGGACGGCACCGAACCGAATCGGCGTTGCAGTCTTGGAGCCACAAATACCGACGTAATGGCCAGCATCAGTCCCCAACCAAAGAACACATAACCCAAGCCGTGCTCATCCAGATTCATCACATAAGGTGAATAAGCCATCAAAGTAAAGAATCCAAAGTTATATAGGAAGGCGGTAATCGCCAAAGTTTTCAGTGAAGGATAGCTTAATGCTTTGAACGGATCAGACAACGAACTGCGTGTTTTTGGTTTTGCCATTTTGGGCAACATAAATGTAATGCTGATAAACGCAATTGCCATTAGAACTGCTACCCCATAGAACGGGCCACGCCAAGAGATGGAACCCAGCTCACCACCAAGCAGCGGACCCACCGCAATCCCGAGACCAAGTGCTGCTTCGTACAAAATAATGGCCTTGGCTGTCCCCGACGTGGACAGTCCCACAATGGCAGATAACGCCGTTGCGATGAACAAGGCATTACCAAGTCCCCAACCGCCCCGGTATCCGACCAATGCACCTACAGTGTCTGAGGTACCCCCAAGGAAGGAAAAGATAATAATCAACAATATGCCGCTAAGCAGCGTCCATTTCACACCGATGCGGCTGGATACGACACCCGTAATCAGCATCGCTACCCCCGTTACAGCGTTATAGCTGGTAAATAGCAGCGACACCTGGCTTTTGGAGGCATGCAGCTGATCAGCAATTGCGGGCAAGATCGGGTCAACCAGACCCAGACCCATAAAGGATATGATACATGCAAAGGCGACGGCCCATACCGCTCTAGGTTGAGACAGCAGGCCCCCACGGGATGACGGCAATTCGTCCGGTAAGGATGGCTCTCTTTTCATACGTAATTCCTCCTGTGAATGATTTATGTGGTGAATTTTTTTATTTGAAAATGAAGTGAAAATAATGAAAAATCTCTGTACATTTTCATAATTAGAGGTAACAAAACGGCACAAATGACACCGGAACATCCGGTGTTTGTACAGGATCGCCACAGGTACTATGGTGCTCACTCCATGTAGCGATGAGGTGTATACAGTTTTGTTTATTAAACATTAGATCTAATACGCTTACCCGTCTTCATCACTCTGCGGATCATGTGCCTGTAACTTCTGAATACCACTCCGAACACGTTCACGCAGCTCTTCCAGTTCAGTCTGTACCGCATGTATGCTCTGAAGTTTCTGCTCAATCAGTTGCAGCTGACCATCCAACGTTGTTTCCATCGTGGTGAGTTTCTCGATTCGCTCTCTCACTTCGGTCGTCTGCTGGTAGTCAAAACGCTGTTCGTTCAGCGCATCTGCTGTTGCCACATAGGTATGTAACTCCTGAAGGGAGAAACCAAGTACCTCTTTGGCGCGAACTACCTTCTTCAGATAATCGATATCTTCCCGAGTGTACAACCGCGTCCCGCCGTCTGTCCGCTGAGGTGAAGGCATGACACCAATCTCTTCATAATACCGAATGGTTCGCTTGGTCAAACCGCATTCCTTAGCTACGTCATCGATTTTATAGAAACTCATTTCCCTCACCTCTTCCATATGTCTATAATGTTATGTACATAATTATATATAATTTTAACGTTAACGTCAACGTTAGATTTCTTACCTCTAGTCCTAGAGAGTTTTACAGCCTCTCCACTTCTCTATCTTCAACAAAAAAAAGACCCGCTTCACACGCGAGTCTTCCTCTCTATACGATTCATTCATTTTACCTTAAACGTCCTGCTCATTCTGTTGCTGTTGAGCACGCTGCATTTGCTTCAATCGACCTTCAACTCTGGTAAACAGTCTGAACGTATAAAACCCTGTAGCAACCAGACTCAGCACCAAAGCTCGTACATCTGTCAGCCAGAAACCGATAATGCCGAATATCGTAATAATCACACCAAATTGCATCATCAGATTGGCGCTATAACTTTGCGCCTCGTTCCACAACTCGGGATTACTCATTGCTCGCGGGGTCCGATATCCATATATTCCGTTAATCATTTTAGGTGGTTTTTTGAACACCATTAAACCCAGAATGAAATAACACACGCCAATAATGATCCCTACTACTGCTCCTGTCAAAACGTTCTCCCCTTCACTGTTGTCTTCCATAGACCTGCTTTACACTGACACTCTGATGACAGAATGACCTTAAAAAATATAAAAACGGCTCTACGTATATACGAAGAGCCGCCTGAATCGTTTCGTAAACTTAGATATCCTTCACACGAAGTACACGCATGGCGTTCAGAACAGCAAGCACTGTGACACCGACATCGGAGAATACCGCTTCCCACATGGTCGCTATGCCGAATACACCGAGTAGCAGGAAGATCGCCTTAACGCCCAGAGCAAACGCGATATTTTGCCACACAATCATGCGTGTGCGCTTAGCAATGCGGATTGCACTCGCAAGTTTGGACGGTTCATCGGTCATGATGACCACGTCTGCCGCTTCAATCGCAGCATCCGAGCCGAGTCCACCCATCGCTACTCCCACATCGGCACGTGCCAGCACAGGTGTATCGTTGATGCCATCCCCGACAAACGCCATTTTTTCCTTCGGAGATTTGGCAGCTTCCAGTTGCTCCAGACGTTCGACTTTGTCCTGTGGCAGCAATTCAGCATAGACCTCATCCACACCCAGCTCACGTCCTACCGCTTCACCCACGGCTTTGGCATCTCCTGTCAGCATGACCGTTTTGCGGATGCCAAGCTTCTTCAGCGCCTGAATAGCAGCTGCTGCATCGTCCTTCACTTCATCAGCAATGATCAGATGACCAACATATGTGCCAGCTTCAGCAACATGCACTATCGTTCCGGCCGTCTCTGGTGTGGTATAGGATATACCAGCCTGCTTCATTAATTTAGCGTTGCCTGCCAGCACTTCCCGACCATCCACTCTCACCTTGATCCCGTGTCCGGCAACTTCATCATAACCTTCCACACCTTGTGTAGGAATCGTTTTGGCCCAAGCTGCACGAATGGATTCGGCAATCGGATGATTGGAATTTGCTTCGGCAATGGCTGCCAGCTTCATTAGTTCTTCTTCCGTGCGTCCCACTTCGGGACGTATGGCTGTTACTTTGAATACACCTTTGGTTAGTGTACCCGTTTTATCAAAAACAACGACTTTTACATCGTTCAATGCTTCAAGATAATTACTGCCTTTGACAAGAATCCCGTTACGTGAAGCCGCTCCGATACCACCAAAGAATCCAAGTGGAATAGAGACCACCAGCGCACAAGGGCATGAGATAACCAGGAAGACCAATGCTCGATAGATCCAATCGGCAAATGTTGCACCACTAAGTATCAACGGCGGAACAAATGCTATCAGGGCTGCAAGGATCACAACAACCGGTGTGTAATAACGGGCGAATTTACTAATAAAATGTTCTGTTTTTGCCTTCCGACTGCTTGCGTTCTGCACCAGATCCAAAATTTTGGATACCGTGGATTCACCAAACGTTTTGGTTACTTCAATGGTCAACATCCCGTTTTTGTTTACAAATCCACTAAGTGCATCACTTCCGGGCTCCAGCTCACGAGGTACTGACTCACCTGTCAGGGCAGAAGTGTCCACCATGGAACGCCCAGCTTGAACGATACCATCCAGCGGTACTCGCTCTCCTGCCTTCACGACAATACGATCACCGATCCGTACGTCTTCCGGAGATACCCGCCGTGTCTCGTCACCCAAACCGGTCAGGATATTCGCGTAGTCCGGGCGAATGTCCATCAGGGACTGAATGGACTTGCGTGACCGATTAACCGCCATGCCCTGAAACAGCTCTCCGAGCTGATAGAAGAGCATGACCGCTACCCCTTCCGGATATTCTCCTATGGCAAAGGCACCCAAGGTAGCGACGGACATGAGGAAGTATTCATCGAACACCTGACCGCGGATGATGTTTTTGGACGCCTGGAGCACGATATCTCCCCCGGCAATCAGATAAGCGAGCGCATAGAGCGTAAACTGTGCCCATCCCTCCAGCGGTGACCAGATCGCAGCTGCGAGCAACACAGAACCGGCAGCAAGACGAGCAAGCAATACTTTTGTCTGTCCTGCACCATGTTCATGTGAATGGCCTGCATGAGCATCGTGATCATGGGTATGGCTGTGATCATGACTATGTCCAGCATGATTTCCGTGCTCATGTGTGTGATCATGGTCATGTGCGTGACCATGTTGATGTTGATCATGAGTATGCGAGTGTTTACCATGTGAATGTGTATGTCCATGATTATGTCCGGTATGGTCATGGCCGTGTTCGTGTGAACCAGACGAACTCCCTGTATGGTTGTGCACATGCCCGTTTATCTGTTTTCCTTTTTCCGAGATGCGAATATGTGGCTCCAGCCGAAGCACTTTGCGCTTCGCTTCTTCGACTACCTGTTCATCCATATCCGAAGTGGTGTGAAGCGATAATGTTTTGGTAACAAAATTGACGGAGCATTCGTTAATGCCCTTAATTTTTTTAACGCCATTCTCGATCTTTAATGCGCAGTTCGCACAGTCCAATCCATCAAGCAGCAGTTCCCTTTTCACCTGTTCCTGTCCGGTTCCCATGTGAATTCTCCCCTTTGCAGTACAAAAACAATGTTATCATCCAATTACTTTCAATATATGAGCACTCATTCATATGTTTAGTTACCCCTATTATATGCACGCCCAAACATGAGTGTCAACAATCGTTGTTGATTTTTCATACAGATTATGCTAATAGTAATCATTTCGCTTTAGGCCGTTTTTGGATATAATAGAGCTATAGTTGTTAACATAGGCGGTGATATGAAATGGAACAACCGGTTAAAGCACCAAGCGAATGTGATGCAACCTGCTCGGGTACTGAAGCGGATGTGCAGACGATTCGCACTTCACTCATAGATCGGGATACCTCTTCCGAGATGGCAGATTGGTTCAAGGCATTCAGCGACCCAACACGGCTACGTATTATTGATGCGCTGTTACAGAAGGAATTATGTGTGCATGACCTGACGGTTCTGCTCGACATGGGACAGTCGGCCATTTCACACCAGCTGCGTTCACTCCGCAATATGCGGATCGTCAAGCGGCGCAAGGAAGGCAAGACCGTGTACTACTCTCTGGATGATACTCATATTGAGCAGATTTTCCTGCAAACGCTCCAGCATATTAAACACAGCTAGGCAGCCGCCAAGCTGGTTCATGAAGAAGAACCCCCGCCTCTCGGCTATATGCCGATGGACGGGGGTTCTTCTTGGTAAGGATACCGTTTTGTACAGAATGCAAAGTGACTATTCCTACCGATTACCAATCATTGGAGAACGTACCACTTCGGTTATAAAAGATTGTTCTTGTTTGGATCGTACAGGCCGGATCTGTCCTTGAACCAGTTAAAGATATGCGATACACATACTTTTAGCACCGCGTATCCTGGAACAGCGAGCAGAATGCCTACGACTCCGAACAGATTACCCGAAGTCAGGATGACAAAGATAATCGTGATGGGATGGATCTTCAACGTTTTACCCATGATCTGTGGTGAGATGAATTTACCTTCGATTAACTGCACAATCGTCCATACGGCAACCATCTTCAGCAGCATCACCGGCGAAGTGACGAGTGCCACGATCAACGCAGGTGTAATGGCAATTGCAGGTCCCAAGTATGGAACAACACTTGTAAACGATGCGATTATTGCAAGAATCAGTGCATAATCCAGACCAATGACCATGTATCCGATGTAGAGCAGAATACCGATGCAGAAGCTGACGATAATCTGTCCACGGATGAATGAACTGATCTGGTGATTGATGTCTTCCAGCACATGCATTGCACCCGTACGACTCTTGATTGGCAGGAAAGACAGAATTTTCGCCGGCAGCTTCTTGCCGTCTTTCAGCAGATAGAACAGGATGAACGGGACAGTTACGATGGACAGCACGGTCTCCGTGAAAGCTCCGAGGAATCCGCCCAACTTGGTCCAGGTCGAGTTCAGAATTTCAGTGGCCTTTTGGGAGATGGTTCCCCACCAATCCTGAGAATTCAAATTCACCGTCTCCTGGAACTGACCGAACAGTTTACTGCCTGTAAGCTCCTCAAACTGCTGTTTTACCGTCTCACTGTACGTTGGAAAATTCTCAATCAGCCCCACAATCTGGTTACGCACAACCGGAATGACCGCCAGCACAACAACGGTCAGAATTCCTCCAATTGCAAGATACAGGATCAGAATGGACCAGCCACGCTTGATTTTCCATCTCTCCATCACATCCACAATCGGATTCAGCAGATAGTAGAGTATGCCTGACAGAATGATAGGTAACACAATGGTTTTGATGAGTACTGCGAGTGGATGAAGAACAAAGGATACTTTGGTCAGAACCATGACGTTTAGTCCCACCAACAGCAGAATCAGCAGAAATAGGACAAACTTGTTGTTAAGAAAAAATCGCTTGAACCGCTCCGGCCAAACGCGGGGTTGCTCAGGTTGCTCCATAGGCGTGTCGTCCTCTCATATGTATCCTTAATCAAAACAAGCTGTAAATCTGATAAATGTCACTTGCCTGAAAAAAATAAAGTCCCTTGTACAAGCCAACATATGTATAACTCTCTGGATTTATACGTATGGCGCTGATTAACCGTTTCAAATTAAACCGGTAAAGTCATTTTACCCCATAATGAGTCTTCTGCCCCACATGAATTATTTGAAAATTTTCCCTATCCAAAAACGGTCCGCCTCACTGGGAGACGAACCGTAAATTTGGATCTATAGCTTACTGTTAAGCCAGCTTTTATGGTGAAAATTAAAGATTAGGCTTTTCCCGCCAATTGTGCGATTAACTCATAGGAATGCAGACGCGCCTTATGATCATAGATCATCGACGTAATAATCAGCTCATCTGCCTGCGTCTGCCGAATGAAGGATTCCAGCTGTCCACGAACGGTTTCTGGGGAACCATTAACAGCGGCCTTCAGCGTCTGCTCCACACCAGCTTTCTCACGGTCCGTCCACTTGCCTTCCATCTCAGCCGGAGGCTGTACCAATCCCGTTGTGCCGCGAATAATGTTCAGGAACTGCTGTTGCATCGTTGTACCCAGCCATGCTGCTTCCTCATCTGTATCCGCAACAACAGCGTTAACCCCAACAATTACATGTGGCTCCTTCAAGCTGTCAGATGGTTGAAAATTGTTTCGATACGTTTCCAGTGCAATCCGTGTGTAATCAGGCGAGAAGTGGCTGGCAAAAGCAAACGGCAATCCCAGCTGACCTGCCAGACGTGCACTGAAATCACTGGACCCCAACAGGTATATCGGAATATTCAATCCTTCTCCAGGAACTGCGCGAACAGGTGCATGATAAGATGTCGCCGAAGCATCAAAGTATGCTCTGAGCTCTGCGAGCAGCTCCGGGAAATCTTCCCCGCTATTCAGATCTTTGCGTAGCGCAAGCGATGTCCGGCGATCACTGCCTGGTGCACGACCCAGTCCCAAGTCAATTCTGCCAGGATACAAGGATTCCAGTGTACCGAACTGCTCAGCGATCACAAGCGGTGCATGGTTTGGCAACATGATGCCTCCTGAACCCAGACGAATCGTTTTGGTTCCACCAGCAAGATATCCGATAACGACCGAGGTTGCAGAAGAAGCAATACCTTGCATGTTGTGATGTTCTGCTACCCAGTAACGGTGATATCCCCAACGCTCAGCATGCTGTGCCAGATCCAGACTGTTGCGCAAAGCATCAGCTGGTGTTGCACCTACAACGACTGGAGCCAAATCCAGGATGGAAAGCTTAACGTCTTGAATATGTTCTTTATGAGATGAAGCTGTATTTTCTGTAGTCATTATCGTTTAATCCCCTCGATGATTATATTTTTGTATATCCAGATATATAGATTAATTAAATCGCAACTGGATAGGATGATTGTGATACTGAACTAGCCGTTTACATCCGGACGGAATCCCTGCCTGCATGTGCATCCTAGCTTCCGTTCCGGCATCCGGCTTATAACTCGTTCTGCACGTACTCGGCAAACTGACGGATCGTATCTTCGTTGCGCCGATAATACGTCCATTGTCCTCTTCGCTCGGAGAGCAGCAACCCGGCCTTAAGCATCGTCAATAGGTAACTGGAGATAACCGACTGAGCCAGTCCAGCCTTCAGTTGAATCGTGCCGACACAGATTCCATTTTTGCCACCATCCGGATGCTGAGATAGTTCCAGCGGTGAAAAGTGTTGCTCCGGATTTTTGAGCCACAACAAGATTTGTCTACGTGTCTCGTTCGATAAAGCTTTGAATATAAGTATAGGTTCCATGGGTACGATTATACCCCCTTTCAACCATTTTGCAAACACATGAAACAAACAAACCGACTCATGATCGAGTCGGTCTGGTATCATATGGAATCCCTATATGGAACAACATCTATATTAGAATTTGGTCGTTACCGTTTGTTTAACCTGATCCAACATGGCTTGATATGCGGGTGCATCCAGGTATCCAATGCTACCGAAGAGCAGATGATCTACGGCTTCAATGCCTACAAAATCGAAGATACCTACGTCTGAAGTTATTTTCAATCCAGCAGTCATGCCAATCTGATCATAAATTTCACTTGGTGTACCATGTGTGTTGATGATGAGTCCTTTTTTGCCTGTCAGCAATTTCTCGATTCCCGCTTCACCCGTTGCATATGCAAAACCATAGGCGAATACACGGTCAACATATCCTTTCATAATGGCAGGAAGACCTGTCCACCAGATCGGATAGATGAATGTAATGGCTTCTGCGTCCGTAACATACTGTTGCTCTGTCGCAATATCCCGTGGTGTCTGTCCTGCGCGCATGGAAGCTGTATCGGCTTCAGTCAGTACGGGCTGGAATCCAAGCTTATACAAATCACGAACAACCACTTCATGGCCTTGAGCTTCGAGAGCTTCTACAGCAGTATTGAGGATTGCGTTATTAAAGCTGTCTGTGTGCGGGTGAGCATATACGATAAGATGTTTCATAGTGTGAATCCCTCCAGGTTTGGTTGAGTTTGGTTTTAAAAATAGAGTTACATTGATACGTTCCCGTATGCATAGATATCTATGTATATGGGTAAAAAAATATTTGGGCTCCTCTGCCTCCATCCCAGTCAAATCTGGAAGGGTTGCAGACAGAAGAGTTCATTCATTATAACTTTCGGACAATACTGGACAGCAAGCTCTCCAATTGCTCCGACTGTTCATCGGACAGGCCACTATAGATGATGTCATTAATCTGCTCGGATACCTGATGGAAGATCGGTTCGAGCCGTTTCCCCTGTTCAGTAAGGCGAATCATCGTCACCCGGCTATCTTCAGAACTCTTGCTGCGTTCAACATAACCAAGCTTCTCCAGCTTGTTGACCAGTACCGTTACCGTTGGTTGCGTGCGTTGAACACGTTCTGCCAACATCTTGATTGACAGCGTCTCTTCACGGTACAAGAACATCAATACATCCCCATGAGAAGGTACAATGCCTGTCACTTCATGCTGTTCCAATTCGTGAACAATCCGTTTGTTGACATGATCTCTGATTCTTGCAATCAGTGCAATTGCGTTGTATTTTGGCATGATCTCATTATACATAGACATCTATGTATTTTCAAGTTATTTTTTATATAAAAACAAAACAGCCCAATAGTTTCCATCCTTGTACCTGTGGAAACTATCGGGCTGTTTCGATCCTGTTTTGTTTTCTGATCCTCTATTCTATAATGTTAGATCTTGATCTTAAAGCTTGATATTAGATCATCGTTCCTTGATTCATGTTGAACTTTGCTGAATTCAGTTAATCCATTGGGAGATTTTCTCAACCGATTGTCGGGACTTTTCACGCGTGGGCTCCTCTACCCGATAACCAAAGGCTGCCATCACCGAGACGTCCCATGCACCATTTTCCAGCAATCCCTCTTCTTCCATAATCCGATGGACATCGTCACGGCTGAAACCTTCAATCGGACAAGAATCAATCTCGATCTGAGCTGCCGCCGTCATCATGTTGCCAAGTGCAATATACGTCTGTTTGGATGCCCAGTCGAATAATGATCGTGGATTGTCCAGAATTCTCTGGTTATTTTGGAACTTTCCATAAGCCTGACTTGTTAGCTCAAATACGTCGTCCGGCATTCCTTTTGTTTCCTTCAACATGTATTCCGCATAGGGAGAATTATAACTGGCATTGGACCGGGCCAAAATAACAACAAAATGGCTTGCTGTAGCCAATTGCTTTTGAGCGCCGGAAGAAACTTCGGACAGACGCTTGCGCAGGTTCGGATTTTGTACAATCAGAAACTTCCACGGTTCAAGTCCAATGGAACTTGGAGATAACCTGCCTGTTTCCAATATAAATTGGAAATCCTCATCCGAGATTTTGCGGGTATCATCAAAGATCTTCGTTGCATGCCGGAAATGATAAGCCTTTATGATGTCTTCCTTTTTCTTTGACTTTGCTGTAACTTCCATGGAGCTCCACGTCCTTTTCTATATTTTTTATGTTGAAGAATAATCATTAAGTGCTTTTATCTCAAGTGTTATTTTATGATCTATGTCTATAAATTAAAAGTACGCACAATATTGTTTCTTAGTTTATAAAAGTAAGTATTGTGATAGGAGAGACAGATAATCTACCAGGACACTATATGACCCTAGCCGATTATCTACGACCTCTACACTCGACTCATCTCCTAGATTTCCCTTCTCAATAGAATATACATACCTTGTTCCTGTTTCGAATATTTAAATTTTAAACTCTTGAACCAACTTATTCAAATTTACTGCACTATCCTTCACTTGATCAGATTGTTTAACCACTTCCACTGACTGCGCAGCAGAGGCAACCATGTGTCCTGCGATTTCCTGACTGGATGCGGCTGATTGTTCACTGGCTGATGCAATCTCGTGAATGGAGCCCACTAGTATTTTGATATTCGCAGTTACT
Organism: Paenibacillus sp. FSL R5-0519; assembly: GCF_037974275.1. Taxonomy (NCBI): domain Bacteria; kingdom Bacillati; phylum Bacillota; class Bacilli; order Caryophanales; family Paenibacillaceae; genus Paenibacillus; species Paenibacillus sp. FSL R5-0519. The sequence goes on from NZ_CP150234.1 coordinate 5,917,429, forward strand.
TGTTGTGAGGTTGCATTGAGATCTTTAACTGCATTGGCATGATCAAGGGAATCGACATAATACTGTTCAGCTGTATCCTCCAATAATTTATAATCTTTGCCAACCTGATTGAACATAAAGGATAGCAACTCTTTGGCATTCGAGGACAGATTGGTTACAGACTGCATAACTTCTTCCGTGACCTGTTGGATTTGATCGGCAGCCTGTCTGGAATCATCAGCCAACTTCCGAATCTCGCTTGCTACAACCGCAAAACCTCTACCTGCTTCTCCAGCCCTTGCAGCTTCAATGGATGCATTGAGTGCAAGCAGATTCGTCTGCGCCGTAACATCCAAAATAGACTGCGATAATATACCAATCTGATCTACGGCAGTTGCACGTTCCAACGCTTCTGACATCTTCTTACTGGTATGATCATACATGTCTAGGGCTGCTCGACTCGATTCCCGGGCTTCCTGCTTCAATTTTTCTGCCTTTGTGCTGGTCACATAGGCGGATTCTGCTTGTTTAGATGTCCGTTCCGATATATATTCAGCCCCCTGTTGCATCTCATTAGCCGACTGATTCATATTTTCCGTATGGGCTGAAGCCTCTTCCATTGCAGCAGAGAGTTCCTCAACTGTAGCTGATACTTCACGAATCCGTTCATTCAGACCAGTCATGTTTTGATTCGTAAGATCGCTAACTTGGTTGATATGATGAGATTCCTGAATTACACCACGAATGACATTTGTTGTGGAATCGGTCATGGTTCGAATAGCTCGTGCGATGACACTTATCTCATTATTTCCTTGTGTTAAATGCGGATCTAAAGATGCCGTTAAGTTACCTTGCGTTATATCTTCACAATAACGGGTGATAGCTTTCATTCGTTGACGTGTACTTCGAATCATTACAAATGAAATAAAAATGAGTGCTGCGAGTGAGAGCAAAAGTACCGAACCGAGTACCAATGCCCGCTGTTGAATCACTTCCTGTGTATCCGCGTAGAGCTTGGCTGACTCTTCTTCGTTATACGCACTCAAAAGGGTGATCGTCTCAACAATTGCTGTACTGCTTTTGTTAATTATCCCTCTTTCTTCACTATCGTAGGTGCCCGAAGTCTTTTTAGTATCCATGATTCGTTCAATATCTTGATAATATGTATCCATCTTTGCTACCAAATCTGCAAATATCTCTTTTTCTTTGGTATCCAATGTTCTTGCTGAAAATTCATTCATGCCCTCCGTGATACTCTTCTTACCTTTCTGAACCTGATCATACTGTTTATCGGTAAATTCTGCGTTATCAAGAACCTTTGTATAATTGGCGCGCATATTATAGAAATTACTTTTCAACTCAAGAACATTGGTTTGATGCTGGAAGCGGTCATTGTAGAGGATACCTTGTCCCATCTTGGCTTCGTTCATTCCGAAAATCCCAACCAGAAAGACAGTAAATAATCCGATTAGACTAATTACAGTCATGATGACCATCGTTGTTGTTAATTTCACATTTTTTAGTGGATTTCCTTTCTTATATTTTGGCTTAGACTGAATTGACATGATTATTCCCCCGCATTAAATAGTAGATAGCCTTATATATCTTATATTTATATCGTATGTATCCATACTGTTTATTAGCGTTTCAGGAAAATCGACTTTATTCTTTTAATGAGAAAAGTAATATTGACCATACATATACGTTTGCTAATCACATTGAAAATGTAATCATTACCTCCAAGTTACAGTTACACATAGGGAGAAAACCAAAAAAACCGCCAGAATATTATCCAGCGGCTTAACTGTGAATATGAAACAGTATCTGTGCAACTACAGTTGCTCCATAAATTCATTTTCAGAAATGACGGTATATCCTTCTTGTCGCAGCAATGCTGAGGTGACACCCTCTCCAGCTACCTTGTGGTTGGCAAAATTCCCATCATAAATCATCTGTGTACCACAGGACGGACTGAACTCCTTCAATACCACACATGACACATTCAATTTTCGCGCCCAATCGAGCGTCTGATAGGCTCCCTTGATATACAGGTCCGTGACGTCCTTGCCACTTTTCTCGATCACTTTTGCAATACCTGCCAGTACATCCTTGCCTGTTCCACCGATAATTTCAGCCGGTTCCCGTGGAGTGGAGAATCCGCCAAGCAGCTCCGGACACACCATCTTCGCCAGCTCCTGCTCCACAAGCTCCTGAATCTTCTCATCCAGGCTCGCTGTTCCATTGTAACGGCAAGCTCCCCCCGCCAGACAAGAACTCACCAAATATTTCATCATTATCTCCTTGTGTCCATTCTATTGATGAACTAAATTGTAACATGTAAGATCAAGCCCTATAGCTCCTTATAACTCGCCTCTGGTGATCATCGTAATTTTTACATCTTCATTGTAGCGAACCCGTATAACATCTTTCGGCGACTCTAGTTGAAATATGGCAATCCCCGGATTATCAACTTCCCTATGAAGAGTGTATCCTTGGAGGTTAACGTTAAATACCTCTTTGATCATCGTCCCTACCTGCTCCCTAAGGATAGACTCCTTTACGTCATAAATCTCCTGATGATACGCTTCTACTTCGTCCCAATTAGTAAAATCATTTCGATATAAATTCTCCCCAATTACAGAGTAAACTTTAGTTTCTTCTCCTATAATCATTTGAACTAAATAATGATCATTGAAACTAAGATTAATTACATCTCTCCCAATTTCATCATCTTTGGTACGACTTACCCCCCTAAGTTTTAGAGAAGTTTCACCGAATACTGCCTTAACGGCACCCTCCGCATCCGCCAGCACTGTCTGAGATACCTGATCAGGACTAAGATCGCCTGAAATGGATACAGCCTCGTCCTGCTGCCATACAATCTCCCCATAATTACTCTCATTCACTAATGTTAATGTCGTATGTGATATCGGCTCCAATTCCCCTTGCTTCATACTCACATAACGTTGGACTACTACAGGTTTAAGCGTTGGAGCAGTACCTATGCTTTGCAGAAGCGATGGAACTTGACGCAGGTAACGGTGCTCCAGCTCGCTTGGCTGCATCTCACGTCTCATCTGAACTTCACGCAGATTTCCCGTTGTCGCATCAAGCCATATCTGCGCATACTCCTTCTCACTTTCATTTCCAGCCTCTACATATATTCTGCCGGACACAGGCAAGTCTTCCACTTTCGTAATTTTCAGCTGTTTACCCAGATCATCTCGCATCGTAGTCGCAACATTTCTTTTCATTTTGTCCGTTAACAGATCCATGCTCAGATGATCAGATAACTGTAATGCTGCTGTCGGATAGACCTGCTCGATCACAGGTTTCACCAGTTTTCCCTCATCCCAGCTCCATAGGAACAATCCAGCGGCAATAACCACCGCACCCGCGCCGGCAACAAGAGGCCCTCTTCTAAGGCGACGCTTGTGTGACACGTTGCCTACTTGCGGTCTAAACGGTCTGGGCGACCTATAAATTTGCTCCAAACCATCTCCCAGACTCCCCTCCTCCGACTTCTTCATCCACTCCACCTGTTGAAGCACCTTTTGCTTGTGATCCGCTGTAAAAGGAGACGATGCAAACGGTCCCTTCCGGATCTCCTTTTCCCATTGCTCATCCTTGTGTTTCATTCGCTTCGCTCCTCCCATTGTTTTCGTACCTTATCCTTACCTCGGGATAGTCTGGACTTTACTGTGCCTGAGCTGATTTTCAACATCTCTGCAATCTCACTTGTCGTAAGCTCATACTTCAGATTCAGCAAAAGAATCTCCCTGAACTTCTTCGGCAAAGCCAGAACAATATCCCAGATTTCATGGACATGCTCTTTACGCATCACTTCCATCTCAGCCGAAGGATGTGTAGGCTGCTCTGCAATCATGACTCTTTGACTCGAACCCACACGCTCTGTCTCCATGGGTAAGGTCTCTCCCCACAGACTGCTACGAAAAAATTTGGATTTTCGATATGTAAAAGTCGTGTTTCTAGTAATCGTCAACAGCCATGTTTTCAGTGAGCACTCTCCGCGATAATGAGCTACTCCCGAGTACGCCCGAATAAATACCTCCTGTGACAATTCATCTGCCTGTTCGGCACTTTTGGTCAGAAAATAAGCGTAATTCCACACGTCGTTTCCGTAGTCATCCATCATGCTGCTAAGTGTGTAATTATCGATGGTCTGAGCCTGTGCCAGAAATTGATAATCCAACTGTTGTTCACCTCACTTAATATGACTGGATCTATTGTGGTTTGGTTCCCTGTTTTGGACATTATTTCTTATTATTGTAGCAAAATAAAAAACAGCGTGTTCAATATCACTGAACACACCGATTTATTCAAGCATTTCCGGTCATTTGAATAACCGGTCAACTCTCTGATCGCTGTTACTCTCAAATTTCTCCTTACTCCTTCATACTTTAACCGCAGCAATCATCAGAAACATAGGTCTTCGATTTTCGTCTCGCATACCAGGAACCTGTTCAATCATTTCCGGTGATGGTTTGGACTCAGCCACCTTTTGAATGGCAAACCCGGCCTTAATAAGTTCATTGATATGTGTTGCCAGTGTACGATGATATTTAACCACATCCTGATTCAGAAAGTTCGCCACACGCTTCCCTTCATCGTGGTAATCATCCACGGGCCAGTGCAGGATCTCACCTGTGGGTCCGTAATGCCAATCCTGCGTAGCGCGAGCGGTGAAGATGGGATGTTCGGAGGAGAGTACAAATGTCCCCCCTTCAGCAAGACAATCGTTGATTTTGGCATACACCGTGTCCAACCGTTCTATATAATGCAAGGCAAGTGAACTGATCACAACGTCGAATTGTCCCGGTGCAAAATCAATATCTTCAATCGCCAGCTGCTCGTACTGGATCTGTGGATCGTCCGTCATCTCACGAGCCCGCTGTAGCATATTTTCAGATAGATCCACACCAATAACTGAACTCGCTTGTTGCTCGCGTGCATACCGACAATGCCAACCAAAACCACATCCCAAATCCAGAACACGCTTGTCTTTTAAATTCGGCAGCAGTGTCTGCAGTTCATGCCACTCTCCAGCAGCCTCCAGCCCTTGAACAGAACGAGCCATCTTACTGTAGTTATCAAAAAATTCCGATTCATCGTATTTATTTTGTTTCATCAAGAGATTCCTCCCGCCTTATAAAATATCAACCTACTCTACCACATAAACGATATTCAAGCGCAAAAGTTGCCAAGAGAATTCAAGCCGTGTTATCATACAAAACGAACGTTCAGTATTATTTAATACAGAATGAACATTCAGTTTACTAACGGAGGTCATTATGAATACGAATTGGACGCATCCATTGGAAGGGCAATCGGTAGGCAAAGCTTTTATTAGCTACCTTGTGCCTTCTGTATTGGGGATGCTGGTGGTTGCTTTTAATTTTATTATCGACGGCATTATGGTGGGACACAAACTGGGCTCTACCGCGATGGCCGGGATCGGTATTGCCTCTCCTGTTTACACCCTTTTTGTTGCCATGTCACTGTGGATTGGTATGGGCGGGGCAACGTTGTACTCTAACGCGATGGGTAGAAAAGATAAAAACACAGCCAAACAAATTTTCACCAAATCCATTATCCTCATTATGCTCGTTACGATGGCTATTGGTTATACTGCATTTACGTTTAAAGACAAGCTGGTATACTCCCTCGGTGCTAACGCCGAGACTTTCCCGTTTGCTTCGGACTATATGAATATCATGTTGTTGTTCGGATTTGTCTTTACCATTGAGAATGCACTCTCTGTTTTTGTTCGGAACGACGGGAATCCTAACACATCCATGTACGCTCAGATTACGTTCGCTGTGGCCAATATCGTCATTAATTATGTAACATTGTATGTGCTCGAATGGGGTGTACGCGGTGTGGCTATCGGTACAATTGTATCGGCGTCTCTTGCGCTGCTTGTCCTGTTTACTCACTTTTTCAAAAAAACAAATAATCTCACGTTCACCCGGTTCAAATGGAACAATAAACTGCTGGCTTCCCTACTTTTTATTGGTTTCCCCAGCTTTCTGGCTGAACTTGGCATGTCGGTCTTCTCTGTCTCTCACAATATCTCCATGGACCGCATTGCGGGTACGGATGGTGTAGCTTCCTTTACCGTGCTGAACTACATTCATGGTGTTGTATTGTTGGCTTTCCTGGGTCTGGCATCCGCTGCCCAACCTCTGATCAGCTATTATCACGGTGCAAGTCAGGTGACACGGGTACAACAAACGATACGTTTAGCCACGAAAACGGCTCTGGCATGCGGTTTGCTGTTACTGCTTATTGTTCAAATCGGTGCACCTTATTTCGTGCAAATCTTTGGAAACTTCAGTAGCGGCGTAACGGATAATGCCGTATACGGATTACGTATATTTACATTTGCTTATGTGTTTATGGGTGTTAACTTTGTCATGAGCACCTATTTTCAATCTGTAGGTAATGCCAAAATGGCCATCTGGATTACAGCTGCGCGTGAGATGATCATCATGATTGCACTGATTGCAGTCCTCTCTTCCTTCTTTGGTGTAACGGGTGTATGGCTTGCCGTACCGTTATCTGAGATGCTCGTTCTTGCAACTATAGCCGTATACTATAGAAAACGATCCCTTACGGATCGAATAAACGCGTTGCAGGCTGAATAACGTTATCAGATGAGTTAACGGCATCAGATGGAAGATAAATGGAACGTAAATAACATGCAGGTAGACCCCATGAATAATTTAACAAAAATCTAAACAAGCCCTGCACGATCCATAAAGATCGGTCAGGGCTTTGTTATGTTTTGTCCTATATTAGATATAAGCAACTAGATACGTATATCGAATCGGCCATTGCTATCCGTTGTTGCGTTTGCAATCTCCTTAGGGGTAGCTACGCCCTTTCCATTGGCTGAAGGTTGGGCAGGTAGCGCCTCCTTAGCAACGGTTGTACTGGCTCCTTGAGAGCTTTGCTGTGCAATCTGCGCCTCAATCTGCTTGATCTGCTGTTCAAGCTGTTTGGTCTTTGTCTCCTTCGTCTTCTCATCATCCTTGCTGGACTGGACTTTCTCCAGTTGAGCCTCAAGCTTCGTCTTTTGTTTCTCTAAACTACTTGAATTGTCCGAACTCGAAGATGTCGATATGTATGATGTTGTGGAGCTGGCTGCAGAAGATATATTCATTATGGTCCTCCTCGTTTTTACATGGCTTCACTATACCCCATCCCACTGAAACGTACGTTAAAATCAACTGAAAGGTTGCTGAACGAAGCTATGAGAGTCTGGAATTCAAATAGATGAAATACATATAGCAGCTTTAATGAATAGTCAGTCTAATCATACAGTGTAGGTCCTGGTGCAATCTGATCTGTAAAGTTAGTTGTTTCCCTGTGTAAATAACAACAAAAAAGACACACTCGATATGATCAAGTGTGTCCTTCAATTGCTTGGCGGCGTCCTACTCTCCCAGGACCCTGCGGTCCAAGTACCATCGGCGCTAGAGGGCTTAACGGTCGTGTTCGGGATGGGTACGTGTGGAACCCCTCCGCCATCGCCACCAAACGCGTAGCTTACATTTCAGAGTTCGTTCTCTGAAAACTAGATTCGAAACGAAAGTGTGCGAATGACAACTTGCTATTGGATAAGCCCTCGACCGATTAGTACTGGTCAGCTCCATGCATTGCTGCACTTCCACCCCCAGCCTATCTACCTCGTCGTCTTCAAGGGGTCTTACATACTGGGAAATCTCATCTTGAGGGGGGCTTCACGCTTAGATGCTTTCAGCGTTTATCCCGTCCGTACATAGCTACCCAGCGGTGCTCCTGGCGGAACAACTGGTACACCAGCGGTACGTCCATCCCGGTCCTCTCGTACTAAGGACAGCTCCTCTCAAATTTCCTACGCCCACGACAGATAGGGACCGAACTGTCTCACGACGTTCTGAACCCAGCTCGCGTACCGCTTTAATGGGCGAACAGCCCAACCCTTGGGACCTACTTCAGCCCCAGGATGCGATGAGCCGACATCGAGGTGCCAAACCTCCCCGTCGATGTGGACTCTTGGGGGAGATAAGCCTGTTATCCCCAGGGTAGCTTTTATCCGTTGAGCGATGGCCCTTCCATGCGGTACCACCGGATCACTAAGCCCGACTTTCGTCCCTGCTCGACTTGTAGGTCTCGCAGTCAAGCTCCCTTATGCCTTTGCACTCTTCGAATGATTTCCAACCATTCTGAGGGAACCTTTGGGCGCCTCCGTTACTCTTTAGGAGGCGACCGCCCCAGTCAAACTGCCCACCTGACACTGTCCCCGCACCGGATTACGGTACCAGGTTAGAACCTAGATACGATCAGGGTGGTATCCCAACGTTGCCTCCACGGAAGCTTGCGCTCACGCTTCAAAGGCTCCCACCTATCCTGTACAGATCGTACCCAAATTCAATATCAAGCTGCAGTAAAGCTCCATGGGGTCTTTCCGTCTTGTCGCGGGTAACCTGCATCTTCACAGGTATTAAAATTTCACCGGATCTCTCGTTGAGACAGCGCCCAAGTCGTTACGCCATTCGTGCGGGTCAGAATTTACCTGACAAGGAATTTCGCTACCTTAGGACCGTTATAGTTACGGCCGCCGTTTACTGGGGCTTCGGTTCACAGCTTCGGGACTAATCCCTAACCACTCCCCTTAACCTTCCAGCACCGGGCAGGCGTCAGCCCGTATACTTCGCCTTACGGCTTCGCACAGACCTGTGTTTTTGCTAAACAGTCGCTTGGGCCTTTTCACTGCGGCCCCCTCGTGCTATTCACACTACCGGGGCACCCCTTCTCCCGAAGTTACGGGGTCATTTTGCCGAGTTCCTTAACGAGAGTTCTTCCGCGCGCCTTAGAATACTCTTCTCGCCTACCTGTGTCGGTTTGCGGTACGGGCACCTTCACCTGGCTAGAGGCTTTTCTTGGCAGTGTGAGATCATGACCTTCGCTACTACAATTTTCGCTCCCCATCACAGCTCAGCCTTAATGATGTGCGGATTTGCCTACACATCAGCCTTACTGCTTAGACGGACATCCATCAGTCCGCGTCACTACCCTACTGCGTCCCCCCATTGCTCATAACGGCTTACGGTGGTACAGGAATTTCGACCTGTTGTCCTTCGACTACGCCTTTCGGCCTCGCCTTAGGTCCCGACTTACCCTGAGCGGACGAGCCTTCCTCAGGAACCCTTAGGCTTTCGGCGGATCAGATTCTCACTGATCTTTTCGTTACTCATACCGGCATTCTCACTTGTATAATGTCCAGCGCTCCTTACGGTACACCTTCAACCCTTATACAACGCTCCCCTACCCCTGATGCAAGCATCAAGCCATAGCTTCGGTGGTGTGTTTAGCCCCGTTACATTTTCGGCGCAGAGTCACTCGACCAGTGAGCTATTACGCACTCTTTCAATGGTGGCTGCTTCTAAGCCAACATCCTGGTTGTCTGTGCAACTCCACATCCTTTCCCACTTAACACACACTTGGGGACCTTAGCTGATGGTCTGGGCTGTTTCCCTTTTGACAATGGATCTTAGCACTCACTGTCTGACTCCCGGAAGTAAGTCTATGGCATTCGGAGTTTGACTGAGCTTGGTAACCCTTGCGGGCCCCGCACCCAATCAGTGCTCTACCTCCACGACTCTGTTTTCCGAGGCTAGCCCTAAAGCTATTTCGGGGAGAACCAGCTATCTCCGAGTTCGATTGGAATTTCTCCGCTACCCCCACCTCATCCCCGCACTTTTCAACGTGCGTGGGTTCGGGCCTCCAGTGCGTGTTACCGCACCTTCACCCTGGACAGGGGTAGATCACCCGGTTTCGGGTCTACGTCCACGTACTATGTCGCCCTATTCAGACTCGCTTTCGCTGCGGCTCCGGCTCTTCACCTTAACCTTGCACGGGAACGTAACTCGCCGGTTCATTCTACAAAAGGCACGCCATCACCCCTAAAACGGGCTCTGACTTTTTGTAAGCACACGGTTTCAGGTTCTATTTCACTCCCCTTCCGGGGTGCTTTTCACCTTTCCCTCACGGTACTGCTTCACTATCGGTCGCTAGGAAGTATTTAGCCTTGGCAGATGGTCCTGCCGGATTCATACGGGGTTTCACGTGCCCCGCACTACTCGGGATCCGTCTCGGAGGGAACAGACTTTCAATTACAGGGCTTTTACCTTCTTTGGCGGGCCTTTCCAGACCTCTTCGCTTAACCGGTTCCTTTGTAACTCCATGTGAGACGTCCCACAACCCCAAAGAGCAAGCTCTCTGGTTTGGGCTTCTCCGCGTTCGCTCGCCGCTACTGACGGAATCACTATTGTTTTCTCTTCCTCAGGGTACTTAGATGTTTCAGTTCCCCTGGTATGCCTCTACACAACCTATGTATTCAGTTGTGAGTAACTGGAAATTACCCCAGCTGGGTTTCCCCATTCGGACACCCCCGGATCAAAGCTTGCTTACAGCTCCCCGAGGCAGTTTCGTTGTTCGCCACGTCCTTCATCGGCTCCTAGCGCCTAGGCATCCTCCGTGTGCTCTTAGTAGCTTAACCATTGCGCTCGTGTTCGAGCTGTCGCTCCGCTTGGTTTGCTTGCGCAAATCCAAAAGTCGCTCCATTTCGATCACTCGCTCCAGCAATCTACCTTATAAACACTTCACTTGTTTGCACAAGTTCAGCTTAAAGGAATGTTCTAATTCGCATTTACTTTCGTTTCGATATCTAGTTTTCAAAGAACAAGCTCCATGCAAAAGCAAGCTGTTTGAGAGTTTGAGCTCTCAAAACTGAGCAACGAGTGAGTAAGTTTGCAGCTAAGCTGCTTATTTGAATGTTTCCACTCGGGAAACGATTCTCCATAGAAAGGAGGTGATCCAGCCGCACCTTCCGATACGGCTACCTTGTTACGACTTCACCCCAATCATCTATCCCACCTTCGGCGGCTGGCTCCTTGCGGTTACCCCACCGACTTCGGGTGTTATAAACTCTCGTGGTGTGACGGGCGGTGTGTACAAGACCCGGGAACGTATTCACCGCGGCATGCTGATCCGCGATTACTAGCAATTCCGACTTCATGCAGGCGAGTTGCAGCCTGCAATCCGAACTGAGACCGGCTTTTTAGGATTCGTTCCACCTCGCGGCTTCACAGCCCGTTGTACCGGCCATTGTAGTACGTGTGTAGCCCAGGTCATAAGGGGCATGATGATTTGACGTCATCCCCACCTTCCTCCGGTTTGTCACCGGCAGTCACCTTAGAGTGCCCACCCGAAGTGCTGGCAACTAAGATCAAGGGTTGCGCTCGTTGCGGGACTTAACCCAACATCTCACGACACGAGCTGACGACAACCATGCACCACCTGTCTCCTCTGTCCCGAAGGAAAGATACATCTCTGTACCGATCAGAGGGATGTCAAGACCTGGTAAGGTTCTTCGCGTTGCTTCGAATTAAACCACATACTCCACTGCTTGTGCGGGTCCCCGTCAATTCCTTTGAGTTTCAGTCTTGCGACCGTACTCCCCAGGCGGAGTGCTTAATGTGTTAACTTCGGCACCAAGGGTATCGAAACCCCTAACACCTAGCACTCATCGTTTACGGCGTGGACTACCAGGGTATCTAATCCTGTTTGCTCCCCACGCTTTCGCGCCTCAGCGTCAGTTACAGCCCAGAGAGTCGCCTTCGCCACTGGTGTTCCTCCACATATCTACGCATTTCACCGCTACACGTGGAATTCCACTCTCCTCTTCTGCACTCAAGTCACCCAGTTTCCAGTGCGATCCGGGGTTGAGCCCCGGGATTAAACACCAGACTTAAATGACCGCCTGCGCGCGCTTTACGCCCAATAATTCCGGACAACGCTTGCCCCCTACGTATTACCGCGGCTGCTGGCACGTAGTTAGCCGGGGCTTTCTTCTCAGGTACCGTCACCTTGAGAGCAGTTACTCTCCCAAGCGTTCTTCCCTGGCAACAGAGCTTTACGATCCGAAAACCTTCATCACTCACGCGGCATTGCTCCGTCAGGCTTTCGCCCATTGCGGAAGATTCCCTACTGCTGCCTCCCGTAGGAGTCTGGGCCGTGTCTCAGTCCCAGTGTGGCCGATCACCCTCTCAGGTCGGCTACGCATCGTCGCCTTGGTGAGCCGTTACCCCACCAACTAGCTAATGCGCCGCAGGCCCATCCCCAAGTGACAGATTGCTCCGTCTTTCCAGTTTCCTTCAGGCGAAGAAAACAACTATTCGGTATTAGCTACCGTTTCCGGTAGTTGTCCCAAACTTGAGGGCAGGTTGCCTACGTGTTACTCACCCGTCCGCCGCTAAGTCTCAAAGAAGCAAGCTTCTTATCAACTCCGCTCGACTTGCATGTATTAGGCATGCCGCCAGCGTTCGTCCTGAGCCAGGATCAAACTCTCCAATAAAGTATTGAAAAGAGCGATAAGCTCATTTTGAATCTGACGAGATTAAAAATCTCAATTGTGCTCCAGCCGATCCAAGCCAAGGCTTGTTTCAAACTTTCGCGTTCATTCTGCAAGCAGAATGTTTACTCACTCGTTGTTCAGTTTTCAAAGATCAAACTTGTTTTGTTGCCGAATGTCGTTCTCTTCAGCAACTCTTATATAATATCATGTCCGAACCAACTTTGCAAGCTCTTTTTTTAAGTTTCTTTCGAAGCTTATTTGATTCGCTTGCCGCACCGTGTTTCTTGTGTTTTTTTGGCCGGAAATAGAATATACCATGCAGCATACACACTTGTAAAGAGTTAATTTCTAAAAATATTAATTTTACAATCTAACCCTATTAGGGACCTTGAATCTACAATGTTATCATATGTTCAATTGTGTTATCATGCACACTTGATCTTCACTATCTAATCTGTCTTTCTTCTATATATAAGAAGGCAACCCTCTCAACTCTCTTATTCGAGACGAAAGGGTTACCTTCTATAAGAATCTATATTTATTTACGTTCTACTTTATATCCTTTATCTTCAAGCAATTTCACGATACCGTGATCGCCCAGGTAGTGTGCCGCGCCAACAACAATGAAATACTCCTCGCCTTTGCCGTTTTTCAAGTAACCATCGATTTTGTCAGCCATACCAATGTTACGATCAACCAGCATTGCTTTGTTGTACTCCTCGTTCGTGGAGAAGCTGTTAGTCAGTTCAAGTAATTGCTCGTCATTACCCGTTTTCCACATCTCAGCCATTTGATTCACACTGTTATCCAGCACGTCGAAGTTCTCGATTGTCGCTTTCAAAGTTTCCTCTTGTGTTTCTTTGGAAAAATCGTTAAACATGCCAAGTTGAGATTGATAACTTTCCAACTCAATAACTGGGAGTTTGCGCTCGATTGCTTTCTGGATGAAATACAGATCCACTCCTGCTGACGCTTCGTATCCAGCCGTTGCGGACTTCAAACTTGCGAGTGTGCTCTCTACTACCCAAGGCTTAAATGCATCCAAAGCGTTAGGCTCTAAACCATTTTTCTTCAGTACATTGCCCAGCTTCGTATAGGTTTCACTGGAAATGTGATCTTTCAGTGTTGTTCCATCCTGATATGAACCCAGGCTTAGAACCAGCTTTTGCTGCTCTTCGTCAGCCGCTTTGCTAATATCAATCTCTACCCCAAGATAGTCGGCTTCCGCAAATGCTTCCTCAAACTCCGGACGCAATGGATAGAAGCTCTCATCCGCAATATGCATGGACCCTACCAGATAGACCGTGTTTCCATTGCTTTCCACTTCCCACATGAAGCCACGTCCACCCGTTTGAGCAGTTTCCGTTGCTCCACCTTTGGATACCAGCAGCACGGTGCGTGTTGCGGCATCCCAGCGCACTTCATAACCCGCTGCATCTCCAACGATGCGGATTGGAGCATACGTCACACCGTTGATACGTGTAAGTTTGCTTTTCAGTGTAATCGTTTTGCCATCTACCACGGCCGTGATCGTATCATCTGTCGCAGTCGTTAGCTTCACGTCCATGGCATCCAGCGTAGTGCGCAGCGGGACCAGTGTTGTGCCTTTTTCCAGGATCGGTGCTCCTGTAGCATATTTCACTGCCCGGTCATTGACCTTGACGGAAGTTTCTTGTGGAGCAGCCATAGCCGGTACCGCAGATGCGAGCAAGCCTACCGAGATGGTAAGAGATAATAGTGTGCGTTTCCAATTCTTCATATTATGTATTCTCCTTTATGAATATAGTTGCCAATCATTTTGATAGAATGGACATACTTAGATACTACGGATAAAAGTAGGGCTAGGTGCCACTCCACAAACGGAGCAGCACTCTCTCCCTTCATTACTCTCAATAGATAAGAAATAACAGAAACGAATCCGTCATATCGGTTCGATGCTAGATATTCGCAAAGTCCAAGCTGTTCCATGATAAATAGATACTGACCAGAGCCAGGAAAAGGAATGCTATAGAAACCTTCCGATTCCCCCGCAGCTTCACTCCATATGAGACGAAGAAAATAGCGATAGCTAATTTGGAGATGCTTCGGTAGTTGCCCTGATCTGAAAAGGCTGAACTGCTAAAAACAATTGAAACTAGCAGTGTAGTCAGGATCATTGCTTTAAACCACAGAGGTTCCCTCCAAAACTGTATATAGAACCCCTTTAACTGTTGCATGATCGCCGCCCTCCCCTCTCCTGGACTCAACTTAGATCTTATAAGCCTTCATGGCCTTAAATAACTCTTTAAAGGTTGGACGTTTACCGTACATCAGCACACCTGTGCGATAGATTTTGGCTGCAAGCCATCCGAAGATGATAATGGACACAATGAGAATCGCTAATGAAGTTAGAATCTCCCAAGTCGGTGCAACTCCCGCACCGATCCGTACCAGAATCGCGGTCGGCGATGTGAATGGAATGAAGCTCGCGATTTTCAACAACAGAATGTTCGGCGTAGAAATACTGAAGATCGCAATATAGAAGGATACAAGTGACAGCATCGTAATTGGCAGAACAGCCTGACCCAGTTCTTCCGTACGGCTTACCATTGAGCCAATGGCAGCGAACAACACGGCATACAGGAAGTAACCCAGAATGTAGAATATGAGTCCGTACACAATAACCGCAATGTTCACATCACTCAGACTCATATTGAAATCACCTAACACTGCACGGTTATGCGGCAGCAGGATATTTCCGGCAACCACTGCTCCAAAGATCCCGATTTGCAGCATGCCCACCATGAAAATACCGATGATTTTACCAAACATCTGACTGAGCGGGGATACACTCGTAATCAGAATCTCCATAATACGTGAGCTCTTCTCCGCTGTGATCTCAGAGGCAATCATGTTGCCTGTCATCATCGTAGAGGTGAACAGCAGGATGATCAGCAAGTACACCACAATATAGTTAATCGGGCTCATCGCACCTTCTGACTCAGTACCGGTCCCACTTCCATCCGTACTCAAGCTTTGCTCGGTAAGCTTCACAGGTGTTGTAATCAGTTCCTTCTGCTCCGCTGTGAGTACATCCTTCACAACCACATCCAGCTTCACACTCTGCAATGCAGCTTCAATGGATGCAATGATCTGAGGTGATACATCTTCTGCTGAATATAGAATGGGCTGTGGGAACTCCTGTCCAGCAACCGGTTCAAACTTCAGATAGCCATCGGTAAGCCCTGCTTCCGCATCCGCTGCAAGAGCCGCTTCATCCTTGTCTCCACTGGCAATGAATCGATAGGCCTGATCTCCTTGCGCCGCCGAGAAACTCTCCAGTTTCTCGGAAACTTCAGGCTGCCCTGCGCTCAGAAGACCAATATTTACAGGATTGCTACTTGAAGCTCCGCCAATGGAGCCTCCATTGAATAAGGTAATGAAATACGGTACATTGAGTCCGATTGAGATTAAAAGTGCAAGTACAATGGTCGTCACCATGAATGATTTCGTTTTAACTTTGTTTTTAAATGTAAAACCCGTAATCGTTCCCATTTTATTCATTCGACTCACCTACCTCACGAATAAAGATTTGGTTAAGCGTTGGTTCCTTCAGTTCAAAGTGTTCCACTGTCGTCTGAGTCATGGCTGTTCTCAAAATCTCTTGAGCTGCTTCCACCTGACTAATATGTATCAGGTAACCACGCTCATTCCGCTCGACTTTCTTCACACCAGGCAACTGTTCAAGCCCATCCACACTTCCAACTGTACCCAGGAATACCTGCTCACGTGGATAACGGCTCTTAATCTCCTTGATCTCTCCTTGTACCACCGTGTTGGAACGATGCAGAATGGTGATCTGACGACACAACTCTTCAACGTGCTCCATGCGGTGTGTCGAGAACAGAATAGCCGTGCCCTCGTCACGCAATTCCTTGACGGTGGACTTAAGTAATTCCACGTTCACAGGATCCAGTCCACTGAACGCTTCATCCAGAATAAGAATCTGCGGTCTATGCACTACCGCTGCGATAAAGCCCATTTTCTGCTGATTACCTTTGGATAACTCCTCAATCTTCTTATCGTAATATTCCGGAACTTCGAACCGATCCAACCAGTATTTGAGACTTTGATCTGCATCCTTACCATTCATGCCACGAAGCCGTGCCAGATAATTAATCTGTTCACTGACTTTCACCTTCGGGTACAATCCACGCTCTTCCGGAAGATAACCCATAATCTGCTGCAACTCTGTGTTGTAAGGCTTGCCGTTGTACAGGATATTCCCCCCGTCCGGGTGAATCAGTCCAAGCACCATGCGCATCGTTGTTGTTTTGCCTGCACCATTGGCTCCGAGCAGTCCGTAAATCTCCCCTTCTTTTACATTGAGCGTAACTCCATTGACGGCTGTTTTGTCTGCATATTGCTTGACGACTTGCTTCAATTCCAATCGGTTCATCATTTATCGTCTCCCTTCGGTTATTTCCACTGTACGGGTGCATACCCGGCAATCCAGAACGCCAGCACTTCATCCAATTCCAAATTTCGGATTTTCAATACCCGGTTATTCGATAACTCCAGTCTCTCCTGTGCTTCGCTGATCCGGGTTGTAATGACACGAACCAACCCTCTTTCTTCCAAAGAGGATTCCACAACACCTGGGATACTCTCTGGCCTTAAGTCTCCTTCATACCAGACTTCTTTCCACTGATCGAGCACCATATCTTTCTCGGCCATCCCCAGTGACTGACCACGGTGCATCAAGACGATGTAATCCGCAAGTCTTTTGACTTCATCTGCTATATGTGTGGCAATCAGAATCGTGGTGTCGCCCTCAGCCATGAAGGTACGGAACTGCTCAACCATCACTTTCCAGGCAAAGGGGTCCAGTCCTGATGAAGGCTCATCCAAAAGCAATAATCTGGGGCGAGCTGCAATCGCAGCAGCAATCTCGAATTTCCGCCGCTCTCCCTTGGACATCTTGTTCAGCTTCACATCAACGGGTACTTCCATATCGCGAATCAGTTGATCGAACAGCTTCATATCCCATCGCGGGTACCAGTAGGCCCGAAATTCAGCTGCTTCCTGTGCTGTTATCCGATTCTCTTCAAGCCCGGCATTGTCAGCCACAAAACCGATCTGTTGTCTCAGTTCAAGGGGAAGTGGTCCCTCATGTTCCTTCCCAAACCATATAATCTGCCCGGCATCTGGCAGCACCACTTGTTGCAGCATGTTAAGAAGTGTGCTTTTGCCAGAACCGTTATGACCGAGAATAGCAACTACATACCCTTCCGGGATGGTCAGATCAATCGGGCCAATTACTCTGCGTTTTCGCATCTTGGATACACCGTTCAACTGAACTGCTATGGGTTCCATGTATGAATCACTCCCTTACTTCGCGTAAATAGCCTTCAGGACTTCCCGGAACAGGCTCTCCATCTCTTCTTCCGTACAGCCTACCGATTTTCCAGACTGCACCGCTGCCTGCAACGCTTCCTGTGCGGCCTTCAATCTATAATTTTCTCTATCGCCGGCTTCTACCTGGGCCACAAATGTACCCGTCCCCTGCTTCGTACGAAGCAGACCTTCATTCTCCAGATCCTGATAGACCCGTCTAACCGTAATCACACTGCAATTCAGCGCTCCGGCGAACTCACGTATGGACGGCAAATGTGTCCCCTCCCCCAACTGACCCGTTATAATTAGAGATCTTAATTGATTTTCAATTTGGTGGTATAAAGGTTCAGCGCTATTTTCATTAATTTGAATGGGTATTTTCACATCTTGCACCTCGCCCTCCGGTACACTCCAGTCTGTTGCCTGACCGTGCCGGTCTCATCCTGTATTCGTACATAAACTCAACTCTCATTTTAATTTAAATCCCGAAGAACCAGCTTCTTCAGCGTCAAGCGGCTAAACAACCATAATCCTGCGATACCAGCCACCAGAGCAATCCACATGATCGGGGAAAGCAGCCCCCATGATTTACTCGCATCCATCACCATTCGAAAGCCGTAACTGCCGGACATTCGAATCAATAAGGATATGCCAATCGCAAGGGGTACAAAAAGCGTACTGAGAACCAAGTATTTCTTGCCACTGTTCAGAAACTCTCCGTAAATATATAATCCTGTTACCAAAAGTCCATAACCTGTACAGGTCAGGCTAAAGGCCAGATATTGATCCCATCGGAATCCTTCGGCATGAAGGCTAACCACGTATAACGATCCGTAGAAAAAAATACCATTGTAAGCAAACGCCATTAGAGCTTGCTGTAACCTGGACCACATCACCGCTTGTTCAGGGATCGGGATTCTGCGATAGTAGGCCAACATCTGCGTATAGGAATCCTCCTGTATGTAACGGAAGGAGCGCCTGCAGAACATGAACCCTTGAAATGGCAACATGATTAAAAAGAAGGAATCCACTACAGGATTAATGAAATCTGTCTGTTGTTGTCCCAATAACATCACACCGCTCATGCCGCCAGTGTATATCATGAATATTGCAGACCATAGCCATTGGAGCTTATCCTTACTCGTCTGGTTGCGGGTCAACCACCACGCCTGCTTCCATTCGTTCATATGCATGCCTGCCTTTCAGTTGTCATTCACTCATCTTGCGCACTGTAATCACTGTGTTTACTGTATATATCAATATACACAGTATACAGACCGAATTCTGACCCCGTCAACCCCTAATTTTCCTGAATCAGGAAGATGGGATAGGACACAGTTCAAATTTACGTTAAAATAAATTATAGTCACGGATACAAGAAAGGAAGTTTACAACTATGGATTGGCTGGTCGAGATCGGGTTTGTGCTCCTTTTCCTTATCGTCGTTATCTGGTTGATCCTCCGGGATGAACCTCATCGTCATTCTGCCAAAAGAGGCAGATACCGCAGACACCGTAACAACGGTTATGCCGACTCTGCTTCGGGATATCCGGTCATTACAGGAGATGAATCCTACGATCGACATGTCAGACACACACCGGATCACAAACATCATGATTCGGATTCTTCATCAGATACACACTCTCATCACCACAGTGATAGTGGGAGCAGCAGCGACAGTGGTGGGGATAGCGGCGGCGGAGACAGTGGTGGTGGCGGGGATTAAAGGATCACACGAAATCCTCCCATCACAAAAGAAGGGCTGTACCCGTTATTGTGTTAACACAATTCGGGTACAGCCCTTTACCGTTCTCTAGCACCTGTTAGAAGAAGAGGCCTTGCAATCAAACGAGGATATAACCACTAGGCAGACTGCGGCTGCTGCGAATCGCACGAATCTCGGCCAGAGTCAGCCGTTCATTCGTGGAGATCAGGGATTCCACATCCTCGCCACGGATCAGATCATCCAAATCTCTCAAGTTGGTGTTGCCGCGGAAGACGCGGAATCCCCCCTGAAAGTTTGGCCGTGTAAATACAACGAGTGTTGCATTAGAACTTGTTGAGAAAAAACGCAGGCTCTCTACCCCATCCAAAATATTGTCCAGGTTACGAAGACCCGTGTTGCCACGATAGATGCGGCTTCTTCCTCTGTAGTTCTCTTCTGAATACACGGTAAGGCGTGGATACGTTTGACTGACATTGACTGTTTTTTTCATTTTGTTTCCCCCTCTCGAACTCATTCTATGAATGAATGAGAGAGGTAGCGTGGACGAATCTTCTGCTAGATTCGTCCATTTTCATATTTTCAGAAGATCATAGTGACGCACGCACGATTAGCCCGAGGTTGTGCCCCATTTTTTACACGCCGAGAATAGCTTCCCACACCGGACGTGTATGACCACCAGGATATAAGAGATATAGAAGAACATACACAACAACACCTGTTAATGCTGACCCGAACCAGATCATGGACGTGAACCTGCCCCAGCGGCGATGTGTTCCGAACTTCTTTTTGAACCCCAACACTAGTGTTGAAATGCCGAATATCGCTGCCACGGTAGCCAGGATAATATGAAAGATTAGAAATATCCGATAAAAGATCTCCAGATCCGGGTCTCCACCCCAAGCCGTATTACCTACGAATACTGTGCGAGACATATAGATCACAAAGAAGATTAGAGCTGCAATCGCACCTGCTACCATGGCGGACTGATGAGCCTCGCGTTTGCCCCGAATAATCAGTACCCATCCAATCCCCACCAGTACTGCACTTATCACAATGAAAGAAGTACTGATCGTAGGTAGCCAAAAATACATATCCATCGTGTGTTCCCCCTCTTGTCAGAACATTGACTTAATTATTTGGCAGCCGGATTGAGTGGCCCCCCAGCGCCTCCAGCAGGATACGAATCATCATCATCTTCCTGCTTCTCTTTCCGATACCATTGGAAAAAGACATAGGCCAGCATGGAGGCGAAGATCCCTTCCTGAATAAACTTCATTATAATGCCACCGACCTGCTGATCTTCCTTCGCGGAGGACAGGAAGTTGAAGAAGGCCGGTCCACCGAATGAGCGAAGTAAAGCCGTAGAATCCCCAGACACACAATACCGCATGGCTTCAGCCCATACTGCCGGGTTGCTGTACGTCTGATACAACGGCTCGGACGCAAAAATAATCAATCCACACGCAGGCGTGAGCAGCACCATATTCAGAAAAATAAAACCGATCTTGGATAGACCCGAAGCTTGTCTGCCCTCTGGTAACGGATTCAGCAATGTCCACCACATGAGCATCGAGGTGATAAACAATGCAATATAATACAATCGGTGAACGGTAAAATTCAGCATAACGTAATCATGTACAATCGGTAAGTGATACAGCGAAAACAGCCCGTTAAAGATCACTGCCGCAACAATCGGATGAGCCAGGAACGATAGCTGGCGTGTCGGCAGCCAACGTACGACTCTGCGCCATACCCAGATCGGCAAGCCTTTCATCATCAGCGGCGGCGCTACCAGATAAGAGAACGCCATGCTTACCATGTGAAAACTAAACATCACGTGACCAAGCAGATTAAATGGTCCAGCTTGAGCCAGATAGAGGACAAACAGCCCTGTAATAAACATGATTTTCTGACCGGCAGTCGCAGGCTCTGCATCTTTTATTTGCTCGCTTAACGGTCCCACGAGCACTAAATACGCCGCAGCAATGATCAGAAATAAAGCCAATATAAGTGGACTCCATAAGTCGTTGAAGCTAAAATATTGCAACCCGAGCATACGGGAAACCTCCCCGTGACCTGATTTGGTTGTTGCCTTTATTTCTTTATGAAGATTCATTCGCCAAAAAGGGGAAAAGACGGCGGCATTGCGCCGCCGCCATCTCTTTTACCACCAGACCCAATAAAGTGCCATAATGATGCACGTAAAGGCTACGAAGAAGCCAAAGGCCATGAACAGGATTGGCATCAAGTGCCCTTTATCCTTCATGTGCATCCAGTAACCCAACTGAACGAATACCTGAAGAATAGCCATCACGAGCAAAATAATTATCGTAAAGGTTGTGTTGACCCCTCCGGCAGAAGCAGCCGCAAACGCAATCAGCGTGAGAATAATGGAGAAAACAAACACCACGACGTGTTTCTGTGGCCCTTCCGTCCGGTGACGGTGCTTCACAGGCTGTTGATCTGTCTTATCCTGTGCTGACATGTGTTACCCCACCTTTCCGAGCAGGTACACGACCGTAAAGATGAACACCCAGACCACGTCAATAAAGTGCCAGTACATTGCGGAGACGTATACTTTAGGTGCAGTTACGACCGTCAATCCTTTTTTGAACAGCTGCCCAATAATGATTCCGATCCACACAATACCGAAAGCAACGTGCGCTCCGTGGAACCCGACCAGTGTATAGAATGCTGAACTAAAGGCACTGGTAGTCATGCCAAACTCTTTATGTTTCACATACTCATAGAACTCGTATATCTCCAGCGCGAGGAATCCCATACCCAGTACCACCGTGATGCCAAGCCACAATGCCAGTGCATCTCGCTTGCCCTTATGCATGGCCTGAATTGCAAATACACTCGTCAAACTACTGACCAAGAGAATGAACGTTGCAGCGGCCACGAGTGGCAGGTGAAACAGTTCATTCGCCGTAGGTCCATCATTGGTTTGGCCACGAAGAGCCAGGAAGGTAGCAAAGAGCGTACCGAACAGTACAGTCTCTCCGCCAAGGAACAACCAGAAGGCAATCAACTTGTTACGTCCCTCCAGCGTTGCTTTCTCCGGTTCATGCGGCAATTTGTCGTTCACCGGTTCGGCATGTGAGGTTGTCATGTTCTAGCCCCCTTCTCATCCTGATCCTCCGGTTCAATATGCCAGCCATGATCATCATAAAGTGAACGCAGTGCCATTGATCCAAATGTAATCAGAAGACCAATAACAACTACAATATAATTGTTAAACAATACATTCATAAACGCATTACCGAATTCATCCTTGCTGAACATCAGACCAAGTCCGGCAATAAAGATCCCCACAGACATTACAAACGGCAACGGCGTTGCTGATGGCATATGAATCGAACCCACGGGTTCTGCTGGTGTCATCTCCGTATGTCCTGCCATCTTTTCCTTCCAGTACGCATCAATTCCACGTACCAGCGGAGTCTGCTTGAAATTGTATTCCGGCGGCGGTGAAGGAATGGACCATTCCAAAGTACGACCGTCTTCCCACGGATCGTTTGGCGCACCAGCCGGTTTTCTCATGGTGATTACGATGTTCGCGAGGAATAAGATAACTCCCACACCCATCAGAAATGCCCCGACGGAGCTGACCAGATTGAGCAGATCAAAATCCTGATTCGGCAAATATGTAACGATCCGGCGCTGCATTCCCATCAGACCGAGGAAATGCTGTACAAAGAACGTTAATTGGAAACCGATCATAAATGTCCAGAATGTCCATTTTCCAAGTGTTTCACTCAGAATACGTCCGAACATCTTCGGCCACCAGTAATGCAGTCCCGAGAACAAGCCGAGTACAAGTCCCCCTACAATAACGTAGTGAAAGTGGGCTACAACAAAGTACGTATCATGGAACTGGAAATCCGCCGGAGCAGATGCCAGCATGACACCGGTAACACCACCCATAACGAAGGTTGGAACGAATCCAACAGCAAACAGGTTCGCCGCTGTAAAGCGGATCTGTCCACCCCACATCGTAAAGAGCCAGTTAAAGATTTTGATCCCGGTAGGTACGGCAATCAACATTGTCGAGATGGAGAATAGCGCGTTGGCTACATTTCCGAGACCTGTTGTAAACATGTGATGCGCCCATACCATGAAGCCCAGGAAGGCAATCAGGATGGTGGCAAATACCATGGAGCTGTAACCGAACAGCCGTTTACGCGAGAAGGTCGGAATAACCTCCGAGATGATACCAAATGCCGGCAAAATCAAAATGTATACTTCCGGGTGCCCGAAAATCCAGAAGATGTGCTGCCAGAGTACGGGGTTACCGCCCCCTGCTACATCGAAGAAATTCGCTCCAAGTATACGATCAAACGTCAAAAGTACAAGCCCTACCGTGATGGCAGGAAAAGCAAAAAGAATAATGGCAGATGTAATAAATGTCGTCCATGTAAACATCGGCATCCGCATGTAGGACATGCCTGGAGCACGCATTGTAATAATCGTTGCGAGAAAGTTAATGCCCCCGATGAGTGTTCCCAGACCCGCGATCTGAAGACCGATGGTATAGAAATCCACACCATGCGTTCCACTGTACTCACTGCCCGAAAGCGGCGTATATGAGGTCCAGCCCGCATCCGGTGCTCCCCCCATAACCCAACTCAGGTTCAGCAGCAGTCCCCCAAAAAGGAACGTCCAGAAACCAAGTGCGTTAAGAAAAGGAAAGGCAACGTCCCGCGCCCCGATCTGCAAAGGCACAACTGCATTCATAATGGCAAAAATAAGTGGCATGACACCAAGGAAAATCATCGTTGTTCCATGCATGGTAATCAATTCGTTGAAGACCTGTGCCGATACAAAATCATTCATAGGCTTCATCAGTTGAATCCGAATCAAAATGGCTTCAATGCCGCCGATTCCAAAGAAAAATCCACCCGCAACCAAATAGAGAATGGCGATTTTTTTGTGATCGACGGTGGTGATCCAATCCATCAAGCCCCTGTACCTCTTGACGCTATGCGCATGAGCCAAGGTTGTGTACCCCCTTCTTCGTCCTTGCTGTTCTATTCATAGTCCAATTTGTAGTTGGCCAGATATTCGGCAATTCCGTCGATTTCTTCATCCGTCAACCCAAGATCCTTGGGATTCGGCATGGTATTGCCCGGCTTCACGGATTGTGGATCATGGAGCCATTCTTTCATGTTATCCAGTACCGGACTGCCTTCTTCCTGTCCCTCACGAGAATTCAGCAAAATGCCTGCGACAGATTCCTTGCCGCCGATTCCCGTCAAGTTAGGTGCTACTGGTCCACCTTGATCGCCAACCGCGTGGCAAGAAAGGCAGTTTGTTTTGAATTTCTCGGCTAATTGAGTATCTTCAGGAAGGACTGCAGGTGCTTTCATCTGATTCACCCATCTGTCAAAGGATTCCTGACTCACTGCTTTTACCTTGAATTCCATGAAGGCATGCGATCTGCCACATAACTCGGCACATTTACCGCGGTAAACGCCTTCATTCGGTGCAGAGAAACTGAACTTGTTAAGTGTTCCATCCGGGTTTGTGTCCATTTTGCCCGCAAGTGACGGCACCCAGAAGGAGTGAAGCACGTCAGCGGTCTTAAGTTCAAATGCGATTTTTGTTCCGGTCGGGATGATGAGATCTTGAGCGGTGGTTACGTCATATTGAGGATAAGTGAATTCCCACCAGTACTGATGCGAGGTGACTTGGACCTTAAGTGCATTTTTGTCATTGGACAGATCTTCACCTTGGGCAAAAATCGTTTGGACTGTCGGTACTGCCAGCACAATAACCAGCAATAACGGAATGGCTGTCCATATTACTTCCAGCTTGAAATTACCTTCAACCTGTTCAGGCATGTCGGTCTGCCCGGATCTTCTACGAAACCGGATCAGAACATAGGCCGCTATAGCAAATACAATGATGAGCACCACGATCATAATCGTGATGGATAACTTCATCAGATCATATTGGCCTTGCGCCACAGGACCCTGAGGTTTCATTACCGACAAGTCTTCCCGCCCGCATGCGGATAGCAGCAAAGAGAACACCGCCAGCAAGGGGAGAATTCGCTTTGCAACCTGCCACTGTTTCATCATTGATCTACCCCACTTTTTTACGTTTTCGTAGATTACCGTTGTCGTTCAGTAGAAAGGCAACAAAAGGTACGTTTCAGCACGATACGCATAATCCTCTTCATCATACAGAACGCTTACAAAAATAACGCTTCCAGTACTCCCGTGATTTCCTGCTCAGGGCATGTCTGCGCATTCTTCCAATTCATTCTATATGCTTCAATCACTTATTAAATATAAGTTGAGGGTATGATTTTGTCAATCTTTGGACACATGTTCACAAATTGTTCACTTTATGTAAAAAACCGCTCTACAACTTGATTTGCAAACGATTTCAGTCAAAAGTATTACACTCTACATTTGAAAATTTTTGCCAAATTTCGGTGATAAAACTCGATTTATTGGTGATTTTTCTCACATTCAAAACATGCGATATTATGCAAAAGAAAGGTCCGATTTTATGGAAGACCTCTTCCATGTCCATTCAGAAAACATACCTATCGCTCCATACCGCTACATTCAAGCTCAAAACAGCATGGAGCATTTCTCCGAAAGGTTCATTTCAAGTCCTCATCTTCATCTTCACCTTCACCTGAATTCTTCTCATGTACTATTGGTCAGAATCAAGGGGCCATCCCCAGTAATCGCAACTGTATGCTCATACTGTACTCCCCAACTGCCATCTACCGTTCTTACTGTCCATCCATCTTCGTCCCACACAACGGCCCCGGAACTGCCTTTCGTAAATATGGGTTCAATGGTAATGACCATCCCCTCGGTGAGCATCGTGCCCGTTCTGCGTTTGCCATACGGCAACACATTTGGCGGCTCATGAATATATTGACCGATTCCATGACCGATGAGGGGCTTTACAATTCCGTAACGATACAATCTGGCTGTTCGTTCAATGGCACTTCCAATATCTCCGAGCGTATTCCCTGGAACTGCCTGGGCAATCGCCCGCTCAAGGGCCTTCTCCGTGCGTCTCATCAGCTTGCGAATGGATCTGCTTGGTTCACCAATGCCATATGTCCAGGCCGAGTCAGCAAGCCAGCCGTCTTTGTTCACCACCATATCGATGGTCACTACATCCCCACTCACCAGTTCTTCTTCTCCCGGAAATCCGTGGCAGACCACTTCATTGACAGAGGCACATGTGGCGTACGGATATCCTTTATATCCTTTCTGCTCCGGTGTGGCCCCATGTGCTGCCAGAAACCCTTCCACCCGCTCGTTGATCTCCGCTGTCGTGATCCCAGGTATCATCCACTGCTCAATATGCTGGTGACAACGTCGCAAAATTCGTCCAGCTTCCCGCATGTAGCCAATCTCTTCTTTGGTTTTTAAAATAGGGTCCACATGCATTCATCCTTCCCGCTGTAGGTGTACTCCCATATATATGCAGCAGGAACGCAAAAAAAACCGTCTGCCGGAGCTTATCGCCCGGAAGACGGTTCTATTCATTATCGGAACAGTATAATCAGAGTTGTGTGTTGTTTCAGGACACGGAAGAATCCATCTTGACAAGCTCATGCTCAACCACAGAAGTCAATTCTTCCTCGTATCCACCCGTAATCCGGTATTTTCTCACGTACTCCTTCACGAATTTTTTTGGATCTTTAGGACGGAAAATCCGAGTCATTTCCCTCAAACTTTCTTTGACCTCATTGTGACCTTTCGTTGCCATTGTAATTCCCTCCCAAAACGTTGAAAGTGAATGCTCCGTTTAGAGAATGCCGAATAAGTCTTAAATGCCATCCATGAAGTTGTGTGCGCGGCTTAAAGCAAGCTTTAGGTCGGGAACCTCGCTAGAAAGCAAGTACCTGACACTATAAATACCCGATATGATTCGGAATGAATCATAATCTTATTGTATCATATTCGGAAGTATCTTACGACTTGACGATTTCCTCTAATAAATATAACGGTTTTCATGCCCAAAAAGTTTAATTCCGAATCATATGTTATGAATGCCACCATTCTATACGGAATTAATATATCCAGCATAACACTGAACTATTCGGGGGATATTATCACGGACAACCCATACAGTTAAATTAATGGTATCTAAAAGGAGGCGCCGTTTCATGGAACGCAAAGAACAGGATATGCTGCCCCTTTCACATGAAAAGGTGGAAGTCGACGGAGTATATATCAACGAAGCCGGACGTGAGGAACATCTGCATCGTGGGCAACACTTCCCGGCAGATCCCGTTCTCGGCAAGTCAGAATGGAAGCTGACGGAGTATGCTTTTGATAATCACCATGAAGGACGTACCGATGAAAGATTGGTTCCCAAGGAAAACGATACAGATAAAATGGGCAAGATCACAAACCCTCGCAGACAAATCGAGGGCGGAAGATAATATTGTTTGATTTGTTAGTCGGATAAATTCACAGGTTCAGTTCTGTCCATCTCCTTCATAGCCTAGTAAAAAAGGTTAAAGGAGGCTGGACCGGATGTCCCCCATGAAATCGTCTAGCGGTCTGGATGAAAATATTGCCGGTATGCTCTGTTATCTGTTTACCTTTGTAGGCGGGATTGTTTTTCTCGCGGTAGAAAAGCGGAGTCGGTTTGTGCTATTTCATGCGCTGCAATCCGTAACCGTCTTTGGCATCATTATGGTTGGGCATGTATTATCGACTTTTCTTCCGTTATTTGGACCACTGGTGGCATCCTTGTTATCCCTGCTCGGTGTTGTGGTCTGGCTCATCATGGTGGTCACCAGCTTGCAGGGGAAATGGCTAAAGCTGCCGTGGGTTGGCGATTTTGCAGAGAAACAGATGCGCCATCTGTAACTTTAGGAAGACATGATGCAAAAGAAAAGACGATCCCCCCTTTCAAACAGGGTGTGGATCGTCTTTTAATTATATATCGGATTCTATATACATTCGTTGTTTAGCATGTAAAGGTGACTTATTCATGTGGTTGAACATTCACAATATAAATGATGTATGTCATAAACCATTCATGCTGTAAATCACGATGTATCAACCTGCTTAAATGTTAATCTTGTTAAGGTTAATTTCCAAGACGTTAACATAACAATCATGCTGGATGATAGGTCTAGTTCGGCTATTAAGCCGACTTGTCTGCTTCTCCAAGGATGGCATCTGCTTGTTGCTCAGCCATCTTGGCGGCTGTTTCCTTGGTACCCAGACCGTTAAACAGCAGGTTCATGAAGATCGCCGTGAAGCTGCCTGCAATGATGCCGTTACCTAGCATGATCTGAGCCCAGTCTGGTGCACCAGCGAACAATTCAGGCACAACGGTAACTCCCAGCCCCATGCCTACAGAACAAGCAATGACAAACAGATTCTCATGACGGTTCAGATCGACCTGACTACCGATAATTCGGATACCGGATGATACCACCATGCCGAACAAAGCCACCATGGCTCCGCCAAGAACTGCAGTTGGAACGAGCTGTGCCAGTGCCGCAATCTTCGGCACAAATCCGATGACCACCAGGATTCCACCAGCCACAACAATCACATCACGTGTCTTCACACGAGTCATCTGTACAAGCCCTACATTTTGCGAATAGGTTGTATACGGGAACGAGTTGAAAATACCACCTAACACAATGGCCAGACCCTCTGCGCGATAACCGCGCGCCAGATCCTTAGACGACAGGTCCTTGTCCAGGATTTTACCCAGAGCCATAAATACACCTGTGGACTCGGCCACGCTGACAATCGCCACCAGAATCATCGTCAGGATGGGTACAATCTCAAATGTCGGTCTGCCAAAATAAAACGGCTGAACAACATGGAACCAGCTTGCATCGCGAATAGGCGCAAAATTAACCTGGCCCATAAATCCAGCCGCCACAGTACCTACGAGCAAACCAATAAGTACCGAGATGGAGCGGATGAATCCAGTTGTGAAGCGAGTCATCAGAATGATAAAGAGCAGTACACCGAATCCAAGCAATAGGTTCGCTCCACTACCAAAGCCCGGTTGGCCCTGACCGCCACCCAGATCGTGGAAAGCTACCGGGATCAGCGTCAGACCAATAATGGTCACAACCGAACCTGTCACGACAGGAGGGAAAAGCCTAATCAGCTTCCCAAAAAGACCCGAGAAGATCAATACGAACAGTCCTGAAGCGATGATCGCGCCGTAAATGGCAGATACCCCACTGTTCATCCCGATGAGAATCATCGGAGACACGGCCTGGAATGCACAACCGAGCATAACAGGCAGCCCTACGCCGAAATATTTATTTCCCCATACCTGAAGCAGTGTAGCCACACCACATGCGAGCAAGTCAATGGCAATGAGATAAGTTAGTTGTTCCTGTGTAAAACCCAATGCTTTACTGACGATCAGCGGAACGACGACAGCCCCTGCATACATCGCAAGAACGTGTTGAAGTCCGAGTGAGAAGGTCTTGATTGGATGCCGATGCCGCTGAAAAATACGTTCGCGTGCCATATTAGTTCGTGCCCTCCTCGTCCGCAAATGTAACCTGTCCATCTGACAAAGCCCCGATGCGAACCAGCGATTCCACACGGTATCCTGCTTCTTTCAGCAAGCGACCTCCCGGCTGGAATGCTTTTTCAATGACGATACCGATGCCAACCACTTCCGCTCCAACCTGCTCCACAATGCGAGCAAGACCAAATGCCGCTTCACCGTTCGCCAGAAAATCATCAATGATCAACACCCGATCCCCAGGCTGCATGAACTTCTTGGCAACGGTGATTTCATTGGTCTCCTGCTTCGTGAAGGAGTAGACCTTCTCTACCAGAATGTCTTCCGTCAGTG
Source organism: Paenibacillus sp. FSL R5-0519 (assembly GCF_037974275.1). Taxonomy (NCBI): domain Bacteria; kingdom Bacillati; phylum Bacillota; class Bacilli; order Caryophanales; family Paenibacillaceae; genus Paenibacillus; species Paenibacillus sp. FSL R5-0519. Next base: position 5,947,770 of record NZ_CP150234.1, read on the forward strand.
TGAGGGACTTCTGCTTCCGCGCAAAGATCAGTGGCACATTCAGCTCCAGTGCTGTCATGATGCCTGGAGCAATCCCTGATGACTCAATCGTTAGCACACGTGTGATATTCTCGCCTTCAAAGCGGCGAATGAATTCCTTGCCTACTTCCTTCATCAGAACCGGGTCCATCTGGTGGTTCAGGAATGAATCCACTTTGAGTACTTGCTCGGACAGGACGATGCCTTCCTGTCTTACCTTGTCTTTTAACAATTGCATTGCAATTCTTCCCCCTGAATGCCCTCTTCACAGAGACCCACATGCCCCTTAAATCTCATGGTAAAAAAGCAAAAAGCCCGCCTTTTCACACGCTGCGGAATAACCGGAGACGGGAAAAGACGGACTTGTACGTATATGGACAAGCCGTATGGATGCTGTAAATGTTCTGGAAGGACATTAGAGCCAAAGTTCACTCCTGAGACGTCAAACTCCATACAGTCTATCCAGAAACAGATAAAAGCCACTTGAACCTGCTCTTCAGTGAAACTGTCTGAGAATGATCTCATGCCAACCATACAAAACATTGTAACATCTTTCCCGTAGTCCGATCATTCCGGTGATCGGGTAGAGACATGCAGGCCTATTCCTGCACATATACGAGTAACGGCATATTTAATTTTTTGGCTCCATGATTCGTTACAATGTATGATCGCGAACCTGAATGTACATGGTTAAACATAACTGACAATGTTAGAAGTATACCGAATCGGCGGCATGAAATAAAGAAGTATTTTCATGGAAGTTGCGGAAACTTGTCTTAATTTGCAAACAGGGGGTGATAGGAATCCATTTTTTATGTACAATATGAGAACGGAAGCGCGGATCCGAACGGAGAATGGATGGAACCGCGGCCTACATTATGAATTGAAATGATCAAAGGAGATATGCAGACATGAAAGGCGTACTTAAAGAATTCAAGGAGTTTGCCGTCCGCGGCAACGTCATCGATCTGGCGGTCGGTGTAATTATTGGGGCTGCTTTTGGTAAAATCGTCACATCGCTTGTGAATGATATCATCATGCCTCCGGTTGGAAAACTGCTGGGTGGAATCGACTTCAGTCAGAAAATCATCAACCTGGATCGAGATATGAAAACAGCAAACGGACAGGACATCACCACCCTTGCTCAAGCCAACGAAGCTGGGGCTACCGTAATTGCTTATGGTCAGTTCATCAACGTCATGATTGATTTTCTTATCGTTGCGTTCTGTATCTTCATGCTTGTGAAGGGTATCAACTACCTCAAAAGCAAGGAACACAAAAAGCCCGAGCCGCAAAAAACGACCAAGGCTTGCAAGTATTGCCTATCTGAAATTCCAGCCGCGGCTACCCGCTGCTCGCACTGTACTTCAGAGCTGGAAGCAGAAGGAAGCGGCGCAACAGCGTAATTACAATTGGGTTAAATCGTACACCGATGTTGCTTCCTGATAAATCCTGATGCGAATGCCGAGAACAACTTCCCGACTTGTTAGGGTATATGTATGAAAAGCTAAGCACAAAGACTTAATACGATATGGCGTAGCTTGAAGGTTCCACCGTAAAGGTGGGGCCTTCTTTTATGCCTTACATACATGTATTACATTTACTGCCCCGTTGAATTTCATTCGCCCCATCTTTATGAACTAGAAGCGGCGTGGCAGCAAATGCTCCAGAATCGACTTCAGATCCTTATCTTCCTTGTAAACTTCTTCTCCGGTATCCAGTTCTGTCACGCGAATATATTCAAAGTTTGCCGAAGCATCCACTGGCTTGAACAACAATTGAGCCTCATCTTCCAAACGTACATGGAATCCCATATCCTTAAACATGCTGCTTAACTGACTGTTAGCCGGTTCCTGACCTTGCCCTACAAATATAAGTCCTCGAAGGCTTTTACGCTCCTGAGGTTGCGGATAAATCACCTGAAAGTGTACAATGCATTCCATACGATCGTTCCCCTTTCGCTTAAAACATACTTTGTGAAATTTTGAACTTTAAAAACTGCTATATAAGGAGATACGTTTCATGAGCCCAGAACGTTTCGACATTTATGATGATCAGCAACATTGGATCGGTACAGCGCCACGTAGCGAGGTCCATGCCAAAGGATATTGGCACCGTTCATTCCACTGCTGGATTGTGCGTGACGAAGGCGAACAACGTCAGGTTCTTTTTCAGCGGCGGCGTGATGTTAAGGATACCTTCCCTGGATGTTACGACATTACAGCAGCAGGCCATCTCACCGCAGGTGAACAACTACAAGACGCCAATCGTGAGCTGGAGGAAGAATTGGGTGTACATGTATCTTTTGATGCACTAACCTATCTACTCACGGCCACACAGCAGCTCCAAGGAGAGGTCCGTGGTGTTCCATTCATAGATCGGGAATTCAGTGCGGTCTATGGATTATGTCTGAACCAGCCGCTTGAAGCCTATGTTCTGCAAGCCAGCGAGGTGGATAGCCTCTATGAAGTGGCGCTGGATGATCTACTCGCTATGTTCCGTGGCGAGATCGACGTCATCCAAGCTACTGGAGTTCAGACTCAGCCATTGATATCACCACCACATTCCATCGGTCATAAGGACCCGTTAAGCGATCAGGCAGCTTATAAATCTGAGCGTGTCGTTCGCGAGATTCGGGGAACGGAATTTGTGCCCCATGGCACAGCCTATTATACGGACGTGCTGGAAGCTCTGTATCACGTACCCAAAGATTGATCATCTACAATCCTGTTCAACCCGATCCAGTTCAATCGAATGTTCATAGCTTCATTTTCTCAAAAATAGCATAACTTCATACCTTTACTATTGACCTGACTGGAAACAGATGCTGTGACGAACATCACTGTCATACCTCAAACCAGCATAAACAGGCGTCTGCCTCTCGGGCAGCGCCTGCTTTATGTACGCAAGTATTGTTTCATCAAGATCAGGAAAGGTACTTTTGTGCTAGATGTTCAATCCATCGGGAGTGAATTCATCAATGATCTGCCTAGCTCTTCCCGCCCTCTCCTGAAGGCGAAGACCAGTACCGTGCTGAGAGTTCTTCGTACCGGTGTCCATAGCGTGACTCCAGTTCCTCACCCATATCCTGTTCCAGCTCGTACAATACCAGTTCTTGAGCAAAATGATTCAGCAGCAACCCGGTCATTACCGGATGCTCCGTCACCACTGCCTGCGTAGCGCATGATTCCCCGCGCATGCCCAGCATGCACCAGCGGCGGTCTATGACCAGAGAGAATTTCCGACCATTACCTGCTCCATACAAAGGCAATCCCGGCCAAGGGACAGGCTGATTCAGCATGCCTTCACCACCATCACACGACCATAACAGCCGTACACCGCGAGCTTCAGCTTGCTGTAAATCATTACGTAACAGCTCTGCCTCTTCACGCCAGACGTCGACAACAATCTCATGCTGAGCCTCAGCCAATTCACGGCTCAGATTCTCAAACACATTTTTGTCACCCTCAATGTTATAGAAGACAGGCTTCTCCGGTTCACTCTTGGGCATGCTGCTCTGGACATAATCCAGAGAGGTACGCATCTGATCGGAGATCATACGTGTCATCTCCTCAGGCTTCAGCACACTATACTTCGCAGGCTCCCCCGGACTGCACCGCAGGAAACCACGTTGCTCCAGCCGTTGCAGGGTCGCATATACATTGGAACGGGACACGCCCAGCCGCTTCGCAACCTCATATCCTGAAGCTGATCCCTGGCGGGCGAGTTCCACCATAATTTTAGATTCCATCTCGGTAAATCCGAGATGACGCAAATGATGCAGCAGTTGGTCCATATTCCCGTCCCCCCATGCTGTCAGCAACCCGCACTGCCTCACATTGATGCGGCAGAGCTTCTACTGCATCAGATCTGTTCGGCTCCGCAACGCGGGCACCATTTCGAACCTTTGGGCAGCTCGGCTGCACAAATCTGACAGTTCACCATTTCGCGTGAAACTTCGGTCTGTACGTCCACCGTGTTCACGATTGGGTTATTTTCCTTCCAGTAGCGGATGCGTTCGTCCAATTCTTGCTGACGCTCGCGTTCCCGTTGCATCTCTTCATCTCTGCGACGTTCCCACTCTGCATCGAACGCTTCCTTTTCTTCCAGTGTAAATTCCGTACTGTTATATTCCGATTCCGTCTCCAGATCGGCTATGGACGGAATGACCGTGTGATACGGCTCGTCTTCCTCCAGTTCCAATTCGGCTGGCGCATCGTAGAAGTCGGGCTCCGGAGTTTGGTTCTGTGCCACAGCTGCCTCTTGTCTCGCAGCTGTGGTTGCTCCTGCAACGCCTGCAGTTCCTGTTGTTGGTGCTGCTGTCTTGAGTTCACCCAACTTGCGTCCACATTTAGGGCAGAAGTTGGCGTCCAGGGAAGCGACATGTCCACATTCGCACAACCGTTCATTCTTCAGCTGTGCAATCTTGTTGCGCAGGCCATCAATCTCGTCCTGCAATTCGTCGCAGAGTCGCGACAGTTCCACCATCTCTTTTTCTGCACGCGTCATATCCTGTGCCCGATAACCCTCATAGAAGATGCGACCCATATCTGTAAAATGGACTTCCTGTTCCTGTTGCAAGCCCACAATCTGGTTGTTCAGTTTCCCAATCTCAACGGCGTGCTGGGCACGCTCTGTTGCTTTGTTCGCTCCGTCTTTGATGCGTTGAAGCAGTTTCATGACCATTCCTCCTCTGTCCCGTCAAAACCAATATTATCATTTAAATTTTTAGAGGTTATTCAAAAAGACTGAAAACCAGACTTTTTGAACACATACTTGTAGTAAATTAGCATATTACATCCTTCATGCAAAATGCTCAGGCATATAACTTATACGATATCATGCCAAAAAGTTGCGTAATCTCGTGCAGGTACCCGTTTAATACCGATACTGGATGAAATCGGGGGCTTTCGTCAAGACCATACGTTCGGGTATAATGAAGCTTTGGCCCTACTTAACCGCCTGATTAGGCAACTAACTCTATCATACCAATTTACAATGCGATTGTGAAAAGGGCAAATGGTTTACTTTTAGCCGGGATAGTCCTATCCCTGAATGCATACAGAGGTGGATGAAACATGTTAAGTCCGAACTCAACGTTCTACCCCCGTCCGCTCGGGGTTACCCCGGCGGCATCCCTGCCCCAGTCCCCGTCTGCTCCGCTGGAGACCAGTCGGCAACTCGTGGGCAATGATCAACAAGATGCCTTTTACTTTCGTTCTCTGGAAGAGGCTGGCATTAAGCTGAATGCACCACAAATCTCGGCAGTCCGTCATGGCAGAGGACCTATCCTGACGCTTGCCGGAGCCGGTTGTGGCAAAACGACTGTACTCGCTGCAAGAGCCGGCTACCTCATAGAGGTTAGTGGCGTACATGCAGGCAGTATTCTTCTGGTGACGTTCACCAACAAGGCCGCCACCGAGATGAAGGACCGCATCGCCGCATTGCCAGGTATACGCCCGGCTGCCGCGAGAGCCGTACAGGCTCGCACCTTCCACTCTTTTGCGCTGACATTGCTGCGTCATTATGGTGTGCAGGAAGAGATCTTTGGCGAGTCCCGCGCCCAGCACACGGTGCTCAAGATGCTTTTGCGCCAAAATGGCATGAGTGAAGCTTTCCAGCCGGAAAGTCTACTGGCTATGCTGTCTGCATGGAAGATGCAAGGATCGGAAACAACCGACCTGCCTGAAAAATCGCAGGAAGAACGCGATGCCAAGCGTGTTCTGCTTGGTTACGAAGCCTGGAAGCAGGAGCGGGGCAAAATGGACTTTGACGATATTTTACTGCGCGCTGCCGCTCTGCTTCGTGACCCGGCTGTCCTGGGGCCGCTTCAGAAACGTTTTCAGTATATTATGGTGGATGAGTTCCAGGATACCAACCATCTGCAATATGAGATTGTGCAAAAACTGGCTTCCGCCCACCGCAACCTGATGGTTGTAGGAGATGATGACCAGACGATCTATACCTTTAATGGCGCACGCCAGGAATCGATTTTGGAATTCGATAAAGTATACCCCGGTGCACGCATTGTGACGCTGGATATCAATTATCGCAGTGATGCACGCATTCTCGGACTCGGAAGCGAACTGGTCGCCCGTAATAAACGCAGACGTGACAAACGGCTGCGTGCCGCCGGAAACCGCGGAGATGCGCCCCGTTTCGCCACACCATCCAATGCGGAGGAAGAAGCGGCGTGGGTCGTGAATCAGCTCTGCCAACAGGTTGAAGAAGGGCAGCACACCTATCGTGATATTGCGATTCTTCACCGGACTGCAAGCAGCAGCCGGGCTGTGTTCGAGCAGCTTGTGTTGAAAGATGTGCCTTTTGTACAGCATGGTGCCTCCCCGGTGTTCTACGACCAGTCTCTCATCAGGCCCCTGATGGATCATCTGCGTCTGTCTCTTGATCCACGCGCCATGGATGCTCTTCCCAGTGCACTGGGACCGCTCTATGTGTCACGGGATGCCGGGCTGGAGTGGATTCAGCGCTGTGAACAACAACAGGCGAAGAAATATCCACTCATCCATCTGGTGAAATGGGACAAGCTGAAACCGTTCCAGCAGGAACAGGTCAAGGAACGCATCAAGCTGATCAAATCACTGCACAAACTGAAACCCATCATCGCCATTCAGGAGATGCGCAGGCAGTTCTACGACAAGTATATGGAAAGTGGTGATCCCAGCATCTTCACCCATTATAAGGAAACGATGCTGGAAACCCTGGATGAATTCGAAGCTGCCGTCAAAAAATTCGAAACGGTGGAAGAGTTCATCCAGTTCGCGGATGAGTTATCCCGCAGACACCGGGAGATGGAATCTCTACGCCGCGCACAGGACAGTGACGCAGTACAGTTGATGACCATTCACCGGGCCAAAGGACTGGAGTTCCCTTGTGTGTACTGGATCGGAGCCAGTGAGGGCATTGTGCCTCACAGTACAGCACTGAGACAGGATATCCCCGAAGATCAAAAGGCTGCGCTTGCTGTGCAGCAGACAGACGCCGAGCTGGACATGGCCTTGGAGGAAGAACGTAGGCTTGCCTATGTTGCCATCACAAGGGCCAAGCAGTACTTGTATGTCACCTCACCCGCATCTCATCACGGAAAGCCAGCGGATGTGTCCCGCTTCCTGCTTGAAGCCTTCGGCATGGAAGTTCCGGATAAACGCAAACCTCGTGAGGAGAGTCGGACCAGCAGCCCGACTTCATATGGCAAAGGCAATGGATCATATGCCCGTTCGGGGTCGGGTCGCCGTTCCGAAGGTCGGGATGTAGCACAACGCCGTGCCATCAACCACAGTGACCGTCGTGACTTCGAGGTCCACAATGAACGGGATGAGGATCGCCTTGGAGAACGGCGTGGTAGTGGGGAAATTCGCAATCATAAGGCGTTCAGTACCACAGGTATAAGTCCAACAGCTGCGAGTTCCTCCCGTATACAGTCCCACAGTTCAGGTTCAGCCTCGGGTAATGCTGAGCGCACGGAGACCGTTGCGGTCTGGAAATGTAGTTCGTCCACCTGTAAAGCGTGGCTAAGACAGAAACCGGCTGTGCCTTCTGCCAAAACAAACAAGAAGGCATCATCCGGCCCTCCCGCCTGTCCCCTGTGTTCAGGATCGATGGAGGCCGGTACCCGCCAAGTTCCTGTAACGGGGAGATTTGGGAAATAAACGATACGGGATACAGTTATAGCTCGTTTCAGGGCGCTTTTTGCTGTTTATTAACAGTAGAAGCGTCTTTTTTCCATTTCAGAATGGGGGTTGGATTATGCAGGATGGCAAACAACATCTGTATGTATCGGTAACTCATAACTTGATTGAACAAACCAAGAACGAATCTACACCCTTTGAGGTGTTGGTGGATGACGAACAGTTGGGCCGATTAAAAGACCTGATGAAGGTGCTGGAGGATGACGATGCCTACACATTTCAACGAGCTCCCGTACCCTACAAATCGGCAGACCACGATGAGGCAACAGAGCAATTTTCGGATGGCATGACTCTGCTGTACACTTTTCTGTATGACCATGGCACGCCGGATACCCGGCAGGCGATTGAGAGCATGAACGTGCTTCCAAGGCTGCAGGATACGGATTATGATGACCCTGGATACGAGAATTCACCACTGAATAAATGACCTGATGCGAAAAAGCATGCGCAACCGCAAATCACGCGGAAGACGCATGCTTTTTAATATTACGAAGAATAACCGTCCCGTACACTGGACTCAATCCAGACGAATCTCCTGGCCTTTCTCAGCGGATTCGTAGATTCCGCACAGCATGCGTGTGGATGCCACCCCATCCGCAATTGGACTGATCGGATCTGTACCGTTCAGGCAACAATCCACAAAGTGGTCGATCTGGTTCTGAAATGCGCTATGAATATGGAGACCCGTATTGTCCGTCTGGGGTTCAATATTCAGGATGGTATTATTTTTCTCCGTGACGATGATTGTCTCCGGCTCCAATTCGAACCCACCACGCTCACCGTATAATTTCACTGAAGATTCATCTCCGCGTGCATGCAGGGTAAAGCTCACATCCACCGCGAGCGAAGCCCCATTTTCAAACCGAATGAGTGCATTCGCCATATCTTCCACGTCATTCACAGCTGCGCTGTAGTCGGCTGCTTTGTAAAAAGAAAGATGTTCGATATGGGCACGATTGCCCAGCTTCCGATACGTATTCCCACTGACGGAAACAGGCTTGGGCTTGCCCATCAAATACCAACACTGGTCAATGATATGTACACCCAGATCAATCAGGGGGCCTCCACCGGAACGGCTTTTGTCAGCAAACCAACCGCCTGGATTACCGTGACGACGCAGAATGGAAGCTTTGGCATAATACAATTCACCAAATTCCCCGGCATCAATGAATCTGCGCATCATCTGCATATTGTTGTCATACCGCCGCACAAACCCAACGATAAACGTACGTCCGCTCTTCTTCACCGCTTCTTCAATCCGCAGTGCATCTTCCACATTGGTTGCAACCGGTTTCTCCAACAGTACGTGCTTGCCTGCCTCCAGTGCAGCAATGGCGAATTCCGCATGTGTATTATTCCAGGTACAGATACTGACGGCATCGACATGCGGGTCCTCCAGCATCTCCCGATAATCGGTGTACACGGATTGAGCATCATACTTCTGTGCCGCAGCTTTAGCCCGCTCTTCGTTCAGATCACAGATGGCATAGATGACAGCATCCTCATTTTTGGCGTAACACCTCATATGAAGATCCGAGATGGATCCTGTACCGATCATTCCAATGTGCAGCATTTGTTTCGTGCTCATCATCGTCCTCCCTTCCTTTTCCACAACTTCCACAACATCACTATCGTCTAGTCTGCCCGCAGCATGCCTTCGTAAATACCCGGGGTTGAATTTTCGATCTTCACAGCACCCAGCGTCCGGGCATAGAAATCTACAGGTCCCGCTGATCCGATAATGGCATAACCATAACCGTCCGCCTTCATCGCATGCATACAGGCCAGTAACAGGGCTGTGCCTACACCTTTGCCCCGTGCATCCTGGCTCACGCCTGTAGGTCCAAAGAAGTTGCGACATGTCGCTTCGTAACAGGCAAATCCGATCATTTTCCCATGCTCAACTGCGATGTAACAGGACACGGGCTGACGTGCAAAAGCGACCTCACATTCATCCACCCAAGCTTGGCTAAAATGTGACCTCACCCAATCCAGTACAAGCTGTTTCTCTGGGGCAATGGCTCTTCGAATCACAATGGAGGATTCCTGCAGCTTTCTCAGTCCACTCTCTTGCTCCGGTAAACGATAGAGCGCTACTAACATATCACTCATCTAATCGGTTCCTCCTCGTACTTGAATGTGAAATAGGACAACGGTTTGGCCACCTACCTGAAATTAACCTGATCCTGCTGCCGATAACCTGCAATACAAGCGATATTTCAAATTCAAACTAACATACCGCTTAGATTCATTGCATGGCAACTGCAACACTGAGACGATCTGTCCCGTCTATTAACTTGAAGCGTGGCTCTAAGGAAGATTTTACCGCGACATTACAAAGATTAGAAGGGATGAATATTGATGAATAACAACATGAAAAAAGTAAGTGCACTGATGGCCCTATCCATGGCATTGGGTGGTGGAGCCGCTTATGCAGCAACACTGGACAACACACAACCAGTCCATCAAACATCCATTTCAGCAGATAGTAACACAGCTGGTGCAGTAAACATATCCGTGAATGGTGCGTCCATCTCCGATGGTTACTGGAACAAGGATGGCAAAGTAGCCATGATTCCACTGCGTGATCTTACCGAAGCACTGGGTATTGAACTGAAATGGCATAAAGAAAATAAAACCGCGGAGCTGACGCGAGGTGTTCTCTGGACACAAGTAATCACAGGCAAAGATCAATATTCCGTAAATAAAATGCTGCTCACACTGGGTACAGCACCCGAAATCACAGGCGGCACATTGTATGTACCGGCTTCTTTTGCCGAAAAGGTACTGCATGGACAAGTGAACACAACAGGAAATCAGGTGACGATCACTAGTGAAGAGGACGTGAAGACGATCACTGAGCGTGGTGTGATAACCAGCATCTCGAACCAGGATAAATATAAGTCCATCCAGATTGGCGGTGCAGGGTTGGATGGCATCGTGCTCAATCTGAGCGATGAGACGAAATTCATCTCCGTTGAGGGAAAAGAGATTGCACTGACTGATCTGGCCATCGGCATGAACGTGGAAGCTGAGCATTCCATGATCACTACCCGCAGTCTGCCACCACAAACCCCGACCTATAAAGTCACTGTACTGGATTCGGCTACAGCATCTGAGGCACAGCCTAAAGAGGTACTGGGTACAGCTGGTACGATTGAAAATGTAACAACAGCTGAAGGCGGCATCTCACAGATTGAGATCACAGGTACACGTTTAACCGAGATGGCTCCTGACCATGTCGTGCTGAATATCGCTAAAGATACGCTGCTCGTGAATCACGAAGGTGAGACGGTGAAAGCTGAAGAACTGACTAAAGGAACTAAAGTGATTGGGTACTACAGCCCTATGCTAACACGCAGTCTGCCTCCAATCGGAACGGCATGGAAAGTGGTTGTTGAAACACCAGCAGCACAACTGGAAGCGAAATAAATCGACTAATAAACGAGACTGGTTGAGCTGAGGCATATGTTCTATGTTGCTACCGCGTGCCTGTCTTGGCTTGGTGTCAGGAGGGCATCGCATCATAATGTCCAGCAGCAGCGAAGTCAATAAAAATAACCTTATCCGCTTGTCTTCCGACAGGCATGGGTAAGGTTATTTTTTAGGTTTTTGGGTTCTTGGAGCGTGTTTTCAAACTCGCTTCAAAGCGAAGCACACCTGAACTTGTCCGGAGCAGGCACTTGCAACGTACGCTGTATACGACATGCGCCTGAATAAGATATGCTCTGCATAGGAATATAAGAGCAAACGGAATTAGCGCTAACGAATCTGAGACGTCTTATTCAAGGATTTGAAGTACCTGTAAACACCTAAGGAATCTCAGCCACCCTATGTGTGAATAAACAGCTGTTTACAGCGTTTTTGTCAGAGTGATTCGGAAAATAACGTGCCTGATGTTCCTTACATTTTCAGAAGAAGACCTGAGGGCCAAATAAGGCGTCCTGAGTTCCTTAGAAAATCTTCACGATAAGCGAGATCGCCAGATCAACCACCTTGGACTTCATCTTCAACAATCGCTTCCACTTCAATCTCAACCATCAACAAGGGATCAATGAGTGCGCTAACTTCAACCATGGTGGCAACAGGCTGAATCTGTCCAAAATATTCACCGTGGGCCTTGCCAACTTCCTCCCACCTGGAGATATCGGTCACAAACATTCGCGTTCTAACGACATGCGACATGTCAGCCCCCAACTCTTTCAGTGCATTCTCGATCGTCTGCAAAATGAACCTCGTCTGTGCATACGGATCACCCGCCCCAACGACTACACCATCTTGCATCGCGGTTGTACCCGCCACTTCGATTCGGTTCCCTACACGGATGGCACGGCAATATCCCACCAACGGTTCCCATGGGGAACCGGTAAATACCTGCTGTCTGCTCATTTTTCTCGTCCCTCGCTTTGCTTTGGTTGTATGTATCTCATCTGATTAAACATGAATTATATCAGTCCACCATCATCTCAGACAATAGAATAGATTTTAATTCTATTATAGTGCAACTTCAGTACGTGGTGCCCTGCTTCGTGACAAGGTGGTCAGCCAACATCATTTTTTACACGGAAAAAAATCCCCTGAATGACTGCTCATTGTTTAGATAAAGAGCAGTCATTCAGGGGATTTCAGGAAAATTAGCGTTTATTAAGGACAAAGCCATCCAGATTACAACTTGATATTCGCCTCATCAAAATATTCTTCCAGGGTTAACCCACTTTTCGCCACATCTGGTGCCAAATCGGTACCGATGTACCGGATATGCCAAGGCTCATAGACGTAACCGGTTATATCTTCTTCACCTTGCAAATAACGGATGACGTATCCATATTCTGCAGCGTGTTCAGCGAGCCATTGGCCTTCCTTCGATGTGCCGAATACCTCTTCCAGCACATTGCCCACACTCGGACTGGATACATCAATGGCAAGACCCGTCTGATGCTCGCTTCGGCCTGGAACAGAGCTTACACGATCCGTGTATTCCTGACCTTTGGTTTTGACATTGTTGTTGTAGATGGATACCTGACGCTGATATGAACGATAACCAGACACCGCACGAAGCTCAATGCCATCCGCTTTTGCACCTGCAAACAACTTCTCCAGTGCCTCCGCCGCTTCCTTGCGCATATGCCGCTTCTCGTGAGGTTCGTCGAAGGAGAACGGTACATTGGGTTCCACCAGATCGTCCGGCTCGTACCCTTCAGGCAGACTGCGTTGTTTGTTCACAATGACCGTCATAGAGGTGGCATTGGTCACCACAGCTTCTGCGTCAATTGTTGTTTGCAGTGCGCTGACGCTGCGTTTCTCCATCAATGGATCTTCCGCTGTCGCGCCGTTACCATCGTCTGAAGAACCCTGCTCTTCGCCTGCCGATGCATTCCCGGACTCGCTATCCGTGCCTTCACCGCTGTTGCCAGCAGATGATGTATCATCCCCGCCAGCGTTGTCACCATCCGCTCCCTTATCCTCCGTAAAATGTACGGTTGTGCCGTCGGACTCCTGTTGTGTGTTACCTGTTCCATTCGGATTCTGGCTCTCCTCTGTGCCTGAACCGTTCTGGCACGCGGCAAGCAATGCTCCGCATATCATCAATGAGGACAGCATAACCACCATGCGGCGCTGTCTTCCTGTATGTGATTTCATGTAAAAACTCCTATCGCAATAATATAAATGTTGTCTAGTTGTCTGCGTGCTGTGTTCCCTGCGAAAGTATACCTTAATTAACTGCGAAGCTCCACCGGTAAAGACCTCCTTTAGAAGAGATCTTCATGAACATATACGGGTTGTACAGCCTGTATGATCGTTTTTTGGACTTTTAGAGAAACATTCCCGCGAAAATGAAATGAATTGGATCATGCAACATGCTGCAATACAAACAAGCAGAGGTGATCTGAGATCTCCCCCGCTCTGATGGGTGTATCATTTGGTTGCCGGGCTGTCCGTCTTCTTCTGGACAGCCTGCCACATCCGCGCAGCTACACGCTCGCGGATCAAATCCAGCCCTGCGGTGGCCGGCAAGCCTTGCAGCAGCGCCGTTAGCTCCGGCAAGGCCGGCGGCTTGCCCGGCTGCGTAAGGCGCACCTCAACGGCTCCAAAACCTGGCCCCGGCTGGTGCATGGCGCCGTCCGCGGCAGCCTCGGCGATCCACTCGCCGACGGCCGCGCCGCCTTCGCCGCCCCGCACTTGCGGGCGGCCAGCCGTTTCCGCTGCGCGGCCGGTGGCGCCGGGATCATGGGCGAGTTCCTCCGCCCATGCCCCCAGCACGCCGGCGAGCAGCGCTTCGCGCGGCAAGCCGGCGTGCGCCAGCTGCAGCAGCGGCTCAGCCGCGAGGCGCGCGGCTACGGCGCGCTCAGCGGCCGCGGTATGCGCACAGCTCGGGCGGCCGCAGGTGCACGCCACGGACGCGCTGGCCGTGGCTGCGCCTGGCGCTTGCGCAGCCGGCAGCAGCCCGGCAAGCTCCTCGGGCGCCGGGCCGCCGCGCAGCAGGGCGTACAGCGTCAGCGGGCGCTTGCGCAGCTGAGCCAGCACAGCCTCGCGCTCGGCTTCGCTCAGTCGCGTCGGCGTTCCCGTCACCGTGAACACGCCAGCAACGGCTGTTCCAGTCTCCCCTGCCTCAGCGGAACCGTGCGCCTCCTGCCCCGCCGCATCCGCTGCTGTATTTACTTCTGCTGTCCATCCACCGGGGGACATATGCAGCTCGATCTTCCATTTTTCGCTCACAACAATCCCCCTTTCTCAACATCTATATTCCCCTGAATGATCAAGGTCACAGCCACGTCTCACCCTGAAGAGATATCAGGCCACGCAGCTCATCATCCGACATCTCGGTCAGCCAATTCTCACCTGAACCAACGACCTGTTCGGAAAGTGCCTTCTTGCTCTCAATCAGCTCATCAATCCGTTCCTCCAATGTTCCCTGACAGATTAGCTTATGCACTTGCACGTTGCGATTCTGTCCGATTCGGAATACGCGGTCCGTCGCCTGATTTTCCACCGCAGGATTCCACCACCGGTCATAGTGAACGACATGACTCGCCCGTGTCAGATTCAGACCTACACCTCCGGCACGAAGAGACAGGACAAACATGGACGGACCCTCTCCTTTTTGGAAAGTCTCCACCATCTCATCCCTTTGCGCCTTCGACACCCCGCCATGCAGGAAATACGGTTCTTCCTCATATCGCTGTTTCAACCTCGACACCAACAGATCTCCCATAGCAACATACTGCGTGAAGATCAGGGCCGATTCCCCGTTATCACGGATGGCGTCCAGCAGTTCAAGCAATCGTTCCATCTTACCGGATGCCTCTGCCTTGCCATGATCTTTCCGATTGCTGTCCGCCAGCACCGGATGATCACAGATCTGCTTGAGCTTGGTCAGGGAGGACAGTACGATCCCCTTCCGGGCAATCCCATTTCTGCCGTCCAGACCACCCATCAGATCATCCACCACACGCTGGTACAGCACCGTCTGCTCCGGCGTCAGAGAACAGTAGGATTTCAGTTCAAGCTTCTCTGGCAGATCCTTGCGAATATCCGGATCACTTTTCAGCCTGCGCAGCATGAATGGAGATACCAATCGATGAAGCTCACGCAAGGAGGCTGCATTTTCTTCGGATGGACCAAGTCCCGTATACCTCTGGCGGAACGATGAAGCTGTGCCCAGATATCCCGGATTGAGAAACTGGAAAATCGACCAAAGTTCGCTCAATCGGTTCTCTACAGGCGTTCCCGTCATCGCAATACGATGAAGTGTAGACAGGCGCATCACGCTTTGCGCTTGTTTGGTACGGTAGTTCTTAATATATTGTGCCTCATCCAGCACAATGGTGGACCAGTGCAATGAAGCCAGATCCGGGCCATCTCTGCCTGCCAGATGATAGGTCGTCAGTACAATGTCATGCGTCTGTGCTTCAGCCTGAAACTCATTCCCGTGCAACCGTTGTCCGCCATGATGAATATATAGCGACAGATCCGGGGCAAACCGCTTCAGTTCACGCTGCCAGTTTCCAAGCAACGAGGTAGGACACACAATAAGTGCAGGCAAATGATCAGGCTGCTCATTCGCATGCTGATCCGCCGGGAAAGAATCATCGGATCCATCCAGCATTTCCTTCTCACGTGCTTCTTCTGCAGCCGCCTGGCGTTCTTCGTGTTTGCGATCCAGCAGACAGGTAATGACCTGAATGGTCTTCCCAAGTCCCATATCATCCGCAAGACATACGCCAAAGCCCAGATCACGCATCGCGGATAACCATTGGAAACCTCGTTCCTGATAAGGTCTTAGTTCACCATGCAACTCTGCCGGAACCTGACGAGGTTCAATGCTGCGAAGCACCTGTCCATCGAGCAGAAAAGCAAGCATCCCATCAGATTCGGCACCAAAGACGGAAAGACCCTTCCACGCGGAATCCTCCCCTTCATCCGCAGCCAGATGCAGCCATTCGGAGAGAGGCATATATTGTTCTTCTTCTTTTTTCATATAACGCAGGACTTGGCGAATCTCTTTTGTATCCACTTCAATCCACTCACCGCGGAACATGACGTAGGGAACTGTGGATTCAGCCAAAGCTGCCAGTTCCTCTGCCGTTACGGGCTTGCCATCCAGCATGGGCTCTGCTTTGAATGCAACCAATTGTTCCATGCCCAGTGCCGATGTGGCTCCAGGCAACCGCTCTGTTCCCCGATTCAACATCTGCAAACGAAGTCCTGCACGGCGTTTTCCGGCACGACTCCACTTTGAAGGCATGAGAACGGTTATGCCAGCCTTCTGCAAACGCGGAACCGCATGCGTTAGAAATTCAAAGAAACCCTGCTGTTCCAGCTTAATTCCCTCCGGACGAGCAGTAAGCAGCGACGTCTCCAGTTCAGGTGCCAATTCTGCTGCTTGACCGAGCGCCATCAATAACTGCTCTGCCGCCGAGGTATATAACACTTTCCCCCGGTCCAGATCTCGCTCCGGATGGGCCCAGATGGTCCGCGCAGGCAGCCTCAGGCTTGGTTCCTGCTCACTGTCCACCCAAAAGCTGACTCCCCATATGGTTTCATGTTCGCCAAGTGGAGGCTCCAGACGGAGCGCCAGCTTCAATTGGCCTTCAGCAGGCGCCATCTCTTCTGCGCCGACGATCGGCATCGACGTTCCACCAACTTCTTGCAGCGTATGAATAAATGCTGTCATATCGTCCGTTGGCCCTTGCACCGTCACTGGACGGAACATCGAGATGAGACTGTTCCACCAAAGTTCGGCTACTGGCGAAGAGCCGCGTCGATATGGCGTGCGGTAACGGGACAGTTCACTGTCCATGCCCTCCAGTTCACTTGTTACTACAGCATGAATCATGCCACTCATGAATGAAAATAATACCGCAGCTCCTGCTTCTTCACGCGTTTCCGGTTCCAATGAAGCATAAGCTCCAGGAGCAGAAAGCCCAATTGGAGGCATCGCTTCAGCCAGATCACGGAAGCGTTCAATATCATCCTCTGACTGCAAGCGCGGCCGCCATACACCTGTCAATGTCTCTTGCCCGGTCCGTCGCCGTGCTCCGGTCTTTGCTGCGAATTCAGCTGATGGAGCAATGGCTCCCCGCAACAGCAGCTCCTGTGTGAACTGCGCCGCTTTGATCCAGTAACGCATCTCTTCTCCAACCTGAATTCCGGCTGCATTAAACAACCGGTCATCCCATTGCAGCAGCAATCTAAAAGCATCCTTAGGCGAGACGGCCAACCCTTCCAATGTGCGCCCCAACAGTTGACGCCGCTTCGTGTTCTTGGCTTCAGCCGTGTTCCTCAGCGGATTCGGCCAGCGCAGCTCCGCGAGACGCAGAGCGGCAGGCTGAAACAGACGACCCCCGTCGCCAAAATTCAACCGTCTTACCACGTGGCTCCATGCATCCACACGCGGTTCCGATGTTTCACCGGAAAAACAAAAAAATACGTCACCAAGCCATACTCCATACAGCGATTGCATCATTAAAGTCTCCCGTCATCCCTTCGCATTGTTACTCTCCATCATATACGAAAATGAACGGATTTAAAAACCTTTGCCCACAAAAAGTGGTTATTTCAATCGTTATCGGCATAAAAAAATGTCCCTTCTCCCGAAAAGCGGATGAGGAACATTTGGGTCAATCGAAGGATAATACTGAGTATTGAAAGAATTACGGATCATTATCTTACGATGATCTGATCAAGCTGCCCAGCAATACATCCAGGTTCAAAATGCCTGCACGATGATCTGCACAGAACCCGATTTTGTCAAAAACGCCAAGCATGAAACGGCGGTGCTCCTCAGCAGGTTCTTCGAAACGATCGTAACTTACAACAGAATCAACCATATCGACGATCAGAGGTACAAATCCTCCTTTGTAAGGCACCACAATAATACGTGTAGAAGAGGTATCCTCCTGGTCCGGCATGCCTAACAATACACGAAGACTCACTACTGAAACTACCTTACCGTACAGCGAAGCAAAACCTCTGATCTCCGGACTTCCAAACGGGACCGTAGTCACCTGCACCATTCTAATGATCTCATGAACTTCATCAATGCGTAGGGCAAAGATCTGGTCTCCTACCGAAAAATTAATATATTGCATTCCCTCATCCATAGTTATCCCCATACCCTCTCATTCCGTATAATCAGACTACTTTCGTCTCATTAGATGTTACTTTGGTGTATCGGTTATTTTTGATCAAATGTTTAGGCTTCAGATCAATTTTGCCAACTTCAACAGACGTTGTATTACAGTTTTGATGAGAGGGTGGAAATCCGCCGTTTCAAAATTGAGCGTAAGTAACCTGACATTCGATTTATTACTTTATATTCAAAAAAAACCAAAGAGTCGGCATTAAGCTGATCTTTGGCCTTTTTTATCCCCATATATTATGGATCTGTTTCTATGTTTTCAAATACTTGGAACAAAAACACGATATTCCTGTGGATAACTTGTTTTTTCACTTCAAAACGACTGTTTTATCGAATAAAAACAGGAGTTATACCTGTTTTGTGGATAAGTTGTGCACATATTGCACACATGCTGTGGATATGTTTAGCGTTTCATGTGGATATTCATTATTTTAATGTGGACATGTTGTGTATTTGTTTGTAAATCTGACGTAAAATCTGAATTTCCACTCCAGTTTATCCATTACTGTGGACACGTTGTGGACATGCTCAATTCCCTTCAGTACATATACGCAGATACGCAGATACGCAGTTATTCAGTTATTCAACCAATGCACCCTGCCGCATGATCAGCTTGTCATCGATGTACACGTCCGGCTTTTGCACAACAGCATCAATATGTACACCCGCCGCAATCGTTCCCCCGAATGTGTTATTGCTGCCAAAGGCGACATGGATCGTGCCATACACCTTCTCATCTTCCAGCACTACACCCGTGATTCGTGCCTTGTTATTAGTACCAATACCGAATTCGCCGAGAAAGCGACCATCGCCATCTCCAAGGGTGTCCAGTAATTGAGCCCCCTCTGGTCCTTCAGCTGACACCAATCGCCCTTCCTTGACGGTTAATAACATCGGTTCGCGGAGTTCCCCAATTCCAGCAACGGAACCATCTACAACAATACTACCCTCGCCCTTGCCCTCAACGGGAGCAATATAAGCTTCTCCTGAAGGCAAGTTACCCGATTCACCGGGGTTCAAATACATGCCTGTACTTGGTACACCGTTACGATTCTCTATAGAAAAGGAAAGACTATGCCCCTGCTTCTCTATTCGCACATGGCGACCTGCGGTTAACAGAGCCGTCACCTTCTCGGTCAACGCCTTCACTTGCGAATACTCAGCTGTAATGGCGCCATTCATGAACATATCCTCTGTCATGCCGGGCATCGTTGCCACTCGGGTCCCTGAAGCAGCGGCTTGTTTGCGTGCCTGGGTATGCGTTAATGAATATCGAGTTACACACACCGCTACATCTGCCCGAATCATGGCCTCTGCAATCGGTGCAGGCGGCTCTTCTCCGGATCTGCTGCGTTCCTCCATAATTAGCAGGACCGACTCCGCGCCAAGTGCTTTTCCTGCCTCATAGATGGATTCGGCCAAATCCCGCTTCATATCGTCTGCGACAACCACCAGATTTTCTCCACTGCGTAATCCCAGACACTCTGTTAGCACCTTTTTACTGATTTCTACACGTTGCTTGCTCATATATTCATCTCTCCTGTCTAGGTTTCAGCTCTTCACAACTCGACTTGACCCTTTCGACAATTGACCCGGGATTCCTGCATGTCCAAATCTGAACTCACTTCAAGGTATCGGACCATTTGGCGAGAATTGAAGCCGTTTCCTTGTATTGAAACGTTGGAAAGTAATGTCCATAGGGTACATCTATCCGTTGGACCTGTGAGTTCATATCCTGTGGATAGTGATATTCCCGATCTTCCTTGCCCCATACGACTAAAGTATGGTTGGTGTGATCATCAGCCCACTCTTGCATCCAGGAAAATGAACTGACTCTTCCCCGCTTGCCGGAGTGCATCCACCGCAACAAATCTGCATTTGCCCCCGCTATTCGAGGGGATTGGAGACTAGAGCGTATCCTTTTGGCCATCATATGGTCCATACCTCTTTTGTCTTCCCCACTGATATATGCACTGAACATTCGCTTCCAACTCTTCTCCGATCGAAGACGAAGCAAAGACCGCATCACACCTCTTGGCAAACGGGAAACCCATCTTAGCACATTCGGATTCGAATTGTTGGCAACTGGCTGAAGCAATCCCAGTCGAATGTCTGTCCGCCCACTACGCAACTGTGCGGCAGCCACGATAGCTGCGCCTATCGAATGACCCACCAGCTTCACAGGACCCTTGAACTCATCAAGCGCCTTGAGTAGTGTACCCACCTGACCTTCAAACGCTTCATCTCCCTGATGTACAGGGGATCGTCCGAATCCTGCCAGATCCATTAACCAAACCGGGTTACCTGTCTCTTTCCAAAGCTGTTCTCCCAAAAGCAACATCTCATCGGCAGATTGAAGCAGACCATGCACAATAATCCACGGCTCTCCTTCACCCTCCCAACCGATCATAGCCATATTCCCACTCCGTGACCGGATATAATCTGCCGGGACCTCCTCAGGTAACGGTGTATACCGAAGACGGTAGTCCAGATCTGCTGTAACCAGCGGAAGCTGTTCCCTGATGTCCGGCCAGGATTGCCCCATACGTGTGAATAGCGCCTCCGTCTCCTCGACCGGGAATGACCTGTTGGTAATAAAAGCAACCGACTCCGCTGGAACACCAGTGAGGCGAGTGCCCCCTGATTTCATTGCCCATTGAATCCAAGGCAGTGGTACAGCTCCTTTGGGTTTGGGTACATCCAATTCATGTGCCAGAAGATGCAGCAGTTCCTTCATATTGGGACTGTCTTCCTTGCGTGCCAATAGTGGATAGGTTCCACCTGCCGGGTCTGCTTCCCTGGATAGAAAAACAAGCGTTCGTGCAACAATATCATTCTCCACCATGGGTAACCAATAGGATGAACCTCCCGGCACTACGGGCATAAGTCGCTTTTGAATCGCCTGAATGAGCAGCCCAATCCCACCCGTTTGCTCCGTTTCCCCAGTCGGGCGCGGTCCAACCACAGTACTCGGATTCACAACGGATAAGGGATAATTATGCTCTTCCGCATGTTCACGAATAAGAAGATCGGCATGAAATTTCATCTCTTCATATGCACTTTCCTGATCACCCACATGGTCGACCTGAAGATAACCTCCCTGTTCGTTCCGCTGTCCATAGGGACTCATGAAACCAACCACGTGGATAAAGTGTCTCAGTCCTCGGGTACCGTGAATTTCTTGTGCAAGCTGGGCCACTTCTCTCGCCCCGTCCATGAATATCTGCTCAGCTACCTTTCGTTCCAGGGTAACGTCCATCGTTCCCCCGGCATGAATGATTACATTCGCTTTAACAACACGTTCCCGATCCACTGCGGCAAGTCCAAGACCCGAGATGGATAAATCACCAGTAATAAAGGTGATTCTGGTGAAATCCTTCACTCCATAAGCCTTCAACACCGTTCTGGCACGCTGTTCTGATCGAACCAGCAAGAGCAATTGTGCGTCTCCCTGCGCGAGTTGTTTGACCGTTTCTTTGCCGATAAAACCGGTGCTGCCTGTCATGAAAATAATTGTTGGTTCCATATCAGACGTGCTCAATACCTGATGAATTTTTGTTGAATTTGAAGCTAAGTTATCTTTAGTGGATACTTGGATCTTATGTACGTCCATTCTGTTATCGCTCCTTTTAGTACTATTTAGTACTAGTTATATTCAAAAAAAAGCTTCGTTTACCGAAGCATCTGACAAAACGTACGTGCTGATTGTTCAATAATGCCTACATCACGCGCAGTTCCCGCAAGGATCAGTGAACCTTCCAATGCTGCAATAAACAACAACGCAGCCGGTCCCGGCTCGATTTCTTTGCGAAATTCACCACGATCCAAACCTTGCTGAAACAGCTTCTCCACCATAGGTCTAAGCTCACGAAAGAATCTGGATATGCTCTCCTTCACTTGGGGTGCACTGTCAGGTGTCTGCATATATAACGTGACAAAAGGACAGCTCCCTTCGTAATTCCGGCCCTCAATACCTGCCGACAGCATTGCCATAAATGAGTATATGCGCTCCTCCACTCCTCGCTCACGCTGACTGAGCAGCAGATACAGCTCCGACTCATACTGGGCAATCCAGTATTGTACCACGGCCTGAAGCAATTCCTCCTTGTTTTTAAAGTGATAATAGATATTGGACTTGGATACCCCACTTACTCTTACGACCTCATCCATGCTGACATAGCTGTACCCCTGACGCAGAAACAATTGTGCAGCCACTTCAACTGCCTTGGTCCGGTTCACCGGATTGGAACTCTTGGATTTGGCAGGTCCCGTGTTCATTTTTTGATTTGTCATATTTAGAACTATACAGTACTAGTTGATTGAAAACAAGTATTTCTGTTAACAATAGAACTGCTTCCGCACAGACTCATCCACACTTGTCCAAATGTAGCGTGTTATACACAGAGGATATCCACATATGGTATCAACTCTGTGTTAAATCCATCATGAGATCGTTAACTGCTTTTGGGTTATCCACACCTCCCCCGGTTGAACCACCAAAAAAGGCCAACCAGAACGTATCTGGCTGACCTTTCGTACAATTCATTTCCCAACCTTTAACAACTGTTACCTGCTTCATATCGAAGGTTTACTGTCTCCGGCAATCATCGGATCGGTGCCTTGAATTGGCAATCTGTTCTCCAGCCTTATGGCGACAAACAGGATGATCGTCACCGTAACACCGATTGTTCCTAACAGTACGCCTGTGTTCTCCTGCCCCATAAGGGACAGCGGTAGTGCCAGTACCAGCGGGACAACCGATCTTGTGAATTGAGTGGCAAACGTTGATCTTCCCGACCACTTCATGGTCTCTTCGCGGCTGCGCAAGTTATCAAACATGACTGATCTTTGCATAATACGAGTCCGATTAAACACAAACCCAAGCATAAATCCACAGATTAACGACACCGCAAACACCTGTACCGTGCCAATGATGATATCAATAACACCGATCAGTATAAATAGATACATTGGAATTCGGTGTTCCCACTTACGAATCAGCGTTGCAAGAAAGGCACCCAGCCCCATCGCAGCTCCGATAGCCCCGTAACGGGATGAATCCCAATTGTAGATATCATGGAACAAAATCGGTACGATAAAATTGATTGCTCCCAATTGCACAGTTAATACAACCACCGCCAATATGGTCATGTTCAGTACTTTTTTTCGCACAGCATCGGAGTAGGTAATCTGCGGAGCCTCCGTTTTTTCTTTCTGTACGTTCTGCTCAGCCTGACCGGATCGGGACAGAATTGGAATGAGCCATGGAGCCATCATCCCCACAGCCAGCGTCACCATCAGTACCGTTGAGATCATTGGCAGTCCGCCTATACTGAGCAAAACTCCAGTTACCGCACTTCCTCCAAATGCACCAATCTGAATTGCCGTCTGCAAGTCATGCGAGGCCTTGTGTGATTTAATTTTCCCATCCAACACCATCTGGGACATGTAGATTTCCAGACTCTGATTGGTCAAAAACAGAATTACGGAGAATACGCCACCAATCAGATATAAGCCATACACATTGGTATTGCCGGCAAATTGAATTAAAAACACAAGCAGAAATACAATGCCCAGGATGCGCGCTAAGCTGAAAATCAGCAAGGGTCGTTCTTTAAGTGCAGTTTTGAGGAAAAAGCTATACTTCTGCAATAAAATAGGTACCAAACTCATGATCGTAATAATAATACTCAGATGAGTAATCGACCCACCCTGCTCAAGTACCGACCAGATCAGGGTAATATTTAGAATGGTATCTCCACATAAGGTAATGGACAGGAAGAGGATGAATAAAATAGTCTGTATCATTGAAGCTGTCTCACCTCAGCAACTTGCAAATCCAGCTTTTGTTCCAGCAATCTTGCGGCTTGTTTTACCGATTCGATGTCCTCGGGACCCTGATATTTGGTACGTACAGACAGCAGACCTGTAATATCGAATCCCTTCGGAGCAGAATGGACCACTCTACCTTTGGCAGCAACCGGAAAATACGCCCGGTACCTCACATCGTCTGCTGCCTCACCGCTGGCATTATTCAACACCTTGCCATCACGGTACACAAACTTGATACAGGTTGCGCACTTGGGAGCCGTTCTTTTCGCAAAATGGGCAGCCAGCGTCTCCTCCCCCCGAAGACCATAAGCATGGGCGGTCACCAGATCAGTGCCGTACACATCGCGAATATTACGATAGACATGCCCACCACTGATACGGCAGCTGAACTCCACCACTTTATACTCATCGTTGGCGTTCTGCCTGGCTTCAACGTTAAACAGCCCATTTACAAGTTTCAGACCTGTGCATATTTGCTGAGCCATCTCGCAAAGTTCTTGTTCCACATTGGATTCTCCCTGAAAAGGTAGCGTATATTCGTCCTCTTCAAAGTAAGGACCTGGCATTCTGAGCTTGTTATGGACTCCGCCCAGATAAAACCGTCCATTCACAACTACGCCATCCAGCGTAATCTCTTCCCCGGGCAGGAACTCTTCAATCAGCGCTATTGCAGGACATTCCTCGTCAAAATATAGCCCCGATTGCGAAATGGCAAGTTGCGAGATACTATCGAAGGCCTCCTTCAATTCGGCATACGAATGAACGAGCGCAACATGGCTGCTGGATGCGGCCAGTGTGGGTTTAATAATAACCGGATAGCCTACACTTGCCGCCGCTGAAACAGCCTCATCCAACGTATTTACAGCATAAAATTCAGGACAGGCCACGTCCTCCTGCTTCAGGAACTGACGCTGTCTGGACTTGTCTCTGGCAATTTCGGCCGCTTGGACAGGAATATCCTGTCTTCCCAATCCTTCATTCAATCTCGCATTCAGTACAATATCCGTTTCCTGCCAGGTAATGAAAAACGGAACGCCTAATTGTCTAGCCTGCAAGATCATTTCTTCCACATTCTCGTACTTGGGAATATGCTGAACAGACCGAAAGCGCGGATCTTGTTCATATCCAGAAACAGAGGTCCATAAATGGACCTCTTCGAAAATTCTCCCCAGAGCTTCAATATGATCCCCGTGCAGAGAAAAACCTTTTCTCATAAGCAAACCAACGGAGGAACGAGTCATGCCAGAACCTCTTCTTTCGGCTGCTCCACAAACTCCAAAGCGATAATGTACAACGTTCCATTCTCCCCGGCTTTGGAGGAATGCACCGTATTAGCCGGAAGCAGAATGCGGTCACCAGGCGTGCAATGCAGTTCTCCTTCTTCAGTGAAGAAGGTAATATCTCCATTTATAATCAAAAGTGTTTCGTCTGTAGGATGGGTATGGGATTTGTGCTCCCTGAATGGTGTATCTCTTTGTACCTCTACCGAACCGGTTACAGGCAGCAATTGCATTACAGCTTCTTCAAGTGTTACGTCAGACCCTTTAATATATTGAACTGAACTCATAGTATTCCTCCTCATATGATGAAATGGGCATTGCGCTGTAGCGGAAACTTCGTTGGTATCTGGAATAAAATATTGCAGCCACTCTCGATTATTCGGATCCCCATAGATCCCTAGATGCGGGAATGGATCAATTGCATCGTATTGCCGAAGCAAGCTTCGCACCAAATCCTTGGATTTATCTCCTTTTGGTGTTCCCAAGCCAATCGAATCAAAGACCCATCGGGGTTGAAAGGTAATCATGTATGTATTGGCACGTCTGCTCCTTCTGACCTCATGTGCTGGTGTGTTACAAACGACAAAAATGGGTTCCCCATGAAAGCAAAATTCCCACAAGGGATCCTTCTCTTCATTCGGTATGAACTCTGGCCATTCTTTCAAGTCAATGGTGTGCAGCCGGGTCAGGATGGACCAAAATGTATGCTGATATTCATCGATGGATAGATCCTTATCAATATTAAAGAACGTGACCATGGAGGTGTAGTTTCCAAAGCTCCTTGCCTGTTCCACGTATTCTCTCAATGCCTTTCCCAGTTCTTCTATGGAATGGTCATTCACATCATCAAAAAAGGAGAAACGTAGCTCATTACGGTTAAGTCCCATGGAACCAAATATGCAGGGAAACCGTGGATTATCACCAGTCATGTCCTTCTCAAAATGCTCAAATTCCTGCTTTCTCCAATCATGACTACCCAGTCTCTTCACATCAGCGTTATCTAGCAACAACCCAAAGCCCTCCTAGAATGGTTTTATTGGTGAACCAGGACAAACTTGTCATGTAGTTCTAGAAGTTGTTTTCTAACGAATTCGATATCTGGACCCTCCACAATGGCATATCCAGATCGGGACATCGTATCTCGACCACCTGAAATGGACTGACCTGATGTATAATTAATTCGAATATCAATGAGTCCTTCCATCGATTTGAAATCTTCTGCGGAAGAGATACTTTCGATCTTGCCTACAGCAGATGGGAAGTTAACCGCACCTGTGTACTTGCCTGTATTAACCAAGGCTGGAGCTTCATATATTCCAAGTTCTGTTTGAATGGCTGCATCAAACAAGTTCACCTGATGGGAGTTCAACACCATAGGCGGAATGATGACAATGCCTCCAATGCGTGCTCCAATCTCTCCAAAGCAGATCTCCCCATTCGGCAGAAGGAATACCTCTGCATGGAACACACTGTTACGTATTCCGAGTGTCCGTATGATCTCTTCATTGAACGACTGCATCCGTTCCACATATTCATAATGTGTGTTAGCGGGATAACAGATCGTGCCGGAAGGGCGATCATTCTGGACAATCTCAAGACAATTAAACAAATATTCAGAGACGGAGGAAAATACAAGCTCACCTTCTGAAACGATCGAATCAATATGAAACTCCCTACCCGTAATGAATTCCTCAATGAGCACTGATTCCCGATTCCAGGATTGGCTGATATACTTCTCAAGCTCCTCTTGATTATTGAGCTTGTACGTCATGATCGTCGCCCAGCCGCTAATCGGTTTGATAATGATGGGAAAACCAATGCCTGCGACAATCTTTCTGATCTGTACTGCATTGGACGCAATACGCGTCTGTGACGTGTGGATTCCCGCCTGCCGCAATGTTTCCTTCATGATCCATTTGTTCCGAACCGTCTCGGCCTGATTCTTTTGAATACCAGGTATGCCAAAACGTGATCTGAGATACCCACCGGTCTCCACCACATTTTCGGTCGGGGCAATGACGCGCTCCACATCATATTCATCCAAAATGCGCTCAAAAACCTCTTCCACCTGATCAATCCGAGTAATATCCTCCACTTCGAACACAGCACTAAACAACCCTTCTGGTAAAGAATAAAATTGTTCATATCCCTGCTCTACCAACAAAATGTTGGTTGTATCCGATATGTTGGACAACGCTTCGAGAAACCCCGTTTTGGTGTTCATTCGCTTGTCACACAGAAATACAATATCTCTCATAAAGAACTTCACCTCCAATTCAAAATTCTTAACTATCTGTTATATTTTTCTATAATATGGATATAACATGGAACTGTCAATCTAAAAATTACAAATATTTAAAATTCGGCTATTTGTTGCCACGTTGTGTACTAACAACAGGTTGTAGACATCATACAAACACCTCCACCATCTGTATTAGTCGTTCTGTTACTTCATATTTGCACTTTTTAACTGGGAATTTTCATATCAAAAAAGGTGACTCCAATTCATCCGGAGTCACCTTTTTTATGTTTTTCCTTATTCACACATTTATTAAACGAGTGGATGGGACCTGTTATTTTTTCAGACTATCCCAGTTCTGTTGTAATGCATCAAGCAATCCGGCTTTATCCGATTTGCCTGCAACGTAAGCCTGAATCGTGCTGCCATACTCTTGTGGAACACCTTCAGGGAAACGGTTGAAGTTCCAGCTGAGGGTTTTATTTTCCTGGCTATACTTCATGATCTCTGTGGCGAGGTCACCCAGATCTTCCTCGGATGCCGTGATGGAACTGAACGCCGGAATGAACTTGAATTCTTTCGTCATGTATTGTTTCCCGATGTCCGAAGTTACGAGCCACTCCAGGAATTCTTTTGCTTCCGGTTTCACTTGGGAATTCTTATTTACCACCCAGTAGTTTGGTACGCCGACAAACAATTTGTCATTGGGTTCATTGTTAATTGGCATTGGCAGGATACCCAGATTCAGTTCGGGATCAATTCCATCGATCTGTACTTGAGTCCAGTTCCCTTGCTGCATCATCGCGGCTTCTCCACTTGCAAACAACGTAACTTGCGTATTGTAGTCGGTTGTCAGCGGGTTTTTGTTGCTGTATTTCAGCGTTAAGTCGAGCAAGTTAATCCAGTCGTTGAACACCTGATTGCCAGGAATTTTCTCCGTGCTTTCGTTCAATCCCTGGATGAATTTCACCGGATCTGCCTGATTGGCAAATGCCACGTTTACGTTATGATTGCCCAGCACCCACCACTCCTGATATCCGTTCGAGAACGGGGTAATGCCCGCGGCTTGAAGTTTCTGTGCAGCTTGATCCAATTGTTCCAGTGTCGTTGGAATTTCGGTAATACCCGCTTTTTGGAAGAGGTCTTTGTTATAAATGAAACCATAACCCTCCAGCGCAAGCGGCTGTCCGTATAACTTGCCGTCTTTGGTCATTGGCTCTTTGGCTACTTCGAGCGCATCCTTGGCCCATGATTCTCCAGACAGATCCTCCAGATATTCAAGCCATGTATCCAGTTCACGATATCCACCTACGTTGAAAATGTCCGGTTGTTCGCCTGCGGCAAACTTGGCTTTCAATGCAGCACCGTAGTCACTACCACCACCTACGGTTTGAATGTCCAGTTTGACACCTGGATGGGAGGATTCATATTCTGCTTTGAGACGATTGAGCGCTTCCGCAATCTCAACTTTGAATTGGAAGATTTTAATGGTTTTGTCCCCGGCAGCAGCTTCGCTACCACCTTGAGCATCCGTGTTGACCGGACTGCCACTCTTGTCCCCATTACCGCATCCCGCGAGCATTACCGAAAAAGCAATCAGCATAAGCAACGTCAACTTCGTCATTCTTTTCATACATACACTCTCCCTATAGTAGTTTCAGTATAACAAACCGTTTGTGTGTGGCGAGAAACTTGCCTTTGAAGCGTGATTTCATGTTAACGAACCGAGCACATGCTATTCGCCCCTATTTGCACGGATTTGCAATGTAACGAATCATAGCGACGTTATTTAGACGATTTTGAAAGCTTTGATGCCGTTCTTTACCTGAATAACGTTGCTGAGATTCGTTAAGCGAGGAGCAACAGCGACTGGAAGAGCAACTTGAGCCCGTATCGACCATGATCTCGTACCCCTACTTGAGTCTGACAGCAGACCTTTTGCCACGCACTTCCGCTCGATCCCGCCAGCGCCACTTCTCTGCCTTACCGGATTTGGCTTTAAATCTTTTCTTTAAGGTTCTGTTCTCTTTATCGATGCTTTCTCTTCAGGAGTCATGCCCAAGCTATGCGGGCATGACTCCCTTTGCACACCTCCATGCGAGGTGGGAGCAAAGGGATCAAGAATGCGTTGCAGGAGCGGAGCGTTCGCCTTTGAACCTCGGTGGCTTCCTTGCCCTAATACTTTCTGGCCACCGAGGAGCAACAGCGACCGAAAGCGCAACTTGAGCCCTGCGGCGACCCTTCCCTCGCACTCATCCTTTAACTGATCCAGCCGTAATCCCCTGAATGATATACTTCTGCATCAGCAGGAAGAAGATGATAATCGGCATGATGCCCAGCACAAGGGCCGGCAAGGCCAGATCCCATTGCTTCGTATATTGCCCGAAGAGTGCAAAAGTCGCGATCGGGATCGTACGCAGGTTGGAGCTTTGCAGGATCAGGGACGGGAGTAGATAATCATTCCAGATCCAGAGCGTGTTCAGAATGATGACGGTTACATACATCGGTTTCATTAGTGGAAATACGATTCGGAAGAACACCCCGTAGGCAGAACTTCCATCCACCCGAGCCGCTTCCTCAATCTCCAGTGGGACGGATTTCACGAATCCGTGGAACAGGAAGACAGACATCGGTGCCCCGAAACCGAGATAACAGATGATAAGTCCCCCAAGGCTATCGATTAGCCCGAGATTACTGGTTACCGTAACAAGTGGAATCATGATAGACTGGAACGGAATCACCATGGCGGCAATGAACATGCCGAACAAAATCCGGTTGAACCGGGTATCGCTGCGAACCATTCGGTACGCGGCCATGGAACTGATCAGCACTAGCAACAGATTGCTGACTACGGTAACGATAAGCGAGTTCATCAGCGCAGACGGGAAGTTAATTTTCTCCCAGGCGTTCGCATAGTTGCCCCATTGGAATACTTCCGGCCATGCAGCCGAATTAGTGAGCAGGTCACCGAAGGTTTTAACCGAGTTCACAAACAGGAAGTAAAACGGAACCAGGAATAAAAGTCCAATGAGTACCATGATAATCTCGGTTAGAATGGTACTGAAGCGGTAATTTTTCGTCGTCTCCATTAGGCTTCTACCTCCTTGCTCTTCGTCAGACGTACCTGAATCATGGTGATGATGGCAACGATTACGAAGAACACGAGTGCTTTGGCCGTTCCGATGCCATATCTGTTGTTCACAAAGGCTTCATTGTAAATATTGAGTGCAACCGACTCTGTTGATCCGAATGGTCCACCTTTGGTCAGCGACAGATTGAGATCGAACATTTTGAACGACCAGGAGATCGCCAGGAACAGACAGATTGTTACACCTGGCATAATGAGCGGAAGAATGATGCTCCGCAGTACCTGCCAGCGACTTGCGCCATCAATCTCGGCAGCTTCCAGCAGATCAGGGGATACATTCGTCAGAGATGAGATGTAGATAACCATCAGATATCCTGCGGTCTGCCATACAAACACAATCACGATTCCCCAGAAGGCGGTTGGTTCGTCTCCCAGCCAAGGAAGGTTGAAGAAGGACCAGCCTGTTACATCGCCTACTGCTGAAAACCCTTTCACAAATATGAACTGCCAGATAAAGCCGAGCAACAACCCACCGATCACGTTAGGCATGAAAAAGATCGTACGCAGAATGTTTCTCGTCTTGAGCGGTTTGGTCAGGAAATAGGCCAGGAAAAAGCCAATTACATTGGTTAGTACCACACCAACCACGGTGAATCGCACCGTAAACCAAAACGCCGTTTGGAACTTGGGATCATTCGCAAAAACATGTACGAAGTTATCGAACCCTACCCAATTAATGTTCTCGGATACCCCGTTCCAATCCGTGAAGGAGTACACCATGCCAAGCAGGAAAGGGACCACGATGATGAGAATAAAAAACACGATGGAGGGACCCACGAACACGAGCTGCTGTAACAGCTGTGAAGATTTGCGATGCTTCATATCGTTCTCCCCTTCTATAGATGGATGAAATTGGTCTCTTTCTCTATTAAACTCCAATATCGCTGAGGGAAACACCGACCCTCGTGAACAGTTGGGGGTAAAATATTGTCCTATCTTTAACCTGCAACCAGAAGGGGTGGACCGATGTCCAAATACTACAGTATACGCACCAAATTGATTGCCTTTATGCTCATCGCTACCACGCTTCCGCTGCTTGCGTCGATCAGCATGACATTTATCCAGACCAAGACAGCCCTGCGGGAACAGGCTGTTGAAGAGAACAAACGCCTGATCTACCAAGCGTCCACGAATCTCAATAACTATGTGGATAACGTGGCCAGAGCGTCGCTTGCTGTGTATAACGACCCGAACTTCCTGCGTAACTTGGCGAAGATTCCTGGTGATTATCGTGCAGTGGCTGAAGTGTACACTACTTTGCAGACCATCCGTGCGGCTGTGCCGGATGTTTTTCAGCTGTATTTGCACTCTTTTGCTGCCAATCAATCCACCTTAATTACGAATCCCTTTCCGAAGCGGGAGGAACGCAAACAGGCCTATTCCGGATCGCTTCATGGAAAAACAGGCGGTGACAGCCCGGACATTTGGGTGGAATCGGCACATATGAGTCACACGTACGGATTCAAGGCTGCCTCCCCCGATGATCCTGCAAGAACAGTCATTACCCTGCATCGGGTGATCAAGGATATTCCGTCCACCGAGCGTCTGGGTGTTCTCGCCATTGATCTGAATATGAATACCATTGCAGCCATCTGCGGCAGACTGTATGATCCGGCTAAGGAACAGATCTATGTTGTGGACGGTCAGAATCAGATCATCTACCAAGGACGTTCCGAGGTCAATTATACCGATGCACTGCGAGAGGAAACAGCTAGTGAGCTGAATATCGCACGAAATAACGCGGGTACAGCCCAGAATGTCGCAGGACATTTTGAACAGGATCGTTCCATGTATGTGTACCAGCAGCTTGGCAGCACGTACGCGGACTGGACCATCGTCAAACAGATTCCGAATGAGACGTTATACGCCAGAGCGACCACACTCACGTGGAATAACGCAATGATTGCCATCGCTGCACTTGTATTGGTCATTGTCGCAACCTTGTTCATCTCCATCCGAATCACCGGTCCGCTCAAGCAGCTCATGCGCTATATGAACCAGATCCAAGCCGGGCGTCTGCATGTGGATATCCACCTATCCAGCCGAGATGAATTCGGGGTGCTTGCTCGTCATTTCCGGGATATGATGGATACAGTAAATAATCTTATTTTGCGGGAATATCGACTTGAAATTGCCAATAAGACGAATCAACTCAAAGCGTTGCAAGCGCAAATTCATCCGCATTTTCTGTATAATACATTGCAATCCATCGGTACACTTGCCCTTCAACAGCAAGGACAACGGGCGTATACACTACTTTCTTCCCTATCCAAAATGCTGCGCTACAGCATGCGGGATCAGACCGGCGTGACCTTACGCGAGGAAGCAGAGCATGCCCGGTTATATCTGGAACTTCAGCAGGAGCGGTTCGGTGACCGCCTTGAGGTGGATTTGGATTTTGCCGAAGATACCCTGTCTGTCGAAATGCCAAGAATGACGTTACAACCTTTAATTGAGAACTATTTCAAACATGGGGCAGATATTCAGCCAGGTAAAGGTCACATCTCTCTATCCAGCCGTCGGATCAATGATCATTGGATTGAAATCGAACTGAATAATAACGGACCCTCCATACCAGAAGATAAATTACTGGAGATTCAGGGATGGCTCCATCCAAATCACATATCAACCGGGTTAGCCACGCAAGAATCCGATGAGTCCGAGTCCATTGGTCTACGAAATGTGATGCGCAGACTTCAATTGAACTCACATCCCGGTCACTCAGCCAGACTTGAGGTCAGCAATCGGGAACCCAATGGTGTGAAGATCAGGGTTATACTATACGCGGGAGAGTGAACAACATGAAGGCACTGCTTGTAGATGATGAAAAACATGTCCGCGATGCCATAAGGTTGCTTGGTCATTGGAAAGATCTTGGTATTGATACAATAATTGAAGCGGCAGACGGGGATGAAGCCATTGCCTCCATCACGGCACATCAACCTCAAATCATTCTCAGTGACATGCGTATGCCAGGCAAGGACGGTATGGCGTTGCTCGAATGGATCTCCGTTCATACCCCACACAGCAAGGTGCTGGTTATTAGCGGATATGATGATTTTGAACTCGTGAGGCATGCCATCAGGCACGGTGGTATGGACTACCTGCTAAAACCTGTGGAAGCAGATGAGCTGAATGCATCTCTATTGAAGGCCGTTACAGCTTGGGAAGAGGAGGATGCTGTTCGGTTGCAATCCACCAAACAATCCATTGTCGTTAATCGAATGCGCCCCCACTATCAGGATCGTCTGTTAACCGAACTTGCCGTCGGAAGAGGCAGTAGCCCCTCTCATCTGCAGCGATTGCAGGATGAGTTGTATCTTCCGGGTATAATCCCTGTCTGTAGCGTCGCTGTCACCAGCCTTTCCCATCTGGATGCAGGTTGTCTGGCAAAGTACCGCAGTCAACCCGACTTGCTTGTGTTCTCGGTGCTCAATATCTGCGCTGAGATGTTATCCACACCAGACGAAGGCGTCATGTTTCGCCAGTTGGATCAGCCCGATGAGATCGTTCTGCTGCATTGGGGTCCCCCCACTTCATTGCAGCCTATTCTGGACAAGGTCAATCATGGATTGGAGCAGACGATTCAGCGCCAGCTTCATTTCGGCATCTCCACCTGTGACTCATATCCTGGCGGCATCTCAGCAGCCTATATGGAGGCAAGTTCAAGGCTGTGGCGGCGCAATGCTGTGCATACCAAACAGCGAATTCATGCTTCCCTGGAATCATACAATGGGAATAAACCCAGGCGCTTGACCGCCCATGAAGAACCTATGCGGATGGCAGCCATGAGCTTGCGGGCTTCAAGTGTATCTGCTGCGGTTGCCGAATGGCTTGACCCAATTACTGATCTTGAGGTTGTCAGTGCCGAGCAGATCCAGCAATGGATCGATGAGCTGGAATGGATGCTGAGCCGCTGGCTTGATGATACGGCAGGTTCGTCATTCAAAGAGGAAGAAGTGACGGAGGAACAGTCTATTCCCTTTGCCGAGTTACCATTTGACGCTGAAGGGTTGTTATCCTATCCCCTGCTTCGTTCCTTGTTGGAGCAACGGCTGCTTGCCGCAGGAAAAGCGCTCACCGCACATCACCACGCCAATCCTGATCCCATGAGTGAGATTGCACGATATATGGACGCCCATTATCAGGAGGACCTGTCCTTGCAGCAGATTGCCGCGCGTTTCTATCTGAGCCGGGAGTATATTTCCCGAAAGTTCAAACAGCAATTTGGCCTGAACTGGTCGGAATATCTCGGCAAATTGCGAATCAATAACGCGAAGTTGCTACTGCAAAACCCCTCCCTGCGAGTCGCCAAAATTGCGGAGATGGTTGGATTCCAGGATGAAAAGTATTTCAGCAAGGTGTTCAAAAAAATGGAGGGCATCACGCCAGCGGAATATCGTAAAACATTATTGGAGGCCGGTACTTAACGGACGGGTACCGGTTCAAAATTTATTTGAGTTAAAAAGAGTACTCCCCTATGACCAGTCGGGAGTACTCTTTGTATTTTACTTTTAACAGAGAATCACTCATTTCATGACGACGGTTTCGCTCTTTCTGCTCACCGATCCTGCAAAATCACCTCGGGGACAAGACGAATGTAGATTAACTCCCCTGCAAGCTCCACCATCGTCTGTGTAACAATAACAGCAGCAGCCATGGTTGCCCATTCCGGGGGGAGTGCCAGGGCCAGTGGCAGAACGACCAGCGAATTCCGTGTGGCTGAACTGAATATCAACGCTCGTCCTGCGCCTGGATTCAATCCAAACCCAGTAGCAATGAACCGGGATATCCAAGGCATAATGATTAGAAAAGCAACATAGATCGGGATCACATTCACGATGATCGCCATATCATTGTAGACTTTACCGATCTGGGAAGCGACAACCACGATCAGCGCGAATGCCATCATCGGAACCGGCAGCCACGCCGTCGCATTCATGATTCGCTCACCGCTCGCTTTACCTCTGGAGAGAACCTGTGTAACGACAGCGAGCAACAGTGGAATAACAATCAGGAACAGAAAAGCCTCCACGAAAGGTCCTACTCGCATGACCTGCGCCACCTCTGCACCCATCAAAACCCATAAGTATAACGGCAACAGGATCATTTGTATAACAAATAAAAGGGGGGTTGCGGCCAGCATCAGTTTCTCATTGCCCCTGCCGAGCTGTGTGAACACAATGACGTAATCAATACAGGGGGTTAACAGTACCAGATACACTCCGATCAGAACGCCTGGTGATTGCGGAAAGACCAGTGTAAGCAACCATACGACTGCAGGTACAACGATAAAATTAGCCGCCAGTAACGCCCCCATGAATCGAAGATTCGACCAGGACTCTTTTAACTGTAAAAAAGGAATCTGTACAAACATGCTATATAACAGAACAGCAAGTACCGGGGACACAGTGTAGTGTAAAACATTCCCCCATGCCGGTAAACTCAGCCCTATCACTGCTCCTAATAATAGTGCAATGACATAGAACCAGGTTTGCTGTCTCTCCATCGTTTCTCGTGTAAGCATTCTCTTCCTCCACTTCTAAATGGGACATCCTGAGCATGGACATATTTCTGCTCCGTTTCGCGTACATTGGGACAGAGTGCCGTTCCAGCATAACGTCAGAGCACATGGATCCGTAAGATCAACTTGTGAATTTTTTGCGGCTGTTATTAGAATGTGCAAGAACTGGGTATATTCATTGTAGACTGACCCGTGGTTCATTCATTCGTCAAACCAAGGAGGAAACACCATGTCACGTAACAATCCGTACAAGTGGTTAAACGCTATTGGTTTTATCGCTGTAATTATCGTGAACTATCTTTCCAACGCTCTGCCGATTGGGGGCAGAACCAACAAGGAAGTATCGGATATGTACCCTGTGCTACTCACACCTTCTGGCTATGCCTTTGCTATATGGGGTTTGATCTACTTGCTGCTTGCAGGCTTTGTGATCTATCAGTTCGTGCCTGCTTCGTGGAAAAGGGACTCCATCACCCGTCTCGGGTATTGGTTCCTGGCAAGCTGTGCCTTTAACGTAGCCTGGATTTTCGCTTTTCAAAACTTGCAGATCGGTCTCGCTTTACTAATTATTGTACTGCTTCTGTTGTCTCTGATCGTGTTGTATGTAAAAACACGTACCATTACTGTTCCGACCACTGCCGAGATCTGGCTTGTGAAGCTGCCATTCAGCATCTATCTGGGATGGGTTAGCGTGGCTACGATCATCAATACTGCTGTGCTGTTATATAAAATCGGCTGGGATGGTTTTGGTCTCAGCGAACCGACCTGGACGATCATTATGCTCATTGTGGGAATGTTGCTGGCTGTACTCGTTAGCTTCCGTTATCGGGATAGTGTATATCCACTGGTATTCACGTGGGCGTACATCGCCATCGCCCTTAAACAAAAGGATGTCACTTCCGTATATTATACGGCAATCATCATTGCGATCGTACTGGCAATCTACGCGATATGGCTGTTCTTCGCCCGTAATCAGGATCGCGATTGAGCGACTGCCATTCTAACGCAAAAACATAAAGCAAAAAGCCGATTCTGGTCATTTTCATTCGACCTGAAATCGGCTTTTTATATATACCGGCGTGAATGAGGACTGTCCTATTTCAGGGCAATAACTTCAATCTCCACCAGTGCGTCTTTTGGCAAACGTGCCACTTCCACTGCACTGCGTGCAGGATATGGCTGTTCAAAGAACGTGCTGTACACTTCATTCACAGGAACAAAGTCATTCATGTCCTTCAGGAACACCGTCGTTTTCACGATTTTATCCATGCTTGTGCCTGCTGCTTCAAGAATAGCCTTCACATTGCTCAGGGACAGACGTGTCTGCTCCTGTACATCTGCACCGAATTCTCCCGTTTGGGGATTCAGGCCAAGCTGTCCGGACGTGTAGATGAAATCGCCTGCATCAACGGCTTGACTGTATGGACCAATGGCGCCAGGCGCCTGATCGGTAGAGATTGGTTTTTTCATGGACGATTTCTCCTTCATGTTCGTTATCCTGCTACCGCAAGGAGTCAGGGTTCGAACTCATTTTTGTTGCCTATTATACCACGATCTACCTCCAGCGAGAAACGCTCCTCACTGGCCACTATGAAGTAAACAATTCATTCAAAGGTTCTTATCCCCGTCCACGCCAAGAACATGAATGACATCATTTGGGTATACATGATTTCCAATCGCTTGCACCAGTGCAATATTCGTCATGGCCTGTGCAATGGTTGCGGCGTGGACTGCCCGGTATTTGTCTGCTCTGCCTTTCATCCAGCGATCCAGCAACTTCATGGCATGAGCGGCCATCTGTTCACCTAACCGCTTCTCATTTCGATCTCCCAGAATTAAGGAAGGACGGAAGATATGCAAAGATTGAAAACCGATATCGGACAATGCATCCTCCATCTCCCCTTTGGTCCGACTGTAAAAGACCCGGGAACCTGCACTCGCGCCCATGGAGGAGATCACCAGCATCTGGGGTACCCCATGTTGCTTCGCAAGCATAGCCGCACAAACAGGGTAATGATAATCCACCTGACGGAAATTTTCCTGACTGCCTGCTTTTTTGATCGTTGTACCCAAACAGCAGTACAGATCATCGATTCCATCGAATAATTCGCCTTGGCTCTCCAGCTGTTCCCAATCCACCACATGCTGTTCCAGTTTGGGATGTTGCAGCTCAAGCGGACGTCTAACCAGAACGCGAACCTGACTGTATGCCGAGTGCTCCAGCAGATGATGAACCAGCAATTCGCCTACAAGTCCCGTGGCTCCAATCACCATGGCTTTCCGTTCGAGACGATTCAAATACATCCCTCCACTTCGCCATCTTTTTTGAATTCATACCAGTGTATATAGTTCATTACTATTTTAACAGTACGCGACGTCCAAGGGTAAACGTAAGAATGAGCATGACTACACCAACCCCCACCTGAAATCCATATGCTGAGATCCAGGCCAGCGCGTCGGACCAGTTCTCCATCTTTTCATACAACCAGCCACCGAGCAGCGGCCCAAGAAATGAAGTCACTCCCGTCAGAGCCGAATACACGGCGACAAACATCGGTCTTTCACTTTTGGGGGTGTCTCCGATCGTAAAGTTAAATGCCAACTGATTGAATCCACCCACCCCGATCCCAAGAAAGATATGAGATAGAAATAGTGCAATCAATACGGGCATAAACGACATTAATCCCCACGACAGACAGGAGAGTGCGATGACCGGTAATGTCCAAAATAGGAGGGTTTTGTTGCTAAACCTGGCATTAAGATTGCCCCAGACATAGAAACCTGCCATCATAACCAGCGTCTGGACCACTGTGATCAGGGATACAGTCTGATAATTAATGTTTAATAGATCGAGCATAACATAGGAATAAAGCGGAACAATCAAGGTCTGGATTAATAACCAGACAGCCAGAAACAGCGTTGCTTTCAGGAATGAACGATCCTGGAACGGCTTGATAAACATCCGCCAGAAAACCCTTTCGGTCGAACGCTCAAATGGTACATCCGGATAAAAGAAATAAATGACTGTATTGGCAATAGCGCAGATCCAAACCGGAATAAACAGGATCAGAAAGCCTATTTCTCCGGGGTAACGGTCCAATACAATACCACCTGCGAATAAGCATACGCTTCCAAGAGCATTCAGAATCGTATTTCGAATTCCGAAGTAACGCCCTCTCACCTTGGCAGGTACGATGTCGCCAATCAGTGAAGTCCAGATCATGCCGCCGATCGTATTCGATATAAAAGCAACCGTATACACACCAATATATACGCTTACCCACCACTCTTTGGGGAATATAAACGGGATCAGTCCCGTCGCACTCCATAAGATACGATGTGTGCCCACAAATAAAAGCAGCATACGTTTGCGACTGCGAATACGCTGCATCCAGTAAGCTGCTCCGATCTGGGCAATGTTTACGAAGGTCGTAATGGCGAGCACAAAGCCGATATGTCTCGACCCGGCCCCAAGGTACAGCAGAAACCCGGTTAAGAACGGGCCTCCCAGCAATGTCTGTAAAATTATTGCCGGTACACCCTCCCATGTTGCAATTGATAAATTTGTGCGTTGTGTCGAACCCTTGCGCCGTGGTTTGCTTGCTGACGGGGGAGGGTTAACGTTGACCGTCTTCTGTATGGGGATACACTCCTTAGACCGGGTCTCAAAAGCCGGTCGATGCTAGTTGTCATCCCAAATTCTACTCACGGCGCGGAGGTTGTCAACTCATTTTTTCACGGTTCAACGGAAGATAGAGATGGAAGGTGCTTCCCTTGCCTTCAACGCTCTCAAGTTCAATCGAACCTCCCAGTAATCTCGCCAAATCCCGACTGATCGAGAGACCAAGTCCGGTACCGCCAAATTTCCGACTAATCGACCCGTCAGCCTGCTGAAATGCTTCAAATATGGAATGATGCTTGTCCTCAGAAATACCAATGCCGGTGTCCTGAACGGAGAAAACGAGCCACCCATTCTGAATACCTGCATTCTTCCTCTGCTTGGTACTTACAGTCAGCGTGACCTTCCCTCGGTGAGTGAACTTGATGGCATTCGACATCAGATTCCGCAAAATCTGTTGAACCCGCTGGGGATCAGACCAGAGTGTGTCGGGCAGTCCCGGTTTCTTATCCATCTGCAACTGAATACCCTTTTTCTCGGCAACCAGTTGGAAGTGGCTCATGGCATCTTCGGTAAGTTGTGCCACACTGATATCCTCCAGTACTATATCCAGCCGCCCCGCTTCCACTTTGGACAGATCCAAAATATCGTTAATGAGTGTGAGCAGCTCCTGTCCGGATTGGTCGATCATGGTGGCGAAACGTACAATATCCTCGGGGTCCATCGTGTCCGCGTTCTCGCTGATCATCTGGGCAAAGTTAATAACACTGTTCAATGGTGTACGCAACTCATGTGACATATTGGCGAGAAATTCGGATTTGTACTGTGAGGCGATCATCAATTGTTTCGCTCGATCCTCCAGTACAATCTGGGCTTTCTGTAGCTCTTCCTTTTGCACAGATAATAGCCGGTTCGTACTTTGGATAAGCAAAATCCGGTTCTGTTCATTCTGAAAATCACGTAATATAAACGCAAACATAAGGCTTAACAAGATACCTGCCGGAAGCGTGTAAGGCATAATATGAGAGAAAAAATATGTAGCCGGGATGACGCCAAAGATAGCGATGCCCACACTATTGACCACATTGACGATAATTACAACAAGGATGCCTTTTGTGATCAGTCTGAAGTCGCTGCGTCTCATCCATATATTTAAACCCGCACATATTACACCGAGTAAAGTCATATTAATTACCGCTGCCACCGTAGCATCCGTGATACCAAACGTTAACCTGGATAAACCTATCCCTACACCCACAATAATTACACTATAGGGTTGTCTGTACGTTAGAACGGCAACAATTATAGGAACATAACGAAGGTCAAATACCACTTCATCCGTGAGTTGAAATCCAAAAACCGTACTGATCCAGCCTGCAAAGACGAGGACAAGCACTGAACCGATCTGCTTCATTCGGGAAGAAGCACGTATGACGATATATTTATAGAACACACTGGCAAGATAGGCAATCGTTATAAGCATCCCCATATTCAATACGAACATTTTCAAAAATTGCATTTACTCACTCCTGTTGTCCCGACTTTACTGGCCTTGTTACCATCGTCCGTATGTGTTTCTATCATATCATGTCCTTTGAAATTACTGCATTCCTTCTTCGTCAAAAAAGTACACAAAAATACACAAATCAGGATTCAATTTGTGTGCGGAACGTAGTAAAATATATTGTTGTTCAAATTTGAACTACTATATAGATTGAACTAAAGAAATAGATATTTGCTAGGGGCATGTTCGTCGGAACATGAATGAAAGGAGAACGCTGTTGTGCAATTATTAAAAAGTAAATCCTATTGGCTGTCATTAAGTTTGATGTTGTCATTGGCTGTCATGGGGCTATTCTATGATATTCTTAATAGTCCGGAACGCGGGTTCGTAATACTTAATTCCTCGCTTGACCAGATCATTCCCTATGTACCCGCCATGTCCATTCCATATTTGGGTTGGTACCCATTTGTATTCGGTGTGCTCGCCTACCTGTGTGCCAAGGATCGACTGACGTATTATCGCGTCTTGTTATCCATGAATATCTGTGTCTGGATCTGTTATCTCATCTACTTCAACTTTCAGACCATGGTACCACGCCCAGAACTGACGGGTACAGGCCTGGGCGTATCTGTTCTCGGATGGCTCTACAGCCAGGACCGCCCGTTTAATTGTTTTCCAAGTATTCATTCTCTGCACTCTTATCTGGTTATGCGTGCCGTTCTCTCGGTTCCAAGCATTCGCAAACCCATTAAGCTGTTGGTGGCTGCAGGAGCAGCGACCATTATCGTATCCACGCTTATGATCAAACAACATGTGATCTATGACGCCTTGGGTGCCATCATACTCGGCGAATGTGTTCTCACCATCATAACCGGCCTCGCTCTACACCGGAGACGCAGAAAAGAATCGAAGTGGACAGAGGGGATCAACTGATCCCTCACTTCGATGGTTTCTGAAGATGCTGTTGTCGTCTCCATTCATCAATAAACAAACCTGCAAAATAGGGGTCCCATTGGGTCCCTTTTCCTTCTTCCAAAATCGTTAGCGCTTTCTCGTGACTCATCCCATTCCGATAAGGTCGATCCGACGTCATGGCATCAAAAGCATCCGCTACTGCTATAATGCGGCCAAAAAGGGGAATATCTTCACCAGCCATCCCATCCGGATATCCTTTGCCATCATATCTCTCATGGTGAGACCGTACACCCGGCAGAAAGTCCGCCATGGCATCAATAGGCTCTATCTGTAACAGAATGCTCTCTCCCTGCACGGGATGTGTGCGAATAATCGCGAATTCTTCATCGCTCAGTTTTCCATCCTTCAGCAGTACCTCGTCCGGTATGCCGATTTTCCCGATATCATGGAGTAGAGCTGATTTGTACAATAAATCCGCCTGTTCCTCATTCATTCCGCTCAGCTTGCCAATCATCAGTGAATACTCGGCCACCCGCATAGAATGCCCTGCGGTGTACTTATCTCGAGCGTCCAAAGCCGCCGCCAGCATCGAAAAATAACTTTGCAACAACTGTCGATTGCGTTCCTGCCTCATCTCCAGCCGATTAATCATCATATTAAAGCCGGAGATCAGTGCAGAAAATTCATCCGCATACAGATCAGGAGCTCTTCTGCCGAGGTCTCCCTCCTGAATTCGGTTCATCTCCTGTGTCAATTCAGCAACCGGATCACGAACATCCCGAATCAACAGCCAACTTCCCACCAGTGCAAACCCAGCACCAAGAACAACGATGACAATCCCCCACAGAATGTACTCTCTCGCAAATTCTCTGTCCATATACTGAAGGCGGATTGAGGTAGCGAGGAAAAATAAAAATAACGGGAACAATCCGATGAGTGATGTACTTAGCTGAAATTTACGCTGGATCGATACTAGGATACGTCCTCCCAGTGAAGGCTCCATCCCGTATTGGATTTTGCCTCGATGACGGACCTCAAGTAACAAGGGTCTTATCGCCCTCACCGTCAGGTAATACTCAATGAGCGCATGCATGATGGCAATCAAAAATGCACATGCGGCAGCCACTACTATGTACACGTACGGGAACTCAAGCCACCCCGTGGATATCATCCATATGGTTAATCCCGCTG
Organism: Paenibacillus sp. FSL R5-0519; assembly: GCF_037974275.1. Taxonomy (NCBI): domain Bacteria; kingdom Bacillati; phylum Bacillota; class Bacilli; order Caryophanales; family Paenibacillaceae; genus Paenibacillus; species Paenibacillus sp. FSL R5-0519. Next base: position 5,991,388 of record NZ_CP150234.1, read on the forward strand.
CCGGAATCGAAAAACCAAGCATGTGCGGACCCATAATTCGATATATGGTCTGTCCCGGGAAACGATGAATTTTCTCGTACATATGGTTCAATTCGTCTCGCTCGTGATGCTCGGAAGTGAAAAATTGTCTTATGGGTCCAAGCTGCACCCACAGCGTAATTAACTCTGCAACCAGCATGAACAAAATTGAAATCAGTACAATGCCGATGAGTCGAACAAATTGAATATCGGGTATTTGTAATGTAGATACCATAACCACTGTACCAACAACAAAAACAGCTGCCAGTGAACCGATCAGATAATTGCGTATCAGGCGAAAGATAAATGAACGGTATGCTTCCAACTGAACCCCTCACTCTCTATGTGCAAACCCGTTCTCCCTTGATATACGGGAAAATTAGGGTATTTCCTTCTATTTGTTTATCGGTTGCACCGCCAAAAAAAATTAATAAAATTCAATAGATGGGTACCAAGATCTCAACTGTCGAATCGTTTCAAAAAATTTGGCTCTGTCCCGTCTTCTGGTGGTAATCTGTAAAACACGAAAAGGCTGCTCCACAACCGGAGCAGCCTTTGGTGATATATCCTATATTTATCCTTTGATCTTGGCAGCCAGAATCATCGTACCCCTTGGTTCATCCCCCATGGCATCCGGTTCTAGCGTGATCGCAACCGTGTCATAGTCGTTGGCCGAATCCAATGTGTAGTATACCGCACCCGTCCCATCACGACTAAGGAACGTCCCCGCATTCTGAGGCGTATCTCCCTTGATCAACCACACCTGAAATGCCTCATTGCCTTCCAGATTCGGCAGGTTCTCAGCCTGCACAACCAAGTGAGTGCCTTTGCTGTCAATTACGATGGTTGCGAGACCCTGAGCTACAATATCCTGCGTTGCAGGATTCAGCTTCACTGCCTCGCCAGTCTGCATGCCCTGTGCAGGTTCCAGTGCTGATGCCAGCTGCTCTTGCAGCTGCGCATTCTGCGCCTGTACCTGCACCAATTGCTCTTGCGTAGCCGACGAGCCCGCCGCTTGCTGCGTCAGCGAGTCGATCTGGCTCTGCAGCTGCGCCGCGTACACGCCAAGCACCAGCGCCGCTGCCGCAAGGCCGGCGCTGGCCACGCGCCAGGCGCGGCTGCTGCGCGCACGCGCGCGCCCTTGAGGCTGCCATGGCTGTGCCTGGGCAGCCTCTTCTCCCCGGGCCGCAGGCACCGCCGTTACCGGCGGCAGGCCTGGCCCGGGCTGCGCCGCATGTTCGTACTGCGGCGCAAGATCCTCCTGAAGCACCACGGGTGCTTCAGGTTGTGCAGGAGCAGCCGCCGGCTTCGCCTCGGCGCTCTCCTGCACATGTCCGAGCACGTTGCCCAGCACGCGTGCTCGCATGCCTGGCGGCGGTGCTACAGGTTCCGCCGCAAGTGGCAGGAAGCCAGTCACTTCCTGCAATTCCCTCACCTCCTGGCGACAAGTTTCGCAAGTTGCCATATGGGCTTCAAACGCTGCCACTTCCTCTGCTTCCAGTCCGCCCAGCACATACATCGGTGCCAGATCAGACCACTCCTCATGTCGCTCTATCATGGATGTATGCCCTCCCTTCCCGCGTCCGGATGCAATTCAGCATCGGCCAGCAACTTTTGGAGCTGTCGCATGGCAAGCCTGACACGGCTCTTTACTGTACCCAGCGGAATCCCGAATCGGCTGGATACTTCCTGCTGGGTTAATCCCGCATAATAAATCGATTCTATAACTTGCTGCTGATCACCATTCAGTTGGGACAACGCCTCTTTAATCCGAGTGCCTTCCCATTTACGCTGCACTTCTTCTTCCGTATTCGTATGCTCATCGGCATAGGCCGCCAGTGTCTCGTGTTCAACTGAAGTAGCCGCTGCCCCTTTCGATCTCCGCCTCAGCATGTCCACTGCTATGTTGCGCGTAATCGCAAACATCCATGTGGTCAGCTTCCCCTGTGAGGCATCGTATCGTTCAGCATTATTCCAGACCCGCATAAAAAGTTCCTGAACGGTCTCTTCGGCCGTCATGGGATCGCCAACGATCCGATAGGCAAAAGAATACACCGCTCGCTCATAACGGTCATATAAAAGCTCCAGTGCGGAGGAATCACGTTCCGCAATCTGTCGCATTAACCTGCTGTCCTCCATCGATTCAGTCATGCGAGGGCCCCTTTCTGTTTCTTCCCTCTTATTATAACCTACGCAGAATCTTTTGAAGAGGATTACCTCAATTGAGAAATAGTTTGAAAAAATTCTGTTTATTTTCAAACGAATATTTCAGCTATTGTCTTGAAGGACTACCCGGTAAACATGTTTTTCTGTTCGCACTTTCCTTTTTATTGCAATAAATTACAACCTGTGGTATAGTATAAGAGTTGTATTAAACAACCTCATATGATTTCTGTCTTCTTTAAACCCCGGAATATTTTCTTCATGCTGCGACCGCAGCGAATTAAGCACAATCAACCTATGAAGATTGAAGAACCTGCATCACAATAACCCGGTAGTACAGAGTTTCACAAGATGTTCCCATTCACACTGGCGCGGTCATCGGAGCCGCAAGGACAAAAGAGAGGTAGGGCTTTTGTTGTTTTGGATATCACTTATTCTTGAGAAGATTGAAAACATACACAAAGCACCCGGAATTGGGTTCCGGGTGTTTATCCATGTCTACATACACATTTCAAGCACCGTCTATACACTGTCAGACCCCGTTCCCTCAGGAGAACAGTCTCTCCTTCCGCCTATCGGGCTCACCAGACGCTAACGAATCCTGTACACCTTATATTGAGAATTTCTACGGTATGTAAAATCTAACAAAGTTAATCCATGTCACTTCATGAGTATAGGCTCCAAATGTACCCAAATTCAGCTCATAAGACGTCTACGATTCGTTAAACTTTTGAAACGTCAGAAATTCATGGAATAGAGCCTGTGGAGTTCGTTAAAGAATGATTCACAAAGTAAAAAAGGGACACCGCAGGATCATTCCCTACGCTGTCCCGTTCTGACTCATAGATACGTTATGCCCTTTTGCCCCATCATTGAACTCAGGTTTTTTTATCTGCTACTTGAGTCAGCGCCTATCTTAACGGCCCACGATTAGCGAAAGCCTCTTTGCATTCACAACAATTAGATGAACATCGTTTTGGAGATAATAACCAGCAGGATGAACAGTACAAGGATCGTGCCCATGGAACCCCAGCTTCCGCCGCCATGCCCATAGGATACGCCACAACCCTGTTGATAACCGTGCATCATTGGAGCCTGATTGGCATGGTGTCCGTATCCATAGCCATATCCCATTGGCATTGTTCCACAACCATATCCATACCCATGCATTTCATGACCTGTGTATTGGTATCCTTGCATATGCTCATAACCTCCCATATGTCCGTATACATGCCCCTGTCCGTTCGGTGAATTCGGTTTTACTTCGCTCATTGTTCATTCCTCCTTAACATTTGCCTACACCCCTAAGCTATGTATTCAGCCTACCTCTGGACCGGGCTATCGCCCTACTTCCGACAAAATGGGCGTTTAGCCGTTAAGTAACCATCTCTTTTTTCGAAAGAATAATCCGTCTTGCGCACTCGTAAATCCCATTCAATTCTTCCGTTCACCATAAGCTATCTCCTCTCCCTGCTTTCCACCATGCTTGTCCTCTAGAAAAAAACCCCACCGGTTGCCCGGCAGAGCTCGCCATATTATACCCAGAATGATTTAGTGATGATTACAAGAAGAATGAACAGAACCAGGATTGCTCCGGTTGATGTCCAGCCGCCATAGCCTACGCCTTCAACTACATTGCTCATGCAGAACCCTCCTTTACGAATATATTAGGGTCCAATCCGGTTATTAGATCAGGAATGCTTTAGAAATAATGACCAACAAGATAAAGAGAACCAAGATCGCGCCAGTCGATGTCCATGCGCCGCCGTATCCACCTACTACTCCACTCATGTAAACCCCTCCTTTGATTTGAGGTACAGTTCACTATATGCACCAATCACACATGGGACCGGGCTCAGGTCGAAAATGGGCTGTTCTTTTCACAAATTATTCTCTGAACATACATACAGGATTAGTTGTTATCAAAGTCCGTCAGTTATGCTCAAATACGTTTAAGTCATAAATAAATCTCACCGGTATATCGACCGTATGTATGTACACCAAACATTTGAATAAAAATGTTACGAATTACGATGAAGATTTCAAACAAATTAGCGGTGGATACATCAACGTCACTTTGCTTGGAGCTTCATTGGTAGTTGCCGATTAAACTGTTAAATGAGCATACAAAAAGGCCAGCTCTTGGAGAGACTGGTCTTTTGGACATTCGATTAAAGAATGTGGCGTATTTACATAACGAACAACCAACCATATATATATTAGGAATTAATTAGGTCTTGCCTGAAGTGACGTCAGTTTATCCTGTACCGATTGTAACTTCTGTATACTTGAGGCATCCGGTTTGTCACGACGGTCGTCAATTTTGACGGATGTGGACACACGCTGGGCTCCTGACAGAAACGGTGCTTCATGCAGAGCCGCAATTGCTGTAAAGATCTCGTTAAGCGGTCCCTCAATAATGGTACTCATGGAAGTCAACTGATATGTAATGCCCCGCTGATGTTCCAATACCTTTTGCATGTCCGCCACATAACTGCTTAGACTCGTTGTACCCGTTCCGATTGGAATGACAGTCACTTCTGCTATTGCCATTTTGCTCCGCCTCCTCTGGGCCCCGTGAACAACCGCTGCCGCTTATTTTAGTCGAAATTTGACTACTTTTATTCTACCAGTTGAATGCGTTACAATTCAAACTGACGTGAACACGTCATTCAAAATGTTCAAAATTTTTTTTTGATAAATCTTCAAATCTTCCAGTCCTTTTCCTTTGCGGATTCCTCGCTTAAATGGTATACTCGGAATTACGTTTTACTGGTTCCGCCCACTTTACAAACACAATATGTTGGGTTACAGTATGTTGACAGCTACAAAATGTAGTAACGCTAGATTTCTCCGCTTCTAATAGTCACCTTCTGCATTCTCGCGAAAAACAGGATGAAATCACCTCCAAAGGCACGTCCCTGTAGGTGTAAATCGCTTTCTCGAAACAGAGTTGACACGGAGGTTAACGGGGCTGTTTGGACTGCATCCGGTATCCTCAAACTACAGGCACATCTGCATATAGACAAAAGTTTACATAAGCACCCTTCTCTGTCGATATCCTGAACCTTCAAGACAGCAAGGAAGCCAGAGCATCCATGGGCATTTTCAGCCGCGAGGCGGGAGAATGCTTTTTATATGAGCATGTTCTGCATTGTGCTGCTTTGTGCGCTCAAGTTGAGCGATCTAAGACATGATTTGTCGCCGCCGTTTCAGTCCGCAAAACGTAACCCTATTTCTTTTTCTCACCGTAAGAAAGACACTCAATTCTTTATATAAAGAATTTCTCCAATTTATCTCTTAAACATGCGAAAGCGAGGAATATTCATGCCACAAGTTGTGACCAAGCCGAACAACCGCCAGCTTGCCTTTGATGATATGCGTATCTCGGTATATGCCGACCGTATTCTGGAAGGACTGGACATGCTCGACAAGGAACGTCTGGTACGCGGGGTAAACAGCAAGCTCCGCCGTGATGAAGTTACCGGAGACGAGATCAGCAACGCTTTTATGATGAGCGCACTGGAACTGGTAACCAAAGAGGAGCCTAACTGGAAATTTGCAGCGGCACGCTCCCTGCTCACTTCCCTGTACAAAAAAGCGGCTACCAACCGCAGATACAAGTCATACCCGGACGAGCCTTATGGGGCATTTCACCCTCTTCTTGTAGATCTCGTGAAAAAAGGCATCTACCGTGAAGAATTGCTGGAATGTTACACCAAAGAACAGATCGATGAACTTGCGGAGTGCATTGACTATCGCAACGACCTGCTCTTCGATTATATCGGCTTGCTCACACTGGCAGAACGTTACCTTGCTCACGATTTTGACGGAAAAGTAATGGAGTTGCCTCAAGAGCGTTACATGGTTATTGCGATGTACCTGATGCATCAGGAACCTGCTGAGAAACGTATGGATCTCGTCAAGGAAGCTTACTGGGCGATGAGCAACATGTATATGACAGCAGCTACACCTACGATGTCCAATGCGGGCAAAAAAGTGGCTGGACAACTCTCCAGTTGCTTCATTGATACTGTGGACGACTCACTTGAAGGTATCTTCGATTCCAATACAGATGTAGCCCGTCTGAGCAAAATGGGCGGCGGCATCGGCGTTTACCTTGGTAAAGTCAGAGCTCGTGGATCAGATATCCGTGGACACAAAAACACAAGTTCCGGTGTAATCCCTTGGATTCGCCAACTGAACAATACAGCGGTCAGCGTAGACCAGCTTGGTACACGTAAAGGTGCCATTGCCGTATATCTGGACGTCTTCCACAAAGACATTCTGGCCTTCCTTGATCTGAAGCTGAACAACGGTGACGAACGGATGCGTGCACATGACGTATTCCACGGGATCTGTCTGCCTGACCTGTTCATGGAGCGAGTAGCCAGCCGCGGTGAGTGGAGTCTGTTCTGCCCGCACGAAACGAAAAAAGTGATGGGCTGGAAAGATGAGAACGGTCGTGCACTCGGACTGGAAGATTTCTATGATGAAACTGTAGGCGCAGGCGCGTTCCGTGAGAAATATGAGGAAGCGGTCAACCACCCGCTGTTGTCCCGTATCACGGTTCAGGCGATTGATATTATGAAACGTGTGATGAAATCCCAACTGGAAACAGGTACGCCGTACATGTTCTACCGGGATACCGTTAACCGTTCGAACCCGAACAGTGCACACGGCATGGTATACTCTTCCAACCTTTGTACCGAAATCATGCAGAACCAATCTGCGACTGTAGTTGAAAAGGAAGAGCTCGTAACCAAGGATGGACAAACCCGCATCGTGATTTCCAAAGTACCTGGCGATTTCGTAGTCTGCAACCTAAACTCGATTCACTTGGCACGTGCTGTACCTCATGATGTATTGGAACGTCTGGTACCGATTCAGGTTCGTATGCTGGACAACGTTATCGATATCAACAACATTGAAGTGCTGCAAGCCCAATACACCAACAGTCAATACCGTGCGGTTGGTCTGGGAACCTTCGGACTTCATCATCTGCTTGCTCTTGAAGGCATTCGTTGGGAATCGGAAGAAGCTGTCACATATAACGATAATCTCTATGAAAAAATTAACTATCTGCTTGTGAAAGCCAGCATGGAACTTTCAAAGGAAAAAGGACATTATCCGAAATTCCAAGGTTCCGATTGGCAAACAGGCAAATACTTCGACCAACGGGAATACACAACTGGTGAGCGCGTGGGCGAATTCGTTACAACAGAACAATGGAAAGAACTGCAAGCAGAGGTTCAGCAAAACGGTGTCCGTAACGCTTGGATGTTCGCCATTGCACCAAATGGTTCAACGTCCATCATTGCAGGTTCAACAGCCAGCATTGATCCACTTTACGAACTGTTGTCCTATGAAGAGAAAACGACATACAAGATTGCCAATCCGGCACCTGATCTGTCCGAAAAAACGATCTGGTACTACAAAACAGCATTCATGGTCGATCAACATGCTTCCATTAATATGGCTGCTGCTCGTCAACGCCACGTCGATCAGGGACAGAGCTTCAACCTGTATGTTCGTCCGGATATCAAAGCAACGGAATTCCTGGAACTGCACTTGCACGCCTGGAGAGCCGGCATGAAATCGACGTATTACGTTCGTAGCCGGGCATTAACCATTGAAGAATGCGATTCTTGCGCAAGCTAAGTTTTATCCTTGATAGAGCAGATTGACTAGATTCACGATGACCACCAGGGCATCCTGTTTTGATTGCAAAATGGCGTTGCCCTGGTTCTTTTTTGCCTAAAACACGATCACAGCATCGCAAGATGTTGATATAGATGCCACCCTAATATATATAAGAATTAATGATTACACGATAACGAAGAGGATAGAACAAAGCTGAAGAAGCGGAGCTAAAAGCTTTCTGAAAGAAAGCTACTTCGGAAGCATACACTTCGCCTTTATTACCGGATTTTCCCTTTGAAAGAGGGAATCAAAAAAATCAGGGGATAACAGCGATCGTAAGGTTGTTCTATCATCGTAGTTATAAAGTGTAAATTCATTCAAGGAGTGAACGGACGATGCAAGTACAGAAAATTTTTAACACCGAAGCCCCTAACCAATCCACCCGTATTATTGAAGGTGAATGCTCCGGTATCCTGAACTGGAACGACATTCGCATGCCACATATGTACAAATTGTACAAAGTACTGCTACTCAACCACTGGATTGCAGACGAGATTCCCATGTCCAAAGATGCTTCCCAGTTTGCTCAACTGGATGAGGAAGAACAACGTACATTCAAAATCAACATCTCCCTGCTCGCGGTACTTGATTCCATGCAGACGATGTTTGTGGGTGACGTAAAACGTTACTTTACCGATTCTTCACTCGAAGCGATCTCGGCCATTATTGGACAGCAGGAAGTTGTTCATAACCAATCGTATTCCTACGTCCTCTCTTCCATCGTATCTGATCGGGAGCAAAAGGAAATTTTTGAATACTGGAAACATGATCCGGTACTGCTCGACCGCAACCGTTTCATTGCTGATATCTATCAGAACTTCCGGGACGAGCCGTCTCCACAGACGTTCTTCCAAGCCATGGTAGCCGATCTGGTACTCGAAGGAATCTTCTTCTATAGTACGTTTGCCTTCTTCTACAACCTGGCCCGTGACCAGAAAATGATGGCAACCAGCCAGATGATCTCATATATCCAACGGGATGAAAACCAACACTGTTACTTCTTCGCTGAAGTGTATAAACAATTGCTGGTGGACTTCCCTGAACTGAACACACCTGAGAACATGGAATATGTATACACAACCATTAATCGTGCGGTTGAGCTTGAAACCAACTGGGCACATTACACACTCAGCAACGTACGCGGCATTGATCTGAACGAGTTGGAAGATTACATCAAGTACATCGCCAACAAACGTCTGCGTCTGATGGGTATGGAAAAAGCATATGAAGGTGTGGATGTAAACTGCATGCCTTGGATCAAACCATTCTCCGATGAAGCACTGAATGCAACCAAAACCGACTTCTTCGAAGCCAAATCCCGTAACTACGGTAAAGTTGGTGACGATAACGGATTTGACGATTTGTAAAATCTTCTGATCAAGTATCCCGATATAAATAAGCACACATTAAAGCACTCCCTTTGATAGAATGCCTTCATGGCTATCTGCATGCGGGAGTGTTTTTTTGTCTCTTAACCCTGTAAGATAGTTTGTAAAAGACTCACAACCCTCCTAACGAAATGAGGCCTATTCATGGAAAGAGAACTGCTGGAACAAATCAACTTGTGGCATGAGCAGGACCAATTCAGTCTCATTATTGAACGTATCGAGCGTATCCCCGTCTCAGAACGGGATTATGATCTGATTGGTCAACTCGCCAGAGCCTATAACAATGACGCACGTTACCGCGAAGCCATTCAACAACTGTTGTCTGTCGAGGAGCAAGGAGTAAACGACCCGCTGTGGCATTATCGCTTAGGGTACGCGTATTGTTATATCGCAAACTATGAACAAGCACTATTGGCGTTTGAGAGAGCTAACGAACTTCAGCCACATGATGAATCAACCCTTGAATTTCTAAGTCAGATTCGACCTTTCACCGAGAAGATGCGACGGGATCGACAACGCCATGAAGAACAAGTGAGAGAATGGGAGCAGCGTGGCACGTTGAACCATCTTCGTGCTGCTTCAGGAACGTACGACCCAGTGACATTCTGGAAGCAGAGTGATTATGCACGGGACAACCATGTGTCGGCCCCCTTTGACGAAGACATGATTGTATCGCTTGAACACGAATTTGGTTACAAGCTCCCTGCCTCCTATATTCAGCTTATGCATACCCAAAATGGTGGAATCCCTACACGAACGGTGTTCCCAACCGAAGAAGCAACCTCCTGGGCTGTGGACCATATTGAGATTTCAAGTATTTTGGGGATCGGCCGGGACAAGATGTATTCCCTTGGAGGAGAGTTTGGGAGTCGGTTCATGATCGAAGATTGGGGATACCCTGACCTGGGGATTGTGATCTGTGATTGTCCATCCGCTGGCCATGATGTCGTTATGTTGGATTATCGCTTCTGTGGTCCTGAAGGCGAACCCTGTGTCGTTCATGTGGATCAGGAAAATGATTATGAGATTACATATCTTGCGCCGAATTTTGAAGCTTTCATCCGTGGATTGGTCGATGAGGATTGGTATGACCTGTCTGACGAAGAGAATGAGGACTAAACTTCAGGAGGGTCCGGCCATATGACAACCCGTATCTATTTTGGTTCCAATCAACTTGGCGAAGTGGCTGCCATTTCATTGCAGGACGCGCTGAATGAACTTGAACTGGGAACCCTTGAAGACTATCAACGAACGGATAAAGGGGTTATGGGGCAGACCTTGCTCATTCGAACTTCCCGTGGAGAGTATATTCTGAAAGGCAATCCTTTATATACAGGACAGTTACAGGAAGAAAAGTTCTTTGTAGAACAACTGGCGAAACATACGTCCATTCCTGTCCCTAACCCCTATTTATTACAGGAAGATACCGAACTTCTGGGCTGGAGTTATGCCATCATGCCGCGCCTGCCCGGAAATCACCTGTGTGATCCGGCATTCCAGGCTTCACTGTCACAGCAGGATCAGGAAGAGATTGCCTGTATGCTTGCCCATACTTTGGCTGAGCTGCACCGTTGGAAGGTGCCTGATGCCGGGGAATATGATCCTGTAGCGCAGCAGATTGTTTCCTTTGCAGGAGATTACCTGGACTGGTTGTACGGAACCATTCGCCACTGGCTACATGATGCCGAACAGTACTCGGTGATTACGGATGAAGATGTCCAGTGGGTGGACGAGCAATTCAAGAATGCTGAACCTGCCTTTCGTTCCAAAGCTGTTCCGGGTTTTGTCATGGGAGACTTCAAAGTCGAGAATATACTGATTCAAAATGTGGACGACCGTTCTTCAGGTTGGCAGATTAGTGGCCTGTTCGATTTTACAACCGCCTATTTCGGAGACGGCACAGCCGACCTAACCAAAATATCCACCAGGTATGTTCGTGAGGGTCAACCAGAGCTGGCTGCAAAGTTCCTTCGCTGCTACCGGGATCTGATCTGTGCAGGAGATGAGGAGAAATGCCAACACTTCCGTTCACGTCTTAGCATGCATCTGCTCTATCAACGTATCTTGTGGTGGGGCGAAGCCAAAGCGACAGGACAAGTGACGTGGTCGGCCGACCTACCTTTTGCACAGTGGGCTCAGCAGTCCATCGATTCAATTCTCGCATTGCTGGATGAGTAAATTGGGACAGATTGCTCAAGGATAGCAGCCTTCCAAACTAACGTATGTATCACTCCATATATGCCGCCCAACATCTGGACGCACGAATATAACCGCCAAAGATCTAGAATGATCTCTGGCGGTTTTCGTCATACCACGATATATTTCGATCAACGATGAACCCCCGCTCAACTTAAGCCTGTGCGACGGGTGACTCCTGATGTTTCTGCAAAAACTCCAACATCCGGCGATACACGAGAATCTCGTTTGCCTTTCTGGAGAAACCGTGTCCCTCATCATCGAGAACGATGTATTCCACATCAAGTCCCTTCGACTGGAGCGCAGCCACGATCTGATCGGATTCGGCCTTCACGACCCTTGGATCATTGGCCCCCTGAATGACGAGCATTGGATTAACCATCTGATCGAGATACGTAATCGGTGAATCCTTCGTTAAACGTTCGCGGTCACGGACCGGATCACCGAGCCAGTTATCCATCATCGGCTTCCAGTCTTCCGGTACGGATTCCAGAAATGTGAACAGGTTACTTGGCCCAAAAATATCGACCGCAGCCCGGAACAGCTCCGGATGGCGACCCGCCAATAACAGGGTCATATATCCCCCATAGCTTCCACCTACCACAAACAACCGCTCTGGCGAGGTAATTCCCTGATCAAACAGCCAGTTGATCCCGGCAACACAGTCCAATCTTGGCCCTTCGCCCCAATCTCGTTCAACCAATTTGACGAACTCCGCACCATATCCGGTACTGCCCCGGAAATTCGGTGCAAAGATATGATAGCCTTGAGCGAGCATCATCTGGAACATTGGCCGGAAGAACTTCGCTTCGGAGGCTTGCGGCCCACCATGAGGCCAAAATACAGTGTATCCATTGGCCTGCTCTGGCTTTGCTTTGAACAAGAGAGCTTCAATCTCCAGTCCGTCATAGGAGTTATAACGAATAACGTCTGGGTACACGAGATCACTTGGGTCAAGTCCCGTTACCCGATTGGCCGTCAGCGGCTCCCATGAATCAGCACCTGCCATTTTGCGATATATGTTATGCGGCTGGATTGCTCCACGTCCGAGGATATACACATTGCCAGCCTTCGTCACGTTCACCTGCTCTATCGTATCCAGCGGCATATCTACGCGCCGAGGCTCATCGGCATTTTTGTCTAATACGTACATACGATTCTCCGGCCCTGTAAGTGTCCAGAAATATAAGGTCTCGGAAGCCTGATGCCAGCGAATAAACTCCACATCTTCCCCTTCGATATGGCACACTAGACGGAATTCACGGGTATCGATGCGATATTCAGCCACATAGGAATATGCCGAGCCATCATTGGTAATGAACAGAAGGCGATTGTCATCTGCAAAAATCAGATCGGATACCTGACTATGACGTTCTGAGGATGGCAAAATTACCATTTCTTCATTGTTACGATACAGATGTGCCGTCTGATACGTATTCGAGTACATTTTGAGAATGACATAACTCTTCTCGTCAGGACTTACAGCAACCAGGCTGCTCGTAACCTCTTCTCCACTGTACAACAGTTCATCTTCCCCTGTCTCCAGATCGATGCGCCGTGAATTCAGATAGTTCGGATTACCCGCGCTGGTGACATAATAGAGACGTTGTCCATCCTCGGACAACTCTGAGAAATAACAGCGATCATTCGGCTCCGCCGGAACCACAGGCAATGGAACCCCACCCTCGGGTGGGAGTGCATACAGATGATAGTTCTCATCTCCATCCCGATCAAACGCGGTAAGAAGATGCCGTCCTTGCGGGTCTGCTTTGATAAATTGACTGCTCTGATTCAAGTACGTTAAAGGATACGGATATCCTCCAGGCAAATCCATCGCCCAAATATTCGGCTGACCGTTCAGATTGCTGTCCATGAACAAACGTTTCTCGTCTGCCGATACGGCAAAATGCGAAATGCGGTACGTCTGAAAATATTGCTCAACATCCGGTTTAGGGAACTGAATCATGACAAACCTCCTTGGAATTGAACCAATGAATTTAACATTGGTAAATTAAGGTACCATTTGTCCATATTATAGGTAATGCCAATGTTTAGACAATAGATATGTGAGTTATAATTCCGATTCTCTCCATTTTCCCTCAAACTCATGGATAAAAAGTCATATGAGCTTTGTCTTCCCGATAATAATCCAGTCGTTGTTTCATCGTACCTGTATGCAGTTCAAACAGATGACCGTCCGGATCGGTAAAATATACAGATAATGCATCCCGCGGATCTCTTGGCCTTCCGGGAAGAATGTCGGCCCCGGCTGCTCGCAGCTGCTGCACGGACGCATCGAACTCCTCTTCTGTAACGGTAAATGCAATATGGGTATAGGTTCGTTCCGTATAATTGCGAATCACATCCTCCTGATTCAGAGCGATCCACAGACCGGCAAGTTCGAAATACGCCAGTTTGCGTCCTTTCACCTGAATCCGGGCACCGAGAGCCTGTTCATAAAAGGTAATGGCCCGCTCCAGATTGGACACGGAAAAGCACAAATGATTAATTCCCTGAATATTCATGTGGCTCCTGACACCTCCATCAATTTAAGGACCTATCCTTATTATGGTATATTCTGCGCAAAAAACAACAGGCTGACTGGCTCCTCTCGCACCTTCTTCTGGGCGGATGCATAGGTTATCCGTATCAATGAACGTTCGAGGAGGATGTAAAGCGAATGAATCCTGTCTATCCTTTTTATGGTGAGAAAACGGTGTGCAAGGAGCAAAAGCTGGCATTTCCACCCCAGCATCAGGACCAGCAACCCGGTCTGGAAACCCTGATGGTACCTGAACCGATTAGTGAAGATCCTGCATATATCGGCAGCTGCAAACTCGAAGGCAAAGTTGCCATTATTACGGGTGGTGATAGCGGAATTGGCCGGGCAGCAGCCATCGCTTTTGCCAAGGAAGGTGCGGATATCGTCATCGCTTATCTATATGAACGAACAGATGCCGAAAGGACTCGTGAACGGATCGAAGAGCTGGGACAGCGCTGTCTCTTAATCGAGATTGACCTGCGCTTAAAGAAAAACTGTGAAGCCGTCATCCGCTCGACAATGGAAACCTATGGGAAGATCGACATTCTGGTCAACAACCATGGCGTGCAGTATGTGCAACCAAGCATTGTTGATATAACGGAAGAGCAGCTGTACCATACCTTTCAGACGAACGTGTTCGCTTATTTTTTTCTGATCCAGGCTGCGCTCCCCCATCTGTGCAAAGGTGCCTCCATCATCAATACGGCTTCCATTACGGCATATAAAGGCAACACCCAACTGATCGACTATTCCTCCACCAAAGGAGCTGTTGTGTCGCTCACTCGTGTACTTTCCCAATCCCTCGCAGCACAGGGAATCCGCGTGAATTCTGTTGCCCCTGGCCCCATCTGGACACCGCTCATCCCTGCCAGCTTCTCCGCGGAGGATGTACAGGTATTTGGAACGGAGACACCCATGGGTCGGGCTGGTCAGCCATACGAATTGGCGGCAGCTTACGTCTATCTCGCCTCCCGCGATTCATCCTACGTCACAGGTGAATGCATTCATGTCAATGGCGGCGATATGGTGACGACATAGGCTAGTGTGGAATGTGGGTGATATCGTTAACCGATGTCACTCCACTTGGTAGAAACGTACAGATGATTAGCCAGGTCGGGATGGACCGTATTTTTGAACATGTGCTGCTGATGTCAGGTTGGATTTGGTAGGTGTGGCAGGATATCGGTTGTCCGGTTGCGAAGAGGGTTAGGAGTATGATCCCGGTAAAGACCGGAACCTGACATCTTGCGACAAGGAGCTGAACAACCTGATGAACTTCGACCCACTCTACCAACCGTACCCCTCGTACCGCGTGCCCGTGTATGCCAAGCAAGGCATGGTCGCTACGTCACAGCCACTGGCTGCACAAGCCGGTCTGGATGTAATGAAAAAAGGCGGCAACGCCATCGATGCCGCCATTGCAACTGCGGCAGCACTCACCGTGCTGGAGCCTACGTCCAATGGCATTGGTGGGGATGCTTTTGCCCTCGTCTGGACCGAGGGCAAACTGCATGGCCTGAATGCCAGCGGCCCTGCGCCTCAGGGCATATCCATTGAGGCGCTTCAAGCGGCAGGCCATACGGAGATGCCGAAGCTTGGGGTTGTGCCGGTGACGGTGCCTGGCGCACCGGCGGGTTGGGCTGAGCTGAGCCGCCGTTTCGGGCGGCTCACGCTGGCGGAAGCGTTGGAACCGGCCATCCGCTATGCGGAGGAAGGTTATCCGCTTGCGCCTGGGCTGGCCCGCCATTGGGCAAGGGCAGCCGAGATCTATGCACGCCAGGGTGATGCGAAGGCAGGGCGTGCGTGGTTTGAGACATTTGCTCCAGGCGGGCGTGTTCCCGCAGCTGGAGAGATGTGGCGCTCGCCGGATCATGCGGCGACGTTGCGCCAGATTGGCGAGAGCGAAGCGCGAGACTTTTACGAAGGAGAACTGGCGGAACGCATTCATTCCTTTATGGCAGAATACGGCGGTTATCTTACTCGCGAAGATCTGGCGGCATTCCAGCCCGAGTGGGTTGATCCCATATCCGTCTCCTATCGTGGATACGATGTATGGGAGATTCCGCCGAATGGACAAGGCTTGATCGCTCTGGCGGCATTTAATCTGCTGAAAGGTTACGAATTCGACGAGAAAGAATCCGTTCTGGCGTATCATCAGCAGCTTGAAGCCATGAAGCTGGCATTTGCCGATGGGGAGAAATATATTACGGAAGAACGCAAAATGGGCGTATCGGTAGAGGAACTGCTGTCTGAGGCATATGCAGAAGAACGGCGCAAACTCATTGGTGATACCGCACGTGCACCCGAGGCAGGTGATCCACGAGCAAGTGGAACGGTCTATCTGGCTACCGCGGATGGCGAAGGCAACATGGTTTCCTTTATCCAGAGTAACTACATGGGCTTCGGATCTGGACTCGTCGTTCCAGGGACAGGCATTGCATTGCAGAATCGCGGACATAATTTCTCACTGGATCCGAATCATGCAAACGCTCTGGAGCCGGGTAAACGAACCTATCACACGATCATTCCAGGGTTCCTCACCCGTGGCAACGAAGCGGTCGGGCCATTCGGTGTTATGGGTGGTTTCATGCAGCCACAGGGTCATGTGCAGGTAGTCATGAATACGATCGATTATCATCTGAACCCGCAGGCTGCCCTGGATTCTCCGCGCTGGCAGTGGACGAAGGGAAAAACGATTCTCGTGGAAGCGGGTTTCCCGCAGCACATTGCACAGGCACTCGCCCGCAAGGGACATGATATTCAGGTGGCGCTTGATCCATCCCAGTTTGGACGCGGTCAGATCATCTGGCGCAACCCGGACACTGGCGTATTGTGCGGAGGTACGGAAACCCGAGCGGATGGCTCGATCGCGGCTTGGTAAACTCATGAGATTTCAATTGTACGGAGAAGGACGGATATCACGATCCGCTTCTCATATCCGCTAGTTCATTTCGAAGATACAATAGAGATGATTCATGTGATCTCTGTTGTGTCTTTTTGTCTTTTTGTCTTTTTAGAGTTTTTAACATCAGTAAACAACAGACTGTAGTTATTCAAGCCCCTTTTAACCAAAGAAATGTAAAACCAATGTATAATTCATGAAATATTTTTATATTTACGTAAATTTTCACTACATACCATAAATCACAATGCCCCTCTGTCCGATATAGATAAAGGGAAATGAGCAAAAAGCGACTATAGAAATGAGGGGTACCACACATGAATACACACAAGAGCAGACGCGCAGGTCTAGGTCTCACCATAATGATAATCCTGACGGTACTGATCCTGGGGGCATGTTCAGCCAACAATACAACAACGTCAACAGATACAAGAACGAAGGTCGGGATCGTGCTTACGGAAGTGGGTCTGGGTGATCGTTCTTTTAATGATGCTGCTTTTGATGGGCTGGTTCAGGCCAGAGACGAGAAAAGCATTGTCTTTGACTATCGTGAACCGGGTGAGAATGGATCTTTTGAAGCTGCATTCGAGGAATTGGCGGCTGCCAAATTCGATCTGATTATTGGTCTAAGTGATACGGTACAGCCCGACATGGAGAAGATCGCTGCCAAGTATCCGGATCAGCAATTTCTGTTGATTGACAGTCAGTCCGAATTGCCTAACATTGCCTCCATCTCATTCCGGGCGGAAGAAGGAAGTTATCTGGCAGGTGTAATTGCCGCTATGGCTTCAACGTCAGATCATGTCGGTTTCCTGGGCGGCATGGAGATACCGGTCCTTCGTAATTTCGAGCAGGGTTTTGAGCAGGGTGTTCTGGCTGTCAAGCCGGATGCAATCGTTGATGTCGTCTACGCGGGGGATTTCGGTAACGCCGATCTGGGTGAAGAACTCGCTGCACAGATGATTCAGGACAAGGGCGCTGACGTAATCTATGTGGCTGCCGGTCTCACAGGCGTGGGTGCACTGACGGAGATTCAGAAATTAGGGAAGTACGCCATTGGTGTAGATACCGATCAATTCTTTTTGGCGGAAAAAGCCATTCTAACGTCCATGCTGAAAAATGTGGATGTCTCCATCTATAATGCCGTGAACACATTTATTCAAAACAATCATACCTTCCCTCAAAAAGAAATCGTGGAAGGGCTGGCGGAGAACGCCGTGGGACTGACTGCTCTACATAATATCACGCTCAGTGATGAACAACAGCAAACCTTCGAAGATCTGAAAGCACAGATCTCGTCCGGTCAAATCAAAATTACGCTTGATCAATAACCCATCGGTTACAAGGAGGTACGCACATGAAATTACAGGGAAAACTGATACTGAATGCTCTAATCTCGCTACTTCTATGCCTTGCGCTGGTAGCCTATATCATCATGGAATTGCTCGGGATGAATGCCAAAAATCAAAATCTGGTACCTGCCATGCTCAAGGTTAGTGAACTGGATGCCAATCAGATTCAGACCCAGCAGGCGCTGGATGTCTATTCCTTCTCCATGACAGCAGGTAACCAAGACGCCGTGCTGCGCTTGCTGGATGAAGGTCAAATGATGATTCAGGAGCTTACGGACGGATTACTGGAAACGGATCAGCAATTACAACTCATTCAGTCCATCCAGACCAAATTAGAAGCTCTGAACCAGGGAGCTACCGAAGCAATGACCGAGATGAACAGTGCAGAAGCCAAGCGTTACAGCACGCGGGTTCGGGGCATACAGAACGATATTTATTCGTTGGATGAAATAACGCGAGATCGTTATGATCAATATACCGTCGATTTGGAGCATGACATTCAGCAAACGTGGCAAATCGCTCTTGGTGGAGCCATCGTATTGCTCGTCGCCGTAATGCTGTTTAATATGTATACTTCACGGCAGATCGCCCGGCGTATTCGTACACTCAAAGACGCCGCGGGACAAATTGCAGACGGTGACCTTACCGGACAATTGCCAGAAGCTCGGGGTAAAGATGAACTCGATGATCTGAGCCGCTCCTTCGGTATCATGACCCATAATATTCGCGGTATTATTCAATCGATCGGTGCAGCTGGTCATCGTGTTGATCTGATGGCGCAAGATATTGACCGCGGCAACGATACGGCCCAAGCGATCGTGCAGCAAGTATCCCGCACCACGGAGGAACTCTCAATTGGTAGTCAGAAGATTGCCGAGGATCTGAGTGAAACGGTGATGGTTGTGGACAAAATGCAGTCTACCTTCAATAGTAATCTGGAGGCCACCTCCCAATCGGTAATCGATGGTCGCGAAGTATTAACTACCGTTGAGGAAGGCAATAAGGCTGTAGCGGAGCAGCTCCGGCTTGCCGAAGTGAATCGTCTGGCGATGTCCGAGGTGGAACAAACGGTGCGGGAACTGGAAGAAAGCGCGGTTCGAATCACTACAATGACTGCGTATGTATCGGAGATTGCCAAACAAACGACCATGCTCTCGTTGAA
This sequence comes from Paenibacillus sp. FSL R5-0519, assembly GCF_037974275.1. Taxonomy (NCBI): domain Bacteria; kingdom Bacillati; phylum Bacillota; class Bacilli; order Caryophanales; family Paenibacillaceae; genus Paenibacillus; species Paenibacillus sp. FSL R5-0519. The sequence goes on from NZ_CP150234.1 coordinate 6,010,814, forward strand.
TGCCTCCATAGAGGCTGCTCGCGCTGGAGAAGCCGGACGTGGCTTCGCTGTTGTTGCCGGCGAGGTGAACAAACTCGCCGAACAATCTGCGCAATCAGTCAAGCATATCTATGCCGCCGTGGGCGAAATCACGACCTCCATGGACAAGGTGAAGAACTCTGTAGCACAGAGCATGCAGCTATTCGGTGAACAGGAACAAGCCACCAGCCAGACTCGTGAATCCTTCTCTGCCATTCGTGGAAGTGTGGAGCGCATTAGTACGGGTATCCACCAGCTTGCTGAGGACATGCAGCACTCCAATGAACTCAGTACACAGGTGCAACAGACCATTGAAAATATCAGCGCCATCACGGAGCAGTCGGCGGCCAGCAGTGAAGAGATCACCGCCTCCACGTCGGAACAACAACGTTCCTTCGCTGATGCAAGCATCAAGGTGAAGTCACTGCGTGATATCAGTGCGGAGATGCATCAGGAACTGCTCCGATTCCGGCTGTAGGCAGGATGTCGGGATAATTCGGGCTGTAAGCAAGTTGGCCGAAGAATTCGGGCTGCGTGCATCCCAGACCGAAGTGCCCTGCTTCATGACAAGGGTGAAGAGGTAGGTTGGATGCTGGTCAGATGTAGGTTGGATGTAGTTTATATGCTGTTAGGTGCTGTTAGGTGCTGTTAGATGCTGTTAGATACTGGTTATAGGCACGCTATAGGTAGGTTATAGGTGAGCCTAGATCATGCAGTGTGAACATACAAACCAATAAAGGGGAGCCTCCGTCATGAATTATGACAGGGCTCCCCTTTTTAGTAGCTAATCGTGGTTTCATCTGAGATTTTTTTCGTTTTGACGATAAGAAAGTATATCAATTGTACTAAACATTTCCACGAAACCGAAAGGACAGAAAGATAATAAGAAGCGTAACTACAAATTTTCTGTAAGAAAACGAGATCGGAAACGTACGCTACGCCTAAGGGCTTTCTGAAAGAAAGTTGCTTCGGAAGTATAGGCTACCCTTGGAGCTTTCTGAAAGAAAGCTACTTCGGAAGCATACGCTATCCCTGATTTCCCCCTTTATAAAAGGAATCCTAAAATTCTGGGGTTAATAGGGTTAACAGCGATCGGAAGGTTGTTCTGTCCTCGGAATGTCCAGTGTGCATGGTCTGTTAGTTCAACAACTTATATAGATAACAAGACATCAACGTTTCAGATCCAAAAGTGTAACGAACCTAGCAAGCCTTATTGGGCGATTAATTGGGGATTATAAAATCTAACGAATCTCAGGCGCTCTATTTCCTGATTTAGCCCGGTTTTTCGAGTGTTTTCTCTGAAATACACAGAAATAACGTGGATAGGGTTCGTTAGCTTTTGCTCCTCCATGTAAAACGTGATATAAGGTGTCTCAGGTTCATTATGACCCTGGGCATTGATCATTTGTGTTGGGTATTGGTTGTTGGATGTTGAGCATTTGAGAATTGATGCATGAGCATTGGGCATGGAGAAGTGACCCTCGAGATTGAGCATTGAATACTGAGTACCTGGTACTCAACAATGGACAGTGAGCAATATGCACTCGCCTACTTTTAGTGTGCTGGAACACTGGCTCGTCGGGTCACTTGCGGTTTGGAAATGAAGCGTCATAGACAGTTAGTTATCCAAAACAGCGAACCTGCCCTTCACCTCCCCCATCCTCAGAGTGCGTCGATGATGTCTCCCGCCAGCAGGGACGATGGATCACCGCGCAGCAGTGCTGCTCGTTCGGCGGCCTGTCCGTGGAGATATACGCCGAACGCGGCGGCTTGCTCCGCGCTGAGACCTTGGGCAAGCAGACCGGCGATGATGCCGGTCAATACGTCTCCGGCACCGCCAGTCGCCATGCCGGCGTGCCCGGTGGTGTTGATGTACGCCTCGCCAGATGGCGTTGCGATGACCGTTCGTGCTCCCTTGAGCACAAGGGTCACGCCCTGCTCGCGGGCGTACTGGGCAGCGTGTCCAATGCGGTCACGCTGCACCTCTTGGGTCGACATGCCCAGCAGTCGACCCATCTCGCCAGGGTGCGGCGTCAGGATTGTCGCCGCACTTCGCTGGCCCCAGTCGCGAGGCCCATGTGGGCCCGCGTCTGCCAGCATGTTGAGGGCGTCCGCGTCAATGACGAGCGGACGATCCGTATGTTGCCACAGACGGCGCAGCCAGTCTGTGTCGCCCTTGAAGCGACCAAGGCCCGGGCCGGTCGCAAGCACGTCGCGGCTCTCCGCGAGACGCAGCACGGCGGAGGCGGAAGCCGCGTTCCATTCGCCGCTGTCGCCATCGGCGGCGGCAGCGAGCATGAGCTCGGGCACAGTGCCGATGACATGCGGCAGCAGTGCCGCGGGCAGCGCCCATGTGGCGAGCCCGCAACCCACGCGCAGCGCGGCCTTGGCCGAGAGCAGGCCTGCGCCGCTCATCGGCAGACTTCCTGCGGCCAGCAATACGTGGCCGTAGGTGCCCTTATGGCCGTCCGGTGCCCGGAGGCGGCCTGTATCCACGCGCAGCGCACCGCGCAGCACCTCGTCCGTCAGCAGACGGACCGAGGGGCCATGCTCTGGCGCAAGCCGCGCGGGAATGCCGATGGCGCGCACCACAATGCGCCCCGCGGCAGAAGCGCCCGGGTACTGCACCAGCCCGCGCTTGAGCAGCGCGAGGCATACCGTCACCCGGGCTTGAATGCAGGGTTCGTACACCTCTCCAGTGTCGGCATCCAGCCCGCTTGGCACATCGGCGGACACGATCGGCTTGCCGCTGTCGTTCGCCGCCTTAACCAGCGCCGCGTAAGCTCCCCGCGGCGCCCCCCGCGAGCCGGTGCCCAGCAGCGCATCCACGATGCCTGTGCACCGGCTGAAGTCCACGGCTTCGCGCCCGTGGACAAGAGCAGGGATGCCGAGCTTCGCGGCGGCATCCCGTTGCACTGCGGCTTCGCCCTGCAGTGCCTCAGGGGCATCGGCGTAGACCAATGTCACGCCAAGCCCTGCTTCAACCAAATGGCGCGCGGCCACCAGCCCATCGCCGCCATTATTGCCCTTGCCGATCAGCAGGTACCACTGCTGATCTCCCGGGCGCTCCATCACCAGCGCCGGATCGGCGATGATGTCGCCACCATAACCTTCCCGATCGCCTGGTCCGGTGTGTGCCCGCCTCGCACCTGCCTCCTTGCTGCTATAACCAAGCTGCCCTGAATTCGCAAGCCAGCCTGCTTCCTGCCCTTCCCGGCACAGCTTGATTACTTCCTCGGCTATGGCGCGGCCCGCATTCTCCATCAGACTGGCTGCTGGAATACCAAGCTGATGAATCGTATGCTCGTCCACAGCTCTCATCTGTTCAGCAGTTACGATAAACAACGGTCATCCCTCCCGTGCAAGCTCATCTCATACTTAAAAGCAACAATTTCGCACCTGAAACCCGCATCCTATATGTGTATCGCTAACATTCCCTTTATCTCATCCAGTTGCCACCATGCATTTCATGCATCAACCGAAACTCTAATGATCGTGTATACGAGCCATAGAATATTCAGCCCCAGACTGTTTGTCTACGCTTAATACCCCACCGTAAACCGCGCCTGAATAAACTGCGGATCGTCCAGTTCGTCCACCAAAGCCGCTGCAAAATCACCAACGGAAATTGAGCTTTCCCCGATATCATCCGTGATCACACGGTTCATCCCTACTCGGAACTGACCTGTCCGACGTCCTGTTGTGATTGTCGCAGCAGGGCTCATGTAAGTCCAATGAATACCCGATGCTTCAATCAGTTCATATGCATCTGCATGTGCTTTCGCCAGCGGTTTGACTTCTTCCGGGAATCCCGGCGTATCCATCAGCATATCACCGGAATCAGTGAGCAAACTTCCCGCTCCACCCACTACAACCAGACGTCCTGCTTTTCCCCGGCGCACACCCTCGATCAACGAACGTGTCACTTCCAGCATCTCTTCTTCTCCACCGAATTTCGGCCCATATGCACTCACAACCGCTTCCTGACCCGCTGCAAAATCAGCCACCTGATCCGGGTTAAGCAGATCTCCCTGTTCTATACGCAAACGCTCATGCACCATCTCAATTTTGGATGGATCACGTACCACCGCTGTCACTTCATGTCCACGATCCATCAGCTCCCACAGTATCGTCTTGCCAATCGCGCCAGTTGCTCCAAAAATGGCTACTTTCATATCAATTCCCTCTTTTCTATAGATATTATCTCAACAACTTACCGTTATTTTAATACTTAATCCCATTGTTATATACCTTAAACGGCTCACGCCATCTTAAACCGGATGTGACATCTTGTAAACGTTAATGTTATTCATTTAACCTCTGATACTATGCACCAGGCCACGGATAACACTTCACCCACCACTTTTCCGTTCCCTATCATTACCTTAACCATCGCCAAAAAAGCCGCATTTGCGGCTTCAACATCACGTATTTATCTTACGTGGAGACTCTACTGTAGGTTAGAAAATCAACAGCCTTCTGCGCCCAGATTCGCTCCGAATAAGCCTCATGTGCCATATCCTGTACAATATGAAGCTCAATCCTGCCTACAGCTCCAGACAACCGCTTGTTTTCCATAATGTCCCGATGCAATCTTTCCGTCTGCTCTACAGGGCACAATTGATCCTCTTGCCCATGAATAAATTGAATATCCACCTTACTGAGCCCGGATATATAAGCTGTTGGACTTCGATCCCGCAGAGCAGATGGATCATGCAACAGCTCACCAATTTCCGTTTGCAAGAATGATCTCAGCTTCGCTCCGCCACCGTTGTATAGTCCTTCCAGATCCGTGAACGGTGCACAGGCAACCACATTACTCCATAGCGCCGGACTTTTACCTGCTACCAGCAATGCCAGATAAGCCCCATAGCTCACGCCATATAGAGAGACGTTTGAATAGGAAGATAACATCTGCTCCCGCATGAACTGGATGACATCTGCATCCACGCCGCCCCAGTCGTTCTGAATGCGCATCTTGTAATCCGTGCCAAACCCTGAACTGCCGGGATAGTTCAGCCCAATGACACGCACTCCTGCCTGATATAATCCTCTGATGACCGGACTAAAGCTGTCAAACAGGCAATTATGAGGCCCCCCATGGAGATAGATAGCCACCTGTTCAGCACCCTCCGGGTGCATGTCCATATACGGAATCACATCCTGTCCATAACGAATCCTTCCATAGATTACATCTGGTTCCTCGTCAAGATGGTTGTCAATTCTCTCATCGCTCTCAACAGGAAAAGAGGTAATCGTACTGATTTGCTCTAAAAATCGGTATAATCCCGGCGCTGGAGGGCGGACGATAGATTCATATTTTCCGATCAATCCCTGCCTGTCCCTGCTGAGCACAGCCTGTGTCAGGATTCCCGGATAATCACACAGCTCAAATCTCTTCTCTCTGTCCAATGTATATTGAACATATTGCCATCTGCCAGAGGTTATCCCTTCACAGAGCACGAGCGGTTGATCTGGATCGAGTTGCATTCTGATCAGTTCAGAAAAGGGTTGGCTATCCCTTGAACATTCATGTACCAGATCCTCTCCCTGCCTGATCCATCCGGGCTGGAAGCCATCTTCCACAGGAATGGATACCGCTACGAGGTCACCCTGCTTATCCATCACAGGGTAGGCATACTCCGTATAGGGGATTTCGGACGATGGAAGGATGTCTTCAGAATACGAATACACTCTTCCGAATCCACCAACGTTTACGCCAACCTCTCGTGTGGTTGCAGACCAGAATACAAATTGCGGCTGATCCAGATCAGGAGTAACCCATCTCGCTTCATCCTTGTCCGGATCATAAAGACCTATACGAACAGAGCCTGACCGATGTCTAATGGAAAACAGCAGGAGTAATTGGTCCTCTTGCCGAGCAGCTTGCATCACAGGAAATGGAAACTTCACATATCGGCTCTGAACCAGAATTGCATGCTCCTCATTCTCGTATATATGAAGCCATTTCCCCGCCTTGTCCTGTGTAATCACCAGAACCTGATTCTTGCCAATGAACTGCATATGCTGCGTGTGCTGCTCTGATGCTGTCCCGTGTTCAGTAAGGCTCTGCCTGCCATCAATGCGGCCTGTATCATCAATACTGCACCATTCGCATGTATTGTCATCATAGCCCAAAAGCATACTAGTGCGTTCCTTATTCACACTCATCCGTGTCAGGAATGGATCGCCCAACCCGATTTCCTCCTCTCATTCCAGTGCTTTAACTGCCCCCATCCCTCCAACTGTAATTCCAGTTGATTGATATACTGATCTTGCGTGTATGCATCTATAGGTGTAACTGTCCCCAATCTGCCTAACGTTTCCCGAATCAACCTGATCTGTGGCAGACTGGCAACCGGTAGCCCCTTCATCAACAGGCGGTACACCCGGGATGCCTGTTCCTCTAACCCCTGAGTAATGAGCGCCCCGGCGATTTCCACCGCACGACCAAGCAGTTTGGAATGAACCGTGTTTGTCTTCATACGTAACACTTGAATCAACAGTTCATATTCCTGCTCCTGCTCACCAAGCTGTTGATGTAATACCATTTTTAATTGCAGCACATGCCCCAGCCAATCTGCGTACGTATCAACACATCGCTTCTCCGCAGCCAGCAACGTCTTACCTGCCTCTGCATAGTGCCCCGCCCGGAGCTGCAACCCCGCAATATTGAGTAGTGTCTGAATCTGAAAAACTCGCTGATCGGGTCCCTCAGGAAGTTGTCGTATACGCTGTCCGGCCTGGCGCTCCAACATAATTGCACGTTCTACATTGCCCTCCTGCATCTCAATTAATGCTTCACCATTATCAAGCGCAGCCCATTTCCCGGCACGATACGTTTCAGTTAGTTCTTCATGGGCAAGGATCTCCCGAGCTTTCGAATAACAGTGTCGTGCTTCGGCATAACGCTTTCCGTTTTTGGTCAACAGCTGCCCCAGCTCAAACCAGAGCACTGCCTGCTGTGTCACTGACAACCGTTGAAATAACGAATTATGTTCAAAGAAATGAAAACAGGACCTGTAACGGGCCGGATTATCCGATTTGGACAACAAAATCCAGGCCAGCCTGTTATAGAGTGCCAATGCGGCCTCTTTCTCCTTCCCTTTATCATTGCTTACCATCTGTAAATGTTCCTCTAACAAACGTCGGGTCTGATCAGGTGTATCCCTGACAAGGGATACCGGAAGTTTGGCTATGTCCTCAGGATTGCTCGCTATGGTTGGATATCGATGAAAAAAAAGTACGACACTTACTCCCCTTAATTTCTGTCGATACAGGATATAGTGGATGGCTCCCAGATCCGCAGGGTGGAGGTAGGAAGATACTTCAACCAGAACCCATTTCCTATTGCCAGGTGTCCACCCTGATCTTTGGAATCTCAATAATGCATTTTTACATGCTACAAGGTCATCTATGGGTTTAACCGGATTTAATTGATAGATCAGCGGTAGAGTAGCATACGGATCATCTACCGCAATTTGAATAGCTTTATCTTGCCAATGCATTCTCAATTTTTTAATTTCATCTTTCACTGCATCCGATGCCCCTTCAACGACAAACAACCCGGGTTCATGACTCACACGAAACCATTTACTTCTCAGATCGTGATAATCCGTACTTTCCAGGGGGACAGGCATCATGAAAGCTCACTCACTTTCGTGATCCGGCATACGTGTATAAGTTCAGGTACCTGTTGTAAATTCAGTGCCTTCATCAATTGATAACTGCCCCGGTTGTTTGCATCCAGTGAGGCTTTAATCCGCTGATCCGGATCTGAACTGCACCGATGGAAGCCATAGGCAGCAAGCCAACAGGCCCAACCTTGACGTTTCGCTTCAGGTATCGTGAAGATATGAGCAAGGAGCATACTGCCGAACTCATCGCTTAACAGGCAGCCCCCGATCTTCCTTCCCTCCAGTTCCACAAGGCCGGAACCCTTCAGCAACCTGCCATACACACCCTCATCAATATCTCGGATAGCTTGACGAGCTGCTTCCCAACTTGGACAGGTAGGATCACTGTCCTGGAGCAAGTGTGCCAGAGAATCCGCCTGCCCCTCCGCAGACATCCAAACCGCGTCTTCATTAGGCATAGCCGCCGGCACAGGAACGTCCTTCAGCTTGCCGAAAAACCGGTATCGATGGGCCAGAACATCTGCCCGGTATCCAATCTTCTCCCACGGAAATGAAGCAGGAGTGGTTGCATAGAGAGAAGACCATGTCATTTTGTCCAAAATAGATGACATTCGATCTTCCCAATAAGAATTGGAATGCGCTTCACTCCATAAATCCAGTGTATACTGCCCTTCTCCCTGATCAATTACCATGAGCGAAGACAGGATATCCTCATTTTCAGGTTCAACGGCATAATAGCGATCACCCGTCTTTCCCGATTCATGCTGACATTGCGGCAGAAGTTCAGACATGGATGTTAGCATCATACACTTTTCCCTCCCTGCCATAATCAAAACCTGAGTAAACCAGTGGTTCGGATGCAACAGACGGATAAAACCGGCGTAGCAGGAATGTATAGATCCCCATATAACCTGTCATATAATCCGGGGAGAAGGACTCCATGTCCTCCAGAGGCCACATCCATATGTCCTCCCGTTGATCACTGCGCAATACATGTAAGCTCTGTGTGTATTCCGCTAGTTTGGTTTCATACCTTCCTGGGAACCTACGATTGGCCAAGAGCAGAAAATCTCCGTTACCTGCAATTCCGTGACACTGCCCAAAAGAAGCAAATACCGTCGCCTGTGCCACTGCATCTGCTGCTTGAAGTCCCAGTCTGGTACAGAGGGGATCTTGCAAAATATCAGCCGCTGCCATTAGAAATCGACCAATACCCGCCGATCCATTACACCAGTGCACCCAGAGTGTATCCGGTTTTTCCGGCGATGCGGGCCACAGACTCACGCCATTCTGCCCTCCATGACTTGTACGATCAAGTGTATGTACAATTCGCTTCACAGCAGAATAGTACGCTTCCTTCCCTGTACGCTTTGCCAAGGCGAGTAGATAATACCCGATGCCTGCAATACCATGAGAGAATCCAAGGGAATGATGACCTTTTTGGTCCGATTTATCTTTTACTTTCCACAAACTCAATGATTCGTCTGTCTGCTCTTCTTGTTCCAAAATATAGACACCCAGTTCCTCTGCTCTGGTCAGAAGTTCAGGGCGGCCTCCAATACGGTATATTTCAAGCAGCATCAGTCCCAAACCCGCAGCTCCATGACTAATATTGGTCTGCACCGGATCATGTAAGGTGATTTCCAATGCCAGATCCTCTGCACGTTGAAGCAGCGATGGATCATTTATCTGTTCAGCCGTCTCTGCCATTGCCCAGGGGACAGCGCCATATCCAAAGTATAATGCTACAGGTGTCTCATCTGGAACGTAGGGGTGATTCGTCAAAATCCATTCCAACACTTCATACGCATATTGATGGTATTGTCTGTTCTCTGTAATCTGACCAAGCTGATTAAAACCAAAAATCATCCCTGTCCAGCCAAAGTTAAAGTTCGCCGGGTGAAACATCTTGCTCATGCTGTTTTCGGGGAACAGTTGATGGGGACTATTGAAATCAAGAGAAGTATACAGTGTGTTTACCATACGCTCCGCCTGACGGAGCACTTCTTCTGGCTCCATATTGCATTCATCCTTCTCTATTACATCCCTGCTTCCTCCTGAATGGACCTCTTGCTGCTCCAGTAATGCAACCAACGTTTCACGAATTTCTGATAACTTCACATATCCGCCAGACATGATCTCAATACCCAGACTTCCCAAGCCACGAAGTTGTGTATTACTTTGATGATCCAGATAAGCTTGTGCAGCTTCCAGATGAGATTGCCGATATTTCAGATAGGGGTCGATGGATGAAGCCATGTAATAAAAGACGGCTCCCAGTGCATACAGATCATCCGCATAACTGGAGCGCCTGCTGTGCTCACGCCCTCGTGGCACATAACCCGGAGTATGCCCGGTCAATGGATCGGCCTGGTTCTCATCACTTCCAACATAAGCCAGTTCAAGATCAATCAGGCGTACACTTCCGTCCGTCAGCACAACAATGTTGTTGGGCGTCAGATCATTGATCACAATCCCTTTATCGTGACATTGCTGTACCATATCCAGAATATGTACACCCATCCGATGCATATCCGCCCGATTGTAATCTACAGCTACATGTCTGCGATGGATATATTCACGCAAGCTGATACTTTCAAAATACTCCAGGATCAGGTAGCGGTTATTTTCAGTACTAAACAGATCAAACGGTCGTGGGGTAACCCCCGTATCCTTCATCAGATCAAGCACCCGATATTCATTATCCAGATAGTCATGAGCAGACCGCCCACCACCGTCTACACGCATACGGTAGACTGCTTCTTTCATGACAGCCTGTTCATACGATGTGCCAGAGATAAGAAATACTCCGCCCTTGCCGGATTTCTTGAGTACACGCCTTACACGAATGTTTCGTATACCAAACTCATTGTTATTGGAATCGGCATGACGAGAAGTCACCTGATTTGTCTCCATGGCTTGGATGCGCAGTAACTCTTCAGGTTCATTCACCCAATCCGGTTTGTACCTGCCAGGTGTTCTTCGATCCTCCTCCAGCTTACCTTCAGGATTCTGGATGGCATACACTTTTGCACCCGAGTAACGGTCATAGTAGAAACGATCCGTGAATGCACCATAACGGTAAAATACACACTGGCTGCCGAGGTATGCCCGATCTGTCGGAATAGCTGGTCCTTCCAGATCACCTGTACATGAATGCATGAGCTCAAGTAACTTCAAGAACTGCTCTTCGTCTCGTGCGTAGATGGTGACACACTTCCCAGTCTGAGGGAGAGGTATAGAACCGTTAGATGTTTCAATCAGTTTCAGCCCACTGCTCACTACTTTCCATTGCACTTTATTTTCTGTGAGAACAGGTGCAATACGGCGCAGCAATTCAGCTCCTTCCACAGGAATAACCGATATATGGATTTTCCATCCCTGCGCGGGAAGCCTTAATTCCTTCGGTCTAAAACAAATCCAATGGCCGTCATTCGACCATTGGATGGATTGGGGAAGTTCCCGGATTATATGTTCCAAAGCGTTCTCAAAGGCGTCCTTCTTGGGGGTTACACTTGCGAATTTCAATGAGAATCACTCCTTTTTGGATAAAGTAAGAGGGGGAGGTACAATTATTTTAGTAATGCGCGAAAACCAAAGACTTATCTTTCAAATGATTCAGTGAATAGAGCGTGTAAAGAAGTTCCTAGCTCTCAACAACGATTGTTTGTGAGCTAGTCCAGCTGCACACTGTACACAAGCTTGTTTCCTCAAACATGTTGTTATCCTCTTCAACCTCTAGTGCCATCAAATCCTGTACAGATAAAATTTCCTTGTTTTCCATGATAAATTACCTCCCATTTGTCTCCCCCTCTTAATAAACCAAATTCTACATAAATTTTGAATTTCCTTCTTTTTAATTGAATTATTTTACATAAATTATTCATTTAATCCATTTATTTTTCCTGACTATGTCAAATTACTTGTTTCCTCGGACTAAAAAGAGGTGCAGTATGACATCAGATTCCGTACTACATAGAGGTCGTTTGTTGCCTCGTGCGCTTGCTCCGTTCTTCACGGAAAGGTCGAACAAACAGGCTTGCCATGCCCATACAAATAACAAATGTACCAATCCCCATGTACACCCATGAAGGGTTGTACGTTTCAATGAACCATCCTCCCAGTAACAAACCAAGCGGATTACTAACACCACTCATCAAGACACCCATGCTGTTCATGACACGTCCTCTTTTTTCTTCCGGTGTGGATAAAAGAATCGATGTAACCAAAGGTACGTTCACAAGAGCAAGTCCCAACATCAACAAAAAAGAACACGCAATAGCGATATACAGGTTAGGAAACATCGGCATGAGCAGCAAACTTGTACCTGAGATGAGATAACTAATCAAAAACCAGTGAGCGAGCGAGAGTCTTTTGGCATATTTACCACTGAGCAGAGAGCCTACAATACTGCCAGCGGCAAAGGCTGACTGAAGAAGACCGTAGCCTTGTGGTCCGGCTTGCAGCACCATATTGGCAAAAATCGGCGTGAAAATGTGCAGTGGTGCACCCGCAAAATTGATAATGGCTCCAAAGATAATGCAGCAGGCCAAAATTTTACGGGAAAACAGGAAGGTAATTCCCTGCATGCTATCTTTGACAAAACCTGAGACTCCTTTTTGTTTCACGACTTTGGTTACAGGGATGCGGATAAAGAAAATGGATATGGCGGATAACAGAAACGTAACTGCATAGATAAACAAGATGGACTGAACGGAGATGAGCGCAATCAATATCCCCCCCATGGCGTATCCAAGCAATTCAATCGTTTTGGAGGAAGAGTTCAGCAATGCATTGGCTGGAGCTAATTGTTTTGTAGGTTCTGGCAAAATTGCGGGGATGACTGTCTGGGTAGCGGGATTAAACAAAAATCCAAGGATCGCAATGAGCAGATTGGCTGCGTAAATATGCCAAGGGAGCATGGAACCTGTCATGAACAAAAGCGCCAGAAGACAGGCTATCCCTGCGCGCAGTATATCTGTCCAGATCAAAAGTTGTTTCTTCGGCAGGCGATCGCTGATCGTAGCCAGGGGGATACCTAGAAATGCATAGATCAGATAAGGCAGCATCGGAATAAGCGCAGCAGCGAGTGCCGACTCCGTTAATTGCAGGATATACCACATCGTCGCCATAGAAAATAAAATCTGTCCTGCGCCGGAAATCAATCTGCCGACAAGAAGCACTACAAAAGAAGGAAGGCGTAAAACCGCTCGATAGCTGTCGCCGCGAATCTCACTTTTCATCTTTTTCACGCACCTCTCCATCGTACGTAACAGATTCATCATCACTATTACGATGCAGACGTGTAACTAAACCTGAATCTCGAATGGTCTGTTGTATCTTGGCTTTTACCCGTTCCAGTTCAGCCGTATACTCGCGTATCTCGTTCAATAAGGTCTGATGTGTTCGTATGCCTTCCCTAATCAGCATCGCAGTTGCATCAGAACGGTTTTTGGCTAACTCAAGAAATACAAGCTGATCAATAATATCAATCTCTTCCTGACTTAATCGAACGGAAACCACCCCCTTGGCTCCCGAAAGGTTTTTGTTCGCCTGCTCCACAGATCGTTCCACCATCTGGTTAAACTGAGCTTTCTGATCATTGTACATATTCATTTCCTCCATTCTTAACAAGGAATCTGTATATTGTAATTTGTAATTTGTAAATCGTAAATTGGTTATAATTTACATTATACCTGTAAATAAATGGTTGTAAAGCAAAAACCTTTGGATATCCAAAGGTTCGCTGAATAGGTTATTTAATTAGTTCGCTATTCTCCCTGTCTCCACCACATACCCTCCGATTTCGGACTAGTATACTCAAATCCAAACTGGGCATACAGGCGATCCGCAGGAACATCCGCCAGCAAACTGACCAAACCTCGAGCAGGCACAACGTCACGCAGATAATTCATGATCTCGCTCATGATCAGTTTTCCATAACCCATTCCCTGAACATCCGGGTGTACAGCAATATCGACGACCTGAAAAAAGCAACCTCCATCTCCAATCACTCGCCCCATACCTACCAGCATATCCTCTTCACGCAGACATACGGCAAACAGGCTATTCGGTAGTCCAATCTCCGCCCCTTCCCTGCTCATCGGACTAAGGCCGGCAATCTGCCGCAGGGAAAGATACTCCCCAGCTGCGGGTGGTGTGTGTTCAATATTCAAATGATCCATGAATTGTGCCCCTTTCTGCTTGAATTCATCTACTTCCTGTGTAATAGTGAGAGAAAGCTTACGTGAAGCGTGTTTCATGATACGTGAAGTTGCTGCAAAGGAGGAACAAGTGTGTTTCAACGTTGGATTGAAGATCTAACATCGCGCCCAGGTGCTTTGGCTGTGCTGCTTGGCGTCATGGCTGTGCTTCTGGGGATATACATATGGTCTGCCACTGAAGTTCGCCGCAGCCACGAAAGGCGAATGCGAAGGATACGAGATACATTATACATAAGTACAGCCCTCTTGGGACAACTTACCATCCAGGAAAATCGGAATTATGAACCGTCGGAACCCGAACATAATGATCTGATCACAGCAATGTTAGCCTGCAAAGCCGCATCTTACCTATCCCCTCAACTACAGGATCAGATTCGTGACTGTATCAAGGAACATGACCCTGCCAAACTCGGCCTCATGCACAGAGCACTGGAACGAGAATGCACCGTATTATCCGATGAACTCAGCCGGGATACACATGCAGATCATTGGGGCACAGCAGTCTGGACCCTCCTTCGGCCGGTAGCCGAACCAGCCGCATTGGCGGCTACAGGGTTTCTGGTTACAGATCTGGTATTAGGTCAACGGATGTTGGACGTGCCTGTAGACTCATGGGAGAGCATCTTGCCATGGATTCGCGCGGTTTCCCTAATGATCACCATCATATATGGTTACCTGCTCTGGGCCAGCCCCCGTCGGGATAAGGCACGTACAGTATTCAAATTACTCTCCTTGGTGATCGCGCTGTGCTCCTTACTCCACCTGATTGGAATTGTTGCTGCGCCCTACGCTCTTGCATTACAGTTAATCTTGTTCACTTCAGGCTTCAGTCTGACCGGAACACGCTCTCGCAGTGATCGCCCTTATGCAGGGCATACGGAGCTGGAACCAACGAAGCAAACCTCTACGGAGATGGAAGTGAATACACGTCGTAAATCAGTTCCCAATACCGACGAATAACTAACGCATTCAGCCGATTTTCTAAGGAACTCAGGAAGTCTTAGTTGACCTCTGCGTCCTCTTTCAACATTGTAAGGAACATCAGACACGTTATTTCCCAAAATCGATCGACAAAAACGATATAACAAGCCGATCATGTACGCCTTGGCTTTCAGTAGGTTTGAAGACACGATCTTCATTCTGCAAGTCTGTACGCAAAAAGGGCCGAAACTACGTTGTAGTTTCAGCCCTTTTCTATATTACTAATTTTGTCTTGCGAAGAATTGAACGCTAGCACTAATTACTTTGCTTATTTGGCTGCAACATGTGCAATGACACGGCCCTTTTCGTACGTGACACTCACGTTATAACCATCTGCCGTTACACTGTCGAATTCACCTGTAATTCCATTCGCCGTGATTAACGTAATATCCTTGGAACCTTCAATCTTATAGTTGGACAAGTCCAGCTTCAAGTTTCCTCCATCAATATAGAGCTTTCTGCCGACATTCAGTTGACTGTTGTCACCATCTACAACCAATTCCAGCGTGCCCTTATCCATGGTGAAGTTTCGATTCAAGTTTAATGCTCCATCCACATTCACAACAACTGTTCCATTCTCTACATACAGATCACCTGTACCAAAAGCCGTTGCAGATTCAGCTACCAGTGTTCCTGCTTGCAGTAAGGTTCCGCCTGTGTAGCTATTTTTTCCTGTTAGTGTAAGTGTTCCTGTTCCCTTTTTCGTGAGCATTCCACTGCCGGTGATATCATTTCTCCACCAGTCTTCTGCATTAAACCGTCCTTTGGAAGCATCCATATCCACAGTTACATTGTTCAAGAATGCACCGTATCCATCCGCAGCCGTGACCAGATCAATTCTACCCCAGCCCTTGGATTCATCCAGTACAGGATATCCAGAGTCAATGGATGTTGTATACAATACTTGTCTGCGCTGCTCATCTGTTAAATACGGTTGACGTGTTTCCAACAGCGCTTCTGCTCCTTGCGGTACAACGGGAGCCAAACCTTTGGTTCCTGTTTGTGGCAGACCGTAAGTCATCTTCTCTCTATAGAAGGCTTTATTGGCATCATGATCTTCCCATTTGTGTACATCATAAGCACTCTTAAACGTGTAATCCTCTGTTACGGTGTGTGCATATTCATACAGACTCATATTTTTTTCCTTGGCTGCAGCTCCAAATACTTCACCTGCATTCTCATAGCCTTTCTCTAACACATCTTTGTTCTCAGCCTGATTAAGTGCATATGCAGCCATGGCTGTGGATTGTATTCTTCCGCCTATAACATCAAGCGGTGAGTGCATCCCCGTTACGACTCGATTCTCTCCCAACTGAGCTGCTCTCGTTAACAATTCAGCGAATCGTTCTGGCGTAGCGTATGCCAAAGGAAATACGGATAAGTAAGCTGCACTGGTATGTCCGCTCGGGAATCCGCCATCTTTTCCTCTTCCATCCTCAGCAATTCGTTTGACATAAGTTAAGGCAGGAATAAGCTTAACGTTCGTTTCGTATTGCTGGTAATGTTTTTCTCCGGTTGATTTGGTGCCGCCTGAAGCCAGAGATACTTCTTTTTTCTCACCTTCGCCCATGGTTTCCCATACAGGCAGTCCTTTGCTATCCACAACTTCTTTCACTTCTCCATTGGAATTCATTCTCCACGGTCTTGGGGAAGAGTAAAAATATTTAGATGGATTAGATGAGGCAGGAATTTTGAATCGAACCAGATCAACCAAATTAACCAGGTCTGAAAGCTCCGTTTTTGCATCCCAATCTCCAATACCTTGGCTTTCATCTTCCACGGTTTCTTCGGTCAACACCTTATTCATATCGTCCACCGTTCGTTCAACGTTTGTCTTTGGCTTGATGATATCTACATACGTGTTAGCCAACGGACCCAAGCCCTCCATCACGCTATAGATCTTATCTCTTTGGTCATCATAATAGGCTGCCAAAGCCTCTTCACCCGTGCGGTTTTGCGTGACCTTTTCTACATATCTGATATTGGCTTCCCAAGTCGCTTTGTTTCGGATCTCTTCATTTGCATATGTTTTCTGATCAGCGACGGCTACGGTTGGATCATTCTTAAAGCCGTCATAATAGGGGGACGGTCCATCTCCATACTTTGCATTCTTCCCGTCAGCCCCAATTTTGGTTGCCGCTGTTCCGTCTCTCCAATCTGCTTGATTCATGGACCATACTTGATCAAATCCGTCCAAAATATCAATAAACGGATTGGTTTCCGCAATATTTTTCAAGGTATCGTCTCCAGCATTGGCCCCGTCCTTCACGGCGGACAACCGGGCTTCATCTGCTGGAGGATTAACATTCAGTACGGCTGCCGTTCCTTTTGGCTTAGCTGGTTTGGCAGCCGTAGTCGCATCTGCTTCTACCGCCTTAACGAGTGCTGACACGGCTTCGGCACGAGTAATGGAATCAAGCGGTTTGAAGCTTCCATCTGCATATCCGGCAATAATTTTCGCTGCAGCAGTTCCACCTACAGCCCCCTTGCTCCACGCCGCAATAGAAGATGAATCGCTAAAGACATTTGCTGCTGTTTCATTCGACTCCAAATTTAGAATACCAGCAATGACTTTAGCTGCTTCCTGACGTGTAATCGGATCTTGCGGCTTCATGGTGCCATCCGCATATCCATCTATATATCCATTCGCATTTGCGATCGAAACTGCTTCGTAATACCACGCACTCTCCGACACATCGTTATAGGTAATTTCAGCTTGTCCGGAATATCCAAACGCTCCATTTACCAAATTCATAAATTCTGCTCTGGTAATATACGTGTTCGGTTTGAATGAACGATCCAGGTAGCCCCGAATTAATCCTTCATCGCCCCATGCTTGAATATTTGCTTCTGCCCAGTGTCCCTTAATATCGGAGAACTGAATCTTCTGATCGGCTGCAAAACTCTTCTCTGCAAACGTCGGACCTACCATAGACAACATTAGAAGTAGTGCCAGTGACTTTTTAAGTGGTTTTCTCATGGCTTACTAATACACGCTCCCCTAATCGTAAATTCATTTTTTACTTTTGCATCAGCATATGAGGACGAAAGTCTCTATCCAGATGTCTGATCTGCCGTTAATGTAGCATTAGGGAGCATTTCGCATCTATAGAACATATTCCGTTTTATATCAAAATCGTACGTTCCGATGATTTCCACCCCCAAAAAAACAGAGGAAATACTACTTTCGTTAATTATGATATCTTTTTATGTAAACGCTTTATTAAATTGGTGTAAAATATGAGCAAGACGTTTGTTAAATTTCGGTCAACATGATTTCTCGTCCTCAGCCTGCTATATAATGATGAAGTTGTCTAGAAATGAGGAATTGAAGGGGGAAAAAGGATGCGTACGCCATTTCAGTCTGTGAGATCCAAGATGGTTCTTTCCTACCTCGCTGTCGTTCTTGTCATTGCGCTTCTTTTCGGCTCCATTTTCTATCTCTTCTTCTCCCATCAATACAGCAAAGAGATCCGAATCAATAATCAATTGTCGCTGAAAAGCACGGTTAATACTATTGAGAGCTCCGTAATCCAGAAGGTAAATCAGGTCTACCTGTCCCTGGCACTCGGTAACGCTGCAAATATCAATTTGGATAGCTTAAAAGGAAACCACAGCAAAATTTTGGACATCGAACAGTCCCTCATAAATATGGTGCAAAATTATTCCGATCTCATTGAAGCTATTCATGTGTACGATGCTAAGAACCACTTCGTTGTCTCATCTATATATGGGCTGATGCTCTATGAGGACACGCCTTCAAGTGCGGATCATACGACGGAATGGATTGCTGCGATGAAAGAAACCGAAGAAAGCTCCTTATGGATGCAGACTCGCATGGTGCCTCAGGATGCATATATCGAATCGCGGGGACAGAGCAACATGAGCCCTATCATTTCCTATGTCCACAGTTACCCGTTTCAATCTTCTGGAAAAGACAGCAAGGTCATGATTGCGATTGATATCAAAGAGTCAGCAATCAGTCTGATCATTAAAAATATGCTCCCTGCTGACTATGCGAATACATTAATCATCGATCAGGATGGAACTGTCATCTCTGCCGCAGACAAAACGTTAATAGGCAGTGCTACGGAAGAGAATCTGACTCAGTCACTGCTCTCTCTTCATTCTTCAGATGAGAACTTCGCGCCTGTATTTAACCATGACTCTTCTGTCGTTACGCAAGATCAATTTAAAGGAAATGCATGGCGAATCTATACGACCACGCCTAATGAGAGCTTCTACTATAAGCTGGATAGCTTGAAGGAAATTTCAGTTCTTCTAGGCTTATTGGCTGTAGCGGTTGGGATCGCGATGTCGTCCATCTTCACCAGGGCCAACTATAGTCCACTAAAACAAATCCTGAATAACATCAGGAGCCGGATGGATAGCCCAACCAGCCTCAAGCAGGACGAATACCGGTTCATCGATACAACGTTTAACAGTCTGTCCAATAAAGTTGATAGCCTTGAAGAAACCTTGCAGGCCAATCATAAGATGATTAAGCATAGTATCATGCTGAACATGTTGAATAACCGATTTACACCGGAAGAGCTGACAGAGCAACTGCAATCTGTGCATATTTCAATGGATTACTCCCGCTTCCGCTGCATCGTCATTGACCCCGTCAATGAGAAGTGGAAAGATCTACAGCCACGACAGTTGCAGCATACGTTGTACACGATGATTCAGCAACTTGAGATGGCAGACATGGAAGAAACAAAGCTGCTCGCAGAGGAATTGCAGGATCACAAAATCGGTGTAATCATCTGTACCAATCAATCCGAGGAACCTCTCTCTGATCACATTATTAACTTTATTCACACGGAGGCAAGAAGCAGATTTGGTCTTGAATTTGTACTTTCGTTAGGCGGCTGGGTAGAGCACTTCACGAAGATTCACACAAGCTATCATCAGGCGAATGCCTTGATTCGATACAGCTACTTCTTTCCCGATCAGTCTGCCATTCAGGATCTTGATCTGCTGAACAGGGAAGCCAGCGGTCTGGAGATTCCGGAATCATATCTCATTAACTTCGAGAAAAAATTGCAGACTCGGGATGTGCAAGGTTCGGTTCAGGCCATTCAGGAATTGGTAGTGGCAATAAAGGAAGGCCCCTATTCAGCCGAATACAGTCGTATCATCTTATTAAAAACGGTATCTATATACGCTGAATGTATTCAACAGATGCGCCTGCAACCTGCCGAGGCGAGTTCATTGAATTTGTACAAGCAGTTTTCATTGTTCTACAATATCAATCGCTATTCGGAATGGATGATCCATCTCGTGACTGAATTTGTGATGCACATGGAGAAACGAAGCGAGGTACGGAGTGTGGATACCATATCGGCGGTCAAAGCCTATATTCACGAGCACTTGTCGGGCGATCTCACGCTGGATCATGTCTCAGAGCAAGTATTCATCAGCCCTAAATATCTCAGTAAACTCTTCAAAGAAGAAACCGGGATTGTCTATTCCGAATATGTTACGAATCAGCGAATGGAACGCGCCCGGGAACTTATGACACAGCGTGAAATTACGGTTGAGCAGGTCGCAAATACAGTCGGTTATCGTACCCCTGCCTATTTCATCAAGAAGTTCAAGGAAATTCACGGCTGTACGCCAAAAAACTTCATGCGCAGTCTAATGGAACAGGGATCTATATAGGTTCAATCAAAGAATATTTACACGGACACTCCGATGACAGAACAACCTTCCGATCGCTATATAGAATTTAAAATTAATAAAGGAGCTGCTATGAACCTTAACCTCTCAAGAAGGCTATACCTATACTCCGCACTGCTTCTCCTTCTCGCCTTCACAGGTGGGTGTACCATTCTAAACACAGAAACAGCACAAGGGCAGCAACAGCAGGACCATCTGGCAAACCTTGAGAAGGATACGGCTCCAGAGTATACGATATCCTGGACCATGCATCAGAATATCCCAGTTCCTGAGGACGCAGAGATGATTGCCTATATTGAGGATCGGTTTGATGTCGATCTGGAGGTGTGGAACCTTGAGAACAAGCGATACGAGGAACTGCTGGACCTAGAGCTGGCTCAGGGAAAAATACCCGATCTGTTCCGAATCAGGCAACCACATGATCTGCTTAAGTATCAAATGCAAGGCGTGTTAGCGGAGATTTCCCCTGAAGCACTTGAACAATATGCCCCAAATATTGTACAGCGAATTCGTGATTATGACTCACGTTATTTGGAGTACGGAAAAATAAATGGCAGCATCTATGGAATTCCGGTCATCAATCAGACCAACATCTATCGGACTCCTGTCGTATACCGAGAGGACTGGCTTAAGAAGCTGGGTCTGGACGTTCCGCAAACATTAGATGAATTTGAAACGGTTATGTATGCTTTTGCCAAAGATGATCCGGACGGTAATGGTAAACAGGATACGTATGGGCTATCCAGAGAAGGCTTAAATGTCGTATTTGGTGCCTTTGGACAATCTGTTTTTACCGAGCAGCTTTATTTTAATGAAAAAAAAAACCAACTCGTGATCGGCGCTTTGGAGCCTGAGATGAAACAAGCCTTGGAGTATATGCAGAAATGGTATCGGGATGGGATTATTGATCCTGAGTTTATCACGGGAGAGAATAAAGGTGGCTATAAACATCTGTCCCACACTTTTATTAATGGCAAAATCGGGATGACGTCGATGGGAAATTACTATCATTGGAATCAAGCGGGGGATTACAGTGTCCTCAATGAAAATGGTGAGGAAATCCCAGTCGAGCCCTCGTTCAACGTCAGTGAGCTACTACAGAAGAATGCAGCCGCCAAGATTGTATTCGGTTCACCGGTTAAGGGTCCTGATGGACATAGCGGTTCCAAAGGGAATAATCTGCTCATGAATTTTATTGCTATAGGTGCTGAGGCTGCAAACGAGCCGGGAAAACTGGAGAAAATCTTGGAGATACTTGATTATGTAAGTGCCAACCCCGATCCGGTCGAACAGATCAAAATGGAGTATGGCCTCCCAGGAAAGCACTGGGATTGGAGTGCTGCAGATTCAAAATCGTTCCACTTGCTTCGCCCATACAACCGAATGGAGAATTACACGAATATGATCGGCTCAAGTATTGGCATGATGGTTCCAGGTGCAGCCTCGGACAAACGTGAACTATGGGCTGCATCTGCAGGGTTGACGAAGAATGGTATCTATAATCGCCTGGAGGCTGCAACCCCTGCCCTGATTCAATATTCATCGGAGTTGATTCGCATGAGAGACAGAGCATATATCTCCATCATTACCGGCGATCAGCCTGTGGGGTATTTCGATACTTTTGTGGAAGAATTTAAGGATGCAGGTGGGCAACAGGTGCTGCTTGAAGCGAATCATTGGTATAAGGCGCGTAAGGAAACAAGTCGCACGCAATAGGCAGGACGTACGGGAAGCGTCACATCAAAAAGCCACTACACTACCATCCTTGCTTCCCTGACGCAACGCACTCTCTATCCCTTCGCACTCGCATTCGATCCGCGGAGTGGACGGGCTGAATTGCTTCGTGCCGTGCTTCCAGTTTTGGAGGCGCTGCCAGAGGGCGTGTTCTCAAAACGCTTGCGTTCGGTCCGCTCCATCTGCACAATCTGACCTTCGTGCACGACGATATGCAAAGAACCAAACTCCATGTCATTCAGCTGTCCGGCAATTCGGTCCAACCATACCTCATCCACTTTTAACGGCTTAGCCATTAGAGCCGCCTCCTCTTCTCGGGCTACTGCCCGCCATATTCCTAAATGCATTGTCATCCAACGGATTTATAAATCATTCTTATCCAACCTATATACTTGGTTTATACATTAGCAGGGCTTCCAGTAGCTGTCAATCTGTATTTTCTTCTTCCCATAATATGAAATTGATCCACTTTGTATCACTTTTCCGAAACCGCTTTGTGTCCAAGCCAGCTCTTGAGTAACAACGTGGCGAGAGCCAGAATCAGGAGCAGGGAAGCCACGGCAAATGAAGCCGAGAATTGATACTCGTTGTACAAAATCTCCACATGCAGCGGCAGCGTATTCGTCTCCCCGCGGATATGTCCGGACACCACAGATACCGCTCCGAACTCGCCCATAGCACGGGCATTACACAGAATGATACCGTATAACAGTCCCCATTTGATGTTGGGCAAGGTTACACTCCAGAAGATTCGCCATCCCGAAGCACCCAGCGTAACCGCCGCTTCCTCTTCCCTGGTTCCCTGGTCCTCCATGAGTGGAATCAACTCCCTGGCTACAAAGGGGAACGTAATAAACAGCGTCGCAATGACGATGCCTGGCAGCGCAAAAATGATTTTGATATCATGTTCGGACAGCCATGGCCCAAACCACCCATTCGAACCAAAGACCAATACAAAGATCAAGCCGCCCACCACTGGCGAAATCGAAAAGGGAAGATCAATCAGGGTGATCATAAGTCCCTTGCCCTTGAACTGGAATTTGGTAATGACCCAGGCAGCGGCCACACCAAATATCGTATTCAGCGGCACGGTAATCGCGGCAACCAATAACGTGAGTTTCAGTGCAGACATGGCATCCGGCTCGGTAAGAGCCGCGATGTATACACCCCAGCCCTGCTTCAACGCCTCCATGAGCACAATGGCCAGTGGCAATATAAGCAGCCATAGAAGTACCAGGCTCGCCAGTCCAATCAACAACCATTTGACCCATGGAGCTTCCGTTGTTGCACGGTTGGTTCCGCGGCCAGATCGTACGGGTGGAACAGGGCTCAGTGGGACAGAACCCGCCATATGCTGCACCTCCTTTGGTTTGGGTGAGTGACTTTTTTTAATAACCTTATTCCATCATGCTTCATTGTCATGCCCTGCCCGCCTTCCGACTCCAACGTTGCAAGGAATTAATAATCAGCAGCAGGATGAAAGAGACTAAAAGCAGCAGCAAAGCTACAGCTGTAGCGCCTGCATAATCGAACTGCTCCAGCTTGGCCATGATTAGCAAGGGGGCAATCTCCGTTTTCATCGGCATATTACCTGAGATAAATACAACGGAGCCATATTCGCCAATCCCCCGGGCAAAGGCCAGAGCGAATCCGGTCAGCAGTGGCGGAATCAGATCCGGCAGCAAAATGGTACGGAATATTCGC
Organism: Paenibacillus sp. FSL R5-0519; assembly: GCF_037974275.1. Taxonomy (NCBI): domain Bacteria; kingdom Bacillati; phylum Bacillota; class Bacilli; order Caryophanales; family Paenibacillaceae; genus Paenibacillus; species Paenibacillus sp. FSL R5-0519. The sequence continues at coordinate 6,034,797 of NZ_CP150234.1, forward strand.
CATCTTCCTGCGCCCAGTGTGGCAGCCGCTTCTTCCACCTCAGCCTCCAGCTCCTCCAACACCGGTTGCACCGTACGAACCACGAATGGAATGCCGATAAACATCAGTGCCAGCGTAATCCCGGCCTGTGAATAAGCAAGCTTAATGCCCAAAGGCTCTACAAACTGCCCAATCCAGCCATTGCCGGCATAGATCGCCGTAAGGGCAACCCCTGCTACCGCTGTTGGCAAGGCAAAAGGCAGATCAATGACTGCATCAAACAGCCTTTTACCAGGAAACTCATACCGAACAAGCACCCATGCCAGGAGTAACCCCAGCACGAGATCAATCAGGGCCGCTGCACCTGCGGTCAGAAAGCTGACCTGGAAGGAAGCCAGCACCCTGGGATTGGTCGCAACCTCAATCATGGTTGCCCACGTCAGCCCTGTTGAGTTAAATAACAGCGCCGCCAGTGGAATAAGTACAACCAGGCTCAGGTAGAGCACACTGTAACCCATCGTTAATCCGAATCCCGGCAATGTGCGTCTTTGCGTCACCATCACCTTGCTCATGCACGTTCATCCTCTCTGCCTTCAGCCGGTAAGGCTGGTTGGCCGCTCACAGCGCGATTGATCGAGTGTTCATTGAACAGAGCAACCTTAGCTGCCCGGAACATAGATCTGGTCGAAGATACCACCGTCATTGAAATGTTTGGCCTGAGTATCCCGCCATGTACCGAATACATCTTTCAACGTGAACAGTTCAAGCGCTGGGAACTGATCCTTGAATTTTTCCTCCACGCTGTCCAGCGTTGGGCGGTAATAATTTTCGGCGGCAATCGTCTGCCCCTCTTCACTGTACAAATATTTCAGGTAGGCATCCGCCACATCGCGACTTCCTTTTTTGTCTGCATTTTTGTCCACAATCGCAACGGGTGGTTCAGCCAAGATACTAACCGAAGGCACGACAATATCGAATTTGTCCGGACCCAGTTCTTTTACCGATAAGAAAGCTTCATTCTCCCAGGCAAGCAGCACATCCCCAATGCCACGTTCAACAAATGTCGTCGTAGACCCACGGGCACCCGAATCCAGTACAGGCGCATGTTTGAACAATTCGCCAACAAATTCCTTCGCTTTCTCTTCATCATTGTTATTGTGCTTGAGGGCATATCCCCATGCTGCCAAGTAGTTCCAGCGCGCTCCGCCGGACGTTTTGGGATTCGGGGTGATGACTTGGGTATCCCCTTTGATCAGATCATCCCAGTCCTTGATGCCTTTGGGATTGCCTTTACGTACAAGGAATACAATCGTGGAGGTATACGGAGAGCTGTTATGCTCGTATTTGTCCTGCCAACCTTCATTAATCAGACCTTTATCTTCAATCGCATCAATATCGTATCCCAATGCCAGTGTCACCACATCCGCATCCAGTCCGTCAATAACCGAACGGCTCTGTTTGCCCGATCCCCCGTGGGATTGCTTGATGGTCACTTCCTGGCCTTTCTCTTTCAACCAATGCGCCGCAAACGCTTTGTTATATTGTTCATAGAGTTCCCGTGTTGGATCGTAGGAAACATTCAGCAGTTCGATAGCCTTAGTCCCTTCCTTGCCACCTTCCGCTCCCCCCGATGTTCCTGCTTCACTGGACCCGCCGCTATCCGACCCGCATGCTGCCAGTACCCCTGTTAACACCAGTGCCAGACCAACCAGAATACCCTTGTGAATTCTCTTTTTCATCAAAAACACTCCCCCCGATATCAATCTGCATGACTACCCCAGGCCGGCTGAACAGGATCAAACGTCCCGTAAAAAAAAAAGAAGACGGAGGAACCCCCGCGCACTTCTCCCCATAAAGTCATGCCGGCCCTAGGCCGTGTATGCTTTCATCCGGAAAGGATGCGCTGCGGTGTTCCTCCGTCTATACGGTGAGAACGTTATTCTGTTCAGGTTGCATTTTTTATTATTCCTACCTGTTTAGTAAGTTATATACGTATAATAAAGGCAGTCTATATACCTGTCAAACGTTTTTTCCGATTTTTACCGGATTTCTGCACCATTGGCAAAAAAAAGAGGAACAACGAACCACCGTCCGTTGTTCCCTTCAGCGAATCCCATACTTCGCTGTCTATTGTAAATAGGAATGGAATTGGACTGCCATGCCTGGTCCATTCCTCATCTGCCCGCATACCGGATATTCGGTACCGGTGGTGTGCTCATGCCTTCTCCCAGATAAAATCCGGTATGCGGCGGTTGATTGTAGGCTACATTTTGCCAAGCGACGCCAAGACGGTATACCGGATCATGCATCAGCGTATAGATGCGTTTGTCGGTAACTGCTGTTGTGGTATAGATCCGCAGTGCTGAGCTGTCATTGGTCCTCCACACGACTTCCTCTCTCCAGTCCCCGAAGAGATCGGCCTGCAGATTCGGTGTAGACTTGGTTCCATTGTTGGAAGAAACGCCGGATGCAGTGAGCAGGTTCATCGTTGTGCTGTTGGTATAATTCCACTTGTCGATTCGGTTGCTGTCCAACAGTTCACGGAGCAGGTCGCCATCCCACCAGATCCCAAAATTCGTGGAGGAAGGCAGGGTTGTCCCGAGTTTCTGCCCTTTGGCTGTGTACAGGCTGCCGTCTGCCCACACTTCGGCACCTTTATATCTTGGATCAATATCTGCTGCCATGCCGCGTCCAATATCCTTCGTTGTTTTGACTCCCCAGATTAGCTGACCTGTACCCGCATCACGGAATTCCACTCCGGCATTGGATGGTGTCTCATGGACCTGAAACACCTCAAGTCCAGGGCGGTCAGGGTCCAAGTCACTCAGATGCATGGCATCGCCATGATGAAGACCTGTCGTATACAATCCTTTGCCGTTATCATCCACCGCCATGGCACCATAGACAATCTCGTCTTTCCCGTCTCCGTCTACGTCCGCCACACTCAGATTGTGATTGCCCTGCCCGGCATAACCTGAGTTGCCCGATGTGTTGGAATCAAATGTCCATTGCTTGGTTAGCTGCCCATTCCGCCAATTATAGGCCACTAGTACTGTGCGGGTGTAATATCCACGCGCCATGACCAGACTTGGCCGCTCCCCATCCAGATAAGCAATGGCAGCAAGGAATCGATCCACCCGGTTGCCGTAGTTGTCTCCCCAGTCGGATACATTGCCACGCGCCGGTTCGTAATTCACCGTGGATAGTGCTTTACCAGTCTGCCCATTGAAAACCGTCAGGAATTCGGGGCCAGATAATACATAACCGCTGGAATTGCGGTAATCCTTGCTGGCATCACCGATGACCACGCCAGTGCCATCCTTGGTGCCATCGGCTGTTTTCATCGCAACTTCAGCTTTGCCATCACCGTCGAGATCGTACACCATGAACTGAGTGTAGTGAGCGCCGGCACGGATATTTTTTCCCAAACCAATTCGCCAGAGGCGTGTTCCATTCAATTTGTAGGCATCGATAAACACTTCCCCGGTATAACCGCTCTGGGAGTTATCCTTGGAGTTGGAGGGGTCCCACTTCACGATCAATTCATACTCACCATCACCATCCAGATCACCTGCACTGGCATCGTTGGCACTGTAAGTGTAGGCTACTCCATCAGGTGTTGTCCCACCAGCGGGTACACTGAGCGGTACAGATAGATAGTTGTTGCCCCATACGTTTGCTGCCGCTGAAGCAGCCTGCTCTGTTCCACTGACTACAGCGCGAACTGTGTATTTGGAACTGCTTGTCCCGCTTGCATCCTGAAGGTTCGTGCTGTTCGTTATGGGTGTAGCGTTCACCTTGGTTCCGTCCCGATAGACGTTAAACGATACATTCGAACCTTCCGTACCCAGAAGCCGCCAACTGACAAAAACACCTGTCCCGGTCTTCACAGCCACCACGCCGCGATCGAGATATTCCATCTGTCTTGCACCCGCTGCATGTGTTACTGGCGTATTGCCAATGCCTAGCGAAGTGACCAGTAACGCGGAACTCAGCAGGGATACTCCGGCTGTACGTAATGTGCGCTTCCACAACGATGATCCTTTTCCCATAAACAATTGCCTCCCCAATTGTAGTGGTAAGCCCGCTGCCCTTGTAGCGCCATCTTCTGTGTAAGCGCTTTAATATATCTATTTTAAATTAAACATATACTTCCATCTATAGGTCTAATTTAGTAATTAAATGGATGGCATATAAAAAAGCCGAAGGATTTCTCCTTCGACTGAATGATACATACTTCTTCTTGTGTAATCATAAAATCATAGGTCTATACTTCCGATTCATAGATTAATTTCTTTCTGCTGATTAATAAATCCGCTCAATTTCATAACCCTTTTTCTCGAGCTCACCTGGTACACTGGGTTTAATCAAAACATGAGCCGCACCGATGAAAACAAAATAAGTCTGCCCATTATCCGTTTGTAAAATTTCATCGAGCTTATTAGCCATATGAATATTCCGAGTATCATTGATTGCCTGTTGATACTTTGCATCAATATCTTCAAAACCTTCAGTCAACTGATTCTTAAAAGCAACTTCATTCCCATGAACCCAGTTATATCCTAGCTGATTTAAAAAACTCGCTGCCTCCTCATGATCGGCTATAGAACCCTCTAACATTTGTACTTGGGTTTCCATACTAAAACCAGATTGCATCTCATATTGCATCTCAACGGTCTCTAACTCAACAATATGCTTATTGTCTTCTAACGCACGTTGAAGAAAGTATAAATCAACCCCATACTCCGGCGCTAGTTCACTTTCTTCATTACTGATTTGGTTTAATACGGTTCCTAAAAACCAAGGCTGGAAGTGATTATAATCGGTTAAGTTCATTTCATTCGCTTCAAATATTTCTGAAAGTTTGGCATAAGATACCTCCGATAACACGTCATCCAGCGTGGTATCATCCTCAAATAATGCCATCTCCTTTATTTTTTCTTCATTCATATCCACTTTAAACATATTGATCTCTGGAAGAATAACATCTGCGTCCTTATATGCTTCTTCAATTTCCGAAGCAAGCGGATAAAAGTCTGGATGACCCAAATGAATCGTTCCATACACATACATAGTAGTTTTGCCGTGAAGCACCTTCCACAGAAATCCTCCATTTCCCTCATAATCAAGAATCGGTTCACTTATTTGCTGTTCGTTATCTTGTCCCTTAGCCCCTTCACTCTCGATCAGTTCATGATTGGGGCTTGAACAACCTGCTACTACAAGTACTACGATTAACAAGTATATCGCCATGAGTCGTTTTATCATCGTAACGTCCATCCTTTCTTCATTTTCAATGATTATCCTAATGTCTGCTTTCCATATCAATTAACCAATGGTTTTTAAGCATTAGGACCCGCTCTGCTCCTGCAATTGCCGCGGCAATACCAATCGCAAAATATGTCCATACGGACAGTTGAATGGGCGATTCAAATGCACCAATATTTTCTGAAACCCATGGAATAGCAGAGATGGAGTCAACGAATTGGGAGATGCTTAAAACGATGGAGATAAACAAGATTATGATTGCGGTCATACCAATGAATGCGCTGAGGGTAGGAAATCTTCGATGCACCCTCATTCGAACCCCCCTTATCGAACGTCTATCCGGGGATACGATAAAGGTGTCTTCGCCAGCTCCAATATAATGAATACCATTAATCCCGGTTGAATTGTTTGTAATTTCGATCACGCCATTCTCGACTGGAAAAGCTGCTGGAAGCTTAGAATAGGCAATATGTCTATTTTCGCGATATAAATCAACACGGGGTTTTTCCAAAAAATATTTAGATTTTATGGTATATGAAGTGGTTTTCCCACTACTATGATTGGTTACTTCGATGTGAAATAAGGAATGCGTAAATATACTCCAAAACCGGTACTTTTTCAGAAGATGACCATCGCCTGCTTTCACTTGTGCCAATCTCTTACGACGTTTACGTTGACGAATGAAATGAAACATAGGATGAACGTCCTCCTTTACACTTAAACTGAATACTCATTTTAAATACTGATCGACCAATCAAATTTATAATAAAAAAAATTATCTATTCTCTTGGTGTTATTGAATCATTTTTAAAACGCTCTTGGTCACCTTTTCTGTATAATCTTTGAAGCTCATTATACTCTCGTTTTGAGGCAGAGACATCGATAGTGAAACAGTTCCTCTGATCATCATGGCAATAACTTTGGGATCAAAATCTTGAAATTCTTTCGATTGTTGACCTGCATGAAGAATCTCTTCTAGAAGGACGTTTAATTCATCTTCAGGATTGATTTCTAATCGAAAATAAGGAACATTATCTGCTGTGCGGACATTAAAAACAATCTCCAATAATGCCGTAGTGTTCTCACGTTTTATAGCGCGATAGGTGATTCCCGCTTCTATATAAGCCATCAATTTTCCCAGATTGGATGATTGTTTTTCTATTCTCTCCATCATAAAAGCTTTCTCTTGTTCAACTAAATAGAGCAACGTATTGTTCATCAGATCTTCCTTGCCCGAAAAATGATACGAGATGAGTCCCGTACTCGTATTAGCCCTTTTTGCTATTTTAGATAGGCTGGTACTAAAATATCCAATCTCTGTGAGAACCTCAATTGCAGCATGAATGATTTGTTCCTTGCGGGCATCGGCTATTAAATACTGCTTGTTTTTCATCTTTTCATCTACCTTCACGGAACTGATTGGTTGTTTTTTATTTTGATTGTTCGATCAGTTATTATAATAGCGTCCACTTTCCCTCATGTCAACTGCCTAAAAAGGATGGCAGTTTCATCTATATTACATAAAAAATAAAAAAAGCTGTAAAACCATGCGTTTCTCCATGATTTCACAGCTTCTCGAACACTTTCCGAATGTAATATTGTACTTACACTTCTCACTTCACCGGATTACAACTTATACCACAGGTGCAATACATACCGGACGAGGCAGTTCCAGCTTGAACCCGTTATGCGTCAGACGTCCGTCTTCTTCGCTGATTTGGAAACCTACGAGGTTATTGCTGTCCTGATTCGCTACGACCAGAATTCCACCTGGCAAAATATTAAAGTTACGCGGTGTCTGCCCAATCGTGGACGTCCACTCTACGGCTTCCAGCTCACCGCTCTCTTGGTCAATATGGTAGAGTACGATGCTGTCATCTCCCCGATTGGATGCATACAGGAAACGTCCACATGGAGATATACGGATGTCCGCAGCGGTACCCTCGCCTTTATGCCCTTCCGGAAGTGTGGATATGTGCTGCACCGTAGTGAATTCCCCTCTGCGCTCATCGTATAGGAATGCCGTAACCGTGTTGTTTAATTCATTGATGACATATGCCCACTTCGAGTTGGGATGGAACACAAGATGCCTTGGCCCTGCGCCTGGTGGCTGATCCATCTCACGATGGGTAACCAGACGTCCTTCCTCCAACCGATACACAATGATCTGATCCAGACCGAGGTCACATACGACAGCATACTGTCCGGACGGATCTGGCTGAATGGAGTGAGCATGCGGCCCTTCCTGGCGTTCCTCGTTGATTCCACTTCCCGTGTGCTCCACCCATGCACTCATCTCACCAAGCGTCCCCTGATCACCTACCGGAAATACATTGACACTGCCGCTGCTATAGTTGGATGAGAACACCCACTGACCATCCTTCGAGACAGACACATAACATGGAGAAGCTCCACGGGTCTGCTTTCGATCCATCAGGTGCAGTTCACTCGTAGCCGCATCTCTGCGATACACCAACACCTCTCCCTCATCCGTCTCACTCGCCACATACAGACAGTTGCCATCCGGGCATAGCGCCAGATAAGACGGATTATTCAAGCCATCCATGTGATTGACGATTCGCATCTCTCCTGTATCCGCATTCAACGCACATAAAAATATTCCTGGTTCTTCCGCTGACGCATACGTACCTGTATAGAAAAGTGTTTCCTGAGTTGTGACTGGTTCCATATCTCAATCTCTCCCTTATCCTATATATTCTCTGGTCTTATTCTTCCCACTATGATGTACTTACCCAATTCACGGGCAACTGCTTCACTTCATGTAACGTGGCTTTCTATATTCAGAATAACTCCGCTCAGCGCTCTTATATCTGTCATTGACTCCCTTACCCCCGCTCACCATAATACAAAGTATGAGACCTAACAACAGACCACCCCTACGGCGTAAATCTGACGGATTTCGTATGCAAAAACTCATGGTGCTTCCAGACTCACTTCTGCAAGAAACCGCAGCTTATCCGGCCACGTCCGGATTATACGTTACCGATATCGGTTACTTTCACGAAGCGGAACATCATTACCGTGACCGTCCCGATGGTTGTGAATCACACATTCTGATGTACTGTGCCCAAGGCACAGGCTGGTATACGATGGAGGGCAGCAAGACATATGATGTCCGTCCGGGAAACCTTGTCATATTGCCTGCACATATTCCTCATGTGTACGGTGCCAACGTAGCTGAACCATGGAGTATCTTCTGGATTCATCTGCGCGGGGAACACGCTTTAACCTACATAGAACCATTGCTAACCCATCATATTTCTACGATGCCACCGGCCAAGGCCCAAAAATGGCTCGAGTTGTTCCATGAATGTTACGGCGCGCTAGAGACGGGTTACTCCATGCAGACGATGACATATGCCTCCCAGATTATCGGTTATATGCTTGGTATGCTCGCTTATGGACCGGAGACGACAGGAACAGATGGTGGGATTGTGAGCAGCAAACGTGCGGCAGAACAATCCGTTCAATACATGCTGGAGCACCTGGAGAACGGAATCACCCTCAAGGAACTGGCGGCACATGCCCGGCTGTCTGTCCCTCATTACTCACAGTTGTTCAAGCAAGCGACCGGGCATTCACCCATTGATTATTTCCTGCGGCTCAAGATCCAGCATTCCTGCCGCTATCTGGATTTTACCGATTGGACCGTGAAGCAGATCAGTTCCGAGCTTGGATTCAAGGACCCTTACTACTTCTCCCGTCTGTTCAGCAAAATGATGGGACGTTCACCCACGGATTATCGAAATAAATCAAAAGGATAGATGCCGTATGCCTCACAAGTGCTTTCAACTAAAATCTTTCGGAATGCTTATCTACTCCATTGGAAAATTTCAGCAACCTTTTGAACAGTAGGGTCGTCTATAGGGGCAAATAACTTTTATATAAAGGGATCATCCCTGGAAAAGTGAGGCGAACCTATTATGAAAAAAAATATACTGGCTACATTAACTGCGGGAGCTCTGCTCACGCTGTCTCTAAGTGCAGGCCCGATCAACGCTGCGCAGGCCCAATTCACGGATATTCAAGGTATCACAGGAGCAGACAAAATCGAATCTCTCCATCAGGATGGATTCATCAAAGGTGTGAGCGACAGCTTGTTCAAACCTGAACTGGAGTTAAATAACGCCCAGGGCATTCAACTGATTGCGGACGGACTGAATCTGAATCTGGATACGATTCGGTTTATCAAAATGCCGGTACCAAGTGACTACTTCTCTGCTGTAAAAGATGGCGTGTGGTATAGTGACGCATTTATCCGCGCCCAATATAATGGCATTCAGATGTCACAGGATATCGATCCGTCCAAACCACTCACTCGTGAACAATTCACCCTGTTCCTGATGCAAGGCATCGAGGCCAAAGGCGGTCTGCCGATGATTAATATCAAACCTGTGGACATTACCGATGAAAAGGAACTTACCCCTGCGTATCAAGGCGCCATTCAGCGTTCACTCGTTCTCAAAATTAATGAACTGGATGCCGACGGCAACTTCAAACCGAAACAAACGATTACTCGTGCCGAAGCAGCAGTGATGATGTATAACGCAATTGAATACATGGAATCGTTCCATGCACCGCAAATCCCGGAAATACCGGAAAAGTAATCATTTCATGGTGGAAACCACGAATTCACTTGAGTAGTGAATCCATCCGCACGATTGGAGCTCCGGTGAGTGGCATCCATCCCACAACCCTCCATATGCCAAACAGCCGCACCTTCCCTCAGGAGGAAAGCGCGGCTGTTTGTATTATACCTATATCACTGATGCGATCATCAGATTGTAGCTTTATAACTTAGAAAGTTCTAACTTAGAAAGAACCTTTAACAACAACCTCAGACAACGGTAAACGTCCTGACGGGCGAGCTGGCTGCGCTGCTTTACCTACAGTGATCAGCAACGTTGGCACAAAACGTGCAGGAATGTTGAAGGTCTCGATCAGTTTTTGTGGATTATATCCACCGATTGGACAAGTATCGTAACCCAGGGAGCGTGCAGCAAGCATAATATTTTGGGAAGCAAAGGATGCATTGCGGATCGCTTCATCGCGAGCGATTTGCGGGCTTTGGTAAGCACCGTTGATCTGTCCAACCAATGCGTCACGAACCTCAGCAGTCAGTGCGCCTGCTTCAACAGCTTGATCGTAGATTACGGTGTTACGGTTCGCTTCCAAATCTCCGAGAACAGCAATGGTAACTGAGCTTTCCACGATTTGACTTTGACCGTAAGCAACTGGCAGCAATTTCGCTTTGTCTGCTTCGGATTCAATGACGAGGAATCTCCAGTGTTGCAGGTTCCATGAAGATGGTGCTTCCGCAGCTGCTGTCAAAATTGCATTAAGATCAGCTTCAGGCAATACAAACCCTTTTTCGTACTTTTTGACAGCATGGCGTTCGCTAATGACGCGAAGTGTTTCATTTTTTTCAATGCCTGACATGTGTTCCACTCCCCAGAATCTATTTTTTTGTGTTTTTCTTCTACTTTCGCAAAGGATCTTGAAGTCTACTCTACCGAGTATTTGCCTTCCGAAAATAACATCAGCGCAGACGATCTCTCCTCATCTGTGTTCACGTTATGCCCGGAATCGCTTTAAAACCATCGATGGCTCTTTCACCGGAGCATAAGCCCATACCATAACCAGTCGACCACATGAATCTTACCACCATGCCTGACTAAACCAATGCCATATCTCGAAAGACCTTTGATTATGGAATCTGTCAGGACTTCTCTTTTACAGACAATCCGTCTAGTGATAAGTCACATGCATCGCCACGACCTATACGTTCTTTTACGTCCTGAATGGATATACGGTCAAAATAAGCGCTTAGCGCCTCTTCGCCCCCGTTATATATGTTCCCCATCACATCCTGCATATTGGAAGATACCACGCACGATGAACCGGACTCTCCTGAACACCAGCTTGGACCGAGTGAACCGCCGGCTACCAGTCTGTACAATTCGCCAAGCTTAATCTCTTCACTTGCACGGCTAAGCAAGTACCCACCATGAGCACCTTCCTTGGTCGTCAGGTAACCATGCTTGCGCAGAACACTTAGTACCTTACGGACTCTGGCCGGGTGTGTACCCACACTCTGGGACAAATCTTCACTATTGGCCATACACTCATCTCTCATCGACAGAAAAACAAGACAATGCACCGCTATGGTAAATTCGCTGTTCATTACTTACTCCCTTCCCGGCTTACAACACCGATGAACTTCACCCAAGGTAAGTATAACTGTCATTATATGAATAACAGTTATGTTTGTCAACTTTCACCCAGGATGGGGATCACATATGATTTTTCCTGTTATACCAATACTTACAGCTCATTCACACCATTAAGCTAGGATCAAGTTCTCATCTGCGTTTTAATCCAAAAAGAACAAAAAAAGTGAGCCTTTCGCTAGGCGAAGGGCTCCAATAAGATAGACATATGAAAGGGCTTACGTGATTATTATAATCGGTAATCTTCATTTTGAAAACGCTTTTTTTGTAAAGTGGCTCATTATTTTAAAAAATATTTTATTGAACAAAGTAAACTCCGGCTATTGCCAAAACTAATGTCATTAGTTATTATACTAATATCATTAGTTTTAAGGAGGATTCCTCGATGCGCATTACCCGAGAATTTGATGTCGTTCAGATTACCTTTTTTCCGAGACTCTTCCCTGTGAACGTATACCTGGTTGAAGAAGAAGATGGATTAACCCTGATTGATGCCGGAATACCATTCAGTCTTAAGGGCATCTTGGCAACTGCCCAGTCCATTGGTAAGCCCATTACCAGGATCATTCTGACTCATGCTCATAGCGATCATATTGGTGCATTGGATCTTCTCAAAGAAGCACTACCCCAAGCCGAGGTCTACATCTCCAGGCGGGATGCCCGGCTATTGGAGGGAGATACTTCCCTTCTTCCCGGTGAGTCTCAAACCCCGGTACGCGGCGGCGTGCCCAAGCCCAAAGCAGTACGCACCCAGCCAGACCACTTGCTGGATGATGGTGACCAGATTGGTTCGCTGGCGGCCATTGCCTCACCAGGACATACGCCGGGGCATATGTCCTTCATGGATACGCGCAGCCGTGTGCTTATTGCTGGCGACGCGTACCAGCTGCAAGGCGGCCTTGCCGTATCCGGCCGCATGCGCCCGCTCTTCCCGTTCCCCGCGCTGGCGACGTGGAACCGCGAAGCGGCTCTGGCCAGCGCGAAGCGCCTGGCGGAGCTGGAACCGTCCGTACTGGCTGTAGGCCACGGACGGATGCTGCGCCAGCCCGCGGCCGCCATGCGCGCGGCAACCGCTGATGCTCAGCAGCGGTTCGGCCTTGCCGGGGGGCAATTATGAGCCCCCGGCAAGGGCTGGATCGCGGCGCTCTGCTCAGCGCCGCCGCCCAGCTTGCTGACAGCGACGGCTTCCAGGCGCTGACACTGGCCGCACTCGCCCAGCGTTTGGATGTGCGCTCGCCGTCGCTCTACAACCACATCAGCGGACTTCCCGGGCTTCGCCAGGAAATGGCGCTGATGTCTGTACAACAGCTCAGCCAAGCATTAACCACGGCTACGGCTGACCGCACAGGCGACGATGCCATCCAGGCCATCGCTGCGGCATATATTGGCTTCGTTCGCGAGCATCCCGGGCTCTACGAAGCTTCATTTCATGCTCCGGACCGCGAGGAGCCACAGCTCGCCGCGGCCAGCACAGCCACACTGGAGCTGCTGCTGCACAGCTTGCAGCCCTACCCGCTAACCGAAGCGGAAGCATTGCACGCCGTTCGTGGTTTGCGCAGCCTCTGCCATGGATTTGCCTCCATTGAGGCACAAGGCGGCTTCGGCATGAATTTTGACCCGGACGAAAGCCTGCGTCTGACCGTATCCGCCTTCCTCCACGGACTCCGGCATCTTCATCAGGACTAACAAGGCAAGCATTTTATCATGAAAAAGGACTGCAGATCCGCTGCAGTCCTTTTTGCATTGCCGTGTACTACGGGTATCCCCCATAGAATTCGACAATCATAATGTTATAGTTACGCCAATTACGCTAAGTACTTTCAACACAGGAACACCCACTTTGACTCGACTTTCATCGCATTGCGTTATTTACCATTTCTGTTGATACCAAAGAAAAAGAGCGTTGCGGTTGCGAGATACCTTGATTGGTGCCTCTGACTAGCCCTGTAACTGAAATCTAACGAACTGAGGACACTCTATAACGACGATTAGAGTAATTAACAAAAACTAACGAACTCCACACGTCTTATTTTGCAGAAAACTGGTAGTTGGACAGAAAAATTGAGCATATTCAGCCATTTAACGTGTCTGTGATTCGTTACATTTACCAACGTACCAAATTGGGCCGAATAAGATGTGCTGGGTTCGTTAGGAATGTGCTACGTATTCGTAAGGTACTGCTGATCATAATGCAACATCGGCATACGTCGAGACACACTTTGTGTTATGGACTCTACATACGCGGCGAGCGCGATGTGTTGCAATGAAATTCGCATTGATTATGCTGGTACAAATCCAGATACGTAGCTTACTCTGATCACAATGCACACAGTGGTACCACTTTTTTAATCCATTTCTGCTATAGCTCACGCCGCCTGCAGTGGGATGATTCTTCTTATCAATCCTGTTACGACTCCCCTTCTTCATGGTGATAAGGGTCCCAACCGTACTCAAACTAACCAATCGCATCGGACATAGCAATCAAGATTCTGCCTGATCTACATCTCGCCCTAACTACACTTTTACGCCTTACATATACGCACTTTCTCTAATATGTACATCTCCCGTTCCTCAGTCGGGTAGAACGGCCTTTCGCCGTCTGTTCCCCATCCGAACGTTTTTCTTTACAACCATCCTATTGCCATTGCTGCCGTCCATCCTGCACTTCCTCTAAAATATGCTTCATCACGGGCACATACACCTTCCAGTAGAACATGTCAGGAATATCTTTCTGATCTGGCGTAAGCTTGGACCGGACGACCTCCCATCCCCGAATTCGGCGCCAGAAGGAATAATGCTTCATCTCTCCGAATGACCCTGCCATATAATACGACCGATTATAGTCGTCATAGCGGACAATTGCAGCAAATTCCGCAGGTATTCCTGCATTCCCCAACTTCTGCTCGCCTGTCTCCGTCACATCCGTCTTATACCAGGCTAATATGGAATTTTGCTGTTGCGGCAGAATGATATCAAACCAGCCACTGTAATGAATATCCTGGGTTATACCGCACCAATCCCTGCCTTCCTGTGTGAAGGCAATCTGTACATTCCCTGTCTTTACATCCGGGCCTTTCTCCAGCACTATGACTTGCCCATCCATATGCACCAGCAGAATACCTGCCCCGTGATAAGGCCATTTTTTGTGCTCCCGCTGTTCATAGTTCGTACGAACCCACCGAGGTACTTCTTCCTTGCTTTGCAGATTAGATACCGATTTCCCTTGCCATCCACTGCTGTTCACCCCCAAGATAGGATACAGCTGCTCTCTCGTCATCTTCGAAGCCGTATTCGCCATTGCACTGTATTCGGCAACAATCGTTACCCCTTTATACGCAGCCTCGCGAATCTTCTGCGTATCATATATCGTTAGTCCTTCATAGATTCCGTCTTGTTTCCGTCCCTTCTTCTGTGCAGACAGACTACTCCGGTTCGCCGTCAGATAGATCAGATCCGTATCAGTGACCTCATCTGGCAGCAGTTGCTTCATCCGGGGAAGCCCGTTCTGAATATCATAGCCGTAATAATCCTCTTCGTATGAGTAGTATTCCCCTGTGTGCTGTACAATCTTCTGCTGATTCAGAAGCCAGACTAATCCCTTATGCCCCTGATAGGACGAGTCTGGTCTGCTTTTGTCAATAATCATGATGTTCAGCGGGACAGGGGCCTGAGATTGCCACATAATCCAGGGGACAACCAGCACCACCGATACCACTGTAAAACAAGCCAGCGTCCACATCGTGGCTGGCCTGTAACTTTTTTTCATGAAGCATCTTCCTCCTTGCTTTGTTCCAAGGTATGGCCCAAGTTACCGTTAGATTACCCCAATCCATTCCTGATCTCCTTCTCCTCTGCCTTCCTCAATCCCATAGCATGCACGATGCCAATCATACGAAATATATTGTTCAGCGGTCTGAACCAGAACGTCTCCGAACAAGCGTATACTAGCAGACGCGTCACCTCTCTGGACGTCTACGCTTTGCGTGAACACCATATTTCGAACATGACCATACCTGCGGAAAACAGTGAACCGTAGAGCATCAGCAGTAGAGCAATAATGATGCACAGGTTGATATCTACCAACTGAAGTCCTATGCCTGAGATGAACAGCAATAACGCTCCCAGTTCCATCACAGGTCCCAGCAATTCGATCAGAATAAAATACGGGATGGATACCATCCCCATCCAGCCATAGGCTGGATTCAAAATCATGCTCCGCTGGGCCCATAGACTGCTCGCAAGCTGCATATACCAGCGGGTTCGCTGTCTGCACAGCTGACGCCATGTACCCGGTACTTCTACCCTGCAGATCGGATCGGGAATGTATATAATACGACCCCGTTCACGAATTCGCTTCATATGTTTTTGCAACCGCATCACAAGTTCCATGTGAGCGGCCTGATCACCGCGCCTATAACCACCGACTTCCATCACCCGGTTCTTTTTGAATACACCGAATACTTGAGCCGTAAATAAAAGCACATTAATATTGTAACGAACGAGTCCCACACCGCCAATTAAAAAAGCACGCACGTATTCAATGCTTTGCATCACATACAACGTACTGCCCGTCGGTGTTGTGCTATTATCTGTCAATTCCGCATGAGCCGTATTTCTAGGAACCATAAGATCTACTCGTCCACTACAAGCAACGACCTCTTCTCCTGGTAGAGCATCCATAACGGGTTTCATGATCTTCACCAGTGCATCCCGTTCCAGAAATGTCCGGGGTCCAACAGTGGCGATATAAGGATATTGCGAGATATTCAGACCTGCATTCAAGGAGTCCATTCGTCCTCCATACGCCTTGTCGATCACAATCAGACGATGATGCAGCCTGGATTGGTAGACACCTTTAATCTGAGCCGTCTCCTGACCGAGTCCCGAGTAATGAACTTTACTCCGAATGGGCATCAGATCATAGGTTTCCATTAACCGCGGCATTGTTCCATCCTCTGATCCGTCATTAATGATAATAACTTCATAGCGTGCATATTGAATCTCCAATAGACCGTTAATTCGCTGCACGATCGTATTCTCGCTATTACGCATCGGAACAAGCAGAGATACCGCCGGAGCCAATTCTTCGTCCAACATCTCATGATATTGCAGCGGGTCCAGATCCCTTCTCAGGATCATTGTGCGAGCGGCAGCAACTACCAGAACACTGCACATCACAATCGCTAGCACCAGATAGACAAATATCCCCTCGTAACATGCCAAAACAAAACTCTGCAGCATCTCAATCCATCTTTCGTCCATACTGCATCCTTTCCAGCGTTTCTTCCGCTATCTGCCTTGCATACCTATCCGGATGGTTTACAGCTGTATCCCGGAGTTCTTCAAGTCCCTGGTCGTAACGGGCGAGGGAATTCGCCGCCTCCTGTCTGATCTGAAAAGAAGGATCACCCATCATCACCTTCAGGCGAGGAATAAAAGCATCCGCATGAATATCGCCCATAAGCCGGGTCACTGTTAGTCTTTCAGAACGTTGTCTTTCCTCGCCAGCTTCGTTCCATACCAGCAATAGACCCTTCAGCATATCTTCACGGCATCTGCCCACTTGAGCCAATGCCTGATAAGCATGGGTACGCAGCAGTGCATCCTCTTCAAGAATGAGCTTCTCCAGCAAAATAAAAGCACTCTCCGTCTGGTCATCCCGAATACGAATGGCATGGACGATATTGGACTGGACCTGATAAGGTACATTCTTGAAATGATCCTTCAGACGAGTCCAGGACGAATCGGTAAGCAGCAGCAGAATCTGCAGAACCTGCGAATTGGACCATACACATTGCTCACGCATCAATTCCTTCACAATTCGGAAATAACCGGTTCTGGCATATATGCGCAAAATGATGAAACGTTCAAGCGGTGTGCAGGAGGTAACACGGAGCATATCCTCTAACCTCGGCAGAAGCTCCACCATATGAAACTGTTCAATATATAACAACGTGTTGACCCGTTCACTCCACTTTCCCGTCTTCAGAACGGACCGGTATGAACTTCCGAAGACTTGCCAGGATAATAGGCGAATTCGCAGAATCTCCTGCTCTACTGGACCTTGAGCGAGCCTTTCCAATAACAACTGCTGCAAAACGATCTGTTGATCTCCAGTCATATTCAATACATCTACACCGATTTCTCCGTTGTTCAGATATTGCTGTAGATATGAACCTTCTGCAAGTAATTTCTGCCTCAGTGTTGTCTTAACTTTTTCCCTGCGTTTGCTGTTATACTTCAACCATAAAATATAACTATAGATAACCAGCAAAAGAATCAGTACACTTGCACATATGAGGCTAACCACATGTACCAGCCAATCTGTATTACCTGCAAGCCATCCCGTATGATGTGAACCGATGAGCTTAGTATACATCCATTGTTGTCCAATCATCGTATGATTTCCCCTTAATCGAATAAACGGCCTTACAACGGGCACAATAATACAAAATTTTCAAATAAACCCTGTGAATACATATCGGGTATATGATACACTAAGCTTTCTATCGGCTATATGCGTTTGTGATATAATAGGAACTGAAAATTCCGGCAATTCGTACTGGGTTCCGGATCTACGGATAATATATCATTCCAGAAAGAGGGAGTTCTACGTGGCTAATATCAGTCCGTACTACCTGCAAATCGGAGCAACCGTGGGCATGCTTGTCATGGCACTGCTTGCCATCTTCATCCGTATGAAAGCCAGTCACAGACCGGTGACCATTCGCAAAATCCTTATTCCTCCGCTCGGCATGAGCACAGGATTTCTTATGTTTGTTGTACCGGAGACACATATTCCTTTACTCTGGGCATTCATTGCGTTCCTGGTGGGCTGGTTCCTTTTCTCCTATCCCCTCATTCGCAGTACACGGTTTGAACGAGTAGGTGAAGAGATTTTCGCCACGCGCTCCCGCAGCTTTGCTTTCATTCTGCTTGGATTGCTGGCCGTACGCTTAATTCTGCATGAAGTCATTCAGCGATATGTAAGCATTCCGCAAACAGGCGGACTATTCTTCCTATTGGCCTTCGGCATGATTGTACGCTGGCGTGTATATATGTACAAACACTACAAAGAAGTGCTGGTTGCCGAACACTAGTCATCATAAGCAGCCCACCCACAGATCTACAGAAAAAAGACACGTTCTGATACACCATCGGTGTGCAGAACGTGTCTTTTCGTCTTCATCTACTTATTAAATGTAAAATCATGCGATATCTATTCCGGATCTGCAACCTTAACCAGCTGCTTGCCCAGATTATCTCCAGAGAATAGGCCCATGAATGCTTCCGGCGTCTGTTCAAACCCGTCCACAATGTTTTCTTCATACTGGAGATGACCTTCCTTGATCCATTTCGCCAACTTGGCGCGGCCTTCCTTGAAGGATTTGGTGTAGTCACCCAACAGGAACCCTTTCATTAATGCTGTATTGGTTAAGAGCAACGTCTGTGGACGCATCCCGATATCCGGTTTCTCCAGATTATAAGACGAGATCTGACCGCATAACGGAATACGTGCATTCCGATTAATGTGGCGCAAGACTGCATCCGAGATGTCGCCGCCCACATTGTCGAAGTAGACGTCCACGCCATCCGGGCAAGCCCGTTCAATGGCTGCTGACATATCCGGCTCCTTCTTGTAGTTCAATACCACGTCGAAGCCCAGTTTTTCTTTCAAATAGACGCATTTCTCATCAGAGCCTGCAATACCGACCACGCGTGCTCCTACGATTTTACCGATCTGACCTGCGATCATGCCTACCGCTCCGGCTGCTCCCGATACAACGACCGTTTCGCCGTCCTTCGGCTTGCCGATGTCTTCCATACCAAAATAAGCTGTCAGACCCGTCAGGCCCAGTGCGCCCAGGTATGCCGTGATTGGTGCCTCTTCGGTATCAATCAGCGACAGATCCGTTGTATTCACTACGGCGTATTGTTGCCAGCCCCACATGCCGGATACGAGATCTCCTTTGCGCAGATTAGGTTCCGAAGATTCCACAACCTGCCCAATGGCTCCACCCTTAATCACTTCATTCAACGCGTACGGTGCAGCATAGGATTTTGTATCTTTCATGCGGCCCCGCATGTACGGATCGACCGACAAATATAATGTACGTACCAGGACTTGCCCAGCTTCCGGTTCAGGAAGAGGTGCATCAATAAATTTGAAATTCTCTCTGGATGGGGCACCTTCGGGACGAGACGCAAGTACGATCTGTTTATTTACAGACACCAAAATTACCTCCTTGTTGCCAAGTGGACGCAAGGTTAACCCTTGTCAGCTGAGATCCCTCACCACTGGCTCTGTGTTATCACTTCTTATTAGTTTAAACCGAAACAGGCGGATCACAAACGTGGGCCGCCTTGAAATATGCAAATAACGTCACATTGTAGCTGCTTTTAGCTATTATTGTGCTGTCAAAATCACAGGACCGTCTGCTGTGATCGCAATCGTATGTTCATACTGGGCAGACAGACTTCCATCCATAGTACGTGCAGTCCATCCATCCGAATCCAGCTTGCTGCGATACGTACCAATGTTCAACATCGGTTCAATCGTAATAACCATACCTTCCTTCAGACGTGGACCCCGATGTGGCGGACCATAGTGAGGGACTTGTGGTTCCTCATGCATCTTCTCACCAATGCCGTGTCCAATAAACTCGCGTACAACCGACAGACCTTCACCCTCTGCATAGACTTGAATGGCATGGGAGATATCTCCAATTCGGTTGCCTACCACGGCAAGTTCAATGCCTTTGTACAGAGAGTTCTTGGTTACGTCCAGCAGATGTTGCGCTTCTGGAGTCACTTCCCCTACGGCGTAAGACCAGGCCGAATCGGCCAACCAGCCATTCAGATTAACCACCATGTCGATGGTCACGATATCGCCGTCTTTCAGTGCATATTTTCCCGGGAACCCGTGACAAATCACATCATTAACCGACGCACATGTCGCATATTGGTATCCGTTGTATCCCTTTTGTTCCGGCGTAGCGCCATTTTTCTTCATAAAAGCCTCTGCAAACTGGTCGATCTCCTGTGTCGTAATGCCCGGACGAATCATCTTTGCAATTTCTCTATGGCACGCGGCGAGAATTTCTCCGGCTTTTTTCATATATTCAATCTGCTCTTTGGTCTTCAACGTAATCATAACAACTACTCCTGTCCGTTAAAATCTTATCCTGTCCTCTATTGTAACGCTAAACGTGCAAAATAAAAAATGTCGTGCAACAGCAACATCCTATTATACGCCAAGCTCCTGTCCAATGAATACAATTATCCATGAAAAACTCGAAACCCCTTCGGATCTGGCCACGTATATGGTTAAAACAGTTGAAGTCGAAAGGGTGAAAGCTCATGTTCAAAAAAATCATCGGCAAACTTATCGATTCCAAATCTTCATCTCACCGCAAACGTTACAGTTCTTCGGACAGACGCTCATATAAACGTCACAGCAGTTCCTCCGGCAAGCGTTCCTACAAGCGCTATTCTTCTTCGGATGTGAAATATAGGGACAGCCGCAGTGGCTCCGGGTATTACAAAAGCAGAAAATACAGCTCCAGCTAAGCGGCTTTTACTCCTGCTACTAAAGAGTAATAATCAGCCTGCTCAGTGGACAGGTCCATATATCAATGATGTAACAAAAACAAAGGGGTGTTCGCTAGCCATACACACGGCTAACAGAACACCCCTTTATTGTTTCTTTATAGTAAAAAGGAAAAAGACCCCTACAGATATCATACGAAGAGGTCACGAATAACCAATATAGGTCCGCCTATAGAACTTATTCATCTTACCTTCATCAACACACGTTCCATCTCTGCCCGTAACTCCATTGCTCCGCCTTCATAACCCGGGCGAAGTCCCAGGAGCCGCTCCAGCATCTGGTGCAATTCCGGCGTAAGCTTAAGTTCCTCCTGCCAGCTGGCAGGTTCACGACCCTTCTCTGGCTCATAAGCCGAATACAGCATAAAGAGAAGAAAGTGGCCGATATCCTGCAAGTCATGATCCGGTGTAGCGGGTTCATCTTCAGGCTCAGGGACTTCACGCATACGTCGCTTTAGCTCAGGCAACAACGGCTCCCCCAAGCGTCTCGCCAGGCCAAAGTCAATTAGATGCACCTTCCCTTCACGTAAAATAACATTGGGAATCCGCACATCTCCATGAATATATCCCTGCTCATGCACATGAGTCACTGGCGCCAGCAGTTGACCTGCCAATTCCAGACATTCCCGCTCCGTATATCGAAGACCTTGCTCAAATATGCAATCTTCCAGCGTCTGTCCACGAATATACTCGGTAACGATATAACTTCGTCTCCCGAATGTGAACACATCCAATAGATCGGGAATCGCCGGATGATGCAGAAGTTTCATCACGTCCGCCTCCCGCTCCAGCAGATGTGCAGCGAGTCTTCCCTTGCTGGGCTTGGACTCCTTCAACGCCACTTCCCTGCCGTTCTGCTCATCTGTACACAGGTATGTCAGCCCATAGCTCCCCATACCCAGCAATTCCTGTATTGTATATCGCTCAGCAAGGGTCGTCCCTTTCCGACGAGGACGGTCTGTCCACAGTCCGAGCAATCTTTGCCAACTTCGTCGCAGCTCCACAGATCCTCCCACACCAGCTTTCCGAACTCATCCCGGTCTGTTTCTATACCGAGCGATCCTTGGCCAGTCTTCATGTTGTATGGAGCTTATTATATCAGGCCGATCATGCAAAATCACGATGAGCCATAGTCTGTTGCTTAAGCTTCCTTATGCTTCTTGGGCAGGAACCCAAACAACATACGCAGGGATACTCCTTTGGGTTTGCGTTTTCTTCCCTGGAAACTGCGCAGATTGGTCACGAGTTCGCGATCTCGCTCTTCCTCCAGCTTCTCATTCATCCATAGGCGTTGTTTCTCCATCTGTTCCTGAAGAGCCATATGTGTATCAGCCAGATGCTGAAGGGTCAGCTCCAATTCATCAACCCGCTGTTGCAGCAGCTGCACCCGATCGTCCTGCTGCTGTTCTACAGCACCGTATGTTACCTCACTTACCAGTTGTCCCAGACCCTCATAGGATCTCAGATTGCCGATGGATTCCGCGCCCTCAGGAGATGTTGATGGCATGACTGTCGCTGCACATTCGGACTCGGAAAGACCTTCAATCCCCACCACAGGTACATCTATTTCCGCTACAGCTACAGGTGCCTCTGGGGCCAATACAGTCACCACAGCATCAGCCAAGGGCAGATTATGCTCTCTGAGTTCGGTCATCAGGCGTTCAATGCACTCGATGTCATCGGACTTGAATAGTCTGGATTTGTTGGCGGAACGTTCGAACCGGTACCCCTGCTCTTCCAGTGCCGCCGCATATTTACGAAGAGTACTGGCACCTATGCCCAGGCTCTTGGCCGTTTCCGTCGTTGCTCCTGCTTCTTCAATCATCATTAATTCCCTCCCGGAATGAAGTCTTTTGGGAATCCATTTCATAGTACCTTTAGTGAGTTATGAAATGGACTCTTGGATAAAACATTACGGCTTCAGCGTTCCTTTTTGGAACCGTCATCGGATCGGGGCAACCTGTCTCATCGATCAAGTATGTTTATCTTTTGCTTGTCCGTATGTATTCGTCGGCTTCTCGGCAGATCCCTTTGACGGTTTTGTTCTGTTTCTGCGGATTCCTAAGAAGTTTTGTCAGGTATATATTCCGCACAAATAACCCCGAATCCGACAACGAGCATGAATGCTGTCATGTCGAATGACACAGGTGCAAACGCCGTCAAATCAACTGATTATGAATTATTCATGTCAATTTTGTTAACTCCGTTACTCCAATACGCTCCCGCGATAGCGGATATCATTGCTGTACTGCTTTTTCGTGTGTTATCTTATGTAACGTAGAAGTGCATTCCGGCATAAAATAAAGGACTATACTTAACATAGAACACGTTAGTAACGGAAAATATCAATCTAATTGGGGGCTGAACGGAAGTGTTAGGCAAATCAGGTAAAGTAGCGGTGATCGGGGCGGGCCTTGTCGGTTCAAGTTGTGCGTATTCCATGATCAATCAATCCATATGCAGAGAAATTATGATGGTTGACCGGACATATGACCGTGCCGTAGCACAGGCACTGGATTTCTCCCATTGTATGGACTTTACACATAACCGAACCAAAGTATATGCGGGCACGTACGCGGATTGTAGCAATATGGATGTGATTATCTTAACCGCAGGGGCGAATCCGAAGCCAGGACAGACACGGCTGGATATTTTGGAGGAAGCAGAGTCCATCGCCAAAGACATCGTGGTTCCCATCATGAACAGTGGATTTAACGGGATTTTTGTCGTCGCTGCGAATCCGGTTGACATAGTAACTTATATGGTATGGAAGTTATCAGGTCTTCCGCGTGAGCATGTTATCGGCACAGGGACGTCCATTGACTCTTCAAGGCTCAAAACGCTGCTGTCTGAAGTCTTCTCCATCGATCCACGCAGTGTGCATGGTTATGCGCTCGGGGAGCATGGAGAATCCCAGTTCGTGGCCTGGTCACATGTGACCATTGGTGGCAAACCGATTATGCACATTTTGGATCAGCACAAGGAGCGCTTCAAACATCTGGATCTGGATGATATTGCCCGCAAAACGAAGGATGCCGGTTGGGAGATCTTTACCCGTAAAGGCTCTACTCAATTCGGAATCGGCAATGCCCTCGCGCACATTACCCGTTCAATCCTCAATGATGAACACAAGATCATCGCCGTATCCGCTATTCTGGATGGTGAGTACAATCAACATAATGTCTGCGTCGGTGTTCCTGCAATCATCGGAGGAGATGGCATTCAAGAGGTTATCGAATTGAATCTGGATGCGGCGGAACGCCAAAAATTCAATAATTCCTGTGAGATTCTATCCGGCAATATCAATCGTCTCACATTGGCATAACTCATTCGTATACCGCTCTACTTCGATATGCTTCGGCTCATCTTGAAAAGCCTGTCAACGCAAACACGCCAATCATACTCCATCTGAGGAGTATGATTGGCGTGTTTGCGTTTGTTATTTTCACAGCTACATCGTTATCGTTAACAGATCGTTATTCAGTTCGGTGCAAGCTGGGGTTCGTCCCTTGGCCCCCATTGCTGTAACACCCGTTTCAACTCACTTAGCATGACCGGTTTGCTAATAAAATCACGCATACCAATCTCCAGACAAGCTTCCTTATCCTCACGTTTGGCATTGCCTGTAACTGCAATGATTGGAGGTATGCGATCCCGTGGAATCAGGCGGTGTAACAGGTCTGTTGCCTTAAGTCCATCCATCACCGGCATATGAATATCCATCAGAACAATATCATAAGCATTCTGAGAGATGGCATCAATTGCTTCTACGCCGTTGGTACACACATCTGCCTGGTACCCCAGCTTCTCCAGATATTCTCGCAAAATCTTGCGGTTCACTGGATGATCCTCTGCCACCAGAATACGCATGGCGACCTTGTCACTCTGACGTGTACGATCATGATGGAACTGACTTGCTGTCTGTTCGGCTGAAGCATCTACACTTGCCGCAGGAACAGCAAATCGGAAGGTTGAGCCTCCCCCTTCTGTACTCTCGACACTGATACTACCTCCCATGATCTCCACGAGTCGCTTGGAGATGACCAGTCCCAGCCCCGTACCACCATATTTACGGTTAATCACCGGATGCAGTTGAGAGAAGGACTGGAACAACTGATCCAGCTTGTCAGCCGGGATGCCAATTCCCGTATCTTGCACAGCGAAATCAAGCACGCTATCTTCAGGCTTTCTGCCTTTGATAATATCCACGGTAACATCAATGCTTCCCTGATCCGTGAACTTAAGCGCATTGCCAACCAAGTTCACCAGAATCTGCCGGATACGTATGGCGTCACCAACCATGAATTCAGGGATGCTTGGATTGAGACGATATCTGATTTCCAGATGTTTCTCATCCGCGCGGGGTTTAAACAGTTCGGCAACCTGTTCCAGCATCTTA
This sequence comes from Paenibacillus sp. FSL R5-0519, assembly GCF_037974275.1. NCBI lineage: Bacteria > Bacillati > Bacillota > Bacilli > Caryophanales > Paenibacillaceae > Paenibacillus > Paenibacillus sp. FSL R5-0519. The sequence goes on from NZ_CP150234.1 coordinate 6,060,303, forward strand.
CGTAATGCAAACGGCTCATAAGCCAAGGCCATTTTCCCAGATTCCAGCTTACTAAAGTCCAAAATATCATTAAGGATGTTCAGCAGTGCATCACCACTATCCTGAATAATCTCGGCATATTCACGCTGTTCTTCCGACAGATCGGTACCGATCAATAATTCGGTCATCCCCACAATCCCGTTCATCGGTGTGCGGATCTCATGGCTAACCATTGACAGAAATTCCGACTTGGCCTGAGCTGCCAGCTCAGCCGTCTCTTTGGCACGTACAATTTCACGCTCGCCAGTCACGTCATTAAACACGACCACCGCGCCCTGAATCTGTCCTTGTTCAATAATCGGCGTCACCTGGTACTGCACCAGAAAGCTGCTACCATCTTTACGCCAGAACACATCTTCTTTGATTGAACGACTCTGTCCATCCAGCACGGTCATGTGGATCGGGCACTCTTCTATTGGGAAATGACTTCCATCTGCACGAGTGTGATGGATAATAGGATGTGAATTCTTGCCAATGAACTCTTGCGCCTCATAACCGAACATGGAAGCTGCTGCAGGGTTCATAAACATGGTGACTCCATCCGCATCCAAACCATATATTCCTTCTGTCACCGTGTTAAGGATCAGCTCATGTTGCTTGCTTAGCTCCTGAATTCGTTCCGTGTATTCCTTACGTTCGGTAATATCGGACACGATACCATAGACGCCTACCATTTCCTTATCCACAATAATGGGCACATTCGTAACGGATACTTCGATCTTCCGACCTCTGGAATTGACGATTCGGGTCTCATAATACTGAGGTTCGCCCTGCTTCACCATTTCAAAATAGTGTTCGCCGTACTGCACTTCGCATTTATCCAGATTGGATAGAAAAGATTTGCCAATCAGCTTATTACGCGGAATTTCCAGCATTTGCACAAGTTTGCTGTTCACAGCACTATACTTTCCTTCCAGATTCAATGAATACACAGCTGCCGGATTATGTTCGAACAGCGATCTGTATCGCTGACGACTTTCCCGAAGACGTCTGTCCGCATCCTTATGCTGGGTAATATCCCTGCTGATGCTTACAATCTGGACACTCTTGCCACGCTCTTCGGTCACAGGCTTCGCCAAGGTCTCCATCCAGATATAGTGTCCCTTCTTGTGCAACACACGCATCTTGCAGCCATTGCCGATCTTGGAAAGATCCATAGGATCCGGGTAATCTCCCGGATAACAATAATCCTTGAAGGACTTTCCTGTGACTTCCTCCGGTTTATAACCCAGCAAGGTGTGCACAGAAGGTGAGACATATAACAACTCTCCATCTATAGCACAAGTCGTAATCAGATCTTGTGCATGGTCAGCCAGCACCTGATATTTCTCCTGTGCCTCCTTAAGCTCACGTTGCACTCTTAGGATATCGGTAACATCTTTGGCAATACCATAGATTCCTACAACTTCGTTTCCATCCGTTATAGGCACATACGTGATCTCTGCTTGTTTCAGGGAACCATCTTTATGATAAAAGGTAATGGAATTACTGACTGAACGTCCAGCCAGTACCTCTTTTATATATTCATTGCGTAAATTTGCACTGTCCGGAGGACAGAGCTGATTCTGATTCATACGAATCAAGCCATCCAGTGTATACCCCGACATCCGCTCTACCGAGGGATTAGCATCAATATAATTTCCATGGATGTCCATCACATAAATGGCATCCGGGTGGTTAAAAAACAGTGATTGGTAAGAACTTCCCTCAGAAATAATGCGCTTCAGGGTTTCCGTTTTATTAATATCCAAGGCTTACCCCTCTTTTCTCAGCCAATATCTTCATCTAACAACAGAGATATATTATCCCTTGCCGAAATGGGCCTACCCTCGAATAACCATGTAAGCCTGCCTAGAAACAGCTTTTTTTATTTTACCAGATTCTCGTCTCATTTTGCTTACAATCTATGATTTAATTCACATGTTGTGTGATGTAATACTTGGAATTTTAATTTTCCTTAGAAGGTGTTTCCCCATGTAAGTTATACAAGGTAAAAAGCCACGACATAAAATTAACGATACATTTTGTATCAAACAGGCTATAATCTTTAAAAAACGTTTTTGACGAAGGTGAGGATGAATGAATCATGCTGCCCAACAGAGTTAAGATTGCCTATGGCAAATTAAGAGGCTTGACCATTTTTGGTAAAATTCAGCCCTCAATGGGCCTACTGCCACGGATCAGGGGCAAAGTATATCTCAATAAACATGGTGATTTGCAGGTGGGAAAGCGGCTTAACATCATAGGTAAACCTTGGGGAACCCAATTAACCGTGGTCAAAGGGGCGCGATTAACCATTGGCGATGACGTCTTGATTAATGCCGGTGTGGGGATCGCAGCCAACGTAGAGGTGACCATCGGCAATAACGTCATGATCGGGCCTCGAACAAGCATATTTGACAGTGCTTATCACCGAATTGATTCACTGGATGATGGAAGCCAGACTGCCAAGCGAATTGTGATTCAGGATAATGCCTGGATTGGTACAGGCTCGCTCATTCTGCCCGGCGTGACGATTGGCAGAAATGCCGTCGTGGCAGCTGGAAGCACGGTGACCAAGGATGTTCCCGAGAATACACTTGTAGCTGGAGCGCCGGCCAAAATCATTCGGGAACTGACCATTCATGACGGTTGGGTCAGACATTAGAAAAAATCCCCTCAAGCTCACATACAATAGAACATTGCATGTTTTGCTTAAAAGAGGATCTTGGTCATAGGATAACTAGGCATATATTCAATTATTCAGATTTCTTTCTTCGCAAAATACAGCATGCCAATTCCTATGAAAATGACAGCACTGCCCCCAACGACTGACAGCAGCGTCAGCAGCGGCACGTTATAGGCTCCGAAACCTCCGCCGTCTACGGGTGTCATCAGAATCATCGGTTGCGCCCAAGGATAATACGGTCCATATGCCGCTGAGTTGACGATAAGGATATTGGGCACGGTCAGTGCAAAATTCAATGCGAGCGGTGCAGCAAAGCTGCTCCACACGAGAGAAACGAACATCTGCAGGGCAGCCAGTGGTACACAGGCCAACAGACCAAGCAGCAATTTGCTCGCCAAGAATCCCCAAGGTATTGGCATCGTAATGCCATGGATCATGCCTGCCAGCAGAATGGATATCAACAACAACACTTGTGTACCCGCCAGAAGCATAAGTACAATCGTCAGTTTGCCTGCATATACACCTGAACGTGTGAGTGGCAATACCAGCATCTGCTTCCACCCTCCTCCTGCATGTTCGAAACGGCAGACAAAGGACGTAAACACGCCAGTCAGCACCGGCAGCAGGAGTAATCCGTGCAAGAATACCATGGTTCCCATCAATACCTGCCAATTCCCCGATGGAGTGGACAATAGTCCGATGAGCAGTGCAATAAGTGGACTTAACAGAATCAGGAGCCATATGGGTGATTTGCCCATTTTTAGCCGCTCAGCCGATAGAATGCGAAAATACGTTGTCGCAAAGCTCATATCAGGCCACATCCTTCCGGCTAAAATGCACCATACCCAACAACAGGATCAAGAGCCCCAGACCTGCCCCCATGCCTGCATACAGATATGGATTAGGTCCATTCCAAGCCATCTGTGCCCAAGCAAGTGGAAAATACGGTGAGATACTGAGCGCGAACATGCCTGTTATCGCGAGAACAATTCCCAGAGTGACGGGAAGCGCCTGATTTTTATTGACCATTGTGAGCCATAACTCCAACGACAACACGGGAAGCGCACCAGCTAATGGCAACAGCCCCAGCTTGATGGCATGCGTCCAAGGGATCTCACTGGCATGGAATCCGAGGATCAGGCCCAGACCTATAATTCCAGCGGTTAGCAGCAGGCAGGAGATTACCAGCAGCAGACAAGCCAGCAAGAACTTGGCCAGATACACGGCCGGTCTTGAAATTGGCATCGCTAGCAACTGTTTCCACGATCCCTGTTCATGCTCGACACTCGCGATCATGGAGCTGAGAATGGTTGCTCCCAGCATCAGGGACAACGGTACAAAGACAACTACATTGCCGAGTAATCCGCCCCACAGGTTATCCGCATACTGTTCTTTCAGATAGTCCAACCGTAAGCCAAAATTAAGCGCCTGCATCGCTGTCAATCCAAACGGGGCCAGAAAAACGAGAAACCAAATTCCCTTGCCCCGAATCTTGAGCCAGTCCGACGATAATGCACGTCCGGTCATATGGAAGCCCCCTCGCCAATGACCCGCATGAACAGATCTTCCAGCGACTGACGCTGTTCCTCAACACGATACACATCATGATCCTGTTCAATCAATCGGCGCACAAGCAGTGCAACCGAAGGGTTATCCATATAAGGGAACGTTAACGCAGAACCTTGTCGCTGACCAAATTGCCCCTGCTCTCTCGCCAGTTTCATGGCCTCTTCCGGCTCGGAAACCGTTAAGCGGATAGAACTACCCGTCTGACTATGCAGACTCGCAATGGTATCCTGGAGCACCATCTTGCCTTCACGGATAATGCCGACACGACTTGCCATCTGTTCGACTTCACTCAACAAGTGGCTGGAAACGAGAACGGTAATGCCATGTTCCAGAGGCATGCGTTTGATCAGTTCACGAATCTCCTGAATACCGGCCGGATCAAGCCCATTCGTTGGTTCGTCCAGAATCAGCAGCTCCGGTTCACCCAGCAAAGCGCTGGCAATACCCAGACGCTGCTTCATGCCAAGGGAGTACCCTTTCACTGAACGTTTGGCATCCTTGGTCAGATCTACAATAGACAGCACTTCAGCAATTCTTGATTTCGGGACATTGAGGATGCGGCGCAAAGTTTCCAGATTCTCTACCGCATTCAGATGTCCGTAATAAGAAGGGTATTCCACCAGGGAACCCACACGGCGCAGAATGTCCATGCGCTCCTTGCGGATATCCTTGTCAAAGACACGGATCACGCCTTTGGTTGGTTTAATCAAGCCGAGAAGCATGCGAATCGTTGTTGTTTTGCCGGCACCGTTGGGACCGAGGAAGCCGTAGATATCTCCCTTTTTAATATGCAGATCAAGTTCACGGACCGCTGCACGGTCCCGGTATGTTTTCCATAGATTCGCTGTTTGAATAATATTTTCACTCACTGTATGATCACCTCGGAACTATCGTAACCTTCCAAAGTTAAAGCCAAGGTGGTCTCCAGTTTAAGTTTAGTTTAAAAAAGAGATCTTAAGGGTTCGTTGTGTCCTTACTTCCCTTACCACTGTAGATGTATGTCCGAACACCCGTATCGGAACTGTCTACCCGCTTGCGCAGTCCCATCTCACGAATTAACAGGTCTACAATGGATAAACCCAGACCTGTGCCTTTGGTGTCGGAATCCTGCTGCATTCCCGGACCGAGATCCTGAATAACGATAGCCGTCTCCCCCTGAATCTCCCGGGTTGAGATGCCAATATATTTCCCGCTGGCGGCATGGCGGATCACGTTCTGGAACAGATTATCCAGAATACGGCGCATGCCTTGTTCATCCATATGCCAGATCAACGGTTCATCCGGCAGATCAATATCAATTTCGAATTGCTCTTTCTCCCAGACCGGATACCAGGCCGCTGCCGTTTCTCTGACAATCCGCAGCATATCTTTCTCTTCCAGCTTCAGCGTATATTTACCGCTCGTGAGCAAATTATAGGATAACATGTTGTCAATGAGCCCGCCGAGATCCTCCATCTTCGCTTCCATGCGATGTAATGAACGGTCACCTTGCTCGCTTAGCGCTTCCTTATGCAAAGCATGCATATGTCCACGAATCACCGTTAGCGGGGTGCGTAGATCGTGGGAAAGCCCCGCAATCAGGCGTTTGCGCAATTGTTCTTCCTCACGCTCACGCTGGCGGCTGTCGGACAGTTGATGCACCATCTGGTTAAATGATTCCTCCAGTTGACCGATCTCATCTGACCGGCGGATATCAACCGGAAGCGGAATGCCTTCCTTGCCCGGGGTCATCATCGCCGTCTGTAAGCGAATAAGTCGTTTGCGAATGCGCGCGAAGAAGAGAATCGACATGATGATGAAAATCATGAAGATGATCGTCATCACAATGCCAAGATACAGGAGCTCCATCGGCCAGTTGCTCTGTGTCATTTGCAGAAGTGATCGCGGCACTTCTATGATCATGAAGCCCTGTCCCTTGTCCTTTTCACCTCCGCCGATGTATGTAACTACGGTTAGCGGATCTCGATAGGAAGCTTCTTTCATGAATTGCACCGTGTTGCTCACATTCCATATGGCCGGAATTCGAGTCTCTGCCGTTTTCCCGGAATCCAGTGACCATCTCAATGTCGTGTCTGTCCCGCCATCCGGCGATGTGGAATTCAGAAGCGTGACATCTTCACCACCGAGAATAAAGAGGGTCTCACCGCTCGCATTCACACGATACATGGAAGACTTCGGATACGATGCATGTACTTGCTCCAAACGGGCCTTAATCTCCTCATCAGAAGCACCATTCAGGTTCACCGCTTCACGCGACCATAGGTTACTGATCCGGGTAACATCACCGTACGGTGCCGCTTGATTCGTATTTGTGTTGTTCACTACGACAACATATAGGATGGATATAATCGGCAGAACGACGGGCACGAATAATACGGCCGCCAGAATCAGGATGATATATCTGGACATCAAGGACCGCCCAAAGCGTAGCTTGCCCTGCCTGGTTTGCTTATGCTTAGGATCCATGCGCGGTTCTCCTTTCCATTCTCCATTCATCGTCTTCCGTGCTCTGAACCGTCGGATCATGGCTTCTTCACACGATATCCCACACCGCGGACCGTCTGAATAACGACTGGATTGGCCGGATCAAGCTCCAGCTTCTCGCGTAGATGTCGAATATGTACCATTAAAGTCTTGTCCCCATCCAGATAAGGCTCGTTCCAGACGGCTTCATAGATCTGCTCTTTGGTTCGAATCATGCCCATATGTCGTAGCAGGTAAGCGAAGATGTGGAACTGTTTCCCCGATAAAACAATCTCATCCCCCGTCTCCTCATTGACGATGCGGTTGTCCTTCTCATAGATGGAGAGATGATCCAGCTTCAGAGCTGTACCCGATGAGACCGCAGTTCCCGCCTTACGCAGTTGGACCTCAATCCGGGCAGCCAGTTCATCGGGGTGAAATGGTTTGGTCACATAGTCATCGGCAAAATCGAGACCGTGCAACTTGTCGTCAATGGACGTTCTGGCCGAGAGCATGACAATGGGCACGGTTGGATGTTCTTTTTTCAGTCGCTGGCCCACCGTAAATCCATCCAGCCCGGGCAGCATGACATCCAGAATAATGAGTGAGCAACCCACAGCAGCCTCCGCTGCACCTTCACCACTGCCGAGCCATACCACCTCATAACCGCGCTCCTCCAGATCGGCTCTGACCCAAGTTGCAATTTCCGTATCATCTTCAATGTATAACAGTTTGGTTTTCATCCAAATATTCGTTTCCTTTCCGCCCCCATTGGGTTAATGATATATCTGAGCATCATCATAAAAGCTATCTATAACAGATGGACTCATATCTTGTTATCTTGTTGAAGCCATGTTGAATTCCTTTACGTTACCACACATTCTAATTATAGCTTATCCATTAACGTGGGGAATGTTATATCAATCAAATCGACCAAGTACATATTATACCTACACCTGACGGGAGGAATTTCATTATGCTGTTGGAAGCCATCTATCATCAACCGAAACGCAATTGGGCCTATGCCTATGACCAAGACACAATTCATCTGCGTCTGCGCGCCAAAAAGAATGATCTGACTGAGGTACATGCCCTGACTGGAGACAAATATGCGTGGGATGCAACCAAAGCGCTGGTTCCTTTAACAAAGTTCACCTCTGACTCGATGTTCGATTACTTCGAGGGCGAGGTGAAACCTCCCTACCACCGACTAAAATACTCTTTTCTTCTTAAAAGTGGAGATGAACAGATCTGGATGACCGAGACGGACTTCCAGGAAGAAGAACCGGACGATCCGGGTCGTATGTTCCAGTTCCCTTATATTCATGCAGGAGCTGTATTCACACCCCCTGCATGGGTTAAAGATGCCGTGTTCTATCAGATTTTCCCTGAACGATTCGCGAACGGCAACCCGGATATTAGTCCGGAAAAGGTGGAACCGTGGGGTGACGAGCCGACACCTTTCAATTTCTTCGGCGGTGACCTTCAGGGTGTGATCGACCATCTGGATTACATCAGTGATCTGGGCATTAATGCGATCTACTTCACACCCATCTTTGAAGCTACCACCAATCACAAATACGATACCGAAGACTACCTGCGGGTAGACCGACATTTTGGTGATGCAGATACCGTGAAGCGACTGGTCGAGCTGTGCCACGCACGTGGAATTCGCGTCTTGCTGGATGCTGTGTTTAACCATTCCGGGAAGACGTTTGCCCCGTTTGTGGATGTGCAGAAGAACGGAGAACAATCCAAATACAAGGACTGGTTCCATGTACATGAATTCCCGCTGGACGTGAAAGACGGCATTCCTACGTATGAGACTTTCGGATTCGAAGCGCACATGCCTAAGTTGAATACGGAGAATCCCGAGGTTAAGGCCTATCTGCTGGAGGTTGCCGAGTACTGGATTAAGGAAGTGGGTGCAGACGGATGGCGACTGGATGTTGCCGACGAAGTGGATGATGCCTTCTGGCGTGATTTCCGCCGAGTAGTCAAAGCTGCTAATCCGGATGCCTATATTCTGGGCGAAGTATGGAATGAGTCCTCCTCCTGGCTTCAAGGCGACCAGTTCGATGCGTCCATGAACTATCCGTTTACCGATGCTGTGAATGCTTTCTTTGTGAAAAACACAATGCACGCCGAACAGTTCGCGAACTCCATCGGACGACAGTTGTCCCGTTATCCGCTTCAAGCCAGCGAAGTTGCATTCAACCTGCTGGACAGCCACGATACCCCGCGGCTGCTGACGCTATGTGAAGGCGACCAGCGCAAGATGAAGCTGGCTGCGTTATTCCAGTTCAGTTACATGGGCGCGCCGTGCATCTATTACGGAGACGAGATTGGCATGGACGGTGACCATGATCCGGGCTGCCGTAAATGCATGGAATGGGATGAAGCGAAGCAGGACCGTGAGCTGCTCGACTTTTATCAGAAACTGATCTCCCTGCGTCATGCTCATCCTGCCCTGCGTGCAGAAGGCACCGTTCGTTTCCTGCAGGCTCGCTCAGATGGCAGCCAATTGGTATTCGAACGGCAGAATGAAGAGGAACGCATTCTGGTTCTGTTCAATCGCTCGGAAGAGACGGCTATTGTCGAGCTGGAGGCGGGTGACGAGGAATGGACCGAGCTATTCGGTGGAAACCATCGTACCGCCAAGGATGATGGCGTGTTTGCCATTGAATTGCCCGCGTATGGATATGCCGTACTTAGTACGGCTGTAAGCCAGGTCTAGATTCATAATACAGATATATCTGAAGTCACTTATAAGTAGCCTAGCTTCACATCATTTGGCGGCATTAAACAAGCGTCCTGCAGAACCCGAATTCGGGTTCGCGGACGCTTGTTTTTACGTTATACATTATCATGTCACTGGTTATTCCTCGGTGACCCCCGTTCAGATTAAACCTGAGGGTCCGTTTCCGCTTGAACAGTATCCGCCCCACTTGTAGTTGTGTCAGCATCCGCTGGCTTCGACTCCGTCTCAGGCTCTGCACGCTTGGCCTTCGGTTTAGCCAGCTTCTGCATCATTTTGCGACCCGTTGGTGTCTGAGCCAACCCACCTTGGGCTGTCTCCCGGTGGCGGCTCGGCATCGCACTGCCTACTTCCAGCATCACGTCGATGACTTCATCTGACGGAATAGCACTACGCACTCCGGCCAATGCCATGTCGGCCGCAGCCAGCGCCGTAACGGCACCCAGTCCGTTACGTACGATGCATGGAATTTCAACGAGACCTGCGACCGGATCGCAGATCAGGCCCAGTGTATTTTTTAACGCTAGACCAACGGCATGAACGACCTGTTCCGGTGTACCTCCACGAAGTTCAACCATGGCACCCGCAGCCATGCCGATCGCGGAACCCACTTCTGCCTGACAGCCACCTTCTGCACCAGAGATAAATGAATTGTTGGCAATAACATAACCAATCGCTCCCGCGCAGAACAACCCATTCACCAAATGTTCGTCCGTCCAGACAAATCGCTCCTGTGAGCTGATAAAAACACCAGGGATGATGCCGCAGGAACCGGCTGTAGGTGTTGCCACAATCCGGCCCATAGAGGCATTCACTTCAGATACACACAGGGCATACGCCATGGCAAGTGCGGAAGCATCTCCTGAGCAAGTCTCACCTTTGCGAATGTACTCGGCCATTTTTTTACCGTCACCACCCGTTAATCCACTGCGTGATGTGGTATCTTCCGTTAACCCTTTACGCACCGCTTCCTTCATCACCTGATAATATTCAGACATCTGTTTCACAACATCCGCTTCCGGTGTATTGGTCTCCTGAACCTGCTCTTCGATCATCAATTGAGCAATCGTTTTGGATTCCGCTGTACAGATCGTATTCAGTTCATGTAAATGTTTAAATCGCATCCGAATCAACTCCTCTCTTCAAATCGATGACACGAATGTCCAGTACATGATCTAGCTCTTTTAGACGCTTGAGCATATCAGGATTCGGCACGCCGTCCATCTCCATCGCAGTAAGTGCTTCGCCATCACGGGCTTTCCGATCCACCTGCATATACCCGATGTTAACCCCAGATGAACTGATCGTGGACGTTACCGAGGCAAGCACCCCTGCCTTGTCTGCATGTCGCAGCACGAGTGTCGGAAACTCACCACTAATCTGGACACGAAAATCATTCATTGCATGCACCGACACACTACCACCACCAATAGAAGCACCGATTAAGGAACATGTACGCCCTTCATGCCACAACTCAATTTTGACCGTATTGGGATGAGGAGCAGGCAGACCGCTTGTATAAAACTCAACCTCCATACCCGCTTCCTCTGCGTATTGCTCCGCATCCGGGATACGCGGATCGTCTGTAACATAATCCAGCAGACCGCCGATCAGTGCCAGATCAGTTCCGTGGCCCTGATACGTATCAGCAAATGAACCGTAGAGCGTCAGCCGGGCACGTTCAGGCGTACAACCTAGCCACTGACGCGCAATTCTTCCCAGTCTTGCTGCTCCAGCTGTATGTGAACTTGAAGGCCCCGTCATCGACGGACCAATAATTGAGAAAACATCTTTAAATCGCACCTCATAACCCTCCAATTGTATTCGTCATTTCCATCCAGATCCCATGCCATAATGTTCCTTTATTACTGAATGATGACATCAAAAAAGGACAGAAGAAGGCCACAGGCCCTCTCTCTGTCCTCGATACCTGAGAGTTTCACGATCAGCAGTGTCTCACGACAAGGTGCATGCCCTGCAATTGCAGACAAGTCACCAGACTGACTGATCATATACCCCTTGGGTGGCGCAGTTCGCGCACTCTCCAGAGTTGCGTCCAACGATGGTACATTTACCTGAGAGATTAACCACTGGGCCGGGTGCGCAGCAGCTTGCTCCTTCGGTGCCTGAACACTAGCCATTGCTCGGCTAACTCAGGTCTCTCCCGCTCGTTATCATCCGCTGTATGGAACCATTCTGAGTGTATGTCAGAACAGTAATGGAAATCGTTCATTCTTCTTCATTAAGATTAATCGACCGGAAGATCAGTGTCAACAAACTTAACGATTTCTTTGGATGTATTTCCTTCATTTTCGATTGAATCGATGAAAACCAGAATATTTTGTCAGCTTTCATCACATTAATTCGGTAAAAGGAACTTTTTAAACAGATTATTTCATTTCCCTTCAATTCATAAAGCGCTTACTACTATTTATGATATTATCCACTAAACTGTTCGGGTATTCAGGCAACCATAATTTTTGAACTACCTGTTCATAGCCCTTCCGGATCTGCACATCTGAATTATAATTCACAGTTCGTAGAAGATACTCTCGTTCTGTACATAAGGTCTGCAATACTTGCTGCATAACTTCGGCATGCGGTCTTTCATCCATTCGTGCCTAGACTCGTTCGCCATCTGAAAAGCATAATAACCAAGTGTAAAGATCAGCATGAACCCTTCCATTAAACGGATATCTCGATCCGTCAGTGGTGCGATCTGTTTTGTGTATCCAGATAAGAATATGTCACGTTCCTCCCGATTGAATATAAGCGCTGCCCCTCCGGCATCGAAAAGATAATAACCATAACCGTGTAGACAAAAATCAATCATGGACATCCCCTGATCCGTTATCAGCAGATTATTGCGAGTAATATCTCCATGAATAACGCCCCAGGTCTTTTCATCGAGAGGGTACGCTCCTAACTGCTCGTTAATGTTCTCAAACGTCTCCCGAAGCAGATCGAAGTCTTCCGTTGTAAAAATTCCCAATCGGACTCCCTCTTCCAGCTGCCCTAGCATGACCAAATTCTCATGGACAGTGCCATATGCCGGGCGTACCTTAGTTCGATCTGTCTGATTCTGCACACGTCCATATTGATGAAGCATCTGCAGCTGCGCACCAAGATCATATATCTGCTCTGTTGTCAGGCGTTCTCCCTGTTGGATGTCCCTGCCCTCTATCCACTCCAGTACTGTACAGCAGATTTCTTTACCTTCTTCACTTGTCCATAACGTGACCCAATCTCCCGATACATTGCGTACCGGATGTTGGACGCGTAATGCTGTTGTTGCATTTAACTCATGAAGCAGGTTCATCTCTGCCTCCAATGCAGAAGGCGTGTGCTGAATGCCTGACATACTTGCATATGCAGCTTGATGGATACGGAGCAGATACTTCTGCCCGCTTGCTTCATCAACGACATGATACGTCAGATTCTCATTGTGACGAATATAGGAAACGACAGGTTTTTCAATCGCGTAATTCTGTATGACCTGTGTTGCCACATGGTCGTAAGACCTCTGATCCGTAGTGATTATCAACATCTCCTTTAAATTTATGTAAACGCTCTCTTAGTACTAAATATCGTAGCATAATGTTGATCCTGCATACAGAAAATCCCACTGTAATTATAAAATAAAAAAGCACAACCCCCGAACAAACGTCCAGGCATTGTGCTTCTGTCTCTATTTATTTCTTCATTTCTCTGTCTGTTGCTCTATGTGACACTCCACTCCATGATCCAATTAACCAAAACGACCCATAATGTATTCTTGCGTCAGACGATTGTCCGGGTTCGTGAAAATATGCTCTGTATCCCCGTGTTCAATCATGCTGCCCAGATAAAAGTAAGCTGTATAATCCGAAATACGTGCTGCCTGCTGCATGTTATGGGTAACAATAACAATCCGCAGCTCCTTCTTGAGCTCGGTAATCAATTCTTCAACTTTACCCGTGGATACCGGGTCTAGTGCAGATGCAGGCTCATCGAGCAGCAGAATCTGCGGATCAACAGACAGGGCGCGGGCGATACATAACCGCTGCTGTTGTCCACCTGAGAGAGACAGGGCTGATTCATTCAGCCTGTCTTTCACTTCGTCCCAGAGCGCAGCACGGCGCAAGCTTTTTTCCACAATCTCATCCAGTGCCTTCTTACTCTTCGTACCACGGTAGCGGGGGCCAAACGCGATATTGTTGTAGATGGACTTATGAAAAGGGTTCGGCTTCTGCCACACCATGCCAATCTTCTGGCGAAGCTTGATTACATCGGTTCCAGGCTCATTCAGATCGTTACCATCCATCCAGATATGTCCCTCTGTGCGGGAACCGGCAATCTCGTCGTTCATCCGATTGAGCGACCGAAGGAACGTAGATTTACCGCAACCCGACGGCCCAATAAGCGCCGTTACGCTTGCTTCAGGGAACGTCAGACTGATCTGCTTGACCGCCTGAAAATGTCCATAATATATGCTTAACTGTTCCGTACCAAAAGGTATGGCCATGTTGGTTCCTCCTTATTTCGAAGCTGTCATGCGGCGGAATACAACCCGACCGATCCAGCGCGCACTTAGATTGAACGCCAGCACGAGAATGACAAGCACGGCGGATGCCCCTGCTGCCACTTCTTTGGAATCTGGCCCAATACCTTCACTGTTCACTTTCCAGATATGGACAGCAAGTGTCTCTGCCGGACGGAACGGATTAAGCGGTGATCTCGGACTCGTCGGATTCCAATCTGTAAAGTCCAATGGCGGACTACTCATACCTGCAGTGAACATCAATGCTGCCGCCTCACCAAAGATCCGGCCCGATGCCAGAATCGTACCCGTAATCAAGCTCGGCAATGCCACAGGCAGCAAAATGGAAGTGATAATCTTCCACTTGGACAGTCCAAGAGCCAGACCTGCTTCCTTCTGTTCCTTCGGAACGGCCCGGAAGGCCTGCTCCGTTGTCCGCACCATCAGCGGCAAGTTAAAGATCGCCAGAGCCAAGGCACCCGAGATCAGGGAGAAACCAAGACCAAATTGATTGACTAGCAACAAGAGACCAAACAAACCGATAACGATGGAAGGGAATGATGACAACACTTCAACGACCAGACGAATGAAGCTGGTGATCTTGCCTGGCTTGGCGTATTCCGCCATGTATATCCCGCCACCCCATCCGAGTGGAATGGTCACAATCAACGTCAGAATCAACAGGAATACGGAGTTAAAGAGCTGTGGACCAATCCCCCCGCCACCTTTAAGCAACTGGGGTGCGCTCGTCAGGAAGTTCCAGCTAATATGTCCAATGCCTCTATACATGATGAAACCAAGCAGACCGAGCAATATAATAACAATGAACAGGGCCAATACAACGATAACGGATGTTGCAATTTTATCTACCGTCTTTGCCTTCATTTTCATACCCGGTTCCTCCTTTCAAGCAGGCGAACCAGAATGACGAAGACAAATGTCATCACCAGCAGGACAAGCGCCATACTCCACAGTGCATTGTTATGAACAGAACCCATCGTGGTGTTACCCATGCTGAGTGTAATTACACTTGTTAATGTTGAAGCCGATTCGAGCAAGGATGTTGGAACATGCGGTGCATTACCGATAACCATCTGCACAGCAAGGGCCTCACCAAAAGCACGGGCCATACCCAATACGACACCTGTCAACAAAGCTGGCAAAGTCGTTGGAATGATGACACGGTAGATGGTTTGCCAGCGAGTGGCACCCAGTGCGTACGAGGATTCACGCAATCCTTTAGGCAACGCGGACAACGCATCTGCCATAATACTTGTTACCGTAGGAAGAATCATTACCGCGAGAACAAGACATCCGGCTGCAATCCCGACGCCTGTTCCACCAAAGATACTGCGCAGCAAAGGTACGATGACACTCAGACCGATAAATCCATACACAACGGACGGAATTCCGGACAAGAGCTCAATCGCAGGTTGCAATATCTTTTTCCCTTTACCCGGCACAATCTCTGTCATGAAGAGTGCTGCACACAGGCCAAGTGGACTAGCGATCAATGCTGCAAGCAAGGTTGTAATGAAAGAACCTGTAATGAACGGCAATGCCCCGTAGAACGCAGGTTCTCCAGTTGGATTCCACGTCTTTCCACCAAGGAATTCACTTATGCTTATTCCATTTGTGAAAAATGTGGACAGTCCCTTGGACGCTACAAAATAAACAATGGAAAACATGACAACGATCAGGAAAACGACACAAATCGACGTATAGATCCGTCCCGTCCACTCTTCCCAATAATGTTTTTCTTTTAAGGGCCGGCGCGGTTTCAACTTGTTATTCATTACCGTTCCCCCTTCGGTCTGTTCCATAACAACCATCCTTCTATAGTAGAATTAATGCAAAATATGGGATTATTTCAGAGCAAACCGCGTAAAGAGGCGGGACCTAAGTCCGCCTCTTTCGCTGTATGCGCAAGTTCAAAGATTACTCAACCACATTACCTGCTGCATCGCGTTTTACTTTCATGCCTGACATTGGAATGTATCCAAGTTCAGTCACGTCATTTTGTTGAATTTCGTCACTCAGGATATAGTCCAGGAACGCTTTTGTTGCTGCATCCGGCTCACCTTTGGTGTACATGTGCTCGTAAGCCCACACTGGATAAGTTCCTGCTTCCACGTTCTCAACTGTTGCTTCTACACCTTCGTATTTCAACACTTGCAAGCTGTCATCCAAGTAAGACAGGGCAAGGTAACCAATAGCACCTGGTGTTTCAGCTACCAATTTTTTGACGTTACCAGAGGAATCTTCTTGAATCGAACCTTGGATATCATCCATTTTTGCACCCAATGCATACTTCTCGAACGTTGCACGCGTACCGGAACTACTTGGACGGTTTACAATAACAATTGCTTTATCCGCGCCACCAACGTCTTTCCAGTTCGTCACTTTACCGGAGAAAATGTCGACCAGTTGCTGCTTCGTCAAATCTTCTACACCTGCATCTTTGTTGCTAACTGGAGCCATAGCTACTACGGCTACTTGATGGTCAACCAGTTCTTTGACTTTGGCTTCGTCCTCCAGCTTCTCTTCTGCAAATACGTCAGAGTTACCGATTGTAGCTTGTCCGTCAGATACTTGTGTCAAACCAGTACCACTACCGCCACCTTGAACTTGAACCGTTACGTTCTTATATTCATCAACTGCCATAAATTTCTGTCCAGCTTGTTCTACCAGAGGTAACAATGCTGTCGATCCGACTGCCAGAATGTTACCGCTAAGCTCAGCAGTAGCTTCCCCTGAACCATTGCTTGCAGCACCCTCTGTACCCGCGTCATTTTTCGATCCGCATGCAGCGAGCACCAGTACGAACGTTAAGGTCATCAAAATAAACGGCAACTTTTTAAACATGTTTTGTTTTCCTCCCCCAATGTAGTGATGGCGTTTTGTGAATTTGTTTGTTCACCATCAACTCTTTACTCATTGTAGTTTCGGTATGTCATCTTAAAATCAGTGTTTTGTAAACGCAATGTTAAAAATATCGGCTGTATATTGAAAATCATCTGAGACAAATTGCGCTGAAGTGGGCGCTTCGGTAACGGACGTTGTTTCAATCGCTGTTATCCCGGATTTATATGATTTACTTTTTCTAAGGAATACATCCGGAGATAAAGGCGAACGCTTCGCTTTTCCACAATCGTTCCGTTCCCTTCGCTGTGTCAGCGCTCGTTGGATCTCAGGCATTTCAAAGATTAGCCTGGGAGGTAGGCAAAGAAGGCCAGCCCTACAAGGGCTGGCCTTACGTAAATTTCTTTGTTGATTCTTTGATAGAGCAATAAAATCTGTTTCTTCTATAAGAAGGTACAAAAGTAGGAAACAAAAAACTGCCCCACAGCCAGTGCGTAGCACCGGCTGTAAGAGCAGCTTTTTACATTACAACAGAATTATCTTATGGATACTTAATGTAAAAATACTTTTTCTAACCCAGAATCCATAACCACAATGCCAGCCCAGCTAGGGTAATGAACAAGGTTGGGATGGTCAGGATGATGCCTGCTTTGAAATAATACCCCCATGTGATCTTCACACCTTTACGGGACAACACATGCAGCCATAGCAATGTGGCAAGTGAACCAATCGGCGTCATTTTGGGACCCAGATCGGAACCAATGACATTGGCATAGATGAATGCCTCTTGGATGATCCCTTCGGTGTGCGCACCCTGGATGGCTAGCAGGTTAATCAATACGGTAGGCAGGTTATTCATCAGCGATGACAATACGGCCGCTATAATGCCCATTCCGAGCGAAGCGGCCAGCAGGCCATGCTCTGCTATGGCATCCAGCCAGCGGCTCAGATGAGCCGTTAATCCAGCATTACGCAGTCCATATACGACGATGTACATACCCACGGAGAACACCACAATCGACCACGGTGCTTCCTTGATGACCCGTTTCAGATCAACTGCCTCGCTCTTGCGTGCCAGTAAAGCGAACAGCAGTGCAACCGAGCCCACAATCACCGACACGGGAATCGGCAGGAACTCACTGGATGCGTAAGCCACCAATAGCAGCCCTAGCATGAACCAGGCAATGCGAAACATCCGTGGATCACGTATTGCCTCTTTCGGGTCGCGAGCCGCAGAGATGTCATAGCGAAGGGGGATGCTTTTTCGATAGAACAAAAATAACATCCCCGTACTCGCTACGATCGAGATCAGATTCGGCACGGCCATGCGTACCGCATACTCCACAAAGGTAATGCCGAAGAAATCGGCAGACACAATGTTAACCAAATTGCTGACGACCAGCGGTAACGATGTGGTATCTGCGATAAATCCACTCGCCATTACAAAAGCCAGTACCATCCGCTCATCAAACTTTAATGCACGCACCATCGCCAGCACAATTGGTGTCAGGATAAGCGCTGCACCATCATTGGCGAACAGGGCCGACACTGCGGCACCGAGTAAAATGGAGTAGAAGAACAATCTGCGACCGTTCCCTCCAGCGAGTCTAGCCATGTGAAGAGCGGCCCATTCGAAGAAACCCGTCTCGTCAAGAATGAGAGAAATCATAATAATACCGACAAAGGCCAACGTTGCATTCCATACAATGGACGCTACATCCGAGGCATCGTTCAAGCTGACGACTCCACACAGCAAGGCAACCAATGCCCCACCCGATGCAGTCCAACCAATTCCCAACCCACGAGGTTGCCAGATCACCAAAGTGATTGTCACTACAAAAATCAGTATTGCTACGTATACCATAAAGCCTCCTGCTGTACCCTGTATTCATATATTATTTCGTTAATTCAATCTTATGTTGTTAGATTACACCGCTATATGCTCGGAATAACCAGACGATATATTTATACAGGGCTACAGGAACATTGTCTATCTTTATTTTCTTTTATTATAAAAGTCATGGTAAATTATGGTTCAAAGTGTTGGGATTTATTCTTTGCCTTTTTCTTTGGGCGTATCCTCTACCATCTTAAACATGCCAAGCAATCCCTGCAGTTGTTCCGCCATACTGTTCAGATGTGCCGACGAGGATGCAATCTCTTCTACCGATGCCAGTTGTTCTTGCGAAGATGCAGATACGGATTCTGTATTCGCAGCCGATTCCTGGGTCACATTCGAGATATCGCTCATCGCCTTGGCAACGTGGGATGCCCCACTCTCCAGTTGTTTCGTTGTTTCAGACAAGTCATCCAATGTATGAACCGCCTCTTCCACCGCCTCCCGAATCTGAGCAAAGGATTGTCCAGACGTATTCACGGCCTGAATCCCTTCTCCCACACGAGTCTGCGCCGCATTCATGGCGATTAGAGCGGCATCCATGTCCTGACGGATATTATGAACGACCTCACCGATCTGCGCTGCCGAGCTTCCGGATTCTTCTGCCAGTTTACGTACCTCACCGGCTACAACTGCAAATCCACGACCCGCATCCCCTGCTCTTGCCGCTTCAATAGACGCATTCAATGCAAGCAAGTTCGTTTGTTTGGAGATGGATGCAATGACATCCACCATGCTACCAATCTCAACGGAACGGGCATTCAGAGATTGAACCACACTTCCCAGCTGCTCCACCGTTTCCTGGATACTGTTCATCTGCTCCACAGCTTGTCCTGCTGCCTCATTACCAGAAGAAGCCGCTCCGGATGTATTCCGCATATTCGCCGTAATTGATTGCACACGCTCTGACATCATCCGGACATCTTCTGCCATTCTGCTCATCTGTCCCGACCCGTCTTTCACACTGTTTACCTGCTGCTCAGCACCTTCGGCCAGTTCCTGAATGGCCTGTGTTGAATGTTCAATCGCTTTGGTGGTTTGTTCTGCACTGGCAGACAACTCTTGAGAAGAAGCAGATACTTGCTCTGTCGTTTCCTGTACACCAAGAATCATCATCCGCAGGTTATCGACCATACGTTCAAAATACTTCGCCAGTTCCCCTACTTCATCTTTACGCCCTGTTTCCATTTTCACGGTCAAGTCACCTTTGCTCACCGCTCTGGCCGATTCCTGAAGTCGTTTGATTGGACGCAGCATGGAGCGTGTAAACCAGATAATGAAGATGAGCGTAAGGAACGTGGCCGCCAGGATCACTATAAATGTAATCATGCGAATGTCCTTGCTCGCATTGGTTATTTCGTTTTTGAACATCGTGCCGGCAATTTTCCAGCCCGTTGCTTCATTGGTAGCAAAGATCATCATTTTCGGTTGCTCATTGAATACATAATCGAATTGACCTTCTTTACCCTCATACATTTCATCAAGCAAACCACTAGCTTCCTGTGTACCTGCATCTGCTACAGGCGATACGACATAATTTTTGTTTGCATCCAAAATAATGACGTAGCCTTCTTTACCCACCTTAATGGATGCTTGCTCTTGCAAGTCTGTTAGATCCAGAGACAAACCGACAACACCGGATTGGTCCTTTAATGTTTTGGAGATAAATACAACGGCAACGCCATCGGTATTAACAGAAACAGCGGATACAACGGCTGTACCCGGCTTTTCCATCGCTAGTTTGTACCACTCCCGCTCCCTAGGATCATATGCATCTCCTCGTGTGCTGCTCGCTGTTGCTTTACCCCGAACCATGACTCCTTCCGTTGTTCCCACAAAAATGTTCATGGCATCGGGATGCAAGCCCAGATATTGCTCCAGCTTCAACTGAAGCTCTGGACTATCGTTCTCCCCTTTGACCAGGCTCGGATCAAGGGCATCCGCAAAATAGTTAATGTCATGGATCTTGTAGTTCACTTGGCTTTCTACAATGGTATTGGCCGTACTCACACTTTGCTTGGCACTATCCACTAATTGTCCCTGTACGCCATCTTCAGCCATCGTTAGTGTGATCAGGCCGATCGCCAAGCTTGGCAGGAGCAGAACGGCCAGGAAGGAGACCAATAGTTTGTTCCTTATATTCCAGAAGAAACCTTTCTTTTTCTTCTTCTTTTTATTTTGAGTATGTTTTGGTTTGGCAGGTTTCGCTGCTTTCATTGTTTTGTTATCCTGAGTTTCACTCATGTCTTTATCCCCCTCTAAATGTAAAAATGCCCTCTTTCTTTGTATGTATGAATGAATCTAAAAGGCTTATCTTATATATCGGCTAAATGAGGGGATTTATTTGAGAGAAAAATGTGCAGGCACGCCAAACAAGCCACCTCTGATCAGAAGTGACTTGTACAAGGTACGGGTTACTAATTATTCCATGTATTAGATGAAGTATTAGAGTACGGCTCGCCTGGAGGTTGTGCCGAGGGTTTACCAAAATAGTAGCCCTGTGCAAGTTCAATACCTATGGAGCGACAGAATTCAAACTCTTCCATCCGTTCGATCCCCTCGGCAAGGACTTGACCTCCAAATCGACTCGACATCTCAACAATATGAAGAATTTGCTGTTGTTTGGTCGAATCCTGATCACAACGATCAATAAGACTTCGATCTATTTTGACAAAATCCGGTTCTAACCGATTCATCAACTCTATTGTTGAATATCCAGCACCCACATCATCCAGTGCAACCGACATTCCACGGGAGCGATACACCTCAAATATCTGCTGCAAGATGGGCATATGTTGGATCTGCTCTGTTTCCACGACTTCAAACACAAAATCTTTAGGGTCCAGCGAAAGACGTTCAATCGCTTCAAACGTATGTGTCAGACAATATTCGGGATTATATATGGAGGAAGGCAGGAAATTTACGAAGCGTTTCACGCCATGCGGCAAAAAAACAGCACTGGTCTCAATGGCAGTAATTCGCGCCATTCGATCCAGAAAAGAATGTAGTCCAGTCTCGCGTGCAACTTCAAATAATTCATAGGAACTGAAGGATTTGCCATTCTCAGCAGGACGAAGCAAAAACTCGTATCCGATAATCTGCTCCGATGCATCAACGATGGGCTGCATATGACTGCTGAATTCATGCTCCAGAATAATGGAAACAAGCTCCGCATGCCTGAAACGGGACTCTTGCATGCTTAGACTAATCCAGCTTTCTTCATTCGCCTGTTCGTATAAAGGCATAATCTGAACGGTTAGGGAATCACGTAATGTCGAATCCATTTCGCCGATCTTTTCTATTAAGCTCTGAACCGCCTCAAGATTCGAAAAATGCATCCACATCATATCATCCGACGTCTCGATAAGTCTTCCCGGCGTTTGCAGCGCTTCCAGCAAAGCGGGGGAAATGGGACGCAGGTACAAGGTACCTTGGCCCTCTATAGGATAGATTGGACTGCAGCCACTGCAATTCATGTAGGACCCCCTTGCCAATTTATGATTCCATGTCCATTAATGATTACTGGTATATACCCAAAGTTTGTAAATATTATATCATGGGTCTTAAAATTAATCTCTACTGTTTTGATGACTTCGTATATGACGGTTGTTGAAACAAATATATTCAAAAATTGCAGAAAAAAGACCGACAGTCTGATGACTGTCGGTCTCCTCCTCTCCGCTTATTAAACGTTATGAAGCGGGAATCACGATTTTCTGTCCAACTTTCAGGTTATGCACATTTGATATTTTGTTAGCTGTTGCCAGCTTGCGCCAGTCCACACCATATTTCAAACCGATGCGGTACAGGTTATCCCCTTTTTTCACCACGTATACAACCTTGTTGCTCGTTGCCGGTTTCTCAGGTTGTGGCTTAGGCGTTGGTGTTGGAGTTGGTTTAGGCGTCGGTGCTGGCTCCGTACCTGTTTCAGGTGTTGTCGGTGCTTCACCTGTCAGTTTCAAGCCATACTCTGCAAAACCTTCTTTGTTCGTACCGATGAACGACATCGCCGGATTCGCTTCAACCAGACCTTTCGCATCCGGGGAAGAAGCAAACACAACTTCAAGATCATTCAACGCCGCTGCAGTTACACCCGCAGATGGTTTGATTGGTGCCAGGGACCAGTTACCGTCCGCTGCCGGATTAATCGTTTTATTTTCACGGATGTAGTCGATGATCACTTGACGGTTCTCATCCGGTGCAGCCAGAACGATCCGTTTGCCGTCCGGGTTAGCCAGTTTGGATGAAGAAGCACGGTAGTTATTTGTCGCTACAATGAATTTTTGCGCTGGGTCAACCGGTTTGCCGTTGAAGCTCAGGTCCTTAATCCGGCTTGCAGATGCATTAATGATCGCAGCTTTGCCATCGTATTTGGCTGGTTGGGTCACATCAATCTGATACGTTACCCCATCGATAACATCGAAGTTGTACGTTGGGAAGTCATTATTGATCAGTTGCTGTTGTCCACCTTTAGCCGGGTCGATCTGGTTGAACTGGCCTGCAGACCATTCCAGCCATTCTTTCAGTTCTGCGCCGTTAACCATTACAGCATGTACCGTATTTGGATACACGTACAGGTCAGCAACGTTTTTGATCGCAATGGTGCCTTTAGGAATATTCGTGTAATATGAAGCGCCTGAACGTCCACCGGCCTTGAATGGAGCACCTGCAGACAATACAGGAATTTTCTCATATTCCGTACCTTGCATATGTTTTTCGACATACCATTTCTGTGCATTCGTTACGATCTGAATGGATGGATCATCCTGAACCAGAGCGAAGAAGCTGTTAATAGGTGCTGTCGTTTCGCCTACTGGACCACGAACATATTCCAATGTGCCTTCATGCTCTTCATGAACCGCATCAATGATGTCTTTATCCGCATCTACCAGTGGCTTTTTGTTCTCAGTGTCATAGATCGGGCGTGCTTCCGTTTTGGAATCCACCACTTTCCATTTGCCATCTACCAGCTCCAGATCCAGATCGATAATACCCAGATGATCACCCCAGAAACCTGGCTCAACAGCAGGAACGCCATTGATTGTGCCTTTCTCAAGGTCTACCCCTTTTTTGCCGGCAAAATCAGCACTTGGGAATACTTTGTGAGCATGTCCAAACAGAATGGCATTAATGCCTTCTACCTGACTCAGGTACAGTACGGAGTTCTCCATCAGGTCCGTTTGAGGGATATCCTCAAATCCGGAGTGAGGAATGGCTACAATAATGTCCGCACCTTCGGCCTTCATTTTTGGAATGAATTTTTTAGCGGTAGCAATAATATCCTTGGCGATGACTTTGCCTTCAAGGTTAGCGCTGTCCCACTGCATGACTTGTGGCGGCACAAATCCGATCACACCCACTTTGATCGTATGTTCCTTGCCAGTCTCGTCCGTTACTTTTTTATCCAAAATCTCATACGGTGTGAAGTAATTCTTGTCATTCGTCTCATCATCATCACCATCGTCTACATAGACATTGGCATTAATGTAAGGGAAGTTCGCTCCCTCCAGCGTCATGTCCAGGAAGTCCAGACCATAGTTGAACTCATGGTTACCGATGTTACCTGCATCATAATCGAGCAGATTCATCGCTTTATATACAGGGTGAGTTTCACCCTTTTTCAGTGGATCAATCTTCGCCACATAGTCTCCCAGCGGGTTACCCTGAATCAGATCACCATTGTCGAACAGCAAGCTGTTCTTGGCTTCATCACGCGCTTTCTTGATCAGTGTAGCTGTTTTGGCAAGGCCATACTGGTCTGTCTCTTTGTCGGAATAATAGTCGTAGTTAATCAGATTGTCATGAATGTCTGTTGTCTCCATGATCCGCAGTTTAACTTTGGCAGCATCCGCAGCCGATACAGGTACCGGAAACACCGCAAGCACGTTTAATGCAACCAAAGCGGCAGTCAGGCTTGATAATACTTTTTTACTCGTTTTCAAAATAACCCCTCCCGGTTATGTACATTGAATCATGCATTATTGGGCAAACGAAGAGCGCAGAAAAAAGATAGATTTCATGGGTTGTGCGAACTGACGCTCTGATGACATGCATCGGAACTTCAGGTAAGTTTATCTCACATGAACATCTATTTATGTCTGTGCTTGTCGTTTACATTCCAAATCATAACGCAATGTTCAGCCATTGAAAAGCATTATTTTTTACATTACCCGCACATATCTAGGCCGGTTTACATTATCATGCGTGATTTCGACATTTTTTTCAACATTTTAGTAGTTATTTAGTGCTCATTAGCTTTAAAATACGTATATTACATGTTTCTTACATGTATATCCATTCATCATTATTCACTCATATCAAAAACCGTGAAACCTTAAAGGCTTTCACGGTTGGAGTGAATTCTGCGCGCATTCCGCATAAGGACGCTATTTTGCAGAGGTTATTTTCATCGTTGGATTATTGTTCCCACACATGATGTTCATGATCTTTCCCTGTATATTCAATACGAGTCGGAGTGATGTCCAGAATGACATAGTTCGGATCATTAGGTCCATCGAACCACGCCTTCAGTTCGTCATTCCATACTTGCTCACGCAAACCTTCGTTCTTGGTCACTTCACAGGTTCCTTCAATCTCAACGACTTCCTTGGAACCACCAGCCTCATAACCAAGCAGCAGGCTAACATTCGGATTATTCTCCAGTTCCTCTACTTTGTGTGTACGGCGGTTCGTTGCCAGATGAATGTTCAGTCCATCGTTGAAAAGCGCCATATAGCGGGATTTCGGTTTACCATTCTCTACAGTCGAGAAGCTGCAAAAAGGGTTGTTTTCCAATGCTTTTACAATGTTTTGTTCCAATTCAGTCTGGTTCATGGGAAGTGCTCCTTTCGGTTTTGGGGGGGATATTTAGAGAACCATGTAGAAGGCCGTTCCGGGTACGGATCGTTCTTTGGATCGCTGTTATCTCACCATGATCCTGATCTCTTCCTCATATACATTGGATTAAAACCGATTCACACGGGCACTACGATGTCAGAACAACCTTCCAATCGCTGTTATCCCCAGATTTTTTTGATTTCCTTTTTCTAAAGGGAAAATCCGGTGATAGCGTATGCTTCCGATGTAGCTTTCTTTCAGAAAGCTTTTAGGCGACCACTTCGCTTTTTCAGGTTTCTTCTGTCCTCTCCGTTATCGTGTGAATGCTTAATTCCAAAGGATATATGAATAAAAATTCAAGATACATGCGAACGCTTCTCTTCCTCAGAATCGATTCCGTCCCCTCCACTACGTCTACTGTTCTCCCAATTTGAGGAGTGGGTAAGTTAAAGTTCAAACAGAAACCTGTACTTAACTTTGCAGGTTTCGTTTCTTTAGGTTTTATCCACTCCATTGTTGTGTATAAGTACAGTCAACTTACGTTAGGTTTAATAAGCCTGTACTTATAGTGTACCCACCTCACCTATGGTGAATCCCATGAACCTGTTTGCAAACGTGACAAAATTGGAAAAGTCCTTTATGGAAATGTTTACATACAGGGATTAGCGCGTCATTTTCTTCATATCTGATTTAATTCAAATCTCCAAGATAAATAGAAGATGAGCCTGATTGAAGCAGTAACTCACCAATGGTTTTTGGATATAAACGAACCTGAGATAGCTCTTCCAGAGCAATCCATTCCACGGCGACTTGATGGTCGTCAGGATTGGAGCCTTCAAAATTAGTTGCCTCCGGATTGATCAGGCTGCACGCAAAATAAAATTCAACCTGGTGGATATCTGCATCCCACTCTGCGAATTCATGATTTTTTCCGATATACTCTCTAATATGCAACAACTCTCCCACGTTCACAGCCTGACCAATCTCCTCCAGACATTCACGCGCGACCGCATCCTTGAGTTCTTCACCTTTCTCCTGTCCTCCACCCGGGAACACATAAGCGGTACCATATTGGTCTTCCAGCCGGATGACCAGCAATCGTCCATCCTGCACAATAACCGCCTTCGCCGAGTTGCGTATGGGTTTCATTCTGTTCTTTCACTCCTTGTCATTCCAAAATTATGCGCGGATAACTCAATGCCTTCCGATTCCAGCACACGACGAATCTCTTGCGCAAATGTCAACGCGTTCGCTCCGTCACCGTGGATACAGACCGTCTCTGCCTTGATGGGAACCCGTGTACCATCCGTGGATACAACCACGCCGTCTTTCACCATCTGGAGCACTTGAGCAATCGCTTGTCCCCACTCTTCAATGACAGCCCCCGCTTGGCTTCGAGGGGTTAGCTTACCATCCGCCCCATAGGTTCGATCCGCAAACACCTCACTCACACTGTGCATGCCGATGCGATCCGCAGCTTGAATAAGTTCACTGCCCGCCAGACCATACAAATACAGCTCGGGTTGTACTTGATAGATCGCCTCCACGATGGCTTCAGCAAGCTTCGTATCTTCCGCAGCCATATTGTATAAGGCGCCGTGCGGTTTCACGTGATGCATTCGCCCCCCACTTGCACGGACAAAGGCATCCAGCGCACCGATCTGATACACTACCATGTCATATGCTTCCCGTGGCGTAATGTCCATACGTCTTCTGCCAAACCCTTGCAGATCCGGCAATCCGGGGTGAGCGCCAATTGCCACCTGATGCTCCAATGCCTTCTCCACCGTGATCCGCATCGTAGCCGGGTCCCCTGCATGAAACCCGCAGGCTATATTGGCTGACGTAATTAAGGGCAGAATGGCTTCGTCCGATAACGTGCGATATATACCAAAACTTTCGCCCAGATCACAATTGATATCCAAGGTTTTTGAGGTATTCATTGAGCGCCCTCCATTCCTGCCATTCTTCTGCGTATCAGCTTATCCATGAGCTGCATATTGATCTCCTGTTCCATGTACAACTGCCGGGCTTGATCATGCGTAATCTGTGTAAAAGAAATTCGAGTTCCCGGCCTAGCCTGAGCCAGGATTGGCATATCCACCTGAGCTACCTGTGCTATGACAGGATAACCTCCAATGGTCTGATGGTCTGCCATCAAGATGATCGGCTGACCATCTGGTGGCACCTGCACCGTGCCATAGGTAACGGCTTCCGACAGCCGATCCAGCGGCTGATTCAACTCCAGTCTAGAGCCTTGCAGGCGATAGCCCATCCGATCGGATTGCGGAGAGATTACGTATTTTTCGGCATAGAAATGTCCCAGACTTGCCTCGCTGAACAGCGAGCTGTCCTTGCTCTCCATCACACGAATAACAGCTCTACCATAATAGTCAGGTCTTTCACGTTCAGATAAGAACCACGCAGGCGCCAATATTCGGCGGCCCTGCTCACTTTCTTCTACCTGCTGCTCCATACGCTTCATCCAACCTTGTGCTTCACCAGAAGGTTCACCTGTAGATAACAGGTCTGCCGCACGCAGGGCTCTTCCTTCCACACCGCCAATACCTGTCTTAAGATCTGTACTTCGACTGCCCATCACTTCCGGTGCAGCTATTCCACCCGCTAACGCCAGATAACAACGCAAGCCATGACGACACGGGCCAAATTTCATTACACTTCCAGCCCGCACCAGCACAGGACGCCACAAAGGTACAGGCAGATGATCCACCGTTGCTGTCAGATCTCCCCCACATAATGAGACTAGCTGGCTCTCCTGAAATCGAAGCTCCGGCCCCGTCATCGTCATCTCCAGCACGGCCGCATTGCGGGGGTTGCCCACAAGCATATTGGCGGCTCTGGCTGCAAAGGTGTCCATGACTCCGCCAGGATGAATACCATACCTGCGATAGCCGGTTCTGCCTTCATCCTGAATGGTAGATAACAGCCCAGGACGAATCACTTCGACACTCATCGTTCATCCTCCATCCGCTTCAACGCCAGATAGTCCTGCTTCGTAATCTGTTCAAATCGAACCCGATCACCTGCTGCCAGCAAACTTGGTACCTTCTCATCCGGCTGAAACAACCGGAGGGGCGTTCGTCCAATACATTGCCATCCTCCGGGTGTATCTACCGGATAGATTCCCGTCTGTTTGCCCCCAATCCCTACTGTACCGGCCTCTACCCGAAGCCTTGGCGTTGCCCGTCTGGGCGTAGCAATCCGTTCAGATAACCCACCGAGATACGGAAAACCTGGGGCAAATCCAATCATATGGACGAGATAATCCCCGGATGTATGAATTGCAATAACGTCCTCTGAGGTCAGCCCATGCTCACTTGCAACATAGTCCAGATCAGGCCCACATTCGCCACCGTAACATACGGGAATCGTGACCGTTCTGGCCTTGTCTTGTACGGATTCCTTCATTTGGTTCAACTGTTGAAGCAGAGCGCGGCATAACTCGGGGTACGGGGAGATGAACGGATCATAAAATAGTGTAACGGATGTGTATGAAGGCACCCATTCGATCATGGCAGGCAGAGTTCTTTTTTCCAGCAAAGCACATACAGACGCCACTCTGCGCTGTACCGCGACAGACAAGTGATCCCCGCATTGGATGATAACGGCTGTCTCACCCAGCGGAAACAAGCTCTCCTCTGTCCATGCATACGGTAATTCGCTCATGCGCGATCTCCCCTTTGTCCACACGTTTAGCGTATCGTTATTTCTCTCTCTCCAATGTCAGCAATACTAGTGAACGAACCGCCGGAAACGGCTCGTCTTCTTCTGTACGTATCGCAAGATACAGTGTCTGCAAAAACAGACGCATATTCAGGTCCCTATGACTGGTATCCAGAAATGATCTGTTTACTGCCTTAGCTTCTTGATGAAGGGAATCGATCCACAACGTAATATCTTTTTGCTCCAGTAGATTGCGACGAAGAATGGTCACTACAGCATGCGCTATTCGCTGATCTTCATCATGGATGTAAACTTCACTTGATTCGGTTATTTTCCGACTGATTGTATGCAGAAGTTCCAGCAGTTCCATTCGCTCCAGATATGGTGACTGAGCCAGGTCTTCAACCGCATCCGCCGCATGTGCGGGGGCATGCGCCCAGCCCTTATCATCGGCATAGCCGCGAAGATCTTTTTCACATGCCAGATATGTAATCAACCGATGATGAATCCCTGCGATATCCACCTTGTTCAGGAAAGGTTTCTTACGATCCAGATTCAGGATTGGAGGCAGTAACAATATGGAGAACGTCCGTGTAAACACACTGTCCGTTCCCTGCTCTCCGATGCCATGGAAGAGGTGCTCATCATCCAGAGCCAACTGCAACAGATGGATCAGCTCGCCTTCCGTAAATACACCCTTTCCAATCCAGGTTGCAAACGTGGTATAGATCAATTCATCCCGCAGCACAGGGTCAGGACTGCCAATATGTTTCATCATATGCAGCGCCAATTCGTAAGGCTGTTCCACATAGTCTATGGACCGATTAGCTGACTGGATATGCTGTAATTTTTGCTTTAACGTCAGAGCATGCATCTATTGTGCATCCTTGGACGAATTCAAATGCACGCTGCAATTGTACAGATCACATTGCCATGTATCATCTTTCTTGGCAATCCGCGTAATGGATGTATTGGACAGCTTCACGCTAATATCTAGCTCTGGCACCAGACCTCGTAATGTATTCCGCAGGACTGCTCCGTGACTGACCACGATTACTTTTCCATCAGGATGCCGCTGTACAATCTCTTCAAGCACTGCACTGCCTCGAACAGTCCCTGCATCTGCAAGCTCCCGTCCCAGATCCAGGGTACTCCAGTCCGCTCCCCACTTAGCTAACCGTTCCTCTTCCGTCGTTCCTTCGACCTGTCCTCCGCCCATCTCGCGAAGTCTGGAGTCCAGATGAATCTCCTGAATGCCCAAGCGATCACCAATGATGCGAGCCGTCTCACTTGCACGTTCCAAGTCACTTGCATAGATGGCATCCCAGGATTCCTCGGCAAGTCTCGTTGCAAGTAAAACCGCTTGTTCCCTTCCCTCCTGATCCAGCGGATTGTCCGTCTGGCCCTGAGAACGTTTTTCCTTATTCCACGCTGTGCTTCCATGGCGAATCAGTGCAATTTCAGTCATTGTTGTTCCTCACCTTTTTCGATATGAAGTTCATCTTCTGTAAAATGTTTGCGTGCCTTTGGCTTGGCAAATTTACCGCCATTATATTGAGCAGACCCGTTTCTCGGGATCGAGAGACTGTCCCACGCTGTTTCTTTAAGCATTTTTGCGGCAAATACAATCTGTCCGACATGATATGGATAGTGCGCCAATTGCCGAATAATGGCCTCCATGACGGTATGCCCTTCATTGCGAATATATATGATATGAGACAATTGTTCCGGGGTAAATGAACGAATGGCTTCGAGTAGGCATGTCCAGCCTTCCTCCCATTTGGCGATCAACTCTTCCCGGGAAGCAATATCATTCACGAATTCGGCATCCCGTTCACGCCAAGGTTTCTCTCCATCTGTTGTCAGTACATCTGTCCAACGGGACAGCATATTGCCCCAGAGATGTTTTACAATCACCGCGATGCTGTTCGCGTCTTCATTCCAGGATTGAAACAACTGCTCGGACTCCAGTTGCGCCATAGCTTTTTCCCCGAGCTGCTTGTAATACAGAAATTGCTTCTCCGCCGTTTCCAGAAAAACCTGATTCATATCCATCCGTTAACCACCCTTCGAAAAAAGTAATATCGCCCTTATCACGTTCAGCCCGATACGTCTCTTGCCTTTATTCAGGAAATGAGAATGTACCATCAGCATTCGGTTCAAATGGAATGACTTTACGTACCGCATCCAAATTAAGTTCTCCATAAATATGTGGAAATAGTTCATTCAATTCATATAGATCTTCATACACCAGTTCCGGCTTTAACGCCTTCTCATCAATACTAAGCAATAACAGATCCGTACGACCTGCATAATATTGCCCGGCTACCCATGGAATCTGTTCCTTGGTGGAACAATGAATGAATCCGTCTGTCTCCAGGCTGTCTGGTGCATACTCACTGCCCTTGGACACTTCCTCCCACAATGAACGGGAAATAATACTGTAGATCATGGTTCCGCCTCCTTCATTTTCTGCGATATACCCTATGTGTCGTTGGAAATATTATAGATCATCCCGGATACGGGAGTACATTTTTTGATCTGTAAAGATACCTTTGATCTTCAACTGTTTACGCAGCAAACCTTCATACGACATGCCCAGTTTCTCCATGACACGTGCTGAGCCTATGTTGCCTGCATTACATTTCCCTTCCAGCCGGTTGCAGTCCAGTTCCTGAAAACAATAATCCACGATGGGTTGCATCGCTTCTACAGCGAGCCCCTTGCCCCATTGACTGCTGGCTATCGCGTATCCCAGTTCAGCACTTTGCATGTCTTCGTTGAGATGAAAAATGCCACCTCTCCCGATTAACGTCCCTGTTTCCTTCAGGACAAAAGCCCAGATATGGACCGTTTTCCGTTCATAATTATCCAATACCCGCTGAATATATTGCATTGAATCTTCAACCGTCTCATGGCAATTCCACAAGCTTTGCTGACTCACCCTTGGATCAGAGGCAAACGCATAATATTCATCGAGATCATCCATCGTAAGACGTCTCAGTCTTAAGCGCTGTGTTTCGAATTCGGGTGATTCGGCAAAAAGTTTTTCTACATTCATTCAGTATACCTCCGTGATTCACTTGAGTTCAGGTTCCACCCATCTTATTTCTCAGGAAAAAACGATCGATCATAACCATGCATAGAATACCGACCGTATATCGAATCAGATCGATCATCAGAAAACCATGTCCCAAAATAAGTGCACCCCATACGGTTGAACGTATTTCAATCAGCCAAGGCGTCTGAATCAACTGTGAGAACTCAATCATCCAGCTGAATGCACAGCTCAAACACATCGCCCATACCAATCTGCGACGAGGCCACACCATGCGTACTCCGAAATAAATCATACCCGCCCAACATGCATCTCCGGCATGTTCATGCACCCAATTCGGCAATTGATCACCAAAGTGTCTAGAGGCGAGTCCTGCCGCCATGGTTATCATGACTGCGAAGAAATAGATCAGCCTGTCTCTGATAAGTACGCTTTTCAATCAATCACACGCCTTCATTAAGCACTTGTAAAATAAATTGCGTTTTGGCAGCGGTATACGATTCCCTGTCTTCCTTATTCTCATCAGCAAGCCTCATTTTAAGGGCGGCGTAAGCTTCCACCAGATCAGGGCGTTTTCTCAGCACATCCCGAAACCTGATTTGACGATCCCAACGTTCTTCTCCCGGGCGCATCAGATGAAGGTGTACAGATCTCTTGCCATCCTTAACCTTCACCCAGAATCGTCTATAATCCCGACCATCCAGTTCAGGCGGAACGTAGTTCCAGCCCACCGGATTCAATTGATCGGCAATCCGATCCATGTCATCCCATGATTGTACCTGTGCCATCAGATCAATAATGGGTTTGGCGGGTAATCCCGGAATGGAAGTGCTTCCGATATGTTCAAATTGATGGATATTAAACTGCTGTAGAAGAAGTTTAAGTTGCCGGATTTCTTCCTGAGCCTGTGCATCCCAATTGGGGTTGGCCGGAGCGATCTCTACCGACTCTGTCGCCCAGGCCGGCCAGCTTTCCGGTTGCATTGGATCTGTCATTTAGCTATCTCCTCTTCACCATGACATTTTAAATGGTAACCTTCTCTGTATTTTTCATAGGTGCGTTGCTTCATGCGCTTAATCGTAGTACTCCGTTGAAATGTAAGTATGGAACTTAGGGATAGAAGAAGATATTTCAGGTAAGCCAGATCACTAGAGTTAGGGTCCGCGCTTATAATCGAAGCTTTCATATTCATCCCACCCATTCCCTTTATATTGTTGTTAGAACAGAAGGCATTCCAGATCCCTATTTCTATATATCCAAAAAGGAGCGTATGTCTACGCCCCTAATTGTCTGATACCCTTGATCATATAATGCTATTTAACGTGATGATGTACTGAATTTTTGGATTGATGCAAAGTGCTTCATTATATATATATTTATTTTACCGTAACAGGGATCGTCACTTTTTTGTTGCCCCACTTGGCGGTGATGGACGTTTTACCTTTGCCTACAGCCACAATCTTGCCATTTGTTACTGTCGCTACGCCCGGCTTTGTGCTGCTCCACACCGCACTGTTGGTCACAACAGTGGTCTTGCCCGTATCATACTGGGCCATCACACTCAGCGTTGTACTTCCCTGCGGAGACAAGACCAGTTTTTTCTGGCCCGTAATCAGCTTTTTGAGCAAAGGTACAACGGTAACCTCTGCCTTTATTGTCTGATTTTGATAAGTTCCTGTCAAGGTCGCTTGTCCTTCAGTCAGTGTCTTGACTGCTCCATTTTTCACGATAGCTACATTTGTATTGGAAGAGGTCCATATCACTTGTTTCGACAAGTTGATCGTTTTGCCATTCGCGTAGGTGCCGATCACCTTCAACGCTTTGGACTTCTTGATGTTCAGCTGCATTGAGGCAGGGGTAACCTCAACTTTGGTAATCTCGTCCGTCACTGCAACGGGCACTTTCACGATCGTTGTTCCGTATTTGCCTTGAAGCAATACTCTGCCAGGCGTAACACCTTTAATTCTACCGTTTTCCAGCACAGCCGAGCTACTTGATACGGACCATACAATTTCAGACGTCACATCCTCTTCCTTACCATTCGCACGGGTGATGCTTACTTTCGGTAGGGTGCTTTCACTGCCTTTAACGAAATTATAGGAATTTGGGGATGCTTTGATGCTTTTGATCTTCTCCTGCACCTGTACAACCAACTGGGCTTTGGACCCGTCTACCTCTGCAAAAATGGTTGCTTCGCCCGCGGCCACAGCCTTGACTTTGCCTTTCACCATCGTCGCAACCGCTGCATTACTGGTGGACCAAGTCACACCTTCGGTAACATCCTGCTTGTTATCAAAACCTTCTACCGTTGCCATCACCTGAAGTGTAGCTGTTTCGGCTACACTCATCTTCTGCGGACTGGTATTGGTTATTTCAATCGATGTCACATCACCTGTAGCCGCCAAGGCCAACGAAGGAACAAGTAATGTTAATACCATAATAAGGGCAAGCGTGCCTCGAAGCGCCAGTTTGATTCTACTCATTTCTTATCTCCATCTCCCATAATCCAATATTTTACTTCTATTATATTATATCGGATACGATTGGCATAAAGTTGAATAACATAAGTGGGAGTCTTGGAACATTTCATGATTTTCATTGTATAATATGGGAAGGTCGCGTAATACTGTTTTAATAGTCCTAAAAGATGGGGGTGGGATATATATGATTGAAAAGAATTTGCTTGATATGGTTTCACCCAAAAATAACCGTAAACGTATGAAAGCCATCGTCACTTCGACATCCACCAAGATTCGTCCTGAAGACGAAATGGTTGTATTGATGAAAACAGCCCGCAATCGTTTCAAAAAAGCCCTTGAATCTGGACAAATTGAAATCATTAACGAGCGTGAATGGAAGCTGCGTTAAAGAATATAGGTGAACTATGGAACGTATTCAAACACCAGAAATGCAGGAAAGAATTAAATGGGCTAAACGAAAATTGAAGGAACTTGCAGCTGATGTGACCAAAAATGATTTAAAAGAGTTCTATGTGATGGGTATTATTACTCCTATTCTTGATGAATTAGATGCAGATCCAGCCATTATTGTTGGAGGACATGCTGTTGAACTATACACTTCTGGAAGTTACAAGACAGCTGATGTTGATCTGGTCATGATCAGAGATGATTTGGCCCGAAGTTTATTTGATCATCTGGGTTTCGTCCGCGAGGGAAGACATTATTATGTCTCCGAAATGGACATCCCTATCGAAATTCCTTCTGATACACTGGAAGGTTCAAAAGATAAGATTATCAAATTATTAACACCTGAAGGCTACTGTTACGTAATTGGAATAGACGACCTTATTTTGGATCGATTGAGAGCCTCCGAGTACTGGACAGATGCCCGAAGCTTGGAATGGGCACGTTACCTGATTTACAGTCAATTTGATACGATTGACTTAACATACATGAGAAAAGTTGCAGCCGAGGAGGATCCCAAATTGGCAGCTCGACT
The DNA here is from genome assembly GCF_037974275.1 of Paenibacillus sp. FSL R5-0519. Taxonomy (NCBI): domain Bacteria; kingdom Bacillati; phylum Bacillota; class Bacilli; order Caryophanales; family Paenibacillaceae; genus Paenibacillus; species Paenibacillus sp. FSL R5-0519. The sequence continues at coordinate 6,096,116 of NZ_CP150234.1, forward strand.
TGAACAAGAGTACCAGTGGGTAACAGATCATATGTTTAATTAGAAGGAACCCCCGTCAAGGGGTTCCTTTTCTGATTCTTCTTCATTTCTTAAAACATTATATCCTCTCTACTTCGCTTCATCCTGCTCTGGTAAAATCAAGCTCTCCACGCCGCCCATATAGGGTCGCAGGGCTACGGGGATACGAATGCTTCCATCCTCCTGCTGATGATTCTCAAGCAACGGAATCAGGATACGCGGCGATGCCACCGCCGTATTATTCAGCGTGTGACAATAGGCCAACTTACCCTCGGCATCCAGGCAACGAATATTCGAACGGCGAGCCTGAAAATCATGCAGATTCGACGACGAATGGGTTTCCCCATATGCACCACGGCTCGGCATCCAGGTCTCGATGTCATACTGTTTGTACGTTTTCTGCGACATATCTCCGGTGCACACGGCGACAACACGATACGGCAGTTCAAGTAATTGCAGCAATTCCTCAGCGTGTCCCGTAATCTCTTGCAGCATGCGCTCCGATTCTTCCGCATCAGGGGCACAGAGAATGACCTGCTCGACTTTGGCAAACTGATGCACACGGTACAATCCGCGTACATCACGTCCGCCGGAGCCAACCTCACTACGGAAACACGTCGATACCGCGGCCAGCTTCACCGGCTCCTTCACATCGACAATCTCATCCGCATAATACGAGACGAGCGGTACTTCAGAAGTCCCCACCAGCCACTTGTTCTCCCCTTCGAGTTCGTAGACCTGATCTCGACCCGTTGGGAAGAATCCGGTGTTCACCAGCGCATCCTCCCTGACCATCAGCGGAACCTCCATTGGTGTAAAGCCGTGCTTCAGCAGCAGATCCAGCGCCAGTTGTTGTACTGCCCGATGTAATAACAGGCCAGCGCCTTTCAATACATAGCTTCTTGTACCACCAATCTTAACGCCACGGGGAATATCGATCAGATCATGCAACTCCCCAAGTTCCACGTGATCTTTGGTGGTATACTCGAACGTTGGAACCTCTCCCACACGTCGCAATTCCACATTATCCTCATCCGACGTGCCTTTCGGGGTATCCGGGGATACGATATTAGGTACCAGCCATTGCAGCCTGGTTACTTCCTCCTGCACAGTGGCGAGCTTCGCTTCCACCTGTTCCAACTGTTCATTGATCTGTTTCACCTGCGCCCGCAAACCCTCGGCCTCTTCCCGATCACCGGCTTGCATGAGTTTGCCAATGTCTGCGGATAACGTATTGCGCAATCTGCGCCCTTCTTCCGATTCCTGCAAAAGCGCTCTGCGTTCCTCGTCCCGCTCCAGCAATGTGCGAATGTTAATCTTGATTTTTTTCCCGTCTGCTGCTGCCTGAACCTCATCAGCATGTGCACGAATCCACTTCATTTCCAACATGGTCACCGTCTCCTTTGGCTGTAAAAATACAAAGAGCGCCCTCATCCCTTGGGACGAGGAGCGCTCTGCTCGCGGTGCCACCCAACTTGCTGAATCAGGATATCCTGCTTCCAGCCTCTTGGTCCGCGATAACGGGCGGTTCCGGTTAACTTGGGGAAATATCGCTCCCCTGGCGAAAACGCCTCCGAGTTGGATGCTCTTCAACGGCATGGTCCGATCTGTAATTGTTGTGTCTCAGTATATACGAACGATAGACCCAATTGCAACCTTTTGGATCAATCAGGAATTCATGGCACAACGTAACCTGTCCTGTTATGATAGACTTTGTCTTCATGGTTGCGCTTTATCGTGATCCTCAATCTATGTATACATCTAGAAGGAGTTCTTTATGAAAAAATTACTTTGGATCGGGTGTCTCTCCTATTTCCTCATTGGACTTGCCCACGTTGTGCTCGGTTCCATTCTGCCCGTTGCACTTGAACATTACGGCAAAGATTACAGCCAGGGCGGGACATTGATCTTTGCTCAATTTGCCGGATTCCTGGGCGGTGTATTGTTATCTCCGTGGCTGAACCGACGCTTCGGTAAAAGGGGAGGCCTGTTAATCGCCACAGCGTTGCTCTGTATTGCAGAATTATCCTACATGCTGCTGCCGCCATGGGGCTGGATGTTCGTCATCGCACCCGCTGCCGGTTTCGGATTCGGAATGGTTGAAGCTGTCATTGGCACCATTATCATCGCTGCAATCAAAGACAATACCGCCGTTGCCATGAGCCGACTGGAAGTGTTATTCGGGATCGGAGCGATGGTCATGCCGCTCATGGCCAGCGGTCTGATTGCTGCCGGATACTGGCGTTTATCCTTTCTCGTTGTTGCGATCTGTGCAGCGCTGACCTTTGCTTTCTGGGCGAAAGGATCATTCGGTGAGCTGGACAAGGTTCTGGAGCGACGGAAGCCAGCCGATGCTTCGAGACACAGTCACACTGCCGGGGCATCAGGTGAACCGCATTCCGCAGATCCCCGTATACCCGGTTCAACCTATCGTGGACGCAACCTGACTCTTCTGGTTCTGTTCGTCCTGTTCTTCTTCCTTTATGTTGGCACCGAGATGAGCCTTGCAAACTTCATGCCAGCGATCCTGATTGAGAAAATGAACATGAAGGAAGCCGGAGCAGCGCTTAGTGTCACCTGCTTCTGGATTGCCATGTCTGTAGGACGACTCTTCGCGGGATATATCGCAGAGAAATTCCAGTACCGCGTCTATGTGCTGTACAGTTGTCTTGCGTCTGTGCTTTTGTTAATGGTGTTTCCATTTACAGACCAAATCTGGTCTGCGTTTCTCATTATCTTGCTACTCGGACTTGCGATGTCAGGCATCTTCTCCATTGCCCTTGTCTTCGCCAGTAAACTGTTGCCTGGAACCGAAGAATCCACACCCAGCATTTTGATTGCCTCAGGTGGGGTTGGCGGTGCCATTTTGCCTTTGACCACGGGATGGAGTCTTGATCATCTGGAAGTTAATCAGTCTGCATGGATGCTTGCTATCTTTGCAGTTGGCCTGCTTGTCATTAGCGTGATCACGTATCATTGGCAGAACAAACATGTTGTCGATCCAGCGACTTAACAGCTATGGGTCGATAGAGTCCAGAGCCATAGAATCAGAATTACCTATTAAAGAAATCGAAATGTCTACTGTCATGACTTGACGGTAGACATTTTTGGTAGCGTTACTCTGTTTTTTACGAACCCATCACACGCTATTCCGCTCCATTTCTGTATGTTTGAAATCTAACGAATCCCAGAAACGTTATTGTAGATAATTAGCTTCAAATCAAGGTCTTGTTGCAGTTTTTTGGCATATTAACGCCGCTGAGATTCGTTAGATTTTTCATTCCCAAGAACCGACCTAATAAGGTGTTCTCGATTCGTTACGATCTATTCATTTGCACAAGATTGCCCAGGAAATACTTTAGGCCATCGGAATTACATACTTTTTTTTAACAGCAGGCATTATATGACCGTTGCTCTTGATGAATTTACCGAATACATATCGGACGAGTGGCCCCAGAATGATCAACTGATATGGAAGTGCCAGACTGAAATTACGAGTAATAGTATGAAGATACGTACCAAGTACAGATACCCATTTAATTGGTCCGCGAGATACGCCGAGATCATTCCATACAAGGACATGATCAGAACCATACCAATCACCATGAAAAATGACATGACCAGCACACCAAGGATCTTGTTGGACTTGTCAAAAGGGATGGAAAATGCAAATTTTTCTCGCTACAGGGCCAACAATGAAGGACTCCACCAGAAAAGCGACGACAAAACACAATAGGAATTGAAACAGAATCTCAAGCGGGGACAACTTGCCAAGTATCCCAGTGTGCCACAGATTGAAAGTCATCATCACCAGGACCATTCCTGTACACATCATTAAGCCGAAATAATTTGTTCCTTCTTGCTCGTTGGCAATTCTCTCATCCTCTCTGTTTACCCTGTTTTTTACTACAACATAAATTTCCAGAGAAAAGACAGTTTGGATAACGCTGTGATTGCTATTCGTTTGAAAACAGAGCCTTTCTGATTCGTAGATTCTGCTGGATGTTCACCTTTAACCGCAAGTGTACTATGCGCACGTTTGATATCCATAGCCTCTGTTAGTTGGTTGGCGAATGCAGAACCGGAAATGACCACAGCGGATTCGGTATTGAGGAAGGCAGATCTGGGATCAAGATTATACGAACCAACCATGCTGAGGTAATCATCCATGACAAATGATTTGCCGTGTATGGAATAAGGGCCTTGGTATTCATAAATGGCCAGACTGGTATCAAGCAACATTTCCTTAGAGCTTAAGTATCCCGCGAAAGCCAAAGGGTTAGGGGTCTGCTGGATTGAATTGGTTAGCATGATCCATTCTGCTTTTGGATTCATCGACAGATGTACTGCTTTCTCCATTTTCTTAGTGGGAATGGCATATGGCGTCTGAAAGTATACTTTCGAGTTTGCTTGATTGGCGAAATGAACAAATGCTCTCCACATGATCGGGTCTTTATACAGTCTTTTGATTGGATTGTGAATGAAAGCAACGTGGTCGGAATGAAGCGCTCCTCGAACCCACTCCTTAGGCAACACTTTCACAAAAGGATCGCTCTGAGCCTGTGCTTCTTTATATAACTCGGCCAGTTGAGCCAGCTCTTTTAACCCTTTTGCATGATGCTGACGTTTTGCATGTTTTTCTGGTTTGGTGAATGGATGGTTCCATAACTGATCTAGATATTGTTTCATTTCAACAACCGTGCTGTTCGTATTATCGTTTGCATTGTAAACAAGGACATCGCGATCAAAAACATAGTCTTTTGGGGGTTGCAATGCCATGTATTTATCACCAATATTTTGGCCGCCAATGATGCCATATGTGTTGTCTACAAGAAGGATCTTGTCATGCAGACGATTATGCCATGTCCATGGCATAAATAGGTGGAGTGGTTCATAATATCTTAATTCCACATTGGGATGAGCTGCAATGGCATCTGGAATATCACGCAATTCTCCGCGCATGCTGTGAAAAATCCCGTCTAAAATGATTCGAACTTGAACCCCCCGATCAGCCGCATCGAATAAAGCAGCAAAAAAAAGCTGAGATGTTTTTCCTTTTTGAATGGAGTAATAGGCCAGGTCGATGCTTGTTTTTGCCTCTCGAATGGTCTGGATTCTCACCTGACCCGATTGAAAGCCGTCCTCCAGGAGCATTACACGATCTGTTGTACTTCCTTCTGTTAACGATTTTTGTATATCCGTATTTTCAATAGCAGATGGAGACGGAACCAAAAATAAAAGGTAGGCTGTGAAAAAAACGTAGGCACTATAACACAGAATCATTGCGATTATGGTTTTAAGGATCATTCAGTACTCCCCCATTTTTATGTAAAAGTAATTATTGGTATAGCAGTACTATCTCCTTTTGTCTCTAAATTATGTTGTTTAAATGAATCAAGCTGCTCGGCTCAAGGCCAAACGATCAAAAACTAATCACCGAAGCGGCTTAGAAGCAAGTAGACGATGACCCGAAATCCGTTCCCATCCAGTTCTTGACTGGACACAACTGGGCCTCTGGCCTATAATTACACCTAGTAATGCCCGTAACTTCATAGTTTCCCAGGGGAGTCGGAATTGGCCGGCTGAGAGTGTATCCCACCAAGATACTAACCCTTAGACCTGATCTGGATCATGCCAGCGTAGGAATCGGAGTATATCGAAATGGCACAGCCCTATGGCTGAACGCCACCTCTCTAACGCCTGCACGCGTCCCGGATTACGGGGCGCTTTTTTAATGTTCTTTTATATAGCCAGAGAGCTAAAAAAAGTGACGTTATCCGGATCATAGCTGGTATAAATCTGTCGATTTATGCAAGAAGCTTGGATATGAAGCCAAGGAGTACCCGTGCCACTGGCCGGACATACCGAAGGAGAGAATCACAGATGAAATGGCGTAAAACAATGGGACTATTGCTCTTATGTGTACTACTGGTGACTGTGGCCGCATGTGGCGGTAAAGAAGCTGCCCCGGCTGAACAGAACGGCAGCACGAATACGGAGAGCAGCAATGAGGGCGACAACGCAGCCCTGAAGGATATTAAAGTGGTGCTCGACTGGACACCAAACACGAATCATACCGGCTTGTATGCGGCCGTAGACCAAGGTTTTTATAAGGCCGAAGGCTTGAACGTGGAGATTGTTCAGCCAGGTGCCGGCGGCGCAGATACGATGGTTGCATCCAATGAAGTGCCTTTTGGCGTAAGTTATCAGGAGAGTGTAACCCAAGCCCGCACACAGGGTGTTCCACTCGTCTCCATCGCAGCAGTGATTCAGCATAATACATCCGGGTTCGCTGCTCCTGCGGATCGGAATATCAAGTCGCCGAAAGATTTTGAAGGCAAAACCTATGGCGGGTGGGGTTCCCCTGTGGAAGAAGCCGTGATGCAATCCATTATGGAGGGCGAAGGTGCGGATGTATCCAAAGTAAAAAACATTAACATGGGTGACGCCGACTTTTTCACCGCAGTAAAAAGGGACATTGATTTTGCGTGGATTTTCTATGCCTGGACGGGGATTGAAGCTGAACTGCGCGGGGAACCGATCGACATGTTATATGTGAAGGATTATTCCGATGCACTGGATTACTACACGCCTGTCCTCGTAACGAACGAGCAGACGATTCAGAACGACCCTGAGCTGGTGAAAGCATTCCTGAAAGCCACTTCCGAAGGGTATCAATACGCGATTGATCATCCCGAAGAAGCAGCGAACATCCTGGTCAAAGCCGTCCCGGATCTGGACAAGGAATTGGTACTGGCAAGCCAGAAATGGCTGAGTCCGAAGTACACGGATGACGCCCCGCGCTGGGGAGAACAGAAACAGGAAGTGTGGCAGAACTACACGGACTGGATGTTTAGCAAAAAACTGCTGGATGAACAGATCGATGTGAGCAAAGCATATACGAACGAGTTTCTACCCCAATAATAATCTAGCTGTTAAGTTGACCTTTATGTGCACAAGAACGAAGAATGCAGAACCCATCTGAAGAAACGGAGTGTTCGCCTAAAAGCTTTCTGAAAGAAAGCTTCATCGGAAGCATACGCTATCCCCGGATTTCCCCATTGAAAATGGATTCAAGAAATCTGGGGATAACAGCGATCGGAAGAGGGTACTGCAATCGAAGTGGTAAAGTGTAAATTCCCTAGGTTCAGCTTATATAACCCAACCCGAAAGGAAAAGTGATCTCTCATGGCAAGCACACTACTTAGCATTCAGGTTATTCCAAAAACGCCAAATGGCGAGAACTCATATCCATACGTAGATCGCGCCATTGAAGTTATTCAGCAATCTGGCCTGAAATATCAGGTGAACGCGCTCGACACCACGATGGAGGGGGAATTGGAGGAACTGCTGGAGGTTGTCCGTAAGATGCACGAGGTACTTGTGGAGGCTGGCAGCCCAAGCATCATCTCCCAGATCAAAATCGCCCATAGCCCTACTGGTTTCAGCATGGATACCCTGACGGAGAAGTACCGCTAATGAATGCCTATTTCAAAAGTGTATGGCCGCCCTTCGTGGCGGTTATTCTCTTTATAGCGATATGGCAGGGAGCCGTTTCCCTGTTCCATATCGAGAAATGGATGCTACCCGCACCGTCCGATATCGCCCGCGAAGCAGCATCCCAGGCCGAGCGACTTGGCATGCATGCCTCCGCAACCATTCAGTTAACCCTGATCGGATTCGCAGCTGGCACAGCGGTCGGATTGCTGATTGCGATGGTGCTGCATTTGGTCCCTTTTCTCAAGTCAGCCCTGTATCCTTTACTTATTCTTAGTCAAAATATCCCGACCATCGCGCTCGCACCGCTCCTGTTAATCTGGTTTGGATTCGGGCTGTTGCCCAAGCTGATTACCATCATATTAGTCTGCTTTTTCCCCGTTGCGGTGGCGGCCATGGACGGCTTGACCCGTACTGACGCGGCCATGATGAACTATATGCGCATGGCTGGTGCCAAACGTCGTCATATCTTCTGGAAGCTAGAGCTTCCCCATGCACTACCATCAGTATTCTCCGGTATCAAAATCGCCGCTACCTATAGCGTGATGGGCGCCATCATTGCCGAATGGATTGGTGCAGACAAGGGCATTGGTTATTATATGATGCTGCAAAAATCAGCTTATCGCACAGATCGCTTATTCGTGGCAATCATGATTATTGTTGCGCTCAGCTTGCTGCTCTTCCTGCTCATCGCGCTGCTGGAGAAGCTGTTCGTACGCTGGCGGCCACAGAAGCGATAACAAAGCATGTAAGTCTATATATTAGGAAGTGATGAGCATATGAATCAGCAACAGGACGAACACGTCCAGCCTGAACGGGGAGCACGCACATTGGAACCAAAGCACGGTGAAAAAATTCACTCGACTAATTCTGGGCTACCGACATATACGACTGCTGCTTCGGTTCCACCTGCACTGGACGTCGTGGATGTTCATGCATCATTCCGTGAACGACGGAGCAGGCTACCAGTGTTGAACGGCCTGTCCCTGACTGTGAAGCAAGGTGAGTTTGTCGCTATCGTTGGGCCGTCCGGCTGTGGCAAAAGCACCCTGTTCCATATCATCGGTGGTCTGCTGAAGCCACAGGAAGGGCAAGTGCTCATGAACGGTCATAATGTTACTGGGCAGCGAGGCAAGATCAGTTATATGCCACAACAGCCTGCCCTTTTCCCTTGGCGTACCATTGAAGACAATGTACTGCTAGCTGGTGAAGTAGCTATGGATGCTCCACCCCGGGCCGAAGCACTTGCGGAGGCTCGAAAATGGTTAAGCAGCGTGGGTCTTGCCGGATTCGAGCAGGCATACCCGCATATGCTGTCGGGCGGTATGCAGCAACGCGCTGCATTCCTGCGCGCCCTGCTTAGTCCGCAGGAGTTGATGCTGCTGGACGAACCCTTCAGCGCGCTGGATGCACTCACACGTAGCGACATGCAGCGCTGGCTGCTCGATATCTGGGAACAGAACCGTCGTTCGGTGCTGTTCATCACTCATAATATCGAAGAGGCATTGCTGCTTGCGGATCGAGTCTATGTATTATCCAACCGGCCTGCAACGGTGTTGCACGAGGTGTACGTTCCTTTTGATCGCCCCAGACGAGAAGAAATTACGGAGGAATCGGCATTTCTTGAACGTAAACGGCAGATTGCACAGTGGATGAGAGAAGAACAGCAGAAAGCCCGCCTATCCTAATAGCGCGGGCTTTTAAGTTATTTTTTTCCTTTAATGGGTGATCCGTTAAAGGAAATCTGACGTACCATAGTTAAAATATATAGGAATACAAGGAGGAATCCCCTCGTGCATTCTCAAGCTTTTGCACCATTAATTGATGCTCATATTCATTTGGATCAGTATACCCCTGACGAACAACGCGAGATGCTTCTATCCTTCCCGTCTCAGCAGGTCGAAGCGGTCATTGCGGTATCCATGAATCTGGCTTCTGCCCAGGCCAATCTGGAGCTTGCTAATCAATATCCACGCACTATATATCCGGCCTTCGGCTTTCATCCGGAACAGGAACTGCCATCCACCGCAGAGATGGACCTGTTCTTCCAATGGATTGAGCAGCATATGGGACAAGCCACAGCCATCGGAGAAGTCGGCCTTCCCTATTACAATCGACTGGAGGCTGAGCAAGCAGGACAGCGCTTCGATCAGAGCGGGTATATCGAGCTGCTTGAACGTTTCATCCAACTCGCGAAAAAGCACAACAAACCGCTTGTCCTTCATGCGGTATACGAAGATGCGGATATCGTCTGTGATCTGCTGGAGCAAAATCATTTCCGACGTGCTCATTTCCACTGGTTCAAAGGGTCCCCCGAAACGGTAAAACGCATGGCAGACAACGGTTATTTCATCTCTTTCACGCCGGATATTCGTTATGAAGAAGAGATTCGTGAACTCGCCCGGCAATATCCGGCAGAACAAGTCATGGCCGAGACCGACGGACCGTGGCCCTTCGAAGGGCCGTTTCAGGGACGAATGACACACCCGGCCATGACCAGACAGGTCATTCAGGCATGGAGTGAGATCACCGGCATGGGAACCGAGCGGGCCGCCCGTCTCTTTTATCAGAATACAAAGCGTTTCTACGGCTTAACTTAATTCAAATTCAAAATTGGGTAGCAGCAAGCACTCTCGCTTGCCCTACTAACACAGCGAATTACAACAAAGCACAAAGAAGCCAGTCGTTTTCACCACGACTGGCTTCTAATTTTACATATATAATTTAACGTTTCAAGAATCCTTTGCTTTCCAGGAACGGTCTCACCTGCAACCGTGCCGGCTCAGTCAGGCGCTTCGCCATCAGTTCGGACCATGGAGTCGTTCGCTCACCATTGGTCCGTTCTTTCATGTACGCCGTCGTTGTCACATCATACTGCTCAACACCTTTGATGCTCTGCTCGGCATTATAGCGATTATGATGCAGAACTGCATCCAGTGGCAGACGTGGCCGAATCCCCGTTTCCTGATCTGCAACACCAATACACATGCCGTACACTGGATATACGCCCTCCGGCAATCCCAACAGCTCAGCGACTTCTTCAATCCGGGTACGAAGCCCCCCAATATATACGATTCCGAAACCAAGCGACTCTGCTGCAAGAGCAGCATTCTGGGAAGCCAGTGCAGCATCAATGGTGGCTACCATGAAATTCTCGGTCGAATCGGCATACGATTCCTTCTCAGGAAGATGACGTTTCGCAGCATCACTCAGTCGATACAGATCAGCACACCATACGAGAAACACGGGACATTCATTAACGTAGGCCTGATTGCCTGCCAATCCAGCCAGCTTGGCTTTCTGCTCTATGTCCGTCACGGCAATTACGGTATATGCTTGTACACTGCTAGAAGAGGAGGCCATCTGCCCAGCCGCTACGATGGCTGCAAGCTGCTCTTCACTTACCGGGTCTGGCTTGAATTTGCGTACAGAGCGGTGTTTCATCATCAACTCAATGGTTTCATTCATGGCGGTTCACTCCCAATCCTCGAAGTACGAACTCAATGGTCTGCTCAGCGAGTTCGTCTGTATTCATATGCTGATAATCAAAGCCAAATCGTGAATTCTTGGCCCGTTTGTGCGCCAAAGCCACACCCATAACCTGAAGCATCGCATAAGACACGGACTCGATCTGGAACAATCCCTGATCCTTACCCTCTTGCAGCAGTTCCCTGACTCGGGTCCAGACGGGGTCCAAAAAACGAAATACGGTAGCTGTGCGATGTGTACGCAGTGTAATCTCCAGCTGCACAATATCGCTCATCTCCCGGTCCGTCATCGTGAACTTCACAACTTCACCAATAATCCGTCGGATACCTTCCACAGGCGAGGACATGGACTCTTCAGCCAGCGCGTTCATCATATGCCCCGGGAAGAAATGCTCAAATAATGCTTCGAACACCTTTTCTTTGCCGCCAAAATGATAAGACACCAGCGATACATTGGCACCTGCCTCATCACATATTTGACGAACACTCGTCCCGTCATACCCCTGCTGTGCAAAAAGCTTCTTGGCTGCAAGCAATATCCTCGTTTTGATATCCAACTCCGGTTCCGTCATTCCGTCCCGCTCCCTCTTGTCCGTTCATCTCATTCGCCTCTAGCTCAAGGACTGCAGCCAGCGAATCATCTGTCTATTATATTACACCAAGCACCCCGATGAAAATCATCGGGGTGCTTGTCCTATCCTATTGTCCTATCTTATGAAGCCGTTACATGCATCTGTTGTATTAGTTGTGTGCTTGAACCGGGCGTGGTGCACCAGCTGGCATGCGTTGTTTTTTCAACAACGTCACGACCAGTGACAAAGCAACAGCAACCAACAGTACAATGACGATAGAGCCCGCAGCAGACTGAACCCCTGGGCCTCCCAACTGCACGCTTAGAATACCCTGAACGGCGTATGTTGCAGGCAGGTACTGCCCAATGCCGCTATAGAAGCTGTTCAGCAATTCACGTGGTACCATTGCACCGGAAGATACCAGTTGCAAGGACAGTGAGATAATGTTGAACAGACTTCCTGCAGGTCCGAAGCAGATCAGGAAGAACTGGGAGAAGAACATGAACGTGCACAGGAAGAGCGCCTGGAACAACCAAAATGCGACAAATCCTTGTGCAATCTGTCCTCCCAGTGCCACAATCAGTGAAGATCCCAGCAAGGAAACGACCAATGCAGAACCCACGTTAATGACTACTCTCGCGCCAAACAAAGTCAATCGGGAATAGGTAGATGACAGCATACCCATGGCTGTCTGGAGGTTCATCCCCATGATCATGGCACCTACATAGGAAGCCAGTACCATCATCATCGGCACCATCTGATTATTCATCCCGTTAACCGGGTTGATCGATGTTGTCGTTCCTTCCACTCGGGTAGCCAGGTTCGCAGCAGCTTCAGCAGCCTGATCGGCAGGCGCACCTGAAGCAGTTAACACCGTCTGAACGCCTTGTGCTGTAGCTTGTTTGTTAATCGTGTTTGTCACACTTTGTGATACACCTTGCATCATGCTTTTGATCGTAACCGGGTTCGCTTCATTAATGGTGTATTTAATCTCGGCGGTTGAGCCAGCCGTCTGAAGCAGTTCGTTAAATCCAGCCGGAATATCCAGCACCATGTGTACTTTGTGATGATTCAACTGATCCAACGCTTCAGCTGCACTCAGATTGGATACGGTGTGAAAAGGCAGTGTTCCTGCTAGCGAATCCGCAATTCCTTTGGACATTTCACCATCCTCGTTCACAATCGCAACCGTTAATTCTTTCGTACGGTCATTTACTCCAGAATATGCGGTCATCCAGATCACGCTAAAGATCACTTGGAACATAAGTGCTGTTACGATCCCTACAATCACTGGCGGTTTTTTAAACAATGTACGTAAAGCCTGTAACATAAAAGGTGTCCTCCATTACTCAAAATAGTTCTAATTTGATTTAAACAGTTGTTTGAATCAAACGATCGTTTAAATTTTATGTGAATATGACCATATTGTCAACTCATTTTTGAAATATTCAGAAAATATAAGATTTATTCATGAATGTAATTAATTCATTTTCACAAAATAGCATAATACCAACTTTTCTCCATAGAAAAGGACATCTAGACCAACGATTCAGGCCGTACTTCTCTCACGATTCAAACTGTTTCTTCTCAACAAAAAGCACGGCCCGCCTGCAGCGAACCGCGCATGTATTATCCTCACTTTGTTACAATGAGGTATTGAATATCTTTGTAAACATGGGCCGGTCAGCCATTTCTATTCAGCTTCATGCGTTGCAGACGCAGCGCATTCAGGACAACCGACACGGAGCTGAACGCCATCGCCGCCCCTGCCAGCCATGGAGCCAAGAAACCAACTGCCGCAATAGGAATACCAATAACATTGTATCCGAGTGCCCAGAACAGGTTTTGTTTGATGTTACCCATCGTGCGCCGACTCATCTCAATCGCATCTGCAATGCTGTTCAGATCACCACGCATCAAGGTAATATCCGCCGCTTCCATCGCTACATCCGTTCCTGTTCCAATGGCCATCCCAATGTCAGCAGTAGCGAGTGCCGGAGCATCATTTATGCCATCACCTACCATGGCAACTTTCAGACCACTCTCCTGAAGTTTTTTCACTTCCGCGGCTTTGCCTTCCGGCAGAACCTCAGCCAGAACTTTACCAATCCCTGCTTGTTCTGCTACAGCGCGAGCAGTCCGCTCATTGTCTCCCGTGATCATGATGACATCAATCCCCATCGCCTGAAGACGACCAATGGCTTCTCGAGAGGTATCCTTGATGGTGTCAGCCACAGCCACGATCCCTGCCCACTGACCATCCACCGCAACCAACATCGCTGTACGTCCCTGCTCTTCCAGTCGGTTCATCTGCTGAACGGTTTCCTCTGAGACATTTACCTGTTCATCCGCAAGCAACCGCCGTGTGCCGACCAGAATTTCCTGCCCTTTTAATGAAGCTCGCACGCCATATCCCGGTATGTTCTCAAACTTCTCTGTTGCGGTTAGCTCCAGACCCTTGGCACGGATACCCGCAACAATCGCCTCTGCCAGCGGATGCTCTGAACTCTGTTCTGCCGCTCCCACTCGCTCAAGCAGATCGGATTCCGTCCAATTTGGAGCCGTAACAACATCCGTAAGGACGGGCTTACCTTGGGTTACTGTACCTGTTTTGTCGAGCACCACGGTCTGAATCTGTTGTGCCGACTCCAGATGTTCGCCACCCTTGAACAGAATGCCATATTCAGCCGCACGTCCTGATCCAGCCATAACGGAGGTCGGCGTTGCCAGCCCCAGTGCACATGGACAGGCAATAACGAGCACGGCAATGGCTTTCTCCAGGGAACCAGCGAAGTCACCCGGACTTGCAAACAGATACCAGATCAGGAATGTCAGCGCGGCAATACCCACGACAATGGGAACAAATATGCCTGAAATGACATCTGCAATCCGCTGGATCGGTGCTTTGGAGCCCTGAGCTTGCTCGACTACTTTAATAATCTGGGACAACGCCGTGTCCGATCCCACTCGGGTCGCACGAAGTCGTAATACCCCGTTTTTGTTCAGCGTAGCACCTGTAACGGGATCTCCCGGTTTTTTATCCACGGGAAGGCTCTCTCCACTTAGCATGGATTCGTCCACCGAGGATTGCCCCTCTTCAACGATACCATCCACCGGGATGCTATCCCCCGGCTTCACCAAAATCAGTTCGCCCACCGCAACATATGCGGCAGGAACCAACACTTCCTGCCCGTCACGAATGACACGTGCTTCACGTGGAGCAAGTTCAATCAGGCTTTTGATTGCCTGTGAAGAGCGGCCTTTCGCCACAGCTTCGAACCATTTTCCCAGTAAAATTAACGTAATTAGAATCGCACTTGTCTCATAATAGAGTTCTACCGAAGGCATGGCGGCTGTGCCCGTTCCCATTGCCCCATGATCCACCGACGCAAAAGGCAAGTACCCACTGGATAACGTCAGATACAGACTGTAGAAAAACGCTGCGCTGGTACCCAGTGCGACGAGAACATCCATATTGGCACTGCGGTTACGTAGTGCTTTGTACGCCCCCACATAGAACTGCCACCCAATCACGAACTGTACTGGCGTTGCCAGCAGCAGTTGGAACCACGGGTTCATGAACAGCTCGGGTACATAGATTCCGGATGTGAACGAGAAATGCCCCACCATGGCCCACAGCAACGGAATCGATAACAAAGCCGATATCATCCACTTCCACTTTTTGCGTTGCAGCTCACGTTCACGAACCGATGTGGTCTCTTCTTGCGTCAATTGCAGTTCAGCACCGTAGCCCATTTGCTTAATCTTGGCGGTAATATCCGAAGGTTTCAATGAGCCCGCGGCATATTCGATATGCCCGGTCTCCAGCGCCAGATTCACGTTCGCCTGAGATACCCCCGGTAGTCGGGAAAGTCCTTTTTCAATCCGGGCAGAACAAGCAGCACACGTCATACCGGTGATGTTCAAATCAACCGATTCGGACACCGTACCGTAGCCAAGTGCCTCTACTTTATCACGCAACGCGTTCACGTTAGTTGTCTTTGGATCATAAGAAACGGTTGCCTGTTCAATCGCAAGGTTCACATTGGCCTCATGTACCCCTTCCATGCGGGTCAATCCCTTCTCCACTCGCGTCGAACATGCAGCACAGGTCATCCCCGTGATGTGCAGTGTTGCCTTCAGTCCTGGTGCTTCTGCCATAGGTGGCATTGGTGTGGGTTCGGTTGATCTATCCATTGGTTTATTCGTTGAGTTATCCATCATGTCAGCTCCTTTCATGTCGATTCAATTTTTGTATGTTGCACCCATTATACCCCCAAGGGGTATATATTAGACAGAAAATTAGGCTTAAACCTGACTCTTGGGAAAAGGTACTCTGACCTCTTTTTCGCCCATGAGCATGTTCGGTTTAAGCCTGTGATCCCGTTAGACTACATCGTATCCCTGATCTTCAATTGCAGCTTTGATCTGATCCACGTTCACCGTCTGCTCATCATATTCCACAGCTACTGTTCCCGCTGCCAGATCAACCTTACCACTCGCACCGGTATTCTTCACAGCTTCTTCAACTGATTTCACGCAGTGATTGCAAGACATTCCCGTAACGTTCAACGTAACATTAGACATTGTAATTCCTCCTTGGGGTATATTAAAATGATAAATTAAATAGGTGAATTGATTCAGCTTACTTCATTAACTTCCGCATCGTAACCAGCAGTTCATCCACAACCTCATGTTCACCAGCCTGGATACGCTCAACAATACAGCTCTTCATATGGCCTTCAAGCAGAAGTTTGCCTACTGAATTAAGAGCAGACTGAGCCGCCGCAATCTGCGTCAGCACATCATCACAGTACGTATCCTTCTCGATCAATCCCTTGATCCCGCGAATCTGACCTTCCACACGGTTCAAACGAGAAACCAGGTTACTCTTCATCTCCTGCGAATGGTGACTCTTGCGCACATGCTTCCCATCACTGCCCTCGGCATGACAGGATACCGCTTCTTGATCTGTAGCCGAAGCTTCCGTTGAATCTGACATGGAGGATTGCAAAGGTTCCTCGGGATGGCTCTGATGATCCATCATGAACACCCCTTTTCTTTCGTTCTTTTCTAAGAGTAACATACCCCACGGGGGTATTCAAGAGCGTTTTGATATTTTGTTAAAAATAGATCATTGCTTGTTCGAATGATAAAGAGCAGTGCATCTTACAAGGTATATTCCATCCTGCTGCTGCGAACGACCAGACCCATCTGTTCATAGAAAGCCTGTGCGCCTGAGTTAAACGTCGACACGGATAATTCCACACTGTCTGCCTGAAGCTCTCTCCCTAGCTCAATGAATGCTTGTAGTAACTGTTTGCCTGTTCCTTGGCCCCGATGCTTGGTATCCACTACAAGTTCATGGATGTACAGCATCTTGCGATCCACCATCAACGAGTTATCTTGAATAACACTTAACTGCGCACTCCCGTAACCCAGAATCACACCCGTTTCCGAAGACTCGGCAACATACAGGTAACGCTTGTCCGTTTCCAGCAGTTCGGTGAACTCTTTTTCCTCCATTCTCGTCTCTAACGCTCTGTATAGATCGGGCCGCCCCTCGACATGCATCTGGTGCAACTCATCCATCAACAATGACACGCCAGAGTAGTCCCTCATTTCTGCCTTTCGGATGTTAATCTTCCCCTTACTCATCCCCATCACTCTTTCATCTACTGAATTTTACATTAGTATACAACCAAAAAGCAGATACCATAAGGGTACCTGCTTCGCTAAATTTATTTACATTCCACAAAGCGAATGTGATGCTCATGTTTTTTATTTTTTCGAAGAAGCATTTCCTTCATTAAAAGCAACAGGTGATGGCTTCGCGGCCCATTCATCCGCCTGCGGCTCAATGTCCACTCCGCTTAGAATCTTCTTTTTCTCCATCAAGGAATCCCCGTCTTCATCCAACTTGTTGCGAATTTCCGCCTCGTCCTGAGGTTGATTGTTCTGTGTCATCGTAGAGTCCTCCCTTTTTTCGTATTCATGGTTGATGTTCCTTTATATAACGTGCCCACTTTCTGCATTATCATTCTCTTCGAGGATCAGGCCGTCCCCCAAGTTATGTGTTATTTGAATTAAACATTAACTTTATTAAGCTAAATCCATCTCTAAACCCTTGCTCGTACATTACTGACTCTGCTGTACCCTGAAGAAGGGTTATTACATTACAATAGTCCAAAAATAAAGCCATCCCCTCTGGCTTAACATATTCACATAGCTCCGTAAACAAACGATCACTTTCTTGACTCAATCTTTTATATTCTTTTGAATTATAAATCACAAGATTTCCGATACTCTCCATACGAAGAGCTTTGAACTGGTTAAATATTTCTTCGAAGTCCTCCATGATCCCCTCCAAAAAAGTGACGTCACTATGAATATAAATATTAGAGTGACACCACTTAGACGTCAATATGATTGTATATTGAATTATTTTGTAATGATACAATATGAACATTACTTTTTGAGGAGATTTTATTTCATGGCTACAGATAAAAGAGTCTTTACACTTAGGCTGCGAGAAAAGAATTTTGAGAAAATTAAAGTGATTGCGGACAAAAACAAACGATCTATTGCAATGCAAATTGAGTATCTTATTGAACAACATATTGAAGAATTTGAGAAAGAACAAGGTGTTATTACCCCTGATACACATAATGACGTATAGATTTTGCGCCCTTAGTACATGCGCATCATCCATACGTCATTTTTCATGATATATCCTGTTCCCCGTTAATCGAAATCAACCTGTTTATCCAAAATGATTTCCTCTACTTTGTATTCCATCTCTGGTATGGAGGGAATCAAGGAGAATCGAACGTTATCCAGAGAAGAAGGAAGAGCAGGAACCACTCGGAAACTAATTTGAGTCTCCCCACCTCCTCCTCGACTACCATGTCTCATGGTTATATGTCTCTGTTCGCTGAATATTTCCAGAGCCAAATGTGGAACCATTTGTATACGCTCAGCTTCATTCCCCTTATATCGAATTTCCACGTAAACGAGGCTTTCGCCTTCATATTGCATTGAATGCGTAATCATATACTCACACGAATCTTTGATCATTTTCTTCATAATCGGCACCACACTTGTCAATTGAAGAGGTTCTCTTGGAAAGTAGTGCCTTTGCGGCATCGGCTGCACGCTACGGAGAACATATCGGATATCTTCCTCCTTCATATCTAGTAAGCTCACCCATTCATCGATGGTACTTTGAGGAGGCTGGTATTGGACAGCTCCGGTTATGTCCTTTCTGGCTGCAACCAGTTTCAAAAGTTGCTCATCAATCCGTTGTACCTCATCGCTGTATTCATTAGGAATTTCACGTAATTCACTCCAACCCATATTTAATCACTCTCCTAATTTAATGACTTGCCCTGCAAATACAATTCGCTACTGTACCTGCATCCCCTCTTCTTTTTCAGTTTATTTAAAAGGCTCCACTTAACCAAAAATGGAGAAATTAAAAAGGAAAGGACGCCCCTAGGTCATATTCGTGACCTTTCGGGACGCCCTTTTATATTATCCACATCCAATGGACAACTTCTACTATTTAGCTTTGTTACAATGAACACCAACTCATCCTTGCCTTAGCCAACCTACGCCTGATCCTGACGAGCAAGCGCGGCTAGCGCACGTAGCGCTGCATTAATCTCGCGCTCAACCGCTTGTCCAACCGCATCCGTATGCGGATCATACTCGGCTGCCAGGTCGCTGTCCGCGAATCCATCGATCGCGACAATCGCTCCGGCGCGAGCGCCACGCAAGGTACTAACAATATAGAGCGCCGCAATTTCCATCTCGGCTGCAAGTGCTCCAGCCTGCTTGTACTTGCGGTGTGGAATCTCTTCCACGCCTGCGAAGAACGCATCCAGCGTTACGGTGATACCAACGCCCACTTTGCCTGCAAATGTTGCAGCATCCGCGCTTTCTTGCTCACGAGCGGCTTCGATCAACGCTTGTGTCACCCCAATGTCCGCTACCGCTGGGAAACCATCCGGCACCAGTTGGCGAGTTAATCCGTCCGTACGAACAGCGGCTGTACTCACAATTACACTGCCTGCCGGATAATCGGCTGTATACGATCCCGCTGTACCTACACGAATCAGAGTGGTTACACCTGCGCGAATCAATTCCTCGAAGCAGACAGCCGCTCCAGGTGAACCTACACCATGGCTGACCACAGCAATCTGTACCCCTTCATACAGTCCAACAAACGTACGATACTCCCGACTGAACGCCAGTTCTCTCGCCTGCTCCAGCTTACGGGAAATCTTCTCCGCACGTGCCGGATCACCACAGACGATAGCATATGCCGGCATGTCTTCCGAATGAATCTGCAAAATAGGCATCAACATATCAATCAAACTCCTTCTTCGTCCACTCGTCTTCCGGAATCGGCAGATCTTCACCCGAGAAGCGCTGCTCCTTGAACGGATCGGCAAAATGATGGAAACCATTCACTTCCCAGAAGCCGTTACGGTCTTCGGTCATGAACTCCAGACCACGTATCCACTTCGCACTCTTCCAGAAGTAGAGTTGTGGCACAACCATACGCAGTGGAAAACCATGCTTGGGCGTTAGTGGCTCGCCGTTATATTTGAATGCAAGCAGCACATCGTCATGCATCAATTCTTCGAGCGGTACATTTGTCTCATAATCATGATCCGCATGGATCATGACGTATTTCGCTTCCGGTTTAACACCAAGAAGTTTCACAAAATCAGAGAAGCGAATGCCTTCCCATGGCGTATCGAATTTCGACCAACGGGTAACACAGTGAATATCACTCACTGTGTTCACCTGTGGCATCGCCTGCAATTCGGCAAGGGAGAACACCTTCTCCTCTTCCACTTCGCCGAATACTTTCAGGTCCCATGTGGACAGGTCGTATTCCGGTACTTCCCCTTCATGCAGAATCGGGAATTTCTCCGTCAGCATCTGTCCCGGCGGCAAGCGATCTCCATAATCATTGCCCGCTTTGGGTGCCGGGGCTTTTCCTTTTTTCAAACGTTCAGCCTTGTTATGCAAGTGGAATTCCTCCTTCTTTTGCTGCCTCTACATCGGCATTCAGGAATTAACGCGAGCTTCCGCCCGCTTTCAGTGCATCCTGTGCATAGGTACGGTCTTTGAAAAAGAACATCGCGACCAGCGTCACAATATACGGCAGCATCAATGTGAAATGGGTTGGCAAGGAGAAGCCTTGCAGACGAATACTCAATGCTTCCATGAAGCCGAACAGCACACTGGAGCCCATGACGCCCAGCGGATTCGCTTGTCCCAGCATCGTTGCGACCAAAGCGATAAAACCACGACCAGCAGTCATGCCTTCGGTGAACATCGTCACCTGACCGAGCGACAACTGTGCTCCAGCGAGAGCACACAACACACCGCACATCAGAACGGCACCATACTGGATGCCGCGCACCTTGATCCCGATGCTCTGTGCTGCAATCGGGTTCTCCCCGACGGAGCGCAGGCGGAAGCCGGATACACTTTTGAACAGATAGAATTGCAGTCCAATCACGAGCACAATGCCGAGGTAGACCAGGGGACTATGTCCCGATAATACATCGCCCAACCACGGAATGTCCTTGATCAGCGGAATATCCCACTTGGGAAGTCCCACCATGTCTTTGTCGTAGTATGCACCTTTTACATCAAAAATCGCACGCAGTGCAAAGGTCGTCACCCCCGCAGCCAGGAAGTTGAGCGAGATTCCGACCACGATGGCGTTGGCCTTGAGATTAATACTTATAAAAGCAAAGAGCGCAGAGAATAACATCACAATAATAATGGAAAAGAGTACAGCCAGCAGCACATTGCCAAACAGATAATTACCGACAATGGCGGAGAACGCACCGATCAGAACCAGTCCCTCGAGACCCACGTTGAACAGACCGACACGGGAACATAAAGCCCCACCGAGCGCTGCAAGCAGGATTGGAGTCATAATCCGCAAGGTTGAGCCAAACATGGCTGCATCAAACAGTTGTTGCATTGGACTTTTTCTCCTTTCTCCGCTTCAGGAATGAATAACCGATCTGAGCTGATACAAATAACGTCAATACGGCCTGGATGACACTGCCGACTTCAAGCGGCACATCCGTATTCCGTTCCATCCCCATGGCACCTGTCTGTAACGCAGCCAGCAAAATAGCTGCTACAGCTGTACCGAGTGGATGCGAGCGGGCAAGCAGCGTGGCCATAATGCCGCTCCATGCGTAACTTGCAGAAGATAGCGATCCATCAAGGAAACGGTACTGTGTACCGAGCACTTCCCCCGCACCTGCCAGTCCAGCAAGTCCACCACTGATTACCATGGATAGCATCATCATGCGAATGCGGCGAACACCGCCGTAGGTTGCAAAGGACGGGTTGCTGCCGAGCATGCGGATCTCGTAACCCGTCACCGTTTTGTGAGTGAACCAGTAGATCAGAATAGCCGCGACAATGGCAATGATGAAGCCGGCATGCAGTCCCATACCCTGGAACAACTTCGGCAACCAGATACTCTGATCAATCATGGGTGTCTGAGCCATCGCTGCAGATCCAGTCCGATCCTTGAATGGATAGGAGACCATGTATCCGCCAAAATAAATGGCGATATAGTTAAGTAGTAAGGTTGTAATCAATAGATTCATGCCGAAACGAGCATCCAGCCAACCTGCAAACAGAGACCAGATTCCCCCGGCAACAATACCTGCGACAATCGCAGCAATACACACGAACCAGCCCGGGCCTGGCAGATAGAGCGCCGTGAGCGCGGCACTAAGCCCGCCAAGAATCATCTGGCCTTCGGCTCCCATATTGAAAAATCCGGCACGGAATGCCAATGCTACGCCAAGTCCCGCCAAGATGATCGGTGTGGAACGAGCCAGTGTATTGGTGAAGAAGTAGAAGTTGCCGAATGCCCCTTTCCACATCTCCGCATACGTATCCACCACATTACCGCCAACAATCAGAATCGCCACAGCCCCTGCAATCAGACCGATGAATACGGCAAGCAGCGGCTGTACGAGTCCGCGAAGTGTTTCTTTTACCCGATTCATATCCGCTCTTTCCCTCCTGCCATTAACAAACTGATCTGTTCCTCCGTCGCTTCCTCTGCTCTCAGTTCTCCGGCAATTTCGCCTTCATACATCACTATAATGCGATCCGATAATTGCAAAATTTCGGACAACTCCGATGAAATGAGCAGAATACCTGCACCCGCACTGCGTTTACGTAGCAATTCGGCATGAATCGTCTCCATCGCTCCGATATCCACACCACGAGTCGGTTCGGCTGCAATTAGAAACGGTGTATCCTGTGCGAATTCACGAGCGGCAATCAGCTTCTGCAAATTACCTCCGGACAAAAACTGTGCCTTCGTCTCTGCAGAACCCGTCTTGATGCTGAACTGTTTGATCCAGCTTTCTACCATTGTTTTTGCTGCTTTCGCTTTGATAATGCCACGTGACTGCAAACGATGATGATGTCCCATCAGTCCATTCTCACGAACACTCGCGTCCTTGGCCGCTCCCCACATGTAACGATCTTCCGGAATATGAGCAAGTCCATGCTCACGAATGCGCCGTACAGGCCAATTGGTCGTATCTTGCCCAGAGAGCACAACGCGACCACTATCCGCCTTACGCAGTCCCGCAATCACTTGAATCAATTCCGACTGGCCGTTACCCGAGATACCGGCTATGCCAACGACTTCGCCTTTACGAACCTCCATATGGATCTCCTTGAGCGCCGAACGATCCTTGGCGCCAGACAGATTGACCCCTTCCACCTGAAGCACCGCTTCGGCAGGAACCGATGGTTGCTTGTCCATACGCACAAGTTCACGACCAACCATCAGACGGGATAATTCCTCCACATGTGTATCCTTGGCTTCGAGTGTACCCGTTACCTGACCATCTCGAAGTACCGTAATCCGGTCGGCTACATCCATGACTTCTTGCAGCTTGTGCGTGATTAGTACAAAGGTTTTGCCCAGCTTGGCGAGTGATTTCATGTTCGCCAGCAGTTCCTTTACTTCCAGAGGCGTCAGTACTGCCGAAGGTTCATCCAATATAATGATGTCTGCACCCTGATGCAGCACCTTGAGAATTTCAACACGCTGCTGCATGCCAAGCGGGCACTCGGACACTTTTTTCCACGGGTCAACCGGCATGCCATATTGTCTGCCAAGCTCGTTCACCTGGGCCGCTGCTTTTTTACGGTCAAATACACCTACCGCTGCCGGTTCGCGTCCAATCACGATGTTCTCCGCCACCGTAAAGGAAGGGAACAGCATGAAATGCTGATGCACCATACCGATGCCACTTGCCATCGCCTGGGACGGCGTTGCAAAGCTTACCTCGCGTCCACGGACTTTGATTGTGCCTGACGTAGGCTGTTCCATACCGTACAGCATACGCATCAAGGTTGTTTTACCGGCCCCGTTCTCACCCACAAGGGCATGAATCTCTCCCTCACGCAAATTAAAACGGATGTCACGGTTAGCGGTGAAGCCGCCGTATTTCTTCGTAATGTGCTCCATCTCCAACAGCATATCTCGCGTTCGCTCCTCTCAGTTCAACTTAAAAGGTTACACTCGCCACTACGATGACAGAACAACCTTCCGATCGCCGTTATCCCCAGATTTTTTCGATTCCCTTTTGACACGGGAAAATCCGGGGATAAATGCGAACACTTCGCTTCTTCAGGTTATTTCTGTCCTCTTCGTTATCGTGTAAACGATAAGTTGAACATATACTGGTCATTTAATAGCAGCAAAACCGGCTGCCTGATCGGGCAGCCGGCTGATCATTTTCATCCCACATTCATTGAAAAGAACATTCAAAACTATTGTTGCAATGGATCTTTGACTACAATTTTGCCGGATACGATATCATCCTTGATTGCTTTCACTTTGTCGATGACTTCTTGTCCAACAAAAGCATTCAGCGGGGATTCGCTATCACGTGTAACGTAAGTCAGGCCCACACCGTCTTCTTTCAAGCCGTAGTTCACTGCACCTGCTTTGAAGTTGCCTTCTACAAAATCTTTCACGGTCTCATAAGCAACCGTATCGGTTGATTTCAATTGAGACAATACGATATGTTCCGGGTCTTCAACGGTACGGTCCGTATCCTGACCTGAAGTGTAGAAGCCTTTTTCTTTTGCTGCTTCGAACACGCCAAGATCACCTACAGCGGATGCGCCAGCGATGAAGTCAGCGCCTTTGCCGAATTGTACCAGTGCCAATTCTTTTGCTTTGGCCGGGTCATTAAATCCACCTACATAGTTCACGAGGAATTCTGCGTCTGGATTCACGGATTCCAATCCCGCTTTGAAACCTTCCGTATATTTCTTGATCAATGGTACATCCATTGCTGCGATCATGCCGACTTTGTCTGTTTTGGTGGACAATCCAGCAGCTGCACCGAGCAGGTACGCCCCTTCATATTCACGGAAACCAACGCTACGTACGTTAGGCAGATCCACGGTTGTATCTACAATTGCAAAGGACTTGTCCGGATTTTCTGCAGCGACTTTCTTCAATGCATCTTCTGCCTGGAAAGTGGCTGTAATAATCAGATCATAATTCTCGGCAACCGCAGCACGCAGATTTTGTTCAAATGCTGCCGGATCTGTTGATTCAATTGTCTTGGTGTCTACTTTGAATTCTTCGCCTGCTTTTTTGAAGCCTTCATCCATCTGTACAAAGAAAGGGTTAACCCCTATTTTTTCGGGAAGTACGAGGGCCATCCGAAGAGATTTCTCCGAATCACTGCCTTGGGCGGATTGTTCGTCTTTGGAAGCCGAATTCCCACAAGCTGCCAACAAAATAGCCAACATGATGATCGATAAGACGAACGATAAACCTCTTTTCATTTTGAAAATACCCCTTTTCAATATTCTTTTTTCTTATCCTAGCGGATACTGTCGATCCTTGTCAATAAATCTTTGAGCGTATACACTCAATTAGAATATATTTGATGATTTGCTTTCTACCAAGCTTTGGAAACCGCTTTATAGCAAGCTTTTTTTCCGTTGACATCCAGCGCGTCTCCGTGCTAAAGTCAATCCAATTATTCTATTCTGATAGGATTTGTCAGAATTATAACCGAAAGCTACTTATTTTCCAACCCATTTTTAAGGAGGCTATTCATTTGAAAAAAATCACCCAGATCACGTTGGCGGCCCTGCTCGCCGCTCCGGTAACACTCGGCAGCCTAAGCTTGCCCGTTTCTGCTTCTGCAGCATCTGCTACTCCAGCTAAACCAAGCACATCGCAAAGTGTCAAAGGACCGTTAGCTCAGGCTCCAGTCGCTTATACGGAAAGCGCAGCGGATTTTGCTCAATTCTTACAAGCGAAATACAACATTCAATTGCCGCAACAGATAACCAAAGGTGATTTCATTCAAGCCATTGCAGCCATCACGGAAGCAACTCAAACAAGTAACAGTGAAGCCAAAGCCCCTGTCTTTACCGACCTGACTTCTGGTGATTCTTCCTATGATGCTGCCGTATCCTTATTCAATAATGGGGTTCTTACAGGTACGGAAGTACATGCCAAGGATCAACTGAGCACTTATGCTGCCGTCTTCATCGCGGTGAAAGCAGCCGGATTAAAGGAACTCGCATATACATATCCCGCAGAGAAAACGGCCAAAGCACTTGCCAAAGTTGGCATTAACCCGAACCGTGTTCAGGGACAAGCCGCACAGGAACTGGCTGCAGCGATTGATACAGGCCTGATTCCCGAAAGCCTCTACCCCGCTCTCCTTAAGGGTGGCGTAGCAAGTAAAGATTTTGCTAATACTTTGCTTGGACGCGTGCTCGTCAGTCAAGGGAAATACAAACATGAGATTGGGCGTTCCGGCGATGCGGACATCTATTCCAAACTGTATGCTGCATATCGCACAGCGGATCTCATCGAATCACCTGAGCTGAGAAAAATTGTGGATCAGGCCCTGCGAGATGATCTCGTCACAGGTTACAACCTGAAGGATAGCCGCTTTGATTCCAACTTTATCGATGAGCTGACACTTACCTACGGTCACGATAACATTCAACATGCTGTACAGTTGGTTGGTTTGCTGCGTAGCGAAGGTATTGACGCCGATGTACAATTCCAGCCGAAGACATCTGCCTTCATTTATTTGAAAGAATGGGGCGAGCCGAAGGAAACACCAGACTACAAAGTGACACAGATCGAGAACGGTAACTATATTGCCTCTGCGAAGGAATATGATATTCAGTTCGAGTTCAACAATGTGGCAGACAAAGTCCGCTTCAATGATATTGTTCTGAAATATGCCAAGAAGAACAGTGACAGTACATCACCATTGATTCTCAGTTCCTGGTGGCAACCACTTTATTACTCACCAACGGTATTGGCCAACTATCCGGTCATTTCCAATAATAAGATCGCGCTTGGCAATTACTATGCTCAGTCCTTCTCTCTGAAGGAAAATGCCAAATCCATTCGGGAAGGTTTCCTGAAACTCGCTCCTGATGCAGACATTACAACATATGACTTCTGGGTGGATCAGCCTTTCTTCAACTATCTGAACGGTGGTTCCGAATAAAATAAATTCCATTTCCAACCGAATTAAAGCTCGTATTTTGCCATTATAAGTAACCGTCTTTACTGAATTCATCAGGGTTTTCGACCCTTTGGTTCGTAAAGACGGTTTTTTGTTCAGCATTTTGCAAATTTCTTCTAAAAAATCATTTTTCTCATGCAGGAATTACCAATATCAGGTCGAATCCTATATGTACACAAACACGCAATCCTATTGCACATCTCCGCACGAACAGGAGTTACTTATGGTATATGACGGTATTTTACTCGGCTTGATCGTTGGATTTTTTCGAGGCGGGCTGCGGCATGGACTCCATCAGTTTGCAGCACTCAAGTTGCGAAGTGGCTGGATTTTCCCTGTATTGCTGCTAATCCAGTT
The DNA here is from genome assembly GCF_037974275.1 of Paenibacillus sp. FSL R5-0519. Taxonomy (NCBI): domain Bacteria; kingdom Bacillati; phylum Bacillota; class Bacilli; order Caryophanales; family Paenibacillaceae; genus Paenibacillus; species Paenibacillus sp. FSL R5-0519. The sequence goes on from NZ_CP150234.1 coordinate 6,123,650, forward strand.
CTTTATTTTCTATCTGCAGGAACGATTCGAATGGGTGGCATCCATTAATGGTTATCTCTTTGCTGCCGTCTACATTACAGGGCTCGCATTTTTGTGGCTCAATAGGCATCATACCGGTTTTATGCTCATCTGGATTGGTGTGTTTCTTAATTTTGCCGTGATGGCTGTCAACGGTGGACGTATGCCGGTTTCTGTGGAAGCCTCCGCTGTATTGGGACCCTACTATGTAGACATGCTCCGGGAAGGCGGAGCCGTATCGAAGCATTTTATGATGGATGCGTCTACACGTTTGCCTTTTCTCGGTGATATCATCCCACTCTCCAGCCCTTATCCACGAACTCAAGTTATCAGCATCGGTGATGTAGTCATGAACGTTGGCGTATTCCTGTTTATCCAGTACATGATGGTGAATCGGGACAAAAAGGCTGTGCAACCTGCTAAAACTCATCAGGCTTAAAGAGAACCAGGTAGACTCCAAGGAAGGGAGGTCTTCTCCATGAAAAAATTTGAAGGTGTGAAATATTCCCGCATTGTCATCAACGCAATCATCGTGGCTTCTGTCGTTGTAGCACTAACTTCGGGATACAAGCTGGGCGGCTAGTATCCATACCGCCAAACAAGACAAACAGGCTGCCAGCGGCCTGTTTTTTCTTTCTGGATTTTTGCCAGGCAAATTGGTATGTTATACGTCTATATAGTACATCCCTATACAAGAACACCAATTATATATTGAACTGAACATTGACACGAGAACGGAGAGGACAGAAATAACCTGAAGAAGCGAAGTGTTCGCCTAAAAGCTTTCTAAAAGAAAGCTACATCGGAAGCATATGCTATCCCGGGATTTTCCCTTTTGGAAAAGAAATCAAAAAATCTGGGGATAACAGTGATCGGAAGGTTGTTCTGTCATCGAAGTGTAAGTGTTAATACCCATCAGCTTAATTTATATAGACATCAAGAGTAGACTAAACCCAAGCAGGAGATTTTTTATGAACTTTATTCGTAACCTTATCCATAAGGCAGATCGAAGCAGTCTGTATGTTATTTTGCTTAGTTGTACCGGGATCGGTGTTTTTCTGTACATGAACAAGTGGTCTTACCTTCATCTAACCACGGCGGATTGGGTCATGGTCTATACCATGCTGGGCGCGGCGTTAATTCTGGATTATTTCACGTTTCAGATTCCACCCAAAGGCAATCAGCAATCCATGGATTCATCGGTATACCTTGCCTGTATATTCATGTTTGGCGGAGCCTTCAGTTTATCTGTACTGCTTCCTGTCTCTATCATTCTGTTAATCAAAGAGCGCAAGCTCACCTGGTGGAAACACATTGTCAATTTCAGCATCTACAGTCTCATGATTACGGGAGCAGCTGCCGTGTTTGAGTGGACTGGCGGGCAATCGGGAACTTTGGACGGCTATAATCTGCTTCCTTATTTTGCAGCGCTTGCAGCCTACTTCATCATCAATACGATTACACTTGGCTTATTCTTTCATTTTTCAACGAAGGATGCATTACAGCAGATGAAGCGGGCATTCGTTACCGAATCCCTGTTGGTTTATTTATGTACGCTGATTCTGGCGCTTGTCCTGACGATTCTGGTCGTGCACAATGGCGTGCTCGGTCTGTTGTTGTACTTAAGTCTCAGTATTCTGCTCTCCCATGCATTCAAGCAGTTGTTTGTCATGTATCAGACCATTGAGGAGAAAGCTAACACGGATCAACGGACAGGTCTGTTCAACCATAGTTATTTTGAAAGTATGCTTGAAAATGAACTCACTACCGCTCGTACGCAAGGAACACCGCTCTGTCTGGGACTTATTGATATCGATGATTTCAAAAAGTATAACGATCGGTTTGGCCACCTTCAAGGCGACAGTCTGCTGGCTATGCTGGGAGATTTTCTGATGCGAAAGACGGAAGATACACCTGTTACCGCCTTTCGTTATGGAGGGGAAGAGTTCACACTTCTCATGCCAGGAATGGAATTGGACGAATCTTACAAGTTTATGAATAAGCTGCGCAAACAACTAAATGACACGCCGTTTGAAGGCGTTGAAGTGTTTCCGCACGGTTGTCTCTCCTTCTCGGGTGGCGTCGCACCCTATCAGGTGGATATGTATAACAAATCCCAGCTTGTGGATCAGGCGGATAAAGCACTTTATTATGCGAAGAAACAGGGCAAAAACAACGTGCACCGCCACGGAAGCAATGATGGCATGGAACACGAGATTGATCTGGTACAGGACGTTCGTGACATCGAGCAACAGCTCAACCTGTTCAGATACAAGGACATGGATACGTTTAAACATTCCAAACGGGTCTACAAATATGCACTGGATATCAGTGAACTGCTTGCACTGGACAATGCGGAGAAACGCCGTTTCGTGCTGGGAGCACTGATTCATGACATCGGAAAACTGGAGATTCCCTGGTCTATTCTGAACAAGAAAGACAAGCTCACCGCAGAGGAATGGGAAACCATCAAAGGACATGTCACCTGGGGCAAAAAAATGGTGATCACGAACGATCGCTTCGCCGATCTGATTCCGTATATTGAACTTCACCATGAGCGCTATGATGGCAAGGGCTATCCTTACGGCCTGAAGGGTAACGAGATTCCCCGGCTGTGCCGGATGTTAACCGTCATTGACTCCTTTGATGCCATGACAACAGAGCGACCGTATCAGGAGACCAAGAACGTGGAGGAAGCCATTCGGGAGCTGCGCGCATGTTCGGGTTCGCAGTTTGATCCGGAGCTTGCCGAGTTATTCATTCGATATATTGAGAAAAGAACCGCTCAACAACAGTTGCTGTAAGATGAACGAAGCTTCTTCTATCGCCTCAGAGAAAATCAAAAGCGCTATCTCCGGTCTGATCGGAGATAGCGCCATTTTCATTTTCATGGAATGAATCGTACACCAGACAGCTTCATTCTCGTGCAGATTCTACATTAAGATTTGGTATTCAGTTCATGTGAGGTCTGATGCAGCTCTTTGATCATCTGCTGCAAAAACATGTTGTCTTGACGACTGATACCGTGCTGATTGTCTTGAACAAGCATCTGGTGAATGTTCTTTTTGAGCAATTCACTGCGACGTTCCAATACTTCTTGACTCATGTTGTTGCTTCACTCCTTAACATGTTTTGTAATGAATTCACGTTCTATATAAGTATAGAGGACCTTCTCCGATAGGGAAAACGGACTCAGCCCTCCTCAGCTGTTCACACCAACCCTCACCTAGCGTGACAACATTTCACCCCTTGTCATTCTTAGATATCCTTCTAAATACTCCCTGATCCTCCCCAGCTTTCTCCGAACACACAGACTAGGGTCTTGGACAAGCTTGCGTTATAATGATCCCATCCCTGTATAAATAAATTACCTTATTAAGCTAATCCTAGGTCAAAGGAGTTCTGCATTCATGTCCTATAAACAAATCAAATGGATGATTCTGCTGATCCCCACATTCACGGTTGGCATCTGGGAATATATTCGCCATCAGTTTCTGATGCCGTACCTTTCGATGGACGCCGGGAACTGGTTAACACCCGTCATTGTTTATCTCGTCAGCGTGACACTGCTCAGCCGATTGTTCCACATGCTCGAAGGTGCCAGGGCTGCTCTGGAGCAGGAACGCGCAGCGAAAGCAGCTCTGGAAGCTCGTGACCAATTGGCCCGGGAACTTCATGATGGCATATCTCAGTCTCTTTTCCTGCTGTCCGTGAAGGCCGATAAAGCGGGCCGCAGTCTGGCAGGGAGCGGACATGAGCATGAGATCCAGGAGATTCAAAAAACCGTGCATGAAGTCAATACATATGTAAGGCAAGCGATTGCCCAGTTGCGCTATGTTCCCTCCTCTACCACGGCACCCGAGATTATCTCGCTGCACGCGCAGGTCGAAGTGCTCGTCAAGGAAACCGTACCTGGTGCACAGATTCATTGGGACCTGAGGGGTGTAACGTTCTCTGCCAAGGAGCAAGTGGAACTGCTCGCCTGTATCCGGGAGGGTTTACTGAATGTACGCAAGCATGCTCAGGCTACCCGTGTTCAGGTTCACGCCGAGGGTAACCCGATTGCCTGGTTCATTTATATTCAGGATAATGGGAATGGATTAAGTGAAGATCCTCTTCAGCTGAAGGATCGGTACGGACTGCGAATTACGAAGGAACGTGCTGCCGAGATGGGTTGGTCTTTTACCCTCGATTCAAGACCGGGGCATACACGAATGACGATAGGAAAGGAGCATGCTTAGTATGGAACATGTACGTGTATTGGTTGTTGATGATCATGCGCATGCGCGTGAAGCGATCTGTAGCATTTTATCCGAGGACAGCCTGTTTGAAGTGATTGGTACAGCTTCGAATGGACAGGAAGCGTTGGAGCTCACCGGACAATGGATGCCTGACCTGATCCTGATGGACGTGCAGATGCCGGACATGGATGGGTTGGAAACCACCCGTCAGATCAAGCTGCGATTCCCTTATGTTATTGTTGTTATGGTCACGGTATCGGATGATGTGACCTTTCTGTTCGAAGCACTGAAACAAGGCGCTCAAGGTTATTTGCTCAAAAATCTGACGCCTTCTACCTGGCTTGAATACCTGCGCGCCATCGTCAGCGACGATGCACCGCTCAGCAAGGAACTGGCCTACCGGATTTTGCAGGAGTTTCCCGCACCACGCAGTGAAGATGTGCAAGATAATCCACTTACGGCGCGGGAGCTTGAGATTCTGCAATGGGTATCCGCGGGATATACCAATCGGGAGATCGCTGATCAGCTCGGTATTTCAGACCAGACGGTGAAGAATCATCTAAAAAACATTTTGCAGAAGCTCCAGCTGGAAAACCGGGTACAACTCACCCGCTATGCGCTAGAGAGCGGGCTTGCGGGACGTAAGCTTCGCAAATAGCGCAGCTTCGTGGTGATATGTGAATGGTAGCACGTACGTATCGCATACCCATATGAGATTTGTAACATGAATGTGTATGGCGCTCTGCACCATACACATTCATGCTTTTGTCACAATTATGAAGACCAAATCGTTTTTTTATAGCCCAATGTAGTCATACGCAGTCATTTTGGACAAAGTTATAATGGGATAGATTGTGTATAAAGGACAGGAATGACTACAAATCTATAACCTGAGGGTGATGATTTTTTGATTTTGACAAGCTTTACCCTGAAATGGGGCAAACGGCACTGGGCATTGATCACCAGCCTGTTGCTTGTGTGCTGCCTTGTTATGCCACAGTGGGCATCTGCCCATGCTTATATTGTTAAGGCTTCGCCAGGAGAGAACGAGATACTCGTAACGGCTCCGGAGCGGCTGACGCTGGAGTTCAACGAATCCTTGCAAACGGCTTTTTATGATATCAAAATTACCGGGCCTGACGGTACTCAGGCAGACGATGGAAATGTACAGATTGATGCGGACCGCCCTCATATTCTGGAGACTGGCCTGCGGGCCGGGCTCGGGAACGGGACTTATGCCGTCAACTGGAAAGCGGTATCTGCCGATGGGCACCCGATTCAAGGCGCCTATGTTTTCCATATCGGAGAACCGTCTGGTGCTCCTGCCGGACTCAGTGATCTTACATCTGGTTCCGGTTCAACAGGTGGACCGCTGAAATGGATCGTGTCCCTGACAGACTGGATTCAGTATCTCGGATTGTCTGTCATCCTGGGGACACTTGCATTCTTGCTGCTGCGAATCGCACCAACATCCATGACAAGAGAACCTATGGATGTTCCGGGCAGCTACAGATTGTTATGGATCAGCTATGCTGCCGCTTCCTTTGCCGCTCTGGTCAGCCTGCCACTGAATACGTTATATGAATCTGGTGTGGCTCTGAGCGAACTAAGCTGGGCACTGATCGGGAGTGCGCTCAAACTGACATCTTTTGGTCAGATCTGGATGTTACAGATGCTCATTGTCATGCTATTGGCCGTCACGATTCTCTCCGGATATGATCGCGATCGATCCATCCGTGCTCGCATCTGGTCTTCTTACGGCTCACTCGTGCTCGTGCTTGGATGGCTGTTCACTCATGCCATGACGGGACATCCGGCTGCGGCGGATCAACGTGCTCTCGCCATTGCCATGGACTTCGTGCACCTGATCGGTGCCGCTTTCTGGATTGGTGCATTGACTGCCATGGCGATATGTCTGCCTCCACTCGCCGACAAGCTGCCTTCGAAGGTGCGAGGAGAAGTCTACTGGACTGCCATACGTAGATTCACCGCTTGGGGGATCGGCGCCGTAGCCGCTCTGGTGGCTACAGGAATATACAGCAGTCTGATTATTCTACCAGCACCTGTGCTGACCTCTTTGTTCACTACAGCCTATGGTCTTGTTTTGATCGGCAAGATCGTCCTGTTGATTGTAATGGTTATCTTGGCATGGCGTCATGCGCGACTTGCTAGAGCAGCAACGGGGAGCAGATTGTCTGGCAGCCTGAAAGCCGAGCTTGTTACGGGTGCTGTGATTCTCGCTCTTGCTGCTGTACTGACACATCTGTCACCGGGGCAACCAGCAGCAGTTGGACCGTATCAGGAGACAAAGACTACAGATGATGGCTCTGCAATCACACTTCAGGTGAGTCCCAATGTGACGGGAGAGAACCAATTTGAAGTTGATGTAAAACGTGCAGATGGCAGTATCGTTAATGATCTGGAACAGATCACACTGTCACTTACACATCTGGATATGGATATGGGGATCTATGAGATCACCATTCCGAAAAACGACACCGGTGTGTACAAGGCTGAAGATTACATCTCCATGCCTGGACGTTGGAATATCAAGGTACATCTGCTAACCAAATCGCTGGATGCACTGGATGCCGAATTCGAGATCGACACCGCCAAGCCATAGTTACACAACGTTGATTTTGAAAAGTGACCCAATCTAAAATTAGTGTTTCTACGAACTGCAAATGTAGCGAAGGGAACGAAATTGATTCTGGAGAGGCGAAGCACTCGCCTTTATTCCTGGATCTCAACTTATTACTATATAAATTGAACTATTATTTACACTGAAACGTAGAGGACAGAAAAAACCTGAAAAAGCGAAGCGTTCGCCTTTATCACCAGATTTCCCCCTATGAGAAAAGGGAATCAAAAAATCTGGGGATAACAGCGATTGGAAGGTTATTCTGTCATCGGAGTGCATGTGTAAACATTCTTTATTTCGATTTATATAGTTGAATCAATAAATTCCGGGAATAACGGTGATCGAAAGAACCATTCGTAACCGAAACGGCCTTTGCAGAGCGTAGACACTCATTTAAGAAAATGGGCCGCATCATATATGATAAGAACTGAGAGGGGTTATTTATTTTGAAGAAAACATCATGGATTTCCAAACTAACATCCACTATCGCAACAGGTACCGCGGCATTCATGCTATTCGCCGGATTCGCTAGCGCTCACGTTACTGTTAGCCCATCCGTTGCACAGACAAGCGCATGGCAGACATACACGATTAAGATTCCATCCGAGAAAGATCTGCCTACAACCAAAATCACCATGAAAGTTCCGGAAGGTGTGGCATTCAAGCAATATCAGCCACTGGCAGGCTGGAAAATCACCACCGAGAAGAACGATTCCAATGAAGTCACATCGATCACATGGGAAGTTGATGGCGATAACGAGGGCATCATCGCAGGACAATTCCAACAATTCAACTTTGTTGCGCAGAACCCGAAGACCGAAGCTGAAGTTGCTTGGGATGCCTTCCAATACTACAGCGATGGCAGCATCGTAGAATGGACAGGCCAACCAAGTGACAACAACCCGCATAGTATTACAACGATTAGTGAAGATCCGGCTGCTGCTGGTAATGCTGCGGCAGGTGGAGATCATCATAGCGCCGGTACTGCCGATGAAGGACATGATAGTGCAGGTACAGAAACAGGTACTGGTGATAATGCAGCTACCGATGATAGCAAAGCAAATGATGACACTACGCTGGGCGATGCACTTAACGACACCGTTACAGGTGAGCCGAATAACACAGATACAGACCCGGGTACATTGAAGCTTCAACAGGCCACATTGATTGTATCCATTCTGGCCCTGATCCTCTCCTTCCTGGGAATTGCATTGGCGACACGTCGCAAAAAACGTTAAGAACGATATGCAGCACGCGATAACTTGAGATAACTAAGAAGCCTATGGCACCCGGGAATAACCCCGATGTACCATAGGCTTCTTTTTGTCTATCCATGCTGATTGCCATCCGCAATATGGCAACAGCCACACTGCTCTTTAGCGTTCCTGATCCGTCTGGATCATAATTTCAATATATTGCAGCAAGCTTTTCTTCTGCATTTCGATGGATTGAATACGTTTGGACAGGCCCGCAAAAAACTCTTCAATCTGCTGCCTTGTATAATCAGCAGACTGCCCTTTCCAATCGTTCAGGCGACTGTATAGCGCCCTCGCTTCCTGTTCATCGGCTTGCAGACGGGCAAGCAGCTGTGTCAGTTCTTTTTCCGCAATTCGAAGATCATTCAATTCCACCAGCAATTGTCCACCCACTTGCGTTCCCTCCCCCATGTACGTGATAGCGACATTAACCAACCTGATTCCTAATTAAAATGAACCGGACTCTCGTCCGCCTGCCGGAAGGCATCTGCTTTCTCATCAATAAAGTTCAGGAACTGGCTGGTATGTTTCATATGCCATGTGCTAAGTTCTTGAATCGACGCGTCCAGTTGGGTGACAATGGGCTCCAGCCTGCGACTTCGGCTTGTATGCAGGTATTGAGCCATGCGGCTTCGTACCTGATTCAGCTCAGCATTGCATTGCTGTGCATTTTGCTTCCACCGGGAGGCGACACTTTTCAGTTCTTCTGGCGTTACCTGAATCAAGCCGGATGCACCTGCCCCAAGAGCCATACCGCCGCCAGACCTGAAACCTAACGGACCGAGGTTCTTGCTGAACGGCCCCATGTGATCCATAAGGCGTGGTGAATAGCGGACTCTCTCTCCAGTAATCGGATCATACAGATCATTGGATATGTATCCATTTTTGAAATTATATTGATCCAGACTGTGATAGTTCTCCCCGCCAAATGAGTTCTTGGCTTTATCAATAATGCCCACTCCATCGTTTGCATCCTCATAATTGGAATTAATGTAGTACGTCGATCCCACATGTCGGTCATATCCGCCCAACGTTCCGCTGGCTACCAGATCACTGGGATTGGCATAGTTCACAACCTGCCCGTCGAACTCACCCGCTTCAGCCCGGCGACGCATTTCTGGCGTCAAATTGCCCATTACCGAGGGTGCACTGAACGTCACGGCTGGAATTCCGGTATAAGCAGATGCATACTGTGCATTTCCGCCGCCCAAGGAATGCCCGGTCATCGAGAAATTCAGATCCTTATGCTTGTTCTGCATGTGATTCGCGTAGTCTTCTGATTGATACATCTGATTGGCCCAGCCTGTCGGGGAAACGGTTTTTTCAATATCTTTTACGCGATCACCGGTCCAGTTCTCCACGTCTCTTACCCTGTCACCAGCCCAATTCTCCACTTTGGATATGCCCGTAAAATCCTTGACGCCTTGCACCCCTTTGTCGAGCCAATCCGGCGTAAGATTATCAACAAAATTCCCGGCCTCCTGCTGACCCTTGCGAATCAACTCTCCGCCCCCAATACGGCCATCCATGACAAAGTCTGGTACCGAACGATCCAGGGACGCACTTCCTTCTGTACCACGATAAGCAATGACGGCTTCCTTGGTCTCGGGATTATAAAATGTTACGGCATCAAAACCGGAAAGTTTGTTACTTTCCGTCCCTTCTAGGACCTCCCATCCAGGAAGTTCCGTTAATTTGTCTCCAGCCTTTTGATCCTGATAGGCCAGATCAGACATCGTTTTATACGTTTCATCATCAATGTTGGACCCGTTACTCAATAACTACACCTCCCTTTATTTAGCGTATGGATCATGTCCCTTGGCCATCATCACTTCTTCAATCTCAGGGCTAATGACCAGGTTCTTGGTTACCTTCTTTTTGTAGTCGTACGAAATGCCAAAGCTCTGATCTTCGTGATCCTTCACATGGCCTTTCAGCCCTATCTGGGACACTGCCATCTCCGGCAACAACTCTTTGCTTGTAATCACAACATCCAGCTCGAACTTCTGCTTGAAGTGCTGAATTACGGTTGCTTCAGCTTCCTTGTATAGCGCTTCCTTCTCACTTGCATTCATATTCTGACAACCTCCCAGAAATATAGTCAACACCATCATTAGTGTGAATAAACCCTTCAACCATCCTGCACGTTTAATACGGATTCCTCCTCTGGGTAGAATCAGGGCGTTCACCATATGCGAAGTCCACCCTATTCATCTGTTACCTGCATCATAGTACAAAATCAACATGAGCCATATCGGCTAACAGGATCGTTTTCATGTAACTTTCTTCCTATATGATTCACTCAGAGTACTTTGGTGTACATTACCCCGTTTCCTAATTTTTGCAACAGATACATGATAATTTTCCCATCCACGACAAAAAGAGCCGGCTCTTGGTTAGAGCGGCCCTCCTTTTTGCCGTACTTAACTGCTATTCTATTCAAGCACCATCCGCAGAGCGGTCAGCGCAATCCCGATAATAAATCCGGTAACCGCCCCGTTGATTCGAATCCACTGCAGATCCTGCCCCACCTTATCCTCAATCATTGAGATCAAGGAGGCATTGTCCATTTTATCTACATTTTCACGCACGAGGTTACCGATTTTGGAATGATTTTTCTCCAGCAGTGTTGTGACGCCATCTACGATCTTGGCATTCATGCTTGTCATCAACTCGTGATCTGCCCGCAGATCAACCAATACCCGTTCAATGGCAGGCAGTGCATACGTATCTACATACTGTCCATCTTCCATCGCGACGAGTGCCTTGTCTCTCAGTTGGGTGAGTTTGTTCAGCACCGTTTCCTCTGCGTTCCAGCCCTCAAGCATATTGTTCTTCCAGCCGTTGATTCCATCTTGCATAGCCTCGCTCATGGCCAATCGCACCGCCTGGGTACGTACCATATCAAGCACTTTGTACCTTAGAGCGCTGCCTTCACGTTTCATATCCTCTACCCGATCGAAGAGATATCCCTGCAAAATGCCACCCAGACGCTCCTCGTTCATATAACCCAGGAACGCATTCATCGCAAACTGCATCAATCCGTTCATTTGAATGCCGCTGATCGCTTTCATCCCACTTTCACCCAAAAACATCACATTCTCAGGTTTAACCAGCCACTCTTCGGCTTGCTTCAGTCCATAGTCCAGTGCTTTGGCATCGTAACCCCGCTCTGTCATCTGATGAGCAGCCCGTTCCAGAATCGGACCCAGATCAAAAGCCCCCGCCTGTGACTTGATCTCAGACGCTACGAGTGGAGCAATCTGCTCTAACGGCAGACCCGCCAGAATTCGTTTGCAGAGCGTATCGATCATGGTCTTGATCCCGTCATTGTGAAGCTCACGTGTCAACGTATCGAGCACCGTCTCTGCTGCTTTGAAATCTGCAATTTTCTCGGTAATGCTGTCTTTGTTAAGTAAGTTATTCTCTACTGCGGAGACCAGACCTTCGGTCATTTTATCCCGATTTTTTGGCAGCAAAGCCGTATGCGGAATGGGAATGCCGAGCGGGTGACGGAATAGGGCGGTCACTGCGAACCAGTCCGCAAGTCCCCCCACAAGTCCCGCTTCAAATGATCCTACAAGCAACTTGCCCACAGGAACGCCCTGAAACGGCAAGGATGCGGCAAATCCCGCTCCCATCACCACGAGAGACCAGGCTGCTGCCTTTTTGGTTTGTTTAGGTTTAGCCATTGTATTCTTGCTCCTTTATCATTAAATCGAACGGCCCGGCCTGTACCGGATTCCGTACCCCATCGTTTCTTATGTAAACTCTCCACTTGCGAAGTCATAGCTTCCATATTTCGTATACTTCATCTTATCACCCACAAGCGTCAAAACCAAACCTGTACTTGGCCAAAAAAGGACATTTATGGTGTTTACCTCGTAAAACGGTTTGCTCCCCTTTTCCTATACCAGGAATAATTTAGTATAATTCATCATAACGGCCCTTCTATATGGATTGGCTGCTGAACAGCAGGGTAATTACATAGTGGAACAATGAATCAATCAGAGGAGGAATTTCGGACCATGAAACACGTGCAGGACACAACCACGCTCTATAACGGAGTCAAAATGCCATGGCTGGGTTTTGGAGTATTCAAAGTTAAAGACGGGGACGAAGTCGTTCATGCTGTCAAAACGGCCATTCAAGCCGGGTATCGCAGCATCGATACAGCCAAAGCGTATAACAACGAAACAGGTGTCGCTCAGGGTATTCGTGAATCTGGAGTAGCCCGTGAAGATCTGTTCATTACTACGAAAGTGTGGAATAGCGATCAGGGATATGAATCCACACTGGCCGCCTTCGAAGCAAGTATGGAACGACTCGAACTGGAGTACCTGGATCTCTATCTCATCCACTGGCCGGTCAAAGGCAAGTACAAAGATACATGGCGAGCGCTGGAGAAACTCCACAAGGAAGGACGCATCCGCGCAATCGGTGTGAGCAATTTCCAGATTCATCATCTGGAAGACCTCATGATTGATGCCACGGTCAAACCAGCGGTTAATCAGATCGAGCTTCATCCACTACTGACTCAATCGGAGCTTCGGGAATATTGCAACAAACATCAGATTCAGATCGAAGCCTGGTCTCCGCTCGGACAAGGTCATCTGATGGATCATCCGTTGCTTCAGGACATCGCCGCCAAATACAGCAAATCCCCTGCACAAGTCATTCTGCGTTGGGATCTGCAGAACGGCATCGTGACCATACCCAAATCTGTCACGCCTGAGCGTATTCGCGCGAACGCCGATCTCTACGATTTTGAGTTAACTTCAGAAGAAGTAGAGCAGATTAACGGACTGAACGAGAACAAACGCTTTGGTTCTGATCCCGACAACTTTAATTTTTAATGACTTCATTTAAATCATTCAAAAAATCCCGATCGGATGCCTAAGCATCCCGGATCGGGATTTTATTTCTTATATCAGGTTCTATTCGCTTTTGGATACCAGCTTGAAATCATCAAAGTGGAAACCTGGCGCGACTACGCAAGTGACCAGTACAGGCTCATCACCCAACGGGCGTGCTGTCTGCCATACGCCCGCTGGAACAAGCACCTGTGGTGATTGACCTGCAGCAATATCCATACCCAGAACAAGAACTTCCTCGTTCTCCGGGTTCACTCCGTTGCCACCCAGCTTCAGTTCAACCGGACTGCCACTATGCCACAGCCAAAGTTCATCGGACAGAACGGTATGCCACTCGGAGATTTCATGTGCGTGCAGCAGGAAATACGTGGAACTTGCCGAGAATCTTGGGCCGGAATAAGTATCCGGCAGAACCGACTGTGGAATCTGATAAGAAGCCTTCCATTCTTCCTTATACCAACCGCCTTCAACGTGAGGCTGCATATTGAGCGCAGCAACCAATGGCGATAATTCATGTGTCGTCATAACCTGTTTCCTTCCTTCTACATCATATTGGAGACACTCCTTAACCAGAGTTTCGCCTCTCTTCCCCTACTCTAAAACATCATTCAAGTTTTGTCACCTTGACAGCACATAAGGGTCATGCCAGATTCGTTCTCACGGTATTTTACATATGATTAAAGAAATATTTCATTTCCAATGATAGCGTTTACAAAAAGATGGATTTTCCGTTATGATATGGATATCGTTGTTAATCCGTGAAGCAGAGGGGAGCTGTACCATGAGTCTCATAGAAGATCGGATTGGACCCAAATATCGAATCGGTGAACATTCATTTACCATTGAACATATGCGCAGACATGATGGGAACGGTATGCCTCAGCCTCACGCTCATCCATTCTACGAACTGTATTACCTGCTTGAAGGTGAACGCGTTTATTCCATGAATGGTCAGATTCTGTCTGCCCGCAAGGGTGATTTTATTCTGATTAACCCAAACGATGTACATAGCACCTCCAAAGGAAGTATTCCTGGCTTCGAACGGATTTTAATCGGTTTTTCGCCTGCTTTTGCAACGGGGATGGAGCTTGGCATATGTGGTCTGCTGCCTTTTAATTGTTCAAGACTTCTTCGCCTGCCTGAAGCGGAACAGCCCGAGATGGAGCGTATATTGTGGCAGATGCTGCAAGAATGCAAAGAGCGACGCCCTCACTATGAGATTGCGGTCAGAAGTCTGCTTGCCCAACTTTTGATCCGTATTCATCGGGTGGAAGAGGATATTCGGCAGTCATGCCCCGGTCCTTTGCATCCGATGCAGGACAAAATCAGTGAAATCGTTACATATGTGAACAGCAACTACACCCAACCACTTACGCTGGAGGGTGCAGCCAATCGTTTTTATATCAGTCCATCCTATCTGAGCCGAATGTTCAGCCGGTTTACCGGGTTTCGGTTTAGCGAATATCTGCGTGTTGTCCGAGTACGTGAGGCACAGCGGAGACTGTTGTCCACACAAGAGCGTGTACAGATGATCGCAGAGAAAGTCGGATTTGAGCATACGGCTCATTTTAACAAAACATTCAAACAGGTCACCGGTACAACACCCCTGCGCTATCGCAAGGAACACCGGTAGATCCTAAGACACATCATATTAAAAACCGAGTGGGTAGCCTTGCTCCAGAGATCACGTATTGCTTATACCCGAAAGGCATCACGATCATTGGACCCATGGCTACGCCACTGCGGCTGAATTGGAGCCACTTGTATAGACCCTTTTACATACACTTTTTACCTGCGGATGATCACACCACTTCGTACTTCAGGACCCACAGAGATCTGGCGACCGTCTGTGTCGGCATCACTTTCTCGGCACACAATGCCTGCGGATTCGTGTCCTGTCACCATCAGAAGTCGGCCATCCGCCCCCTTGCCCTGAATGCGCTCCAACTCCGCCCCTTTGCACTGGTGCAAATGAATTAACGGACCTTCGGTAATCCGGGCGTTCAGTTCTGTAATCCGCAGATGCTTCGCTTGGGCACATTGAATACCTGTCCGGGCTTCTACATGGTATCGTTCAATGAGTACGCCATCCAAAGGCAATTCCGGCAACCCACTTATGAACAACGCAGTGTCCGCACCGGCACAGACCACATCCGATATTCGAATATCCCGGAACACCGGCGTCTCCTCGCTAATCTCCTGAGACAAGTCACTGCCCCGGGCAGACCCTTCCTGATTCGCATAGAAAAAGGAAAACGAGATGGCTTCCATAATGATATCTTTCATATATATACGCTCGATCTGAATATCCTCAACTACCCCTCCGCGTCCCCGTGCGCTTTTGAAGCGAAGTCCAATATCCGTGCCGATAAACGTACAATCTGACACTCTCACATGCCGCACACCACCAGACATTTCGCTACCAATGACGAAACCGCCATGACCATGATACACGGTGCACTCCCGAATGGTAATGTACTCCGAAGCAAGACCCAGTTCACGGCCTTCTTCATCCTTGCCTGATTTCAGACAGATCGCATCATCACCCACATCGAATACACTCTTCTCCACCACCACATGACGGCAGGATTCAATGTCCAGCCCATCTCCATTCTGTGAAAACCACGGATTACGCACACTCACGTTACGAATGGTTACATGCTCAGATGCCCAGGGGTGCAGATTCCATGCAGGCGAGTTCTGGAACGTTGGACCGTCCAGCAGTACCCGTGTACATCTGCGCAAGCTGACCATGTTAGGACGCAAAAAGTCTCTGGCTTGTTCATAAGCCGCAACATCACGTACCTGCTCCTTATGCAAACGATTTGCAATGGTACCACCTTCAAGTGCAGAGGCGGAAGGCCACCAGATTTCTTCCTCCCCACCCGATTGCTCTACAACACCACCGGAAGCGACCAATTGGTTCCATTGTGAAGGCGTCATTTTGGAGCGTTTTACCGGACGCCACGCTTCACCGCCACCATCCCATATCCCCTCACCGGTAATCGCAATATCCTCCAGTTGATCACCATCGATCGGGGATTGACAGCGTACCACCTGCCAGCCTTCGAAGCTTGATGCGATCAATGGATATTGATCGAAATCTCGGCTAAACGTAACCAGCGCCCCTGCTTCCACATGTAGTTCGATCCGGCTGCGCATTACAATTGGACCTGTGAGCCATACCCCGGCAGGGATAACGATTCTGCCTCCTCCCGCTTCAGCGCATGACGCGATTGCAAGGCGGAACATCTCCGTATTATCTGTTACCCCATCTCCAACAGCTCCATAGTCTGTAATTCGAAAATCCTGAGCGGGAATGACAGGCAAATTGGCTTCATAAGCTCGGACATCAGACTGGGCACCTGTACCCGTCGACATTGGGGAGTGATATGTATTCATCGTGCAGAATCATCCTCTCTACCAGTAATGGAAATGGAACCGTTATGAGATCAAATTTTCGTTTCTACTTTCTTTAGTTTACTTTCAGACAGATACTTTCTCGCTCCATCATATCAATGGCCTGATGCACTAGGTTGAGCTTTTTTGCCATGTACAGTTAGAACTTGATGGAATTTGTTTTTATGATCAGAGTCATAAATGAAACATCATTTCTAGTATACTCTATACATCTATTCCAATGGTTGGTAAACAACTAGGAGAATAGATTCAATTTTCTGTCAGGATTCGTCACAGGAGATTTGATAACATAACAGATATATAACACAATTACTGCCCATAGCCCTAGAAAGTCTATTACTTATGTCATGTTTTATCACAAACCAATTGCCATTAGCAGGATGAGTATGTATGATTAAATAACTAGTTTCAATTAATTCCTTATTATTCCTTTTACAAACATTCGTTGCAGAAAGGATGGGGTCTACTCTTGATTGAATTTAGGGGTGTCCAAAAGCATTTCGGTCATTTTCATGTCCTCAAGGATATCCATCTTCACATCGAAGAAGGAGAGGTTGTCGTCATCATCGGACCTTCCGGCTCCGGCAAAAGCACGTTACTCCGCTGTATTAACCGCCTGGAGACCATTACCGAAGGCGAACTTGTTGTCAGTGGGGTCCCTCTACATCAGAAAAAGGTGGATATTAACCTCTTCCGCCGTGACATCGGTATGGTATTTCAACACTTCAATCTTTATCCTCACAAAAAAGTCATCGATAACATTACCCTTGCACCCATGAAGGTGCGCAAACAGCCTAAAGAACAGGCAGCCTCAACGGCAATGAAGTATCTGACCCGGGTGGGCATTGCCGACAAAGCAGACAGTTATCCCTCCCAGTTGTCCGGTGGACAGCAACAACGGGTAGCCATCGCCAGAGGACTCGCCATGGAGCCCAAAATCATGCTTTTTGACGAACCGACCTCTGCACTCGATCCCGAGATGATCGGGGAAGTCCTCGATGTGATGCGTTCCCTTGCCCATAATGGCATGACCATGGTCGTTGTTACCCATGAGATGGGATTCGCCCGCGAAGTTGCGGACCGGGTCATCTTCATGGACGAAGGCCGAATTGTAGAAGAGGCCACCGCCGCTGAATTTTTTGACAACCCCAGAGAAGAACGAGCACAGCAATTCCTGAGCCGTCTGATTCATCATTGAGAATAATCCAATATTCCATTTTGAAAGGGGTCTTTTATTATGAAAAAATTATTGGTATGGCCATCATTTATGCTTGTCCTCATTCTCTCGCTGGTATTGTCAGGTTGTAGTACAGGTAAGGAGAATAGCAGTAGCGGTTCTGGCGGAGATGCCGTAGCCAAAGGAACCATTGAGCAGATTAAAGAGCGCGGCAAACTTATTGCCGGCGTGAAATATGATACGAAGCTATTCGGACTGAAAGATCCCGCAAGCGGCAACGTTGAGGGGTTCGATATTGATATCGCCAAGGCACTCGCCAAACAGATCCTTGGAGATGAGACAAAGGTCGAACTGAAAGAGGTCACTTCCAAGACACGTATTCCCATGTTGCAGAATGGAGACATTGACATCATCATCGCCACGATGACGATTACGGATGAGCGTAAGGAACAGGTGGATTTCAGTGATGTTTATTTCGAGGCAGGCCAATCCCTGCTGGTGAAAAATGATAGTCCGATTACCGGCCTGGAAAGCCTCAGCGGGGTGAAAGTACTCGCAGTGAAAGGCTCCACATCCGCTCAGAACATTCGCGAGAAAGCTCCTGATGCTGAAGTGCTCGAATTCGATAACTATCAGGATGCGTTCACTGCTCTCAAAGCAGGTAAAGGCGAAGCGCTGACCACAGATAATATCATCCTTATCGGCATGCAACAGACAGATAACAGCTTCCAATTGGTTGGTGGCAATTTCACAAGTGAACCTTATGGTATGGCCATTCGCAAAGGCGACACCGCCTTCGTGGAAGAAGTCAACAAGCTGCTCAAAAGCATGAAAGACAGCGGGGAATATGACACATTACATGAGAAATGGCTGGGCTCCAAGCCCGAGTAACCCCGATTAATGATGAGCACGCGGCGAATTCGTCTGCTGGATGCGATGCATAAGCAGACGTAATCGCCGTTTCTACATCTGGAGAACGGAGGCTTTGCCTATATGGGCACATTGGATTTCAGCGTACTGATGCGACACTCGGATCGTTTTCTGGAAGGATTACTGAATACCATTCAAGTGAGCATTATAGCTCTCGTCGGCAGCTTTATCCTGGGCGCGATTCTGGCGATCTTTCGGATATCCCCTGTGAAACCGCTGAACTGGATTGGCACGGCTTTTGTGGAGTTTATCCGAAACATTCCCCTGCTGTTGGTTGTGTTCTTCTTCTATCTCGGACTCCCGGCACTAGGCATTTCGCTCGACGGATTTGTCTCTGGTACTCTGGGTCTGACCATCTATACCGCCGCTTTCATTGCCGAAGCGATCCGAGCGGGCATTCAGACGGTGCCGCGTGGACAACTGGAAGCCGCAAGATCCTCCGGCTTGTCCTATGTACAGGCCATGAATCTGATCATTCTGCCTCAAGCGATCAAGATTGTTTTGCCGTCCATCGGCAACCAATTTATTAATCTGGTCAAGAACTCATCCATTCTGGCCGTTGTCGCCGGTATGGATCTCATGTATTTTGCCGACCTGGTTAACTCGGATACGTTCCAACCGCTAAGTGTATACACCGTTGTTGCACTGTTTTATCTGGTGCTGACACTACCACTCAGCTTTCTGGTGCATTATATGGAGCGCAGGTTCGGACAGAGCGATGCAGAGGCGCGCAGTACCAAGGGCAAACCGAAGAAGAACAAACCGGCCGGTCAGGTCACCATGTAACAGATTGACCCATACATGCGCAGATTTTTAGGGAGATATATTGGCTATTTGAGACCTTTCGATAATTTTATTGGTCCGTTATTTTGGCTAGTCCATGCCCCATCTATTGATCTTCAATATTCTATTCCTGCATACAGAAGGAGGCTAATAAAATATGGACTTTAGCGGGGCCTATGCGTGGCCCAACCTTCGTTTCCTGCTTCAAGGATTCTTGATTACCCTACAGGTCGCAGGGCTATCCATTGTATTCAGCTTCATACTTGGCACCGTGCTGGGTACCGTCCGGTTTACTCGCATCCCCATTCTGTCACAGATCGTAGCGGTCATCGTGGATACGATTCGGAATCTGCCACTACTGCTCATCATTTTCTTCATCCACATCGTACTTCCGCAGCTCGGGATCAAAATGTCCGTCTTCTGGTCAACGGTCGTTGGACTGAGTCTATTTGAAGGCGCGATGATCGCCGAGATCGTCCGTAGCGGTCTGAAGTCTGTTGAGCGCGGTCAGGTGGAAGCTGCCCGCTCCTCGGGCCTGAGCTACATGCAGACCCTCGGTGGCATCATCATGCCACAGGCGCTACGCCGCATGTCTCCGCCGATGGTTAGCCAGTTCATCTCACTCCTAAAGGATACTTCACTGGCGATCATCATCTCTCTACCGGAACTGATGCACAACGTGCAGATCCTCGGCGGCCAAAGTTTCGATTATATTATCCCCGCCCTCCTGCTCGCTGCGGTATTGTATTTTGTCATCAACTACACGCTGTCCATTGTCGCAAGGCGACTTGAGGCACGCATGAATTGAATGACTGAATGAATGAAATGAGCTTCCCACCGATGTTCTAACGAACCGGGGGAAGCTTATTTGGTCATTCTGGGGAAATTTTCTAACCTGACGAATCGTAGACGCTCTATTCTTCCGATTCACCCCACCTTTACGCCGTATTTCAGGTTTTTGAGTAAAATAACTTCACTGAGATTCGTTATATTTTTCATCTCAGCTTATAGCCCCATATTAGACGTCTCAGGTTCGTTAAAACTTACAGCACCGCGAATGAAATAAAACTCCCACTCCCACTATTACTTCAACTATTACTGATTCATCCCGATCCCACACTAATACTTCGTGCAATTCGCCCAATTTCGCGCCCACAATCAGCTCATCCACTAGATCGCTGCTCCGTTATGACGTAATTCCGCCTGTAGTACCTCAGTCGGCAGTTCCACCGGGTCCAGCTTCATCTTCACGGTTAGTGCCGCCGCTGTCCCGGCGGCCTCCCCGGTAGCCATACAGCTTGGCGTCAGCCTTGTCGTTGCATGCGCCTCATGTGTGGTGGAGATGCAGCGTCCTGCCGCCAGCAGATTGCGGATATTGCGAGAGATCAGACAACGATACGGAATATCGTACGCCCCGTCCCCTTTGATAAAGGCAGCCACAACGCCTTGACCCGAAGGATCATGAATATCGATAGGATAACCGCTTCTGGCAATTACGTCCTCGAACTTCCGTCCTGCGACCACATCCGCCTGGGTCAACGCATAATGACCGATAATTCGCCTGGATTCACGGATACCAATCTGAGGTGCTACCGCTGAGATGGAAGCCCGTTCGAATCCAGGCACATCACGCTGCAAAAATTCAGCGATCATCAGCACCTGCTTCCGGCCTTCCTGTTCCGCAGAGGTCAGATCCTCTGCATCCGTCGCATCAAGTCCCTGCACCCGGGTACAATTTATCAGCACTTCATCGTCAGCCGGTCCGGTAAAAAACAACACCTGATCGCGATTAATCGGTACCCCCGCTTTTTTCCACTGGGAATAGAAGCCGCTCACCCCGGTTAACGGAATGCTATCCAGCTCCGAGAAGGGGGTCTTGGCATAGAAATCTTCCGGGTGCTCCTGCATGTATTGTTTCACTCGTCCAAGATCCACACCACGCATGCGGAATTTCATGGTCATCGGCTGAGACTGGTTATCGCCATCTCTCCCCTTCGCCACCGAAGCCCCTACAAGATAAGCCAGATCCGCATCACCGCTTGCATCCACGAATACGTTCGCCTGGAACTCCTTTCGTCCAGACTTGTTGGTCACTCGCACTGCTTCCACCCGATCATCTACAACAACCACTTCATCCACGAAGCTGTGCAACAACAGCCGGACACCGGCCTCCTGCAACATCTCTGCCGCAATCACCTGAAAGATCGCAGGATGGTACGGCGTGACACTGTGCACAAATCCAACCGTATCGCGCAAATGCCCGGGTGAGCCACCACGCGCCTGCAATCGTTCAACGATCTCCTGCGCAATACCTTTAATGACCTGCTCCCCACGCTCCGTATGGAAAGTCATCCAGGGATAGACCATAGCAGCAGTGGACATCCCGCCCACGAATCCGTATCGCTCCACCAGCACTGTTCGTATACCCTGTCGCCCAGCCGCTATGGCTGCTGTTATACCCGCAGGGCCCCCTCCCACAATAACGACATCTGCCTCTTCCTTGTTCATGCCCATCCGTTCACGCAAATGTTGTCCCTCCTTCCGTTCTATTACACGTATTGCACATTACACATATTGCACGTCTTTCACTGCTTACTCTTTCAGTCCCGTCATGGCAACCCCCTCAATGAAGCGCCGTTGTGCCAGGAAAAAGACAATTAACAGTGGCAAGGTCGCCATGACGGTGGCGCTCATCAGATATTGCCAGGCTGTACCCACTTCATCTGTAAACAGGGATAATCCAAGCGGCAGCGTCATTAGATCACGCGAGTTAATGAAGATCAACGGATCAAAAAACTCATTCCAGATTGTCACAAACGTGAAGATCGTCAGCGTAGCCATACCCGGCTTGGCAATGGGCAGCATAATTCGCGCGTATATTCGAAATCGGTTGCAGCCGTCGATCATCGCCGCTTCCTCCAGTTCCGTTGGCACCGTAATGAAGAACTGCCGCATCACAAAGATGCCAAATACACCGCCTGCGCCAAATATCGGCAATAATATCAGCGGAAGGTGGGTATCAATCCATCCCAGCTGCCGCATGAACAGGAACATCGGAATCGCCGTCACCTCATGGGGAATCATCATGGCACTCAGCAGGATGAGAAATACCACATTACGTCCCTTAAACGGAATTTTGGCGAATGCATAACCGGCGAGTGAAGCAAAAAATACGGTTCCCAGCACAACCAACGCAGAAATATAAATACTGTTCCAATAAAAACGATGAAATGGAATCAATCGGAACACATCGATGTAGTTCTGAAATCGGAATGATTCCGGGATCCACTGTGGTGGATAGGTGAATATGCTCTGAGGCTCCTTGAATGATGTCGATATCATCCAGATAAATGGCACAATCATGATTAGCGAAATCAGTGTCAGCAGCAAATACGTCCCAAGGGTACTTCCTATCTTCCTCCCAGAAGGACTAGGCATCGCCTTCATTGAATACCCACCTCTTTCGGAGCTGCCATTGCAGCAGCGTCAGGATCAGTACGATGAGGAACAGTACATATGCGAGAGCAGAAGCATAGCCGAACTGGAATAGTTTGAATGCTTTTTCCCAGATATAATAAACCAATACCTTTGTGCTGTTACTCGGCCCGCCCTGTGTCATCACATAGATCTGCCCAAACACTTTGAGTGAACCAATCACGGTCATCACCACAGTCAGAAACACCGTTGGTGTAATCATCGGCAGTGTAACGTGAAAGAAAGTTCCTCTTCTTCCCGCACCATCCAAGGTTGCTGCTTCATACAGCGAACGCGGTACCTGCTGAATGGCTGCAATGAACAGCACCATATTCAGACCTACATTTTTCAACACACTGGTTACAATCACCGCTGGCATTGCCAAATCTTCATTGTATAGCCACGCCGGACCCTTGATGCCCGTCATCAATAGAAGCTGATTAATCAATCCTGATTCTGTTGCATACATCAGCTTCCACACGATGGCCCATACGATCAGCGAAGTCATGACCGGAACAAAGATCGCTGTTCGAAAAATTCCGATCCCCCGCAGATTCCTGGATAGCAGCAACGCGAGCAGCAGGGCGAGCACAATATTAAGCGGTACCAGTCCCACTGTGAAATAAACCGTATTGGCGAGCACTTTCCAGAACATGGTGTCTGTCATAATATTCCGGTAATTCTCCAGTCCAACAAAATGATGATCCCCCAGCAGCGGCCAATCGGTCAGGCTCATGTATAATGCGAGACCCATGGGAAACAACAGCAGCAGCGTAAACCCAAGCACCATTGGCGATACAAACAGCCACCCCGCGATCTGGGCCTCTCTGGCGAGCGGTCCCCTTTTTTTGCGCTTGTGTGGATGGGTCACAATTAGCCACCCCTTTTGTTATCAAACTTTATCCCCTGAAGCTGAACTCTGTGACGATTCTGTATAGGGTGCTGTTTCCAAAGGAGTAAGCGCCCTCTCTACAATCGCTGACGAACCTGACGCATCTTATTAAGGCAGAGTTTTAAAAAACGCACCGGGTAACGAATCCTAGTCATGTTATTTCTTCACAAAATGAAACTAGAACCTTGAGAATCGACCAAATGTGCCAAATAACGTCTCTCTGATTCCTTAAATTTCAGATCCGTACAAATCGTCGCGAATAACATGTGCTCGATTCGTTAGAACGAATGAATGCCAACATGGGGTGTCCCCCGTGATACACATGCCTTTCACTGATTAGTCTGAACAGTTCAGACGATCCACCGCAATGCGGAACTCGTTCACGGCCCTTCGCAGCTGTTCCTCCGTGTTGCCTGTCACAACTGCTCCAAGCATGATTGCTTTGACCCCGGTGTCGCGCAGCACCCGAACATCCTCCGGTACCAGCTTACGCTGGGAAGGAACCAATACCGGGACATGGGCCTGCAAGACCAGACGGCGATACTTGAGCACATCCGCGAAGCTGAGCGGTGTACCATATTCTTTTCCAGGTACAATGGATGCCTCCAGAGCAGTGAAGCCGAAGTGAGCTGCGGATGTTACGAGGGAAGCATCATATTCCTCATTGATCGCAAACGTCGGGTCCAGCCCCAAGTCACCCAGCATGAAGGAAGGCAAGTGATTTGCATAGATGGAATAGAAGTCAAAACCCATCCCTGACAGCCGCTCTACATCCTCCCTTCGTGCGCCATCTATACTGCCAGAAGGTACGACCCCAAGCGGACCACCAAACTCACTGCGAATCGCCCGAAACACCTCGGCATACCTGTCCAATGGACCAAAATGATTCCCGCTCGCGCGATGACCGACATTATAATGCACCTTCAGTGCATCAGCGCCCTCTTCCATGGCTGCCCGAGCCAAAGTAAGATCATTCTCAGGCAGACTGACCACCAGCGATAGTGGTGTGCGCTCAAGTAATTCTTTGAATTTGCCCATCATGCTCACCTCCGGTTTTAATCCAATGATTCAGGGTTGCAGCACACGTTGAATCTCTTCCTGCATTTGTTTCAGGTTATCCTGAGCTGTCGCCGTCCGGGCAAACAGTCGGTCAAATCCCTGCAATACCGCATTGTCGATATCCTGCCAACGGATATGTCCGGGAATTAAGCGCGCTTTCGGCATTTCATCAATAACTGCCTGTACAATATGCTCTTTGCTCGGGTTATTTGGCTGAAGAATGAATGCGTCTGAGTTCAGAACAGAGGTACGTGGAGGCACAAAGTAGGTGGCTGTCGCCTGAATCCCCTGCTCACTGGCAAAATACTTCAACAGCTTCTTCGTTTCCTCTGGATGTTTGCTGTCGTTGAACATGGCATATCCGGCCTGCCCCAACATCGGTACACTGCCTTGTGAACCGGAAGGCATGGGAGCGATGCTCCATTCAAAATCCGTAATCTCCCTCGTTTTGGAAACGTAGCTGTAATTATCGAAGAACATGCCCACATTCCCCGCATCAAAGCTGACCTGCTCCCCCGCCTTCGGGTGTGATTCATCGGTGAACATCATGCGCTCCAGCAATTCAAAGGTCTGCACACCATAGGCATCGTTCCAGGTGAACGTTGTCATGCCTTCGTCGAATGGACCACTTCCATTGGACCACGAGTAAGAAGAGAGCACCGCCCAGGTCTTCCAGTCACGAAAAAAGTTGGCACCATAGACCCGATTGCTCGCATCCTTGCCGGTAATGGCTTTGGCGGACGCTTCGAACTGTTCCCACGTCCATTGTCCTTGGGTAGCAAGTGTGTTTGGATCGGTCAGACCAGCCTTGTCGAACAGCGTTTTATTGTAAAACATGACCACCGGAGGCGTTGAAAAAGGTAGCCCCAGCAGTTGATCACCATCACGGAACAGATCAAGCGTACTTGGAATGTAATCATCCAGCTTAAACTGTGCATCATCCTTGAACTCGGATACATCGGCCAGAATGTGATTCGACTTGAATTGTGGCACCATTCGCTCCGATACCCAGGCGAGATCGGGAAGAGAGCCTCCGGCGGCAAGCACCGAAATTTTTTGCTGGTATTCTGCGAAAGGTACGGATTCCATCGTGACCTTGATGCCTGGATTTTCCTGCGTGAAGTCAGCGATCAGTTTGTTGTATACATCCATATGCGCCTGATTGCCCCACATCATGAACTTCAGCTCGACCTCTCCATTCTCTCCGCCTGCACTGCCAGACTCACCACCAGAAATGGAGCTTGTGCACGCGATTGAAGCCATCATCATGAGTACTAGCACCAGTATCAGTCCTGCTTTTTTCATGAAAATCCCCCTTATGGACGTCGTGGTATACATGTGCAACCAAAGTATAACGAAAGCGTCGTTCCCTCATAAATCACGTCAACTTTAGAAATGGTATGGTTTTTCAAGAGATACTGAATCGGTCTCGATATTCCCCCGCAGTCCATCCCACCTGCTGCTTGAACACCAGCATGAAGTGTTTGGGGCTCTGATGCCCGGATAACCGTGCCACATCATAGATTTTGAGACCCGTGTTAATCAGCAACCACTTGGCCCGCTCCATACGTGCCTCCGTGATGTATTCGGAATAATTGATCCCTATTTCGTTCTTGAACAACTGGCTTAAATACGTGGGGTTCAAGTTAACGAGATCTGCGATCGTCTGAAGTCGCAGATCTCCATCCGGATGCTGCTTGATGTACTCCTTCACATCTCGGATAATCTTCCGTGTATCTCCACCAGTGTGTTCTGCTTTTCCAGCTGGCTCAGGGATCGAAAGGGTTGAAATACCGTATCTGCGATCCAGCAGCAATTGAATCTTCTGTATGCATAATGCCAGTTCATAGCGATCGATTGGCTTCAACAGGTAGTTCAGCACCCCGAATTCCATCGCTCTGCGTGCATATTCAAACTCGCCGTAGCCGCTAATGATAAGCATTGGCAATTCAGGGTACATGTCTCTTGCTTTATTTATCAAAGTTAATCCGTCCATTTCACGCATGCGGATATCCGTGATTAACACATCCGGTACCTCACATCTCAGAAAATCCAGTGCCTCGGTACCGCTCGACGCTTCACCCGTTACCTGAAACTGGGAAGACACTTGTACGATCAGCTCTCTCAGTCCCTGACGGATGACCGCCTCATCCTCTACAAGCAATACTTTATACATGCGCTTCAATCCCCTTTCGGTAGAAGTTGAATGGATATCGTGGCCACCAGGCCCTGCCCGGGACTTCCATCAATGCTTAGGCTGCCGCCTTCTCCATAGATGAGGCGAAGCCTCTGGGCAATATTGTTAAGCCCCAGGCTGTTTCCGGCATGGCAACGTAATGCCTGAATGGAAGGCTGTATCGCTATGGACTCGTTTAACTCGTCAATCTTAGTTTGAGTCATCCCTTTACCGTTGTCTCGGACGCTAATCAGAAGTTCATGGTCGAATCTCAAGGCAGATACCCAGATTACTCCTCCATTTTCCTGCCCTTCAATGCCATGGTAGACTGCATTCTCCACCAGCGGTTGCAGGACCAGCTTGGGAATCGAATATTCCGTTATCCCTTCTTCAATATCATAGATAATCTCCAACTTCCCGTCGTAACGTATCTGCTGAATGCGTACATAGGATTGTACAAAAGCCAGTTCTTCCCCAAGTGGAACCATCCGGTCCACCTTATCAATCGTATAGCGCAGCAGCTTGCCCAGCGCCGTCACCATATCCGATACCTCCGCATGCTTCTGGCGAATGGCCATCATGTTAATGGACTCCAGCGTGTTGTATATAAAATGGGGATTCATCTGGCTCTGCAACGCCGACAACTCTGCCTCCCGCTCTTGAATGCCCAGTAGAAACACCTCATTAAACAGTCGGTGAATCTCTTCCATCATGCGGTTAAAGCCCCGGCTCATCTGCCCGAATTCATCACTGCTGATGTTTGCTGCCCGCTGGCTGAAATCACCCTGCTCTACCCGAATCATATGGTGTTTCAGGCGAATCAGTGGCCGGGTGATACGATAGGATAACAGAACCGCCAGAATCGATATAGCCACCATACACAACACAGCGAACCCTATTGTGAAGGTGAGTGTCTCGCCCGACTCCTTTTGAATCACGGCAATAGGTGTAAGGCTGATCACCGAAAGCCCGGAATAGCTGGAATGGTGTTGTACGTAGAGATAGGACTGCCCATCCAGAATAACTTTTTGGTTTTCTGCATAGCTTGGAAGCTGTCCATGCTTTAGCAGCTGATCGTACGCAGACATTCCTCCAGTTGAGACCCGCTCGAACAACAGACGCTGCTCGCTGTCTACAATCATCAGGCTTGCCTCTTGCTCAACATTCAGATTGGATAACAGTTGGCCGAAAGCTTCCAGACGGATGTCAATCAGGATGTACCCCAATCGCCGGAGCGTACCCGGATCACGAAGCACTCTGCCCACCGATATATATGACTCTTTCTGTCCGCCCGTGTAATAGCCGGGTTCATGCGGAGGAAGCAGGCGCCATGTGCCTTCCGAGTCTTCGAGCTCTGCAAACCAGTCATCCTGCCTGCTGTCCCATAGCGGCTTGATCGCCAGTGAATCGAGATTGGAGAACAGGATGCCGCTGTTGCTGATCAGATGAATTCCCCGAATTTCAGGTCGGTCATATGCTTGACCAGAGGTATACAGCTTCATTTTCAGATAATCCTCAGACCTTGCCCATGCGCCCGACCCCATTGACGCGTTGTATTTATCCAGAATGCCAAGCACCATCTGATCGTATAGCGGCAAGAGCGACAAACGCTCATAGTCCTTCAGCAGCCGGTTCAGATTGGCGTTAATCTGGCGAACCAGCTCAATGGTGAACTGCTCGGTCTTGCGATCCATCGTCTGCGAGAAATGCCTGTAATTCATCACTCCCTGCAAGCTTAGCGGCAGTAACGTTAGCCCAAGAAACAACAGGAGCAACTTGGTGCGCAGGTTTACATTTTTTCTTAAATAGCCTTGTACCTTGTCCATCATTGCCGTTCATCCCTCCCTCTCCCGATCATTGTATGAGCCCCCTTCACAGATCAATCTGGATATAACTGGGGTCATCATATCCAGTTTTAAGGATCATTCGCTATCCTGCCAATCCTGGAATGGGTACGGAATTTCAAGTTATCCGCATGAATTGCAGGGTGAACGCAAAAAAGCCAACTGTATCGCTACAGTCGACTACGTTTTTGCTATAGAACACATCCGCTAGGTTATTCTAGCGACACAGTTGGTTGAATAGAACCAAAAAACCGACTGCATTATGCAATCGGTTGTCTGTTGCCGAGATGGCTTTTATATTTGAATCGATTATATTCATTAATCAGCTCGTCCAGTACCATGGACTGTCGGAGGACTTTGTTGTCCTGCATGCCATGATTCTCCGCCAAACGACTTAACTCATGCCTATTTCGTTCGATTTTATCTTTGATCTGCTTCGGTTCACTCATAGCATGCACCCCCTCTTTGTATAACATTTTAGGATACATTGCCAAAAAATTCATATTATATTCCTTTGCAGAATAAAATGTTTATTTACAAAGGTTTTCAAAGAAATTCAACCTTTTTCATACTTATATGTTGAACTAAAGATGAAATTGTAACTAAGAAAAAAGTATTCGGGACCCGAATATTTTTCATTATTTACTTCGTAATGAATTTGCTAAATACAACATTAACATCCCTAAAAATATCAATAATATTCCTTCAATTTTATACGACCAAATCTCTGAGTTTATAAAACTACCAAAGATATCAGAGGTATCAGACTTTACATTTTGGTATTCTGCAAGAACCAACATAGCTTTGTCCATACCCCAATCAGTACTCTGAGCAATAAACTGAAATCCAATAACAAATAATATAAGTGAACAGATAAGGGCTACTAAGGAAATCATTTTACTTTTCAAATTTAAATTCTCCTTTGATAATACAATATTGGAAATGGGAACTTCAAAACTCAATTAAAGTTAAATATCATCTCAGTCTATTTCATGTTACGTATAATCTCAACAGATTCTATTTTCCACGTGATATTATTGCCAGTCATCCTAAAAATTAGAGCGCCCGATTTGATAGCAAATATGCCAAAATCACCTCTCTAATTATTTTTTACATTATTATCACTATTTTCATCAAAATAACAAAAATAATATTATGCAAATAAACTTATCATCAAAACAGGAGGTGTTATTATCTAAAATTATTCTTCAAACAAGGCAAAATCATCATATAAGACTTAATTAAGTCTATCTAGTTCTAGCCTAAATTAACTTGAGGAATATTTAATCTGACTAAAAAACTAAAGGAGATGCTAATCAAAATGATAAGAAAACTGTTAATCCCTTTATTGTCTTTAACCGTTACTCTTGGAGGCGTTTTTTATTCTACCCCTACCGTTAAGGCATCCGATAATCCGGAAGTAGCTGCTAAATTAGTTGTACAAAAATTTTTCGATACTATGTCTGAAGGGAATTTCGCTGAAGCTACAGAGTTAGTTGTAGACTTGAGATACCCAAGTAAAGAGAAACAAATCGCAAAATACAAACACTACAATTCTGTAAGTGACTTTGAATCGATGAAAATCATTGATGCACATACAGAGAATGAATCGACAGTTGTTGTAACATTTCAGGGTAACGTTTCGGGAGTTGAATCCAAAAACGAACTATATGTTAAAGAGTCTGAAGATGAGTGGAAATTGATTTTAGGTGATGATGATCCCGCTACTGTAGCGGCCTTAAATGTACCAGAATTCAGTACACATGCTATGGTTGATTACTATTCTTTTACTGGTTTTAATTATGGAAGAGCTCACTATACCATTAACTCTTTTTCTACACAGGGTAATGCTGTAAGTCTCATAGGTTGGCAATATGCTAGCAGTGATTACCATGCAGATGTTTCTTATCAAGTCGCTCAAGATTCTTTTATCGGATGGAAAACATTCGGAAATGCTTCTTCTGTTTACGGTAACTATACATCCGCTGCAGGTGATCGTTTCACAATTTCTTTAACAGGTGTTCCCAAAGGAAATGATTATCACATTCGCATTGTGAATTGGGCACCAGTATCCGTTGATGGTGCAGGGAATGTTTATACTAATTAGAATTCATTAATCTAAATTGCCCACTCGGCACCTTTATTTCTAGCAAAGGTTACGAGCAGGGCTTTTTTATGCTTTCGTTAAGAATAGATACAACTTTATAAAAGATATAATTCTTGACCTTGAATTATTTTCAAATATATGTTAATTTAACTACATAGAAATACATAGTAGGTGGTGTATGAGTTGAAGAATGAGATGATTAAAGGATATATCGATGGCATTGTGCTCTCCATCCTAAGTCAAAAAGATGCATACGGTTATGAGATATCTCAATATATAAATCAAGTAACCAACGGGGCTTTTCTACTCAAGGAAGGTACACTGTATCCCGCTTTAAAACGACTGGAAGCTAATACTTACATTGAAGGCTACTGGGGTGAACAAGAAGGCGGGCCTAGACGAAAATATTACAGGATAACAGATGATGGCCAACTTCGACTGGAAGCAATCAAAACCTCATGGGAACAAAATACACATATCATTAATATTTTCTTAGGAGGAACGGCGAATGGACATTCAATCCTATTTAGATCAAGTTTTTAAGAGATCATTCTTATCTAGACGAGAGCGTAGCGATTTAGCCGAAGAAATGGCTACTCATTTACACTCGTCCAAAGAGCATCATATGAATGAGGGATGTACTGAAGAACAAGCCACCACAAAAGCTATAGCATTTTTTGGCGATCCGATCACCTTAAGAACTAAATTGACTCAAGAGACTTATGGTCTATCAAGTAAGCTGATCCTACAGTTTATAATCATGAGCTTAATCCTGTATTTAAGCTCCCTGTTCATAGGAATAGTTCTTCATTATTATGATGTTCATAACAATGTGATCGAACTTTTCCCTATAGCCTTCATTACACTATGTGCCTTGATCAGTGCTTTGCTGCTGACTCGTAAAAATACTGATCGTTGGTGTCTATTGTCCGTTCCCATTTTATTTGGATTAGGATATTTGCAGGCATATCTGGGTCTTTTCAAAAATATGTTTGGTAGCCTCGATTCATTTACGCTTTTTGAGAATTTATTTTTCAGCGGCGCTTATGATTTTTCAGGGCGCAATAGCTTCATACTTATTGGTGGTCTGATCCTAGCTGTTCAAACACTCATTTTGTTCGTTATCAGCAAAAATATCTACATCTCTTTGATGCCCTTCGCCTTCTCTATTTTGTATACAGTTTCTCATATGGTCATTTTCGGATCATATTATCTGTTCTTTGGGGATCATTTTAGTTCATCTGTCACCAATGGATACAATGTTTTTGCCGCTGGTAACATTCAACGCCTCTCAGATATCGGTGTGAAATTAGGTATGTGTCTTGTATTGTTTTTCACTTTAAGTTCATTGAAGAAGCTGATCTTTAAATCTAAGCTTCAGGCTGGATGAGTTGGAATGACATATTATTTACTTTTTCATGTTCATTCCTAAAGTAAATCGATTATATTCATTAATTAGCTCATCCAAAGCCATCGACTGCTCAAGCACTTTCACATTCGGGATTCCATATTGATCTACTAAGCGACTCAACTCTTGCCTACCTTGCTCGATTTGGTCTTTCAAGATGCTTCGTTCTCTCATGGCATGTACCCCTCTAGAACATTCTAGAAAAACATTCAATATGAGTAAGCTATTAGTTTCGCTCATAACTACAAGTGCTTTTTAGAACATAATATGTTTTGCATAATATTGTAAAAACAAATCTTTAGAAAAGGCATTGCGCTCTGCCTAGCCCTTTTTCAAAACACAAAACAGCCTACCTCAAAAGCAGATAGGCTGTTTGTTTTATTTAATATTTATCGTCTTAAATAATTGTGAATACGTCTCTTGCTGAGACAAACTAGCTTGTTGTCTATAAGCCCCGTATAAATCAACACATTTTACTGTCATATGATCGTCTTGGTTAAACGTTGAAAGAGATAAATTATAAAGTATTATATCTATACCGTTTTGGTAATCTTGTCGATTGCATTTATACTTTGCAAGTTCAAAATTGAACAACATATATCTATGAGTTATAATTCGTGAATTGCACCCTCTATCTAAATAAAATCGCTTGATTTTATCTTCATATTCATCTAAATCAAACTCAATCTTAAGAGATTGTTCATTAGCAACTTCAATAATATTAATAAAAGCAGTTAACGTTTCCTCAGAGTAAAGTTCCAGGTAATTAAGATAATCAAGAATGAACTCTTGATTTCCAGACATTAGATTAATTGTTATGCGATTTCCTTGAGCCCATCTCTTAAATTTGGCGATCATAACCCCTTCTTCTTCTGATGGATCAGAAATATCAACTACTCTCTCATAAATATCTGTATATTTTAAAGCCATTGCATATTCTTTACGTGCTTCAAACACACTTGCCTTTAGCAGACTCGCATAAGCTTTGTAAGTAATTAAAGGATAAACCGTAACACGACGTTTAGCCTTTCCTTGAGACTTAAATCTCAATAGAGCATCAGTTTTTTTTTCTAATTCTTCTGCCAATGAATAAACTTTTTCCCATAGGTGCATTGTACTATATACATTAGCCAATTCCTTGATCGCATCCAACTGTATCTCTTCATTGAGCTTCTCTACATAAACCTCTAAACGAATGGCTGCATTAAGGTTATCAAACTTTTTTAAGTTTATATTAATCAAAAATATACGATACTGGCACATAGCCAACCGTTCAGAGTGCTGATATTTTTCACATTCAGACACACATTCATACAGAATAAGTGCTGCCTGCTTCATTCCTTTGTTATACAAATCTTCGGCTATTTCAAACAACTCATCTATATATGAATGATCATCTGTCACATGAGTAATAACTTTTTGAATAATATCCAGCTTATCAAGCTCAGCGCAACGATATATAAACGGTTCTAAACGTCTCCAATGAGGTGCAGAATCAATAAAACATTCCACACCATACATATCATAATAGTATCCCTGCTCTAAACCCATTGCTGATGTGATTTGGTCTAGTTGATTCATTGACATAAGTCTGCTTCCTTTGATGATCGCACTTAATGTACCAACATTAATGTCAGCAAGCTCTGAAAATTGCTGTAGCTTATATCTCTCATTCTTCAAGTAATCTTCAATACAGGAACGTATATTGGACATTGTCTTCATCTCCTCCCCAGATGTTTTACTATAGAAAAGTTGGTACACTTAACTTATCTATTAGTTTTGTATACTGCTCTTCCTGGGTCTTACTGGCGCGATCTCTATATTTTCCGTATAAGTCTATGCATTTGATACACATAAAATCTTCATTACATGAAGAAGAACGTTCTAAACTAGTAATTAGATGTTCTATTCCCTTTTCAATTTCGTTCTGTTTCAATCTGTATTTTGCTAGTTCGTAGAACAAGCGTATATATCTAAAATTTGTTGCCTGTTCGTTATATACTCCTTGTACATGGCTTTCCGCTTTAATTTGATCAAGGTGATTTTGGAATCTATTCAATGTATAGTCAATATTGTAAGAATACTGATTTGCCGCCTGAATAATATACGTGAGTGCTGTTAAAATTTCAGCATGATTAATATCTAGGTAATCCAAATAACGATTTAAAAATTCGAAATCACCAGATAGTATTTTGTATAAATATCGATTCCCCTCAGCCCAGCCCTTGAATCGCTCTATCAATTCTTGTTCTTCCTCTGTCGGGTTTTCAATTCCATCCACAATATCCTCATAAACATCTGTGTACTTCAAAGCTTGTTTATATTGCTTACGTTCTTCAGATACATTTGCCATGAGCAGATTAGCATACGCTTTGTAAGTAAATAGAGGATAAGAGGCTACTCTTGGTTTTCTTTTCCGTCTCATAGATTGAAGTTGAACTTGAAATTCAACTCTTCGAATCAATTCATTAGCCAGCTCAAAAACCTTATCCCATAGATTTATCGCGCCATACAAATTAGCTAAATCTTTAATCGCATCCAGTTGTACTTCCTCATTCAATTTTTCGATAAAAGGTTCAAATTTTACTGCGGCATTTAAGTTATTGAATTTATTCAGTGTTTTATGAAGCAGAAAAATACGGTACTGGCATAAGGCCAACCGCTCGGAGTGTTGATATTTCTCACAGTCTGCCACACAGTCATACAGAATAAGAGCTGCTTCTTTTAATCCTCTAGCAAAAAAGCTCTCAGCTACATCAAATAACTCTTCTATATAGGATCGATCGTCCGTTACATGAGTGATCACTTGTTGTATACAATGCAATTTACCTAGTTCAGCACATTCGTATAGGTATGGTTCCAAACGTCTCCAGTGAGGCGATGATTCAATGAAGGATTCTACTCCGTAAGTTTCATAAAAATAACCCTTTTCTAAACCCATTGCAGAAGTGATCTGATTCAGTTGGTTCATAGACATCGGTCTGCTACCCTTAAGAATAGCACTTAATGTCCCAACATTAATTCCTGTAATATCGGAAAAATGCTGCAACTTGAGATTTTGTTCTCTCATATATTTCTCAATATGTATTGTTATTGTAGGTACCGATTCCACCATCTCACCTCCACCATCCAAATAACTTATAATTCAATTAGATATAATAAATGTTATTTTAATCCTGTATTTTACATCGGTCAATCTATGGAAATACAAAAAAAGCTTACTCTCGTTAATTGAAAGTAAACCTTCTTGAAAATTTAATGTACTTTAGCTGTTATAGTCCTCCTTCGCCATGCGTTATAGACATTATTTGTGTAATAACATCACCATCCAAATTAGCTAATTGATTTATATTAATAATCATTATGCTAAGCAAGATTACATAGAAGATCTTCTTTTTTTTCATAAGATTTCTGAACCTCCATCATGATAAGTTTATACTGATACTCGATTTCAGTCGTACCCATGTTTTTGTACTTCTCATATAGAGAAATACAATGTATGATATCTGTTTGATTGTTAAATCGTACAGACTCTCTCAGACAACACATAAGTTGCTTCAAACCCTCTGAATATTCATGGCGATTTAAGTGGTAGAGAGAACGTTCCAACAAGAATGCTGCATAAATTTCATTTTTCATCTGCTCAGTGTACCCTTTTAAACCATTAATTTCGGAGTTAATCCGATCGCTGAACCTATTCAAAATATCATCAATATTTCTATCAAACTTATTAGCTGCCTCCAAAATATTAATGATCGCAGGTAAAATTTCCTCCTCATTTCTTTCAATAAATTCCACGTATGCAGGTAAAACGTTTTGGTCACCCATCATCAATTTATATAAATAAGTATTGGCTTCCGCCCAACCAGCAAATTTATCAATGTAGATCTGATCCTCTTCATCCGGTTCAGGGACTTTAGCAAGCTTGGCATAGACTTCTGTATAGAGCAAAGCTTCTTCATAACGTCCCTGCTTCTCACATGCCGATGATTTAAGCAAATTGGAATAAGCTCTATATACGAATAAAGGATAGGCAGTGAGTCTATCACATTTATCTATTTTCTTCTTTGTATACGATTGTAAAATTTTTGTTTTCTGATCTAATTCTTCAGCCAGATCAAACGCCTTGTCCCGATATCGAAGTGAAGCATACGTATTCGCCAAGTCCTTAATCGCATCCAACTGCCTCTCCTCATCCAGCCGATTAATATAAGGCTCGAAGTGCACGGCGGCTCTTAGATTATCATGCTGATTCTGACCGAGTGAGAGGGTGAAGATGCGATACTGGCAGAGGGCCAGGCGCTCGGAATGCTGGTATTTCTCGCACTCGGCTACGCATTCATATAACATGCGAGCAGCTTGTTGCTGACCGCGCTCCAGCATACCTTCGGCCATCTCGAACAATTCCGAGATATACGAGCGATCATCGGTCACTTCCTGAATAATCTTCTGAATACATTCCAGCTTGTCCAATTCAGCACAGCGCTGGAGAAATGGTTCCAATCTCCTCCAATGGGGTGCCGATTCCACGAAACATTCAGCCCCATAGATCTCGTAGAAGTATCCCTCTTCCAGCTTCATGCCTTGGGTAATCAGATCCAGTTGCGCCATAGCGATGGGCCGAGTTCCCTTAATAATTGCGCTAAGCGTTCCGGCGTTAACTCCCGATATATCGGCAAAATACTGCAGGGTATACCCCTGTTTCCTGATGTAGTCCTCAATATATGAGCGTATCGTAGTTGTAGGTTCCATGTATCCCACCTCCACAATGAAAATCCAAAATTTTGAATTTATATGATATGCACAATTTTAATCCTAAATTTTACAGCGGTCAATAAAAATCGTGGCAATTTCCTTCACATCTGTGCAAGGAGGCCTGAATCGAATTTTTGCTTATAGAAAAAATCCATTAGAAGAATCTGCAAGAACGTGATACAGTTAATTCAACTTACATATCCTACTATTTCAATAGGATTATACGACACAGATACGAATAACTCAGTTCAAGGAGAAGGTCAGATGAAATTTGCCTTGTTTAGTCTCATGATGAATCTCCCTAATGCCGTAACCGGGGAAGCTCTGACGACTCAGCAGAAATTCCACAATATATTAGAGCAGGCAAAGCTGGCTGAACGACTGGGATTCGATGCCTATGGGATCGGTGAACGACACGGTGCACCTTTTCTATCTTCATCGCCACCTGTCGTATTAACCGCAATAGCCGCAGCAACCACACGCATCCGGTTACTAACCACCGTCACTGTTCTCAGTATACTTGATCCAGTCCGGGTTGCCGAGGATTATGCCACGCTCGATCAATTATCAGGTGGACGGCTGGAGATGATCATCGGGAAAGGCAATGACCCTCGACACTATCCGCTGTTTGGCATAAGCGAAGAGGAACAATGGGACTCACTCGATGAACGGTATCATTTGCTAAGACGGTTGTGGTCTGAAGAGAATGTCACCTGGCAGGGAACGTATCGCCCTCCGCTTGAGGGCGTGACCACGTGGCCCAGACCGCTTCAGCAGTCCATCCCCATCTGGCATGGTAGCGCGTCCAGCACGGTCTCAACCGAACTCGCTGCCAAATATGGCGAGCCGCTCTTCACGTCGAATTCTTTTCACCCTCAGGCCAAATACAAAGCGTTAATTGATCATTATCGGGAGCGTCTCGATTATTATGGTCATGATCCGCAGCAAGCATTGATTGGCTCTGGTGCCGGCAGTCTGTATCTTGCCGATACGGGTGAAGAAGCCATTCGTCGCTATAAGCCGTACTATGAAGCGTTCCATGCCACCGCCGCCGCACAGCATAACCAGTCGCCCTTCACCGATCTGGAGGATAACATTGCACGAGGTCCTGCGTTAATCGGCAGTCCGGAGCAGGTCATTCAGAAAATTGTGGACTATCATGCCGCTTACGGACATCAGGTGCTGAGTATCAGCGTAGATGGATTGACGCATAGCGAGCAGTTGGAGCAAGTGGAGCGTTTTGCCAAGGAAGTGGCCCCTGTATTACGCCGTGAACTGCCAAGTTCAGTATGGAATGAACCCCCGGTGTTAACCCAACACTCATCCTTCTTGTCCTCTAATGCTACAGACTCATGGCCCACAGCCATCTCACCCATATTCCAGGTATAAGTGTTCTTCCACGCACAATATGCCACACGACTTCTCTCCAGGGTGATTCCTATGAATCGCCCTCTTCCCTCATCCTCCTCATCCTCCTCTTCCTCCCGGTAGTATCACCGCTCTCCTTCTACTTATTGGACTGAATGCCTTCAAACAATGAACGGAGCAACACATCTACAAACGCATCATCCATCGCTTCACCGGTTACCAACATGCGATAGAATACCGGTCCATAGATCAGATCAATGTACAGTCCAATGTCCATCCCACTCTTCAATTCGCCGCGCTCCACACCCTTCTCCAGAATGCCCCAAGCTTCACGCCGACGTGGTTGGATGTATCTTGTACGGTATTCTTCGGCAAGCCCTTCATCCGATTGCCCTTCTCCGATAATCTGCGTAATCACTTTTCCTTCCCGACTGGTCAAAAAACGAACCAGATTACTCGCATGTATGCGTATATCTTCCAAGACCGAGCCTGTATCCGGTACCGGTAATCTTGCCGTTGCGGCAGACATATATCCGTCCATGATAACGGCGCCTTTGTTCGGCCACCATTTATAAATGGTCGCTTTGCTCACCTGTGCACGTTCAGCAATCTTCTCAATCGTAATAGCCCCGAATCCGTGCTCCAACAACAACTTATAGGATGCGTTAAGAATGGCATTCTGGGTTTCCATGTTACGTGGACGTCCTCTTTTGGCAGTCATCTTGAGCCCTCCTGGATGCAAAAAATATATTTTATCATCAGTAATATTCATAAAAACGATACGTTTATTATACTAAAATGCATTGCGTACACACAATTTAATCTCCGCTCATTTTTATATCCCCATTTAAATCTTCATTAAAATATTTTAGCCTATTTACAATACTAAACGTTTAGTTTATTATATGTTTGTAATTAGTGAACACAACGTTTAGTAATCAACATTTTAAACAGCACCGTTTATCGGGAATATCGAATTTTCAATACGAATATGAAATCTGTGGAGGATGATGAAGATGGATATGACACAACAAGTGAAGAAGGCTCCTGTACCCACCTGGATTATTTTTTTGTTGGCATCCGCTTGTGGATTGATCGTGGCCAACCTGTATTATGCTCAGACCGTTATCGGTCCGATCAGCATAACCACGGGCCTTTCTTCTGCCGCTGCCGGATTGATCGTAACGTTGACTCAGATTGGTTATGTCATTGGTTTGCTGTTTATCGTGCCGCTCAGTGACATTACCGAGAATCGACGCCTGGTCGTTCTTTTCCTCATCGTACTGGTTGTTGCCCTGATTGCTGCGGCTTTCTCGCCCACAGCTGTTGTATTTCTGACTGCCTCTCTATTCATTGGTATAGGTTCTGTTGTCGCTCAGATTCTGGTGCCCTATGCGACATATCTTACTTCCGAGGAACAACGCGGACGGGTTGTCGGCAATGTAATGAGTGGTCTGCTACTGGGCATCATGCTGGCTCGTCCTGTCGCGAGCTTTATCACCAGCCTCTTCGGATGGCAGACGGTCTTTGTATTCTCCGCCATTGTCATAACACTTCTAATGTTGCTCCTATCACGTGCTCTTCCTGCTCGCCAGCCTGAACCCACCTTGAAATACGGGCAATTAATCGTGTCCTTGGGCACACTGTTCAGAACGATGCCGCTACTGCGCCGCCGGGCGTTCTATCAGGCCAGTCTGTTTGGTGCTTTCAGCTTGTTCTGGACAACGGTTCCACTCAGACTCGCTAACGATTTCGGTATGTCACAGCAAGGCATTGCCTGGTTCGCACTGGCTGGTGTCGGAGGTGCTATTGCCGCTCCCATTGCCGGGAGACTGGCTGATCGCGGGTTAACACGTATTCTGACAGGTGCTGCCATGGTGATCGCTGCTGCTTCGTTTGGTCTTGCTTATGTGTTCCATAGCCACTCCACGTTTGAATTGATCCTGCTTGTTATCGTAGCGATCACATTGGATATGGCTGTCTCGGGTAATCTGGTGCTGGGTCAACGCATCATCTACTCCTTAGGAAATGATGCGAGAGGACGGGTAAACGGCATATTCATGTCAATCTTTTTTGTCGGCGGTGCGATCGGTTCCTCTCTTGGAAGCTGGTCTTATGCTAACGGAGGTTGGAGTCTCACTACGCTGATTGGCCTGATTATGCCACTGCTCGCTTTGGTGTATTACTTTACGGAAAAGAAAGCGGTAATTGTCAGCAATGAATAGAATGAATATATCGCTGAATCCGAATAACGGAATAAGGGCAGAGCTAATCATCAAGATTAGCTCTGCCCTTATTGTTGTAATACTCACTTGTCTCCCTGTGACAGGAAGTTATCACTATTATTAAGATGGATACATTTGCGTATTAGGCTTTACTGTGAAGGGTAACTTGGTACCCGTCTGGGTCGGCAAATGTAAAGGTTCGTCCGAATGGTCCATCTATTGGTGCAGATGTAATTTGTACGCCTGCCGCAACAAGCTTGTCGTGGATTTCTTGCGTATCAGGAGCATGAAGCCACAGAGCGACACCAAGTCCTGGCTGAGCACCTGAACCGAGTTCTGTTCCTGGCAATAGGTCACGTAGAGCAAATGCAATAGGCTTGGTTTCAAAGACCACCGCATGAGGTGGTCCTGCCTGTGAGCGTACAAGTCCAAGATAGTTTTGATAAAATTCGGCAGAGCCTTCAAGATTGCTCACTTGAAGTGAAATGAAATCGGGTCCAATTGCTGACATAATATAATGTTCTCCTTTGTATATGGGATTGTTTATATCTTGATCATACAAGCCCGCTCTTGCCAACAGTATGTCAGTAGTGTTCTTTCCTTTTTTCAGTCTTTTCTCTTAATCGGTTTTTCCCTTTTACACCAACACGGGCAGATGCTTAGCTGCATCATACTCCACCAATGGCTCACCAGCATTCAATTTCTGCACCAGATCAGGGTTGGAGATAAATGGTCTGCCGAACGCAGCCAGATCTATGCTTCCCTTACCAATCGCGTGCTCTGCGGTTTGAACATCCAGATTCCCCACACCAATAATAATTCCATCCCACTGACTTCGAATCCGCTCGTGAAAGGACTTCTCCCCTTCCCACGCTTTCGCATAATGATCTGTTGAGGGATGCAAGATTGTTATTCCCGTCTCGCGGAATAAGTTCAGATATGCATCGATCATTCCAGCTTTGTCCGCCCATGCATAGGATGCATCATCATCCTTTTTCTCGGAGAATCGTATCGATATGAGATCTGCACAGATCTCTTTTTTCACAGCCACAATAATATCCCGCAGGAACCGCAATCTGCCCGCCATATCTCCTCCGTATTCGTCTGTTCTATGGTTGGTCTTCTCATTGATAAACTGGTCGATCAGATACCCATGCGCAGCATGCAGCTCGATTCCGTCAAACCCTGCAAGAACCGCATGGCGTGCTGCCGTCTGAAAATGCTGAATCGTATCCGCTATATCCTGTGCACTCATCACTTGGGGAATCTGATACGGCTTATGCAGCTTATGCACTCTTCCCTCTGCCGCAAGGCTGGAAGGCGCCAGTGGAGCGGTTCCGATCAGATCAGAATGGGACAATCTGCCGACATGCCACAGCTGAGCAATAATGGTGCCGCCATGTCTGTGAACAGCATCCGTTACCCTTTTCCAAGAAGTCGTCTGTTCATCTGTATATAAGCCGGGGATGCCATAGGTTCCTTTGCCTGCCAGATCCGGGTTAATACCCTCGGTAATGATCAGTCCCACGCCATCCCGCGCACGCTGCTCATAATATGCCACCATCTCATCCGTCACGGTCCCCTTATGGTCATCAGCAAATCCCCGGGTTAACGGTGCCATCACCATTCGGTTTCTTAACTTCCATTGATGAATTGTCACCGGGCTTAATAGTGTTGTACGTGTATTCATCTTATCCATGTCATATCCCTACTCTCTTTGTCATTAGGGATATTGTACGGCGGCTCTGATATATCGTAAAATGATTGTAATATATAGTTGTATCTCTCAGAGAGATACCTAACATGAATATCTGCGGAAGCAATGTAAGTTAATCCACACTCAGGAGGATACAGCATGGAACTTTCTGATATCGATATTGTTCTCGCGGTGGCCCGTTCAGGCAAAATCTCTCAGGCTGCCAAAGAACTGAATTACGCGCAATCCAACGTCACGACACGCATCAAAAAACTGGAGCAGGAATATCAAATCCAGTTGTTCAACCGATTTCCCAAGGGTGTTGTGCTGACCTCCAAAGGAGAACAGTTTGTTGAATACGCCTCACGCATTCACAACCTTTTGCACGATTTGAAAATGGATATGACAGATCCCGGTGAACCTTCCGGCACGCTAAAAATCGGCATTGTGGAAACGGCGGCTTCCAGCCGCTTTATGGAGATTCTGAATGAATATCAGATAACCTACCCGAAGGTATCCATCTCACTCGTCAACGCCACTTCACCCAAAGTACTGCGCAAGAAAATACAGGACTATGAGATTGATGGTGCTTTTATCAGCGGGGCTTGTGTGAAGGAAGGTCTGAAGGTGGAATATGAGATGCAGGACACGGTTCATATCATCTCCAAGCGGATGGATACACCACCCGAAAGCCTGTGCCAAGTATCATGGGTTGTTTTCCCCGAGGGCTGTCCGTATCGTGAAATGACCGAACAATTTCTACAGGAAGAGGGGCTGTCCGCTCGCAACATTATCGAAGTGAGTACGATGGAAAACCTGCTCAGCTGTGTGGAGTCAGGAATCGCATTTACCATTATGCCGTGCAGTGTTATTCACAAGAAACCGGATGATTTCTCCGTATTAGATCTCGCAGATCGTTATACTCATACCACAACAACCTTTGTCCGCGGTGAGGATCGTTATGTCAGCAGTGCGCTGGATCAATTCATGAAGCTGCTCAATCAGAAATGTATTACTTTTTAAAGATGAAGACCATAACACAACACACACGGAACATTGCCCTTATTCAGGCATTACTTGGATGGCACAAGGGTGCTGGTTGCAAAACCAAAAAACACTCCGAAGAGTGTTTTTGGGGTCGTTACTTTTTCTCTCTATACCATATACAACAAACTCTTACTCCACCTTGAATCTTGCAGCCGATTCGGCCAGATTTTGCGTCAGTTGATCGATCGTATCGACCATGTTTGCCAACTGCTGCACTGTCGCAGACTGCTCCATCATGGTTGCTGTTACCTCTTCAACGGAAGCAGATACCTGCTCTCCTGAAGCCGACAAGCTATGTGCTGACTCCAGTACGTCATCCTTATTCTGCAACATCTCCTGCATCTGTCCTGCCATCGTGGCGATCTGTTGATTAATGACCATTACTTTCTCCAGAATCACATCAAACGCCTGACGAGTCTGCAAGACAAGCTCATCCTGTCTGGACGAGATGGTGTGAATCTCTGCAACACTTTGGTTGTTCTCGGCGACATCAGCCAGATTCTGCTCGATAATGCTGGAGATTTCCTTGGACTGGCGGGAACTCTGCTCTGCCAGATTACGAATCTCTTCGGCCACGACCGCAAAGCCTCGGCCATGCTCTCCCGCCCGTGATGCTTCAATGGAAGCATTCAATGCCAGCAGATTGGTCTGCTTCG
Organism: Paenibacillus sp. FSL R5-0519; assembly: GCF_037974275.1. Lineage (NCBI taxonomy): Bacteria > Bacillati > Bacillota > Bacilli > Caryophanales > Paenibacillaceae > Paenibacillus > Paenibacillus sp. FSL R5-0519. The sequence goes on from NZ_CP150234.1 coordinate 6,167,697, forward strand.
CAATCTGGCTGATGGCTTCCGTGATCTGACTAATACTGCCCGAACTTGTGTGAAGTTTGACCGTAATCTCCGAGATTTTCTCCACTTCCCGCTCGTTCACTTCATTAATACGCATCAGTTCATTCACAACTTCATTCCCATTGTGGAATACCGTTTCGATCTCATCCGCTCTTGCCTTCACATCCTGCGCACTGCTGTTCATGGCAGCCACTTTATCACCAAAGCTGTTGAATTTGCCTGCAATCTGCTCGGTATCTTCCGATTGAGCCTCCATCGCCTTCGCAATGCCCATGGACGTCGCCGAGGTCTCATCAATGGATCTTGCCGTCTGTCTAGATGTTTCCTCTAATTCCTGAGTGCTGGCCTGAAGAACATGAATCGAATTATTCATATCGGTAATAAGGTTCCTGTTCTGCTCCACCATAACATTGAAGCTCTCAGCCAGATCCTTGAATTCACTGTTATATCTGCCATTGGCCTTAACGGTTAGATCCCCTTGAGCAAGCTGTTTGAACAGCCCGATCAGACGAATGATAGGTCTCGTTATACTACGAGAGATCAACAATCCCACGCCAATCGCCAGAGCAATTCCAATCAAGGTCACGATAAGCATCTGGCGCTGTATATCCTCTACTGGGCGCTTAATATCATCATAATCATCAATAATGACCACGGAGAGATCTGCACCAGGGATCTGATTGATACGATAATAGATATCATCTCGATCCATCGAAGTGATTTTCACTTTGTCAGTGGCTCTGGCCTCCATAAGTTCCATGGCTTCCTTGTCCTCTTCCAGTGTTTGCCCCACAATGGAAGGATCTAACGAATCATACATAATGATACCGCTCCGGCTCAGCACTTCAACTCTGCCTTGTCCATTGATCTGGATGTCCCCGAGTTGACCCAGGAAAAAGCTGCTGTCCACCGACATAGCAAGCACACCCAGAATATTGCCCTCTTCATCGATGATGGGCTCCGAGAATGCAATAATGAGCTTCTTGCTATTCTTCGAAACGATCGCATCACTGATGAAAGATTTCCCCTGTATGGACTCCTGGAAATATTCCCGATCTCCCCGTGACTGTCCAATCACTTCCGGCATGGTTCCCGCCACCATGATTCCTTCCTTATCAAACACGAACAGATCTGGCTTGCTTCCTTCCGTGTCAGATATACTGTCGGTCAAGATCGTATTCGCCTTATTGAAATACGGGTTCTCATCCGAGAAAAATTCTTCATCCGTCATGTCAGTTGTATTACGCAGCTCCAAGAGTTCCTTGAAGGTATTATGTACGGATATCGCATGACTCAATTGTTGCTGAAGTTGCATCGCTGTCCAAAGCCCTTCCCCAAGGCGGTCAGCCATCACATTAATCTCATCCTTACTCTTCCTGACCACAACATCAGATGAAATCATATAACTTGTGGTCGTTGCACCAAGCAGAACCAAAACAACCAATACACTGATCATGAAAGGCAGTTTGATTTTAAGCGACATATTTTTGATCCTATGCCCTAACCCTTTTCTTTTCCCCATTTCCCACTTCTCCCCATTTCCCTGAACCATATGCATCTGAACGATGTATATACATTATCGGAAAAATGCATAGTGGAATTGATCGATTAGGGAGATATTGCCACTGTTTTTCATTTTTTTATCTGATAACAACATAAAAAATGGCCTGTTAGAACGACACGATCCATCTTAGAAATGGACGTTGCCGTTATCTAACAGACCGTTTACAGATTTAATAAAGATTCAATACTATTTACTTGCGCAATCTCCGGGAACTCAGCGCGTGGTGGCCATTCTGCAAGAATGTACTGCGTGTATTCTTCATCTGTTCGATCCGTCGCTCAGCCAGACGATCTGCAGCAACATAGGTAGCGATGCCCTCGGTACGTGAGCTTTCGAATATTTTCTCCAGCGTGGAATAAATCTCTCCGATCTTGCTCCACGCCCGATCCGCATTATAACCATTTAGCTCATCTGCGATGTTAATTACGCCACCTGCATTGATAACATAGTCAGGCGCGTAAACGATGCCCATATCATACAGCTGATCCCCATGACGGGTCTCCAGCAGCTGATTGTTGGCGCATCCCGCTACAACCTTCGCCTTGAGCGTCTTGAGCGTATCGTCATTAATCGTGCCGCCCAGTGCACATGGTGCATAGATATCGCAATCCACACTCGTGATATCCGCGGGATCAACAGCTGTTGCGCCGAAGCGATCCACCGCCTGTTTCACCGCGTCTTTATGGATATCCGTAACGATCAGATGTGCACCTTCCTCATACAGATATTTGCACAGATGCATCGCCACATTGCCGACACCTTGAACCGCTATCGTCTTACCCTCCAGCAGATCGGTGCCAAATGCTTCTTTGGCTGCTGCCTTGATCCCCCGATATACACCCCAAGCGGTTGCTGGTGATGGATTACCGGATGAACCATAGCTTACTGAGATGCCTGTCACATAATCGGTTTCCTGATAGATCAGGTTCATATCCTCTTCCGTTGTTCCCACATCTTCGGCTGTGATATAACGTCCGTTCAACCCTTGAATATATCGTCCAAACGCACGGAACATCGCTTCGTTTTTGTCACGCCTTGGATCTCCAATAATAACGGTCTTGCCGCCGCCCAGATTCAGGCCGGATACTGCATTTTTATATGTCATACCACGGGCAAGGCGCAGCGCATCTTCAATGGCTGCTTCTTCTGAAGCATAAGTCCACATCCGTGTGCCTCCCAACGCAGGGCCGAGTGTTGTGTCGTGTATGGCGATAATTGCTTTTAACCCTGAATTTCGATCCTGGCACAGAACCAGTTCCTCATAATCGTGATGCTCCATTGCTTCAAACCAACTCATGTGCTAACCGTCTCCTCCAACCATTTTTGCGATTCAATCGCATTGTTTTCTATTCATAGACCATCCTCTATTGTACCCATGAATACCCAGTTTGTGCAAAATCACATCGCAATGTTAGAGAAGCATCGATCGATGTTTCTCATATGGCGAGGGCAAAGCTGTCGAATTTCAGATTATAATTTTATCGTCTATCAATAGAAAAACCTCTCTCTTACAGGAGAAGGGCACACTTCCCTCAACAGCATCATCTTAATCGCCCCAAGTAGGCCACTTGATCGTTCAAATTTAGGATAACGTCTCAACCACATTTATCGGATGCAGATCTCCATCCACCGCGAATGAAGCCTGTCCCGTCTCCTCAGAGACAACCAGTACAACCGCATCCGTCAATTCACTGAGTCCCAGTGCAGCCCGATGTCGAGTGCCTATTTTTCGTTCATGCACTTCCGCTTGCGACAACGGCAGCACATTACCAGCGGATACAATCTGATTGCCACGAATCAACACGGCCCCGTCATGCAAGGGTGCACCGGGAATGAACAAGGATTCCAAGAGCGCATGTGTCACTCTGGCATCCACGGCCACACCTGAATGAATGATCGACTCCAACGGAATCTCCCGTTCAATCACAATTAACGCACCATACCTCCGATCAGACAGATGCTGTACGCTCGAAGTTAATTCGGCAAACTTCTCGGTAAAGGGCGACAGATAACAATCCAGATAAAACGAAGAGGCGAGCACCTCAATCTGCTTGATTTCCGCTCGAATCTCTGCAAATTGACCCAGCAGACAGGCACTGTCATTGTCAAACCGGGATAACGTCAGATTCATCCGTTCTGCTACACGATGGAGATCCGCTTTGAGCTTCTGTCTCATCGAGGAACTGTCACAGTCTGCTTGCCGTTTCATCATACGTCGCCTCCTCCTTTAATTCGATTAATGGCTCGCACACATCCTGAATACCCATACCTTCCCCCCAGGAGCAAGTATATATACAATGACAGGGCGGTAAGAGCTGATCATGGTCGTGAATGCATCTGGCATTACAAGCAAAAAAGAGCCTGTCCGCAAACAAATTTCCACGGTCAGGCCCTATTCGGCATGATGATTTGATGTCTATATGACTTATTGTGCTTTTCCGTATGAACCTGTCTTAAATGTAGTCGGATCATACCATTTGTATCCCGCCGCAGGTGCAGCCCATGGCTCAAGTTGTGGCTCGGTTGATGCAGCCGGAGCTTCCATGGAGAGCAGGCTTGTTGCCGTATCCAATGTCAGTCCTGGCACTTGTGCCAGACTGGTATAACTCTCTTTGACCGCCAGCCATTTTACGGTATTTACAAGGAACGTTGCATCGTCCACTTCTTTGAATCCATCATAGGTCTTCTTGGTCGCACCGGTCTCTTCACGCAAATATTTCGGAGTAGCGTCTTCCACAGGTGAAGAGTCGCCGATAAATGCAGCTTTGCCCGCACCAACCTTGGCAATGGCGGCATAGGCCCCTTCAGCTCGTCCACCACCATTATATACGCCCTGATCGACAGCATTGCCCCACTTGGACACACCACTTGGTACATACACCAAACCTTTGGCCTTGTTAGGGTCGATAATTGCAACGGTGGATCCCGCATGCATGGCTACAGCATTAACACCAGCCGTAATACCGAAGGATTGAGCAGGTGCAACGATATCCGATGCATTTACATCTCCAAGGGCATTGTAGCGGAAACGTACACCAAAGTTCGTTGCCAGCCAGTCTGAACTCGTCACACTCTGCATCGCTGGTGATTCGGCTTCAGCCGAAGACATGCCTTTGGCCGGATTCAGGAAGGCACCGCGGCGATAGCCATTGAATACTTCGGAAGAATCCCAGCGGTTTTTGTTACGGTCTGCATTATAGTGGTCGGAGATGAAGAAAACACTTCCTCCGTTCTGCACATACTGCACCAGCGCAGCCTGCTCTGTCGCTTTGAACGGCACGTTGGCTTCGCCAATGACAAAGACGTCGTAATCTTTCAATTTATTATAGGTGATGGCTTGCTCACCGAATGTATACGGAATGCTGCGTTCCAGCTGATTCACGACAAAGCCTGCGTTGCGCAAACCATTGGCAAAATCCGAAAATGCCCCGTCAATAATCCAGTCGGCAGCACCTGCTGTCTGGGCATGGGTATTATCGAACAATACTTTTTTACCGGTACCATCCGGTAATGTTGTGCCTGGGTTCGGTTCTGGATCAGGGTTCGTTGTTCCGGAGGAAAATGCAATGGACGTTGGGTTTTTGACTCCTGCATAGCTGTTGTAGGCTCCGAGGGTTCCGGTGACAATGATCTTTTTGCCTACAAGATTGGGATTGGTAGCCAGTCCATATTGCGAACGGAAAGAAGCGGGAATCTGCACATCCAATAATCTGGCGTTGGTTCGCTCTGACGCTGAATCGGCAATCAGAACATTAAAATCATTGGCATACGGAGATGTAAATTTTGCGGTAAGTGACCCGGTAGCATGTCCAACAATGATTCCTTCAACCGTCGCTGTTCCTCCACCGCTCTGGGCAGCGATGGCCTGAGATACCGTAAGGGGTGCTGCAGCTTGTACCGGACTTTGCGAACCTGGCCCCAGCAGTGCGGTTGCCATCATGATAAAGACCAGGAATGCCCCGATCCAATGCTGCCATAACGCCTTCTTCATATTCCCTTTCTCCTCCTCCAAATTACCTGATAATGGGTTATCCTCCTTTAATTTAATTGTTCATATGCTGAATTCCTCTATCTTTTTGTAAAATTATTGAAAAAGTTTTGAGATGGCATCCATTTGCCCATACTGATTAGCATTAGAATTCCACTTTCCAAAGGAGTAAAACAATGATGAAGTTGATATTTTTGGTACTCTTGTTAGTTATCCCGCTAATTATGGCTTATGTTGCTCTTCGTTCCCGAATGGTTACGAGGCTATTTCATATCCTTGCGCTGCTCTGCTTCTACAGTGCCGCAACTGTCATCGCTGGTGATGTGTATGCGACGAATGCTCATATGACCACGTTCACCACCGAAATTCATCAATTCCTGATGAATGGCTGGTTCCTGTATCCGTCTGCATATCTCGGTGTGTACATTCCCTATGTGATGTGGAGGAGCCTATTTTCAGAAAAAATTTAACTTCGTTGCTGACTTGATATTGCATTTTGCCAGCGTTCATTGCATAATGAGTATATAAACGTGATAATGATTATCATTCTTGAACTTGTCTCCATGTAACTTTCTACTGCATATGATTTTACGATTTTATAGATAAAGGGGAACGAACATCGCATGAATACAACTCTGCAAAAGGCTGATCTGCAGCTTGACGATTATTTGGATCTTCTGAACCTGGCAACCAACCTGGGTGACACGAGATGGCAAAAGGAAATTATTCGTAAGCTGGCGTATACTTATCCCGCAGTTCAATGTAAACAACCACAATAGCATTCCATATATCATCAATCTACATTATGGCTCATGACCGATTCATTCGTTGAATCTGTTATGGGCTATTTTTTGTTGTACAATGTACAGTAAGTTATTCAAATATGAAGGAAGTGGACAACGATGCAACTCGAGACCGAACGACTCATCATCAGGGATATTCTGGAGACAGACTGGGAAAGTATACATAGCTACACATCCATGACAGAAGTTACTCAGCATACAGCGTGGGGGCCGAATACGGAAGAAGATACGCGAGAGTACGTGCAGTTTGTGTTGGACATGCAGCAGACACAACCACGAGAAGGTTATGAGCTGGCGATATGTTTGAAAAGTGACGGGACTCTTCTTGGCGGAGTAGGTATTCACGTGATGGAGAAAACCAATGCAGAGATTGGTTACGTCCTTAATCCCACTTACCAAGGGAAAGGTTATGCGACCGAAGCAGCCAGCGCTCTGTTAGGCTTCGGTTTCAACGAACTTGGCATCCACCGAATTTACGCCAAGTGTCGCCCGCATAACACGGCTTCGGAGAATGTTATGAAGAAAATCGGTATGCAGCGTGAGGGGTTATTACGGGAGCACTGGTTCTACAAAGGTTGCTTTCATGACTCGTTGATCTATTCGATACTCTCCAGTGAATATGCACATGAACAATTTCACGGAAACACAAAAAGCTGACTCCCATATATGGGACGCCAGCTTTTCTTCTTTTTCTCCGTAACGACCCCAATCGCCAGTGGAGTTGAAGCTTCATTTGGAACCATATCACAATTGTTCCTCCGGGATGCAACTGATGAATCTTCCTTACCTCGGATTTCCCCGGAACGATCTACCTTACAATCGGCACAGCTCTACCGGGCAGCTTGGAAATGTGGGACATCCGCACATGCAACGCAAGGCTGCCAGATCCCGAATCATCAGTTTGCCGTCCATCATATCCAGCGTTCCTTGTTCCTTCCATGCCCCCAGCATCCGCGTTACGCTCTCCCGGGTAGCTCCAATCATCTCGGCAAGATCGGTATGGTTCAGCTTCATGTCGAGCACTATACCGTCCGGCGTAATCCGGCCATACGAATTGCTGGCACGGATCAGTGTCGAAGCGAGCGCCCCCGCCTTGCCGTAGAGCAGCAGATCACGGAATCTCGACTGGGTGATCCGCTGCGACAATGCCATCCATTGCAAGAATTTCAAGGCAAGGTCGCCATGTTTGCTGAGTATACTTTCCAGATCGCCAAGCGAGATAATGGCCAGTTCCCCTTTTTCCGCCATCTCTGCACTATAGCTATGATTCAATCCACCGATACCGCCAAATTCACCGATGAGATCGCCGCTTTGCTGAATGGATAAAATAATTTCCTTGCCATCCTCCGTCGACTTGGTCATTTTTACTCGTCCCGAACGAATGTAGTACAGATATCCGGCTTCATCGCCTTCGAGAAAGAGACTATACCCCGACTTCACCCGTTTGGGTTGCATTTTTGCTTCAATCAGGTCCCATTGCTCAGATGTAACGAACGAAAGGATTCCGCCTGTTTCTCGTGTCATTTTGCCCGCCTCCGTTTGTTTCTGCGCTGTTCTCTGGGTTGTTCTTTCTACAAATACTGTACCCATAACCTTCGTCCCCCTCGGTGATTCCTTATGTATCCATCATATCGCGAAAGTAGCCTCAGCGTTATCGGGGGATTACCTGATCATTGAGAAGAAACTCCCTGAATTTGCTGTGAGAAAAGTCACATTTCACCGATATGCCTCATCCTTCGCATTCTTCCAATCCCTTGATGTACCTGGTTCAGGAGCCCTCCACTGCCCAAGTTCAGTAGATTACGGAACGGAAATAGGGGTTTTCCCTGAATTACAATGACCGAGAAAGGGTCTACAATAGAACTACTATCGTAATACCCTTACTTTAAGATGATCCTGTTCGAAGGTTAATGATAATAATTACACTTTATGTACGTTATATTCCGAAAAAAAAGGAAGTGTCCCCTCATGCATGATGAACTGCCATCTGGCATTCAGGAGATGATCGATGGCCTGCGCCTGAGCACATCCAGTGACTTCTGTGGACTTGCCTGTCTGAACGGGACGATGCTACGCTGGAAGGTTACATCTGGGTCCAGTAATGAACGGGTGAAACGCATGGAGATGCGCCCCGGACAAGATCTGGTAGGCACAGCCCTGCGGACTGGACGCACAGCCCGATCTGATGCACAATCCCCCGGGGAGCATACACCCGGTCGTTGCCCGTTAATGCTTGCTGAGCGGCTGGTAAGTGCCATAGCAGTCCCCGTGTTCCAGGAAGGAAGCGTGCCTGGTGCCGTGCTGCTCGTTGGCAGCAGACTGCCTTGCACCTTTTCACCGAACATGGTCCGGCAGACGGAGCAAGTCGCTCTACACCTTCAGCCGAAGGTGTTTGGATAACAACATCTGTCTTTCATATGGAAGAAGTCTTGTTATTTCCTTAGGGAAGTATCAAGGCTTTTTTTTATAGTTATTCACAGCGGACCAAGCCTTAGTCTGTTCACCTGTCTTCGCTCATCCGTATACATCGACGTCACTTACACAGCTTGATATAATCGAGTCCATACATTCATATATTCATAGATAGAATATACAGTTAAGGAGGCCACAGATATGTTCGTACTGACCAATGCCAGTGTTATGCCATGGGAATCCACACAGCACAACAGTACCATTTCCATAAGAACGCCTTCATTGATTACATGCACAGCGACGGTGGACTATAGATATGGTAATGAGCACGGTGTTTTACATAAAGGACAGTTACTTTTTCTACATTACCAGTGCTCCCTGGAGCTAATACATATCCCGCCTTCTGCCTTCACCCTGTACCATATCGGTTTCCACGATTATGAATTAACGGAAGAGAGTCCTGACAAGCGTGTTTATCAGCTTTCATCAGCGAACTTGCCCTCACATGGTTCGAAGACCGGAGCAAGTCCACAGGTTCTGCGAATGCTGGCAATCATCCAGGAACTTTCCGAAAACCGGGCAGGAAGTGTACAAACCGAAGAAGCCAGATCCCATTATCTGCTGAGTGAATTGCTTGAATTATTCAAGCTGGCGATTAAACCTTCTACAGAAATGGTAGACAGTATAATTCGTGAAGCACTTCGCTACATGAATCATCACTATGACAGTCATCTCACCCGTGAAGAACTCGCCAGATTAACCGGGTTTAATGCAAGCTACTTCTCCAGGTTCTTTCAAAAACAGGTTGGACGCAGCTTTCAGGCTCACTTGACCCGAGTTCGTATGGACAAGACGAAGCAATACCTGTTGTCCACGCAGGCCACCTTAAATGAAATTGCGCTGCTTGTGGGATACTCCGACGGCTTATACTTAAGTCGAAAATTTAAGCAGTTTACCGGGATGAGTCCAAGTGAATACCGACTACAGCCCCGCGCAAGACGAATAGCTACCGTACAGTACACAGGAGATCTGTTAGCTCTAGGCGTTCAACCCATTGCCGCTTCATTCCTACCATGGGCGATGTCACCGTTAATCCAAGACGAGTTGCATGATGTACTGGATTTAGATGAACAGGGTGTGGAAGAAATCCTCCGAACTGAACCACCTGATCTGATCATCGCGCCAGATTATCTATACTATTTGCCCCATAAGCTCGAACAACTGGAACAGATTGCTCCAGTTATGGTCCTGCCATGGGACAAGTTAAATCGACTGGAGACCGTTCAACTCATCGGGCGAATCATAGGTCGGGAGCAGGCTGCCGCAGACTGGATAGAGCACTACACCTCACTGGTTAGCAGTGAAGTTGAACGACTTGAGGCTATGATCCGGCCTGATGAAACGGTTGGATTATATGAACTCTGGGAAGATGGTACAATCTGTATCTGGAATGCAACCGCCAGAGCGGCATACAACGTATATTACGGACTCAATCTTACACCTCCTCCCAGTATCCTGCGTGACGTTCTGGAACCTAACAATCATCAGTTTATTCGGGAAGATCAATTGACGGAATATGCAGCAAACCATATGTTTCTTGTGCTTTCCTCACATGAAGGCGGTCTATATCATGATGCAGAAGTCAAACTCAGGGAACGACCACACTGGAACAAGATTATGAATAACGGAAAGAGCCGGATATATCCTCTCAAACTGGAACAATTCTGGTGTAATGATGCGCTGGCACTGGAAAAGCAACTTCAGCTTATGGTAGATATCCTGATTCGGGAGAATGGTGAAAAGCACAGGTAACCATTGTCCATGCTCAAGAGGTCACATTTTGAGATGGACGATACTTGTATCCAAAAGCTACGATACTAAGGAGGTTATATTGAGAAAGATAATCATTATTGATTGGGGAGAAGCAGAATGACAGGGGTTAAATCAAAATGGTGGACTGGGCTTATGTTCCTGGTACTGGTGATTGGAATTATTGGCTGCTCAGGCCAAGCCGCAGAAACGACAGAAAACAAACCTTCCTCGACTGCAGCTACAGAAGAGCAACCGGCAGACAGCGCCTCAGAAATGCAGGTCATATCCACCGCTAATGGAGACGTTGAAATCCCAGCGAACCCGCAGCGAATTGTGACGCAGGGTTACCTCGCTGATTTTCTCGCACTTGGCGTCAAACCAGTAGGCGCACCTGATTATGAGCTGGAAAGCCCTTATGTGCTTGATCTGGTTGAAGGCGTAGCAGACATTGGTCGTATTGACGGTGGTTCAGTGGAAAAAATTCTTTCACTTGAGCCCGACCTGATCGTCACTGTAGGTGGAGATGAGAAGCTGAATGAGCAATACCGCAAAATTGCACCAACCCTCATCATCCCTTATGGTACATACGACAATGTGCACGAGGAAATCACTGCTTTTGGAGAAATCTTAAACAAACAAAAGGAAGCCGCAGACTGGTTGTCCCAATTCGAAGTAAAAGTGAAGTCAGCCAAGGACTCCATTCAAGGGCTGGTCAAAGAAGGTACGACTTTCTCCAACTTCAGTCTTTTTGGTAAGGATTGGTATGTTAACGGAGATGGTGTCAACCGCGGTGGGCAAGCCATCTACCAACAGCTCGGACTGAAAGCACCAGACATTGTACAAAAGGAACTGATTGATCAGGATAAAGATACTGTAACTGTATCCGAGGAGAAACTGGCGGATTATGCCGGTGATTATATTTTCCTGGATTTATCCAATGGTGGTTCGCTCGATGAAACATCATCCGTCTGGTCATCCCTGGACGCCGTGAAGAACAATCGAGTGTTCAAGCTGGATGGGGAACGGTTCTGGCCATATGATCCTCTTGCCGTGGAGGCACAGGTTCAGGAAATTGCCAATATGATTCAGGAACGTTTCGGCCAAACAGAACATTAAGGTTTAATGTTTCTGTCCCACACGTTGAGTGAGAGAAGCTATTCGGAGATTAAAGCTCTGAATGGCTTCTTTTTTTGTTATGATATAGATAGAACTGAGGAAGCGGACAGGGGGAAATCATGTGATTCAACTATTAGTTGTAGACGACCATGTTGTCGTGCGATCCGGGCTGATTGCTTTACTTGAAGGAAAGAATGATATACATATCGTTGGGGATGCCGCAGATGGTGATGAAGCCATTGCCAAAGCTCAAGCATTGAAACCAGATGTGGTCTTGATGGATTTCAGCATGCCGCCAGGCAAAGACGGTCTGACCGCTACGGCTGAATTGAAGAAATTGATGCCGGATGTCTCCATTCTGATACTGACCATGCATGACGATGAAGAATATCTATTCCGAGCCATCCATGCGGGAGCATCGGGATATATACTCAAAAGTGCGCCGCATGAAGAATTGCTTGCCGCGATTCGTTCCGTAGCAGAGGGTAGCGCCTATCTGTACCCAAGTGCGACCAAACGGCTGATGAGTGAATACCTGGACAAAGCCAAACAGGAAAACGCCGGCCCGTATGACACGTTATCCGAACGGGAGAAAGAGATTTTGTCCTGGATTGCCAAAGGTTACGCCAACAAGGAAATCGCCGAACATCTGATCATCAGTGTCAAAACGGTCGAATCCCACAAAAGCAATCTGATGGAGAAACTTGGTCTGCGTACACGACCGGAACTGGTGAAGTTCGCCATGAAAAAGGGGTTGCTGAACTTTGAGTAGTGCACGCAAGAACAGACTAAGTGGACTCGCAGACCAGCCCGTACGCCTTCTGCTGAACGAAATCGATAATCACATTACGGATAATGAATTTCGCAGCAGGTTGAAGGGCTCCCTGCATCAACTGAGTGATCTGAAGTTTGCTCTGGATGAATCCTCCATTGTGGCCTTAACAGACCGCAAGGGGAAGATCCAGTATGTGAATGATAAATTCTGTGAGATCTCGCAGTATGAGCGCGAGGAACTGATCGGTAAGGATCATCGAATCATTAATTCCGGATACCATGGCAAAGCCTTTATGAAAAACCTGTGGGACACGATATCCTCAGGCAAGGTATGGAACGGGGAGATTCGCAACCGTGCCAGAGATGGCAGTTACTATTGGGTCAACACCACCATCGTGCCTTTCCTTGATAATGACGGCGAGCCATATCAATACCTGGCTGTACGTAGCGAGGTCACTAAGCTGAAATCTGTGGAAGGTGAATTGCAGAAGATGATGTCCCAGGTCATGAACATTCAGGAAGAGGAAAGACGCCGGATCTCGCGTGAACTGCATGACGGGATTGGACAGAGTCTCTTCTCTCTGGTGATTCAGATGGACCGATTGCTGGCAGACCAGCCTCACGCCGGAGTTGAAGCACTGCGTAAGCAGGTTACGGGTATTATGGAAGATGTACGCGGGATGGCATGGGAACTGAGACCATCCGTTTTGGATGACCTGGGTGTTGTTCCGGCAATTCGTACATATATTGAGAATTACACCCGTCACTACGGAATTGAAGTTGATCTGGAATGTAATCTGCGCAAACGGCTGGAGATGAACCGGGAGATCGCCATATACCGGATTATTCAGGAAGCCTTAACCAATGTCGCGAAGTATGCCGATGTTGCCGAGGCACGTGTTACCGTAGAAGACGCCGAGGACATGACGATGGTTATTATTGAGGACCAGGGTGCCGGATTCAGCGAAGCAACAGCTGGCAATGGCGTTGGGTTGTTCAGCATGGAAGAGCGTGCCCGTGGCGCAGGTGGAACGTTGAGAGTTTCTTCCGAGCCTGGTGAAGGTACAACTGTTACCCTTTTCCTGCCCAAGACAGCTCAGCGATAACCGGACCTGATTCGTATCGTGCCTGGCGTTACACTCCAGCTCTATCTGTTAACCGGCTGCTCGCCATTAGATTATGCGAGTGGCCTTTTTATATGGGATTGGTTAAAATGACAAAATGAAGGCTCAAAATCGGTTAAATTCAATAATCATGATAAATAGATTGACTCCAGTTACGATTCGTCATTAAACTATGAATGCCACATACACATTGTATGTTCAGTAAAATTTCAATGTTCATTTCATATAGCGAAAGAAAAGGATGGTCAACATGTCAGAGAAACGCTCCTCCAAAGGGGGAGAAATTCCGCAAATGTACAATCTGGACGAGATGGATCGCAAAATTATCGCCGCACTTCACAAGAATAGCCGGATATCCTATACGGACTTGGGTACACAGATCGGGTTGTCGCGTGTAGCTGTTCAGGCACGCATTAATGCGTTATCCGAAAAAGGAATCATCGAACGCTTCACCGTGGTGATCAACCCTGGCAAGGTTGGGCTCCAGGTCTCCGCCTTTTTCAATGTCGATGTGGAACCGCCCTTCCTGGATGAAGTCGCTGAGAAACTGGACGAAGAGCCTGCCGTTACCAGCCTTTATCATATGACAGGGCCTAGTACCCTACATATGCATGGTATTTTTGCAGATATGGAAGAGATGGAGCAGTTCTTGCTGGAGAAGCTCTATAAGATGCCAGGTATCGTCAAAGTGGAATCACAGTTATTGTTGAAACGCTATAAGAGCCGGATGGGCATGAGACTCTAGGAGGAAATCAGCATGGATTGGAAAGATTACAACGGTCTCGTCATCGGAATGGTACGAACCGGAATTCTCGGATACGGCGGCGGTCCTTCGGTTATTCCGTTGATCCGTTACGAAGCCGTTACACGTTACAAATGGGTCAGTGATGAGGAGTTCGGCGAGATTTTGGCTATCGCCAACGCCCTGCCGGGTCCCATCGCGACCAAGATGGCCGCATATCTCGGCTATAAAACCAAAGGTGTACTGGGCGCGATTGTGTCCGTACTCGCTCATATTTTGCCGACAAGCATTGCCATTATTGCTCTGCTCGGTTCCATGTACGCGCTGCGCGAGTCAAAAGTGGTTGCAGGCATGGTAGCCGCTGTTCGACCGGTTATTTTTGTCATGCTGGGCATGATGGCTTATGAATTTGCCATGAAAGCCTGGAAGGGGCTCGGCAAAGTTTTTGCCGCCCTATTCGGGGTGATTGCCTTTGTATCGTTACAGCTGCTGAACATCCATCCAGGGATTGTGATCGCGGTTTTCCTTGGATATGGTGTCTTCCATCTGGATCTGGTCCAGCGCTTCAAATCCAAAGGCAATTCCGATAAGGGGGTGTCCTAAGGATGCTCCAGACATGGTGGGAATTATTTTGGGGATTTTTCGTAGCAAACATATTGGGATATGGGGGCGGCCCGGCGTCCATTCCACTAATGCAGGAAGAGATTGTGAACCATTACCATTGGATGACCACAGAGCAATTCGGGGATGTGTTGGCGATTGGTAACGCCCTTCCCGGCCCGATTGCAACCAAAATTGCTGCATTCGTCGGGTATCACGTGGCGGGCTGGTTTGGGGCGTTTATCGCAACTTTTGCCACAATCGTACCTTCCGCAACCGCATTGATTTTATTACTTCGTCTATTGAACAAACACCGCACGTCACCGAAAGTCAAAGGTATGACTTTACTCGTGCAGCCTGTTATCGCTGTACTCATGATTCTGCTCACATGGGAATTCGGGCAGCTATCCACTGATTCCATCGGCATCTGGCAGACATTAATCATTGCCGGCATCTCGCTCTGGGTCATGACCAAGACCAAGCTGCATCCAGCCATTCTAATCGTGATCGCTTTTGCCTATGGTGCACTGGTGCTGTCCCATACGATGTAGTTATAGAAACATAGTGGGTAACTTTGGCGAATAGCAAGACTATGTTTATTTCCATTTTCATTTTCTAAGGAACCGAGGACATCTTATTTACTCTTATAATCCTCTTTTTAAATTGTAAGGAACATCAGACACGCTATATACCAAAATCACTTGAGAAAAGGGCTATAAAAGACTGCATTTTCCGATACAGCGTGTCTCAGATTCGTTAACGCAGACATCCCCTGTTTTAATCGTACGCGAGATGACGATACACTGGATCATGTTGGAATCGATAAAATCCTAGTGAAACGGAAAAAAACTCTGTTCATGCATGTCCATCTTTTGCGGCATCTCCATCGCTTGCTCGCATACTCGGGAAGCAGCGCATATGCCCGCACAGGATACGTTCAGGGCAGCTTCGGCTTTCAGCCAGGTTAGACATGCTCTAGTTTATAGACAAAAAACGGTGACCCCAGCGATCAAGCCGGGGTCACCGTTTTTTATATTGCGCGTTTCACGCTCACACATTGGGAAAAGAACTTACTTCGCTTCAACCACTACGGTTACTTTGGTTTTCACACCTGCAAATGTCACCGTAATCGTCGCTTTACCTTTACCATTCGCCTGGATAACGCCATCCTTCACCGATGCTGTCGCAATACGGGAAGATTTCCAGAGAGCCGGTTTGGATACATTGGCTTCACTGCCATCAGCATACGTCGCAGTAGCCGCCACAGTTACCTTTTCACCAGGTTTCATGGTCAACGTTACTTTATCCGTCTGCAAATATTTCAGTGTATCCACATCTACAGCAATTGTGACAGACTTGCTGCCGTATTTGGCTGTGATTTTAGCTTTACCTGAACCTGCAGCTTTGACTTTACCTTTAGTCACCTGAGCAACAGTGTACTTATTCGTTTTCCATTCTGCTTTATCGGTAACATCACGCTCGCTACCGTCGCTCAAGAAGGCCGTTACCGTCAGATCAGCTGTATCGCCTGATTTCAGGGACAGAGCCGGCTCGGAAGCTTCAATACGTGAGATGACATCCACTTCAACCTGAATCGTCACTTTTTTGGAGCCGTATTCTGCTGTGATGTTGGCTTTACCACTGCTGTTACCCGTGATCACGCCTTTTTTCACATCCGCTACACGTGCGTTACTGGATTTCCAGGTTGCTTCGGATGTAACATCCAGCGTGTTGCCGTCCTCATCCGTTCCTGTCAGAAGGATGTTCTGTGTTTCTTTGGCAGACAATACGACGAAGTTGACATCGGCTTCCAGTCCACTAGCCATGCCTACTTCAACAGGCATGGTCAGTGTTTTGCCTTCAATCTTCGCTGTGATGGTTGCTTTACCTGTAGCAACACCTGTGATAACCCCTTTGCTATCTACCTCAGCGATTTTGTCGCTGCTGCTGCTCCAGGTTGCATCTTCGGATACATCCTTGGATGTCTCACCGTAAATCGCCAGTACTTTGGCATTGGTCGTTCCACCCACAGCTACTGATGCTTTTTTCTTATCCATTTCATACTTGTCCGGAACGTCAACATTTACTGTAAATTTGGCTGTTTTACCGCCATAAGCTACAGTGATCGTCGCAGTACCGGATTTATATGCGATCAAATCGCCATTCGATACATATACAACATCGGCATTGCTTGAAGTCCACGTTGCTTTGGACGTTACCACTTCTGTGCTTCCATCAATATACTCTGCATTGGCTACCAATGTCTTGGACTTGTTATCACCCGTTACACTCATGGCGAGTTTTTCATTTACATCTTTGATATCCAGATATCTTGCCGTATCAACATCTACAGCAACTTCTACAGTTTTACCACTATAGGTTGCCTTGATCGTTGTTGAACCTGCACTAATGGCTGTAACTTGTCCCTTGAATACCGTAGCAACTTTCTCGTTGCTGGATGTCCAAGTCGCTTGATCCGTTACATTCACGTCGCTGCTATTTGGATACGAAGCCGTAAGAACGATATTAGCCGTTTTGGTGGTCTCGCTCAAACGGAAGAAAATGCTTTGATTTACCACACTCAGCTTGCTGGTCAGATCCACATCCACATCAACGGATACGGACTTCGTACCGTATTTGGCTGTAATCTTGGCAGAACCTGCCGAGTATCCTGTAATTTCACCTTTGAGAACGTCTGCAACCTTCTCATTGCTGGACGTCCACTCCGCCAGATCGGTTACATCTTTGGTTGTACCATCCGGATACGTAGCCGTCACTTTCACACTTTCACTTTTGTTCAACAACAGGTTAACCTGCTGTTTATCCACATCTACACGTTTAACCACTTCAACGTTAACATCCACCGTCACGCTTTGGCTGCCCACTTTGGCTGTGATTACAGCTGTACCCGCGCTTTGTCCAGTTACTTTACCATTCACAACGGTAGCAACCTTCTCATCACTGGTGGACCATTCTGCGGTATTTGCTGCTGTATTATTTGTTTCATTGTCACTATATGTTGCAGTCAAAATAATTTCTTTCGTGTCTCCCGTACGCAAGTCAAGACTTTGTACGTTTTTCGATAGAGCTTTGACTTTCTTCGTTACTTTCACTTGAACGGTCTGGCTCTGACCCTGGTACGCTGCGGTAATCGTAGCTGTACCTTCTTTTTTGGCTGTAATTGCACCATTATATACAGTTGCTATCGAAGTATCACTGGTACTCCAGGATGAGCTGATCGTTACGTTTGCCGACGTATTATCAGAGTATACCCCCGTTACCGTAACAGAACTGGAATCACCAACTTCGAGCGACATTTCATTCTTGGAAACCACAATTTTGGACAGTTCTTTGTCTGCCGCAGCGGCCAAGCCTACGTTGGATATACTCAGTATCAACACCAGCATCATCACCATGTACTTGGTCAATCTTGGCTTTAACATCATTTCCCCCCGATTATCATCATTTTTTTCCCTATGTTTAATGTCGGCAAGTGCTTTCCAGATGTTTAGACTTTCAGGAAACTTTCAGGGATTCTATGGAAATTAATTTATCTTCTATTCCTGTCTCAACCGTTCATACCTGCGAATAACGCGCATAACCTATGTATATTGACTGTCTTGAACTTCTTTTAACAGAATTGGAGGAAACCTATGCGTCAGCCTTTTGATTACATCGGGTATTGGGATAAAACATATCGTTCAGGTGAAACTTCCGGGAGAGGTTCATACGGGGTATTGGCTGAATTCAAGGCTGAAGTCGTGAATGGACTGATTCAACGCGAAGGTATTCATCGTGTCATTGAGTTTGGATGTGGGGATGGGAACCAGTTGCAATACATGAATTATGAGAACTACCTGGGCGTTGACGTCGCCGCTTCTTCGATAGAACGTTGTGCTTCCCAGTTTGCCAGAGATCCGTCCAAGAGCTTCATGCTGTATACACCAGGCCTATGGATTAACCGAGGTTTCCTGCAAGCCGATCTGACGGTCTGTCTGGATGTGTTATATCACATTACGGATGAAACCGATTTTCGCAATACCCTCTATGATGTTCTGCACGCTTCAACAGCATGGGTAGTGCTTTACACCCGTTTGAAAGAAAACGGCAACCCGGGGATTGATACAATCCAGGACCGTAATCTGTTCCATTATCTCTACGACTACCCGGATTTCAAGGTGCAGGAGATTATTCCGCAGCGATATCCCGATCAATCTTCTGCCGACTTTGTTATCCTGAGACGCACATCTTTGAAGTGAAAAGTGATTCTTTCAGTAGAGCATAGCTAATTCTGCACCCCAACCGGACCCGTATGAATGAGATATTCATACGCCAGATATTCATTTGTTTTCCTTCGATTATGTACACCATCCGCCTGTCCGCTCACCTCGATTGTCCATTCAAAGCTCAAGCTTGGGTATACTCCGTCTCCAATAGAAGGGATAGCGTTCCTGGTACTGGAGACAACCTTATGCGGACAGGTGATGATGGATTACAACTTTCTCAGTTCTCCATTCCTCTTTTTAAAATAACCCCTCACGCCCACGCAGCTTCGCCAGCGCTTCCATATAGAAATAATCGCCGTATATAATCGGCACATTCAGCCCTCGCCCTTCCGGGTAATGCACCGTTCCCTGCATGATCAGCCCTTCTTCCGCTGCCGAGTCGCCGGAGCTGTAGTGCTCATGCAAGCCGCGGACGATACGCTCTCCCGCGGCGGCATAGGTTTCCCCGCGTGGCGACAGCTTCGCCAGCTCCAGCAACCCGCTCGCGGCAATCGCCGCAGCGGACGAGTCCCACGCCACCTGATGCTCCGCAGGTGCGCGGAAATCCCACACCGGCACGATCTCTTCGCCAAGCATGGCGAGGAAAAAATCGGCCGCTCGCTCCGCTGTCTCCAGATATCGGGCTTCGCCCGTATACCGGAAAGACAGCGCAAACCCGTGCAGCGCCCAGGCGGTGCCCCGCGCCCAGGCGGAACCTGGAGCATGGCCCTGTCCGCCATGCTCACGCAGCTTCTGCCCCGTGTGTGGATCGAACTCCACCACGTGGCAGATGGACCCGTCAGCGCGGATGAATTCGCGCGCCACGGTGTCCGCATGTGCTTCCGCCAGCCAGCGGAAGCGAGGATCGCCGCTCTGCTCGGATGCCCAGTAGAGCAGCGGCAGGTTCATCATGCTGTCAATGATGGCTACGCCGCGCGTATCCATTGCTGACGAGCTGAAGTTCCAGGCGCGGATGAACTCACCGCGCACATGGAACCGGGCAGCGAGCAGGTTGGCGGCGAGCATGCCGCGCCGCCGTCCATCCGTGCTGCCCGTCTGGCGGTAGTTGGCTACGCCACTAAGCAGCCAGATGAACCCCAGATCGTGATCCACCGATTCGGGATCACGCAGACAACCTTCCAGCTGCCGCTCACAACTTTCGGCAATGCGATGCAGCGGAGCGACCGCTTCACTTTCCGGTGCATCCCCATAGACCAACCATAACAGGCCAGGCCAGAAACCTGCTGTCCACCACTCAGGATCATTCCGGTCATACGTCCCTTGCGGGGCAATGTGCGGAAATGTATCCTTGATCCGCTTTGCATTCCGAATCGTTTTGGCAGCTCCCTGTTGCCACGCTTCGTCGAGCCATTTTACCGACGTTGATGTGTTCATAAACATATCCCTCCCCGATTCAATACCGGACATCTCTGCTTGATGCTCCAGATCGATCTCAACTTATCTCTAGTGTCTTATGCCGTCACTACAATATCGATCAGTTAAATATCACTAACCTCACCCAATCGGACCGTAAAGGTCAGACTACGTGCTCCGTTCACTTCAATCCGCGCTTCTTTCAGCAACCCATTACGGGAAGCCACGGCCTGATCCTCCAGATGAATAATGGCTTCCTGATCCAGCGCTGTAGATTCGACATATGCCCCCCGATACGTAGTGCGCACACTTTGATCCGTATGGGTAATCACCGCCTGTTCACGACCATCATGGAACATCAACGGGATGAGTGCACCTGCCGCTACAATCTCCCCTCGGAATTCATACGTTATGGTCAGCAAGTCTGCCTGCTGCACATAGTGAGTGCGCAAGGTTTCAACACCAGGCAAGGGACCAACCCATGTCACAGCAAAAGAATTCTCCGAGGCGTTTACTGCCTCTTCTGCTGCTCGTTCCGCCATAAACCCCTCTACTTGATTCGGCGTATCCTGGCCCACTTTTTCATACACGATAGACCCACCTCCCTGAGCAGGGTCTAATCCAACATCCCGATCATATGCACCACCCGATGGAATACCCTCTGCAAGGCTGTGCCACACCCCATCTGGTGTCTTCCAGGCAGGACAGTAACTGAGTGGACGTACCATTCCTTCGGCAAATTCCGTGAACCCGGCCTGCACATGACTGGCAGCGGAAGGACCAATCAGACCAGGTAATCCTGTCTGCTGAATCCGTACCAAACCAGGAATTGTATATGGATCATTCATCGCTGTATGCAATACCATTTGCTGACCCGGTACGGAAACAATCACGGTTTCGAACCACCCATCGGTCTGCAACACTCGACTGCCCACCTCGGAAGGAAGATACACTTCGCTCACATCATCTCCCGGATCACTGAGACAGGCGTGGGCCAGTGCTGCTGCTGTCCACAGGTTGTAACACGTGTGGTTGGTATAGATCTCATACCCGTGGCGATCTTCTGGCGCGTATTCATTGCGCACGATTTTCAGGCGCCCATCATCCATTTTCCAACGCTTCACAGCAGCAAAACATTGATTAGCCGCACGGGCGAATGCACCTGCCATCACCGGATCTCCAGCCTCCAGAGCCTGCGTTGCATGTGTAGAACATACATAAGCTGCTGCCGCTTCATTCCACTGGTGCTGGGAGCTGCGACCACGCGGTGGAATCTCACCTAATGGCGAGAGCGTCAGTAGCGAGCTGAAGGCACCATGGCGCAGCTGCTCACGTAACCTATCGGCAGTGGCTCCCTCGTAACCCGCCTCAAGCATCACCCCAAGGTGATAACGGGTGGCAATATCATAGGAAAATGGACAATTCGGACGGTCCAGCGGTCCATCCTGATACAATCCAAGTGCCGTAAATCGGGGCAGATGATAGGCTTCCAGATAACGATCCATCCACGTTGTATCTTCACTTGCCAGCTGTTCATGCCACCGCAGATATTCGCCAGAGATCATAATGGCGTTCCAGTTAATCATGCGATTGGGATTATTCATGTTGCTCATCGTAAATACATAATCTTGTTCAGGATGGATCGTCTTGAGTGCCTCTGCCCAGATCTTGGCTTGTTCTGGCAGATGTGACTTCAACAACATGTAAGCCCTCATCATGAGTACCGGAAAAAAATCAGGGTGATTGTCGGGTGCGCTACGTTTGACCACGGCATCAATGCTCTGTGACAGGGCCGCCGCGGCAGAATCCAGCAGATCTGTACGTCCGGCATCAACCAGGACTGCCGCAGCCATCGCATAGGCTGGGGTAGAGTAATATCTCTCCACACCCGAGAACGGATCGATGATTGCACCATCGCTGTCCTGATACGGGGTGTAAGCGCGCACAATACTCTCCACAAGTTCCAGTTTACGATCCTGATTCCAGCCGTCTGCCGGAGCGGGGCCCGCTTGTTCTGCCAACGTCCGGTAACGTTTGAGTTCATCTTTCCATGGATACGTGGACGCAGATGTATATTCACTCATGCATGCTCACCTCGTTTTCTCCCATTTTCGGTTCAATGATGAAGCGTACCTCACATACCGTTTCAAGCGGATTAGGGCGTTCTGTCCGAACATCCGTCTCATCAATCACACCTGTCCATGATAGTGACGTCCGATAGAATGTGACGGGAACATTGTCATGATCAACTGTGTTCATAACCTCCGTAAAAACCTGCCACTGGTTCGCATCATACGTCATATGGACCGTTCCATGCACACCTTGCCAGCGAAGGTTACCACTACTCATCATTTCTGGCTGTACTCTGCTCATCCAGCGCTCCACTACGCTCGAACATCCTGCATCTGAATCATCCACCGAAGAGAATCGTTCTGTCGAAAGCATCATCCTGCTCTTCCATTGAAAACGGTCAATTAGACGCAATTCCGCCCCACTCCCGCTACCTTCAGAAGCCATCTTCCAATGAAATTGACGTGTATAACGAGCCAGTGAAGCAGCTCCAGGGTATGCGGATGTCAGATCCAATGTTGTATTCAGCTCACCGCTATCCGCTGCCAGTCTTGCCTCTAACACATGGGCTTGCGCTTGCCGGCCCGAGCTTTGCTCCTGGCGTTCAATGAGCGGAACGTTATGCCCGGATGACGAGATGTGGAACAGGTGCTCTCTGCCTGGTGCAAAATACGCTTGGGTATACAACCCTGCTCCCGGATCACACAGGATATTCTCACCACCGCAATGGATAATGAACTGACCCAGATCATTATGGTTGTGAGGTTCATCGTTATGTCCGCCTTTAACGGAAACAGCCACATGAAGGGGCGCGCCGCTGGAACGTTGGTTACCTGGAGAATCAAGCACACCTTTCGCAACCATCCAGCCCAGATTTTGAAAAATAAATCCTCGTTCAACCTGTCCAGAGGCTCCTTCATCACCATATACTGCCGGATTGCTCCACATTACGTTCCGAACTAGATGTGCCCAGCGATGACAGGGATCATCGGTAAGCAGTGGAATATGAAGCGGCAGATCTACCTGCAACCCCACCCGGGACGCGAGCAGCGAGAGTAATCCGGAAGGAATCTCTTCCTGCTCCGCACTGTCCGAATAGTTCACGAATGTGCCGCCCGACAGATGCACTCGCAGCGGGAAGGCTGCGATGGCTGCGATTTTGGAACCCGTCAGCAGATCCAGTTCGCCCTTACTGTACTCACGAAGCATCTCGGCATAATAGGTGAAATAACCAAATCCATATACCCAATATCCAATGCCTTCAGCACAGCCGCCATCCTCGCCATAACCACTCAGGAATGCGTTCATACAGCTGACCGTATGGGAGATTGATTCCCTTATTGTGGACTCATCCTTGAGCAGCAACAATGCGGCCATGCCGCAGCAGCCACCACACACCGCCGACCAATTGTGATCCGCTGTCTGCCAGTGGAACTTCTGCTGATCCCGGTAAAGCGGGCCGAAGATTCGCCGTTCTGCTTCACACCTGATCCGCTCTATGACAAGACGATCCAGCCGATCGGCGTGAATGGTCACCATCTCTGCCAGCATATGTACTGTCTCTGCGGCGAACAGATCGATGTTCCCATTCACCTGATCGACCTCTCCCGTACCCAGATGTGCGGGCAAACACCACGTATACTCACCACACACGTCCCACAACATTTCTTCCAGTGCTTGCAGCGCATCCGGCCTAGCCGAATCCAATGCGAGCATCGCCACAGCAGCCAACCTGCCCCTTCGATCGAAATAAGCCTGCTCATAGGCTTTCCGCTCACCCGTCTCGCTGAACTGGCGGTATAGACGGAACGATAAAGAAAGCAAGGGTTCCAACAAGGCGTGTTCACCATAAGCCTTCAAATCCGTGTACAACGTAGCCAATTCAGGCCGGAACAACTTCTCTCGTATTCTGTCGGCATCTAGGAAGCTTGCTGCTTTTCTTTCATTTCCACGTTGGTTTATATTTTCATTTTCGACTTCGTGAATGGAATCTTCCACTGGATTCACCACTCTTCGTTAATGGATTGTCATACCTATATATTATAATGTAATCGATTTCATTCTATCGGATATGATAGTACTTTTGAAGAATTATCCATTAGAATCCATTCCACCGCGTTATGCCCTTCTCCTTCCAAAACCAAAAAAAAAGGAGAACCCTCATCAGGTTCTCCGTTGCTTTCTGCCTGTCAACACAGGCTTTTGATGGCTATCTCATGTTCTTAGCTATCATATCATCAAAGAATTCTGAAACCCTTTAATGCTGCTGTCCATATCGCAACTGTCCGTTGTTTGTTACACAATTGCAAGCGGAGAATTCTGTACAACAGACAACCATTGGCATGCAATCAGCTCATGACCTGCCGCGGTTGGATGGACGCCATCCCATAACCAGTACGCTGCATCCGCATGTTTTAGAGCATCATTAAATGTCTGCTGCAATGGCACCCACACCGCTCCGAATTCTTCAGCAAGACCTTGAGCCAGTTTCTGATATTGACCGATATACGCTTCCCAGGCATCCCATTTCTCCGCGGTCGCTCCGGTATTCAGAATAAACGGTTCCATCAAAACCAGCCCCGTATTCGGCATCACTTCCCGTGTTTCTTCGAGCAAATGGCGATACGCCCGTCCGAAACGATCCGTTACTCCGCTAGGTTCACTATTCATTGTGCGCCAAGCATCATTCACCCCAATCAGGATGCTGATCAGGTCCGGTGCTAGACTAATGGTATCCTCATTCCAGCGTGCGTACAGATCAGATGCCCGATCCCCACTGATGCCTCTGTTATAGAAGGTCTTATGTTTGCCCGCCAGTTCCATACCCAGTTTGCTGGAGATCAGATACGCATATCCGTGTCCGAGAAAATGATTTGGATCATCATTGCGTGATCTTCCCCCATCTGTAATCGAGTCTCCCTGAAACAATATAACGGATGGACTTGTACTCATGATTGAAATCGTTCCTTCCTCTTGTGCAAAATGGAAACACTGAACACCCCAGTCTCCATTTTATCCCTTTCGGTCACAATAGAAAATAGCGTTTTCATCACTGTATAAGTTGAACTACTATATTTACACTGACACTACGATGACAGAACAACCTTCCAATCGCTGTTATCCCCAGATTTTTTGATTCCCTTTTTCTGAAGGGTAAACTCCGAGGATAAAGGCGAACGCTTCGCTTTTTCAGGTTTTTTCTGCCCTCTCCGTTATCGTGTAGATGATTAATTCATCTTATATAGATACCCATCTATGAAGATTCCGGTTCCGGTTCTTTCTCCACATGGCCTCCGCCCTGAAAGGCTGTCTCATTCTGTTTATCGGGTACGCCCCTAAGTTTTGCTTCTTCCCACAACTCCGCTGCATCATCCTGTGGAATGTATCCAATCTTCTCCGCCAGGTAGCCAATGTCATAGTAATTGTCCGTATTCGCCGAGGTTCCATACAGATTCAAATACTTCATATCCGAATCCGCTTCAATACAGCACTCGGCAAGCTGAACCATGTCTCTTGGTGAGATCCAAATATGAGCCGAGCGCTGCGAGTGCGGGTATGTATCACCAGAGAAGTTTCCAATCCGAATATTGAAGGAGGACAGATCATATTTGTCGACATAATAACGTCCCAGCAGTTCAATATAACATTTGCTAAGTCCGTAGAAGCTGTCCGGTCGGTACGGATCGTCCACTTCAATATCCTCACCTGTAGGATAGAATCCTGTCGCATGATTGGAACTTGCAAAGATCACTCGCTGAACACCGTTCAACCGTGCTGCTTCATACACATGGTAGGCTCCGGTTACGTTGATCGGCAGAACTTTGCCCAGAAAATCTTCCTCATCCTTAGCCCATGCAATGTGCAGAACCGTGTGAACCCCCTGCATCAGTTCTTTCAGACGTTCCCCGTCTGTCACATCCATGGCTACAATGCCAGCTTCCTCATCCTCACGCAGATCCGCTGCAACGATATCATACGTACCCTTGGCTCTCAGCCCCTCCAACAGACTGCGACCAATGACTCCGGCAGCTCCCGTAATTAACAGCTTGCGCTTCAGTTTACTCATGAATCCAGCTCCCTTCGCTCAGATAGGCTATCTATCCTTTATAGAACAGTATTAACCGATCAGGCGAAGGAATTACCGGATGTAATAATACAAACAAGCTATTATCCGATCCAGTATCGCAAGATCATCATAGCCACAATACCGACCAGTACGGTTCCAAGCAGACTGCGTGTCCAGATTGCTACTGCAATCGTCGGCAGGGAAGCCCACAGAGCTGCATTATGCGTAATCGGCACCAACTGGTTGTCCGACATGAACAGTTCCTGACCAATCAATGCTGCCATGACTGCAACGGGTACATACTCCAGCCAACGCAACAACCACATGGGAATCTGTATCTTGCTGAACAGCATCAGTGGCAGTACACGCGGGATAAATGTTAACAGCGCCGACCCCATAATAATCCAGAATACATCCCATCTTACTTCCATCGTTCCATGAACACTCCCATCGTTGCCGCAATGACCGCAGCCACAATGACACTCATGCTGCCTAGTGAAGCCATGCTGGCGAAGATTACACAGACCACAGCGATGATCGCCACATTGATATGTATTTTTTTGTTTTTACGATGCACCAATTGGAGTACAACCAGTCCAATAAACATCGCTGGCAGGGCATAATCCAGACCCAGTCGTTCCGGATTGGTGATCCAGCGTCCAAAGTACGCTCCCGCCATATTAGCCACGAACCAATTCAGATAAGCGGTAATATTCAGACCGTGCATCCACCGTTCGCTAAGCCTTTCCCTGCCAATCGCCCGTGTCATCGCCACGCCGAAAGACTCATCCGTAAGCAATGAACCGATCCACATATTTTTAAGCGGGGTCAGATGCCGAAAATACGGTGATACAGCTGCGCTCAGCAGCAAATGACGAAGATTCACAAAAAATATGGTGAATATGATAGCTACTGCTGACCCATTCGATGCGAGCATGCCCGCCGCAATGAACTGGGCCGATCCTGCATATAGAATCAGGCTGAGCAGCGCCGTTTCCGCCAGACTCAGACCTGCGGTCATTTCAATGACACCCGCTGCAAAACCTATGCTCAAATAACCAAGCAAGGTTGGGATACAATCTTTGACCCCCTGCATGAATGTAGCATGATCCTGGACCTCTTTCATGCTCTCCTGTCCAGATATCTGTAGTGTACTTTGGTCCAACTGCGGTACAACCCCTCTCCAATTTTTGTCTCCATCAACCGATATATATGGATGTAGATCCATATAGGTCCATTCTTCATGAAAGCAACTTCTTTGTGTATTCAACATGATCAGTTACATGCCTTGTGGATTTCGTAATTTGCAAAATTTCAATTCACATTAATTTAGAAATATACCACAAGATGTGCACTAACGGAGAGACAGATTCTTTTTATAGAACAGATGTAATCCTAAATACCTATAAAACCGAAAAATATTTTCATAAAACTCATAAATAATGTTGAACAAACTCGAATTTTGTCATACGATAGCACCAGAAACATCTGGAAAGGATGGAATGAACTATCTTTTACCAGATTGACTTGTCCACCAGACATAGGGATGGGTTACACAGAGGGGGAATGTGTATGAAGAAGATTAATAAACAAAGGGCCAGAAGAACGCTGCAGATGAGAGAGAAACTGATTCTGTCATTTGCCATTGTTCTACTCATTCCCACAATCAGTCTGGGCATTATCTCGTTCCAAACCGCCGAGGCCAAGGTCGAAGAGAAAATGTATGAGAACGCAATTAGCAATGTTACTGTGCTCAACCAGACCATTGATCAGATCATTGGCGCAACACGTAAGAATGTTGATTTCTTGGCAAGTCAGCTGGATGCAGGCAATGTTGGACCGAACCAAGGTGACGAGACGGATACCATACGTACCTTGCTTGACGCGTATAAGGAAACCCATGATGACGTGGAACTTGCCTCCATCGGCACGGATCAAGGCGTGTATATTAACTCCCCTGTAACTGCGGTGAACAAAGAAGGATACGACCCGCGCGAACGCCCGTGGTATCAGGCTGCTACGCAGAACAAAGATGTCCCTACCGTAATCACCCCCTACATATCAAGCAATACCGGCAATGTTGTTGCTTCGGTAGCTCAGACCTCGGCAGATGGACACGGTGTCGTCTCTGTAAGTCTTTCGCTTGAGGCCCTCTCCCAGACGGTTAATTCCACCAAGATCGGTGAGAAGGGGTATGTTTATATCATTGATAATGCCAACAAAATCATTGTACATCCTACCGAAAAACCGGGAACCGAAGGAACCATGGAACCCTATAAAGATATTTTTGCACAGAAGAACGGAAGTCTGACTTATACGCTAAACGGAAACCAGGAACACGCCTTTTTCTCCACTAATGAAACGACAGGCTGGACCGTAGTCGGTGTCATTGATAGTGGTGAAGTAACGGCATCTGTCCGGCCTATCTTGTACACCACCCTTATCGTTATTGCGATTGCGATCGCTGTAAGCTCCATCATTATTTTCTGGATAGTGCAATCTATCACCAAACCGCTGAACCGCTTGGTGAAGGCATCTGACGAGATTAGTAATGGTAATCTGACCATCGAGGTTGCTGTATTGGGACAGGATGAATTCGGCAAGCTGAGCACCAGTTTCAATAAGATGAGTGAATCCTTGCGAACCGTTATTCAGGACGTGCGACACACGGCTGACGAGTTAACCACCTCTTCCACACAGTTGGCAGTCAATTCATCCGAGACAACCAAAGCCACAGAGCAAGTTGCCCTGATCACGGAAGAATCTGCAGCTGGACTTGAGAAACAAACCAGCAGCCTGAAGCATACGGCACAGCAGATGAATGAGCTTGCTGGAGGTGTGGGACAGGTAACGAACAGCACACAGCAAGTATCCGAAGCTGCCATGCAAGCCAGTGAACTCGCGGATAAAGGAAATGCTACCATTCAGACGGCCGTATCCGAGATGGATTCCGTCAGTCGCTTCGTGCAAGGTATGGCAGATACTGCTGGACGACTTAAACAGCATTCCACATCTATTGGCGAGATGGTTTCGGTCATTACAGACATCGCTGCACAGACCAATTTGCTTGCGCTTAATGCTTCCATTGAAGCAGCTCGTGCAGGTGAGCATGGACGTGGCTTCTCCGTTGTTGCCAGCGAAGTCCGCAAGCTCGCGGAACAATCCAGCCTGTCCGGTCAGAAGATCGTAGAGATGGTCGGAGCGATTCAACAGGAGATTGCAATGGCTAATCACAATGTACAGATCGGGCAACAGGATGTTAGCAACGGTATTCGTGCCGTTCAGTTTGCAGATGAAGCTTTTGCCCAGATCAGTCAGGCCGTCGGGGTCGTCAATCATCAGCTTGAGAACATTGCAGCTGCCTCACAGCAGATGTCTGCAAGTACGGCAGAAGTGGTGCAATCCATTGATCAGATCCACGCGATATCGGAAACCAATGCCGATGGAACAGAGAACATCTCCGCTGCTACGGAGGAGCAGGTGGCCTCCATGCAGGAGATTTCTTCCTCTGCTGATTCCCTTGCCCATCTGGCTCATAAGCTTCAGAAGCTGGTGGAACAATTCAAGCTGTAATCGTTATCGTGTAAAAGATTAGTTCAACTTATATAATAGGTAGTCTGTAACACCGAAAGCCCCTTTGCCAATATGATGGCAAAGGGGCTTTCGGTGTTATAAGGTCAGGCATTTTAGAGAGGAAAATGTCCCGCTTATTCAGCAGATGGCTTTTTATCTCCGTGGTACCCTTGATCTCCATACGGCTCTAACTGTTCAAACCAACGGTTCAGACATTTGGCGAGTGCATCTTTGGGATCGTAATATGGGTTATCATCTGGCTTCAATGTCTCCAAGACTTCGATCACAAACGCATTTTCTCCATATTCATTCCATTCAGCCTGCAACCTCCGATTCAGATGGCTACCCATCTGTAGCATAAACCGTTGTCCGTTAATGGTTTTCAAGTTAAGCGTGCTGTCGATATAGACTTTGTTGTTACGTTCATTCCGAATCTGGTAGACACCTGCTTCCGTTTTGACTTCCTTCGCCTGTTCCTGCAATTCTTTGCGACGATTCATCTTCTCCTGCTCCCCCTTTTCTTTGCGTTCCTGTTTTCCATCTCCGGCACTCTGTTCATCTGCGCGGCTTCCCATCCAATACTGACTGCCGTCTGACTCACGTTTGAGCAAACCATAGTCGATGAGATACCTCCGTATTTCCACGTAATCATCATGAACTTCCTTCAGCAGCTCATTGACCTGTTTTTCGGAATATTGGCGCTCTGGATCGAATCGTTTGGCTATCTCGGTGAGCACGATATATTTATGCTTTTGCTGCATATGAAACGTCGTCAGTGGACCGCCAGTACCCTCCGGAAAATATTTATTCAGCACCTTCTGCCGATCCTGTTCTGTAATATCAAATGAGCCAGGATGGATCGTATGCTCATGTCTTGTCACCGGTGACACCCATTCGGCTGGAGCCTGGGTATCCTTACTCTTGAGAAGTTCCATTAATGCCAGGAATATCTTGGCCTGCCGCTCCTTCTCCTTCAATACAAACCGATGATTCCGGATCGTGGAAGCACTCCCAATACCCAGGGCCTTCTGTACTTCAGCATCCTTCTTCCCTTCATAAAACTGAGCCAGCAAACCACGCTGGACATCAGACAATCCGGTTACGCTTTTATCCAGCTCCAGCAAATACTCAAATACCGACCCATGAACCTTCTCGATATGCACACGCATATAACGGGCTGCCTCATAGAGCACCCCTTCTTCAGGGTAGATAATCCCCGCTTCCGTCCTGTATCCACAGCAGACGCATACATAGACGGGACCTTCCTCCAGATAACCACGCTTGATCTCTTCCAATGAAGCGGTTTGCAACCAGGTTTCCGATGATTTCATGGTAAAACTCCTCTTATTGTTATGGTCATTTTAACCGAATAAAATTTAACTTAATATATTAATGTTTGTCTATTTATAGACATATTATTATTTTGTTTGTAACATGTCAACTTAACTGAAAAGAAAGCTGTGTTTAAGGACATCACGGTCACCCCTTGTTTAACAAAAAAAGACCGCAGGGTCGTAACCCTGCAGTCTCATCGCAGAAAGGGCATTTCAGCACCTTCCCTAAACATGTATCCTCATCATCGGCTCACTTCAATCACAATTACAACTTAAACCGTTCAATCATGCTTTGCAGATCTTCAGCCATACGTGACAATGCTGCCGAAGATGCTGCAACCTCTTCCATGGTGGCCAGTTGCTCTTGAGCTGCCGCCGATCCATCTTCCGTTCCAGAGGCAATTCTGTCTGACAGAACCATTGTATCACTTACCGCCTTGTTGATATGACTCATGCCGCCATCAATCTGACGGGAAGCGGCGGATACTTCCCCAGCTTGTGCAGCCACCAACTGAACCGCAGTACGAATGTTCTGGAATGCTTCGCCCGCTTCGGTAACCATCTGCGAACTCTTCACCATACCTTCTCCCGTACGGGCAAAGGTCGATTGCACTGCATTGGTTTTCTCCTGCATCTCGTGCATAAGCTCATTAATGCGCTCTGCTGAAGCGCCTGAACTGTGAGCCAATGTTTTCACTTCGTTGGCTACAACAGCGAATCCTCGTCCTTGCTCGCCAGCTCTTGAAGCTTCAATGGACGCATTCAATGCGAGGATGTTCGTTTGTTTGGCAATGGCCGTAATCTCAGCCACAATCACAAGAATCTCTTCATTTTTCGCGCGCAGATCCTCAATGACCACAGACATGGCCTTGCTCTCGTCATTCACCTGCTGAATATGGGTAACCGCTTCTTCCACGGTAACCATACCCGCTTCCGACTTGGTGGAAGCATCAAGAGCAATACGAGCGGTGTCCTCAGCACTGGATGAGATCTCTTTGACTCCAATGGACATCTCACCCACAAGTTGACCTGTAGCAGCGAGACTATTGTTCTGCAAAGTTGTTCCTGCAGCTGCATCCTGCATCAATTCAGCCACCTGTTCTGTAGCTTTGGATGTCTGCTCGGAACTTGCCATCAGCTCTTCCGAAGATGCTGCCAGCTGGCTTGAAGTATCATGCACCTCTCCAAGCACACTGCGTAATGAAGTCGTCATCATATCGAAGCTCTCTCCAAGCTGTCCGAACTCATCCTTGCGCTGCAAGCCTACACGAACGGTTAGGTCACCTGCACTTACTTGCGATGCTGCCTGTGTTAGCTGTAGTAATGGCCGATGAATGCTGCGAATAATGAACACAAGCAGAATCAACCCAATAACCATTGCAGATGCCACGATTGTAATTGACCGGATTAGTATAGGCATAACGGCTTCCGTTGCTTCCGAAGGAACCATCTCGCCAACAATTTTCCAACCTGTCACCGGATTGGTGAAATACACTGCTTCCACTTCTTGACCCTCATATGTATACTTCACGGTTCCGCGTTCTTTCGTATACATCTCATTGATGTAAGGTTCATTAGACTGTGTACCGGATTCGATATTGTAGTGGAACAGGAATTTACCCCCGTTATCCAGCATATACAGTTTTCCCTCTTTACCGATGCGAATCTGATCAACGGATTCTTTCAGATGATTGAGACTGACATTGGCCCCGAATACCCCTTTGCCATCGGCCAGCTTGACCGCCGCGGTCACAACCCATTCCCCCGTCGAAGCCGATTGGAATGTATCTGAAATTACAGGTCCATCCTGAGACATGCCCATCTTATACCATGAACGTTCACGAGGATCATAATTCTGTTCCTCGGATTGTGGGGATTTCATCCAGCTGCCATCTTCCGCACCTGCGGTGAGTACACCCAATTCCTTATGATTCTGAGACATCCGATCCATCTGCCTTTGCAGCGCAGGGGATTTGTTAATAATATCGTTTGAAGTCATACCCGCCGCCATCTGCGCTGCGTTATCCTTCTCCATATCCAGCATTTGATTTATCTGCAGACTAAGCATTTCTGTTTTGGCCTGTGCGGAACGAATAATTTCCATCCTAACCTGGTCAGCAGCTTTTTGATAAGACAACCAACCAACGGTAATGCTCGGTACAATCAGGAACAGGAGTAATGCAGCGACCAGGCGTTTTTTTACGGTTAAAGTAAACCAGTTTCGAATCCTTTTCTTCATCTAACTATCCCCCATCATAATCTTCACCCATCCTTTTATCGGACAATCGCTGTAAAAATATTATGTATATATACTAAATTGGTACAAATTTAATCTAAATCATCTGATCAGATGATATGAATTATATCCGTTAATCGTTTTGACCCTCCAGGCGAGATCGTTTACAATGCTCATAAGTTGTCTATTCATGAAACGATTGGAAGGGGAGGATTCACATCTTACGTAAGTCACACATGCAACAACCTGTTTCCACGGTATATTCATCCATGTTTCGTATCCTGTTAGCGTTCATCCTGTGCGCAGGCCCGATTCTGGGACAAGCCGGTATCACGGCAGCCGCAGCTCAGACAACGCAAGCAGTTCACATTGAAGTGAATGGTGAGCAGCAATCCTGGAAGAACGCACCACTTATCATCAAAGGCTCAACTTTTGTTCCATTGCGGGATGTCGTCACATCCGTTAAAGGCACCTTGAAATGGGATAATCACACCAAGACAGCTACCATTACCGTTGGCAGAGACAAGCTGGTGCATCAGGCTGGCAGTAATTCCATTAGGGTAAATCAGGTTAATCTTGCTACAGGTGTGAATTCACGTACCATTAACGGTACGTTGATGGTGCCTGTCCGGGCCATGGCCAATGCAATCAAGGCAGACATTAAGGTCCAACGAACAGCCACGGGTCAGATGAATGTGAATATGGTCACGGATCAAGTCAGCCTGCTGAACAGTGAAGTTGCCAGCGTAGATACGTATCTGCGCGAGATCAACTATCCAGGTATGGCGCTGATTGCCCGCGATGGTGAAGTCCTGTTAAGACAAGGCTACGGCCTTGCCGATGAACAGACGCTGAATCGTCCGGATCAGAAGACCCGAATCGCATCGCTGAGCAAATCCTTCACGGCCGCGTCCATTTTGAGTCTCGTGGAGGAAGGTAAGATTAATGTGCAAGATCCAATCTCCAAGTATATCTCAGGCATTCCTAAGGGAGATCAGATCACACTGCATATGCTGTTATCCCAGACTTCAGGTCTGCCATCCGCATTTGGTCGGAGTGAAGGAACTTCCATGGAAGAGACTGTAGAAGAGATTCGCCACAAAACGCTGAAGTTTGAACCAGGGAGTGCCTATCTATACAGCAACAGCGGGTATGTTCTGCTTGCATACGTCGTAGAACAGGTATCCGGCATGAGTTATGCCGATTATGTACAACAGACGATACTGAAGCCACTTGGCATGAAAAATTCGGGAGAGGCTTCCCGTAAAGTGCATACGATTAGTGGTTTTGTTCAACAAGATAACGCCTGGGTAACTGCTCCTTATTATGTTTCTCAATCCGGATCGGGCACCATCTATTCAACAGTAGACGATATGCTGAAATGGGACCGTGCACTGTATGCGGACAAGATTCTAAGCCAGGATACGATTGAACAGATGTATGAGCCATACTCCGATAAAAACTATGGTTACGCCTGGATTCTCAAAGAGAACGGCAACAACCGTACCGTTTTCCACAACGGTAGTGGCGGCGGGTTTGCTACAGCCTTTTCACGTAATCTGTCCGATGATATCACGATTATCCTGCTCGGTAACCACGCAGGTATGGACATGACTTCACTTTTGGATGAAGTTGAAGCCAAGACAACCAAAGCACTGCAATTGCAATAATGTATAATTATTGGTATACACATAACAAAAAGACGGTCCTATTAAGGATCGTCTCTTTGCGCTGTATATGTTTTTATTTTTACGACTCATACTTCCACTTCACTCAAACAATCTATTTCCCATCCTGCAAAAGGCAGAGCAACTCGTATTCTCATCATTGCCAGGCAACCATCCATCCGTTCGTTCGTTCAACATCCGTCTACTTTATCGTCACAGGAAGCTTCCCCGCAAAAGGAATGTGTCCCATCAGCGCCTGAGCAACGCTATCCATGGCAAGTGGCCGGCTCTCGTAAGCCGCTACATAGACTTGTGCACCCGGAATCGCGAGCAGATCATAGGGACTTCGCAATGCCACCACTGCCAATGGCTTGCCCAGTTGCTGCAACCAGCCGATCAGTCGACACTGTGGATCACCGGAAGGACTTCCCGCATTGTAGGTACCTACCACAATCTGTCGAACCCCATCCTCTTCCGCAGCTTGAAGCAGACGTGCGGAACGAATGGCAACTTCCTCGGGCGTAACCACCCGATCAACAACATCCAAACCATACTTGGATAAAGCTGAGCCCAAGGTGAACGTCTGACTCAGCTGTTCGTCTGCAATCGTCGTCACGGACGTGGCAACCGTTATGACCAGCGTGCGTTCCCGCTTCAAAGGCAGCATATTCAGCTGATCGCGTACCAGTGTAATACTGTTCTCGCTAATTCGGCGGGCAACCTCTTGGTGTAATAAACTGTTGCGCTCAGACCCGCTGGAATGTGAAAGATCCTTTGATGAATCCGGGGAGGACATATTTGAGAATGTACTAATCACTTCCTCATCGCCTGCACCGTGCAATTCATTCTCCAGCAACCCATGTTTCGTCTTGTACATCAGTAAGCGGGTCACTGATTCATCTACACGACTTTCGCTAATCCGTCCGCTCTCCACAGCTGCTAGCAACGCTTCAAATGCCTCTGCCTGAAGTTTGGCCGTATGGCTAATTAATACCAGATCCGCTCCGGCCTCTACCGCCATCACAGCCGCATCGACCGTGCCATAGTTCACCGCAATGGCATCCATCTCCATGCAATCTGTCACAATCATGCCCTGATAACCCAGTTGCTGGCGAAGCAGACCGCTTAATACGGTATGCGATAGCGTTACGGGCAGACCTTCTGGCTCCAGTGCAGGGAAATAAATATGCGCTGACATCATGGCATCGACACCTTCGGCGATGGCGGCGCGGAATGGAATCAACTCCAGGCGCTCTACCCGTTCCCGATCATGAGTAATGATCGGGAGATCCAGATGAGAATCGGTATCCGTATCCCCATGTCCCGGGAAATGCTTGGCTGTCGCTGCAATCCCGGCGTCCTGTATTCCCGCAATCGTTCTGGCCCCATATTCTGCAACAGATTGTGGAGATTCGCCGAATGATCGTACACCGATGACCGGATTGGCCGCGTTATTGTTCACATCCAGTACCGGAGCAAAATTCATGTTAATGCCCATGGACTTCAGCTCCACCCCACTGATATATGCCGCCTGATACGCATCGTCGATGGAACCGGCAGCGGCGATGGCCATTTGTCCAGGCATCAGAGCGATTCCTTCAGTAATTCGAGCTACCATGCCACCTTCCTGATCAATGGATATCCATAGCGGCACATGTCCGCTGCTTTTGGCAATCTTTTGTATCCCCGAAGATAACCGTTCTACCTGCTCTGGCGACTCTACGTTGCGCGCAAAATAGATCACGCCACCGATTGGATACTTTCGAAGAAAGGTTTCCACATCGCCAGCTGCTTCAGTGCCATGAAAGCCACAAAGCAGCATTTGCCCGACTTTCTCACGCAAGGTCATCTGTTTCAGACGAGACTGGTATAACTTTTTTTGCCCAATCATTTCATGCCTCCCTCCGATAACCAACATCCGTTTATGGATATAACAAAAACGGCTTTCGCCGCTCCTTCCATTCTGCTGCCTGTACCTTCCACGCTTCCATTAAACAAACGAATTCCGTACGGTCATGAATGGTCTCCCTGACGGCCTTCCCCCCTGCCAGCAGGTCGATAAAGTACCTCGAACCCGGCTCAGGCGGCTCCAGCCAGCAGAATTGCTCCGGATAGAGTGACACCAGTTCATGCAAAAGCACTAGCCCCGTCTCTACCGCCCGGAATTTCCTGCTGTCCGTTACAAAGATCCTTACGCCACCACACAGTTCACCTGCATGTTTGGAGAATGTTGGCGACATGTACACTGGATGCACATGCACACCTTCCAGCTTGTATTCCCGAAATCGTTCCGCCAAACGATCCCCCTCAATCCAGGGTGCCCCAATCCACTCGAATGGGCGGGTCGTGCCCCTGCCCTCCGATACATTCGTGCCTTCGAACAGACATGTACCCGCATATAGCTGCACACTATCCAGCGTGGGCATGTTGGGAGAGGGCAGCATCCAGGGAAGCCCACAATCCGTAAACCTCATGGAACGCCGCCACCCTTTCATGGCAACCACGTCCAATTCGCATGGTACATCCATCTCGCTGTTTACCATCAGGGCGAGTTCACCTACCGTCAATCCGGTACGTACAGGTACACGCCAGGCACCCACGAGTGATTCATACCCAGCGTTCAGCACACCGCCCTCCACGACATCCCCTCCCAATGGATTGGGACGGTCCAGAATCAGCATTCGTTTGCCTGATCGAGCGCAGGCTTCCATCATATGGAGCAAGGTTGAGGCATACGTGTAATAACGAACGCCCACATCCTGAATGTCAAACAGGACCGTATCAACTCCTGCCAGCATTGCAGGCGTAGGCCTCTTGTGATCCCCATACAGACTGAACACCGGAATGTCCAGACGTGGATGATGCATGTCTTCGAATCTGACACCCGCCTGAAGTTCTCCATCCAGTCCGTGCTCACAGGCATAGAGCGCTGTAAGCTCGGCATTAGCCAGTCCCGCGCACACATCTATGGTCGAGACAAAATCCGCTGTAATTCCCGTCGGATTCGTAATTAGACCGATTCGAGCACCTGTTAACCATGGATGCGATAACCCTCTCGACAGAAGGTCAACTCCCGTTTGTACAGCCGGCATCTGCCCGGTTCCATTCATCTGGCTCATTACACATTCCCCTGGCTGATCCACCCTGTATGCTGGTGATCATTACCGCCTGTTACGACAGGTTCCTCTTCAGGCTCCAGCACATTGAGAGCCACCTTATGCTGATAGATAGCAAACATACCTCCAAACAGCGCTCCGAAACCAACAACAGTCAGCATCAGCAAAGCAGTCAGGCACATGGCCTGAAAACAGGCACTCATCGTGTACCCCGGGTGACGGAAGAACAGCTTTACACTTTCCCCCATCGCCTGAAGGATGCCCATGTTTTTTTGTAAAACAAGCTGCCAGGTATAGAACTGTGACATCACAGCCATGAGAACAAAGAACGTCTGGAATACGCCTACCGCTGTACCTGTAATCCCACCCTGTCCACCGTAATACCACCAGGTTGACCATAGAATGAAACCAAGCACTGCGAAAAGCACACCCACTGATCCTCCCGGGATTATTCCCTTCACCGTTCCGAGCCAGATATCCTTAAGCCCATTGCGGCGTTCCTTGCGTTCCAGTCTGTGATGCATGGCATAACAGCCCCCGAACAGGAGGGGCATATATATCAAGGCCAGAAGCAGCACCGCAATCGGCAGCGGAGCAAACATCAGAATGGGAACCAATACGATGGAGCTAACGACACTGTACAGAGCCACTGAAATAATGTCCCGATAGATTTCTGCGCCCGACTTGACCAACACTTCACTCAGCTTACGCATTCTTTGTTCTCCCCTTTCTTACCGTTCCTCTTCACCCGGCCCGGTCTATTACTCCCGTCCAATCGCAAGCTCTGTCTCTGGATCAAAAAAGTGTGCCTTACGCAAGTCCAGCACAAAATTTTTGTCCATTCCTACATAAGCATGTGTTTCCGGGTGTACCTTGGCCGTAACCGTACGGGTACCGGAATGGAAATACACCAAATTCTCGGAGCCCAGATGCTCTACAACCTGAACCCGCGCCTGCAGCATATGGTCTGTCGGGATATTCGGAGCGACATCCTCACCAAAAATATGCTCTGGGCGCAGACCCATAATCACCGGTTTGCCTTGATAACTCTGAAGACGAGCAAGTACATCCGCTGGCAAAGTGAATGATGCTCCCTCAATAACAACCTGCGTGCCTTCAACCCGCGCATCAATGAAGTTCATCGCTGGGGAGCCAATAAATCCGGCAACGAACATGTTCCGCGGACTCGCATACAGCTCTTTCGGTGAAGCCACCTGCTGAATATCACCATGATTCATAACCACGATGCGTTCTCCAAGTGTCATGGCCTCCACCTGATCATGCGTCACATACACAATCGTCGCACCAAGACGTTTATGCAGCTCTCCCAACTCCACCCGCATCTGCACCCGCAACTTGGCATCCAGATTGGACAGTGGCTCGTCGAATAAAAACACCTGTGGATCACGGACGATCGCACGTCCCACTGCCACACGCTGGCGCTGACCACCAGACAGCTCGCGCGGTTTGCGCTCCAGCATCGCTTCCAGTCCCAGAATGGAGGCCGCGTTCTGCACCTGTTCATCAATATAGGACTTTGGCTTTTTCAGATTTTTCAGGCCAAAGGATAGATTTTCACGGATGGTCATATGCGGATAGAGTGCATAGTCCTGAAACACCATCGCGATATCCCGATCCTTCGGATGCAGATCGTTAACGAGCCGGTCACCGATCACAATATCACCGCTCGTTTGCTTCTCAAGTCCGGCAATCATTCGCAGTGACGTTGTTTTACCACAGCCCGAAGGACCCACAAACACCACGAATTCCTTATCTTCTATAACAAAGTCCGAGCCGGCCACAGCCGTGAACGTTCCTTTATGATCGTCTTTGAATTCTTTGCGCACTTGGCGAAACTCCACGCGTGCCATAGGTAGATCCCCCTTTACGTTGTCGCTTGTCCTGAACTATATAAGTTCAACTTAACCTTTAACCGCACCGATCGTAATGCCCTGCAGGAAGTAACGTTGCAGTGAGAAAAACAGAATGATCATGGGCAGCGCACCTATTGTTGCCCCCGCCATCATCGCGCCGAAATCGGTTGATTCGGCAAACACGAACGAGGCCAGTCCCACTTGAATCGTACGCATCTCGTTCGAATTGGTAATCAGGAACGGCCAGAAGAATTCGTTCCACGAAGCGACAAACGTGAAAATCGCCAGCACCGCAATTCCCGGCTTCGCCATCGGCAGGATCACTTTCCAGAAGATGCCGAACTCGCTGCAGGCATCAATACGTGCCGCATGAATCAGTGATGTGGGCAGCGTGGACATGAACTGTTTCATTAGGAATATGTTCCCTACACTGACGGCAGCAGGCAGAATAATGGCTGTATACGTATCCCCCAGATCAAACACATTGACCATCAGAATGTACAAAGGAATTAACGTCACCTGTGCTGGAATCATCATGGTCCCCAGAAGGGTCCAGAATACCGCCTGACTACCCGGAAACTTCAGTTTGGCAAATGCATATCCCGCCAGGGAGGCGAAGAATACATTAGTTACGGTCAGTATGATCGAGATGAGCAGCGAATTGTACAGCCAGCGCCAGGCATCGGTTTTGGCAAAAAAGCGCTCATATGGCGATAACGACAACTGCTCCGGGATCATCTGTGGTTTAAACGACGCCGACATCGCGCTATCCTGCACCGAACCGACGAGCATCCAGTACATCGGAATGACCGTCACCAGCGCCCAGACCACCAGCAGAATGGATGCAACAACGAGCAGTGTCTTTTTCTGTGTTGATTTCATGGATTTCATTCACCCCCGGATGCTTAATGCAACGTGCCTACCTCTAATACTCAATATCACTGGAGAAATATTTAAACTGAATGACGGAAATGACTATGATGATAATCGCCAATACGAACGACTGTGCCGAAGCTAATCCGAATTCATAGAACTTGAATGCCGTCTCGTAGATCAGATAAGCGATCGTTGTTGTCGCAAAGTTTGGTCCACCCTGTGTCATCAGATATACCGAGATAAACACCTGGAAAGACGTGATCACACCTGTCACGAGCAGATACAGCGTTGTTGGTTTGAGTAGCGGCCATGTAATCTTGCTGAACTGGGTCCAGCCGCTGGCATGATCAATATCCGCCGCTTCGTACATCGATTTCGGAATACCGCCCATGGCTGCCAGATACAGAATAATGCCCGCCCCGTGCGATCCGAGCCAGTTCATGAGAATGAGGGAAAAGAGTGCCGTTCCCGACTGGCCCAGCCAGATCACCGGGTCAAGGCCGAACAGGCCGAGGAAGCGGTTCAGCAGTCCCGAATCGGTTGGATCAAAGATCGCCAGCCATACAATGGAGATCGTTACCCCGGAGGCTACCGCAGGCAGATACATCGTAGCTTTGAAAAAAGTCTGCCATTTACTCTTCATCTGATAGATGAAATAGGACAGTACAAATGTAATGAGAATATTGACCGGGACTGTGCCTACAGTGAAGATCACCGTATTTTTGATCGACTTCCAGAACGTCTCATCCTTCACCAGTCGCTCGTAGTTATCCAATCCAACCCACGTCGAATTCATAATGTTGTATTTCTGGAAGCTCATCACGAGAGCTGTTAGTACGGGATACAGTGTGAAAATGAGAAACAGCAGGACAGGCGCCAAAATGAACAAATACGCCCACCCGTAATCTCGCCAAAACCGGGCAGCCCGGGAAGTCCGGGGCGCAGACGGTTTTGGCGCAAGGGCGGTCTGCATGGCGAATCCTCCTCTCCTAATCAGTGTGGTTATACATTATGTTTGATTGTCCACGTTATTGTCCGAACATCTGCTGGCCTTTGTTCTTGAAGTCTTCTGCGATCTGCTCAGGTGTTTTCTCACCCGAGAACAGCGCCTGAATGTTAGGCTTCACTACTTGTTCCTTGAATTGTTTTTGCTGTGATGCTTTGTCGATATCCAGTTCCAGTACAACCGGCATCGCAATATCCTCTGCCATGACTTTCGCAGCAGCCAGATTATCGGCTTGACCAAGTTCTTTTCCTTTAAACAGTTCCACCTGGGACTGTCTTACGAATGGGAGAGCCAATTCATTGGCAGAGTTCCCTGCTTTGGCACCACTGAGCGCTTCCATCACCAGGAACGTATTTTTGGCATGCTGCTCGCCTTTGTCCTTCTTCTGTTTGAAGGCTACATACCCTTCGCCGCCCATCGTTGTTGCCGCAGGTTGATCATCGTTATGCGGTACAGGCAAAAGGACAAAATCAATCTTCTCACCCTGTACCTTGCCATCATCAATATCCTTATTGCGGTTCTGAATCATCACATCATAATAAGGAATGGCTTTGGAGATGATCGCCGTTTCCCCTGCGTAGAACATATCCGTCCGTTTCGCTGGAGCGAGAGCCGCTGTTTCCTTCGGCATATACCCTTGATCCATCAGATTTTTGATAAAAGAGAGAGTATCCAGAATGCGATCATCATTCCACTGGAACGTGCCGTCTTTATCAAGAACATCGATCATGCCGTTGTTCCTGGATAACAATTCAATGAAATCGAGCGAAGTACCCTCCGTAACCAACGCATACTGCTTAGCTCCGCCATCGAGCGTTTTGGTCAATTTGG
The DNA here is from genome assembly GCF_037974275.1 of Paenibacillus sp. FSL R5-0519. Lineage (NCBI taxonomy): Bacteria > Bacillati > Bacillota > Bacilli > Caryophanales > Paenibacillaceae > Paenibacillus > Paenibacillus sp. FSL R5-0519. The sequence goes on from NZ_CP150234.1 coordinate 6,210,938, forward strand.
CTGCGGCATCGTTGAATTCGGACCAGGTCCAGCCATTTTGCTGAATCGATTTCCAGTCAATGCCCGCTTCCTCCAGGATCCGTTTGTTACCACCCCAAGCCCATTGGAATTGATATAAAGGCAGTCCATATTGTTTCCCCTGAATCTGGCCTAACTCAAGCGTTCCTGGCAGATAGTCATCCTTGATCTCAGGTGTCAGGTAGCTGTCCAGCTCAAGTGCCAATCCTGTATTCACATACGTACCATCTACACTGTGGAAATACAGATCCGGCGGGTTCCCAGCATTCAGAGCGACATCGAATTTTTTGGGGCCTTCCGCCCAGGAGAGCATTTCCGTCTTCACGGTAATGTTCGGGTGTTCTTTATTGAAATCAGAGATTAGATCCTTCAGTTCATCTTCATATGTGCCATGTACAGGATACGTCCATACGGTCACCGTATCTTCTGCATTGGGATCATCTGAAGCAGCGCCCCCGCTATTCCCACAGGCAGTAACCATGACCATCATCAACAACATTGCCCACACTAGACCCTTCTTTTTCATCCCTTCATCTCCTTCGCGTGTCGTCTCCCGATAATTGCATTGCCTAACCATGCTACCCCTTTTGAAATCATACATCCTTAAACGACTTAACAGACTATTGAGCGTGGCAGTAAGGAAAATGCACCTCCCTTATGGATTAGACCTGAACGTACGCAGGATTAATCTCTTAAATGCAATATAACGTCAACTTAGTTGACATTAACAGTATTAATTCCTTCCAAAATTGTAGATTGAGTTCATTATATGAGCTCTGAAATAAAAATTCAACATTATTTTTTAATATAAAATTTAATTTTACTTTTTCATTTTATGCCTCTATACTATGTAAAAAGAAAACTCAAGCAATCGAGGTGAGCCACTTTGCGAGTATATGTTGGCGTAGATGGAGGCGGTACCAATACTGATGCAGCAATCATTTCTGAATCTGGCGAGATTCTCGCCCGGCTCAGCGGAGGCCCCACGAATCCTCACAGCGTACCCCTGGAACAGGCCCTTTCCGAACTGCAACGAGTGCTGGAACAGCTATTCAATCTAAAAAGTGATCTATCGACAAATTGTGAAGGTATATGCCTCGGTATGTCAGGTGTAGATACCGTGCAAGAACGGCAACTTATAGCCGACGCAGTAAATAACTATATGAAGAGTCGTAATCGACAGGGATCAGAAAGCTGCCCTGTCTGGGTTGTATCCGAAGGAGAGATTGCCCTGATGGCCTCTCTCGGACATACTCACGGTGTATTGTGCATCTCTGGAACAGGGTCCATCGTGTACGGATTCACGCTAGAAGGAGAACGATACCGTGCAGGAGGCTGGGGTCATCTGCTAGGAGATGAAGGGAGCGGCTATCGTATTGGACAACGTGCACTCCAAGTGGTCATGCAGAGCTATGATGGTGTTCTTCCTCCAACCCGTTTAACCCCGCTTCTTCTAAAGAAACTGAACCTTCGGGATATATCGGAGCTAAAGTCGCTGGTCTATCAGACGAATTGGGGCAAAAGCGAGACAGCATCCATCGCCCGCCTTGCTATAGAGGCAGCTGAATCCGGGGACGAGGCTGCCCGGGCACTGATCATCGATGAGGCCGCACAATTGGCGGATACCGCCAAAGCGCTGATTGCCCGTCATCCCGAATTTGCATCTACTCAGGTTGTCCTGTCCGGGTCGTTGTTTCGATACGCAGCACTTTTCCGAAATACATTTATCCAGAAGTTATCGGGATATTATGGAGAGTTGGAATTTGTATATCGTGAAGATGCCCCTGCTCCATCGGTAGGTGCAGCACTATTGGCAAGAAGATGCCGTTCCCTGAATGTATCATTCTAAAAGAGAGAAGGAGGCCGTACAGATGAATCACATGCTGAACTCATTAGTAACGGAACAACCCAATCCACTAACGGATCATATAGATGAATTGCCATCGGCAGAAATTATGGAACTGATTAATAAGGAAGATCAACGGATTGCAGAGCTTATTCAGCCCCTGATTCCGGTCATTGCCCAAGCGGCGGATCGGATCTTGGAGGCCTTTCAGTCTGGCGGGAGGCTATTCTATGTAGGTGCAGGCACCAGTGGAAGATTGGGGATACTTGATGCTTCGGAATGTCCGCCTACCTACGGAACCCCTCCCTCCATGGTGCAGGGTATTATTGCAGGGGGATTCCGGGCAGTGAAGGACCCCGTTGAAGGTGCTGAAGATAGTGAGGAATTGGGAGCGGCGGACCTTGATGAACATGGATTAGACAAAAACGATGTCGTGGTTGGCATCGCAGCCAGTGGGCGAACGCCGTATGTGCTGGGTGCGATGAGACACGCCAGGGAGATCGGAGCTACGGTGATCAGCCTGAGTAACAACGCAGGTACGCCGATGACCCTTTTGGCTGATGTGAGCATCGAGGCCGTTGTGGGCCCGGAGGTTGTCATGGGATCAACACGTATGAAGGCAGGCAGCGCCCAGAAAATGATACTGAACATGCTCACCACTACTGCCATGATTCGTCTAGGCAAAGTTTACCGTAATTTCATGGTCGATCTGAATCCTTCGAACGAAAAGCTTGTCCATCGGGCCAAACGCATGATCCATCTGGCAACCGGAGCGAATGAGGCGGACATTGAACAGGCCTTTGCCGGTGCAGACGGTCATGTAAAAACGGCAATCGTCATGCTGATGGCTGGTGTGGACGCCGTGGAAGCACAGCGAAGACTGGATCTGGCTGACGGATTTGTCCGCAGCGCCATTGCAGGTACTTCCTGAACCAAGCAGGGCGCATAGTCCTTGAAGTTGAAAGAGCCTGACATCAGTCTGGGCTCTTTTTGGGCTTTTTTTTATACGAAAAGCAATATCATTCGCGTCAAAAAATCCCCTCCTGTATGATAAACAGAAAGGGGATTCATATGATTCTACTTCATTTGTGCTCCAGAATAGCCTGCCGGCTCTTCTCCAAATATTCCACCGACTGGTTGTAGTCGCGACTGGCAATCGCCAGATACAAAATGTCGATCACGTTCAACTGAGCAATCCGTGACGATGTTGCTCCACTCCGAATATCACTTTCGGTGGACGTAATCATCAGAGGTACATCCGCCATACTGCTGAGTGTATTGCTGCCCCACTTGGTAATGCTGATTGTCGCTGCACCGCCTTCGTGAGCATGCTTCAGACAGGAGATTACATTCGATGTCTCTCCTGAATACGAGATACATACCACCGCGTCATCTTCGCGGAGCGTCGTTGCAGACGAAATCTGCATATGTGGATCGGCAAACGAAAAGCTTGTGCGATTGATTCGCATGAACTTGTAATGTGCATCCAGCGCAATCAGGTTCGAGGCCCCTACCCCATAGAAAAAAATCCGGTTTGCCCGATGAAGCACGTCCACAGCCTTTTCCACCAGACGTGGGTCCAGAATATGAACCGTATCCTTCACTGACTGAATATTATTTGCGGACACATGCTGAATAATGCTCTCCATGGAGTCCTGGGGACGAATCTCCGTATAATTATATTGCTCATCCGTCTGTAAATCTCCAGCAATCTTAAGCTTCAGTTCCTGGAAACCCGCTACCCCGAGCGATTTGCAGAGACGAATAATAGCTGCCGGGCTGCCCCCGCTACGTTCGGATAACTGTGCCACCGAGGACTGGACGGTTTCTTGTGGGTGATCGAGAATATAAGCTCCGATCTTCCGCTCCGATGGGGTCAGGTCATCCATTAATGCGCGTAAACGTACAAGTCCACCTTTCATGCTCTCCATTCGCTCCTCCTTTCCATACTGCATTCATGTACAAGCATTTTATCTTATAATTTCACTCGCGTCTAATTGAATTCCTTGTCCTTCCATAACTGAACTCCATTCGAAGGTCAGGTCTTACTAAAGTGTCAGGTTGCCTGAGATTACGGCATGTCTCGCGCCGGTTACTGCCGGAAGTGTATTGGTTCTCCCCATAAGTGCCTCATGGCCAAGTAAAGCAAAACCAATGGCTTCCCGAGCATCATCCGGTATGCCATAATCTGCTGTTCTCTCCAAACGGATATCCTTTGGAAGTCTATGACGGATCATCTCCATTAAGGTGGTATTGGAGGTGCCACCACCGCAGGCGAGCATGGCCGATATGTGCACCTTGGGCAGGATAAAATCCTCCACTGCACGCACGATGGTCTCCGCGGTCAGACAGGTGGCAGTAGCCAGCGTATCTTCCAGCGTTAAGGAACGTGCTGCGGCCATCTCCATCAGTCTCACTGCATACGCGGCGCCATATACTTCCCGCCCGGTACTTTTCGGCGGGAGTCGTTTGAAATACTCATCCTCCAAACACAGGTCTACCAGACCCTGATCGACCTTCCCCTGTGCGGCAATGCTTCCACTCGGATCATAATGCTGCCGCCCGTCCGTTGCCTGCCGCACAATGGCATCCATCACCATATTGCCCGGTCCCGTATCAAAAGCCGAAATACCTTCGGTAGATGACTCGGATGGAAGCACCGTCACATTGCCAATGCCGCCGATATTCTGCACCAGCCGCCCTTCCGTCGGACTGCGGAACATCAGAGCATCCGCATAAGGCGTAAGCGGAGCCCCCTCCCCACCAGCCGCCATATCCCTGGCTCGCAGGTTGCCAATCACTGGCAGTCCTGTCCGTTCCCGAACGACAGCACATTCACCGATCTGCAATGTCGATACCACATCAATACTTGCTCCCGTTGGCCCTGGAAATGCAGATGCTACAGGAGCATGCCATACCGTCTGTCCATGCATGCTAATCACATCCACCTGCTGCGTTGAGATGCCGGCAGACCGCATTAATTCCGTAACACTATGCGCATACCACTCCGATACACCAAAATGCGCAGCTGTCAGCTCGTCGACACGAGCTGTCCCCGGTGAACATAACCGGATCAGTACATCTCTCAATTCATTCGAATACGGCACACAGACGAAATCAACCAGCTCGATCTGTTGTAATGCCCCGCTCATATCGGTTTGAATACGCACCAGCGCCGCATCCGTTCCGTCCAGAGACGTCCCTGACATTAGTCCAATGACCAGATGCTCCTGCTTCAAACGATACTTCTCCCACATCGGATAGCTGCCTGTATCCATCCACTTTCAACCTCCTGCAAGACCCGATGATCACATCATCTGCCAACATTTTACCCAGTATATGATATAAAATTTCACAAGTCAAACTTTATGTGAAATTAAATTACATCAGATAAAAGTTAACGCCTCTCTTTGTATATTTTCCTACGCTCTCCGATTTAAAGACATAAAAGGTATGCCAAAACAGGCTCTCGCCCTCAGCGAAAACCTGTTCATTCGTCATTAGACACTATATATAATCGAGCACACTAAAGATCAGAACCAGCCCTGCAATGCACATCATCCAGGAGAGAACTGAACCGGACTGTTCCTCCAGTTTTCTTTGCAGCTTTTCCACGATCCCCTGTATCCTGGAACCCAGCCATGTATGCAACACATAGATCACAAGGGGTGGCGTGATCATGATTAGATTATATCCAATAAGAATGAGTATCCATCCCGTTATTGGAATTCCCTCCGTGATCATCAGACTTACCGCAGTATAATAGGGAAGAGCTGTTCCTGCTTCCAACAAAAATGTAGAGATGCCCATGACAAGTAATCCCTTGAACCCCGTGGAACGGGGAACTCGATATTTCTTTCTTCCACCTGCCTTCGGTTTGACCCAGAAACTCCCTGTAAAGAGTATTCCTCCTACGATCAAAAGGGCCCAGCTCACAACTTTATGTTGAAAAAATGACGTGAAGATTGCTTGTAACAGCTCCAATCCTACCATCAGTAAACAGCCCAGGACCAAGTATAAAAACATGACGGTCACTACGTAGATCATGAGCCGTGAGCCAAAACGCCGGTTCTCTTGAATCATTAAATATAACGTTACACCAATCAGCGCAGGACTTAATGTATCCAGTAGTGCAAGTCCCCCAATATAAAACAGTAATTCAGCCTTCATGAGTAGGTCCACTCTTGTTCTCCATATAAATATCATAAGCCGCTTCCATATAATTGAGCAGTTCTGGCTCCAACGGATAAAATCCAAGCTCATTGGATGCTTGAGTAGATTTTCTGGCATCCCACAGTTTCTCCAAAAAAGCGTCCTCTCCCCCAAACTGCTCCTGCTGTTTCTCCATCATACGACGAATTACATTCTGGACTTTATCGGCATCAGGGGCATTATTCATATGACTTTTTAACTGGCCAATCAGTGCAATCCATTCCAGAGAATCGGGATCATTACCTTGCATACGGGGCAGTTTCTCCCATAATTCCAGCTCATCATGGCTAAAGCTGTTTTCTTTATATGATCGTAGCCTGTCCATATTTGGCTTGGAGAGCTGAATCAGCTTCTCAAGCGTATCTTGCTTATTACCTTGCTCCATTATAAGGCTGTTTAACATTTCTCTCAGAGATGAGGCCATAGAATTCAACCGCTGTTGTTCTTCTATAATATAGGAAAGTTGATTCCTTAGAGACTGTTCCCAATTCCATGACTTATCGGTGAGCATCTCCCGAATTTCTTTTAGCGAGTAGCCCATATTTTTGAAAAATTGAATCTGCTGTAGCTTCTTTAAATCCTCTTCTACATATAATCTGTGCCCCCCTTCCGTTTTGGAGGAAGGACTTAAGAGGTCAATCGAGTCGTAATATCGTAATGTTCTCACTGTCATTCCCGTTCTGTGCGCGAGTTCATGAATATGAATATACAATGCGTTATACACCTCCTACAGCTCATATATCATTTTTCTTTTTCCCGTCTATCATCGTATATTTCAATAGATAGCCTACCCCCAGCCCAATTAACACACCTGGAAATACATGATTCATGATTAGTCCTATACCTGCACCGATAATAACACAACTATATATGAGAATATCTTCCGTTTTCATGATTATTACCCTCCTTTTCCCTATATAACTGAATTCGTGACCATTATACATAATGACGTTACGTCAACTTCAACCCCTATTTTTTCGGAAAACACCTTGATCCTGACGTTACGTCATCATATAACATGAAGTCATACAAAATTCAAACTCATACCGGAGGTGATCTGATGACAAAAGTTATTTCCTTATGCTTCTGTCTGCTCTTTGTTTTAACATCCTGTAGCTTATCCAGTAGCGCCATTACCGACACACAAAAGGCATCCCTGAATTCCATTGACCTCATCTCAATAGATAATGGGAGTACTCCAATAACCGTGGAGACTGTACCCGATATTACCTCTCTGGAAGTATCAAGTAACGCATATGATCATAAACCCGTTTTTAATATGGTCCGCGGCCACAGAGACGTAAGGATCTCTGCAAGTAATCATATGGTTCGGATCTTTAATCTGGCGAACACACCTGTGATCACGGTTAGAGTCCCACTTCATTATGAAGGTGATCTGCGTATTAACAGTTCATCCGGAAAAGTCCAGATCAACCATATCCAATCCAACTTGTGGGTTGACGGGACTAGTGGTTCAATTGAACTGACTGCTGAACGTATTCTATCCAACATTCACCTTGCCTCAACTAGCGGTAATATCACACTGAGCGTAGTGGAAGAAAATCCAAATGTGAGCTGGACCATGGAATCTCGAAGTGGCAGACGTTCTCACTCCCTCGACTTGCAGCAGGTTAGTGATAACAAACACACCTCCAAAGGCACTACAGGGCAAGGGACATATCAAGTCCATATCCTCACCAAATCAGGTAATATATCGATTCAATAAGACATGTCTATCTTGCAATACATTTCAATTGAAAAGACAAAAAGAGGCGCACAAAGGCGCCTCGGATGTACTAAAATCAGATGTGCAACTATTAAAAGAATAACTCATCTCCCGGAGACAACGCATGGATATCAGCTTCCGCAGATGAACCTTCATCAAGCAAACCTTGTCTCAACCGTTCCGTCTCCGCAAGGTCGGTATGCACAAGCACGGTATGCCGTGCCGATATCCGGCCCAACATCTGCTCCACATCCCTCCAACCCTGATGAACTTTGTAACGCAATTTACTAACTTCACATTCGCCATACTCTTCTGAATTTTTCAATAACTCATCAGCAAAAGTTCCAGCGGCAACATGCCCGGTGAGCAGAATCAGATTTTTCTCATCCGATGCCCATTTCTCATAGTACCAACGTGCAAGCGAGGACTGCATCATGCCGTCCGGCACAAACCATAGGGAAGCATGATGTTGTTCCAGCAACTGCAGACGCTCTTCTTCGGTAGATGTCTTTGCCCAACCTTCTCCGCTCAGAAAATGATCGATGCTGTCCGCAGGCGAAACTTCCCCAATCCGCTCTTCCGTCCTGAGCCAATAGGGAACACGATGTAACTGTGTCATCCCATCCACCAGCTTCTGTTCCACAATCATGGGGACGTCCTGAAAACATTGCTGCGCCCACAGAATAATCTCCTGGCCGCGGCCCACCGCAGGCATAGGCAATAAAACCTTGCCACCCCGAGCAAGCGTACTGCTGATCGCGCTCTCCAGTTGTTGCAGTTTATCGACCTGCGTATCCTGGTCCGTACCATAGGCAGCATCTACGATCGCCAGATCAAGCTTAACCTGGGATGAGTCAGTCATGGATGCCATGGCTTCTATACTTTCTCTCCTGTGCATTTGTTCGGTAAGGATGTTGCTGTGTAACAATGCAGATGAGCCTAGTGCTGTCTCTGATCCGGTAGATCCTGTAGCAGCAAGGGTCTGAGCATATGCTGATTGATCAACCAGTATCTGTCCCATAGCTTGACCAAGTACCATTTCGCTGACCTGTTCGCTGTTCGCATCCGTTTTAACATTGGGCGCGTTGAAGTTGGACATATCCTGAAGGCTTTGAACTGGAGCAGGGACAACCCCTACGCGGCTATGGCGATTCAGGTCTGCCCACCGGAATCCGTCAGCCACATCATCATCCTCTAGAAGCATGGACTCCGACGTATAATCGCCGGAGTACAGAACCCGCTTGCCCTCCATCTCAAGACCGAACCAGACCGAACCAGCCAGATGCCCGCTGCGCCCCCAGATTGCCGCTACCCCAGGTATGATTTCAAACCAATGACCTCGCTCGGCTTCGTTCTCCAAGAACCTGTATCGAATACGCTGCTCGTCCGTTTCATCATAGGGTATTACATATCCTGCACGTTCCATATTGCTGCGCCATGCCCGAAAATACGTACCCAGCTGCTCCCTCGTCTCCCTTGTCGTCCACACTTCACCCTGGTAGCCCATCTTATACAGCAAAGGGATGGCAACTGAGTGATCCTCATGGGCGTGGGACAAGAGGACCGCGTCCAGTTGTGGGACAATCTCCGGGTCAATCAGCGGATACTGGCCTGCGCCTTCTTTTTTGACACCACAATCGAGCAAAAGGCGAAACCGGCTCCCGCTCAGAAGATAGGCGGAACGTCCATGTTCCCCTGCACCGCCCCATACATTCAGTTTGATCATGATGCATTCCACTTTCTCTTTGAATTCAGCATCTCGATTCCAAGCAGCATCATCACCGTCATGCCTACAGTCACAACGGCCATCGCCATTCCGAGTGATACCTGACCTTGTTCAAACTGGGCAAAAATATACGTCGCCGACGTCTGCATGGACGGTGGAAGAATCAACAACGAACCTACCAGCTCTCGGGTAGCAATCGTAAAGGTCATCATCCAACCCGCGAGCATGCCGGGCAGAATCAATGGGATCAGGATTCGCCGCAGAATATACAGCGGCTTCCCGCCGAACACTTGACCCGCCTGGAACAATGTTCCGTCAATCTGGGTAAAGCTCGATTTTACATACTGCACGGTGTAAGGCAAGAAGAGAACAACGTACGTGAGAACAACCATGCCGTAGGTGTTATACAACGTGACTGGCATCCAGGGTGAATTCCAGAAGAGAATCAGACCCACAACCATCACGATACCCGGCACCGTATTAGGCAACAGACTGAACAAGTCAATCACACGCTGCATGAATGAAGATGATCTGCCGATCGCGAGCGCAAAACCCGTACCAATAACAACAGCAACGGTTGAAGCCGCGAGAGATAGACCGAGACTGTTCCCGATGGCCTTCATACTCACTGATCCCCAAGATAAGAGCTCTTTGTAATGATCCAAGGTGAGATTATCAAAAGCAATTCCCGATCCCCGCAGCTTCATGGTCGAAGCGGCAATGATGGAGAAATACGGAATGCCTACCGACAGGATCAACAGGATCGCAAGATACACTCCGCACAACCATCCTGCTCCCCCACGAAGGGAATATCGCTTCGAACGTTGCCCTTTACCACCCACCAGACGATACGTGAACTTTCGACTCATGGCAGACTGCATATACCACATCACCAGACAGACGGACAGCAGCACCGATGCCAGCGAAGTCGCCTTGCCGAAATCAATCGGCCAACTGGAGATGTACTTATGAATTTCGGAGGTCATGACATAATAGCCAATCTTGCGCCCGAAGGTTGCCGGTGTACCGAATTCCGCAATCGTTTTGACAAAGACCAGCATGATCCCCATACCGTAGGACGACAACAATAAGGGTAAAATAATGCGTCTGAAACGGTACCCTGCACGTGCACCGTGCACAGCCCCCGCTTCTTCCAGATTTCCGCCGATGCGGATCAGTGCATCACGAAGCAGCAGATACAGGAATGGGAACAGGTGCAGGCTCATAATGAGCACCATGCCCCAGAAGCTGAAGAACATTTCACTCCAATTTGCAGAAGAGGGTATCCACTGTTGGAGGTATCCCCCTTTTTGCATAAATAGGATCCATCCCATAGAACCGATATACGGCGGAGTCATGAACGGAATCATCAGGATGACATCGACCCAGCGATGCTCGCCCATCCGGGTCTTTGCCATCATCCAGGCCAGCGGCAGCGCCAGCAGCGTGGTTACCGCCACAACGCAGATGCCAAGCCAGACGGAATTCAGCAGTACACCCGACAGATGATGTCCTGTAATCGTGCGAATCGGGGCCATCCAGTCCCATTGTCCGTCCACATACACACTTTGCCAGAAGATCAGCAAGAGCGGCACGCCAATACTTATGGTCAGCAGAAAGAGGGCCAGAATCACGCCCACTCTCCGAAAAATACGGTTGTTGTCCATAACAACAGGTTTCACTACGTTCACCTCACATGACTTTCCACAGACAGCAGGTATGATTTAGACGAATAGAATGAATTATTTCGATCCATACCTTGCTTATTGAAAGACGTTCTTTGGATTTATGCAAAAGTACTCTTATTTAAACGTCTCGGAAAAACGCGCTGCTGTCTCTTCGCCATGTTCGCTCATCCAGTTCCAATCCACTTTAAGTTGTGGGATATCCTTCACATTGGCGCGGTTAGTCGCTTCAATATCTTCGCGGCCCGGGATTAGATAAGCATCTGTAACGAGCTTCTGTGCTTCATCAGACAACAAGTAATCAATGAACGCTTTGGCATTCTCTACATTCGGACTGGATTTTAGAATTGCTGCCGGTCTTGGGCTGATTACCGTGCCTTCTTCCGGATATACGATATCCAGTGGTTCACCTTTTGCCTTGGAGGAATACGCCATGTAGTCCACACCCGCGGCTACAATGCTTTTCGCACCTGTAATCACCGGATCAAGGGCTTCCTGATTGGCTCCTGCCATTGCTACTCCATTCGCTTTGTAGGCACTCATCAGATCCCATCCTTTTTCACCATTCGCACTCAGGTATCCTGTGATGAAGTCAAGTGCTGAGCCTGATAATGTAGGGTCGGGAATGTTCACTGCATCTTTCCACGCAGGCGTAGCAAGATCTGCCCAACTTGTTGGCGGGGTAGATACCAGTTTGGTGTTATACACAATACCCAGTGCGGAAGCACTGCTGCTAAAATAGTTGCCTTCTGCATCCGACCAGTCCTTGTTCAGCTTGTCCGCATTGGCTGCTTCGGGGTAAGGCATCGTCAAACCATCGGCTTTCAAAGCCTGTGCTGAAGGCAAGGAGGCCAGGATTACAACGTCTGCTACCGGATTGGATTTCTCAGCTTCCATACGAGCCAGAATTTTTCCAGTTGTTCCCTGGAACATCTCGACTTCGATTCCTGTTTTGTCTGTAAATCCACTCACAATGTTATCGGCCAGTTTCTGTGGGCCAGCACTGTACAATACCAACTTGCCGCCAGCCGGTTTCGTTGTTTCCGCCGCCGCTGCTGTGTTTCCCTCACTTGCGGGTTGTGCTGCATTGCCTGTGGTTGTGTTCCCCGTACTACATCCGAACAAACTGATACTCATTACCGCAGTTAATAACAGCATTGCACTCTTTTTCCGTGTTTTCATCCCCAACATATTCATCCATCTCCCCTGGTTTCCGATTAAGTTGTTCAATCTGTAGTGCTTTTGATTGCATTCACACATCAATTCATCCCTAATTTGCTGCTGCGATCACTTCACGGTGATTCACAGTTTCGACATCCTGTCCATCCATGCGGCATATCCACTCGGGAGCAACATAGAGCTGAGCCTTCTCGCCTACGCGTACTCTCTGGTTCATATAGGCTGTCCATACGCCGAGCCCTTCCATCTGCACCCGCACTTCGTAGCGTTCACCTACATAGCTGACGCTGAGTACAGTTCCCGGATAACACAGATCGTCATGACCTGTTTTGTTCCAGGTGACATGCTCTGGACGCACCATCGATTGATTAGGCGTGAGCCAGTTGGACTTTCCGATAAACGAAGCGACATACGGATCACTTGGCGCCGAGTAGATCGTTTCCGGGCTTCCTTTTTGCAATATCCGCCCCTTCTGCATCACCACAATCTCATCCGACATCGACATTGCCTCGATCTGATCATGTGTGACGTACAGCGCAGTCAGTCCCATGTCCCGAACAAGCGACATCATCTCAATCCGCATCTCTTCCCGAAGTACAGCATCCAGTGCACTCAGTGGCTCATCGAACAGGATTACACCAGGTCTGACGGCTACGGCTCTGGCAAAAGCAACCCGTTGCTGCTGTCCACCAGACAGCTGATGAGGATATCGATCTTCCATGCCTTGCAGGCGAACCATGCCAAGGGCTTCATTCACCTTTTGCCGCAGATCGAATTTCTGTTTTCCGGCCTTCAGGCCAAATGCTACATTTTCATATACGGTCATATGCGGCCATAATGCAAAATCCTGAAACACCATGCCCAGATTACGCTTGTGTGTCGGTATATCAATCCGCTTCGCCGCAGAGTAGATATACTCACCATCTGCACGAATCTCCCCCGCATCCGGCTGTTCCAGCCCGGCCAACATGCGGAGCAGTGTTGTTTTGCCACAGCCCGATGGGCCGAGCAGTGTTGTGAACTTTCCATGTTCAAGCGTTAGATCTGTCGGCAACAGTGCGGGGGTTTGATTAAATGATTTTTGAATTCCCGTTATCTCTAATTTCATAAGCATCCCTGCCTGTCTTCTGTTACTTGATCTCTTTTGTTACTTCATCTCTTGCACTGTTCTCAGTCTAACGTCCGCTTTCGCGAGTTGTATGTCTTGTATGTAAAATTGGAATTAACTTTTTAGATGAATTCTGTTGATGTTCATAGATTAAATCTATAGTAGGTGAACTAAATTAATTTTCATGTTGTCGCTCCGATTACAGCACCATCTTCCGATCGCTGTTATCCCCAGATTTCTTATTTTCCCTTTATAAAGGGAGAAATCCGGGGATAAAGGCGAACGCTCCGCTTCTTCAGATTGGTTCTGTACTCTCCGTCTTTATGAAAAATATTAGATCATCTTATATATTGGGCTAGTAGAAGTGAGAGGAGTGTTGGGACATTGAATCTGATCAAACTGCAAATTGTTGAGCTAATCGACAAGCATCACCACATGACAAGCGTGGCCGAGTTACTGGGGATCAAACAACCCACCGTTACATTTCATATGAAGTCTTTGGAGGAAGAGATGGGCGTGCGATTATTCGAATCGCGCAGTGGCAAGACTTTTCTAACGGAGGCCGGACAGGCGCTGCTCCACTATTCCGTCAAAATCAATGCCCTGACCCAAGAGGCAAGGCGGATAGTAAAAGAATATGACAGTCTATATCGGGGCACTCTGCACATTGGGGCAAGCTATGTAGCAGCTACATATCTGCTGCCCGCTATACTCAACACCTTTTCTCAAGAATTCCCTGGCATTCGTATCGTCTTATCCGTCAAACCATCACCCGTTATTCGCGAGATGATAATTCGGCATCAGATTGATCTGGGGGTGATCTCTTCTGAGCCGTTTGTCGGACCCGCGCTGCATGCTGAGACGTTATGTGAGGATGACTTGGTATTAATCTGCTCTCCACAGCATGGGTTGGCCCAGAAGGAACCATTGACGCCTGAGCATATTGCTCAGATCCCATTTGCCCTACATGGCAACGAATCCAGTACTCGGCGACTAACCAACCAATGGCTCGCGCAACATGACATTCGTTTGAGGAGTACGGTGGAGATGGATTCCCTGGAAGCCATCAAACAGCTTGTGTTAATTGGGGGGCATGTCTCGTTCATGTCACGAATGGCAGTACAGTGGGAGGAACAGCACGGGCTCATTCAGGTTCTTCCCATTCCGGGAGAGCAGGCGCCCCGCCATATATACACCGTACATAACAAGGACCGCCGCCCTTCAGTTCAGGTAAACCGCTTCAAAGAGGTGCTGCGAGAGGTGAGTCACAGCTTCCCTGTTTCCATAGCTCATGGCCCTGATCCTCTATAAACTATCGTTTGCCATTCATCAAATCTATGCAGGGTTAACGCAATGTGCGCTCCCCGTTAATCGCGTTCAGATACTCGGACGATAAAGTGGGAGCTGTACGTTAATCCAGATTAGGAGAGTGATTGGTTTTGAAAAAGTGGAAAAAGGTAACCGCCTCATTCATGCTAAGCATCGTAACATTGGGAAGTGGACTGACGTTTCTGGGAGCGCCCCAGGCTTCAGCTGCTGCCAATGCTGTTCCTACTTATGAAGTGAAGTTTCTGGCCAAGCCGGAACTGGTGTTGAATACAGATGGAACACCACGCAGTGAAGTGATTCAGACCCTCGGCCTGAGTTCCACGCCAAGAAACATTAACGTAGAGTACTTTGACACCAATGCGCTCGGACTGGATGAGCAAGGATGGAACGTTCGTTTTCGCAAAAAGGATGACAAGAATAACTACGAATTGACTTATAAAAAACGCTACCCTGTAATCAATGGCGACATCAACGCAGCGCTGACTCTGGCTAACCAAGAAGGATTCGATAAATCAGATGATAATTACGAGGCTGAGATTGATTGGGGATACGGCAAACAAACGCTAAGCTTCTCCAACACGAAAAAAGTCGATACCAACGCAACAGGTGTTCAACTTCCTACAGAGCAAGAAGCCTTGAACATGTTACTGGACAAGCTTCCGGGCAAATTGAAAAACTGGTCTGCCTCCAACTGGGGCAAGCAGCAGCTGACGCAATCCCGTGCATATGGCCCGATCACATTCCAACGTTATGAAGGTACATGGAATGGACAAGAACTTACACTCGAAGTATGGCCGATCCGCAACGCAGCAGGTACAGGTATTGAGAATATCGTAGAGGTCTCTTTCAAAACCGATGATACTGTAGCCGTATCCGGACTCCGTACCCAACTGCTGCAATTGCTGGAGAACAACAACTGGCTGATTCCTGCCGATGGCTTGAAGACACAGACGATTCTTGAAAGATACTAATTATTCGTCATCGTACTAATGAAACATCGCAAGCTCCTCTTCCTGCGTGCATCGTAGAAAGCGGAGCTTTTGTCGTTCCTTGAATTAAGTGAATTAAGATACTTATACAGTTACAGTAAGCTAATTTAGAGTTTACTAATTAAGAGTTTAAATGACTAATACAAAAAGAGCCCCTGCAATAAGCAAGAGCTCTTTCAATATATCTAGGAAGCGGGTGATGGGAATCGAACCCACGCTATTAGCTTGGAAGGCTAAAGTTCTACCATTGAACTACACCCGCATAATAAAAAAAATCGGGATGACACGATTTGAACATGCGACCCCCTGGTCCCAAACCAGGTGCTCTACCAAGCTGAGCTACATCCCGATACTTATGAAAATAATGGCGCGCCCTGAGAGATTCGAACTCCCGGCCTTTTGATTCGTAGTCAAACGCTCTATCCAGCTGAGCTAAGGGCGCAAATATGGAGCGGAAGACGGGAATCGAACCCGCGACCCTCGCCTTGGCAAGGCGATGCTCTACCGCTGAGCCACTTCCGCAAAACATATGGTGCGGTCGAGAGGACTCGAACCTCCACGGGGGGTTAGCCCACACGGACCTGAACCGTGCGCGTCTGCCAATTCCGCCACGACCGCAAAATATAATGGTGAGTCATGAAGGGCTCGAACCTTCGACACCCTGATTAAAAGTCAGGTGCTCTACCAACTGAGCTAATGACTCAAAATAATGAAATGGCTGGGGATATAGGATTTGAACCTATGCATGACGGAGTCAAAGTCCGTTGCCTTACCGCTTGGCTAATCCCCATTAAAAAATCATGGGGCGATCGAGGGGAATTGAACCCCCGAATGCCGGATCCACAAACCGGTGCGTTAACCACTTCGCCACGATCGCCATAGAGTAAGCCATTCATCCACTAAGAGTATCTTAGTATTAACAACTGCATCTATAATATACATTCAATTACAAATTCAGATGTAAATACTAAAAATGGTGCCGGCGAGAGGACTTGAACCCCCAACCTACTGATTACAAGTCAGTTGCTCTACCAGTTGAGCTACACCGGCATGGTGTATGTTTAATTAAAAATGGCGGAACCGACGGGATTCGAACCCGCGATCTCCTGCGTGACAGGCAGGCATGTTAGGCCAACTACACCACGGTTCCATAATACTTTCTCAAGGAAAGTGAATTGCGGGGGCAGGATTTGAACCTGCGGCCTTCGGGTTATGAGCCCGACGAGCTACCGGGCTGCTCCACCCCGCGTCGTTAAAAAAATAATATGGTGGAGGCTGAGGGGATCGAACCCCCGACCCTCTGCTTGTAAGGCAGATGCTCTCCCAGCTGAGCTAAGCCTCCATCTATATGACCCGTAGGGGATTCGAACCCCTGTTACCTCCGTGAAAGGGAGGTGTCTTAACCCCTTGACCAACGGGCCTTGCTAAAAAAAATATCTGGCGGAGAGAGAGGGATTCGAACCCTCGAGACGCTTGTGACGCCTACACGATTTCCAATCGTGCTCCTTCGGCCAGCTCGGACACCTCTCCATATGGCTCCCCGAACAGGGCTCGAACCTGTGACAACTCGATTAACAGTCGAGTGCTCTACCAACTGAGCTATCAGGGAATGGTGGAGCCAAGCGGGATCGAACCGCTGACCTCCTGCTTGCAAGGCAGGCGCTCTCCCAGCTGAGCTATGGCCCCATACTCTGGTTTGTTTTTTGTTGTGGTCTTGCTATGGGCCCTGGTGGACTCGAACCACCGGCCTCACCCTTATCAGAGGTGCGCTCTAACCAACTGAGCTAAGGGCCCTAATATATATCCCTTATTCCTTGACAAGGGGGGCAAAAAAAATACCCCAAAGGGAAATCGCTTGGCGGCGTCCTACTCTCCCAGGACCCTGCGGTCCAAGTACCATCGGCGCTAGAGGGCTTAACGGTCGTGTTCGGGATGGGTACGTGTGGAACCCCTCCGCCATCGCCACCAAACGCATAGCTTACATTTCAGAGTTCGTTCTCTGAAAACTAGATTCGAAACGAAACATGCGAATTATCACTTGCTATTGGATAAGCCCTCGACCGATTAGTACTGGTCAGCTCCATGCATTGCTGCACTTCCACCCCCAGCCTATCTACCTCGTCGTCTTCAAGGGGTCTTACATACTGGGAAATCTCATCTTGAGGGGGGCTTCACGCTTAGATGCTTTCAGCGTTTATCCCGTCCGTACATAGCTACCCAGCGGTGCTCCTGGCGGAACAACTGGTACACCAGCGGTACGTCCATCCCGGTCCTCTCGTACTAAGGACAGCTCCTCTCAAATTTCCTACGCCCACGACAGATAGGGACCGAACTGTCTCACGACGTTCTGAACCCAGCTCGCGTACCGCTTTAATGGGCGAACAGCCCAACCCTTGGGACCTACTTCAGCCCCAGGATGCGATGAGCCGACATCGAGGTGCCAAACCTCCCCGTCGATGTGGACTCTTGGGGGAGATAAGCCTGTTATCCCCAGGGTAGCTTTTATCCGTTGAGCGATGGCCCTTCCATGCGGTACCACCGGATCACTAAGCCCGACTTTCGTCCCTGCTCGACTTGTAGGTCTCGCAGTCAAGCTCCCTTATGCCTTTGCACTCTTCGAATGATTTCCAACCATTCTGAGGGAACCTTTGGGCGCCTCCGTTACTCTTTAGGAGGCGACCGCCCCAGTCAAACTGCCCACCTGACACTGTCCCCGCACCGGATTACGGTACCAGGTTAGAACCTAGATACGATCAGGGTGGTATCCCAACGTTGCCTCCACGGAAGCTTGCGCTCCCGCTTCAAAGGCTCCCACCTATCCTGTACAGATCGTACCCAAATTCAATATCAAGCTGCAGTAAAGCTCCATGGGGTCTTTCCGTCTTGTCGCGGGTAACCTGCATCTTCACAGGTATTAAAATTTCACCGGATCTCTCGTTGAGACAGCGCCCAAGTCGTTACGCCATTCGTGCGGGTCAGAATTTACCTGACAAGGAATTTCGCTACCTTAGGACCGTTATAGTTACGGCCGCCGTTTACTGGGGCTTCGGTTCACAGCTTCGGGATTGCTCCCTAACCACTCCCCTTAACCTTCCAGCACCGGGCAGGCGTCAGCCCGTATACTTCGCCTTACGGCTTCGCACAGACCTGTGTTTTTGCTAAACAGTCGCTTGGGCCTTTTCACTGCGGCCCCCTCGTGCTATTCACACTACCGGGGCACCCCTTCTCCCGAAGTTACGGGGTCATTTTGCCGAGTTCCTTAACGAGAGTTCTTCCGCGCGCCTTAGAATACTCTTCTCGCCTACCTGTGTCGGTTTGCGGTACGGGCACCTTCACCTGGCTAGAGGCTTTTCTTGGCAGTGTGAGATCATGACCTTCGCTACTACAATTTTCGCTCCCCATCACAGCTCAGCCTTATGATGTGCGGATTTGCCTACACATCAGCCTTACTGCTTAGACGGACATCCATCAGTCCGCGTCACTACCCTACTGCGTCCCCCCATTGCTCATAACGGCTTACGGTGGTACAGGAATTTCGACCTGTTGTCCTTCGACTACGCCTTTCGGCCTCGCCTTAGGTCCCGACTTACCCTGAGCGGACGAGCCTTCCTCAGGAACCCTTAGGCTTTCGGCGGATCAGATTCTCACTGATCTTTTCGTTACTCATACCGGCATTCTCACTTGTATAATGTCCAGCGCTCCTTACGGTACACCTTCAACCCTTATACAACGCTCCCCTACCCCTGATGCAAGCATCAAGCCATAGCTTCGGTGGTGTGTTTAGCCCCGTTACATTTTCGGCGCAGAGTCACTCGACCAGTGAGCTATTACGCACTCTTTCAATGGTGGCTGCTTCTAAGCCAACATCCTGGTTGTCTGTGCAACTCCACATCCTTTCCCACTTAACACACACTTGGGGACCTTAGCTGATGGTCTGGGCTGTTTCCCTTTTGACAATGGATCTTAGCACTCACTGTCTGACTCCCGGAAGTAAGTCTATGGCATTCGGAGTTTGACTGAGCTTGGTAACCCTTGCGGGCCCCGCACCCAATCAGTGCTCTACCTCCACGACTCTGTTTTCCGAGGCTAGCCCTAAAGCTATTTCGGGGAGAACCAGCTATCTCCGAGTTCGATTGGAATTTCTCCGCTACCCCCACCTCATCCCCGCACTTTTCAACGTGCGTGGGTTCGGGCCTCCAGTGCGTGTTACCGCACCTTCACCCTGGACAGGGGTAGATCACCCGGTTTCGGGTCTACGTCCACGTACTATGTCGCCCTATTCAGACTCGCTTTCGCTGCGGCTCCGGCTCTTCACCTTAACCTTGCACGGGAACGTAACTCGCCGGTTCATTCTACAAAAGGCACGCCATCACCCCTAAAACGGGCTCTGACTTTTTGTAAGCACACGGTTTCAGGTTCTATTTCACTCCCCTTCCGGGGTGCTTTTCACCTTTCCCTCACGGTACTGCTTCACTATCGGTCGCTAGGAAGTATTTAGCCTTGGCAGATGGTCCTGCCGGATTCATACGGGGTTTCACGTGCCCCGCACTACTCGGGATCCGTCTCGGAGGGAACAGACTTTCAATTACAGGGCTTTTACCTTCTTTGGCGGGCCTTTCCAGACCTCTTCGCTTAACCGGTTCCTTTGTAACTCCATGTGAGACGTCCCACAACCCCAAAGAGCAAGCTCTCTGGTTTGGGCTTCTCCGCGTTCGCTCGCCGCTACTGACGGAATCACTATTGTTTTCTCTTCCTCAGGGTACTTAGATGTTTCAGTTCCCCTGGTATGCCTCTACACAACCTATGTATTCAGTTGTGAGTAACTGGAAATTACCCCAGCTGGGTTTCCCCATTCGGACACCCCCGGATCAAAGCTTGCTTACAGCTCCCCGAGGCAGTTTCGTTGTTCGCCACGTCCTTCATCGGCTCCTAGCGCCTAGGCATCCTCCGTGTGCTCTTAGTAGCTTAACCAAATTGCTCCGGTTTCGATCGCTCGCTTCCCTTGTTTTGGACTGCGTCCAAAGCCAAAAGTCGCTCCCACTCGATACCATCGCAACAGCAATTAACTACCGTTTTTATTGAAACTTGTTATACACAAGTTCAGCTAAAAAGGAATGTTCTAATTCGCATTTACTTTCGTTTCGATATCTAGTTTTCAAAGAACAAGCTCCATGCAAAAGCAAGCTGTTTGAGAGTTTGAGCTCTCAAAACTGAGCAACGAGTGAGTAAGTTTGCAGCTAAGCTGCTTATTTGAATGTTTCCGTTACAGGAAACGATTCTCCATAGAAAGGAGGTGATCCAGCCGCACCTTCCGATACGGCTACCTTGTTACGACTTCACCCCAATCATCTATCCCACCTTCGGCGGCTGGCTCCTTGCGGTTACCCCACCGACTTCGGGTGTTATAAACTCTCGTGGTGTGACGGGCGGTGTGTACAAGACCCGGGAACGTATTCACCGCGGCATGCTGATCCGCGATTACTAGCAATTCCGACTTCATGCAGGCGAGTTGCAGCCTGCAATCCGAACTGAGACCGGCTTTTTAGGATTCGTTCCACCTCGCGGCTTCACAGCCCGTTGTACCGGCCATTGTAGTACGTGTGTAGCCCAGGTCATAAGGGGCATGATGATTTGACGTCATCCCCACCTTCCTCCGGTTTGTCACCGGCAGTCACCTTAGAGTGCCCATCCGAAATGCTGGCAACTAAGATCAAGGGTTGCGCTCGTTGCGGGACTTAACCCAACATCTCACGACACGAGCTGACGACAACCATGCACCACCTGTCTCCTCTGTCCCGAAGGAAAGGTACATCTCTGTACCGGTCAGAGGGATGTCAAGACCTGGTAAGGTTCTTCGCGTTGCTTCGAATTAAACCACATACTCCACTGCTTGTGCGGGTCCCCGTCAATTCCTTTGAGTTTCAGTCTTGCGACCGTACTCCCCAGGCGGAGTGCTTAATGTGTTAACTTCGGCACCAAGGGTATCGAAACCCCTAACACCTAGCACTCATCGTTTACGGCGTGGACTACCAGGGTATCTAATCCTGTTTGCTCCCCACGCTTTCGCGCCTCAGCGTCAGTTACAGCCCAGAGAGTCGCCTTCGCCACTGGTGTTCCTCCACATATCTACGCATTTCACCGCTACACGTGGAATTCCACTCTCCTCTTCTGCACTCAAGTCACCCAGTTTCCAGTGCGATCCGGGGTTGAGCCCCGGGATTAAACACCAGACTTAAATGACCGCCTGCGCGCGCTTTACGCCCAATAATTCCGGACAACGCTTGCCCCCTACGTATTACCGCGGCTGCTGGCACGTAGTTAGCCGGGGCTTTCTTCTCAGGTACCGTCACCTTGAGAGCAGTTACTCTCCCAAGCGTTCTTCCCTGGCAACAGAGCTTTACGATCCGAAAACCTTCATCACTCACGCGGCATTGCTCCGTCAGGCTTTCGCCCATTGCGGAAGATTCCCTACTGCTGCCTCCCGTAGGAGTCTGGGCCGTGTCTCAGTCCCAGTGTGGCCGATCACCCTCTCAGGTCGGCTACGCATCGTCGCCTTGGTGAGCCGTTACCCCACCAACTAGCTAATGCGCCGCAGGCCCATCCCCAAGTGACAGATTGCTCCGTCTTTCCAGTTTCCTTCAGGCGAAGAAAACAACTATTCGGTATTAGCTACCGTTTCCGGTAGTTGTCCCAAACTTGAGGGCAGGTTGCCTACGTGTTACTCACCCGTCCGCCGCTAAGTCTCAAAGAAGCAAGCTTCTTATCAACTCCGCTCGACTTGCATGTATTAGGCATGCCGCCAGCGTTCGTCCTGAGCCAGGATCAAACTCTCCAATAAAGTATTGAAAAGAGCGATAAGCTCATTTTGAATCTGACGAGATTAAAAATCTCATTTGTGCTCCAGTCGATCCAAGCCAAGGCTTGTTTCGAACTTTCGCGTTCATTCTGCAAGCAGAATGTTTACTCACTCGTTGTTCAGTTTTCAAAGATCAAACTTGTTTTGTTACCGAATGTCATTCTCTTCAGCAACTCTTATATAATATCATGTCCGAACCAACTTTGCAAGCTCTTTTTTTTAAGTTTCTTTCGAAGCTCATTTCATTCGCTTGCCGCACCGTGTATCTCGTGTTTTCTTGGCCGGAATTAGAATATATCATATACAGTTTTACATTGCAAGTCTTTTTTGAAAAATGATAATCACCTACAACATCGGCACCATATGTAATTTGACGCACTTGTACTATAGAGATAACTCTCAACATCCTCATTAGGCTGATTCTAATGTACTCATCCATTAAACATAACCAGGGAAGCCACTTCCACTGTGATGCAGTGGACAATTGATTGTGGATAGCCCTGGTTTTCGGAGATCCAAGCTTTCTTTTCCTTCTATATAAATAAGAAACTCATTTCTTAGGCACTGCTTACACACTCCGCTTCGCTTCTTAGTCCCTATAATATCCGCTTACCCAGCAGAGAAGCGATTAGTTCTACACCAAGTCTTGCCGTATGTCTATTGTGGTCAAACAACGGATTCACCTCAACCAGCTCCATCGACGTAACTTGATTGGTGGAAGCAAGTATCTCCAATGCGTAATGTGCCTCTCGATAATTCAAGCCACCCGGTACTGGGGTGCCTACACCCGGAGCTTCCCACGGGTCCAGACAATCCATGTCAAAGCTGACATGAATACCATCTGTCCCTTTCCCCACTGTAGCTATCGCTTGTTCAATAACCTGTTGTATTCCCATACGGTCAATATCATGCATCGTAAATGCTTGGATTCCCAATCCTTTAATCTGCTCTTTCTCATACTCATCCAGATCACGTAGACCAATATAGACCAATTTGGACGGATCAATAAACGTGCCTGCTCCAACAATGTGCGACAGATTGTATGCAGTATGCCCCAAGGAAGCAGCCACACTCATCCCATGCATATTACCGGATAAGCTGCGTTCTTCCGTATTCAAGTCTGCATGTGCATCAAACCAGATCACACCCAAATTGGAATAGTGGGCTGTTAATCCGGCCAAAGTGCCAATCGCCACACTATGATCTCCACCAAGTACAAGGGGAAAGCCCCCCTCTTCTACCGCAGTCGATACTTCATGACACACCTTCTCACTAACCTGACGTACCTCATTCAAGTGTTTTACACGATTCCGCTCAGTAGGGGTAGCCGGTTCGGAAGGACAATCTACTCGTACTTCTTTGGAAAGAACTAGCCCAAGACTCGTGATCTCCCTCTTCAGTCCAGCTGTAATCAATTCATCCGGCCCCAATTCCGCGCCGCCTCTTGCTCCCCCGAGTCCAAAAGGAACCTTAATGATGGTTACATTACGCCGCGCAGTTTCCTGATCCGTATTATCCGCAACAATAGAAGTATCTTTTATGCCACCATAGACATCATCATCATTTTTCATGTATGTCAGCTCCTTCATTATCGATCAGAACCTGCTCAATTCTCTCCAGCGCCCAATCAATTTCGGGCTCTTCAATTGTCAGCGGTGGAGCAAAACGAATGGTTGTTTCATGGGTTTCTTTACACAGTAGACCCGCAGACATCAATCGCTCACAATAAGGTCGTGCTGATTCATGCAGTTCAACACCAATAAATAAACCCTTACCCCGGATGTCCCGGATGGCCGAACTGCGAATATCACGAAGCTTTTTCATAAAATACTTCCCCAGACGCTCCGATCGCTCCGCAAGCTTCTCATCTTCAAGAACATTCAGAGCCGCAATAGCCACGGCGCAGGCGAGTGGGTTACCCCCAAATGTAGAACCATGAGACCCGGGCTCAAACAAATCCAGTATCTCCGCATCAGCAGCAATAGCCGAGATGGGCATGACCCCTCCCCCTAGCGCTTTGCCCATAACCCAGATGTCCGGCTCAACCCCTTCCCAGTCGGAGGCAAAACGGCGACCCGTTCTTCCAAATCCGGTCTGGATCTCATCAGCCACAGTCAACACCTTCTGGTTCTTACACAGAGCAAAGGCTTCAGCCAAATATCCATCAGGCGGGATAACGATTCCAGCTTCGCCCTGAATAGGCTCTACAAGAAAACCAGCCGTATTTGGCGTAATGGCCTTTTTCAGCGCCTCAATATCTCCATAGGGAATAATCCGGAATCCAGGTGTGAACGGTCCAAAATCTTTTTTATACTCCGCTGAAGAAGAAAATGACGTAACCGTCAGAGTTCTTCCATGAAAGTTACCAGAGCATACGATAATTTCGGCTTGATTCTCCGGTACACCCTTGCAACGATAAGCCCATCTACGTACCGCCTTTACCGCAGTCTCCACCGCTTCCGCTCCTGTATTCATGGCGAGAATCTTGGATTTCCCCGTGAATTGTGAGAGTTTCTGATAAAATAGAGAAGCTGAGCTGCTGTGGAATGCCCGTGATGTCAGCGTAACCCGATCCGCCTGATCCTTGAGCGCCTGTATGATTACAGGGTGTCTGTGACCATGATTCAATGCAGAGTATGCACTCAACATATCCATATAACGGCGGCCTTCTGGGTCTTCCACCCATACCCCTGCCGCCTGTTCAATCACAATAGGGAGTGGATGATAATTAGGTGCAGCATAACGCTCCGACCAATCTATTAACATTTTGGAATCTGACATACATACCCAACACCTTTCCAAAATACTGTATACAAAATACAATATCAATGTATGCGATACCACCACCATTTACGACTATATCCCACTATTTCCACAGCAGCCTACTCCCAGCCTTTCTTCGAACCGAATCCTCCATCAATAGTTATCGGGAAGCAGACAGTCTACGTTCCAACCAAGAGAGCAAGTTGGCCAGTGTAAATGTGATTATAAAGTAGAGGCCAGCAGCAACAAGCAGCGGAGCAAGCGGCTGGAACGTAACACCCTGAATCGTTCTGGCTGTGTATATAATTTCAGCTATGCCGATCATGGAGACAAGCGAAGAATCTTTAATGATAATAATGAATTCATTACCGATAGCTGGAAGCATGTTACGAAAGGCCTGTGGAAGTATAATATAGCGAAGTGTCATACCATGCGTCATGCCAAGGGAGCGCGAAGCCTCTATCTGCCCTTTATCAATCGCTTGAATCCCGGCCCTGAATACCTCCGCCATATAAGCCGAACTATTCATCGTCAGAGCTACCACCCCCGACATAAATGCCGGCAGGTTCACACCTACAACTGTCAGACCATAATGGATAATAAGAATCTGTACCAGCATCGGCGTGCCTCGAATGAGTTCAATATACGCCGAAGCCACCAATTTAACTGGCCATATTCGGGATAATCGCATTAATGCCATGATCACACCAAGCAACGTCCCAAACAGAACACCGAAGAAGGAAAGCTCAAGCGTAACCCACGCGCTTCGTGCATAATCCTGCCAATGATCTAATAGAAAGGAAAAATCTAAATTCACGGCATATCCCTCACTCGTCCGGTTTATTCACCCAGCATCTCATTCGCTTCAACGACGAAACGTTCAATATCTCCATTCGTTTTGAGCTTTTCCAATGTAGTGTTGATCTGATCCAGCAGCTTCTGATTACCCTTCTTCACCGCGATGGCCGAACCACCCTCATCTTCTGCCTGTTCAATCTCCACACCCGCAACAACAAGCCCCTCCTGGTTCTTCACATACTGTTCAGCTACCGGCTTCTCCAGGATGAGTGCGTCTACGCGCCCCGTCTGCAACTCCAGAATCAGTTCAGGTATTTTGGCCAGAGAAGTGAGCTTTGCTCCCTCTATTTCCTGAGCGATGCCTTCCTGAATGGAACTCTTTTGTACGCCAACCTGCTTGCCTGATAGATCATCTATGGACTTTAATGCCGTATCTTCCCCTTCTCTAACAAGGACAGCCTGCTCTGCATAAAAGTAGATATCCGTAAAATCAACGTTCTTCTTTCGTTCCTCGCTAGGGGTTAAGCCTGATATTACAAAATCAACCTTATCTGTACCGAGAGCCATAAGAAGGCCATCAAAGTCCATGTCCTCAATCTTCAGCTCGGCTCCCAGATCAGCCGCAATTGCCTTGGCAATCTCGATGTCAAAACCTACGATAGTATCTTTACCATCAATTTTCTTATGAAATTCATAGGGTGCATAGTCCGCACTGGTTCCAAGTACAATTACTTCCTTTTCCTCAGAGTTACTGCCCGAAGTCGAAGTAACATCTGATCCGGTTCCTGTCGTTTTTTCCTGACCACATGCGGACATGATTACAACGATTAACAACAGCATCATTGGCAACAATACTTTTCTCACACAGCATACCCCTATTCTTTTTTTTAGACTGAGTAGCATAATGATAAATTTGTATACAATATACATAAGACAATATATGGACTTATATGTAAGTAATACTAACAAACATTCTGAGTTATCACAATCATTATTTAAACATTTATACGCTTTAATTCCATAAAATGTGCTATATATAACACGGCACTTACATCCCCTGAAATATGAAGTTTGCTTGCCCAACTTCCCCCTCGGTGTTAAGATGATTAAAACTTGAAACTCCTGAACGGCGCACCCAGCACGGCCTCACACCCATCTAATTATTAACTTTACATAGAAAGGAGGATTCGGTATGGAGGTACCCAAATACCGGTCCTTGAAAGATCACGTATACGATTACATTGCCCAGAAGATTCAGGACGGAACGCTGCTTCCCAACCAGAAGATCAACGAGGCTGAAATATGCAAAAAGCTGGACATCAGTCGGACACCTACTCGGGAGGCCCTTTTCCAGCTGGCTTCAGACAATCTGCTGCAATACATCCCACGCAGGGGATTTATTGTCACTCCTTTTGATGCAGGCAAAAAACTGGAGTTTTCCCAAGCGATTGGTGTGCTGGAGGCACTTGCTGCCACACTTGCAGCAGACCATCTCAGACCCTCTGAACTTTTGGAAATGGAAACTCTCGTTGTCCGAATGGATGAAGATATCAGCCAGCTCGACCTTGCAGCCTACAACAAGAACCAATATCAGTTTCATAACCTGTACATTCAGCGATGTGGTAACGCCACAGTCATCGAGATGTTAAACACATTGAAGAACAGCTTCATCCGGCAGTCGTATGTTAGTGATAATAAACCAAAGCTATCTGAGGTACTGGTCGAAGTTAATGAAGAGCACCGACAAATTTTAAGTGCTTTTCGAGCCAAAGATAAGAACCACCTGGAAGCCCTGCTCAAACACCACTGGCGGATTATCGATAACGATATGCTGTAGTACGTTCTGTCTGTAACAAACCAAAGGCAACCCACAACTATTGTAGAGTTGCCTTTTTCCTATTTTTCCTTTTCGATCTCCAAGGGTGCTCTGGCCTGAAAAACGGCATACCCCAACTCTTTGCCGTATTTCGCGAGCAACCGATCATTGGTCTGGCTCATTCGCTGCATTTGTTCATCCTCGAACCAATTCATATCGATCTCACGATGTGGATCATGATCTACGCCCCATTTTCCCATAGAACGTGAATGTTCTTTGACCTCTACCTTAGTGAAGCCACACTGTTTTAGGCGTTTTCTCCATGTTATCGCCGTTACCAAGGTTCGTATACCGTAAAATTGCTTTAGTCTGCGAAACATCAATTCGGTCTTCTTGCCGGATAGAACCATCTCCCGATCTACCAAAAGTCCAGCGGGCTTCAACACTCTTCTATACTCATTAAGTGCACTCCGCCATGGGGTAAAGATCGTAACCGACTCCACAAATACCATATCAAAATGGTTTTCCGGGAAAGGCAACGATGTTACATCAGCCTGAATAAATCGAACATCCACTCGCTCTCGTCTTGCTCGCCGAACTGCCTTATCCAACATATTGCGATGAAGATCAATGGCTGTTACTTGATAGCCACTTTTAGCCAGGTAACACGCAGTCCTCCCAGTGCCACATCCTACCTCAAGAATATGACTACCCAATGGCAGAGATAAGCTATCAAGCAACTTCAGTGTTGCCAAAAATCCTCCAGGATGGGCACTCCCTTCCCCTAAACGAGCCAGCATGTCATGATAATCCACGCAACATCCCCTCCTCACTCCTCCCAGTGTATGGAACAGACTTAAAAACGGCTCCTCCCTATTCGATTTTCCGGGTACTCGTCCATACCAATTCCTCTTCGCTCTACTATGATATACAAACCGTTGAATTCAAGCGGCAACCGCATCTAATGAGGAGGATTTGCATGTACAGAATTAATCGGGTATGTGAAGAAACGGTTTCTCCGCACGTTGGACGTTCCGTTTGTCTTGTTATGAAAGACGGTAAGCATATGTATGGTACACTTAGCCAATGTCGTGATGGCAAAGTTTATTTGAACGGATGTTTCGAGGGACCACGGCTATGTTCAGTCAAGTCCAAACAGCAGTTGGTAAAAGGTAGCAAGAAAAACGCTGTTGCATCAAAGAAAGTTAAATCCTCGGCATACGGTCCATATGGATACGGTCGGGGTTATGGCTATGGAGCAGGGATCGAACTGGCTCTGGTAGCAACACTGTTCCTGCTGCCATTCCTGTTCATCTAAACTCAAATCTGATCATGGTAAATTTGTAGCATAACAAAGGCCCTTTTTGCTTATAGCAAAAAGGGTCTTTATCTTTTTCATACGATACACGTCAATTACAGTATACTTTCTGTAAATGAAGAGACAAAAAAAGGCATTCGCTAAAACGAATGCCGGGAACTTCATATTTAATACCCTTACCTTCGCAGAGGGTGTCTGTTTGATCTTAAAAAAAAACACCTCGTTAGAGGCGGGTAAGCTATGTTAAATCCGATTTCCTTTAGGCATCGTTTTTAGATTACTATTCGAATTCTCAAGCAATGGTAGCATCCTAGTCGTGCTGACCATCTCAGAAGCACATATCGGACAAGTAGGTACGTTATCAAACGCAAAATTGTCCCGCATCCATCCTTTGCACGTATCACTCGTACATTCCCAGATTGCCGCATCAGCTTGTGGAATCTCTTCCAACGGTTTTTTGCGATTATACATGACTTCTACCCCCTTTGTTATGGAAAAACATCTAACCGACGTTATTTCACAGAAGCCTACACTTAGCGGAAGTTTTACGTACCACCGAACTTCTGCCTCGACAACTATTGGGTCGACTTTTATATAACTAATCAAAAAAAAGAAGCTGCCTTTACCATTATAACATGTTAAAGGCAGCTATGCTTTAATTACAGTTTTACAACTTCTTCTGCTTGAGGACCACGGTTTCCTTGTACAATTTTAAATTGCACGCGTTGACCTTCGTCCAGCGTTTTGAAGCCTTCGCCTGTAATAGCGCTGAAGTGTACGAATACATCTTCTCCGCCTTCAACTTCGATGAAACCGAAGCCTTTATCAGCGTTGAACCATTTTACTGTTCCGTTTTGCATGTGAATTACACCTCCAAATAAAGATTAACATGTTCCTTTGTTCTTTGCAGCAAGCAAATAAAAATTCACACATTGAAAAAGGTACCAGTCATAAACCTATAAGTGATCGCCCTTTACAATATATGAATTAGGTTTTCCACTCTCTACAACTTGTTTTTATTATAACTCCATTTCAGCCAAAAAGCAAATCTTTGTATTTTCTTTTCAAACAGCTTTGGAAATACATGTTATTAACTCGCGTGGCAACAGGGTTTATCACGCTTATGTGACTGGTCACTTGAGTACGGTCTTATGAAAGGATATGCAGATCTAATCCATCTTATACATTTTTTATATAATATTCTGACATGCATATCCAACACATTCAATGAATCATATCATTACAGTTTAACACATTAGGTCCATGCCCACATAAATGCATCCCGATCCCAGGCGATCTGCCCACGATGAAGCTTACGGAAGGCCTTCTTCACTTCCTTGGACAAGGATGCATTGCCGTTCTCGTTCACAAAAACAAACTCTTCGCCAAAATGGGTCTTCACATATTCTATGGCAGCTTCCTGATGAAGTGTTCCTGTGAATTTAATCTCCTGTACCATCCATTCTGCTACGCCTTGTGCTGTCTTCTCCACTATATCACCTACTGTCTGAACCTAATGTACGGATAGCAGACCATGTATCATGAACATATCTGTCTTCCCGCCAGACTGAAGTATAACATGATCCCACTGCTGACGGGAAACTGCAAGATAACCACTTCCAAGCAATACCTTTAATGAACAACCGTATTGTCCTGCTCACTCGTATTGGATGGAATGGTCGAATGGGTTCGATTGCTCCATACTAACCAGGCACAATATGCAATCAGTACTGCCAGTATGAACAGATCATAGGGAAGTGTTCCTGTGTCCTCCAGGTCATTCCCGAGGAATTGAATCAGATTATGTATGAAATGAAACAAAATAAGCGGTACGATATTTCCGTTCTTCAGCATTAATAATGCCAGTGCCGCTCCCAGAAGCAGTGCATAGACCAATTGCATGATCGTATCCGTCATATTTTGACCTGACAATGCATTCAGCAAATGTGTAATTGAAAATAAGATGCTGGAGGTAACGACTGCGGCAACTGCACTTTTTCGAAGCAATGTTTTAAAAATAAGCCCTCGATAGATCGTTTCTTCAACAAAAGCCACGAGCAAGGTAAAATAGATAAAAAAGACCACCCGTGACAAGCTCAGCTCTCCAAATCCTTTCAGAGAAATTGTTACCAGAACAAGGAGTAGTGGAATATAATACTTTGCATGCCCAGCTGGGATACTTCGCAAAGATCGAAATCCGGTCTCTCCCCACTTGCGCCTTAACGTCAGATAGATCATCAGCACAATTGCAATAGGTGTAAAGGAAATGAGCACGGGAGAAGTGTAGTCGAGTTGTTTTATCGTCGCAATGGCCCCTGCAGCAAATACGGCTAACAGGAGAAGTAGTTCAATAATCACGACGGTGAGCACAGGTTTTCGCTCAGAAAAGGAATGTTTTGGCTCGGATTGCGGGTTAACCATACATTTGCCTACCTCATTTCATTTGCTTTTTTTCGTGTTCATATGAACATATATGCCAATATTGTTGTAACATATCACGAGCACAATGAATATTCCTATCATGGATAAAAATATAAAAGTAACAAAAAAGAGACTTATCCTGACTGCATTTCCCCTAAAATCAGGTATGGCTTATACCTTCATCTGTCCATTATAGTATTACAAGAGTTTAAAGCTGCAGGGGTGCTGCGACTCTTC
This sequence comes from Paenibacillus sp. FSL R5-0519, assembly GCF_037974275.1. Taxonomy (NCBI): domain Bacteria; kingdom Bacillati; phylum Bacillota; class Bacilli; order Caryophanales; family Paenibacillaceae; genus Paenibacillus; species Paenibacillus sp. FSL R5-0519. The sequence goes on from NZ_CP150234.1 coordinate 6,242,965, forward strand.
AACGTCATATATCTATGAAGCATCCATTAACCGATAGTTTCACAATGCATAATGAAATCAGGGGGATACTATGAGAGCATTCTTTCAGCGCTGGGGACATTTACTGGCTATTCTGTGCATACCGCTCCAAGGCTCAATTTACGTTTTTTTAGGTAGCAACACGGGTAGTGATGTATTCTACAATTATGCTTGGATTGACACACAGATTCCTTTTATCAAAGAATTTATTTATCCATACATTAGCTGGATGCCCATTCTGTATCTCGGATTTCTCTATCTGGGTCTGACGAACAAATCACTATTCTGGCGTACGTTGATTACCTATAATATTGGGGTTATGGCTGCCAATGTCTGTTTTGCGGTGTTCCCTACTCATGTCCCACGCCCGGAGATAGGTGGATTGGATCTGAGCAGCGTGTTAGTACAGTTTATCTATTCGAATGATGCGCCCTTCAATTGTTTCCCAAGTGTTCACGTTCTGACCAGCTACTTGCTGTTTATTATGATTAACAGACACTTGAACTTCAAACCTTTGGCACGCATCTCTTGGTCAGTGTGGCTGTGGTTGATTATTGCTTCAACGGTGTTTGTAAAGCAGCATTCTTTGCTGGACATCGCCGGAGGCATTTTATTTGCAGAGGCCGCGTATTGGACTGTACATGTCTTTGCTCTTCGTCTTGTGCAGGCACGAAAAAAGGGCAAGCAATCACTCACAGCATCTAATTCAAGCAGTCATGTTTAACAGCATCTATATATGTAGCAGGTGGGATGATAATCCTGTTATACAGCAAAAGAGGGCCTGAGCCCTCTTTTTTTGTACTCATTTAATAAACCTTCTTATATAGAAGAACTTATTAGGGTTGGGCTACACGTTTCATATTATAGGCGGGCGTTCATGGAGCAGATCGGATGGTGGACTTCCCGTTATACGCTTAAATATGCGGTAAAAATAAGACAGGTCCCGGTAGCCGAGAAATTCGGCAATTTCCTGAATGGAGAGTTGTGACTCCGTGAGCAGGTATATGGCTCGTTTCATCCGTTGATCATGGACATACTGACTGATGGTCTGATTCGTCATGCTTTTGAATAATGCAGCAGCATAATTGGGAGTCTTATTGATCTCGTCCCCGAGTTCTTCCTTTGTCACTTTCTCCCGATAATGCCGCTCAATATACCGCTTCATCCGTTCAACATGATTATGTCTCTCCGGCGGAATGACTCCCCGATCTAACTCCCTGTTTATATAAATCAACACTTCCATCAATAAGGCTTGACTCATCATGACATAATAAGACGGACGTTCCTGCCATTGTTGATAAATTGCGCTCATGCGTTGATGGATCAGTTCGTAACATCCAGGTTTATGGCGCAAAGCCTCATACCGTTCGAGCGCAGGCAATGTTTCTGTATGATTTCGTTGCAATTGAATTACAATCTGTGTGTGCGTTACTGTTGGAATACTCTTGCCGTAATATGGGACACCACCTGGAATGAGGAGCAATTCCCCCTTTTCCATGATCTGTTTATCACCGTTCACCCAATATACACATTTTCCATAAGTAACCAAGCTAAGCCGCCAGGTTTGTTGAGATTGCACAGCTTCTTCGTACCAACCAACACCGTTAATATGTCGTACTTCAAGTGGAGTGAACATAACACACCTCATTATCGGACTATACTCTAATCATTGTACTATAGTTCATACCCTGATTCGACAGAAAACGCTACAATACACATATAAGCTTAAATATGAGGAGGAAATTAGCATGTTAAAAACAAAAATTATTTGTACCATGGGACCTGCTTGTGACTCAATCGAATTGTTGAAAGTAATGATTCAGGAAGGTATGACTGTTGCTCGTCTGAACATGGCTCATGGCGAACTGGAAGATCACGTTACACGGATTAACAATATCCGCAAAGCAGCTTCCGAACTGAACACCTATGTACCGATCATGATGGACATCAAAGGACCGGAAGTACGTATTGGCAAACTGAAAGAAGCATCTTGCCATCTGCAAGCAGGTAAAGAGCTGATCCTGACTACCGAAGAAATTCTCGGTGACGCTGAGCGTATCTCGGTAAACTATCCGGAACTGAACCTCGTTGTGAAACCTGGCGATCGTATCCTCATCGATGATGGTCTCGTAGATCTGACTGTACTGTCTGTGGAAGGATCCGATATTCATTGTAAAATCATCAGTGGCGGCATTCTCAAACCACGCAAAGGAGTTAACTTGCCAGGAATCAAAACGACATTGCCAGGTGTAACCGAGCGTGACGTTATGCACATCGGATTTGGGATTGAAAACGATATCGAAATTATCGCAGCATCCTTTGTTCGTAAAGGCGACGACATCCGTGAAATCCGCAGCATTTTGAAAGAACGCGGTGTAGAGCACGTACAGATCATCTCCAAAATTGAAAACCAGGAAGGTATGACGAACCTGGACGATATTATTGAAGCATCTGACGGTATCATGGTAGCTCGTGGAGATCTCGGGGTTGAAGTACCGATCGAAGACGTGCCAATGATGCAAAAAGAAATGATCGACAAATGTAACCGCGCTGGTAAACCGGTTATCGTAGCTACACACATGCTGGAGTCCATGCAAGTGAACCCACGCCCTACTCGTTCCGAGGTAAGTGACGTAGCTAACGCTGTACTTCAAGGTGCTGACGTTGTGATGTTGTCCGGTGAATCGGCTGCTGGTAAATATCCGGTACAATCCGTGCGCACGATGGCTGCAGTTGCACGCCGTGCTGAAACAATGATCGATTACAAAGAGCAATTCGCACAAAAATCGGCTCAACAGATCGCTGATATTACTGAAGTTATCAGTCAGGGCGCAGTAAGCTCTTCCCTCGTACTGAATGCAAAAGCAATCATTACTTCAACTGAGAGTGGATTTACAGCACGCATGATCTCCAAATATCGTCCAAAAGCACCAATCATCGCAGTTACACAACATGAAGAAGTATTGGCAAAAATCTGCCTGCTCTCCGGTGTCATTCCGGTTATGGGCGACAAAGTAACCACTACGGATGAAATGTTCGAGTCCGCTACACGTAACGCAATCAAAACAGGTTACATCGAAAAAGGCGACATCATTGTATTGTCCGCAGGTGTTCCAATCGGTCAATCCGGTAATACCAACCTGATCAAAGTTCAACAAGTTTAATTCAATAGCTGAAACTGAAGCTATACATCTTAGCTATAGATTGAAATACAAAAATCCACCGAGAGCAGAAATGCATCTCGGTGGATTTTTGTGTTGATGATGTGTGCCAATGATCGTGATGTTACAACAAACGGCTTCGAAATTATAGATTCCGCGAGTAATCAACCAGATCCTGTGACATGGTGTTGATCTCATCCATTGAAGCATTCACCTGTTGTGTCAGGGCAGCCTGATTTTGCGTTAAAGTAGACATATTACCGATATGCTCAAGAATCTGATCAATCAGTGTTTTCATCTTCTGCATGCTGTCTTCGATATTGACTGTGGCCTCAGAACTGTGATCAGCCAGTTTCCGGACTTCCCCCGCAACGACGCCAAATCCCAGTCCCAGCTCTCCCGCACGTGCAGCTTCAATCGCTGCATTCAATCCCAGGAGATTAGTCTGACTGGCAATCTCTCGAATAAACACGGTGATATTCTTCGTATCATCTGCACTGCTTTTCACTTGAATGGCTGCATCGGCAGATAACTCCTGTGCAGTAACCAGATCCTGTGCCTGATCGGTGATCGAGTTGATTCCACGTACCATCTCGCCAATGGACTCGGATAATTGTTTGGTTTTCAGATTCATGGCTTCCACGATCTGTTCCTTATTCTTCTCATGGGTTACATCTCGAATGGTTCCGGCTACACGGAGCGGTACTCCATCCTGATCCCTAATGGTCTCCCCACCTGCGTGATACCATCGATACTCCCCGTCCTTGCGCTGCAAACGATAATCCAGATCGTACGGTGTACGACCACTGTAATCGTTCATATGTCTGGCGAATTCGTTGATCGTCCGATCATGGTCTTCCGGATGAAGTCTGCTGCTCCAGCTGCTGAACACATTCGGGAAATCCTGCTCGTCTTTAAACCCTAATTCTCTACGGAACTGGGGTGACCACCAAAATTCATTATTCGGATTCACCACATCTCCAGCCACGACGGTCATATCCCACGGTGCCTCCACCAAAGCGCGGTTAACAAGATCATATCGGGTGACGAGTGCTTCTAGCTCATCCGACTTGCTCTTCTCCTCATGAATGTCGAACATGATGCCCAGCAGTTTGATCGGAACTCCAGCCTGATTTCGGATGACATGTCCAAGACATCGGAACCAGCGAAGTTCTCCACTTTTGGTAATCATACGGCTGATAACGTTATACGCAGTCGTTGCTCCAGTGTCATTCACATGGTTCATTATCTCTTGCACCAGCTGAGGTCTGTCATCCGGGTATATCGATTTCGCCCAACTTGCAAATGAATCGGGATAATCCTTGGCATTATGGAATCCTAACATTTGGCGGAATTCATCGGAAAATGAGACGTTATTATTGCTATCCAGCGGATCACCTGCAACAATTTCAGATTCCCATAATCCCACATTCATTGCCTGATTCAGCATTCTAAGACGCATTTCCACGGCTTCGTTTTGTGCTTTCATCATATGTACTGCTTTTTTGATGTTACTAGCTATTTCATCGGTATCCTGAAATTCAAGGCCATCTTCAATCCAGGCGTCATAATCGCCCTTTTCTGCATTTGCTACGAGTTTACGACTATACTCCAGTAACTTTTGATGTGCATCTATACGAATTGGTTTGGTAGATTCAGTACGTTTACGAAACATCTTCATTTCTCCTCTTAGGTCATATGATATATATTTCGACATTATCAGACATTAAATGTAGAGCAATAGTCTTAAATTTGTATAAAAAAACAAGAACCATTGCTTAATCAGCACCGGTTCTTATATTAGATTGCTTTTATTTTTTTATGAGAATTAATCTCAAATGATGTCTCATACCAGCTACCAGCCAAAATTCAATGTTTTCCCCGTTTCCACCCATGTTTTGATGCTGCTTAGAATCATCCACCAGCTGCTCTGTGCATTCGCAAAGGAAGGATGGTTATCTGTAAATTGATCATTAATCAATGTCAGCTTTGTACACTCCCCCGTAGTCTCCAACTGGAAGACCACTCTGGATTGAAGCTCGGCATGATTGGCATGGTACGACGGTCCAGGATGCTCCTGATAACTTAGTCTGGACAACGGTTCAAATTCCAAGATATCTCCGTACACATGTACAGTCTCCGTACCATCATTACCCGGGCCTACATAAGCAAATGGCTGACCTGGTTGAAAATTGGTGCGAAGTTCACTACCGAAAAAGCTGTTCCGTGTGCCGTCTGGTGATATCAGAGCATTCCACACATCTTCAAGTCCTGCATTGATATAGAATTCATATTTCAGCTCCATGGACTCACTCCCTTTAAGTATTGGACACGCGATCTACCCACCTCGCACTCCTATCCTACCGTTATACCCCAAAGGCCGTATTGTAAAAACGCGACAACAGGTCATATGGATAAAGATATTTATCACCCATGGAATTTTTATATCATTACTAAAACGGGTTTCGCCCATATATAGTCCTTTTCCAGAAGATCAGATATACTAAACTGGAATGAAATAACAGGTGTTGTTCAAGGTAATAGGATGCAGAAAGGACTTGAAACATGAGCCAATCAACGAATATCATGGGTATCCCTTTTCCCAATGTAACGATGAATCAAACTGTTGCAATCCTAGGTGAAGTCGTAGGTCAGGAAAGAAATGAACTATTCCATGTCATCACAGGCAATCCCGAGATTGTGATGTCCTGTCAGAAGAATGCCTATCTTCGCCAAGTCGTCGATCAAGCCGGGTTGGTTACAGCTGACGGTACTGGCATTGTGATGGTATCCCGTTTGCGGGGCGGACAATTGACTGAACGGGTAACCGGCTGTGATCTGCTGTTTCGTTTATTGGAGGAAGGCGATCAAAAACACTGGTCATTCTATATGCTAGGAGCAGAGGAAAGCGTAAGTGAACAGGCCGTGAAAGTCATTGCGCAGCGTTATCCGGGAGTTGTCGTAAAAGGCAGACACCATGGTTTTTTCCAGGCAGATGAGGAACAACAGATTGTGGAAGAGATTCGTACTGCTCAACCAGACTTTCTTATCGTTGCTCTTGGCGCCCCCCATGCAGAACACTGGATTAACAAGTATCGCCATCAATTGAACGCTCGTGTAGCCATAGGTGTTGGAGGCAGTCTCGATATCCTCGCTGGCAAAACCAAACGTGCCCCTGCGATATGGCAGAAGCTTAACCTGGAATGGCTCTATCGCCTTCTCAGTCAACCTTCAAGATGGCGCAGGCAACTCATTTTACCCCGTTTTGCTGTACGGGCATTATTGTTCAAAGAACCTAGATAATATGAGATGAGTAGAAGGGATGACTCAAATGAAAGAGGTAGAACAAGGAGACAGACCAAGTATGGGCCTGCTGAACCTGAATGAAGGTGACCATAAATATCAACTGACACGCCATACTCCTTCCGAAGCACTTCGCCCTTTTGTTAAACATTACTGGATCGTATCGTGGGATCTGACGGGACTTGAACCGTATCCCCAACATGTCGTGCCTAACCCCTGTGTCAATCTGGTTGTGGAACGGAACCATACGTTTTTCTTCGGCCCATCGGGACGTAAATTCTCCTATCTTGTGAGTGGGAAAGGTCGTGTATTTGGCGTGAAATTCAAGCCAGGAGGCTTTTATCCCTTCCTCAGGGTTCCTGTCTCTTCCTTGTACGGACAGCCAATGAATGTATCCAATATTCTTGACGTCACGGCGGAATCCTTGGAAGACCGGCTTCTTGGGGCGGGGGATGATGCGGATAAAACCAGTTACATTGACCAGCTATTATGTGCACACCTTCCTGCTGAAGATGCTCAAGCAAGAATGGTTAACGATATTGTGCAACAGATTGAACAGAACCGGGAGATGCTGAGAGTAGATGACCTCTCTTCCTATTGGAATATGCATACCCGAAAGCTTCAACGCCTGTTCAATCAGTATGTGGGCATCGGACCCAAAACCGTAATTAAGTTGTATCGTCTGCAAAATGCTGCGGAATTGATGGACCGCGGTCTTCACTGTGACCTGATTAAGCTATCCCAGGACCTTGGATATCATGACCAATCCCATTTTATCCGAGATTTCAAATCTATTATTGGCAGTACACCAGAGGAGTACTACCACTCTAGACATCCGAATGGTGAGCGCCGGGGCCTGATCAAATAGAACCTGTCCTGAACATCAGGACAGGCGAATGACTTCGATAGTATCACCCGTATGGATTACACCTTCCCGCTCAACCGAGCACACAATCCCACGTTTTTTGCGAGCCGCAGGCACGAATTTTTTACGCAAACCGTCCTGTTTGTAGAATTGTTCAATCATTTTCCCCGGATGTACACAGGGGAGGTTCTCCCCTTCACATATTAACCCTGTCCCGTTCGGAAATAAAAGCCGCGTTCCAGCAGGCAGTTCCGTCAATCGATCAATGCCACGGACCAGTATATTGGCACCCAGCCACTCTGGACGCACTTCAGGAATGTTCATTTTCTCTGCAATAAGAGCACATTCTTCTTCAGACACAATACTGATCTGGCGACGATTCGCAATGGGTGTACCGCGCTTGTAGATTTTCTGACGTGAGTCCGCTGGACGAAGCAGACCATAATGACGGTCACCCGGAATTCCCGCAAGCTCAATATCGATAAAGGGGACAACTCGGGTCAAAAATGTGGATGGATCATCAGCCAGCAAGACAAATTGAACCGTTCCCATAGTAATCTCCTCCCTTTCCTCAGCAATATCACTTCTTTATTGTTCATTATTACCCAGTGAATGGATTGCCGACAATCGGCGTATGCTTACCTTTGTACAAATCTTTATTTTTAACATTATAACTCAATTGGAAATTCAATTGGAAAATGATACGCATTTTAAATAATACACAATTAAATTGTTATAAATTAATTTTACTCTTTCCGTTCTCGTTGCAAACATTTATACTAGGATGGACAAGTAAATAAATTACATATCAGAAAGCAAGGTGTTTCCATTGATTAGTATCATTTTTGTAGCGCTTGTAGCTGTTGAACACTTCTATATCATGGTGATGGAGATGTTCATGTGGACTCGTCCACGCACAATGAAAACCTTCAATCTCACGCCGGAATTCGCCAAATCCACCAAATCGCTCGCGGCCAATCAAGGCCTTTACAATGGATTTCTTGCGGCAGGTCTGATCTGGGGACTCGTATATCCGGATGCTGCCGTTGGACAGCATATTCAGATTTTCTTCCTGGCGTGTGTGATTATCGCGGCTCTGTATGGAGGAGCAACTTCCTCACGGTCAATCATCATCAAACAAGGATTGCCTGCGATCATTGCATTGTTGCTGGTTCTGTTCCTGTAATTTCCTGTCGATAGGTGCATTGCTGCGATTCATCTTAACTCCGTTATGGTAAGGTAGTGAATAGATAGCAGTGTACAATGACCAGAATCAATCTGGGATCGGAAGGAGAACATGTCATGGGATTGTTTGATAAGCTTCGGCGACGCAATAAGGAAAAGGTGCCTGCAAGTGGTGCTGTCGAATCCACGAATTACAGTGAGACCATCGTGGGTTTTGTCCTGCTGGAGCGTGACGATTGTGATTTTGACCTCTTCATCAGAAATATGAGGAACGAATGGAATATTGAGATTGAGGAACGACCAGAGGAGGGCAATCTTTTTTTCGAAGTGAATGGAATGCAGGTGGTATGCGCTCATATTGCCGCGCCTGTACCAGATCGTGAAGTTGAGGAGAATGCCAGGCTAAACATCCTTTGGCGAGAAGCGGAGCAAGTTACCTCACGGCACCAGTCTCAGATTATTGTATCGGTCCTGAATGCAACCAATGCAATTGAAGGACATGTTCTGTTCACTCAAACAGCGAGTGCCTTGTTACAGTTGGATCACGCGCTGGCAATATACATGGCCCCCCTTGTCGTGGAAGCCAGTCAGTATGTCGAAACCAGCCGTGGGATCAAACATGATGAGTTACCCGTCTCGCTCTGGATTTTCATCGGATTATTCCAGAATGCCGAAGGCGCTTCAGCTTATACTTACGGACTACGTAACTTTGGAAAACAAGAGATGGAGATTATGCAATCGTCTGAAGCCTTAAGCGATGTATTTGAGATGATGTTCATGACCACAACGTATGTGGTTGAAAACGACGTCACACTGCATGATGGGGAGACACTCGGTTTCTCGGCAGAACAAAAGCTAAGCATTTCCCTATCCAAAGGTGTAGCAACGGAAGGTAACAGTTTGAAGATTGGCTTCTAACTGACACAGGATTTTCACTTTATCATGTTACAATTATTGAAGCCATCCGGAGTTCATACTCTGGATGGCTTTTAGCTATTCAATCTCCTGCCAATGACGATATGAGAACAATCCCTGAATTTAACTTCGCTAGGAAAAAGTAGTCCATAAGAACCACTATATTATGAATATAGTTTTCATTCTCGTTATAAAAGGGTATAATTAATAGGCTTATAGTCTCATATATTACATATTATTTTATAATCGAGGAGTTGCCTACATGTCTGTTAGACGTTTGGATTCAACTAAACCTATTATTGAAATTATCTGGGAAGGTATTGTTACTCCTGAACATGTCGAACAAGCGAATACGGAAATCCAGACAATTGCGGAACAATTGGGAAATTCGTTTGATGTGCTCGTGGACATGAGAACGATGAAGGCATTTCCTCAGGATACCAAAGAAAAAATTGTGGAACATCAAAAATTATTGATAGATTGGGGAATGAAACGGGCCAGTGTCGCTGTAGGTGGTGCGATCGCCAAAATGCAATTGAATCGGATTTCCAAGGAATCAGCGCATCAGACGGAATTTCAATGGGAAACGTATGACGAGGCTTTGGCATTTTTGTTGAAATAAATTGAGGTATTACAACGTGAGTTCAAAGAGAATATGTAATATGTACGTGCTTCACGTGAAAAAAGGGCGTTTCCCATGAGGAAGCGCCTTTATTAGGCAGGAATACTTTGCTTACCCTTGTTTTCTTACTTTATAGAACGATCGCTTATCCTTTAAGATTTCGGAGTACTCACTCGTACCATCGTTACCGATGTACCACAGAGGCCTTTCTCCACAAACCCTGACCGCCTATACAAGCGAATCGCTTGGTTATCGGGATCAACACTGAGGGAGACTGCTTCAATTCCCCTCCGTTCCACCTCATCTAATGCGCTCTGAAGCAGTAAGGTACCTACTCCTTTTCCACGTGCATCTTGTGTTACAGCCATCCCCATCTCTGGCGTAGCTGCATTCACATAACCGTATCCCGCATTCTGATCCGTATAGAATCGTAATGTTATTGAACCTAATCTTCGGTTATGTTGGTCAACTGCAATATATCCGAAGTCTCCTTCCCTTCCCCATTCTTCAACGTATTTGGACAGTTCAGGTGTATGAACACTTTCAATTGGGAGAGGTTCATCATTTTCTCGTGTATGCAGAGATGCGTATAACATCTCCCACAGAAAGGGGATATCTTCTTCCTCAATCGGACGTACATGATAGTTGGTCACGGTCTTGTTTGCTCCTCCTTCAGTTTTTCAAATAGGCGTTCCATCTCATTCAGGCTAAACTCATTAGTAATCTCGTAATCTTCCAGATTATCTCTTGTTTTCGCCTCGCTGTAGATTGAGAGGGAATGTTCATTATAGAAGGTCAGTCCGAATCGATCGGTAAAGCGACCTTCTTTGTTAATGGTAACTCGCCACTCGTAGTAATACGGATTCCTTTCGGAAACGTGCAATTCCCGAACCTTTTTAAGTTCAACATCCTTTAACAACTTCAGCATATCCCTAATCTCGTTGGGATCTGTGATCGTCACTTCATCCTCATCATTATTCGGATCTGCACTTGAAACTTTTCTAATGGTCAGTCGATCCAAGCGATCCAGCATGCTCATATGATCTGTCACCTCAGCTCGAAACGTCGTATGTTTACTGGGGATGTACATCGCATATTGACCAGAGGTATACATACGCACCGCAATAGCTGCAACAACAATAATTGCAGCGACACCCATAATAATCTTAATTCTTTTAATCATTGCTCTCCCTCCACACACCACAAAACATATATAAAATGGTAATTAATGATACTTTCCAGTATATCATCATACTTCTTCTCTTCCATAGGTATTTCTTATTTACTGCTGCTATGCAATCGATAATGTTTTGTTCATACTATGTTATTCTCTCAATACCACTAGTAGCTAAAATAATAATTTAAAATGTACGTCAATAAGCCGCGTTCACCCATAGGGCGAGCGCGGCTTATCTGTTATTTTGTTACCGTACATGTTCATAATGTGAGTTCAAACGATACCCTTATCTCCACACAGGGATATACGCATATCAACTTGGACTGACGCCTTGTTAGGTTACATCGAAACAACCTAATTTTATCAGCGCAATACGCGGCCTGCCGAGTCTCTGATAACCAGCTCGGGCTTCAGCACAATCTTCTGCGGTTCTTTACGCTCATCCTTTAACTCTTCTATCAACAGGTCTACAGCGCGATGCCCCAGTTCTTCAATTGGCTGGGCTACAGTCGTAAGCGGTGGACTGGTTACCGAGGCTAGAATGGTGTTATCAAACCCGATAATCGACACATCCTCTGGCACACGTAGCCCCAGCTCTTTGGCTGCCTGAAGAGCACCGATGGCCTGAATGTCATTACAACAGAACAAACCTGTTGGGTGATCGTTCTCACCGAGCAGCAGTAGCGCCTCTTTTTTGGCCAAACTCAAGTCAGCTGCGGATTCTCGGATCTGAGTCGGTTCCAACGTATAACCTGCCTTAATCAGTGCTTCACGGAATCCGCGTACACGTTCCTGACTGCTGCTGACTTTGGACGGTTCCGACAATACCGCTACACGGGTGTGCCCAAGTTCAAGCAGATGCTCCGCTGCGAGTGCCCCGCCGAGTATGTCGTCAATGGTGACCGTATGTACGGACAGGGATGGCATATGACGGGCAATCAGAGCAACAGGTATCGACTGTTGCAGGAGGGGAGATAAAATTTCGGCATTATCGATCCCGGTTCCGATCATCATGCCATCGACCCTTTTTTGCTGGAGCAGATTCAGGTAACGCTCTACCCGCTCGTCCTTATTATCCGTACTGCAGATGACCACGCTGTAGCCCAATTGACGGCTACGATCCTCCACCGCTCTGGCGAGTTCTGCAAAATACGGATTTGAGATGTCCGGTACGAGCAGCCCCAATGTATACGTCTGCTTGCCTGTAAGTGCAGCTGCGATTGCGCTGGGTTGATAGTGAAGGCGTTCCATGATCTCCATAATCTCCGCGCGCCGTTTCTCGCTGATCTTGCCTTTGCCATTAATGACCTGCGAGACGGTTGCAATGGATACCCCCGCCTCGCGTGCTATATCGTATATGGTTGCTTTCATTGTTTTTTCCCCATTTGTGCTATATATAAATTGCGTTATACATGAGTCAATTTCATGATACCTTTAGCTGCTTCAATCAAGGCTAATTTACAGAAATCCATTTTTAGTGAGTTATGAAATTGATTCGCATACATCATTGTTCTCTTCTCATTATGCAGGGGGAAATCTGCATACGCAACCTGAAGTGAGCACAATCTGCGTAGCATGAACTGTTTTACTTTTTCATCAACCACTCATGGTCAGGGTCGTTATGGAATTTCCAAGTTCGAGTTGGGCCAGCCATGACGTTCAGATAGTAGACCTCATACCCCGGAGGGGCACCTACCGGATGATATCCGTCTGGAACAAGCACCACTTCGCCATTCTTCACTGCCAACGTCTCATCTACAGAGCGATCATCCGTGTATATGCGCTGAATGGCAAACCCCTGCTCAGGCTGTACACGGAAATAATACGTCTCTTCCAGCAAAGATTCATCCGGAAGTGCGTCCCGATCATGCTTATGTGGCGGATAACTAGACCAATGCCCATCTGGTGTGAACACCTCAACAACGAGCAGACTGTCCGCTTCCTTCTGTTCCGGCAAAATGTTATGAATCTGGCGTTCCAGATTGCCATACCCTCTCGCCTCTACCCCTACATCTTCAGGTGCAATAAGACGAGCCGGGTACGTGCCTTTACCGGGTGCAACACATATAGCGATTTCCAGTTCGGTACGTGCTGTGATCTGCACTTGATCGGAAGTTGAGACGTAGACTGAATACGGCGGAATTTTCTCGAAAACACTCATTCTTTTTCCGATATTATCCCATGTATGCTCGCGGGTACTTACATTGGCGAAACCACTGAGAAGCACCACACAGAGTTCCTGATCACCGCTCTCACGGGTTAGCGTCTCCCCTTCTGCCAACTTCGCTACCTGAAATCCAACATATTCCCACCCGGCCGACTCCGGTGTTACGTTGATAAGTGTACCGTCTCCCTCCGGGTTGACCACGGGTTTCACAATGCGTTCTGACATCTTGCTATCCACTCCTTTCTGTAGTCGTCCACAACAATCTGAACCTTATAAAAAAACAAAACTTGGACTATTCATGCGCTCTATCCAGAAAAAGTGACTTTAATCATCCACTTATGGCGTTGCCGTTTCCAGGGACACCCCAGGGACTTCACTCAGCTTCACAGGTCTTCCCCGCTCCATGGACATTTTTGCTGCCAGCGCAATTCGCTCTGCCTGTACTGCATCGTGGCCATCTACGATAACGGGTGTATCATGGATGATCGCATCGATAAAGAGAGCTGTCTCCTGCACATACGCTTCATTGTAACGTTCCAGGAAAAAGTGTAATGGTTTGTCGCGCATAAGCCCGGCCGCTGTGCTAATCTCAGCCGTATTCGGATGGTCATTCGCCGCTGCGGCGCTGCCCATTGAACCAAATACTTCAACACGCTGGTCATACCCGTATACAGCCTGACGGCTGTTATCAATAACACCAATCGCCCCGTTGGCAAACGTCATCGTTACAATTGCCGTATCCACATCGCCATGTTCTGCAAAGACCGGATTGATCAGCACATTGCCCTGAGCGTAGACTTCCTCCACTTCACTTCCTGACAGATAACGGGCCATATCAAAATCGTGGATCATCATGTCCATGAAGATCCCGCCAGACACCCGGATATACTCCGCAGGTGGAGGAGACGGGTCACGAGACGTAATTTTGATAATATGCGGATCACCAATCGTACCATCCTGCACATGGGCACGTACCCGTCTGAAGTTGTGATCGAAACGGCGGTTAAACCCGATTTGCAGCTTCACGCCCGCCTTCTGAACCGCTGCTACAGCCGCTTGGGTCTGTGCCAGATCCATACTGACTGGCTTCTCGCAAAAGATATGTTTGCCTGCCTTGGCGGCCTGTTCGATCAGCGGCACATGTGTATCTGTTGAAGAACAGATCAGCACCGCGTCTACATTAGGCATCGAGATCAACTGGCTGCTATCCGTTGTTACAACAGGGATGCCACGTGTGGAGGCCCATGCCTCCAATTCAGGACCTGCAAACAAGTCACTGATTCCCACAATCTCGGCATGCGGGTTACGCAGGAGATTGTCTGCATGAATTTTGCCGATCCGTCCAGCACCGATGATGCCAATTCTCACTTTGTCCTTGCCCATTCCGTTATCCTCCCTATGTGCGTCCATATGGGCTGAGCGTTCCCCTTAGCCCGAGTTATGCTCTGGTTGTTACCAGCGCGCCGTCACCATCTTCTTGCGAGTGTAGAATTCAACACCATCCGTACCATTGGCATGCAGATCACCATAGAAGGACTTTTTCCAACCGGAAAACGGGAAAAATGCCATTGGTGCAGGTACGCCCAGGTTAATACCCAACATGCCCGCATCAATTGTCTCACGGAATTGACGCATACTTGCCCCGCTGCGGGTGAACAGACACGCACCATTAGCAAAATCGGAACGGTTTGCCAGCTCAACGGCTTCCTCCAGGGTAGATACTCTTGCCACCGAAAGCACTGGAGCAAAGATCTCATCCTGCCAGATTTTCATATTACTCTCCACTTGGTCGAATACCGTTGGCCCTACAAAATAACCCGAACCATCTGTCGCCTGATCCTTACGTCCATCCCGAATTAATGCCGCACCTTCCTGCTCTCCGGATTCAATGTAACCGAGTGTACGCTCTTTATGTGGTCCACGGATAACAGGACCGAGGAACACGCCCTCATCCATACCATTACCAATGGTAATACGATCTGCTGCTTCCACCAGTTTTTGTACCAGTTCATCAGCCACATCACCCACAGCCACAACAACTGAACATGCCATACAGCGTTCCCCTGCTGAACCAAAGGCTGCACTCGTAATTTCTTTTACCGTTAGATCCAGATCGGCGTCCGGCATAACGATGGAGTGGTTTTTGGCACCCGCGAGTGCCTGTACCCGTTTGCCATGCTTGGATGCAGTGGTATAGACGTATTCAGCTACAGGTTGTGATCCGACAAAGGAGATCGCTCGAACATCCTTATGTTCCAGCAGACCGTTCACGACATCATGTGCACCGTGTACAATGTTGAGCACGCCATCCGGAAGCCCTGCTTCCTTGAACAGCTCTGCCAGGCGGCCTGCAAGGAGCGGTGTACGCTCGGACGGCTTCAGGACAAAGGTGTTACCGCATGCAATAGCCAGCGGGAACATCCAGCACGGCACCATCATCGGGAAGTTGAACGGGGTAATTCCCCCAATAACTCCGAGTGGGTAACGATACATGCCTGACTCCAGTCCTGTCGCGATATCAGGCAGTTGTTTACCCATCATCAGATTCGGGGCACCTGCCGCGAACTCGACACACTCAATGCCTCGCAGTACCTCGCCATACGCTTCGGCGTAGCTTTTGCCGTTCTCCAGCGTTACCAGGCGGGCGAGCTCTTCCCAGTGTTCGACCAGCAACTGCTGGTAGCGGAACAGAATACGTGCACGGCGTGGAACCGGTGTGCCGCTCCAGGACTTGAACGCTTCCCGTGCCGTCTGTACGGCCAGATCTACGTCCGCTTGTTCAGACAGTGGCACATGTGCAATGACCTCTTCTGTAGCCGGATTCACAACCGGC
Source organism: Paenibacillus sp. FSL R5-0519 (assembly GCF_037974275.1). NCBI lineage: Bacteria > Bacillati > Bacillota > Bacilli > Caryophanales > Paenibacillaceae > Paenibacillus > Paenibacillus sp. FSL R5-0519. Next base: position 6,259,211 of record NZ_CP150234.1, read on the forward strand.
TCAGTACGGGTTGCCGCTGGGGTCACCCAGGCACCCCCGATCCAGTTTTGTACCATTGTCGCTGTTGTAGACGCTTCAGAAATCCCTTTTCCCATAGCCCTGTCTCCCTTCGCTTATGTGTGATCCCTTATGTTCAACTGATATTAGTGATGTTGATCTGTATGACCGTGTTATTCAAAGTATTGCAATCTGCTTCAGAGCGCGGTAATCTCGCCCCGATTGCAACGTTCGATGTAATCATTCACCTGTTCTACCGTTGGCATCGCATCCGAACAGCTGTGGCTCGAAATAACGATACTTGCTGCACCACTGCCGTACGCCATACTGCGCTCAATCGTCCAGCCCTGCATCAATCCATACAGGAACCCTGCCGCGTAGGAGTCGCCTGCCCCGAACGTTTTGACTACTTTTGCCGGATAGCTGTCCGCACGGTGGGAAAGCCCTTCACGCGTATAAGCAATGGACCCCTCCTTACCGTGTTTAATGACAACGATCTTCGCTGAGAAATCAAACCATTTCTGTGCAGTCACCTGATCACTATGATCCGGATTATGGTCAAATGTCTCCATCATGTCGAATTCTTCGCGTGTGCCCAGGATGATATCGCATTTCTCAGCTGCAAGGTTATAATAGACCGCTGTCTCTTCGTCCGATGTCCAGGTGTACGGGCGATAGTCCAGATCAAACACAATAACGGTTCCATGTTTTTTCGCATACGTTAGTGCCTGTAATACGGCTTCACGGGATGGGCTCTGCGCGAGGGCCGTGCCTGAGATTAGCAGCACTTTGGAGTCAGCAATTAACTGTTCCTGCACCTCTTGCGCCCGTAATAACAGATCCGCTACATTGTCCCGGTACATTAAGATACTGCAATCGGTTGGGCTCTTGATTTCGGTAAAAGCAAGCCCTGTCACCGCTCCGGTGTCATCTGTCACCACGTTTGATGTGTCGATGCCGTTCTTCTCCAGATAGCTATGGATGAATCGGCCCATCTGGTCATTCGCGATCTTACCGATAAAAGCTGTCTCCATACCCAGTCTAGACATGCCTATCGTAATATTGGCCGGCGATCCGCCAACATACTTCGTGAACGTCATCGTTTCTTCCATCGGGCGATTGATCTCATTGGCGTTCAAGTCGATGCACAAGCGACCAATCGCGGTGAAATCCTTCTTCCTTGATTCTGGAAAGGATACATAGGTCATTGCATGTGAGCCCCTTTCTGTGGTGGGATATTACTTGTTGCATATGGATATCTAGACTAGTTACTCATTCCATTGGTGAGGACTCGTAAACGTCTAGAATAGGTCAGGTTTATTTTCCAATTGAAACGTTATACTCTTGCTGCCTTCTTCCTCTTCACTTCATAGGTGTGCCTCTGACCGCTGCAATGCTGAACGAATCAGCTGTGTTGGTATAACGATTCCATATAGTTCAAAGATCGCTTCGCATACTCATACGGGTTATGAATCGCAGGGTCCTGTTCTCCTTCAAGCATCGCCCAGCCATCGTATCCTCGTGTGATCAGTTCTTGCAGAATTGGTGCAAAATCAATGCATCCATCTCCTGGTACGGTGAACACTCCTCTACGAATACAACCGACAAAATCAGACTGCTCCGCGCGTGCTTCATGCAGTACATGCGGACGAATGTCTTTCAGATGGATATAGGCGATCCGATCATAATGTTTGCGCAGCAGTTCAAGTGGATCGGCTCCGCCATAGTAGGCATGACCTGTATCATAGAGCAGATATACGAGAGAAGGGTCCGTCAACTCCATCAGTCGATCAATCTCATCCGGTTGCTCAACCACTGTGCCTCCATGATGATGGTACGTAAGCTTCAACCCGTGTTCATGGGCGATAGCTCCTGCTTCGTTCAACCCTTCAGCAAGGATATGCCATTCCGATTCGCTGAGTCTAAGCACCTCTTTTTCATGCGGAGTTCGTCTTGGATCAAAATGAAGTGACCCACCTACCTCTGCCGTACTGATCACCTTACTGCCCATGGATTGAAGAAATTCCGCATGTCTGCGATAACTGTCCAGCTCCGACTGACGATATGCCGGGTCGGAGAACAGTACGGATTTCCACTGAGAGACCAGCTTGATATTCCTTTTGCTCAGCTCCTCACGCAATATAGCAGGATCAGTTGGATATTTACGTCCCATCTCTGTACCTGTCAGCCCAAGACGCTGAATGTCATCCAGAATCTGCGCACACGTTGTCGTATCACCATGCTCTTTCACATCTTCACCGACCCAATTGATCGGATGGATCCCAAGCTGGAATGGCAGCTTGCTCATTGCTCCACGTCTCCTTTGTCGTTCAACATTATGGTTCACTTGGAATGTAGACTCTTAGTTTCAATATATAGATAAATACGTCCAACGATTTATACCGTGAGGAGTACAAATAATGCTTTATTTTAGAAAAATGCTCTATTAAATCCGATTAAATAAGTCTTGCTTTGGCTCGGTTGGCTTGCATGGTGTGATGAGCATGAACTACCTTTTCTTCGGCAGATACTTCTGGCACTCCTACATTCCACCACGACTCGTACCCACTTGCGTTGGTTCCAGGCACGACCGGAATCTCAATCAACGTACTCACCGTTTCGTTCTTCGCATCTCGAAGTGCCTGTTCCAGCTGTTCTGCTGTCTCCGCTCTATAGGATTTGGCTCCCATGCTTCGGGCATGTGCAGCAAAGTCTATTGGCATGTAATCCCCCGTTAGTCGTCCACTCTCGGATTCCCGATAACGGAACTCATTGCCGAACCCGTCACTACCATGTTCCCGCTGCAAATTATGAATACACTGGAATCCATTGTTGTTGAATAACAGAACGGTCATCTTCTTCTGTTCCTGCAAGCTGGTCACAAACTCTGAATGCAACATCAGATAACTGCCATCACCGACCATGGCGTACACTTCACGATCTGGCTCGGCAAGTGCTGCTCCGAACGCTCCACTTACCTCGTACCCCATGCAGGAGAATCCATACTCCATGTGATACGTCTTTGGTTCAGCCGCACGCCACAGACGATGAAGGTCTCCTGGCAGACTGCCTGCCGCACACACAATAACGGAAGATGGATCAATGGTCCGATTAACTATGCCAACTGCCGTGGTCTGTGCCAGCCCTGCTTCATGCTGTGCTCCATACAGCCGATCTACTTCTGCATTCCACTCAGTACGGAGATCAGCGATTTCGGATGCGCCATATGCACTGCGGTATTGTCTTTCCTGCAATTCCTTCTGTAAAACCTGCAATCCTTCGCGTGCATCTGCCAGAATGGCTTCTCCGCCTAACTTGGCGGCATCCATACCGTTCAGGTTGATGTTAATGAATGAAGCTTCCGGATGCTGAAAAGCAGAGCGGGACGCCGTCGTAAAATCGGAGAAACGAGTACCGACGCCGATCACCACATCCGCTTCTCTCGCCAGCCTATTGGCTGCCAGAGAGCCGGTAACCCCGATGGCCCCCACATTCAGTGGGTGGTCCCAAGAGACTGCGCTCTTGCCCGCCTGCGTCTCGGCGATCGGAATGCCAAATGCCTCGGCGAACTCCACGAGTTGAACGGACGCCTCAGAGTACAACACACCGCCGCCTGCAACGAGAAGTGGCTTTCTGCCACAGGCAATCTGCTCCGTTGCCCGTTCAATGGCTGCTTGTACCGGGGGGCGACGGTCCAGATAATGCACTTTGCGGGCAAAGAACGATTCCGGGTAATCGTACGCTTCTGCCTGCACGTCCTGCGGCAGTGCGAGTGTTACCGCTCCTGTCTCTGCTGGATCGGTTAGTACACGCATGGCCTGTGTAGCAGCAATCATCAACTGTTCTGGACGAACAATCCGATCCCAGTACTTGCTGACGGCTTTGAATGGATCAGTGGCTGAGATTGTGTAATCACTGCTCACTTCCAACTGCTGAAGTACCGGGTCCGGTTCCCGCGTAGCAAAGTTATCTCCAGGCAGCAATAAAACCGGAATCCGGTTCACCGTTGCGGTAGCTGCCGCTGTAATCATATTTAAAGCACCAGGTCCAATGGATGTTGTACATGCATAGATCTGTCTACGGTTCTTCTGCTTGGCATAGGCTGCTGCCGTATGCACCATACCTTGTTCGTTCTTGCCTTGCATATACCTCAGGCTTCCCGGACTGCGCTCCAGCGCTTCTCCAATGCCTGTTACGTTGCCATGTCCAAAAATACCGATGATTCCCTTCACAAACTTGGTTTCCACCCCGTCAACCGAGATATATTGCTGATCCAGATATCGAAGCAGTGCCTGAGCCATCGTTAATCTAATTGTATTCATGAATTGATCGCCTTCCTTTCCTTTACGGGTTAAGCGCTTAATCTACGTTAAGTTTAAGCGCCTTACCCCTAAAGGTTAAGCGCTTAATTGATATGGTATTACAGGTTAATGATTTACGCAAGCTATTTTTGTAAGCGTTTTTATAAATGTGATACAGAAAAAATATTCAAGTGTTCGAAGATGCACTAAACCTCTTCATTGGAACACTTCAAGAATTACTAAGAACAGGTCTAAAAATGTGGGGAATGTATCAAGAGGTTGGGATACATGCTCATATCATCTGAAATCTCTGTATATATTCATGATCCATATGCTATAAATGCAAAAAAAAAGAGATGGTGAATACCATCTCTTTCTTTTCAATATGTAAGCGGGTGATGGGAATCGAACCCACGCTATTAGCTTGGAAGGCTAAAGTTCTACCATTGAACTACACCCGCAAATAAAAAAATCGGGATGACACGATTTGAACATGCGACCCCCTGGTCCCAAACCAGGTGCTCTACCAAGCTGAGCTACATCCCGTTATCTATACCGGCGAGAGGACTCGAACCTCCACGGTTTCCCACTCGATTTTGAGTCGAGCGCGTCTGCCATTCCGCCACGCCGGCAAAGTATGAAGTTATAATGGCGCGCCCTGAGAGATTCGAACTCCCGGCCTTTTGATTCGTAGTCAAACGCTCTATCCAGCTGAGCTAAGGGCGCAAAATATTGGAGCGGAAGACGGGAATCGAACCCGCGACCCTCGCCTTGGCAAGGCGATGCTCTACCGCTGAGCCACTTCCGCAAATAAAGAATGCGCGTGGAGGGACTTGAACCCCCACGTCAAAGACGCTAGATCCTAAGTCTAGTGCGTCTGCCAATTCCGCCACACGCGCATATAATGGTGAGTCATGAAGGGCTCGAACCTTCGACACCCTGATTAAAAGTCAGGTGCTCTACCAACTGAGCTAATGACTCATAGAAAAACTGGTGGAGGATGATGGATTCGAACCACCGAACCCGTACGGGAGCAGATTTACAGTCTGATGCGTTTGGCCACTTCGCTAATCCTCCAGGATTACATGGTGCCGGCGAGAGGACTTGAACCCCCAACCTACTGATTACAAGTCAGTTGCTCTACCAGTTGAGCTACACCGGCGTATTACAGGTGTTATATATGGTGGCTCGGGACGGAATCGAACCGCCGACACGAGGATTTTCAGTCCTCTGCTCTACCGACTGAGCTACCGAGCCTTATAAAATTAAAATGGCGGAACCGACGGGATACTCTCACTTCGTTCGAGACTGCGAAGCTTATGCTCTCGAAGTGAATGCTCCGACGAACCCAAAAACGGATTCTCATCCCTGAAGCATATATAAAATGGCGGAACCGACGGGATTCGAACCCGCGATCTCCTGCGTGACAGGCAGGCATGTTAGGCCAACTACACCACGGTTCCATAATACTTTCTCAAGGAAAGTGAATTGCGGGGGCAGGATTTGAACCTGCGGCCTTCGGGTTATGAGCCCGACGAGCTACCGGGCTGCTCCACCCCGCGTCATTAAAAAATAATATGGTGGAGGCTGAGGGGATCGAACCCCCGACCCTCTGCTTGTAAGGCAGATGCTCTCCCAGCTGAGCTAAGCCTCCATATTATGACCCGTATGGGATACTCTCACTTCGTTCGAGACTGCGAAGCAGCTGCTCACGAGGTATATCCTCCGACGAACCTTTGGGATTCTCATCCCTTGTTGAAGCAATAGGTATTGCTATGACCCGTAGGGGATTCGAACCCCTGTTACCTCCGTGAAAGGGAGGTGTCTTAACCCCTTGACCAACGGGCCTTAATGGCTCCCCGAACAGGGCTCGAACCTGTGACAACTCGATTAACAGTCGAGTGCTCTACCAACTGAGCTATCAGGGAATGGTGGAGCCAAGCGGGATCGAACCGCTGACCTCCTGCTTGCAAGGCAGGCGCTCTCCCAGCTGAGCTATGGCCCCATACTCTGGTTTGTTTCTTATAGTGGTCTTGCTATGGGCCCTGGTGGACTCGAACCACCGGCCTCACCCTTATCAGAGGTGCGCTCTAACCAACTGAGCTAAGGGCCCTTATCAATTTTCGAAAAAAAATACCCCAGTGGGGTTTCGCTTGGCGGCGTCCTACTCTCCCAGGACCCTGCGGTCCAAGTACCATCGGCGCTAGAGGGCTTAACGGTCGTGTTCGGGATGGGTACGTGTGGAACCCCTCCGCCATCGCCACCAAACGCATAGCTTACATTTCAGAGTTCGTTCTCTGAAAACTAGATTCGAAACGAAACATGCGAATTATCACTTGCTATTGGATAAGCCCTCGACCGATTAGTACTGGTCAGCTCCATGCATTGCTGCACTTCCACCCCCAGCCTATCTACCTCGTCGTCTTCAAGGGGTCTTACATACTGGGAAATCTCATCTTGAGGGGGGCTTCACGCTTAGATGCTTTCAGCGTTTATCCCGTCCGTACATAGCTACCCAGCGGTGCTCCTGGCGGAACAACTGGTACACCAGCGGTACGTCCATCCCGGTCCTCTCGTACTAAGGACAGCTCCTCTCAAATTTCCTACGCCCACGACAGATAGGGACCGAACTGTCTCACGACGTTCTGAACCCAGCTCGCGTACCGCTTTAATGGGCGAACAGCCCAACCCTTGGGACCTACTTCAGCCCCAGGATGCGATGAGCCGACATCGAGGTGCCAAACCTCCCCGTCGATGTGGACTCTTGGGGGAGATAAGCCTGTTATCCCCAGGGTAGCTTTTATCCGTTGAGCGATGGCCCTTCCATGCGGTACCACCGGATCACTAAGCCCGACTTTCGTCCCTGCTCGACTTGTAGGTCTCGCAGTCAAGCTCCCTTATGCCTTTGCACTCTTCGAATGATTTCCAACCATTCTGAGGGAACCTTTGGGCGCCTCCGTTACTCTTTAGGAGGCGACCGCCCCAGTCAAACTGCCCACCTGACACTGTCCCCGCACCGGATTACGGTACCAGGTTAGAACCTAGATACGATCAGGGTGGTATCCCAACGTTGCCTCCACGGAAGCTTGCGCTCCCGCTTCAAAGGCTCCCACCTATCCTGTACAGATCGTACCCAAATTCAATATCAAGCTGCAGTAAAGCTCCATGGGGTCTTTCCGTCTTGTCGCGGGTAACCTGCATCTTCACAGGTATTAAAATTTCACCGGATCTCTCGTTGAGACAGCGCCCAAGTCGTTACGCCATTCGTGCGGGTCAGAATTTACCTGACAAGGAATTTCGCTACCTTAGGACCGTTATAGTTACGGCCGCCGTTTACTGGGGCTTCGGTTCACAGCTTCGGGATTGCTCCCTAACCACTCCCCTTAACCTTCCAGCACCGGGCAGGCGTCAGCCCGTATACTTCGCCTTACGGCTTCGCACAGACCTGTGTTTTTGCTAAACAGTCGCTTGGGCCTTTTCACTGCGGCCCCCTCGTGCTATTCACACTACCGGGGCACCCCTTCTCCCGAAGTTACGGGGTCATTTTGCCGAGTTCCTTAACGAGAGTTCTTCCGCGCGCCTTAGAATACTCTTCTCGCCTACCTGTGTCGGTTTGCGGTACGGGCACCTTCACCTGGCTAGAGGCTTTTCTTGGCAGTGTGAGATCATGACCTTCGCTACTATAATTTTCGCTCCCCATCACAGCTCAGCCTTACGATGTGCGGATTTGCCTACACATCAGCCTTACTGCTTAGACGGACATCCATCAGTCCGCGTCACTACCCTACTGCGTCCCCCCATTGCTCATAACGGCTTACGGTGGTACAGGAATTTCGACCTGTTGTCCTTCGACTACGCCTTTCGGCCTCGCCTTAGGTCCCGACTTACCCTGAGCGGACGAGCCTTCCTCAGGAACCCTTAGGCTTTCGGCGGATCAGATTCTCACTGATCTTTTCGTTACTCATACCGGCATTCTCACTTGTATAATGTCCAGCGCTCCTTACGGTACACCTTCAACCCTTATACAACGCTCCCCTACCCCTGATGCAAGCATCAAGCCATAGCTTCGGTGGTGTGTTTAGCCCCGTTACATTTTCGGCGCAGAGTCACTCGACCAGTGAGCTATTACGCACTCTTTCAATGGTGGCTGCTTCTAAGCCAACATCCTGGTTGTCTGTGCAACTCCACATCCTTTCCCACTTAACACACACTTGGGGACCTTAGCTGATGGTCTGGGCTGTTTCCCTTTTGACAATGGATCTTAGCACTCACTGTCTGACTCCCGGAAGTAAGTCTATGGCATTCGGAGTTTGACTGAGCTTGGTAACCCTTGCGGGCCCCGCACCCAATCAGTGCTCTACCTCCACGACTCTGTTTTCCGAGGCTAGCCCTAAAGCTATTTCGGGGAGAACCAGCTATCTCCGAGTTCGATTGGAATTTCTCCGCTACCCCCACCTCATCCCCGCACTTTTCAACGTGCGTGGGTTCGGGCCTCCAGTGCGTGTTACCGCACCTTCACCCTGGACAGGGGTAGATCACCCGGTTTCGGGTCTACGTCCACGTACTATGTCGCCCTATTCAGACTCGCTTTCGCTGCGGCTCCGGCTCTTCACCTTAACCTTGCACGGGAACGTAACTCGCCGGTTCATTCTACAAAAGGCACGCCATCACCCCTAAAACGGGCTCTGACTTTTTGTAAGCACACGGTTTCAGGTTCTATTTCACTCCCCTTCCGGGGTGCTTTTCACCTTTCCCTCACGGTACTGCTTCACTATCGGTCGCTAGGAAGTATTTAGCCTTGGCAGATGGTCCTGCCGGATTCATACGGGGTTTCACGTGCCCCGCACTACTCGGGATCCGTCTCGGAGGGAACAGACTTTCAATTACAGGGCTTTTACCTTCTTTGGCGGGCCTTTCCAGACCTCTTCGCTTAACCGGTTCCTTTGTAACTCCATGTGAGACGTCCCACAACCCCAAAGAGCAAGCTCTCTGGTTTGGGCTTCTCCGCGTTCGCTCGCCGCTACTGACGGAATCACTATTGTTTTCTCTTCCTCAGGGTACTTAGATGTTTCAGTTCCCCTGGTATGCCTCTACACAACCTATGTATTCAGTTGTGAGTAACTGGAAATTACCCCAGCTGGGTTTCCCCATTCGGACACCCCCGGATCAAAGCTTGCTTACAGCTCCCCGAGGCAGTTTCGTTGTTCGCCACGTCCTTCATCGGCTCCTAGCGCCTAGGCATCCTCCGTGTGCTCTTAGTAGCTTAACCAAATTGCTCCGGTTTCGATCGCTCGCTTCCCTTGTTTTGGACTGTGTCCAAAGCCAAAAGTCGCTCCCACTCGATACCATCGCAACAGCAATTAACTACCGTTTTTATTGAAACTTGTTATACACAAGTTCAGCTAAAAAGGAATGTTCTAATTCGCATTTTACTTTCGTTTCGATATCTAGTTTTCAAAGAACAAGCTCCATGCAAAAGCAAGCTGTTTGAGAGTTTGAGCTCTCAAAACTGAGCAACGAGTGAGTAACTAGCCGACCTGGCTAGATTTTGTATTTGAATGTTTCCACGCGGGAAACGATTCTCCATAGAAAGGAGGTGATCCAGCCGCACCTTCCGATACGGCTACCTTGTTACGACTTCACCCCAATCATCTATCCCACCTTCGGCGGCTGGCTCCTTGCGGTTACCCCACCGACTTCGGGTGTTATAAACTCTCGTGGTGTGACGGGCGGTGTGTACAAGACCCGGGAACGTATTCACCGCGGCATGCTGATCCGCGATTACTAGCAATTCCGACTTCATGCAGGCGAGTTGCAGCCTGCAATCCGAACTGAGACCGGCTTTTTAGGATTCGTTCCACCTCGCGGCTTCACAGCCCGTTGTACCGGCCATTGTAGTACGTGTGTAGCCCAGGTCATAAGGGGCATGATGATTTGACGTCATCCCCACCTTCCTCCGGTTTGTCACCGGCAGTCACCTTAGAGTGCCCACCCGAAATGCTGGCAACTAAGATCAAGGGTTGCGCTCGTTGCGGGACTTAACCCAACATCTCACGACACGAGCTGACGACAACCATGCACCACCTGTCTCCTCTGTCCCGAAGGAAAGATACATCTCTGTACCGGTCAGAGGGATGTCAAGACCTGGTAAGGTTCTTCGCGTTGCTTCGAATTAAACCACATACTCCACTGCTTGTGCGGGTCCCCGTCAATTCCTTTGAGTTTCAGTCTTGCGACCGTACTCCCCAGGCGGAGTGCTTAATGTGTTAACTTCGGCACCAAGGGTATCGAAACCCCTAACACCTAGCACTCATCGTTTACGGCGTGGACTACCAGGGTATCTAATCCTGTTTGCTCCCCACGCTTTCGCGCCTCAGCGTCAGTTACAGCCCAGAGAGTCGCCTTCGCCACTGGTGTTCCTCCACATATCTACGCATTTCACCGCTACACGTGGAATTCCACTCTCCTCTTCTGCACTCAAGTCACCCAGTTTCCAGTGCGATCCGGGGTTGAGCCCCGGGATTAAACACCAGACTTAAATGACCGCCTGCGCGCGCTTTACGCCCAATAATTCCGGACAACGCTTGCCCCCTACGTATTACCGCGGCTGCTGGCACGTAGTTAGCCGGGGCTTTCTTCTCAGGTACCGTCACCTTGAGAGCAGTTACTCTCCCAAGCGTTCTTCCCTGGCAACAGAGCTTTACGATCCGAAAACCTTCATCACTCACGCGGCATTGCTCCGTCAGGCTTTCGCCCATTGCGGAAGATTCCCTACTGCTGCCTCCCGTAGGAGTCTGGGCCGTGTCTCAGTCCCAGTGTGGCCGATCACCCTCTCAGGTCGGCTACGCATCGTCGCCTTGGTGAGCCGTTACCCCACCAACTAGCTAATGCGCCGCAGGCCCATCCCCAAGTGACAGATTGCTCCGTCTTTCCAGTTTCCTTCAGGCGAAGAAAACAACTATTCGGTATTAGCTACCGTTTCCGGTAGTTGTCCCAAACTTGAGGGCAGGTTGCCTACGTGTTACTCACCCGTCCGCCGCTAAGTCTCAAAGAAGCAAGCTTCTTATCAACTCCGCTCGACTTGCATGTATTAGGCATGCCGCCAGCGTTCGTCCTGAGCCAGGATCAAACTCTCCAATAAAGTATTGAAAAGAGCGATAAGCTCATTTGAATCTGACGAGATTAAAATCTCATTTGTGCTCCAGCCGATTCAAGCCAAGGCTTGTTTCAAACTTTCGCGTTCATTCTGCAAGCAGAATGTTTACTCACTCGTTGTTCAGTTTTCAAAGATCAAACTTATTTTGTTACCGAGTGTTGTTCTCCTCAGCAACTTTTATATCATAACACTTCCGAACCAACTTAGCAAGCTCTTTTTTTAAGTTTCTTTCGAAGCTCATTTGCTTTGCTTGCAACACTTTGTTTCTCGTGTTTTTTTTGGCCGGAAATAGAATATACCATATAGACAATACAATTACTACTTGTAAAATATCCCATTTATAAAGTAATTATATATATGATTCAATCTCATCTCAAATTCCTTTTCTCGTCGGCTATATCCTCTTACTATATCCTATATACACTTACCGGTCTAATCTTTCACAATATAGGTTATGGACAGACTTCATCAGCATCATTACATTCGTTCTATCTAATATGAAACACAATACCCTATTCAATAAACATAGTTATCTCTTAAGAGGTTACCCAATCTAATAATCGAACTACATAGAACTGTGAGCATGATAAGTTTGTCTTCTTCACTTTTTTTACTATTAGTCTTTGAACCTGCCCATCACTATCGTGTCGTGATACTTTCCATCCACATGTCGCCGATCCTTTTTCAGAATACCTTCGATCTCGAAGCCACTCTTTTGGTATAACTCAATTGCCTTTTCGTTGGATGCCACTACGTTTAACGTCATCTTCTCTACCCCAGTCTGGTCCGCCCATTCAATCGACTGCACTAAGAAGTTCTTGCCAATCCCATGTCCCCAGTACGCTTTGGCCACACACACGCCGAACTCAACCTTATGCCAAAAGCGCTTCAACTCTCTGCCTTCACATCGGGAATACCCCACAATCTCGCCCGCTACTACAGCAACAAGGAACAGATTCCGTGACTTATCAGTATCCGAATGGATGATCTGCCTAAACCCGGCTGCGTCGATATACGCTTCGCCCTCTTCCCGATCCATGTTCTCGGTTTCCCCGTCCATTTGTACACGAAGTGAAGACAGGGCCTCAGCATCTTTTTCCTCTGCCGATCTAATGGAGTAAGATAAGCCTTTAATGTTATATTCCTGTTGATCGATAATCATAAGAACCATTCCGCCTCTTCACTTTGTTAAAATACTTTACCCTTATCGCTTACCCCACCTCAGACGGACTCTTGCCCGTAAGCATTTTGAATACCTGGCTGAAATACGTCGCATTACGGAACCCCGTCATCTCGCTCACCTCATATACCATGTAATGTCCCGACTGCAACAGTTCCAGCGCTCTCTGAATTCGGTACCCGTTCAAATAACTCACGAAATTCTCACCTGTCACCCTTTTGAACAGTTGACTCAGATACTTCGGGTGTACGAATAGTCCCTTGGCTATCGCTTCAAAACTAATCTCTTCAGCGTAATGCAGCTCCACATACTGTTTCACCTGCTCGATGAGTTTATTGCTTTTTTTCTCGCCCATCTCCTTGCGTATCTGTTCCAGCCAGTTGCAGATAATACGGTCCATCCAGCTTACCAGATCATGCAACGCATACTTCGATTGAATTTCACGCAAAAAATCACTCATCGCCAGCGGTGGCGTTAACATGGGATGAAGTCGGTTCCAGCTATGAATCAACGTGTCAAACAGACTGACGGCCACCACCTGTACATCCTGTATCCCAACACATTTACCCTCTTTCAGCAAAAGGTGAATGTCCTGCCATAGCTCTTCCGCCAAATCAGGTCGAATATTCGCCCAAGCCTCATTCCATTGACGAAGCAATAATGAATAATCAGTCACACTTGCTTCTGTATCCTCAGATGCCTCGTAGTGGTAGATACGACTTCCACCCTGAAACTCTGCTGTTTCCACTGCCTCTCTGCTCTCGAGATAAGAATCTATCGCCTCACATGGGTGACTTTTGGATCTTCCGATTCCAGCACTTACTTCAATTTTCAGATACGTAAAGATCTGATCAATCATCCGCTCTATGAGTGGCAGGCATTCCTCGAGATAATCCTTATCTCCTAATAGAAGCAACACAAATACCTGGTCCGAATAATCAACAATCTCTACCTGACCATTCATGCGCGCTGCTTGCTCTTTCACCGTCTCCTGAATAATATCAGCCGCCCCATAACGGAGAAGCTGCCAATCCCGTTCTTTCATGCGTGTCAAAAATACGGGGCGATTCAGCTGCAGACTAATCGCGCGTGTCTGTGAGGACATATGAATGCCTATATAGTCCATGCGTTCTTTAGGCAGTTCATCTGCCCGATATCGCGTAGTCAGCAGTTCGTGAAGAAACTGTTTGCGCAAATACGGAAGTACCCGTCCAACCTCCTGCTTATAAGTCCGCTCCAGCCGCTCATGCCGCTCTCGCACATCTTGTTCCAGTAGTACCTCTCGCAGCACAGACTCAATCTCCTCAACCTCAGCCGGCTTCAGCAAAAAGTGATTCACCCCCCAGCGCATGGCTGCCCTGGCGTTCTCGAATTCGTCATATCCACTAAGAATGATAATCGGCAGGTAGGGATGATCACGTCGCAACGTCTGGGTAATCTCAAGCCCCGTCATGCCCGGTAGATAGACGTCAGTCATAACAACATCGGGATTCATACGGTGGAACAGTTCCAGCGCATCCAAGCCATTGGAAGCCGTACCTGCAATGCTGAGGCCCAGTGAAGACCAATCGATATGATCGGTTAATGCCTTTACAATATGAGGATCGTCATCAACAAGCATAATGGTCTTCATTATTTTTCACCGTCCAGCCATAGATTTAATTGCTCGTCGGTCTCAATACGCGGCAGCGTAATGGTCACTTCCACGCCACCTGAATCTCTATTGCTCAGTTGAACGCCATACCTCTTTCCACAGTACAACTGAATCCGTTGATGCACATTCCGTACACCGATGCCACATGTCTCTTCAAGTTCCCATCCCTCCGGCAAACCTTGTCCATTATCCGTAATACGAATGACGATATCCTCATGCGGGCCAACCTCTTCGTGCATATCCACTTGAATTCGAAGTGTAGCCTCTTCAGGGTGCCCGTGCATAACAGCGTTTTCGATAAAGGGCTGCAAGATAATCTTGGGAATGTAACAACCACGAATACGTGGATCGATCTGCTCCTGATAATGAATGGAGAACGGTAACCGCTCTGACTGTATGTTAACGTAGCAACGGGCATGCTCCAACTCATCTCGAACCCGAATGAACAATCTCCCTCCACTCAGTCCAATCCGTAACAGCTTGCTAAGCTGCACAATCATGCGACTGATATCCTTGGCTTCATAATCGAGTGCGCGCCAATGGATCATGTCGAGGGTGTTGTATAAAAAATGGGGTTTGATCTGGGCCTCAAGCAAGCCCGTTTGGGCTTCACGCTTGGCCCGGCTCTCCTCCTTCACCTGTTCCATCAGCGTTGTGAGTTGTGAAGCCATATGATTAAAGCCATAAGCCAAGTGGGCGTATTCCTCCGTAAACGAAAGGTGCACCCGGGTATCGAAGTCCCCTTTCTCCAGTTGTCTCATTCGCTTGATCAATTGTCGCAGAGGGCGGATGATCTGCCTCACGAACAGGTACGCAAGCACAGCAGAACATAACAGTCCCAGTATGGCGATGCCGAGAATCTGCCAGCCCGCATGTCTGACCGGAGATAGCAGTGTGTACACCGGAATAGTCTGTACGAGGCGCCACTGGAGCATGGCTGGTCTGGAGTAGAGCACCAGTTGCGCACCTCCCGATTGGCCGGAAACGACTTCATATCCGTCTGCGCCAGGCTGGACATGTTCCTGAATCCATGCACTATCTATAATAGAAGAAGATGCGTTTACGGCATCATCCATTTCTGGAGTTGTACTCACTTCATTACTCCTATTCGATCGTTCCTGTTCGTCCAATGCATCATCACCTTTAGCATGATCGGATTGTACATTCTCCCGTGCTGGATCAGCTATCCCCATCTCCATTACGACATTACCAGCCGTATCTACCAACAGGACTTTTCCATCAAGCACCATGGGTACATCGGCAAACCTGCGTACAATGTCCGCTCTACTCAGTCGAATGAGCACATAAGCAACCGTTCCGCCATGACTGTCGAAAATCCGTTGGGCGTATCCGACCAGGGATTGACCCGACTCGTTCTCACGCAGCGGCACCCAGGCCGCATCAGCCTTTTCCAGCGTAGCAAACCAAGAGTCGTGTGCGATGGTATCCACCGGAAATATGCGATCAGCCATCGTCACTGTCACCTCATTAAAGACATCCGTATACAGTTCGATGGAGGTGATGCCTTCACTCACGACCATGGTATGATCCAGGATTCGAGAGACCTCTCTCCGTTGGTGAATCTGTGCAAGCCTACCCGTATCGGTCGTTTCGAGCAGATGGGACAGTTCCCGATTGCTTGCCAAACCATAGGCGGTTCCTGTTACCCCTGTAATGAAATCAAATCCCCGACGTGTGCTCTCGTTCAGAAGAGCCAGACGTGCTTTGCTAATCTCGGCAAAAGTGACCGCGGAGAAAGACTGGTATGCCAACCAGACGACAACCGAGACGAGCAACAGGTTAAACGCAATAAAGCAAGTCACCATCAATGTGGAGAGCTTGCTTTGTTGCAGCTTTTGATTAATGAATGAAGACCATCTGCCTTTCCCCATGGAAAAATCAACTCGTTTCGTCTTGGAATTACCCTTTGAGCCCAGAGGTCGCGATTCCTTCCACGAAGTACTTTTGACACACGATAAATACAATGAAACATGGCACCAACGATAATACCGACATGGCAAACATCGGACCCCAATCGGATTGAGAACTGGAATCAAGGAACAGACGCAGACCCAGCGGTACCGTGTATTTACTCACGTCACTTAAGTAGATCAACTGACTGAAGAAATCGTCCCATGTCCACAAAAACGTAAAGATCATCGTGGTAACCAGTGCTGGGAAAGCCAGTGGAATAATGATTTTGGTGTAAATTTTCACAGGACCGCATCCATCAATAGTTGCCGCCTCATCCAGCTCTTTGGGCAATCCCCGGAAGAACTGTACCATGAGGAAAATGAAAAAGGCGTCGGTCGCGAGCCATTTGGGCACCACAAGCGGCAGATACGTATTCACCCACTCCAGGTGGTTGAAGAGAATATACTGCGGGATCAGCGTCACATGATGGGGCAGCATGATCGTCATGAGCATCAGACCGAAGCAGATGGCTTTGAAACGAAAATTCAATCGGGCGAACGCATACGCCGCCATAGAGCAGGAGATGACATTGCCCAGCACGGCGCCAAGCGATAGGATGACAGAGTTGGTCAGGAACCGGGAGAACGGATTGCCCTGAATTCCAGACCAGCCATTCATATAATTTTGCCAATTCCATTCCTGTGGCCAGAACCAGGTCTCTGTAAAGATCATATGTCCCGGTTTGAATGAGCTGCCAAACATCCAGAGGATCGGGTAAAGCATGACAAAGGCGATGCCTGAGATCAACACATGTTTGCTGACGACCCATGCTTTAGAGTTTCGTTGTCCAATCATGATTTCCCACCATCCTCATAGTGCACCCACAGCTTGCTGCTGCGGAATACGAGCAATGTAAATACGCCAATCAGGATGACCAGCACCCAGGCCATCGCGGAAGCATAGCCCATCTGAAAGAAAGAGAATCCTTTTTTGTACAGATACAGAGAGTACATTAAGGTTGAGTTCACTGGTCCTCCGCTACCATTACTGATAACAAAAGCCTGTGTGAATGATTGAAAGGACGTAATCAGCTGCATCACGAGATTGAAAAAAATGACGGGTGACAGAATCGGCAACGTGATATAGAAGAATCTCCGCAGAGGACCTGCCCCATCTACCGCTGAGGCTTCATCATATTCAGGTGGAATCTGCTTCAAGCCTGCCAGGAAAATAATCATGGATGATCCAAACTGCCATACCGATAACAGCACGATGGAGTACAGGGCATACTTCGGATTAGCAACCCAATCGGGAGCCTTAATGCCCACCATGGCAAGCACGCTATTAAGCAGCCCGTCACCGCCCAGCATTTTACGCCACAGCATTGCAATCGCAACGCTGCCTCCAAGCAATGTCGGAATGTAATACACGGTCCGGTAAATACCAAGTCCTCGAATCCCTTTATTGAGCAGCATGGCTACCAGCAGGGCAAAGATCAGCTTGACCGGTACCGATACAGCGACATACGTGAAGGTGACTTTGAGCGACTGGGTAAACAGTTTATCCGATGTAAACATCGTGGTGTAGTTATCCAGACCGACCCAAGAAGGGGCGGCCAGGATACTGTAATCGGTGAATGAGATGTATAACGATACCAACATTGGACCCAAGGTGAGAAATAACAATCCCACAAGCCATGGGGCGAGGAACAGAAGCGCGGCTCCATTATGCGCATATCTCCGTTTGACCCGCCGGGCAGCTACACGCTCGATTCGGGCTTGACTGACCTGTGATGTGTTCATCTTCGCAACCTCCCCGCAGTATTAGAAGTCTGAGACAGTTCCAATCGTTATTGACTTGATCCAAGTGTAGCCTTGGCTCCTTCAATAAACTGGGCAATGACATCTGGAGTATCGCCTTGACCGAAGGCAATCTGCTCACTTGCGCTCTTGAAACTTGTATCCACTTCAGCAAATCCTTGCGGGTATGGTGGATCGATCTCACTGGAATGCTTCGATACGGTATCGATAAATTGGAAAATGACTTGCTCCGCTTCCGGCAACGTTGGCTGCATCTGCTCACGAATGCTTGAGTTAACCGGCACACCACGTTCAGAACCAAGAATAGCGGTTGCTTCTGGATCATTGACCATGAAATCAATGAACATGGCAACTTCCTTCGGATGTTTGGTTTTGCCATAACCAGAGAGGAACTGGCCTGGTTTCAGGTATTCGCCAATTTGCTGCTCGTTGACACCATGCGGGAGTACCTGTATGCCGAGCTTATGATCCTGGTTTTTGTTCACCTGCTGGAATGTCAGCAATTGATTGGACCATGCAAAATCCATGGCAGCTGTACCCAGTGAGATTGGGCGTGTCTCCAGTGCATTGGTTGTGGATGCCGTGATCTCCGCTGTGGTCACTCCACCATTCTCGCGCAGTGCACCCCACATATCGAACCACTGTTGGAGCTCCTCGCTGGTAGCGGTCATTGTGCCACCGTCGAACAAACCTTTTCCGGATTGTCGGATAAATACTTCAAACATGTTGGTTGTACCGGAAATGTCTGCAGATCCATAGAACCCATCACCTTTGGCTGCGGCAATCTTGGTCGCAATATCCCCAAAATCCTTCCATGTCCAGCTCTCTTGCGGTTCTTCAATCCCTAATTCCTGAAATACGGTGGCGTCATAGATGACACCTGGTGCGTTTACTCCGAGGGTAATTGCATATAATTTATCGTCAATGGATCCGGCTGTAATCATGCTCTGATCATGATCCTCTGTTCGCAGCTCTTTGCTCTCTGCAAATGGGGTCAGATCAAGCAAGGCACCACGCCGGGCAAAGTCAGTCAGAAATGCGTAATCCATCTGGATGATATCCGGTGCATTTGAACCGGCTACCTGTGTCGTTAATTTGTCAAAATAACCATCCCAACCGGAGTATTCAGGTTTAATGGTGATTCCCGGATGTTTCTCTTCAAATAGTTGAATGACTTTGGTCGTCAGATCATGTCTGGTCTGTGATCCCCACCAGGTCATGCGCAGTTCAATCTTGCCCGAAGAGTCTCCTTCACTTTCACTTGCTTCGCCAGAAGCAGCTGGCTTATCCGTGGCCCCTCCCGAACAGGCTGTAGCGAACAATAACAGGGACAGGCAGAACAGGGTTACCCACTTTTTGGTGATCATCATGAATGAATTTCCTCCCCTTTTCACTTCTGTGGAATCGCTTACAAAACCTATTGTATCGGTCCATTGCTGGACATGACATAAACAAAAGTAAGCTTTCCTGTCAAAAAAGTAAGGAGTTGAAAGAATAACAAACCACCAGGAATAACATTCCCGGCGGTCGTGTTCCCGTCTCAGATATGGTGTGTCAGGAATGTGAGACTGCAGGTGAAGACACCCTGTGCTCGGCCAGATGTTTCTTCATTTTGGCCACTTCGGTTCCTGCCAGCATCATAATGCCTATTCCGTGATTGTCATTGGTGACGGTACGCAAGTCCTGATCGTA
This sequence comes from Paenibacillus sp. FSL R5-0519, assembly GCF_037974275.1. Lineage (NCBI taxonomy): Bacteria > Bacillati > Bacillota > Bacilli > Caryophanales > Paenibacillaceae > Paenibacillus > Paenibacillus sp. FSL R5-0519. The sequence continues at coordinate 6,278,925 of NZ_CP150234.1, forward strand.
ATACTCTGCCGTAAATGCATATCGTGATCCACTGCACACGCCATGGACATTCCCTTGACGATCGATCGCTTTGCAGATGAGTCCCTTCCAAGCCCGCTCGGCGGCCGTGACGTAAACTTCAGGGTCTTTGAACCAGCCAAAGCGCACACCTCTCGCAAAACCATAGGCAAACATCGCCGTACAGGAGGCTTCTTCATACGTCTGTGGATCATTCAACACCTGATGCCACAATCCACTTTCCCCTTGAAGTGCCGCATACCCTTCACACAGTTCGTTGAAGAAATGAATCAGAGCCGGGCGTTCGGGATGCTCTGTTGGCAAAGCCTCCAGTACTTCCGTCAAGGAAAACAGTGTCCAGCCATTCCCCCGTCCCCATGGAATCTGCGTTGCCTGTCCGTATTTGAAATCATACACATGGGACATGATCTTGAACTCAGGCATGAACAGATACTTCCGATACAGTGAAAATTGTCTGGCGGCTTCATCCAATGCAGCAGAGTTGCCTGTCACCCGTGCATAACGAACGAGAAACGGCGTGCTCATATATAGATCATCTGCCCACATGGTATTCTCGGCATACTCCCCTACACACGTGCGGTAAAACGCCCCATCTTCCTGCCGTTCCAGGCGGGAAAGCATGAAATCTGCAATCCGTTCTGCAATCGGAAGAAACGTTGGTTCATGACACTCTGAATACGCTTCCAGCATGGCCGAACCAAAAGAACCGCAGTTATCCAGCATTTTCAGCATGACCAATTGTTGATTGATTGCCGGGAAGCCATACTGCTGCCGATCCCATAAAGAGTACTCATACATCTGGGTACAAGCCTGCACATGTTCAGCCGCATAACGTGTAATGTCTGGTCTCTGCAAATAACGTCCTGTCCGTAGCAGACCATATACAGTGACACCCAATGGATAATCCCAGCGACCATAATTGGTCACACTGCCCACTGTCCATTTGTTGCTTAACATGGCATTTTCATAATAAGGTCTGATCCAAGCATCCGGTCGATCCAAGCGCCAGTATGTCTGTTCTTGCCCCGTTTGGTACACTCGGTCCGTTCGAGTTAGATCCGCCAAGTCCGGTTCAACCTCCGACTCAAAGGGACCGACATATAACCAGGACTCTCCAGAAGCACCGTGCACACGCTGAGGAAGTTCCAATGAAAGTGGCTTACCCGAAACGGTTACGTTCAAATTAAAATGCCACGGTCCTGCCGCATCATTGCATTCACTTCGGACAAGCAGGTCACTCCGCCCAAAAGAGGCTGCTACCTCCACCTCAAACGGACCTGCCTCCTTCACTTGTGCCACAGGTTTGCCGCTAATCCATATGCTTAAAGAACCGGAGGATTGACCTGACAATCGTACCTGACTCCCGGTTGAATCGGTATTGTTCAGATGCGTCCAAGCATACACATGCCGTCCAGGAAGATGCCCGTATATTCGTTCGAGAGCCGGCTTGGTTATCTCTTCATCAGACCAGCCTGTCTCAGGCAGCCACTTCAGACTGTAATCTGTTTCTTGTCCAAGCAGGTCTGGTTGCTTACTCGCGACCGGGTTTGGTTGGGAGAACACCCAACCCGCTTGTCCCTGTCTCTCCTGAAACGGCGCAAATACGTTCAGAATACGCACTTTACCTTCATCTGAGCCAAACTGGCAACCGAAGCCGGCAGGGGTATTTTTCATTTCCAGCCAAACGGTGTTCCAACCAGGCTTTATATCGATGCTGAGCTTCACCGTTGCATCAGGACTGATCTCATCCATTACGGTAGAGCGATAGACCAACTGCTCATTGAAATAAAAGCGAACAGGTCCATAACAGCGAACCAGCACATCCAGGTTCCGGTCCTCATCCCCCCAGACCAGCGCAGCTGCGTAAGATATATGATCTTTGGGAGCGTTAGGAAAGCGTTTACCTAAATTCAGATCATAGAGCCCTTTCTCATTTTGCAAAATACCAGACTTCTGGAATACCCGATATACAAAATCAGCCTGCGCATTGGCCCCAATATACCTCTCGGCCAACACTTTCAGCACCTGATCCTGATCTTCTCCAAATCGGTAATACATGCTCTGCGGTTCACTGAAATAGGTCGTCATTGATCGCACACATCCCTCTCACATTGAAATAAAATCTTATCCGAAATAAAACGTCCAACCGGGCTGCTAAGACCCACATTCTGCTGTGGCAGGACCTGGAGATATAGCGCTTAACCTTCGTAAGGAACGCCCTTGCCCTGAACGTTAATATCTTCTATTTTACTCAGACACCAATTAATAATCCCAGTATAACTGACATGTTCTATGGTGGCTACAGATTTTTGTTTACGCTTACAAAAAATCAGGAAATTCGGTTTTTCCTTCGCCAATTACACCTTCATTGGGACATTAATTCAAAAAAACGGAAAATGTTACCGATATAGAGACTATATAAGTTGAACTAATCATTTACACAGAAACGTAGAGGACAGAAAAAACCTGAAAAAGCGAAGCGTTCGCCTTTATCACCGGATTTTTCCCTTGAGAAAAGGGAATCAAAAAAATCTGGAAATAACAGCGATTGGAAGGTTATTCTGTCATCGGAGTGTACGTGTGAATATATCTTTAGTTCAACTTATATAGGCTGGAAAATTCCACTTTTTGTAACGGGAAGGAAAGATGCACATTGAATACTCTTGAATCTCTGGTAAATGCTATGCCTTTCGTTAGCCAAATGTTCCGTGACGACATATCCATATCCATTAATGATCATGAGAAAGTTTTGTATTTTTCCGAAGCAAAAAGTCTGGAAATTGGCGTGAAGGTTGGAGATGAGCTGCATGATGATTATAAAAATTTCAAAATGCTCACCAACAAGGATACGCGTACCGTGGCACGCATGCCTGGTGATCTGCAAGGCAGACCTTTCGACGCCATCCTTATTCCCATCAAGGAAAACGATCAGGTCGTGGGCATATTGGGTGTGAACTACGCATTGGATAGTCATATGACACTGGAGACGCTGATCCGTGAAAATGAAACAACTATTCATGCGCTTGTCGGTGGCATTCAGCAGATTGCGGCACATTCGGAAGAACTCTCTGCAACCTCAGAGGAGATTCTGCGCAACTCCAAAAAAGCTTCAGAGAACTCGGTTAGTGTGTCTAAAGTAACAAACGTCATTCGTGAAGTATCGGAACAAACCAATCTGCTTGGACTGAACGCCATGATCGAGGCAGCTCGTGTGGGCGATCAGGGAGCCGGATTCGGTGTGGTTGCCAGTGAAGTACGCAAACTGTCCGATCATACAAAGCAAGCAGCGGCTGATATCGAAACATCCCTCGGTAGTGTACAGGACACCATGAAACATATGGAGCAGGAGATCGGTCAGATTACCACCGCAACCGTCGATCAGGCCAAACTCGTTAGCGAGTTCATGGAAAGTATCGAACAACTTAGCGAGACAAGCGCGAATCTGAAAAAATTCGTACATCAGATGCTGGCGTTAGAATAGTAGGCCAGTTCCGCAACAAAATGAAGAACAACCATACTACATGTACATAGGAAATGATGTTTGAATGCAACAAAGCCTCCGGCTACACTTCCCTTAACAGGAAGTCAGCGGAGGCTTTGTCTCGTAATGAGTTGATATCCCATTTATAGTCGACTGGCTGTTAGATCTCTACAGCGACGCCAAAATGGTCGGACACAACCGGCCCGTTTTTACCATTTAAGACCACGGTGGAAGACTTGGCCTGAATCGGACGATTGGAGAAAATATAGTCGATCCGAAGATCGCGTTTGTTATCTGCCCAACCGGCAATGGCCTTCACCACGGTTGCTCCTTGATCCTTTTGCAATGCTGTGGTATACAGGTCATTCCAACCTTTGCTCATCATATAATCATAGCCTTCTCCACGCACTTCCGCGACATTATTGAAATCACCCATGATATATAACGGCTGATCCATGTAAGGGGCAAGCTTGCTTTCCGTCAAATCCCACTGTCCCTTGAAAGGTTCCTGCGCATCATCCCACCAGTTATAATGTCCGTTCACAAACCAGGTTGCTTCACCTTGGACGACCGTCTGGATTCCCACAATCTTGCGTGTACGGTAATTGTTATAATCCCGCATGTGGGATACATATTCCCCAAAAGCCTGTGTAATCGGCGTCCGGCTAAGGATCGCCAGTCCTTCATCGTATTTTTGGAACCCGACATGCGCGGGAATCCACGTCCAGTAATATTGCTCTGTCAGCTGCTGAAGCAGGACGTAGGCATAGTTGTCTTTTTTAATCACAGCATCGGATTCAGTAGCGTAATACCTCTTCAGTTCTTCTTCAGAAAGCGCCGCTTCCTGCATGGACTGGTTAACCTCCTGCATGGAGATGACATCAAATTGATGTGTATTAATAAAATCAGCCAGCTGACTGATCTTGTTCAGTTGATCTTCTTCCGCCCAAGCGTGTGTGTTTAACGTCAGTATTTTCATGTGCTCTCTCCTGTTGTTTGTAATATGACCGTTTCCCCGGCCTGCATCGTTCCTGAAAGGAATACATACGATAAGCATACACAATATGAGGCAATCATGCATGCCACTCGCTCACGGCACCTGCGTATTCATCCAAATTCATGTTTGTCCAAAAAGAACTTCATATTCTTATAACCCATGCACGGATCGGCTCATAACTGATATGATGGATACAACAAATTGACAACATCACGTCATCGACGTGGTGATTACTGAACCTATGTTTACCCCAGGAGATGGAATGATGAACATACCGAATAACATGAGGATGGATGATGCGCAGTGGCAACAGTTGATCAGGCAGGTTGCAGAGCATTTTAATAACCTGACGATCATGCGCGGATTCCAATATTATAAACAGAAACGTGTCGGACCATTAACCTATTCAGAACAACAAGGGATCTCGGCCGTTGTACAAGGATCGGAAGAATATGAGGTCACCCTGAGCATGCAATCCCTGTCTACAAGTCATTGTACCTGCCCGGTGAGCTCCGTATGCAAACATATGACGGCTGTCTTGATGAGTTATGCCGAGCAACTGGAGCGACCTGTACATGCGATTGTGAATGCACACTCCAGTACTGCGCTCAAACAAACGACCAAACCCGTCGGGGCCATGTCCGCAGGACGATCCAGCTACGCCGAAGCTGATGAACAACAGGATATGGATATTCAGGGCAACCAATACAGTGAGATCAAGGAGCGTGCAACAGAGCTTGCCGAACTCGAAATCTCCGAATGGCATGAGCTATTCCACTCCTGTCTGAGACGGCTGGGTACCGGCACAGCAAGCACATCCTACGTGCAGGAAGCAACGGACGAGTTATATGCCATTAAGCCAAGGCTGACCGCGGCGATGGACCAACTTTTTGAACTACATGTGCAGCTGCACCTCATACGATTCTGCGTACCGCCAGCTCGTAACTCGATTACGCATACCCCCGTGTACATGAGCTACCCAGCCCAGCTCGCGGTGGATGCACTTCTGAAAGACATTGAACGGATCTTTAGCCATCCGCTAGACTTGTCCGGTCTAAAGGGAAACAAGCTTGAACAACTCTGGAACAGATTGTATGAAACCTCAGCTTATTTACGCAAACAGATGATGCCTGAGACAGCAAGCATGATGATCTTCACTCCGATCTATCGGCAACTGTGGTTGAACTGGATTGTACCTGAGCCTCAAGGGTCGCGGGACATGTTAGTGTCGGAACAGGCCATCTTAAATGATATAGAGCGCAATTTAACAGCGACTTCGGCACCTTCCCAGTCCAGCGGGAGTGTCTTGGGTAGCGCTCAGAGTAATGGAAGCAGTAGTGATAGACCAGGCAAATCCGTATCCCTGCCTTTACCACTCGTACTCGCGCAGAGCTGGATGTACTTCCATGTAGGGCAAGACGATCAGGCATGGCAGCGACTCGTCCAGGGAAGCTCGGCCTATGGTATCCCGCCAGAACATCTGTTGCATTTTCTCCACGTGCTCGCAGATGCAGCTGAATGGAAGCGGCTCGGAGATTGGTTGGTACAACTTGGTCCCCTGCTGGCGAATCGGCGTAACACGCCTTTGAATGATTACATGCATCTGTGGGACACGGCCATTCAACATCTGCCGGATACAGAGAATCGCATGTGGGACACGCTTGTCAGCATGCTCCCCCACTCTCGTCCAGCCTATGAGGATGCCATGCATTCTCGTGGTCAGTGGCGCAGGTGGATTGATTTTCAGCTAAGTACAGGGACGGAACCTCTCGAATTCCGCGTAGCGGTGCTGCAACCGATTGAAAAAGATGCACCTGAATTGCTGCTGCCCTTCTATCATCAGGCGGTGGAGCGTTATATCGGACATAAGAACAGGGACGGATACAAGGCCGCGGTGAAGCTGCTGAAACGCCTGTCCAAAATCTATAAAAAGTTGAAGCAAGAAGCGCACTGGGAGCAGTTCATCACCACACTCGCCGTTCGTAACAGTCGGCTGCGTGCCCTGCAGGAAGAGCTTCGGAAAGGTAAACTGATCTCATGAGCTTAATTCATCCATACACTGAAACGATTGAGGTTCACGTCGCTTTAACCGGATATGGCGATGCTTTGTTTTACGGAGCACTCAACACACACCACTTTGTATCGGGACAGTCGCTTAAGCAGCGATTGTTCGCTTGGCATGCACCTTCCTTCTACGGTACCGAACTGGAAGTTCGGCAGATCGAGGAGATTGAGCTGGTTGTTCTGCCTGCAGAAGAAGTCATTCCCTTCTTTGCCGAGATGCACACGCTGCTTCATATTGAATGGAAGTGGGATGAGCAAGCGGAACATCTGATTCGACTGGCTCCTGCACTCGCAGCATCTGTTGAGAAACGCAAATACGTACCCAGCTTTGAGGCCTATCGCGCAGGACAACTTCAGTGGACCTGGGACCCGGACAGCTTGAAAAAGCAGGATCAGGCATCGCTTACCAAAGCGATTCAACAGACGGACGAGAGCTACGCGGAAGGGCTCGGGGCGGCTTACTCTGCCTTCGTATTCCAACGCTGGTACAGTTCGGAGGAAGCTGCGACCGATCTGCGGCGTGAATTCCCGCAGTTGTTCCCAGAGCGCGGTACTCTACCCAAGACAGCCGGAATGGACGCTCAGTCCTGGCTTGTATCCATTGGCTGGAAAGCGGATGCCGCTCCGTTCAGACCCATGCTGCAATTGCAGGAGCCGGACGAGGATGAGCCCTCTTGGCGGCTGCGACTGGTGTTGCAGAACAAGCTGGATGCTGCCAGCTTGTTGCCCGTCATGCTGGATTCACGCGGCAGACTTGAAGGCGAATGGCCAGAGGTATGGACACCGTTCATTCTGGATCGCTCCGCCGGATGGCTGGATCAGCTTCGCGCACATCTGCCGCGTCTTGCAAGCTCCATTAGCGGCAGACGGGATGTGCTGAGTGACCCTTTGGAAGATCAGGAAGCCTGGCAGTTCCTGACACAGGATAGCGGCAGGTTGCTGGCAGCGGGTTGGCAAGTCTTGCTCCCGGGTTGGTGGGAAGCAGCCCGGAAGAAGAAGCCTAAGCTGCGCGCCAAGGTGAAGCCAGAGGAAGGCAGTGAGCGGGGACAGTCCTTCTTCGGACTGGACTCAATTATTCATTTTGACTGGCGCATTGCGATTGGTGACACGGATCTCAGCGAAGATGAGTTCGCCGATCTTGTTGCCCGTAATGAACGATTGGTTCGCTTCCGTGGAGAATGGGTTCCTCTCGACCCGGACCTGCTGGAACAGATACGTCGTGCCATGGGCGGTGTAGATCGGGAACAAGGACTCTCCTTTCAGGATATTCTGCACCTGCATCTGCTGCACAATGAACAGCGGGAATATCGCAACCAGAAATGGAAAGAAGGACAACAAACCGAGGAAGAGCAGCAACCACAGGATGATCAGAACATTCGGCTGGAAGTGGAACTGAATGAGCACCTGAATCGGGTCATTGCACAACTGGGAGGCGGACAAGGCGGTGCGCCTTCCCTGCCCATTCCTACAGGGCTTCATGCCGAGCTGCGATCGTATCAGAAGGAAGGTTTTGCATGGCTTGGTTTCCTGCGCAGATTCGGCCTTGGGGCATGTCTTGCCGATGATATGGGTCTCGGGAAAACCATACAGTTCATTACGTATCTATTACACATCAAAGAACATGAACCACGTAAGCCTGGACAGGCTCCGGCACTTCTGATCTGTCCAACTTCTGTATTGGGCAACTGGCAAAAGGAGATTAGCCGCTTCGCACCCTCCATTCATGTCAGCCTGCATTACGGAGCACGCCGATTAAGCGGGGAAGAATTCCGGGAGCAAACGGAACAGGTGGACATTATCATCACGTCCTTTGCTACGGCTACACTCGATCAGGAAATGTTGCAGACATATACGTGGTCATGCATCTGCCTCGATGAAGCGCAAAATATCAAGAATGCCCAGACCAAACAGTCCCTGGCCGTTCGCAGTTTCCCGGCAAAACACCGCATTGCCATGACAGGTACACCAATCGAGAATCGGTTGTCCGAGCTGTGGTCAATCTATGATTTTACCAATCCAGGATATCTGGGTAGTGCACGGGCATTCCAGACTCGCTTTATCAGTGCCATCGAGAAAGACAAGGATGAGCAGCGGATGCAGGATCTTCAACAGCTCGTGAAACCTTTCATGCTGCGCCGCAAGAAAAAAGATCCGAATATCCAGCTTGATCTGCCGGACAAAAACGAGATGAAGACATACATTCACCTTACGGGTGAGCAGAGTGCATTGTACGACCAGTCCGTGCAGGCCCTGATGGATAAAATGAAAGAGCTGGAAGGTATCAAACGCAAAGGTGCGATTCTGTCGGCACTAACTCAGCTTAAGCAATTGTGTGACCATCCTCTGCTGCTGACAAAAGAAGCTTTGCCGGAGGAACTGCCTGAGGACGGCACATTAACATCTTCTTATGATGTGTACAGCCCGCAGGATATGGCGATGCTGATCAGCCGTTCCGCGAAGCTGGAACGACTGATGGAGCTTGTCCGTGAATTGCGGGATGAGGGCGAGCGATGCCTGATCTTCACCCAATACATCGGTATGGGACAGATGCTGCAACAGGTACTGCGTCAGGAGTTGCAGGAACCTGTGCTGTATCTGCACGGGGGCACCTCCAAGACGGCAAGGGACCGCATGATTGAAGAATTCCAATCCCGAACACTGCCTGAGGACAAGCAGCCATCCGTCTTCATTCTGTCCATTAAGGCAGGCGGCGTGGGATTAAATCTGACCGCAGCCAATCATGTCTTCCACTTTGACCGCTGGTGGAACCCTGCTGTGGAGAATCAAGCCACCGACCGGGCTTATCGGATGGGTCAGACCAAAGATGTACAGGTGCATAAGTTCATCTCTCTCGGTACATTGGAGGAGCGGATCGACGAGATGTTGGAGAGCAAACAACAACTTAGCGATAACATCATCACAAGCTCCGAGAACTGGATTACGGAACTGTCGACGGACGAGCTGAAGGATCTGTTCACTCGGCGTCGTGACTGGTCGGGGTAACCTGGCAGAAGAGCTATAGTACAGGCCAAACCCGGATTTCAGAGAGTTAAAACAAATAAAAAACACAAAAAGAGCGAAGTTTCGGAATTAAAATTCCGGCTCCGCTCTTTTTGTATTGTTGCAGTTAATCATCCGCCCTTAACGCATGTTACCGATGATGGATGATCTTGAATCCTGCATTTTTTTGATAAAGTTTGTCATTACGTCAAATGCTTCATTACGCTTGTTGGACAAGGACTGCAGACGAAGCATGTCCATCTGTTGGGAATTGCTTGCAGCATCAATTTGGCCCTTCAGCTTCTGAATAGCTGCTTCATCCCCGTTTTGTTGAGCTACCTGCAATTGAGAGTTCAGTTCCGCGATCAGCTGATTGCGGTTCTGTACCTCTTGAATTTGCGTTTGCAGTTGAGCATCCAACAATTTGGTGCGTTCACTCTGAACCATCATCAAAGCCGTTTCGATATCCATACTGCTGATGTCGATCGGTATTACGCTCGAGATGTTCGAGATTGGGCTTGCTGAGGCTGAAGAGACGATGGAGACTGCAGCGACAGCAGCAACTGCTGTTGAAGCGAAAAATTTACCTGAACGTTTCATTTGTGTTCCTCCGAGTCCCTATGTAATATGTACCAGTTTTTTGATGGCATCTTCCGCCATTCTAAATCAAAAGAACTAGTTGTTCAATCAAATTAACATCAAATTTGAAATGATTTTGATATCCCTTAGATACGCCTACTTCCGCTTACAATTTGAGTAAATTAAACAGGGCATTATAAGTAAACGTGCATTCTTAAGGGCATATTTATTACTACTAGATTGTTCTTTACGCCTACGCTTGAAAGTAACAATAGAGATCGAAGTTACGTTCATGATTTTACTTTAGAACATGGTTATGTTATGTTTAATAATATATTTTACACAATTTAATTTTGTGATATTTAATATAATTGAATGTTATACACTTTACGGGAGGTTTCTATATGAAAAAGATACTGGTTGTACTAACAAATGTAGATAAATACGCAACGAAAGAGGAGCCTACCGGCTTGTGGCTGAGCGAAGCAACTCACTTTATTGAAGAATTCGACCATAATGACAATGTTCAGATCGATCTGGTTAGTCCTAAAGGGGGTAACGTACCTCTTGATCCGAAAAGTCTGGGTGACTCCCTGGATGAAAGCACCAAAGCCTATTTCGAGAATGAAACGTTCATGAACCAATTGAAAAATACGTTGAAACCTGGCGAAGTGAATGCAAGTGATTATGATGCGATCTACTTCACAGGGGGTCACGGTACAATGTGGGATTTCCCGGACAATGCGGAACTTCAAAAGCTTTCTCGTGAAATCTATGAAAAAGGTGGCGTTGTGTCCGGTGTGTGCCACGGGGTTACAGCCCTGCTGAACGTGAAGCTGTCCAACGGCCTGCTATTGATCAAAGACAAAACGGTTTCCGGCTTCACGAATGAAGAGGAAGCATTGGCACAACAAACCGAATATGTTCCTTTCCTGCTAGAAGATGCTTTGAGAGAACGTGCCGCACAGTACGATAAAGCTGCTGCCTTCAGTTCCTATGTCACAACAGATGGCCGCGTGGTCACAGGACAGAATCCGCAATCCAGCAAAGCGGTAGCTGAAAGTGTTAAACAACTGCTGGGTCTGTAAAATAAACCGATCGATCCCTCTCCTCCCCCCCAGGAGATCATATAGATGTAAAAGCAAAACAGCATGTGATCCGTCATGACCTGACGGATCACATGCTGTTTTTTTATTGATTTGCCCGTATAGAAGCTTCTGTCACTGTTGTTCCAGCCAAGCGCTTCACGATAAACGGTACGGTCACCGACGTCAGGATCACGGCAAATGCAATCTGAGCGATAGCTGTGTCCACATAAGGTGCATACGCCGGATTGAATTCTGCCGCCATCGATGGCACGACCATGGACAATCCAGCAACCGAACATGTCGCAGCCGCTGCGTAACCTGGCCGTCTTAATATCGCACGATCGATTCCGATGAGCGGCAGCATGCAGATGAGCAAAAATAATACCGTGACCAGCAAGCCGGACAGACTGGATTGAAATGCAATACGCAGATCAATATTGGACCCAAAGCTTGTACCCAGGAAAGGCAGCAGAATCAGCGTTCCAGGAGCAAACATCTTCTGTATATTGCTGTCCAGATTACCAAGCAATATGCCGATGAAGAAAGGCACCAGCGTAGCAAGGACACTGAGGTAATCTATACCTACACCGCTTGCAGAATTCAATATCATAACCGGAATAACCGGTACGGCAATCAGATTCAGAATGCCAAACGCGGCACGATCCACATCATCTCCGTACGTATTCATCAAGGCCAGATATAATCCCGGATTACAACTGGTCAGAACAGCAATGAAAGCTACCGCAGACACGCCTCCAACCCCACTAATGCCAAAAAAGTGTACAAACGCCCAGCCGAACAGACAGCTGATAAGAATACGTGAAATACAAAGTACCCCTGCTCTCTTCAAGGTCACCAGAAGCTGTGACAGATTGAGCTGTGTTCCGGACACGAGCAAAATCATGCCAATCAGCACCATGGTACCTTTCGATGTGAATAGCGCTGTCGTTGGATCTCCGATCTGAAACAACGATGGAAACACCGTGTTGATGACCGCGGCGGCAAGCATGGGGACAATCAGCAAGCCGCCAGGAATTTTTTTGATTCGGCCCAGAATATTCATGACCTGTTACAGTTCTGCTCCGTTGGTACGGATCACATTCTGATACCAGAAGAACGAATCCTTCCGATATCTTTTCAGCGTACCATTACCATAGTCATCTTGATCCACGTAGATAAATCCGTACCGTTTGCTCATCTCCGAAGTCCCTGAACTGATCATGTCAATGGGTCCCCACATCGTGTAACCCAATACTTCGACCCCATCCGCAATGGCGAGTCCCATCTGTTCAATATGTTTGCTCAGAAAATCAATTCGGTAGGGGTCGTTGATCGTTCCGTCCTCATTCAGCTTGTCGTAGAAGCCTGAGCTGTTCTCCAGAATGAAGACCGGTTTTTGATATCGATCATAGACGAGATTCAACGTATACCGCAGGCCAATGGGATCAATCTGCCAACCCCACTCATTTGCAGGCAAATGCGGGTTTTTGTAGACACTGTGTACGTTCCCGGCTGTTAATTCAAGTTGTTCGGTATCACTACTGGAAATCATGGAGTTGTAATACGACATCCCCACGAAGTCAGCTGTATGTGCGCGAATATTATCCAGATCACCGTCCTCGATGTTCAACTGGATCTCCTTGTTTTTGAAGTACGTTTTACTATAGTAAGGGTACTCGCCTTTATTGAGCACATCCAAATAGAATTGATTTTTCATCTGATCATCCTGCTGCATCTGAAGTGCATCCTCCGGCTTGCATGTGTACGGATACGTTGTAAAATAAGCCACCATACTTCCGATCTGGTTATTCGGATCAATCTCATGAGCCATCTTGGTTGCTCTGGACGCTGCTACAAATTGATGGTGCAGCCCTTGGAACAGCATTTCCTCATAATTCGGCGCATCATAATCAATGATTCCCAGCGTCTTGGCCGATGCCTTCACGCTCATGTTGATCTCGTTGAACGTCACCCAATATTTCACTTTGCCCTTGTAGCGCTTGAACAGCACATCACAATAGTTTACATACAGGTCAATCAACTTGCGGTTGTACCATCCTCCGAACTTGTCCATCAGTACAATCGGTGTATCAAAGTGGCTAATGGTAATCAGGGGCTCCATGCCCTGTTTTAGACATTCATCAATAACCTGATCATAGAACTCGAGTGCCTTTTCATTCGGAGCAGCATCGTCGCCACCTGGAAATACTCTGGCCCATGAAATGGAATAACGGAATACTTTGAAGCCCATCTCGGCAAATAAAGCGATATCCTCACGGAAAGTATGGTAAAAATCGATTCCCCGGCGCTTCGGATATTTAACCGTATCCGGGTCGTTCCGGGCCTCTTCAATCATCTCCCAATTCACCCTGATCTGCTTGGTCACCTTGCGGTCGTTCTTCTCGTTAAACTTCATCACTTCTGGAATGGTCAGGCTCTTGCCATCCACATTATAAGCACCTTCAGCCTGACAGGCAGAAAGCGCCCCGCCCCACAAAAAATCTTTTGGAAAATTAGAATGAGTCATTTTAGTTTCCTCCTGTTATTACGTGTTATTTAAATGGTTTATTTAAGGTTCTAGGGGATTAGCTTGATCAACGCTTCACTCTCCCCGATCGGGCCGCTGGTCGCTGTAGTCAGTACGTCCCCATACTGCTGCATGTTGGTAACGACAATGGATGTAATGGTGTTATATCCTGCTGACGTAATGCCTTCTGGATCAAATTCCACTAATAAATCGCCAGCCTTGATGGTCTGTCCCTGTTCGATGTGAGCGTTAAAATATTTCCCTTTCAAACTAACGGTATCCACACCGATATGGATCAGAATCTCAACACCATTCGTTGCCTTCAATCCGATGGCGTGTTTGGTGCGATAGAGTGCCTCGACTACTCCGTCAAACGGAGCATAAACCTTGCCCTCTGTTGGAACAATTGCAATACCTTTACCCATCAACTCTTGAGCAAACGCCTGATCCTCCACTTCAGAGATCGGTTTGATCTCCCCTGTCATTGGACTAACGATAAGCATGTCAGAAGATGTGGATGTCAGTGATACTGCTGACGCTGAAGTTACCTCTGTGGCAGCGGACGTTGAATTTTCATTAAATTTATCCGTAGCTTGCTGTTTCGATTTATTTCCATCTGAATCTTCCTTGATGCCTGCCAGCAGCGTGAAGACAAAACCGAGTACAACTGCCGCAATACAGCCAATAACGATGTAGATATACCGATCGGCTGTATAGGTCCCCAAAGAGAGTACACCTGGAAGTGAAATGGCAGTTGCTTTTGCATCAACCAAAGTATAAAAACCGCCTACCAGACCTGCGGCAGCACAGCCAGCAAAGAATGGTCGTTTGTATCTTAACGTGACACCGTAAATGGCAGGTTCGGTGATCCCGAATAATGCGGTCAAACCACTGGAACCAGCTGCAGATTTCATTGTTTTATTCTTGGTGAGAAATAATACACCGAATGCCGCTCCTGCCTGTGCCAGATTGGCAGCCAAAGAAGCTGGCAACAGCATGGTGGAACCTATAGTAGCAATCTGTTGAATCTGAATCGGCATAATCGCATAATGCATTCCAAACATAACCATAATCGGTTTGAAGAATCCAAGAATCGCACCTGCCAGAACACCAACAGTGCCGTATAAATAGTTAATTCCATCCGTAAGCCAATTACCGATATAAGAACCAATGGGTCCGAGAATGATAAGCTCGAGTGGGACCATTATAAACAGCACAATCATTGGTGTAATCAGGACTTGCAGAAATTTCGGGACAACCCGATTTACAACCGGATATACGTAACTCATAATCCATACGGCGAGGATGATGGGAATAACTGATGAGGAATATTTCATCAACAGAATCGGCATGCCCAGAAAGTCTATGCTTTTCACACCTGTTTCAGCAATTTTGGAGGCGGCCTCCAGAATAACGGGATGCATCAACCCTGCAGCAAGAGCAACCGCCAGATAAGGGTTGGTTTTAAAGCGATTGGCAGCACTAACAGCCAGGAAGAACGGCATGAAATAGAAGATGCTATCGCCAATCATGTTAATGATGCTCATGAACCCTGATCCTTCCAACCATCCAAGTGCAGCAATTACGGTAGCCACACATTTAATCATCCCGCAACCTATAAGTGCTGGCAGAACAGGCGTAAATATACCTGCGATGGTTTCGAGCACGATATTAACGGGGTTGCGTCTCTTTTTCGATCCACTGTCTGTAGAATCCGTAAGTTCGCCAATATGGTCAGAGGTCAGATTTTTCAATTCGCTATAGACTGCATCTACCTTAGCGCCGATGACAACCTGAATCTGTCCCCCGGAATTTTGTGCCTTAAGCACGCCTTCAAGCTGATCCAGCGATTTGAGATCCGCTTTGTTGTCATCCTTCAATACGAATCTCAAGCGGGTTGCACAGTGTGTCAGACCCGATATATTTTGCTCGCCGCCAACGAGATCAAGTACGTTTTTAGCCAAGTCTTTGTTGTTCATGACTCTTCTCCTCTACATCAATAAATTGGATATATAAAAAATGACCAAGCCGGGGAATCGTCATTCCCTACGCTTGGTCATGCCTGATCGAATCAGTAACAGTCCAATATGGATTATTCGGTTAGTTCCTTCGCTAGTTCATTCCGTGGGTTCATTCGAAATCAATCGTTGGATATGCAGAATCAGATATAACTTTTCATCATCCGAACAGGTCCAGCCATAGTTATTTTTCAGGAAATCCGCAATCCTCTCCACACAAGCGAGTTCTTTCGGAAACTTCTCCTTCACCATCAGGAAAAGCGATTCATTCTCGTCTTTGAGCGATTTACCACTCATCTGCCTCAGAATGAAGTACCGGATATGTGTGGCAAAACGCATGAAATGGATGGAGTCCTCCTGAAAGTCAATTTTGAGCGCATACTTGATCACCGACAGGATCTCGCCCGTAACTGTGGTTACCTTGGTGGTATCACTCATCTCTCCTGAGCCCACCTGGGCATTGACAAAGTGCAGAGCAATCAGTGTTGTTTCGGCTGTCGGCAGAGCGATATCCGTTTTTTCCTGAATCAGCTTCAGCGCAGCCTCTCCCACCCGGGTCTCGTCCGGATAGAGTGTCCGCACTTCCCATTCCAGTGGGTTTTTGATACGTATGCCTTCTTTGGTTCGGGTTAATGCAAAACTGATATGGTCAGACAGGGTGAGAAGCAGATTCGGGTTAAAAGTTTTATTCAGGATCTGACTGCCCAGCTTGATGACTTCCTCCGCGAGATAAATATCCTCAATTGGGATACTGTTCAGCAGATCATACATCCGAATGTTCTTCGGAGCTACGAATATTTTCTCCACCAAGTCCGTCTCCGTCAGCTCATAAGGCGTTTTCAGAAATCCTACACCCTTACCTACAACAAATACCTCTTCGTTATGTTCATTAATAGCAATGGCCACGTTATTGTTTACTTTCTTGATAACCTTCAATGTTCTCACCCCCCAACAGAAATAAAAAAAGACCGAAAGCGATTACAGTTAAGCAATCGAATTCGGTCATGCCTGGTTTCCCCAGTAACAGTCCGTGTTATGAATATAAGTTTATTATAGTGCTGTTTTCGAAAAAGTCAATCATGCAATCCTAGGGAATACATCCCTCTCCATAGCAGATGAAAAAAGCAAAGCGCTGTGGTACAATGAAGGAATTGTGTATTCACAGACAGACATGTGGGTAAAGGCGCTGAATCGATTGTGGAACAGCGCTCTTTATCCATGATTATGCTGCCATTCTAGGGAGGCTTATGGAACAACCATGCTCATTATTGGTATCGCCGGAGGAACCGGCTCCGGTAAAACGACGGTAGCTCGCTCCGTCATCGACCGTCTGGGATCAGGTAAAGTCACGTTTATATCCCAAGACAATTATTACAAAGACCAGTCGCAGCTCACACCTGAGCAACGCCGACTCACCAATTACGATCACCCATTTGCATTCGATAATGACCTGTTGATTGAGCATCTCACTTTGTTGAAAAAAGGCCAAGCGGCATATGCTCCCGTATATGACTTCACCATAGATAACCGTGCTGCTAATGAGACGGTTGAACTGGCACCGAACCATATTGTCATTGTAGAAGGATTGCATGTGCTGATTGACGAACATCTTCGCAGTCTGATGGACATCAAAGTATTTGTTGATACCGACTCCGATGTGCGAATTCTGCGCAGAGTACTGCGGGACATTGAAGAACGCGGACGCACGATCCAATCCGTGTACAAACAATATCTCGAAACGGTAAAACCAATGCACGATGCTTTTATCGAGCCATCCAAAAAGTATGCCGATATCATTATTCCAGAAGGCGGACATAATGAAGTAGGTATTCAGATGTTATCCATCCTCACCGAGAAATATCTCACCGGGGAAAATTGGAACGGCGCTTAATTTGCTGCAAAACAGCACAACAGAAATCCAGGTTACGATACAGCGTAATCTGGATTTTTTGTTCATTTTCCATGTATAATAATTCCCATAATTGAAAGGAGATCTCTCCCTATGGCTACTTTTGAAGAGTTCATGCAGCATGACATCCGGGTTGGTACAGTGGTGGAAGCCGAACCCTTCCCCAAGGCTCGTATACCCGCTATTAAAATGACGATCGACTTCGGACCACTTGGTCTTAAACGCTCCAGTGCTCAGATTACCCAACGATATACGCCTGACATGATCATCGGCAAACAGGTTGTTGCTGTAGTTAATTTCCCACCTCGCCGGATTGCCGGTTTTGTCTCTGAAGTACTTGTGCTGGGCGGCGTGCCTGGTGAAGGCGATGTAGTCTTGCTCACACCAGATAGCATATTGCCTAATGGAACACCGATAGCCTGACCTTATATTGAATAAGAAGAATATGGGCTTTTCAAATGTTTGGAAATCGAGTATTCTTGATGTATTGATTGTTTGTGAAGGAACTACATATGTTAGAGACCTTAAAGCATAAGGCTATGAATCTGCGGATTCGTGGCCTTTTTTTGTGTTTTTTTGAGGGAATATAGGTCTGGAGAATTAGTAAGAGTGGTGTGGAGAGGAGAAAACATATTGATAAATCATACCAACAGCCTAGTTATACATGGTAGAATATTGATTATTATTACAAATTTAGTATCTAGTAGCCTAACCCGTACATACCAAAGACCAAAACGATAATGGAGAGGAGTAAGATTCATGAAAAAAATGATGATTTCCGGCGCAACCGCATTGGCTTTATTAACAGGGGGTATCGTAGGTTTTGGAGGGGTTGGTAGTTCTGTAGAAGCCGCTCAAGCCACAACGAAGTTCAAAGATGTTCCGGCTACACACTGGGCGTCCTCAGCGATTAATTCGGCCGTGGAACAAGGTTATTTCAAGGGCTATGCCGACGGGACTTTTAAACCAAGTTCACCCGTTACCAAAGCTGAAATGGCAAGTATCCTGGGACGTTTATCCGACCAGCCTAATGCATCGACACAAGAATCAAACAATTTCACAGACATGCCCGAGTGGGCAAAAAGCGGCGTCTCTACTGCTATCGCGAAAGGCTTCATCAGCCCTTCTAATTACAAGGGAAAATTGGATGCACAAGGCCCTCTTCAACGAGGCGAGATGGCGACTTGGCTGACGCAAGGGCTAACCGTGGTTGATCCTGAGTACAAACAAGCACTCTCTGATGTGACCAACACCGTTGTGCCTGCAAAGGAATATTTCACAGGTAAACTCGCAAGCGCTCAAAAAAATGCAGTCGCCGTTGCACTGGGAACGGGACTGATGAGTGTAGCAACCGATAAAACATTTGGCGTCGATCGTACGACAACACGGGCGGAGGTTGCTGTTTTAATTGCCCGTTATGCAGCCGTTGCCAAGACAAAGCCTGCTGATTTCCAGGGTCTGAATGAGCTGCGAGCCGTGGGTTTGACGGGGACGAATTTGAGTATTATTGCGCCTAAGTATCAGAAAGCGGGACCAGAAAAATTTTCTGAATCGTATGATTACAGCAAAGTTACTGGCGATTTTGCGAAAGTTCGTAATCAAGAATTAGTTACAGTAACGAATTATGCATATCTAAAGGTCAAGAATTGGATCATTGTGAATCCATATGTGAAAGAAACTGAGAGAAGTATCTACTATCCTGTTTTTGTTGATGAGAAAGATAGATTACTCAGAGGCGCTTATTATTCTTTTACAGAGTTTGATATTAGCATTAAAAATTCTATGAACCAACTGCAAGCTGGGAGTCTTATCAATTCCCCAAGTATTAATGCCCTAACTTCTCCAAGCACCAAAGCTTTTAAAGAGTATGGACTCAAACATATAAATGACTTACTCGGACCCAAAGGCGTGTTTATCGAAAAAAAACCTGTCTATTGGGCTGATGGTCTCTTACATTTTGACAAGTCACTAAATCCTGGAGTTCGCCTGACGCTCAAAGATGGAACAATCTATACTGTAGTTCCAAATTAAAATATGAAAAGGGTGTTCCAATGTGCGTTCCTATAAATTATCAAAGAAGTTATTAATAGGATATACAATACTATGCTTAATGTTCCCAACCCCTCTAGTAGTTCTGGCTGGAGGGGGGCCTGGAACAAAACCTGTTTTAGAAGCCTCACATATAGTACCTTCATCACCTGCAAAGTCGCAGAAAAAAATAATACCCGTTGAGGGTAGTGGAATGTCTAATATCGGTGTTTATGTTTACCAGCTGGATAATTTAAGATGGAGTGTAGATGGAGAATGCAACGGCCAAACATTAAGCAATAACCCCGATACTAACAAACCAAACTCATCATTAGTTTGCGTAAATCTCCCACTAGATGCACCAAGCTACAAACCCTCTGAGTACTTTGATCGTTCAGGTCAGAGATATTCTAGAAGTGATTTAACTTCCATCTCGTTAAAGCCCATGTATATGGATAACACGCAATATTACTCACCAGGCAAACCAATCTTGGTTAGTGTGGAATCATTTGACGGTGATACGGTTAAATTCACAACTCAAATCGGAGGTGCTATTGAACCAATAGGTCACAGACCCTATAATCCACCTAAATACTCTGCTGACTATGTATTTAATACCGATATATACTGGAGTGCTTTAGCTGAAATAACCAAAGAGATCAACCTCTCCGCTGGCGGGCAACTTAGCTTGAACCAGTCCAAACAATTGAATGCAACGGTCAAAACGAAAAATGGTGATGGAAACTTTGGAGCAGAGACCAATGTAAACACCGGCAGCGGGGGTACAACGACATGGGAATCATCCAATCCTGGTGTCGCTACCGTTAGTAACTCCGGATTAGTTCAAGCCGTTAGCAGAGGAACTACAACCATCACCGTATTATGGAAGAAGGATGATTTTGAGCTAACTACCACAACAAGCATCGGTGTTGAAGAGAACCCAGGTACTGGCGAGGGCGACGGTAACGGAGGCGGTGGAGGCTGCACACCAACGATTGGACCACCTTCTGCTGGAACCATCATGAGCATAAATGATCTCGATCCAAGTGCCAACGGTGTTATTAAGTCAGATAACAGAGATAATGAGACATTCAATGTGTTAAAAGGAATACCCACTTCCGAATCACTCTACACAAATGCCTTTGCTGACAATTATCTATTTAAACAAGCTTGGGCGAAAATGAGCGGTAAAGTTACATACAACTGTAATGTCACCATCTCTTACGACAGAGAGTGGACAGTACCTGGACCAGAGGAATGTGATGATGATGGTTGTAGACCAGGGACACCTGTACCTGCGAACGACACGGTACCCAAGCCATACAACTTCCAGATCACAAGAGACTACTCCTACTGGAAAATTAATAATCTGGAAGTATACAAGATCGCTAAAGCAACCATGAACAATTACGCTTTGCCCGGTGAGACCGTTACGATGAATCCATCAGGTTACACACCACCAACACTGGAGTCTAAAAATGATGAATCTGTGGAAAGCCATGTACGACCAGGGCAAACCACTTCAATTTCATATACTCCAACCAAATTAACAGGTGGTTTGAACCAACCACCCACCGTGCCTGATGATACATCACGGTTAAAAGGGATGGCTGAAACCAACACACCTCAAAGTAAAGTGAATAATGATCTAGTGAAATTCAACAACACAACCATCATGAATGATGTGGAAACAACCAAAGATGGCCCAACTCCATCCAACATTCCCAATCCAACGACAATTGGTCGCGATGTGTTGTACAAACCGGGCAACATGATCAACAATTCCTTGCTGAATAAAGCCAATACAACGAGTTCGGGCGAGATCTATTATGATTTGCTACCCGGTAACGTGAATGGTGGTGCCAATAAAATATTACCGATTAACGGCATCAACACCGTCACCGTACATACCCCTGTCGTCAACTACGCCTGGGTATCGGATGATCAGCCGCATAATCAGAAAACCATACCCGACCCAACCAGCGCTGCACTCATTCTGGAACGTCCGTTCATTGTGCGAATTCCGACATCAGGACAGCACTTGGACGCAGCGAGTTATCCTGGTTATGGAAATCGTGATTATGCCAAATATTATCGCATCAAACAGGTGCAATTTCCGTTTGATGTCTACAATGCAGACCGGAGTCAGTTTATCCCTGCCAAGACATGGGTCGATATTCCGGTCAATCAACTGGACACCACATTTTATCTCCCTGTATGGGTAGACGAAGGCAAATATGACATTGTATTCCGCAATATTGCAGAGAATGCACCTGCAAACTTTACCGAGCAACAGGATGCCAATACTAATCTGGCGCATCATGTTGCAGCAGACACCGTGCCGGTAGATGTCATCGGAAGGTTATATGATTTTCACGTCACGGATATCTCTGATTACAACTGGGAAAATGTTTTTCGCAAGCGACTGGGCAGTCCCGAATCAACGGGCCTTAGCTACTGGGCTGGAATGAATAGCATCGATGGTGATCTACGGGGTAACCTGGCTCCATTTGTATTACCCATTCGACCAGGAAGCCATCCGGTGCAGGGATTCGCTAACGCAACTGTAAAAACAGGGTACCATTTCAAGTTCGATCTGAAGACCAAGGGCAATATGTTTGGCAAACAGGATGGTATTCGAATTACACCCACTTTTGCTTTTGTGAGTAAAGACGGTTCTTCCCGGCAAGAAGTAGATCTGTACTATCATCGTGGCCAGGAACGCCTGATTCGCATCGGATCGGCACAGGATCTGGAGAAACGATTTGTTGTCCTGAATTCACGTCTTCGAAATGTACCCGGCACAGAGTTAGGCGATACCGCACGTTATCAGTACACTTATGAACTGTCAGCGGAAGAACGCAACCAGCGTACGTTGGCGGAACATATGGTTCAACTGGTCGATCAGACTTCCCATCAAAAAACATGGGTCGGTCGTTATGATTGGATGATCCTGTCTGCTCCAATTCGGACACTCATTGGACCCAAAATGAACATTCCTTCCGGGGTCAATGTAGACCGAGCTAATGCAGCAATCCAGCGCTGGTACGGGGAGTACAGCTTGCCTGCGGATGTATATGCCGTACCAAAAGGTACTGATCTGGAGCCCCTCGCCCGACAGAATCAGCTGGATGAGAAATCGAATATTTTTCTGAAGAATGGTTATATCGTGGTCAACTTCAACATGGAGAGCCTTCGAAATGGAAATACAGAGACACCCCATCTGCAATACATTCATGCACCATTGATGAATCAATGGCAGATGGAAGGTTTCAACAAAACGCCATCAGACGTCCAAGGCAGAACCTGGCCTCTGCAGGATGGTGATATTGTCTTTTACCATGCTGATCAGTCCAGCCGGAACGATTTCCAATCCCAGGTACCACACTAGTTCGGGATCACCCCATAAAAAACGATTACGTCCCAACTACACACAACGTTCCTGTTATACAACAAAAGGGTTACCCTAAAAGTCATCTGTGGACTTCTTGGATAACCCTTTTCGCATCATTCTATCGGTATAATCTAATCAGCCCATAACGAAAAACCGTCATCGGTTTCATCCTGACAGACTTTCCTGAAAAACCTCCACCTGCTCTTGCTCCTGCTCCTGCTCCTGCTCCTCCACCTTCTCCTGCTCCTGCTCTTCTTCTTGCTCCAGTTCCTCGTACCGCTCCTGCATCTTATACTTCATTTCTCTTACGGACAACAGCGAGGCCATCAGGCTCCGGGTATAGGGATGATTCGCTGAACTGGTCAGCTGTGAACTCTCCACAACCTCAACCACCTCACCCTGGTACATCACGGCAATCCGATCACTGATCTGTTGCACCACTGCAAGATCATGCGATATGAAAATAGATGAGATTCCTGTTTCCTTTCTCAACTCCACCAACAGATCCAGGATCTGCTGCTGAATGGAAACATCCAGTGCCGAGGTGGCTTCATCGAACAGGATAATGTCTGGCTCTACTCCAATCGCACGAGCAATGACTGCTCTTTGCTGCTCTCCACCGCTCAGTTCATGCGGATATCTATCCGCCGTAGCGGCAGATAATCCTACCCGTTCCAACAGCCTGAGCACTTCCCGATCCGCTTGTTGGCCCTTCATTATTTTATAATTGATGAGTGGCTCCCGAATAAATGCTCCAACCTTCACTCGCGGATTAAAGATAGCCGAAGGCTCCTGGAAAACCATCTGGATCTGCTTTCGTTGCTGGCGTAACGCCTTCCCATTCAATCGAGTAATATCCTGTTGACGATATTGAATCTGTCCTGAAGTCACTCGATCCAAATGGGTTACACATCTGGCCAGGGTGCTCTTCCCGCTACCACTCTCCCCGACAATCCCCAGACATTCCCCGGGGTACAGCTGCATATGGACAGATTTCAGTGCATCCACTGCCCTGTGCCCCTTTAACTCATAGGTTTTGCACAGATTTCTCAGTTCCAGAATCGGTAACCCCTTATGAACCATGAACATTCCCCTCCAATTCAGGTACAGCACTCAGCAGCTTGCGAGTGTATTTATGCTGAGGATCGGATATGACGCGGAAAGTATCTCCCATCTCGACCAATGCACCATCCTGCATCACACCAATTTGGTCTGCCATATGAGCTGCAACAGCAATGTTGTGTGTTACGATAATCATGCCTGTCCCTTGACGGGAACGAAGCTCGCTTAATCGGTGCATCACTTCATTCTGTGTCGTCACATCTAGCGAACTGGTCGGCTCATCCGCAAGCAGAAGCTCTGGTTCCATCGTAATCGCCATGGCAATCGCTGTTCGCTGTTTCATGCCTCCACTGAGCTGCGAAGGGTAAGAACGCATAATTCGTTCGGGATCCTGCAATCCCATGTCCGCGAGCATACTCACAGCCAGGGTATAAGCTGCTTTTTTGGATACGGTAAAATGAGTTCGAATCGCTTCAATATACTGACTGCCGATACTGCGAATTGGATTAAGATAGGACCCGCTGTCCTGAAACACCATAGCGATCCGCTTTCCGCGTACTCCGCCCCAATCAGACTGTGACTCACGTAATAGCACTTTATCCTGAAAAGAGATCACTCCCCCGGTATATTGACCACCTTCAGGTAACAGGCCAAGCAAAGCCCGAATAAGTGTCGACTTTCCGCTACCACTTTCACCTACAATCCCGATAATCTCTCCCTTATTCATGGAGAAGGACAAGTCCCGTAGAGCCAGAGAATCCCCCTTGTAGGTTACGGACAGATGATTGATACTAAGCAAGGGCTCCATTACTGCCCAACCTTAATATTACGATCCAGTAGATAGAAGTCGATGGGATACATCGTCGCGCCGTGCACGGTACTTTTACTTACAATATTAATCGGGGTATAGGTCAAAAACATATAGGCTGCATCATCCAGAATCATCTGCTGTGCCTCTGCTGCAAGGGCATACCTGTTCTCCACGTCAAACTCGGAATGAAGGCGAGTAATTACCTCATCCAGCTTCGGATTGCTATATCCACCCACATTCCATTCCGCACCCGTCATGAAGTAGAAATCCAGAATATACTGCGGGTCACCCGTGATGCCTGTATTAATACTGGTCAAAGCGAGGTCGTAATTTCCGCTCTTCTGATGATCGGTTAGGTCCTCATAGGAGGTCATCTCCACTTGAACGCCAATCTCTTTAAGCTGGGACTGCATTGCAGCAGCCACAATCGAATCAGACTCGTAGGCGGAGTTCAGAATCAGCTGTAGCGACAGCTTCTGGCCATCTTTTTCACGAATGCCATCGCCATCTGCATCCTTGTAGCCAGCCCGATCCAGCAGCTGTTTGGCTTTCTCCGGTTCGTAATCATATCCTTTGATCTTGTCATAGCCAAAAGGCAGCGCTGATGTGAACGGCCCTTTGGCAGCCTGACCGCCCACCAGCGTATTGGCGTACATTTCACGGTCAATACCATATGAGATTGCCCGGCGGACCTCCGGATCACTCAACAGCGGATTGGTTGTATTAAACCATACGAATTGGGTCCGCAGGCTAGGAATTTCATCAATGGTGTATTGACTCTTGTCCTGAAATAATGCCAGACTGCTTCGTCCCACGTTACTGGCTACATCAATCTCTCCAGACTGCAGGGCAAGGGCACGGGTGCTATCATCCTTGATATATTTCAACGTCAATGTGTCTACATCTGCCGCACCGCCCCAGTACCCGTCATACTTTTTCACCTGGATCTCCTGATCCGGCGTATAACCTGTCACCATAAATGGTCCGGTAGCAATCGGCTCGCTCTTGAATTTGGATGTATCTGCACTCGTATCCACAATGATAAAAAGTGGTTCGGCGATATTGCCAAGCAGGGACGCATAAGGCTCTGTCGTTGTAATCGTCAGATCTTGTCCTTCAGCAGTCATTGAGGCTACGGGTACAGTCGCTTGTCCTCTCTCGTTTAACTCAATGGAGCGTTCAATTGATGTTTTCACTGCGTCGGCAGTTACCTTATTTCCGTTATGGAAAGTTACACCTTCCCGAATATGAAAGTGCCAAGTCGTGTCATCCACTCGTTCCCAAGTATCTGCAATTTTAGGGACCAGCTTCATATTCTCGTCAAACTGGATCAGTGTCTCCCCAATCGCTGCTCGCGTCAGCGTCCAGCCATTCCATTCTTCTGCCGGGTCCAGACTGCTGCCAAGCCAGAACAGGGCCACATTCAGATGAGTCGGTGCACTTGTCGTACCCTTGTCCGTAGCCGCCGACTTCTCCGTTGCACCAGACGAGGTCGAGGGATTATTGGCAGTGCCACAAGCTGCAAGCAAGAACACAACCAACATGGATATGAGGGTGAGCAACATTGATTTTTGAAAATTCCTCTTCATTCCGGTTCCTCCAGTTAAGCTGTATTTTTCTTGGGATCAAGCACATCTCGCAGGCTGTCTCCCAGTAAATTAAAAATAATTACGGTGCTGAATATCGCCAGACCCGGATATATCAACAGCCATGGTGCAGTCTGCAGATATCTTCTGCCTTCATTTAACATGGCCCCCCACTCGGGGTTCGGAGGCTGCGCGCCAAGCCCGAGAAAGGACAAGCCCGAGATGGACAGCATCATACCACCCACATCCATCATCGCCATGACGATGATTGGAGACATCATATTGGGCAGGATCGTCCTGCCCATGATCTGTATTTTACGTGCTCCGCTGAAAGCAGCGGCAGCGACATACTCCTTTTGCTGAAGGGAAATCACCAGGCTTCTGGCCATTCTTGCATACTTCGCCCACCAGACAACCGACAGTGCCAGAACCGTATTGAACAATCCCGGCCCAAGCATCCCCACCACAGCGATCGCAAAAATAAGCCCCGGAAATGCCATTAATGTATCAGACAGGCGCATGAGCACCATATCCGTCACCCCCCGAGCGAAACCGGCGATGACTCCAATCGTTACACCTAACACAAACACGATGCCAATCATCATAAAGGTGAGCAGCAGCGAGGTACGTGCACCGTACAGAAGACGAGATAATACACATCGGCCCAGTTGATCGGTTCCAAGAGGATACTCGGCGCTGGATGGCTGCAACACTTTGGTAAAGTTCGTTGCAAGTGGGTCTTGTGGTGCAAGCAGCGGTGCAACCATGGCAAGAATAATCCAGAAGGCGGTCAGAGACAGCAGGAAGGTGAACCAGCGATTCTGCAGTAATACCAGTCTGAAGGCTCTCATCTATATATCCACATCCAGTCGGATTCGGGGATCACGAAGATGAGTCCATATATCAACCAGCAGATTCAGGGTGACATATATGATTGCCATCCAGATGACATACCCCTGAATCAGCGGATAATCCCTTGTGAAAATCGCATCTACAGCCATCTGTCCAACGCCCGGCCACACAAATAAACTTTCCACAATCGCTGCACCACCTAACAAAGCACCTGTTGTCATACCCATAAGGGTAACGATCGGCAGCAGGGCATTCGGGAGAATATGACGCAAAATAATGATCGACTCCTTCACACCCCTGGATCTGGCTCCGATCACATAGTTCTGGCTTGTCTCCTCAAGCAGGATCGCACGAATCTGTCTGCTGTACTGGGCAACAAGTGGAATCGCGAGAGTACATGCAGGCAGAATCAGGCTGTACCATCCGGAATTACCCATTACCGGCAGCAGCTTCAGCTGTACACCGAAGACCAACATGAGCAGCATACCCAACCAGAAGCTGGGCATCGATAATCCGGCAAAAGAGAACAGACGAATGACGTGATCAAGCCATTGGTTACGATAGACAGCCGACAGCATCCCCAGTGGAAAGGAAACCAGAATAACCAGAACCATGGCGCTTCCTGTTAGCCAAAGCGTTGCCGGGAGCCGTGCCATCAGCACGTCCAGTACTGGACGATTGTATTTATATGATGTACCGAAGTCTCCAGTTACCACCTGTCCCAACCATGTCCCGTAGCGGTAGAAAAAAGGCTCATCCAATCCAAGCTCAGACCTCACCTGCCTGACCAGCTCATCGGATGGCGTTACCCCTGTAGACATAAGCATAAGTCTGGCTGGATCTCCAGGAGACAGGTAGGTTAGCAGGAACGTCAGGAACGTAATGCCGAACAATACGACTACCAGTTGTAATAATCGTTTAACGATATATCTGCTCAATTGCTCTAACGTCCTTCCCCAAAACTTTATGTATGTGCTCTGATGTTCTCCGTCCATAGCAAAAAAGGCGTCCCTCTCCGTGTACTGGATGAGGACGCCTTAAATAAACAGATTTTCAGAAAAAATCATGCTCTCTAAACACCTTCCTATCTCCCGTAGGGTACTACTGTGTTTGTTAAACCTGGCAGGTCTCCTGGCTCCAGAATCATCGTCACTTGCAGCTCCTTCCCGGCTTAAACCAGTGGATTATCGCTACCTGACTCCTCTGTTACAGTGGCGGGACCGCGCCGGTATTACACCGGACTTCCCTATTAAGCTTTCACCCTGAAGGGCGAAGCACCAAGTTCCACATATTCAATTGAACTTACTTCAATTCATATCACTTCTGTATCAGTATAGCGGGACGACGTTTAATGATCAAAGCTTTTCTTTTCAAATTTGAAACACTAGGTGCGTCTAATCGCGGATTCTCGACCTCTTCGGAGATACGCCCGTCACACGCTTAAACATCTTGGAAAACAATAATGGGTCCGTATAACCGACAGAATGGGCCACTTCACTGACCGACAGCCCTGGATTCTGAAGAAGTTCGGCAGCACGATTCATACGGTACTCCAGAAAAAATGACTGCAGCGACATGCCATATCGCTCTTTGAACAATCCTGATAGATACGTGCGATCCAACCCCACAGCTTGGGCAATATCCAGAATGGAAGTTCGCTGACTGTACCTGTTCTCCATAAATTGCACCGCCTGCCGGATGTATGTTTCTTTGTTTGAAAGGAGCTGCCCGACGTCTTCCTTCACAGGTGAAGAAGAGATTAATTCTGCCATCAAGCGGTACAAGAAACTTTGGTTCAACACATCACCTTCCGGTCGCGTGGAAGCTTGGACCATCTCCGTATACAACTGTTCCATCGTAATCGTATCATGGACATCATATATCGGGCGCTCCGGGCTCAGCTGGGCACGTTGCATGAATGCTTTGGCTTGTACACCTTTGAAGCCGAACCACGAATACGTCCAGGGCTCCTTGGGATCTGCCTCATAATGAATAAGCGTATCCGGGAAAATGATAAAACCCTGTCCCTCGCTAAGCTTGTATTCCTGATCCCCCATGTACACGATGCCCCGTCCTTCATGGATGTAATGCACAATATAGGAATCACGTACACCCGGTCCCCAATAATGGGCGGGTTCACACGCCTCCCACCCGAAGAACAACAAGACCAGTTCCATCTGTGTCCAGTCCGTGGCTACCACATTCATCTCTATTTTTCTCATTTTATGCCCTCCCTCCTTGTTTCCTTCCGAGGCTCACCATCTGTATATCTAATTAAATTATAACAGCTAAAGGACATAAATATTAGTTGAAAACGGAAACAAAAATGGGATTATGCCATGTTTGAGAGGGGTTGAGCCATAGTTATATGTGCCGAATCGGCCTATAGTTGGGGTACAACATTTTTCAGGGAGGCTTAACTTAAGATGAACAAAATTACGTTTCTCGGTGCGGGAAGCACCGTCTTTGTCAAAAATGTATTGGGTGATGTCATGATGACCGAAGCACTGCAGGATTTTGAGCTGGCATTGTTCGATATCGATGCTGAACGTCTGAGCGATTCCGAGCGTTTGCTGACCAGTCTGGCACGTTCACTCGGAAGTCGTTGCGTCGTAAACGTATATCAGGACCGCAAAGAAGCGCTGCGCGGGGCCAAATATGTCATCAACGCCATCCAGGTCGGTGGATATGATCCATGTACCATTACGGACTTCGAGATTCCGAAGAAATACGGACTGCGTCAAACGATTGCAGATACACTCGGTATCGGCGGAATTTTCCGTAACTTGCGGACTATTCCGGTTATGCTGGATTTTGCCCGGGATATGCAGGAAGTATGTCCGGATGCATGGTTCCTGAACTACACCAACCCAATGGCCGTACTTACCAACGTCATGAATGTGCATGGCGGGATCAAAACCGTAGGTTTGTGTCATAGTGTGCAGGTATGTGTACCACATCTGTTTGATGCACTGGGGATCGATCAGACAGGTGTTGTCGCTAAAATTGCAGGGATCAACCACATGGCGTGGCTGCTCGAAGTTACCAAAGACGGGCAGGATCTGTACCCCGAGATTAAACGTCTGGCGAAGGAAAAGCAGAAAGAACAGCATGATGACATGGTTCGTTATGAATTAATGCAGCGATTTGGCTATTATGTAACGGAATCGTCCGAGCATAATGCCGAGTACCACCCTTACTTCATCAAGCGGAATTACCCGGAGCTGATTGAACGCTTCAACATTCCATTGGATGAGTATCCACGCCGCTGTGTGAACCAGATTGAAGGCTGGAAAGAAATGCGTACCAAGCTGTTTGCCAGCGAAAATATTGAACATACCCGCAGCCGTGAATACGCATCGCATATTATTGAAGCCATGGAGACGAATAACCCGTACAAGATTGGCGGTAACGTCATGAACAACGGACTGATTACGAACCTGCCGCGTGAGGCATGTGTCGAAGTACCTTGTCTGGTCGATGGATCAGGAATCAGTCCTACCTACATTGGGGATCTGCCTCCACAACTCGCGGCATTGAACCGGACAAATATCAACACGCAACTGCTGACCATTGAAGCAGCAATCACGGGCAAAAAAGAACATATCTACCACGCCGCCATGCTTGATCCACACACGGCTGCCGAGCTGTCTATCGATGACATCGTAGCGATGTGTGATGAGCTGATTGAAGCTCACGGCGACTGGTTGCCAAAATACACGTCATAATTAGGCCCGTTGAATGATAAGCGCTGATATTATGTGATAGAAAATTTAAATTCAAAATGAGCGCCGTTCCCCTTAGAAAACTAGGAACGGCGCTTTTGACCAATCGTTATGCAAACATGGCAAAACGCACACGCAGAAAATGATATAAATTAGCACATAACAACCCAACGAACAGATACATCAGCCCACCAAATAATCCATATATCAGAGCTCCTACCGAGGCTGCAAGAATTCCGAATACAAATTGATCTTTCGTTTTGGCAGGGGACGTTGGTAGATCGGTCACCATAAAAAATCCGCAAAAGAGAACCGCATTGATAAATGGAGCACGAAGTGCATCTCCTGCATCACCAGTGTGCAATAATCCCATCACCAGCATTAGGACGAAATAGGTTCCCAGAAATGAAAAAATCTGAGGGAACTTGTTGACCCGTCCTGTAACCCTATATCCACCTAACAACAAAAAGACCATCATCCAAATAGGCAGATCGCCAAAAGCACCCCACCAGCTTTCACCCGCCCCGAAGATCATAACCGAGAGCATCAGTCCCAGTGCTGCCGGATTAAAAATCGGTTTCTTCCGCGAGACCAACACATACTTCGATACAATCGACAGAATTACGGTTGCAGCTACAATACCCCATGAAACGGAAGTGCTCAGAATCAGGGCCACTAACAGACCTGTGATCAATGCCCCATCTGGCGTAATTCTCTTCTTTTGATTCACGAGACCAAACATCATGTCTACAACGACAGCTACACCTACAGCGACTACACCATGGACAATGCCCTTAATATCAAATGCTACCAGAGAGGCAATAACAAGATAGGCTGTCAAGACCATGACCACATAACCTTTGGGTGATTTTATCCACTGTTGTAAAGTCATATCTTTATACCTCCTTCTCGAACGACTTGTAAATCCGGAGTAATGAGAATGGCCTGCACGTTCGTCTGATGAATCAACTGTAGTCCGGCTTCCTTTCTCTGCAACATGACCGCGCTTGAAAAAACATCAGCCATCATCGCATACGGTGCAATTACACTACAGCTAATCCACGTCTCCGGTGAACGTCCTGTTATGGGATCAATCAGATGATGGACACCCTCGGTTATGGCACTCCTTCGCTCATAACTGCCCGAAGTACAGAGGGCTTGATCTGAAAGAGTCAGGGAGTAGATCATTTCCTCAGGATGTGTAGGATGCTGTATACTGACTTCCCAAGGCTTACCTTGCTCATTCACTCCACCTGCATAGATGTCACCACCTGCATTCACAATAAATCCGTCAAACTCCTGTAATTCATGTGCAGCGAGATCGATGGCGAACCCTTTGGCTACCGCGCCCAGATCAATTACCATGGGATTATGCAGAAGCAAAGTCTGATCGGACTCATCAAGTACAATGTCACGGTAATTCACAGAATCCGTAACCGCGCTGTTCATGCATTGCTGCGTCAGATAATGACGGTTAAACCCGTAATTCTCCAGCCTTTTGCCAACCGTTGGATTAAATAAACCATCCGTACATTCAGCCATATGCAAAGCCAGCTTCAACGGCTCAAACAGAAACGGGCTGATTCGAACCGGTTTTGCAATCTGCCTGCACGCCCTCATCAATTCGCTGTCCGGACTGAATCGGCTGCATGCCTGCTCCACATGCCGAAAGGCATCGAACGCACGATCGATTTGTGCTTCCAACTTTTCAGGCGAGTGATTTCGTTCTTCTGTACCTGTGTCTGTCCCTGTCACCACCTGGATATCGACCACCGTATCCATAAAAAGTTTCCTTTTTCTCATCATTATGCGTTCCTTGCCTGATCCAGCGCATCCTGTACAGCAGATGAGAATGCCTCGGTGCTGTAAGTGGCCCCCGAAACATTATTCACCTGCGCACTCTGGTTGCGGATCACTTCATCCGGCATATCCACGACATCCTGCTCGGAATAGTGCATTGCAAACTGACTGATCTCCACATCTGTAATTTTGTCCTTTTGGATCGTAACCGTCACTTGAATGGAACCACGTCGATTGCTGCCTGTTCCTTCATAGCTTCCGTCCTGATACATCCTCGTTTGCTGGTCCTCTGTTGCCGAACTAGTCTCATTCTGCACAGCCGCAGTATTGGATGTATCGTAATTGTGATTGGTTGACACACGATTTGTCAGAGTGTTACCTTGATTGTGCTGTAATGGCGATTGCACGATCGCCTCCGTCTCTGTTGTATAAAATCCTGCTGTATAGACGGCCGCCACTGCAGCCGAACATAATATGACCCATTTCTTGTCCATCTTCGCCATCTATATTCCTCCAGTCCGCATGAGCGTAGTATATCTATGTCAATAATTTCAGTATAGGAGCGAATTATTTAAATTTTCTTAAAATCCATATGTTGCAGGCATGGTGAAAGGTGGAAGCTTGATGCGAGTTCTTGTTGTGGAGGATGATCCATCTCTGCTGAGAGTGATTGTTGATATTTTTGAACACGAATCATTTGTGACCGACGGTGTGGAAACCGGGGATGAAGGGTATTACCTGGCCGAGCAGGCTATTCACGACCTGATTATTCTGGATGTCATGCTGCCAGGTCTGAGCGGTGTCGATATTGTGAAAAAGCTACGGTCCCAGTCTAATAAGGTTCCCATTATTCTGGTGACTGCCCGAGATGCAGTCGAGGATCGGGTAGCCGGACTGGATGCAGGAGCAGATGACTATGTTATCAAGCCCTTTGCTGTTTCGGAATTAATGGCACGTACAAGGGCAGTGTTAAGAAGGCGCGGTACGCTTGGACAGGAAGGAGACTTGGTATGGGGACCGATCCGTCTGGTGCCTTCCGCCAAAGATGCCTATAACGGAGATCACCTGCTGAACTTAACAGCAACCGAATATCAACTACTGGAGTTTTTCATGTGTCACAAGGACCAAATTCTGACCCGGGAACAAATATTTGACCGCGTATGGGGCTTCAACTCCGGATCAGCAACCAGTGCAGTAGACGTGTATATTCATCACCTGCGAAAAAAACTGGCCGATACAGATGCGGATCATTCGCTCCGAACAGTACGGGGTATCGGATATTTATTCAAGGGTGAGCCGCATGTTTAATCATATCCGCCGAAGACTGGTTATATTAAACACCGTTGTGTTCCTTCTTGTACTTACTGTACTGAGCTCTCTGCTTTACGTTCACATGCGATTCCGATTGTTTCATGATATGGATGAGATTTTAGAACAGGCTAACAGTCGGATTCAATCCGTATACAGCCTGGAGGAACTGCTGGAATCTCCCCATACTGATCCACAACAAGACGAGCGAACGACTTATCTTTTCTGGGATCACAAGGGACGATTGTTGGGTCAATCGCCGCGACAGTCATTCACTTCAGTCATTGCACAGCGTTTTTGGATCCTGGAGGATGAACAATCTCCGCATACTTTGAGTTTCAATGATCATGACTACCGGGTTCTTAAGACCCAACTCCTCGGACAGGGAAGGAATAACGATAACGTAACAGTTACCATTGTCAGAAGTTTGGAGGATGTAACTCATACACTTCACTCACTATTGCGTGATCTTGCAATGGGGATTATAGCGGGTGTAGTCATATCGCTTATTGCCGGATTATTTCTGGCAGGGAGATCGCTTGTACCGATACGCAACTCTTGGGAGAAGCAGCAGCGTTTTGTTGCCGATGCCTCCCACGAACTGCGAACACCGACAGCTATCATTCAAGCCGAAACAGAGTTGTTACTTCAACATCCAGATCGGTCGATCGAAGAGGAGAGTCCTCATATCGCTGTCATTCTTCAGGAAAGCAAAAGGATGAGCAAGCTGCTGGATGATTTGCTCACACTCGCTCGCACCGATTCCAACCAGTTGCAGATTGATTCGGGAATGATTCAAGCGGATCAGGTCCTGCTTGAATTGGCAGAACAGTTCCAACTGCTTGCTGCAACCAAGGACATCCGGATTGAGACGAAAGTAGATGAGCAGCTATGGATGTGTGGAGATCGTGCCCGGATGCGCCAGTTATTCATCATTCTCCTGGATAATGCTCTGAAATATACTCCTACGGACGGGCATATTCGAATTTTGGGACGTATCCAGTCCAATGATATTCATATCAGCATAACAGATACAGGTATAGGTATATCCAAAACCGATTTGCCTTATATTTTCGAACGGTTCTATCGTGGAGATAAGGCAAGGTCTCGTCTAGAAGGCGGGACAGGCCTGGGCTTATCGATTGCTCGATGGATCGTCGACTCCCACAATGGAACGATTCGCGTGCATTCCGATATTGCGCAAGGTACAGAGGTCGAACTCTTTTTCCCACGTAAAAAAGGATAAACCGGAAATAGCCGAACGCACCCCCATCAAGGTTTCGTTCAGCTAACTCCTGTTCAAGAGTTCCGAGTAATCAGAGTCGGAGGCTTAACGCAACCTCCGCCATATATGGCTACAACTTGCCTGTTATGAATTGTGCTTCTCCCATGCCAAAGCTCCAATCCGCTTCTCCATTTTCAGTAATGGATACCATCAGATCCTGGGGAGACAACCCGCACTCCGACTCCAGTCGCTGGGCAAGTAAAGCATATAACTTTTGTTTCTTATCCGGCGTACGTTCTTTGCTGACGATACTGATAACGACTATATCTCGGCTGCGCTCCAAACCCAGCCCTGTATCTTCAATAATCATCTCGTGTGCAGAATGCTGATGTACGATCTGATATCGGTCCCGCTGCGGCACCTCGAATGCGTCCACCATAGCCTGATGGGCCACGTCCAACAATTGTTTCAATGCATCCGGATTCCGTCCCTCAATTACATCAAAACGTAACAATGGCATCCTCTTACCCTCCTGTGCAATTTCATGTTGTTGTATGAGTAACTGTACTTCAGCATAGTATGTCCAATTTATATCCAAATCCGCTGGAGTTGACGCATTACTATTCAGCTTAATCCTGTAGCAAAAAGCGATAACCAATGCCAGGCTCCGTCTGAATATATCGGGGCTTGGTTGGATCTTCATTTAATTTCTTGCGCAGATGTCCCACATATACCCGCAGATAATGGCTGTCGGACTCATGATGATGCCCTCCCCATACTTGCTGCAACAGCTGGCGCTGAGTGATGATTTTCCCTGCATTGGAGGCAAGCACCTTCAGCATCTCATATTCAGTTGGGGTTAATTTGACCAAAGTCCCCTCCAGTTCGACTTGCCTTTGGGCCAGATCAATTGTGAGTGATCCAAAGCGCAGTATTGGCTCATCCGTCGTTTTGGCTACATGGCGCAGTGCCACTCGAATACGGGCGACCAACTCACCCATTCCGAACGGTTTGGTCACATAATCATCTGCACCACCATCCAACGCGGCAATTTTGTCTCCCTCCTGATCCTTCGCTGTCAGCACAATGATCGGGACTTGCGACCATTCGCGAATGCGGCGAAGTACCTCCATGCCAGACATGCCTGGCAAACCGAGATCAAGGATGATCAGATCCGGATGTACAATACTCGCCTGAATAACACCCTCTTCGCCTTCTCCACACTCGTGGAGTTCGAATTGGTGTGCCTGAAGAGTGACCTTGAGCAATTTGCGAATCTGCGGCTCATCATCGATCACCAGTATACGAGCCCCTAGTGGTGCGTTCATGTTATTCTTCAACCTCTCCTTGTTCTGAATAGGGAAACCGCGATCCGTGAGCCTCCATGGGGAGTTCTATGCGCATTCTCGTTCCCCCGCCCGGATTCGGCTCTGCCACAATGGTACCTCCGTGGACTTCCACAATACCTTTGCAGATCGCCAGACCAAGCCCTGTTCCTGTGACATGCTGAGTAGACTCTGAGCGATAGAACTTATCAAATATACGTATTCTTTCCGCTTCCGGTATACCGACACCTTGATCAGCTACCCAGATCGTCAATTGACTTGGACTCTTATTACTCGTCACAGTGATGACGATCTGGCTCTCATCTGGCGAATATTTGATGGCGTTGCTGACGATATTGACCAGCACCTGCTCCAGCAATACTTCATCCCCGTAGATGAAGGCCGGATCATCAGGCAGTTCAACTTGAATGTTGCGATGTGGACTGAATTCCCGAACCTGTGTCAGTACAACGCTAACGATGTCTCCCACGTCACACCATTTCCGGTTCAGTTGCAACATGCCGCTCTCCAGCCGAACCATACCCAGCAAATTCGTGACAAGACGATTCATGCGCAAGGCCCCATCCCGAATGTTGCCTGTTAATTCTCTCCGATCCTCGGGTGTAAAAAGAGTATCATTCTCCAACAATCCCGTAGCCGAACCGATAATGGCAGTTAGGGGCGTACGCAATTCATGAGAGACAGAGTCCAGCAGCGCTGTGCGTATACGCTCTGATTCAGCAGTGATCTGCGCCAATCGGGCCTCTTCCGTCAGCTTCACTCGGGCAATGGCACTTGCCGCCAGTCCACCGCACGCCTCCAACAGACGAAGCTGCTCTTGCTGCTCATGAGACTCACCAGCGTCCATGCTCACGGCGAGCACGCCATGTATCTGCTCCTCTGTGCGCAGAGGTACATATAGCCCGGGAGATTCCCGCAAAGTGGATGATCCTTTACCTGCGATCTGTCCGTGATGATACACCCATTTGGCAATGGCAATCTCCGACTCTCCATCCCCCCAGCTATCCTTTTCTCCTTCTGATGCGGGTGAAGAAGAGCTTGTAACCAGTAGGTCCCCCTGACCATCGGGAAGATACACCGCTGCTGGTTTGGCCAAGGTGAGCGAAACCTGGGTTGCTATATTCACCTGTAGCGTATTCAGATCCGTAATGGCTGTCATCTGACGACTCAATGCGTACAGGGAGTTAGTTGTGGCTTCACGTGCTTTTACCCTCTCCAGTTGTTGTCGCAACCGACCTGCAAGACTTGCTGTCAGGATCGCCACAGCAAGATACACGGCAAAAGAGATGAGATATCTCAAATCCTCAACCGTAAAGCTCAGATATGGCGGTACAAAAAAGAAGTCAAACATAATGACACTAAAACTCGCGGCATATACAGCCGGCCCCATTCCCCAATACACAGCACTCACAAGAACGGGGAACAGGTATACAAGCGCTACATTAACCAGATCACCACTCATGCCAATGGCATGAAGAAGCAAGGTTAGCAGCGTCACCCCGAGCGTCACCCATACATATGCCGGAACCCGTTTTCCATGGGATGCCTGCATTTCTTTTCTTATTCGTCCAGACAACATCTATTCACATCCCGCTCCGTTCCTCATCGTAATCTGCAACGATTAATACATCCAGATGCCGCGACAACCGTACAAGTCGGTTGACCACCGAACCTGAGCCGCGGTAGCCATTCAGCCACCACACCCGTCTTGCCTGCCCGACCACCAACTGGGTTGCTCTCGCCTCCGATGCCTTTCTTGCCAGAATTTCAGGTACATCGCGCAGCCTCGGACTATGATGAATATGAAATTGACCACCAAGCCGAATCGTCAGCTGCTCCAATGCTTCCAGATGGCACTTCACTTCGTCACTCATGGACTCACCGATGTGGATATGATATACATGCCAGATGGCTTTTAGACGGAAAGCCATGCGGAATCCGCGCCGGATTAACCGCTCGGCATGATGATCACTGCTTACACATACAAAGACCGCTTCCTGTCTGCGCCAGGGTCCTCGAAGTGCAATTTTAGCTTGCTGTGTTTCAAGCCGTTCATCGACATCGTCCGCGAGTTCCCGCAGGGCAAGTTCCCGCAAGGCAATCAAATTACCGATTTTGAAGAAATTATCAAGGGCTTGCTCGACCTTGGCAGTTGCATAGATTTTACCCTCCCTCATACGCTGCCGCAAGGCCTGGGGTGCCACATCAATCAGCTGCACCTCATCCGCCATCTGAATGATCCGATCAGGTACGGTCTCGCGAACACGAACACCGGTAATATGCTCAACGGCATCATTCAAACTTTCGAGATGCTGTACATTCATGGTGGTAATCACCGAGATGCCTGCATTCAGCAGGATCAGGACATCTTCATAACGCTTTTGCCGAACACTTCCGGGCACATTCGTATGCGCCAGTTCGTCCACCAGCACCACTTCCGGACAGAGACGCAGAATCCCCTCCGTGTCCATCTCTTCAAGCCGAGCCTCCTGATAAACACGCTGCACACGAGGGATTACAGCTAAGTGACCCATCTGCTCCACGGTTTCTGCCCGTCCATGTGTCTCCAGCAAGCCAATCTGTACATCGATGCCCTTACGGAGCAAATCATTGCCTTCCCGCAGCATCATGTAGGTTTTGCCAACACCTGGTGCGGCTCCAATATATATTTTGAATGTGCCGCGCTGGATCTGACCAATCTGTTGCTTCAATTCCTGCTCGCTTAGTCTGCGGTATGTCAGTGACTCTACTTCGTTCACCTTGGCCGGAACCACATGTTCACCCTCCCGGGCCGCCCGATCAGCAACCAGAAACAGATCCACGCCACGTAATCTGCGTAACAGCGAGTTAACAACGGACCCTTGCCACAGTTCCTGCCAGCGCGTATGCCGGGAATGTCCCATCACAATCCGGGTAATCTGGTGCTCCATGGCGTAACGCGCCAGCGTAGACGGGATGTTGCGACGGTGTAATATAGACAACTCCTCCATATGGCCGCCAAACTTCTCCACCAGCTTGATCATATTCCGCCGGAAAACGGTTTCCTCCTTGGTTAATGGCTGCTTATTATTCCGAAAAACCACGGCGCACAGATCACCATTCAAACGTCTAGCAATCTGTTGTCCACGCCGGATGTAGATCGAGCCGTTCCAATGATATTGCGTGGACACCAGAATCCGTTCCGCTATGCCAGTTGTCACGGTGATTCCCATCTCCTCCCGATGCTCACGCAGGGATTCATTCACCCCTTCTGCAACCAATCTCAGGGCCAGTTCGCGCAGAATACCCAGATTGCCTTGACGAAAAACAGCTTCTCCCTCACGCCCCTTCAGGTGACCTTCTGCCAGACGGCTCAGTATGGTTTCCGGCGTGACGTCAATCAGCTTGACTTCATCCGCAAGTTCCAGTGTATCCGCAGGCACGGTATGTTCTGCTGCGATACCGGTGAGCTGCCGTGCCAGCTCGGTGTACCCTTCCAGCTCATACACATTCACCGTTGTCATGACACTGATATTGTGTCGGAGCAAAAACTGAATGTCCTCCAGCCGGGTAGCATGCCGGGCGCTTTCTCTGTTGCGATGTGCCAAACCATCCACCAGCACAACCTCCGGATTACGCACCAATAGAGCATCCAGGTTCAGATCCTTCATCTCTGCATCATCACTCTGGCGTAACCAGTGAATGCTTGGAATCCGTTCGAGTGCGCCAAGCTGTTCTACCGTTTCCGGTCTGCGCATCGTTGATACGGCACAGATGACCACATCAATGCCCTGCTCGCGCAACGCATTTCCTTCACGTAGCATATGATACGTTTTGCCCGATCCACTGACGGGTCCGATGTAGATTTTGAGCGTACCCTGCTGCAGCTTCGTAATCATCTTCAACATCTCTTCCGGTGACTTGCGCTTGAAACTGTCTTCCATCCGTCTCTCTTCACCTTCCCTTTAAAATATAATGAGAAAAATGGAGAAAGCCCCTCCCGATATATCGAGAGAAGGCTGGTACGTCCATTCGTTAGTTCAGTTCTGTTGTCAGCGCCAGATTCAGAGCCGTTACATTCACACGCGGTTCCCCGAATATACCCATCTGACGGCCTTCCGTATACTCATGTACAAGTTGCACAAGCTGCTGTTCACTAAGCCCGGTAGCTTCGCTAATGCGCGGGATCTGTGCCTCAGCGGCTTCAGGAGAGAGATCTGGGTCAAGTCCCGAACCTGAACCCGTCACGAGATCAGCAGGGATCTGCTGCAATCCCGGGTTTTCCTGCCTAAGCTGAGTAATCTTTTCCTTCATCTCACTGATATACTCATCCGAAGCTACGGCACGATTCGAACCGGCTGAAGCCGTTGGGTCATAACCGGCATTGGATGCCCGGGGCTGGAACAGCCCCGGCGATTGGATTTCCTGCGCCAGTAGTGACGAGCCGATAATTTTCTCGTTTTGCGTAATCAGACTGCCATTCGCCTGCGCAGGAAAGAACAGTTGGGCTAAACCAGTTGTTACAAGCGGATAGATTAGACCGCAGATCAGCATAAGCACGACAGATAGCCGTACAGCAGGTAAGAACATGTTCATACAGATCACTTCCTGAATTCATTAGGATAAAAGGACAATTTTGATAAGCTTTGGTGTATCACTCTTTAGTTCAGGGTTTCAAGATCACATCGTTTGCTCAAAGAATCCCCGAAAGAACCATATCAATCAGCTTAATGCCGATAAAAGGTACAATCACACCACCTACGCCATAGATGAACACATTGCGACCAAGCAACCTCTCGGCTGACATCGCCCGATACTTGACGCCCTTCATCGCGATAGGAATAAGCAGTGGAATAATAATCGCGTTGAAGATCAGCGCCGACAGGATCGCAGACTGCGGTGAAGCCAGATTCATAATATTTAACGCCTGAAGCTGCGGCATGGCGAGAATAAACATGGCTGGAATGATGGCAAAATATTTCGCGATATCATTGGATATCGAAAAGGTTGTGAGCGCGCCGCGAGTAATCAACAGCTGCTTGCCAATGGAGACGACCGACAATAGCTTGGTCGGGTCAGAATCCAGGTCAATCATGTTGGCCGCTTCCTTGGCCGCCATGGTGCCCGAATTCATCGCCAGGCCTACATCGGCCTGTGCCAGTGCAGGAGCATCGTTCGTACCGTCGCCCGTCATGGCGACGAGTTTGCCCTCCTGCTGCTCTTTTTTGATCGCAGCAATCTTATCCTCGGGCTTCGCTTCGGCAATAAAATCATCCACGCCCGCTTCCAGCGCGATGGTCGCTGCGGTCAGCGGATTGTCGCCTGTACACATAATGGTCTTGATGCCCATGGCACGCATCTCAGCGAACTTTTCTTTCAGCCCTGGCTTCACAGTGTCTTTCAGATAGATCACACCGTAGATGCGATCATCGATGGCTACAGCAAGCGGCGTACCTCCGGCCTTTGCAATTCGATTTGCGATCTCATCCAGATCCCCCGGTATACGGCCTCCTTCGGAAGCGATATATCTTTTGATTGCATCTACCGCGCCTTTGCGGATCTTCATTCCGCTACTCAGATTGAGACCGGACATCCGGGTCTCTGCCGTGAATTCCACACTGTCCGCATTCGCATACTCCGACTCAGCCCAACGCTGACCTTGTTTGCCTGCCAGTTCCACAACAGAACGCCCTTCCGGGGTCTCATCTCGCACAGAAGCCTGTAAAGCAGCTTGCGTCATCTCTGAAGAAGTAATGCCTTGAACGGGAATAAACTCAGATGCCATGCGGTTTCCGTATGTGATCGTTCCTGTTTTGTCCAGAATCAACGTATCGATATCCCCGGCCGCTTCCACCGCTTTACCTGACATGGCGAGTACATTGAACTGCGTAACACGGTCCATCCCGGCAATACCAATGGCAGACAGTAACCCACCAATGGTGGTTGGGATCAGGCAGACGAGCAGTGCGATCAAGGTAGCCAGATCCAGTCGAATACCCAGGTAATCCGCCATCGGAACCATTGTGAGTATGACGATCAGGAAGATCAGCGTTAATACGGCGAGCAGGGTTGTCAGCGCAATTTCATTGGGTGTTTTCTGGCGCTGTGCACCTTCAACCAGAGAGATCATCCGATCAAGGAATGACTCCCCCGGATCGGTCTGAACACGCATGACAATGTAATCGGACACGACGCGTGTACCTCCGGTAACCGAGGAGAAATCACCACCTGCCTCCTTGATAACCGGGGCGGATTCTCCCGTAATGGCTGATTCATCAATGGAAGCCAAGCCCTCTATAATCTCACCGTCCGTCGGGATCAGTTCACCGACTTCCACACGGACCATATCGCCTTTTTTCAACTGGGTCGAAGACACGTGCCGGATTGTTCCATCCTTCTGCACCAGATTCGCCATGGTGTCCGACTTCGTCTTGCGTAACGTATCCGCCTGCGCCTTACCTCTGCCTTCAGCAAGTGCCTCCGCGAAGTTGGCAAAGAGTAGTGTGAACAGCAAAATGAAAAACACGGCGATGTTGTACCCGCGCCCCGCCTCGGATGCGGTGAAGAGATCCGGATTGATACACAATAAGAGCGTGATGAACGTGCCAACCTCCACAATGAACATGACCGGATTTTTGATCATGACCACTGGATTAAGCTTCTTGAACGCATCCCGTGAAGCCTGAAGTATCATATCCTTGCTTAGCGACCGTTTCGATCGGGGATCACGTTGAATATGACCGCGATTGTTATCCGGCTCATTGCCCTTCGATCTAAACATTTCTGTATCCATGTGTTGCATCGTCTGCTCCTTCTTTCGTTCGACTGCATTCATCGTGCACTGCCACCTCCATACGTTACGTCCTTACACCAATTCCTCTGTAGTACCCCTTTCATATTCCTCATTGAATCATGGCCAAGTGTTCTGCGATCGGTCCAAGGGCAAGCGACGGGAAGAATGTGAGTGCGCCGACAACAACAATCATCATGACCAGAATGCCCGCAAATAGAGGTGTGTGTGTCCGCAATGTTCCCGTGGTTACTGGTACAACCCGTTTTGTAGCGAGTGAACCCGCAATAGCCAGCATGGCGATCATCGAAACGTACCTTCCCAGCAGCATAACGATACCAATCGCGATGTTGTAAAAGTCTGTATTGGCATTCAGACCGGCAAAGGCCGACCCATTATTGGCTGCACCCGAGGCAAAAGCATAGAGAACTTCGGTCAGGCCATGCATACCCCCGTTCGAGATGGACGCAATGCTTTCAGGCCGCATAAGCGCGAGTGCCGTTGGCGCCAGAATAATTAAAGGATGAATGAGCAAGGCGATGGATGCGAGCTTCACTTCTTTGCCCTCGATTTTTTTGCCCAGGAACTCCGGTGTTCGTCCCACCATCAATCCACAGATAAACACAGCCAGAATCACATACAACAGTCCGTTGATCAGCCCTACCCCTTTGCCACCAAACACGTTATTAAGCATCATCTGAGCCAGTGATACCATGCCTCCAAGTGGAGTGAGCGACTCATGCATATTGTTGACCGAACCTGTAGTAGCCGCTGTCGTGACTGCCGTGAATAATGCCGATTCGGGTATGCCGAACCTGACCTCTTTCCC
The DNA here is from genome assembly GCF_037974275.1 of Paenibacillus sp. FSL R5-0519. Lineage (NCBI taxonomy): Bacteria > Bacillati > Bacillota > Bacilli > Caryophanales > Paenibacillaceae > Paenibacillus > Paenibacillus sp. FSL R5-0519. Next base: position 6,323,341 of record NZ_CP150234.1, read on the forward strand.
CTCCATATTGCCATGCAGACCTGCTGCATCCAACGCGGGCACACCGCGATATTCGGAGACAAATACCGTGGTCAACATCACAAGGAACAGAAAACTCATCGCTGCGAACAAGGCCCAACCCTGCTTCCGGTTATTGACCATCAAGCCGAAGGCGTAGACTAACGCAGTTGGCAACAGCATCATACAGACGATATGCACCAGATTGCTCAGAGCCGTCGGATTCTCGAATGGATGTGCAGCATTGGTTCCAAACCAGCCACCACCGTTGGTGCCAATGTGTTTGATCGACTCCAGTGAGGCGACCAGTCCACGTGAGATGGTCTGCTGCGCACCTTCCAGAGTGGTTGCATTCACCGCTCCCGCGAGTGTCTGAGGCACACCCTGAAACACGAGGAACAAGGCCACAATGAAACTCAGCGGTAAAAAAATACGTGTAATCGACCGTACAAGGTCGACGTAAAAGTTCCCCAGTTCATCCCGGCGGCCTACCAGCCCGCGAATAAACGCAATAGCCACCGCAAATCCCGTCGCTGCCGACGTAAACATCGGGAACGTCACGGCCAGCATCTGTGACAGGTACGACAGGGCATTCTCGCCCGTATACGACTGCCAGTTCGTGTTGGTCATGAACGAAACGGCCGTATTAAATGCCTGCGCCGCTGGCATATTGTCAATTCCATCCGGATTGAGCGGTAAATATTTTTGCAGTCGCAGCACCAGAAACATCAATACCAACATTACAAAGTTGGAGAGGAGAACGGCCGTGAGGTACTTTTTCCACCCCATGGACTCGTTCTCGCGTACTCCCATCACGCGATAGAGCAGTCGCTCCGGTCCGCCAAAAATCCGATCCAGCCGCGTTCTCCGTCCCTCAAACACGTTCACTATATATTTTCCCACCGGTTTAACCAGCAGCAGGATGATCAGTAGCGTTACCGCTACCTGCACTACACCGATACCCATATCCGCATTTCCTCCCTATTCAACATTCCCTTGTTCCCACATTACGCACATCGTCCGCATCAGAATTTCTCCGGCTTCACCAGCACATAACCGAGATACATCACCAGTGCGAGCACAATTATGCCGATGACGATCATCTGACTTCCTCCTCCCGATCCTCAAGCCTTTTCGCAGAATTTCACAAATCCCCAGAACACCGCAAACAGCAGCACAACCAATCCAATCATCGTGGCATCATTCACCATGCGCCCTTCCTCCCTCTCTCTACCGTTCTCTGCACTTGCTACATGTAAAATCGTAATACGAAACGCTGTAAAAAAGGGGTAAAGAAATGCCTTCACAGGTGTAAAAAAAGCGTAAAAAAAGACCCGCACTTCTCAGCTATGGGCTGAAAAGAACGGGTCTATAAGGTTTACTATTTATCCAAATGGATTCTGTGCCCACTGCAATAATCTCTTTTTCGTGATTTTGCCATGGGAAGTATGTTTAACGACTTGTCCCTGATCGAGCAGAAGCACCTGTGGTGACTCATGGTGAACCTCTGTCTCTTCCGCAATATGGCGGGACAAAGAGCGATTTTCAATCACTTTGACGATGCGGTAATCCATGGGATGTTTGGGATCTGACGCATTGGTGCCCACAAACGCGATAAATTCTCTGTACGCTCTCGCACTTATCGGACACGTTGTGCTGTGCTTCAGGATAAGCACCGGATGATCCTGCGAGCGTTGAAGGGCCTCTTGCCAATCACCCGGTTTGTGCAATTCTCGAACATGTTCGCTGAGCATATCTTCCTGATCCGAACCCGCACGTTTGCTAACCACCGAACCCATGACAATGCCAAGCGCCAAGCCAAAAGCAATCCCAAGTCCAAGTTGCTGTGTAGCCGTACCAATGCTGACTCCCAGGGCAACACCTATAGCAAGCCATACGGCTTGATGATTTACCTTTTTATCCATACAGATCTTCCCTTCTTAAAATATGTATATCCAAGGCTATAAAATTGAACTAATCATTTACACGATAACGAGAGGACAGAAAAAACCTGAAAAAGCGAAGCGTTCGCCTTTATCCCCGGATTTTCCCCTTCGGAAAAGGGAATCAAAAAAATCTGGGGATAACAGCGATTGGAAGGTTGTTCTGTCATCGTAGTGTCTGTGTAAATAATTAGTTAAACCATATATAGTAACAACTTCTACTCTTATATTATGATCAAAGTATAGCATAGGCATCTGTGAGCAGGCTTCGATAATCTTCAGCTCCAGAGACAGATTTTATCGCATGGATTTATGCAAAATGCTCATTTGTGATACACTGGTTGTAATTTGGAAACGATGAACATGAAGAATGGATTGGAAGGGCGGAAATTCCATATGACATACGCGTTTATGATTGAACCACAGGATTTTATCACGCTGGATAATGAAGATGAACTGATTGAGAAATGTCAGGAGTGGGGCCTGCTTTCCGGTAAAGCAACCAAACTCAAAACGTTCTATTATAAAGGTAACGGATTAAACATGCCGTGCACCATCATTGGATATGTCGATCACATGGCAGCCGTCATTCAACTGGATAATGGACAAAAACATTGCATTCACCCGTCGTATCTAAAGGAAATGCAAGCGTCCAGTTACAGCGCCAGAAGCGTAAGTAATGCGGGGTTAGATCGCAGCACAGAATCGTCAACTTCGGATACAGTCGCACCAGTCTCTGCTGATGTTACGCCAACTCCAGAAGATACACTGGTTAACCCGGATGAAATTCCGGCTAATCTGGATGATTCGGACGACACGGACACCGATGATTTCTCCTCGGGGATGAAGGGTGATCCGGATGGATTAGTAGAAGCGTATGTTGGACCTCAGTCCGGGGCATCCGGTGAAGCCAAACCCAAAGCCAAAACAGCAAGCAAGGCCAAGACCGTTAAGATTGATCTGCCAGAAGGCAAAGTGAAGATGAGCGCCGTTGTCAAAGAATTCACCACTGTACCGAATCACTTCTCTGACAATGACGATGAAGTCATCATCTATGAAGCAGTTACCATCTTGGAACCAGACGTCATCGATGTTGGAGAAGCCTGGTCGAGCCACAGTGCCACCATGAAAAAACACGAGCTTGAAGTCGGGGATATCCTTACGTTTGAGGCGAAAATGATTAAGAAAAAGCTGACACGTAACCCGGTTCCTTATAAAATCAACAACCCATCTAAGATTCAGAAGGAAGGCTGATCAAGAAAGAATAATCTCGGTTCATTCCAAAAATCAGCACAAAAAACCTCCAAGACTGCTCTAAGCAGATCGCGGAGGTTTTGCCGTTTGTAGGCTATATTAGCGAAGAGTACTCTCTCAAGCTTGTTCTGGTTTAGCACTGACTTGAAAATGTACGCCGAATTTGTCGACAACCGTGCCGTAGGCTGGACTCCAGAACGTCTCTTGTATCGCCATTTCCACTACGCCGCCATCTTCCAGTTGGCTGAAAATAGCTTTGGCTTCCTCCACAGTATCCGTGTTCACAGTAATACTAACATGATTACCTATAGTGTACGGCATGCCTGGAAACGTGTCGGACAACATTAATACCGAACTGCCAATCTGCAAAGAAGCATGCATAATACGGTCTTTCGCTTCTGGCGGGATGGGATGATTCGGGTCAGATGGACCGTCACCAAATGTTTGAAGTGCGAGCACTTCCGCTCCAAATGCCTTTTGATAAAAATCTACCGCTTCACGTCCATTACCGTCTGTTATCACATACACATTCAAGCTGATCGACATGCGTTCTTCATCTCCTTGGGCTCATGTAATTATACAATTCACGCCACTTGCGACATGAGTATATATGAACAGGTTGTCCTTTGACAAGCGTATATTTCTGCACTCATCTCTGGGGACTTTTACACGATTAGGGTTACCAGCATATTCTTAATCCATCCCTCTCTCCACTAGTTCTTTCGCTTGCGTATATAGTAGAGAACACGGATCAGAACACCCGGAACCAGTAATGCAAAACTGGCATAGATCAGACACCATTTCAACAAGGTAAATATCGGAGTGAGTTCAACAAGCACAGGCGTACGTTCAGGATAACGATACATGATCAGGGATGCACCTACATTTTCAAACATGTCCATAGCCCAACCCAAGACTGGAATGAGATTCACCCAGCGCCAGGGACTCTTTACCGGAAGCACCCGATAGAGTACGGATAAGAGAACAACCAATAGAAATAGATAGGCCAAGGGCCATATGAGGTCAAATGTGAACCGTGCATGGATATAGGCACTTCGCCCTGCTTCACCATACTGCTCAGCCATCTGATATAGATCATCCGCCGTGTACAAAAAAGAGCAATCCGGGGACTGCCCGCCACCTGTGGCTTCCTCCGACTTTGCCGCCTGCCAAGGCAGTATAAATGCAATAAAACAGGCAAATACAACAACCGCAGCTACAACCCAAAACCAGTTTACCCTCTGATAGAACCAGTCTGACAATTTCTTCAGCACGTTCTGTCCCCTTTCCGATAAAAAAAAGACCACTCTCCCGAATCCTGTCGGTCAAATGGTTGTGTTCAATCTTATGAAGTTATCGTGCTTGAACGATGTTATCTATTTCACTTTTCAATAAGAGGTATCGGTGAACACTTCTCATGATCGGGACCTTCGTAAGTTTGTTCTTGTCCACGTACAGTTTCATCTGGTCTTTGGTCAATCCAAGCAAACTTCCAGCTTCCGATACCGTCAATACTACCTCTGGGTTCGTAGCATTAAACGTCTTCTTTACCTTCTGATTCCAGTCCTCGAATACCTGCATAGATCAGTGACCTCTCCTATCCATAGCCAGTTATTATCAGGCTGAATATATCCAGTATACCACACTTGGGATGCTCGTAACTTAATCCTTGCGCAGAACCATATTCTGATAGGCTTTTTCACTTGCTGTAGTATGAGAAAAAGAGCCACGTCTGGACGCGGCCCTTGATTGCTCTACATGATGTTCGTTATGCCTCTTCCCAGAAGCGACGCAGGTTGTCCATGGCAATTTTGGATGCAGATTTACATTCCTCCATGCCTTCGAACTCCACCGTAATGTGCCCATCATAGCCGGAGTCTTTGATCAGCTTTACAATTTTGCGGATCGGAATGTCCCCTTGCCCAACGATGGCCCCACGCAGGAAGTTACCGTAAGCTGTCGTGAACCATTCCCCCTCACCCGGATGCTCATCATAAGGACGGAAGTAAAAATCTTTGAAGTGGACCAGGGAAGCGTACGGAAGATTTTTCATGACGCCAATGATCGGGTTCTCGTCCACGCACATGAAGTTGCCAATATCGAGTGTTGTTTTGAAGTTCGGACGGTCCACAGCATGCAGCACACGCTGCACCCGGTCACTCGCCTGCACACTGAAGCCGTGATTCTCAATGGTTGTAGTGATACCAAACTGCGCTGCATAGTCCGCAATGATCTGGCTTCCCCGTACCATCAGAGGCAGATGCTCCTCGAACCAGGCGATGGTCATCTTCTCCTTTGGCAGAGTAAACGCCGTGACGTCATGACGCATATGTGGTACACCCATCCGGTGTACGATATCCACATGCCTTTTGACGCGGGCCATCTCTTCTTCAAATGCCTCTTCCGTCTCCTGCACGAAATTGGCTGGCATCGAATAGTTGGACAGTTCAATACCTGCAGACGCTGCCCGTTCCCGAATCGCATCCGCCAGATCGTGATTGTCCTCCACGGTGTAACCGTAAGGTACCATCTCCATATGCTCTCCGCCGTTTGCCGCAATCCAGTCAATTACATCCAGCACCGTCATCTCACCGGAATTCAAATCGTTCAACAAACTGTACGTGCTCAGGCCCACTTTCATCTGCTCAGCTCCCTATCGATATTGTTGAATGAATCGAACCGCCTTGCGAATATCCTCCTCCGGCTGATTGCCTACCTCGCGTTCAATCGTCAGATAACCGGTGTAACCAATCTCCTGAAGCGCTGCAAAGTATCTGTCAAAATCAACACCACCTTCGCCCAGCGGAACCTCACGGAAGAACGTTCCGGATGAGACCATCTCAGCGATCTTATCGTGATCCATGGGCGCATAACCGACCGCACCGTATACATCTCGTGGGTCCACTTCTTTTAGCCGCACCCCATCCTTCACATGGGTATGTACGATGTAATCCTTGAGCAGATGAACGCCCCGAGCAGGATCATCTCCAGTCACCATCACCATATTTGCCGGGTCAAAATTCACCGATACCCCGTTGGTCGACAGTGTATCCAGGAATCCTTTCAAGTCAGCTGCCGTTTCCGGACCTGTCTCAATGGCAAAATATGCGCCAACACTTTTGGCGTACTGGCCCAGTTCCTCACAAGAAGCATGCAGCGTAGCGTAGACTTCCGATGAAGGGTCATGTGGAACAATGCCGATATGTGTCGTGACGATGTTGGTACCCAGATCGAGGGCCAGATCCACGATCCGCTTCGATTTCTCCACTTTCCACGGATTATCTTCCTTGACCTGAAAACCATGTCCGCCAAGATCACCAACCAGTGCTGAAATTTCGAGGCCCAATGAATCGATGTAACTCTTCAGCTCCTTGCGCGCCGCAGGTGACAAATTTTCAGGATCCATCTCTCCCTTGACGGCGTATATCTGCACACCTTCTGCACCTACGTCCTTCGCCTTGTTCAACCCTTCCCGTACACCTACGCCAAAGCTATCCACGATGACACCGATCTTATTCGTTAATTTCATGTCATACCTCCTGAAGATTACGTATTTGGATTCACTGGAACAAGTTTCACTGACTTAATTTCATACGGTTTGAATGTCAGTTCGAATGTGCCGTTCGGACAAGCCAACGGATGGATCTCATCCTCCAGCAGATTAATGACAGACGCCTTAATTTCCCTTTTAACCCATTCGACCTGTACCGTTTCTCTACCTCCTGATGACTCATAGAAACGCAGCACCGTTCCCGATCCATCTTCCGCGGGTTTGATTGCATCCAGAATGACATGCTCACTATGAAATTGAACCCAAGCGTGTTCAGACGGCAAGTGACCCGAAGACGGACTCACTGCAACAACTTCCACCGGATGATTAAGCTCCATTGCGCGGCGAACGACAGCAGCTTGTCGCCAATCTCCCTGATGTGGCAGGAACGAATATGTGAATTCATGGTTGCCCTGATCAGCATGTTCATCCGGCCATTTCGGGGCACGAAGCAGGGACAGGCGGATCGTCCGATCCTTGATGTCGTACCCATACTTGCAATCATTCAGCACACTGACACCACTATTGCCTTCCGAGATATCCGCCCAGCGATGCCCGCAGACCTCGAACTGCGCCTGCTCCCAACTGGTGTTGTTATGGGTTGGACGCTCCAATGCTCCAAACGGAATCTCATAGGCTGCTTTCGCTGCCACCAGATCCACCGGAAATGCCACCTTGAGCAGCTTATGACTCTCATTCCAGTTCACTTTCGTATGAAAATCAACACGCCGCTGGTGGTGATGCAAAATAATATCCTGGCTGATCTCCGATTGATTCAGCTTCCACACATAACGCAGCACATCTCGCGTAGCTCCGCGCTGTACAACCTCTCTGGAGACTAACTGCACCGCACCTGCCCGCTGGGATTCAAACCGCGGATCGATATCCCAGGCATCCCAGTACGTCGGTTTATCATGGAAAAACTGCCACTCATTCGCCCGATCACCGGGCTTCAGCCAGTCGCGTCCTACCGCTTTGTCATACCATCGGGTGATCTCTCCCAAGTCATTGAACTCAAGCGTGTAAAATTCAGTTTCCCATGTGGAAGGGAAGGGTTCTTCTTCCCTTCCTGGAAGGATAACATCCGGTGCCTCGCGCAGCCATATGGTTGTATACCCAAAAGCAGGAATCGATGGAACATGCACAAGCAACGTATACTTGTCTTCTTTTTGCTCCAGATCACTGGCCAGACGGTTTCCTTGACGATCGAATGCAGCCATCCCGGCGAGGTGTTCATCGCCTGTAATGGTGATATTTTCTCCACGTTCCCAGCCGAGGCTGTTAAATATAATGTAGGGAAGACCCTCCACTTCATCGGTTGCAATGTTCTCCGCAAGGATATCCAGCGTTTCTCGCAGTGTGGATGTACCGAGTGAAAATACCTTCGTGTACTCCTCGGTGGACGTTCCGTATACTTCAGGAATCGACGTTCCCGGAATAATGTCATGGAATTGGTTGAGCATGATCAGCTTCCAGCCTTCATCCAGATCATTCTTCGTGTGTGCAGCGCAAGCTCCGGCAAATTGCCCCCAGATCTCCGCTTCCCGGTACAATACCTCTGCCTTTCGATTGCTACGTTTGTTCCTCGCATGGGTCGTATAGGTTCCCCGGTGTAACTCCAGGTACAAGTCCCCGTGCCACTTTGGCAACGTCGGATGATTCAACGATATGTCTTCGAAAAAAGCGCCTGCCGTACTGAATTTGCTGATTGGCTGCCCCACCATCAAGTGGGATCGTTCCGCAAACTCCACCATCTCATTCGTCACACCGCCGCCACCATCGCCATGTCCGTAGAGCAACATCTGCTCGGGATGCACATCCTTCTGCTTGTACGATTGCCAATGTTCATGCACATCTTTGGGCCGCGTATGCTCATTCACCCCATGATTCAGATAGGCCAGCACTGAAGTACCATCAATGCCTACCCAGTCGAAGAGGTCATAAGGAAACGCGTTGGTGTCATTCCAATTCAGCTTGGTCGTCATAAAATAAGGAATATTCGCAAGCTTCAGCATCTGCGGCAAGGAAGCACAGTAGCCAAAGGTATCGGGCAGCCACTCGATGTTGGAGCGTTTGCCAAACTCCGCCTGGTAGAAGTTCTGTCCATACAGAATCTGCCGGACCAACGACTCACCACTCGGTATGTTCAGATCCGGCTCCACCCACATGCCTCCAACCAATTCCCAGCGACCTTCAGCAATGCGTGCTTTAACTCGCTCGTACAGCTCCGGGTAATGTTCTTTCACAAAGGCATACAGCTGCGGCTGGCTCTGGGAATACACAAAATCCGGATACGTGTCCATCAAGGTACACATGGTCGAGAACGTGCGACTAGACTTGCGAACCGTCTCTCGCACAGGCCACAGCCAGGCAATATCAATGTGGGATTGTCCAACCAGATGCATGAAGCCACTTCGATATTCCTCCGGGTCTTCCTGCTGCACTGACTGTACCAGTCCATGTTCAAAGTTCTGTATCCACGCTGCATCCGTCCAGCGGTCCGGATTATTGTACATCTCATCCATCACCTGGTGAATGGCCTGAACAAGTGCCATCCGCTTGGGCTCCTTCTCGTTATATGCCCGGAGTGACTCGGCGAGTACCGTCACGCTGTACATCAAGCTCTGCAATGGCTGATTGATATGAACCAGGGCTGTGCGAATGCCCTGAATAGGCGGTTGAATCACGGCTTGTCGATTGAGTGGATCATGTGGTTCCGGGATCGGATCATAGAGTTCAATCTCCAACTGCGGCGCATTGCCTACTCGACTTCTCGGAAGAGGTACGAATCCGTGATTCCGATCCAGTCCGTGATAAGGCAAGCCATTCACCTTCAGCAGCCCTTCTCCTCCAGTCTCAAAAATCAACCCAATGGCTTGATCCTGCCAACTGTCTGGAATCTCCACACATTTACTCAGAAAATACGTCGTTCCGTGTACGCTGTTCAGCGGATTCAAGCTCTGCATTGCCTTGTCCGCCTGCTCATACTCGTATTCCCCTGGCCGAATGTACCTGGCCTTCTGCATCTCCCACGTTGGCAGCTCGATCGTATCCAGCCACTGCGACCGGTTCATATCCTCAATGAATCGTTGTATTCGAATCATACCTCCACCCCCACCTTCTGAATGTGCAGACTGCAAGCGGTCCAGTCAGCCGAATTGCGGCCAACCATGAGTCTGAATTCACCTGGTTCCACAACAGACTGGAGACGGGAGTCGATCAGTGCGAGGTGCTCTTTTTGCACAGGGAATGTCACGGTCTGGGTCTGTCCTGGCTCCAGATGGATTTTACGAAAACCCTTCAACGACATTTCAGCCCGAGTGACTGAAGCCGACACATCCGTGATATACAACTGTACAACCTCATTTCCCGCAGCCGTTCCGGTATTTGTGACTTCAACCATCACTTGCGCTTCATCTTCTGGCCCGATCACTTCTGGCATTACTCTTACGTTCTCGTATTTGAATTCGGTGTAGCTCAGTCCATAGCCAAACGGATACTGCGGCGCCAGATCCATCTCCAGATACCGCTTGCCACGCGTGCGTTTGGCATGATAATAGACCGGAAGTTGCCCAACATGCTTGGGAATGGAAACCGTAAGACGGCCAGATGGATTCACATCGCCAAACAGAATATCTGCGATCGCGTTACCCCCTTCCTGTCCTGGGTACCATGCTTCCACAATGGCGTGAACATGCTCATCAATCCAAGGTTCAGCAATAGGACGGCCGTTAATATAGACCACGATAACCGCTTTCCCCAGCTTATGTACCTCCTGCACCAGCTCCAATTGAACACCCATGAGATTCAGGGAAGCCCGGTCAATGCCCTCGCCGCACTCCATATCATTCCATGGGTCATCCGTTACCACAGACGCTCCTGTCCGCAAGTCGATCGTGCCTTCACCAAAATCGCGGGCGCTGGAACCACCCATTACCATCACGATGACATCGGCCTGTTCCGCACAGGCGAGCGCTTGTGCAAAACCCTCTCTGGAATCGCCCTTAATCCGGCAACCTGGTGCGTACAATACCTGACCCGAATCCGCGCCAAGCTTGCGCGTAATGCCATCCAGTACGGTGACGATCTGTTCTCTCGGCTGTGGTGAGGTGTAGTCCCCAAGCTGGTTATAGATATGGTTCGCATTCGGACCAATGACAGCCAGCTTCGTGCCAGTTTTGGAGAGTGGCAATGTCGCCCCTTCATTTTTCAGTAAAATAATCCCCTCTTGCGCAACTTCCCTCGCCAGCCGCACATGATCTTCACATCCGATGACCTGCTCTGCAAAGTCAGGATCTACGAAAGGTTGTTCAAATAACCCGAGTCTGAATTTCATCTCCAGCACCCGCCACACAGCCAAGTCCAGATCCTTCTCTTCAATCATTCCCTGCTCCAACGCCTTACCGAGATGTTTGCGGTACATGTACCCGGACATCTCCATGTCCACACCTGCCTGAAGTGACTGTGCTACGGCCTGCTCCCCGTTCTCGGCGGTGTTATGTCCATGGACCAGCATCTGAATGGCGCCAAAATCAGTAATGACGAATCCATCAAAACCCCACTGCTCGCGCAGCAGGTCATTCAGCAGATACGTACTGGACGTACACGGTACGCCATCAATCTCGTTATAAGCGGTCATCACGGAGCAAGCCCCGGCTTCCACTGCCTTTTTGAACGGCAATAGATCTATTTCATGCAATTCACGTAATCCCATATGCACTGGTGCGGCATTGCGCCCACCCTCTGAACTGCCATAAGCCGCAAAATGCTTGAGTGTAGCTACAATCGTCTGGTTGGAATCGAGGCGGTCACCCTGTAGTCCCTTCATGGCTTCTACTGCGAATTCACCAATCAGGTATGGATCTTCGGCAAAACATTCCTCCGTCCGCCCCCATCTCGGGTCACGCACGACATCAAGCACCGGGGAATACGTTGCCGCTCCCCCCTGGCTCCGGGTCTCCACAGCGATGGCTTCACACATCTTGCGGTATAATTCCATATTCCACGTGCTGCCTACGGTTAAAGGTACCGGAAATACAGTCGCCCCAATCGCCATATGACCGTGGGAGCACTCTTCCCCGAACAGAATGGGAATGCCCAGTCGGGAATGCTCCAAGGCATACTGCTGGATGACATTCGTGGCAACGGCTCCTTGTCGTGGTGTCAGACCTGTCTCCAGCGTTACTTCAGTCCATGGATCGGCCCGAAGTACACCATACAGAGAACCGACTCCACCCTGTTCCATGTCCGCTTCGAACTCTTCCGTGACCTGTACTGTGCCATCTGCTGCCTTCACATACGTCTTCCAGCCCATCGGCTGTATGAGTTGTCCAATCTTCTCTGCCGTTGTCATCCGTCCGATCAGATCCTGAACCCGCTCCTGAATGGGAAGCGAAGCATCTTTGTAGTCCATATGCACATTCTCCTTATGCGTTCGGAATTAGTTAGGCTCGTGCACTTGCATCACATGGCCTTACGGTAGTCACTTGGCGCTACACCCACCACGTTCTTAAAAGCCCGATTGAAGGAATTATAGTTGGTATATCCGACTTCTTCACTGATTTCCTGAATGGCCTTATCGGTCTCCTGCATGAGCAATTTGGCTTTTTCGATGCGATGACTAATGAGCAGATCCACGAACTTCTCCCCAATCTCATCCTTGAAAAGCTTGCTCAGATACTTCGGATTAATATCGAATCGATCACTAAGGTAGTTCAGCGACAGATCGGGATTATTGTAATGCTCTTCGATGTATTTCCGAATCTCTAGAATATGAGATCTGTGTTTACGCGAACATTGCAGCGTCTTCATCTGCAGGGCCAGTTCCCGGAACCCTTCCCAGCACAGCTCGCGCAAATCGTTTAACGTCTCCCAACCCTCAAGCCTTGGGAGAAGCGGGGTGAATATGGCAGCCCACGAATCCTGATACTCCCGTGGAAGTTCGGCAAATTCCCGATTGTAATGTTGGAATAACAATTGGATCGTATTCATAATCTCCTGGCGGGACAAAACGGACTCACTGATTTGTTCAAACAGTCTTTCAAAATGCTTTTCCCAGACATCGTCCGATAAACGCATTGCCTGTACCAGCAGTGAGATGGTTTTCAGGAACTCATACACATCATTGGTCGAATTCGGCACATTGCTACACGGAATGATACGATTTATTCCCAGTACAGCCTTGTACTCCAGCGCGTGCACAGCTTCTTTCAATGAAGCTCTCAATCCCCGAATATCGACAGCAACTCGACCCACACCAATGGTTACGGTGAAGTTGAGATACTGATCGATTCTATCCAGATAACCAGCCAGCAATCGATGCTCCATCTCCTCGGCCTGTTCCATATCCGGCATCCAGAGGATGGCATACAGACGCTGATCGGAGATCCATTCAGCCCATACTTCCGTTCCTTCATGGCGTGCACTCTCTTGCAGAATACTGGACAACACAAATTTCAGGAGGGATTGGTCCTGATGATGATACTCCGTCGCAAATGCATCATACCGATCCATTTCAATTACCATGACGGCCCAACGATGCTCCAGCTCAGGCAGTTTGAACTTCTTCATCTCTGCTGTCAGCTCCGTGCTCGTAAAGTCTCGTGTGCCTTCCAGCAACTCCTGAAAGAACATCCTTTTCTGCAAAATCAGATTCTCTTCATGCTCCTCCTGATATTGTCTCGTCTGATCAATCATGCGTTCCAGCGTGGTATGGATGAAGCGGAATTCATTCTCTTTGCCATAGTTCAGCCCCGATTGCTTCTGCGAAGAGACCGTCTGAATCAAAGTGACAATCTGCTGAATCGGCTTATAGTTTCTACGGGTCACGTAGATCACCCATACTACCCCGATCAGCACAACCACTACCGCAAAGGCAAACCAGATATTATAAAATTGCAGCGCTAATTTGACGATTTTTCCATTATTGAGACCTGTCTGCACCTTCCAACCGCTATAACTCGACGTAAATTCAGAGAAGACTTCTCCCGACGTGGTTTTAGCAGAAGCTGTAACCCCTTCTGGCATGCTGCTGTCCCACAGATTGCCTCCCGAACGATTGAAGATGTTCACAAACGTAAATTCCGGGTCATACATCTGCATGATCGATTTCCTAAGGGTACTTAGGTCCACGTTCGTAACCACAAGTCCTTTGCCGCTTCCTACACTTCGCACAATTGTAATGACCTGCTCCGTCGGTTGCGAAGGAAAAGCCCGGAACGCTCGCGCCCCTACCCACTTCTGTTCATCCCTTGACCGGCTATCTGCAATAAAGTCTGCATCCGGGAACTCTTCAATCGGGACCGCCTTTCCGTTACTGAAGACCGTGCCATCTCCGTATCGAACGAGATAAATCGAATCAATCAGCGGATATTCTATTTTCAATTCATCAACCACCTGGACCGCCTGAATGCCGGCATACACATCATCGCTGCCAGATACCGAGAAATAATTCTTCAAGTTAGGGTTGGTCAAAATCTCACGCAGCACCTTGAAGTCAATGGATCGCAGGGAGTTATCCAAATATTGCGTGACCTGTGAGGCCAGGAATTCATTGGCCTTGAGTGCTTCTCTACGGTTCTGTTCATTGAAGACCTGAAAGAAAATAAAAAATAAAATGGTCGTCACAATAAAGAAAACAGGCAGATATGATAACAGCAAACGTCTAAACCAATTGTTGTTCATCTCCGAGATCCCCCCACCATTACTGTTCATGTTGAATGACGACAATCATCTGTGCTGATCGCTAATTTCCCATAAATATTCAGTACATTATATCGGATGACGTGGGGTTGTCATAGGAGAAGACTGTCCCGGTCACGGGTGACAGACGGGACAGTCTCTATATGGAATCCTTCAACAATTATTGATTCTTCTCAATGGCACGCTGGTAGATCTCAAGGTAATTACTCAGCCCAAGACCATCGAAGCCTTTGACATATGCATCCCATTCCTTATCAATGCTCTTGCTACCGATAATGAACTGTGCCATATTCGTCTGCACATAATCCTTGATGGCCGTAGTCAATTGTGCAGCTGATTCCGTATCCTCTGGACGGATAAACACGTTCGCAGGATATACTTCTTTTGGTGCATAGGGTTCATACACATTGGTAGCTTGAGCCAGACGTGTACCATAACCCTCTGCTTCCAAAGGGTTCTGCCCTTCGGCAAACAGATTACGGAATGTGTTGGACAAGTCATGCGCTCCGATCTGTGACCAGCTCTCATTCACAACAACGTTTGGATCACGCTCAGGCAGGTTGTAGTAACTGTATTTGGCAGGCTCGCCATTGATGTTTTTCTCATCGGCATCTGCCTTTTTCCAGCCCTTGCCTTCGGTTGGTCCATACTCCGCGTATAGCGCTCCTTCTTCACTAAACATGTAATCTACGATTTTGATGGCGGCAATCTGCTGTGCTTCTGTCGCTTTGTTCGTGATGGCGAACTCAAACTCACCTACGCTCTGTGTGGCGCCTGTCGTCTGCACGCCATCCGGTCCTTTCAATGGAGGGACGATCTCCCAGTGCTGGTGACGGGTGATGTCTTTGTCATAGGTATTCACGAGATAACTGACCAGCGCCGTTGTAATGGAGCCGACCACTTCATCACCCTCCTTGTTGCCCAATTGTCCGATGGCTTGATCGTTCTGCGTGAAGGAAGCTGGATCAATCAGGCCATCTGCATACAGCTTGTTCATGTACTCCAGCCCTTTCTTCCATCCTTCCTGATTGGCGGCAAAACTCACCTTGCCATCGTTCACGATCAGGTATTTGTCGTTGTCATTGTATATGAAACTATTCATCAGATAGGCATCAATGTTGCCATTCCATACATACTTGTTCGGTGCACCCGTAAGTGGAATCTCGTCCGCTTTCCCGTTACCGTTGGGATCCTGTGTCTTAAACGCCTTCAGAACGGTGTACAGTTCATCGGTTGTTGTTGGCATTTTCAGACCCAGATTATCGAGCCATTCTGTGTTGATCCAGTATTTCTGTGCATACGTACAGTGGTAACATTCATTGAAGATCGGCAGTGCATAGATGTTGCCATCCGGTGCCGTAATGGCTTCTTTGAAATATGGCTTCTCTTCCATAATCTTGGTCAGGTTCGGACCATACTCCTTAATCAGATCTTGTAGCGGAAGGAACACGCCCTGTTTTCCATAGGTTTGAAGGTCTGAAGTGGTGAACTTGCCGTGAAGAAACACTTCCGGATAGTCACCACTGGCCAGCAGCAATTGTCTGCGATCCTGCAAGGCGTCTGTAGGGGCCAGATCCCATTTTAGGGTAACGTCGAACTTGTCTTCGATAAATTGGGTAAATTCATTCTCTTCCATGGACGCTTTGCCTTGCGGAGCAAAGAAGGTCATGGTTACAGGACCGCCGCTCTCCCCGCTACCGTCGCTACTTCCACCCGATTCCTCGGATGAACTACATGCGGACAACAAAGCCATCGAAGCAAAGACCAGAAACAACATCGAAATCCAAGATTTTCTCAATCTGACTCCTCCTTTTTGTTCATAACGGCAAACCATTGGTTGTAGTGCACACGTATCCAATCACTCCCGGAAGCCGGCGTGTTCCTTCCACCTCCTTTCAAGAGGCAACCGGGCTTAACTCACAAGGATTAACCTTTGAGGGAACCAACCATGACTCCTTTAACAAAATGCTTCTGTACAAATGGATACATGATCAGAATGGGGATACTCGCGACAACGATCAGTGCATATTTCAACACCTGCTCAAACCCTTGATCCCGCAACTGTTGGCTGGTATTCGCAAGCATAGCCGGATCAGCCGCGTTCAGGATAAGCAGATTGCGCAGCACGTACTGGAGAGGGAACAATTTCTCAGAACGCAGGTAGATCAGTGCATCAAAGTACGCATTCCAGTGACCTACGGCATACATGAGTGTCATGACCGCCAGAATAGGCTTTGATAAAGGAAGAACCACGCTGATCAGATACCGGATATCCCGGCAACCATCCATCTCTGCGGCCTCTCCAAGCTCTTCCGGAATGGAAGATTGGAAGAACGTCCTTGCTACAATGACTTGGAACACCGCTAGCGCCCCGGGCAACCACATCGCCCAACGTGTATCCAGCAGGTGCAAGTCCTTCATCAGGAGATAGGTGGGAATCAGACCGCCATCAAAGAACATCGTGATCATCATGAAAATGATAATGGCACCTCGTCCATAGAATGACTTGCGTGACAAGGGATACGCCAGCATGACGGTCAGTGCCACGTTAATGAACGTGCCCACCACGGTGTAGATGATCGTGTTGTAGAAACCGAGCATCAGCTGTTGGCTTTTGAATATGGAGATATAAGCCTTAATGTTAAAATCGACCGGGAACAGCCACACCTGACCGGATGTGACGGCCCGTGAAGAGCTGAACGAAGAACTGATGATATACAAGAGCGGATAAAACACCGTTAGCAGTATGGCAAACAGAAAGATATAGTTAAGTGTCATAAAAATGCGGTCACCGAGCGGGTCCTTGATCCGGTTCCGATTAATCAGGTTGAACATGGATAAGCTCCTCCTTTACCACAAGCTGTTCTGGGATACTTTGCGCGATATGCCGTTGACGATAACCAGCAGAATCAGGTTGATAATGGAGTTGAATAACCCTACTGCCGAGGAGAAACTGAAATTCGCACCAATCAGACCCACCTTGTACACATACGTGGAGATGACCTCTGAAGCGCTTGTGTTGAGCGGATTCTGCATCAGGTATATTTTCTCGAAGCCCACGCCCATAATGCTGCCCAGACTCAGAATCAGCATGATAACGGTGACTGGAACGAGTGTTGGAAGGTCAATGTGCCAGATTTTCCGAAGTCTTGATGCGCCGTCCATCTTCGCTGCTTCATAGAGCGATGGATCAACACCAGCAAGAGCTGCGATATATATAATGGATGAATACCCCATGCCCTGCCACACACCTGACCAGACGTAGATTGATTTGAAGTATTCCGGAATGCCCATGAAGTTGGTCATTGGGAAGCCGAGCAGCGTGAACAGCTTGTCTACCACGCCCACATGTGGGGAGAGCATCAGAATGATAATGGATACCATAACAACGGTGGAGATAAAATGCGGAGCGTAAGTGACCATCTGCACGGTCTTCTTGAAGTAACCCGTACGAATCTCATTCAGCGCCAGCGCCAGCAGGATTGGAATGGGGAAACCCGCGATTAAGGAATAGAAACTGATGCCTATCGTGTTCTTGATCAACAGCCAGAAGTTTGGAGACTGGAAGAAGGCTTCGAAGTGTTTGAAGCCAACCCAAGGGCTTCCCCAGATTCCTTTGACTACACTGAAGTCCTTGAAGGCGATCTGGACACCCACCATAGGGATGTACTTGAAGATCAACAGATACAACACGGGAGGCAGCACGAGCAGGTAGAGCTCCCAGTGCTTCTTGAGGCTTCTGATGAATGGATGCTGCCGCTTGGGCTCCACATGTTTCCTCTGCTGGAGTTCCAACTTAGCGGGTATGCTTTCCGTAACTCGACTCATTTGCGTCACTCCTTCTACACCTCAAGTGTAATAATACATTACATTTACATCCCTTAAACATCCTTTTTCCTGATCTTATTTCCTTGTGAAACATAATCGATGTAAACATTCATATCAGGTAGCGCTTTCTTGATTTGATAGTACATCGCACGGTAAACTTTTATCAATTTGCAATTTTCTCCGACTTCTCTTTATTCCATAAACCCTTGTATAGCAAGCGATTACGACCTGTTTTGGGTGGAAATTATGTTCCTTATGTATGAATAAAAAAATCCCGGAGGTGGTTAGACCTCCCCCGGAATTGACATGGCGTTCTGTGCATGCATGTTCAAAAAATTACCGATTCAGCACCGAGAAGGGGAACACACGGGAACAATCTCTATGCGCTTGTGATCAATCTGAACGTATGTGTGATGGGTAATGCACTGGTTGTAACCGATTGTGGAAGTTCCACGAGAAGTCCGTCTTCCGTATGCTGATACGTAAGTACGTCATCGCTACCGATGAGTTCGACCCGCTCTATCTTTTCCAGATAAGGAATGACCAACTGTGGTTGTACGG
The DNA here is from genome assembly GCF_037974275.1 of Paenibacillus sp. FSL R5-0519. Lineage (NCBI taxonomy): Bacteria > Bacillati > Bacillota > Bacilli > Caryophanales > Paenibacillaceae > Paenibacillus > Paenibacillus sp. FSL R5-0519. The sequence continues at coordinate 6,342,175 of NZ_CP150234.1, forward strand.
TCTCATGTTCGTTTCGGTATAAACGGAAGGCATAAACGGTGTTGATCTCTTCCTTCTGCGTGAAGGCCCAATCTTTCGTAAAATAGGGCCCGCAGATCCGGGTTCCGTAGACCCCTTCTCCATGAGTACCCAGCCATTCACCGAGGCCCTTGATGCCTCGAATTGCCCCTTTGGGCAGACGCCCATCGGGTTGTGGTCCTACATTCAGCGCCAGGTTACCACCCTTGGACACCACTTCGAGTAAAATATGTGCCAGCTGTCTTCCCGTTTTGTACTGATCATCGAATCCGAAGGCAAAGGAGTTTCCCACGGTAATACAGCTCTCCCATGGAATGTTCATCGGATGTTCCGGTATGGTCTGCTCAGGGGTAACGATATTCTCATACGGCCCACCCACGGTGCGATCTGCGGACAGGAGCCACGGTTGTGTGGTCTGACGTGCCCGCTCCACAACTTCTCCAAGCCTGATATCCTGACCATGGCGGCCTTCACGCACCCAGCCGGCATCCAGCCACAGACATTCGATCCGACCGTAATTCGTCAGCAGTTCCATGATCTGCTCATGTGTGAACTCTACGAATTGCTCCCACAGCCATGGATACTTATGGGGATCATACGAGGGACCGCGCCACATATGGCGCCCACGTTCCATGCCCGGTGCCCAGTAATACGGGGTATGCCAGTCCGCTTTGGAGAAATACGCTGAGATGCCGAGTCCTTTAGCCCGAAAAGCGTCAAATAGTGATCGACAGATGTCCGCATACTTATGGGTGTGGAACGGCGTATCCTTGCCTGTAATGCGGTAATCCGTCGTCTTGGTATCCCACATGCAAAATCCGTCATGGTGCTTGGTGGTGAACAGGAAGTATTTGAACCCGTTATCTGCCGCCATCTGTGCCCATTCCTCAGGCTGGAAACGAATCGGATTGAAGGTTTTGTTTAGATCGAAATACTCCCGTTTGAAGTCTTCCATGTCATCCGTCCAGTCGATGTCATCACGCGACCAATCGCCATCCTCGTCACTCAGCGCCCAGGACTCGACGAGACCAAGCTGGGAATACGGTCCCCAATGCATCATCAGCCCCAGCTTCTGGTCCTTGAACCACTCCAGCCGTTCATTCAGCAGCGGGTCCTCCGGTCTGATCCACTCTTCCTCTTTGCTAAAATTGTGCACCCCGGCTTCGACAATCTGCTCTTCCTGCTCCAGTACGGTTTCTTTGGTTTCGCTCATCCTGATTCATCTCCTTTGGATTCGATGTCTTACGCTGAACACATAGCTTTACACTCGGCCACTACGCGGACAGAATAATCTTCCGATCGCTGTTATCCCCAGATTTCTTTGATTAATTTCCCTAGAGGGGAAATCCGGGGATAAACGCGCACGCTTCGCTTCTTCAGATTTTTTCTGCCCTCTCCGTTATCGTGTAAACGTTTAGTTCAACTAAAAAGGACATATTAAATCCTGTCATTTTTAGTGTGGTAGGATCTTCCGAAGCTTTTGTTTTCGCTTCTTCAGATTGGTTCTGCACTCTCCGTTTTGGCGTAAACGGTATGTTTAACTATTATGGGGCGTAGTAACTTTGTTATTTCGATTGGCTGACCTTCGCGAATCGGCAGGAAACTTTCTAAGGAACTCAGGGCGCCTTATTCAGCCTTTTGATCCTATTTTTAAATCGTAAGGAACTTCAGACACGTTATTTCCCGAAATTAGCTGATAATAATGCTGTAAACTGCTGTTTATTCTCATATAGCGTGTCTCAGGTTCTTTAGGTTTCTGCTCGCGCTCCATATCCTTAAATAAGACGGATCAGATTCGTTAGCACTCGCTCCCTACCCTGCTCTCTGCTCCAAATGCAAGCGGATAGGAAGACTCCGAACCTAGCCCGGAGTGGGGCTTCATTGAGAAGGGAGCGAAATGCTCATAACCTTTAATGCCGCGGGAATAGTTAAGTATCAACGTGAAGTAGACATGTGGAGCAACCACACCCACGCCATACAATGCCCATACCTACAGTGTGATTTCGCGTCCCTGACGGGCTGATTCGTAGATGGCACAGAGCATTTTCATCACCTCTACACCGTCTTCGACGGGACTAAGTGTTTCTTTGCGGCCCTGTGTACTATCGATAAAATGGTTGATTTCATTGCGGAACGAGCCCATAAAGTCGAATGATTTGAAATCCACCTGTGGGGTCATGTTTAAAATGGTGTTGAATTTCTCGCCAATAATCGAAATTTCCGGCTCCAGTTCGGCACCGCCTTTGTCACCATATAGCTTGACCGAAGTCTCATCTGCTTTGGCATGGAGCGTGAAGCTGACATCCACGAGCAGGCTCGCACCGTTCTCGAAACGAATCAGGGCATTCGCCATATCCTCAACAGTATTCTGCTGCGCGTCATAGTCCGCCGCTTTGTAGAACGACAGATTGTTAATGTTCGAGCGGTTCCCTAATCGGTTGGATACGTTAGCGGAGACGGATTTCACCTTCGGTCTGCCCATCAGATACCAGCAAATATCGATCACATGCACCCCGATATCGATCAGAGGTCCACCGCCGGAGCGGTTGATATCGGAGAACCAGCCACCCGGATTACCCAGACGGCGCAGACTGGAGGCCTTGGCATAATAGATCTCACCCAGTTCACCTTCATCGATGAACCTCTTCAGAATCTGTGCATTGTCACTATAGCGGCGAACAAAACCAACTTGCAGCAGCTTGCCGCTGCGATGAACGGCCTTCTCTACCTCGTGGGCATCCTCCACTGTCTGGCAGAGTGGTTTTTCACATAACACGTTTTTGCCTGCATCCAGCGCAGCAATGCTGATCTCCGCATGCGAGTCATTCCATGTACAGATGCTGACGGAATGAATCTCGGACAGTGCGAGCAGTTCCTTATAATCGGTAAACACATGAGGTGCGTCATATTGCTTCGCCACTTCTGCGGCACGTTCAGCATTCAGGTCGCAGATGGCATATATTTCAACGTCAGGGTTACTGGCATAGGCTTGCAAGTGGCAATCGGATATGGATCCGGCACCGATGACGGCGACTTTCAATTTGGACATAGAGCTGATTCCCTCCATAAATAAAATAATTGACGCCCAGCAGACAGACGTTCCGGTTGCGAATCGTTCTTCCGATCGCTCTTATCCCCAGATTTCTTCAATCCCCTTTTCTGCAAGGGGGAAATCCGGTGATAAGGCGAAAATCGATTTCGCCCCCTACACTACTTTTTCTGACTGAACTAACTTTCTGTTTGAACCATACATAACAAGTCATATTTCATTTAAAACAAGCACTCAGCCCTATGCCTCTTCCCATAGGCGGCGGACGTTATCCATGGCAATGCGTGAGGCAGTTTTGCAATCCTCCATGCCTTCAAATTCAACCGAGATATATCCGTCATACCCGGATTGTTTTAACACACGTATAACTTCAGGCATGTTAATGTCGCCATGGCCCACAATGGCACCGCGCAGGTAATTGCCATGCGAAGTTTGGAACCAGCCTTCACCAGGGTTCCGGTGGGAAGGTCTCCAATAGAAGTCTTTGGCATGCACAATCGACGCGTACGGAATATTATTTTTCACCGCACTCACCGGATCTTCATCCACACATAAGAAATTCCCGACATCCAGCGTGGTTTTGAAGTTATTCCGCGCCGTTTCGTGGAGCAAACGCTGAATTCGCTCACTCGACTGCACATAGTACCCATGGTTCTCCACACTTGTTGTAATCCCAAAATCCGCTGCATAATCGGCTATCCGCTGACAAGCCTTCACCAGTACCGGCAGGTCGATCTCGAACTGTGCTACGGTTCCCTCTGGTGCAGGGAGGAATGCCACGTCATGACGCATCAGCTTTACTCCGAGCGCTGCAGCCACATCCACATGTCGCATCACATTCTGGATCTCTTGCTCCAACGCTTCAGCGTCCTCCTGCACAGCAAAGTTAGCGCCGATGGCATAATTGGAAATATCGATTCCGACCTCTTTTGCCACAGCTTTGATCTCATCAGTCAACTCCGGATGTTCGATCAAGCTGAATCCCATCGGAACAATCTCCACATGTTCCCCGCCCTGATCAGCGATCCAGCGAATGGCATCCGGTACGGTTAATTCTTTACGATCCAGTGCTTGTTGCAGACTGTAGGTGCTGAGTCCAACTTTCATTTTTCCTCATCCTCTCCTGTAGTTGCTGTCCATACCCAACGTATACCTTTTTCCGGCAGACACGACAATTGCCAATAATCGTATGGCTCACCTATTTTCCTTTTCCTAGCCCAAATCCGGTGTATCCACGAATGTAACGGCCAGATCAGCCGTCTCGTGGAGTTCAAATACAGTAATTTCATTCTCACCTTCGCGAAGGAGTGGGGCAGGTACGTACCATGTTTTTTGCGGTCCTTTATTCCAGTATCGACCCAGATTGAATCCGTTTACAAATACAACACCTTTGGTCCAGTGATCCAGACGCAGAAAAGTATCACTTACAACCGTTACTTGAAAACTTCCCCGGTAAAAGGCTGGCCCTCCCCCCACTCTCTCTCCTTCTTCATCCCCTGCCGAAAATTTCTCGCTAAACTGCAAACCCGACAGGTCGGTTAATGGCAGACAATGAATTGTCCAATCGAATAAAAATTGAAAGCCATGCCGCACTCCCTCCGTAATCCCCTTTGGATCTCTCAAATACGGGCCATAGTTGATTCGCCCCATATTTTCAACAAGGATCAATAGATCTGCGCCCTCTGGCGGCACTTCAAACGAAATCGATACTGCTGTGTTCCCCCGTTCCAGCACGCCCTGAAATTGCCCATCAACAAACACAAGCGCACGATCACGTACCTCCTGAACCACCAGTTCCTGTCGCTCCCTGGGCCCGGATATTCGGGTCTGATAACAAATAAAGCCATAATCCTGACCCAATTTCTCCATTGGTTCCGGATTCGTACGCTGTAACGGGACGGATATCCAGTCCAACTGCGCCAGTAATGACGCCTGCTGGTTCAACTCCACGCGCCCATAGGCGAATGTCCCCTTCGATTCTGGCAACACGAGCTCACCCAGATCTTCATCGCTATACCGAGCAATAAGATCACGTACGGCATGGAATTTTGCTGTTGGCTCCCCGGATTCACTGAGCAGTGAATCGTAATCGTAACTTGTAATGGTGGGTTCATATTGATCTTTCTGCTGACAGTTCGCTCCGTTATAAAATCCAAAGTTCGTTCCCCCGTGGAACATATAAAAATTAACCGAAGCACCTGCCCGTAGCATCTCTTCAAATACATCTGCTACATCTGCGGCTTCCCGGGTATGATGCGACTCACCCCAATGATCGAACCAGCCGTTCCAATACTCCATGCACATCAAAGGTTCTTCTGCCTGATATTCACGCAGCTTGGCGAACGCTCCTTGCGTCCCTGATCCAAAGTTGACTGTAGCCAGATGCCCTGACACCGATCCTGCTTGCAACATAGGGTCTGTCGGTCCGTCGGAGGTAAATAACAACACATCCATCTCCCGCTCTACCATGCCATCCCGTAAATATTGCAGATAACTCGCGTCATTGCCGAAACTGCCGTACTCATTTTCAATCTGCATTGCAATAATCGGCCCACCATGGGTGCTAAGAAGGGGTTTTAATTTGGGCAAAAGCACATCATAATATCGATCCACATTCGCCAGAAATTTCACATCATTACACCGCAGACGGACATCATCAGCTGCAAGCAGCCAGGAAGGCAATCCGCCAAACTCCCACTCCGCACATATATATGGACTTGGACGAACAATCACATGCAGACCCACATCTCCCGCAATGCGAATAAAACGTTCCAGATCAGCCATGCCTTCAAAAAAGTACTGCCCCGGCTGTGGCTCATGAACATTCCACGGCACATACGTTTCCACTGTATTGAAACCACAGGCTTTCAGCTTGAGTAGCCGATCCTCCCAATACTCGGGGACCACTCTGAAATAATGGATGGCACCCGACAAAATCGCAATGGGCTCGCCATCATACATGAATTGTGAACCTTTATACGTCAGCACCGCCATTTTACAACCCTCCCCGCTCGCTCAGATATATGCCTAACCGGGACAACGTAGGATACCATCTGGATTCATGAATGGTTAATCGCATCCTTCTCGATGTGACCTGTGGGAAACAGCAAATCCGCTTATACCCCACCACCGTCCCCGTGTAGAACTCTTCCCAACCCCCATCTGCCCTTTGTGACTCCAGTGTAAAACGCTCAATCCGTTGGCCAGTCTGAATATGTTCCATCAGCACCACCCGGTCAAATGATTGTTCCTCCTGCAAGTCCAGCTCAATCCAGGCCTGCTCCGTTCCTTCATGAGGGCACCAATACGTATCCCGTCGTTCCGTCAGCACCTCCGATACGACATGTTGTTCATCCATCGTCTCCGATGCTTTTACCAGCGCCTGCAAGGCCAAATTTCCCTTGAAAATGGCACGTAGCGAATCTCCCAATTCCTGTAGTCGTTCTACATCCCGTTCATGGATGAGACCACGCGTATCCGGTGGCAGATTGAGCAAAAAGGTGGCGTTGCCCCCCACTGCGCCGTAATAGACGGCGAGCAGTTCTTCCAATGTTTTGACCTGATTATCCTCACTGGCATGATAGAACCATCCTGGGCGAATCGAAGTATTCACCTCGGCAGGGTACCAGATCAGTTGGTCACCTTGGGGACGAATGACCTCTCGGCTTCCCAAGTCACGGTCCTGTGTATTGATCCTTGTGGCAAACTCGCCATCATCCACCTGCTGCGATTGCTCCTGAATCTTCTCATTATCCTGCATATGCGCGGGCACAACGCTCCATTCCGATTCCCGCGTATGCCCCGCCTCATTGCCGCACCAACGAACATCCGGTCCACATACCGAGATGACAGCTTCGGGCTGTAGTTCACGAATAAGCGCATAATATGCATCCCAGTCGTAGATCTGTCTTTTGCCATTCGGACCCTCACCACACGCACCGTCAAACCATACACAGAAGATGTCGCCATAATTCGTAAGCAGCTCGCGTAACTGATGGAGGAAAAACTCGTTATACCTCCCGGAATCTCCATAAGTGGCTTCATGCCGATCCCAAGGAGACAGGTACACGCCGAACTTCAATCCGCCCTCACGGCAGGCATCGGCGACTTCCTGAACCAAATCCCCCGCACCGTTCCTCCATGCACTGGCCGCGACCGTATGCGCTGTATACTGGCTCGGCCACAAACAAAATCCATCATGATGCTTACACGTCAAAATCAGCCCCTTCATCCCGGCAGCCTTGCACGCCTGCACCCATTGCGCTGCGTTTAGTTCAGAAGGATTGAAGATCAACGGTTCTTCCTCCCCAGTGCCCCATTCCCGATCCGTGAATGTATTTACCGTAAAATGAATAAACGCGTAAAACTCCAACTCCTGCCATCTCAACTGGCGTTCGGATGGGCTGACCTCTGCTGCGAACTTGATCCATTCGGCTGCTTGCATGTCCTGGTGCATGGTGTTATCCCTCCTTTTATTTCGTGCATTTCTATGTCACTGGACCACCCTTGCTTTTTGGACCGTTACGGATTGCATTACGCATTACTGTCCATGAATGGCAGGGATGCCTGTAATAACTGCTGCTTGGCTTGAGCGATAAGCTGCGAATCTGAGGGGTGGTCGAAGCTTCCTTCACGGCGTACGCCTGATCCCATATGGATCTCCGTGATCCCCGTTTGACTCACTAGCTTTTGAATCCCCTCTATGGTGACCCCCGCCCCTGCCATGACAGCGATGTTTAAGGTTTGCCCCAGTTCCTGAAGCTGCTTTAATTCCAATATGGCTTCAGGTGCTGTCCGTTTCCCTCCCGATGTAAGCACACGCTCCACATTGCCCAATGTGTTAATGGCCTTGAGCGCCTCAGTCAGACTTGCACTTTCATCAATTGCACGATGAAACGTAACACCCAAACCCTCAGCTTCAGCCATACATGATTGCAAGCAGATGAGATCTACTTCACCCTCTCCCGTGAGGGCGCCGATTACGATGCCAGCGGCTCCAAGTTCCCTCGCCACGCGTACATCACGGGTCATGGCGTGGATGTCATCTGTGCTATAACAGAACGAGCGGCTATGGGGACGGATCATGACATACACTGGGATGGAGACTTGGGACAGCACTTGCTCCATGACACCATAACTGGAGGTAAGCCCTCCTTCAGACATCGCAGACACCAGCTCAATCCGATCGGCTCCTCCCTCCTCAGCTGCTTTGGCATCTTCCACATCCACAGCAATGACTTCCAATACAGGCTGTCTGTTCATAAAGTTCACTCCCTTATTTCATATAAAATGTAGGGTTGATACGTATTCGTAGGACATGTGCACATTGGAAATGGTTAGCCCTCTTTCTCATCTGACCGTTCCACCATTCATGAACATTATTGTACGGGTACATTGCATCACTCCATGACATATAGGACCGACAAAGTGCATCATCAGCGCTCCTGCGGCCCTTCTTCATCGTTATGAGTGACGGTCAGCTTCCAACATGCAATCCGATCCCTTTTCCACGTATAGGTGACATATAGAACCTTCCCCTGGGATACGATTGCCGGATACGAGTATTCCCCCGGTTCATTCTCCAGCACATATTCATCACTCCAGGTCTGACCATTGTCCCTCGAAAAAGTAATCACAAGCGGGGTTCGAGGACTCTCCGTTGTGTATCCACGGATTGGATTGTAGACAAGCGCAAGCAAGCCATACTCCATGCGTATGGCATCAATCCCACTATTGTTATTGGGTAGTTCTGTAGCGTAAGCTTCGCACCATGTGCGTCCACCATCTAGCGAATCACTGCGATAAATAAACCCTTCCGTACTGCGCAGAAGCATGTGAACACGCTCTCCACCAGAAGACCATAATGCAGGCTGGATCAGCCCCTTGGCAAACCAATGCTCAGACCCAACATAGGTGGACAGATCCATCGGCACATGCGCACTCTTCGTCCATGTTCCCCCGTGATCTGTAGAGATATCGACAAATGACTCCCAGATCTGCTTGCCTGATACCTCAGGGTCCAATCGTTCGATCGATGCAGGAGCCAGTATTGTTCCATCCGTCAACTGAATAGGTTTGTTCCGAACCGGCCCACGGCCACCAATATCTCCGGGCACCAGCTCCCGAGAAGCCGTCCACGTGTACCCACCGTCTACTGATTGAATGAAGCGGGTATGCCAGTCCGTAATTTCATGCCCTACTTTATAAAAGAGTATCAGTGAATCATTCTGTGCATATAGCACCGGGTTCCAGTGAGCTATACCTTCCTCATCTGCAACTTTGCATGGAACAGACCACGCTCCGTTATCACTCTGCCTTGCGAGCCAAATCGCTACATCACTCGCCTTCTCATGCTGACCTGCAAACCAAGCAACCAGCAGATCACCATCTGGTAACACAGCAACCGTGGACGCATGACTGCTCTGAAAAGGCTGACCTTCCTGAAAGATAAATTGTTTGTCGGCAATGATCTTCATGAATGGATTCTCCTTTGGGGGACCGGAATGGGTTAGCAAATAGAGAGTGCAATGTATTTTATGTGCTTTGTTGAATCATTTTGTTATTTTTGTTATTTACAATGTTATTATCAATTAGCAATAGTCTAAAACGTTAGGTTCAGAACGTCAATACAAAAAAAGACACCCTTAGGGTGTCTTCATGTCTCGGATAAACTTAAGATTATCCGAGCTTTTCTATTTTTTACGCCGAGCCTTCGTCATTCGATTAAACATAATCAGTGCCGCAATGATCATGGCAATCATGGCAATATTACTTGCCACTTCTTGTGTTAAGCCAAAAAGAACGCCCAGGTTAGTCACCAGACCTCTTACAATCAGCGCCACCACAACTAGCAGGATCGGACTCATAAAATTATAATTTCTCATTCTTCGCAACACCCCTGACCCCATTGTTCAGAACTCCAAAATCCCATAACACTATCATAACAGCAGCTATTCCGTGTTACAACAAAGGACACCCGCAAACAGTGTCCTTTGTCATGTACCCACGTATTCTGCTTTTGATGAAAAACAACCTTATGATTGCTGCTATCACAAGATATTTCTGATTACCTCTATACCTGCTTGAATTCGATCCAATCAATCTGGAGACCTGGTTTGGTGAAGTCCAGTTTCAATTCATACAGACCTGCTTCAAGGTCTACTTTGACAAGCTTCTGTCTGATCCATTTGCCTTCCGTACCATTCGTTTGAATTGTGGTTACCAACTGGTCATTCAGGAGCAGGTTACATGCACTTTGAGCCAGTTCCGGCTCAGGGGACATGATCTGTACAATAATTCGATAATGGCCAGCCTCATCCACTTTCATGTAGACCGGTTCAGCTACCGCAGGTTTCACCTGTGCGTTCTCAACCAGAACCTGGGCCTGTTCAGCCGATAGGGAAGCATTCGCTTGGAACGAAGCTACGTTCTCCACGATCTCGTGTTTTCGATCGGACACCGGTGCATTCATGATGAATTTGCAGATGTTGATTGCCGAGCGTTGCAGTTCTCCGCGAGTCAATGTTCCATTTTCCAAGGATTCAATCGTGTTATCGTCCCAGCCATTGATCTCTGCACCGTAGTTCGGTACAACCATGTAGAGATCATTCTGCGCACGAATCATCCAGTTCGTGTATTTGCGATCCGCCTCTCCACCTTCGGTCACATCGTTCATAATGGCCCACCAGTCGGTCATGACGATACCCTCAAAATTCCACTCGCCGCGCAAAATTGTGGTATTCAGGTCGTAGTTCGATGCCGCCCAGTGTCCGTTAATCGGGTTGTAGGAGGTCATGATGGAGTTCGCTCCGCCTTCTTTTACAGCGATTTCGAACCCTTTCAGGTAAATTTCACGCAGTGCACGTTCGGAGACAACAGCATCCACTTTACTGCGGTGTTTCTCCTGGTTGTTGCAGGCAAAGTGTTTCAGTGTGGCATTGGAACCACCCTTCATAATGCCTTTCGTACATGCTGCGGCAAATACACCCGAGATCAGAGGATCTTCAGAGAAGTACTCAAAGTTCCGGCCATTAAGCGGGCTCCGGCGGATATTCAGGCCAGGTCCGAGCAGGGTATCCACCTGATTTCTGAGCAGTTCCTGTCCTTCCATCACATACAACTCTTCAACAAGCTCCTTGTTCCATGTCGCCGCAAGTAACGTACCAATGGATACCTGGGTTGCTTTCTCTCCACTGTCCATACGAATACCGGACGGGCCATCTGCCGTACATGCTACCGGAATACCGTAGTTGAACAGGCTGTCGCTGACACCCCCAAATGCAGATGCCGTTCCCGAAGTGACGAGTGGACTGCTCATGCCTTCGCCGCGGACAATCGCTGCCAGATCCTGATCACTCAATTGAGCGATGAAGGCTTCCAGACTCACTTTGCCAGCTTTAACGTCACTCAGCTTGTGGCCCTGGTTCCCCGTCTGCTCCAGCGTTTGCGGAAGATTCTGCTCAATCCGGTTCGCCATGGATATCTTACGTTTCGGTACTTCTGCATACGTCAGTTCATATGATCCATCTTCCTTGCGCGCACCTGGTTTCATCCGTGTAAAATCTTCCGTTGGGGCCATCGCTTCTTGCAGTTGCTCCACCAATTGAAGGGATTCAATCACATATCCATCCTGACCATCGATGCTAACGTGCTGCACTTGTTTCACACTGGTTCCTACATGCAGTCGATATGTGCCTTCTTCCAGAACGTATGCGGAAGCATGACCTGTAACACCCGCATCATCGTAGGATGCCATGTCATGGATCGGGAAGCTGATCGTCAGAATTTCTGACTCGCCCGGCTGCAACAATCCCGTCTTGCCAAAAGCAACCAAAGCCTTCACCGGTTGTCCCAGTTTGCCTTGCGGGGCTTCATAATAGACTTGTACGACCTCTTTGCCCGCATATGTTGTACCCGAGTTGGTCACATTGACACGAACTTCAATGTAGGTTTCGCCGTCTTTGGACACAGATTTCGCTTCTTCATACTGAGCCAAAAACGTCGTATAAGACAGGCCGTAACCGAATTCAAACTGAACACGCTCAGGTCGAAACGTTTCGAAATATCGATAACCTACATAAATATCTTCCTGATACAGGTTCTTGAACTCATTGCCGTAGTTGCTTGTCGAAGGATAATCCTCGATGGAATATGCAATCGTATCTGTCAGTTTGCCGCTTGGTGTAACGTCTCCCGCCAGCACATCAGCAATCGCGTTGCCACCCTCCATACCGCCATGCCAGGAGTAAATTACGCCTTGGATTGGATGTAGATACGTTTCGTTTAACCAGCTCATGTCGATGATATTCGAGACATTCAGCACTACGATTGTGTGTTCAAACTGCGCAGTGACTTGCTTCAGCATCGCTTTTTCATCTTCTGTCAGTTGGTAACTTCCTGGCGCATCCGCATTATCCTGATCTTCTCCTGCTGTACGTCCAATCACGATAATGGCTTTGCTGGATTTGCTTCTGGCCTGTGCAACCAGTTCATCCGTCAAAGGCATTTCTTTCTGATTCCATGGCTCGGCCGCCCATACTTTTCCGCCATCATCAAATGGATTCTCTTCAATCCACTTCTCATAGACAGCTGCCAGTTCTTCGTTCACCGTTATATTCTTTTTGCTGCGCAGACCATCGAGCAGATTCGTTGTGTAAGCCACATGGACACTACCGCCTGAACCCGTGCCGCTGCGATAATAATTCACTTGAATCCGTCCAAAAACTGAAACGTTTTCGTTTTCACGAAGTGGAAGCACTTGCCCTTCATTTTTGAGTAAAACGGCTCCTTCAGCAGCAACCGTACGACTAAACTCTGCAAACCCTTCCAATGGAACTCCGATTTGATGTGTGCTCAATGATTTCCCTCCTGATTGTCATCCCCATATCTACGAATCGCTATATATAAAATGAACTCACAAAACATACACTAGGCCACTACTATGACAGAACAACCCTTCGATCACTCTTATCCCCCGATTTCTTGATTCCCTTTTCCTAAGGGAGAAATCCGTTGATAAAGGCGAACGCTTATGCTTCTTCAGGTTATTTCTGTCCTCTCCGTTTTCATGTTTGTTTCTTACACTCATTTTATATAAAAGATATTCTATGATCTGGTAGATTCACTTGTACCTAGTCTCATATTAACAGATTCTATCGCAGAAATTAAACTAGATTTGTGCCTAATTTATATTATTAAGGCTTGTCCACGATGAACGGCATAACAAAAAGCCACGGACACCTGCTGTCCGTGACTTTTCTTCATTTTGGAACACTATATCAAGTCGTAAGTTTCGCATACACCAGGAAGAATAACATGTCTTCGCCCATGATGACATAACCCGGAACCCGGTAGACCAGATCCACGAGGACAAATGCCACAAGCAACCCTACCATCACCGCCAGATGACGTGGCCGGAGTCGTAGATGTGCAAGTCTGTACCGATGGAACACAAGGGAGGTCGACAGGAAGTACAGCAACACGGATCCAAACATAAATCCTATCATAAACACATAGTTTAACTGATTCTGATATAACAGCTGAATTGAAGCAGCGATCATACTCATCGAGATGTAGATGAACAGATGTCCGTATATGATCGCTTGACCGGCAGTCTGAATCTCTTTGCTAACCTTTTTCTCCACGTTGTCGAAGTACTGCCACCACATCGCAATGACAAAGATGGACGTAAATGCGGCAAACAGGATAGATTTCATATCCCAATGGTCGGCTTGCAGCACAGCGATAATGCTTACCACCGATTCACCCAGCAGGATGAGTGTAAATAACGCAAAACGTTCCAACAAATGATGAGTCTGAACCGGTACTTTAACCAGATTTTTACGTCCGATCAACGGAAGCACAATGTCCACTGCAATTCCTGCATACAAAATCAAGTAGCGCAGCCAGGAATCGAAGAATAGTGAACCTGATGAGATCAATATACCAATGAGGAAACAGATGCCCAAGTAACGGGCCGCTTGCTGTTGATGCTCACTTTTCGACTTGTGAACCGTCAGATACTGTATCGCCGTAAACGCCCGTGAACCGATATAACCCACGAAGAAGGACAGGTAGTATTGGTCAAAATGGGTAGACAGGCTCGCCGTCATGACCATCACGGACAGGAGCTGAAGGATGAGAAATATTCTATGGATCAGGATATCTTGGCCATAGCGGTTAATAAACAAGGTCTGACCAACCCATGCCCACCAAACAGGGATGAAAATAAGCACAAACTTCATTAAGTATTCAAACGTAATTACTCCGTGTTCGGCATGTAACAAGACATGACCCGCCTTGGAGACCGCAGCTACGAAGAGCAGATCGTAAAACAGCTCCAGCCATGTAACCTTTTTCTCCATCATCCTTCGTTGCTCCTTTGATTTTATAGTAATAGCACTCTTATTATTTTGCAGTTGTAGCAGGTACGAGCGTTCTTACCGCGATCGGTTGCAGATTGTCCTCGATTTGAGGACGGTATTTCTCGAACCACTCTGGCAGCATCAATTTTTGTCCGAGCGAATCCGCAGGTTCATCTTTGGCAAAGCCCGGAGGATCAGTAGCAATCTCGAACAGAATACCGCCAGCTTCTCTGAAGTAGATCGCATTAAAGTACTGACGATCCCGAACTGGAGTCGGTTGATACCCGTAATCACGTACAGCTTCACTCCACTGTGCATGCTCCACGTCATCTGTGGCGCGCCATGCAATATGGTGCACAGTTCCTGCGCCGCCCATCCCCAAAGCCATGCGGGTCACTGGAACATCTACAACATTACCGATATCCCCGCTGGACCGGAAACGCACATACTCTTCATTTTCACTGATTCTGACGAATCCTAAAATTTTCTCAAGAGCATCCATCGTTCTTTGCGGATTAACACTGAACAAGACAGCACCACCGAAACCTTTGATCGCTTGATCTGTTGGAATTCCTTCGTGTGCCCAAGTGCTGTTTGCTCCCTCTTCCCGTTCAACAAGCTCAAGCCGCAGGCCTTCACTATCTTCGAATTGAAGCAGCTCTTCATTGAAGCGAGTTGTCTGAGTTACCTCAATGTTATACTGTTCCAGCCGATTCTGCCAGAAGTCAATCGACCCAGGAGGAATGACATAGGAAGTGATGCCGACCTGGCCTCCGCCAATTTTGCCCCGTGGTGATCCAGCGGATGGGAAGAAGGTAATGATGGTACCTGGGCTTCCGTGTTCGTCTCCAAAATACAGGTGGTATACATCAGGTGCATCGAAATTGATTGTTTTTTTCACGAGACGAAGTCCCAGAACTCCGGCATAAAAGTCAACGTTGGCCTGTGGATCCCCTGCGAAAGCTGTAATATGGTGGATACCTGCTGTTTGAATAGTCATGATTAATTCCTCCTTGGTTTGGTAAGCTTGTTTATAGTAAGTTTGTATTATCTTTAAATTAAGATATATGGTCTGGTGAATGATATTCTAGTTGTTACTTTGATTGGCTTGTTCTTGTTTCAATTTATCAGGAGTCACGTCATCGCCGTTCGGATCATAGATGGTTGCATTCAAGAGAATGTCGTTGACCGAACCGCGAAAAGTTTGCAGATATTCCTGGCGAAGATTAACCTGTTCCTCTTTCTCCATCTCCGTCAATCCGCCCTCTTTGGCTTTTCTTGCAAGTTCATTAATTCTGGTCAATGTTGGGATCATCATCTTGATCGCTCCTCATGTAATGGATTAAAGATATTTGTTTGTGTTGGTTTTTATATTCAAATTAAATATCTTAATTTAAAGATAAATGATTTGTGATTGATTGTCAACTGTTTTATCTAAACTAAAATAAATGAATTGACTTGCCGCTCATCACCCTGTTGTTATAACTCTGCATCCTAACAAAAAAAGGGCTAGCTCCGCAGTAATTTCACTTCCTGCGAACCTAACCCCTACCTGTGTTTATTTTATTAGCCCAGCTTTTGACCACAGTTTGGACAGAAGTTGGCTCCTTCATTCTTGGCTCCACAGTTCGGACAGAAGTTAGGCTTCTTGTTGCCCTCTGTAGATGGAGAGTTACCTGCATCACCGTTGCTATTCCCTGCTGACTTCTGGTCGGCATTCTGATTCTGAGACGAATTGGCATTGTTGTTGTTCTGATTTTGGTTCTGGTTCATGTTCTTCATCATTTCATTGGCCATGTTCATACCCATCATCATGCCTGCCATATCCGAGGCCGCGCCGCCGCCCTGTACTTTACCGGATGAGATGCCGTCTGTCATGCTGACCTGCTGATACTTTTGCAGATTACCAATCATCTCATGCGAAGCGGTCTTCGTAATCATATCCTGAATCTCTTTCGGATAATTGAAGCTCATTACCTGGAAACCGGTAATCCCAATGCCAATGTCCATCATCTGCATATCCAGGTCTTCCTGAATCCCTTTGGCAATATCCGATGCATTGGCCTGAAGGTTGAACATGTCTTTCCCTTCACGGCTAATCCACTTCATTAGAAGCTGATCCAGCACGGAAGTAATTCGGATTTTGACATCCTCCACCAGATAACTCTGCTTGATGCCTGCAATCTTATCGATCAGGGTCACGTAGTCACTCACTTTGAAGTTAAACGTACCGTTGGCCCGAATCGGCATTCCACCCGGGAGTTGTGGTGTCGGAATTAATACCGGACTTTGCGTGCCCCAGCGCACGGTAAACTCTTTGGTATTTACAAACAATACTTCGACTCGCATGCCGCTGTTGAATCCGAACTTGAACCCTTTTAAGGTAGAAAGAAACGGAATGATCTCGGAATCGATATTAAACGATCCTTCGTCCTCAAAAATCCCTTCCACTTTACCGTTATTCAGGAAGATCGCGTCCTGACCCGAACGGATGATAAGTTTACTGCCCTTCTTGATCTCCCGGTTGCTCCACTTCCAAAATATCATGTCATCTCTGAACTCTTCCCATTCCACCACATTCGAAAACTGATTTCTGAAAAATCCCATACTTGTTCCCATCCCTTCTATTAGAACATCCGTATACTAAGTAGTTATTAAAATGATCCTCTACTTCCACTATGTGAGTGGCCACCTCGCGATGTACCTCCGCCGCCTCCTCCGCCACCGTTGTTATTGTTCTTCTCGATTTTGCGCTTGGTTACAGTTGTACGGATATAACGATCCTGACGATCTATTACACTAGAATTGCTTGAATCCTCATATGTCGCACGATTGACTGTGACACGTCCGCCGGAACGATAGGTCATAATACCAACAACAATTCCCCCAAGAACGACCGAGACTCCTAACTGAAACCATCCGTTAAACAAAATATTGTTCGGATTAACACCAGGTTCATACCCCATATATTTGTATGAGAGCTCAATATATTTCTCAAATGCACGTTTATAATCCCCACTGGACAATTCAGAGGTAATCCGGTTACGGATAGAATCCAGCCGCTGATCACTCAGATATTCTTTTGCCTTATAAAATCCAGCCAGGTACACTTCGCGATTATTCATATCCATCGTCAATATGACAGCATTACCAAATTTCTTATCGTACCCTAGCCCCTGCTTATCATAAAAATCTTCTGTTAAAAGCACAACATCCTGATTCTCTATATTATTTGTTGTCAAAATAACAAAGTCCGTCTGCCGTTCAGCGCCATACTGATTCGCAAGTGCATTCAGCTCAACCTTATCCTGTTCACTTAGCAGGTTGGCCTCATCGTAGATGAGATTTTTGCTCTCCGCTGCGGATGCCGATGACATGGGAATCAACGGAGCGACAAGCGTTATCATAAGTAAAATGAGCGTAGCCATCACGATGACAAGAGGGGTTCTTTTTCTCATAAGAATCCACCTCCCATCATCCAGGAAACCAACTTCAATGACAGCAACGAGACCGCAGATACTCCTGCGAACCATCCGGCCACTTTGGCTTTGCTGATTGGCGGTTTACCGACCACTTTACCTGTCTGTCCATTCATGGCAAAGGTATACTGTGCCCGATTGTAGTCATAGTTGACCATCCACACCGGGAGCAGCACATAGTCCGCATGTTTGAGCGTGGTATCAATCTGTTTATCTGTATAGCTCACGCTGCTATAACCAGATACGGTTGAGGCAATATAAGAATCAATGTAAGATCTCGTCTTATCCTTGGCCCGTGGAAAAAGTTCCTCGTCCGTATAGCTATATTTTTCCGCAATGTACCCCGCCAGATACGGGGTCTTGAACGATTTCAGCTGATTATATGGAAAAGGCTCCAGCTTATCCATCAGTTCATCTTTCATTTTCTCCGATGCATCAATGGGCAGATTCACGTAATTCAGCCGAATTCTGCGATATATATCGAAATGCTGTGTTTCCGTGTAATGGTAGTCACCCTGGGTGTAGGATCTGACCTTGGTGCCACGGCCATGCACTTCGATCTTGTTATGTAACTCATACAACCAGAACGGTACGTACATGCCGGTAATGCTCTGAATTCGATCGGCGGACATGAAGCCACTTGGCGTTAACAAGCCGTTTTTGCACCACTTTTTGAAAGCCTGTTTGGCTTGATCCTTGTTGATCGAAAAGGGAATCACCATCGCGGGGGCAAGATTGCCCGTCAGCCGATCACTGAGTACAACCGCTGCACCGCAGAAACTGCATGTCGTCGCACTCGTCTCCGGCTCTGTCACAATGTCAGCTCCGCAGCTGTTACAGTGGTATTCCTTGACCTCATTTTCCGTGAATACTTGTCTCTTCAATGGATCGGGGATCTGCTCTATGTTGTCCTGGCGGCCGCAGCTGGGACAGGATAGTGCACCTGACACACTGTCAAAGATCATACCACTGCCGCAGTTTGGACATTTATATTCAATAACCGGCATCTGCTCACCTCAATGTTAACGAAATATGATTATTTTCTGTCCTCTACATTGTAATGTACACGTTACACTCACTTCTTCAGCTTCTCCTGAATCGCTGCGAGTTCTTCATCCGCACTTGGGGAAGCATGTTCATTATTACCCGCATCTGCGTTCATGTCCCTCTCAAGCTGGGCGATTAATTCGTCCAGATCATCTTCCTGTGCTCCAGCACGCAGTTCTGCCAATGCTTCTGCTTCGTTCAATGCCTGGTTGGCCTTGTCTTCCATGGCCTTCAATGCGGCATCAGCCTTGCCCGCAGATGCATTCCGTTCATTGGTCTGTTGCTGCGCCCTCGCATCTGCCATGTGACCCTTCAGTTCGGCATGCCGCGCTTCCAGTTGCCCCAGATCGGCAACCAGCTTATCGTTCATATGCTTCATCATCTTGGCTTTGGCAGAAGCCCGTTCATAGGCAGCCTGTAATTCGTTCAATTTGTCAACCAGCTTCACTTTCTTCTCCAGAAAACCACGTGCCTTATCTTCGTCTCCCGACTCCGCCGATTTCTCCGCGTACCGCTGTAACTTCTTAACCTCGGCGCTGCACTCATCCAGTGCCCGCTTCGCCCGGCTCTCATCTGACAACACCGCCGTCGTCTCGGCCTTCACCTGCCCCAGATCACTGCTCAGGTTGCGCATATACTCATTCACGCTCTTCTCCGGGTATTCTGCCCGAGACAGCATGTGGTTCACATTCGCTTTCATTACGTCTCTAAACCTCGATAAGATTCCCATTACGTGTTCCTCCTCCGAAAAGTTCATATGTATACTATAATACATGAATACGCCCACATACGTTTCACATTTCACGATGGCAAGTGGAGTCCATACGATCCAAATTCACACGATCATAGCGCAAAATAAGAAAAGACGAGCACCTGTAGTGTCGTCTCATGATCCGAAAACCCTCTCCTAACTCTCTTCTTCCCCATTCACAGTTCGTTAATGAATTTCATGCTCTCCTCTGCGATCCGATCTGGATCTGTATTATGTATGTAATGACCGCCATCTAAAATCTGATATTGTCCCATCTTCACAGACTCGATATAACTTATTAGATACGTTTGCCAATTCTCAACGGGTAACTCTTCTCCATTAGATATGAAAAAATACATCGGCACCTCCGGAATTCCTAGCTTTGCAACCTTTGCTGCATTCTGTTTAATCATTCTAACTTCTTCATTCATGTTCGATGTCTGGGTGTTCTTGTAGAACAATGCCCGATACATTACCTCTTCCTGAGTAGACAGATGATTCTCCTTAATTGCAGCGGATGAATCCACAATCCCAGGGAAAAAGCGCGTAATCCCCATTCGTGCTCCCAAACTTGTAAGGCTCATCATACCGCTCGAGGGCAAAGGATATGCTTCATATACTTCTGGAATGGTAGGATCCAACCCAATGATCGCCTTCACTTCGTTTGGATACCGTTGTGCCCAATATAGGGCTTCAATGCCTGACATGGAATGTGGGAACAAAACATACGGTGGATTCTGACCCGCCAAAGTCAGAGCTGTTCTGGTTTCTTCCAATATCGTATCTATATCACGGGACACCTTCGCCGTTTCACTGAAGCCGTAGCCTGCCTTCTCAATCACAGCAATTTTGTATTGTTCCGACAATCTGGAGTAGAGCGCTTTAAAATCCAATACAGGTGCGGATGTGCCACCACCCGACAGAAAGACCAACGTTTGTGATCCAGCGCCTTCGGTATAGACGTGCATCTGGTGATTATTTACGTTAACTTTTACACCTGGTGGCGACAGAATAGCCAACTCACTCCTGAGTTTAATCGTATGATTCGTGTAACTAATTATAATGAACAATAATATGATACCTAATGTTGCCAAGGCGCCATACCCAAATCTCTTCAACACAATTCTCATGAGCTCCCTCCAAAATAATAAACATTTCTATTTATTTTACCATGTATTTTGGAAGGTGTATGGCGCTTTAACCCTTTGCCTAAATCATCATACTTGACCGATCTATAGCTCAACCGGAAGGCACTCCACCGCGGTGAAAAACACATCCAACAGCTCAACATTGTACACTGTACGGATGTATTCTTCGATCTGGGCTAAATCCTCTTCCCGTTGATATTCCAGACATGGACGGCCCTCACTCCACAGGACTCTGCACGGGAACTTTGCGACAACATCCTTAATGATGTGATCTGGCTCAGCTACTTTATGAATGTCTCCCATATAAAACTCCTCATTTCTCTATACTTAGCGTGTGCAATGATCCATTAATTTTGAAATAGTTAAGGATTCGATTCAGTGCACTTCATCACATTTCACTTGGTGAGTTAAGCCATATCCATAGCCATTTTGCAGACATTACAGTGTTGATTCCCCCCATAGG
The DNA here is from genome assembly GCF_037974275.1 of Paenibacillus sp. FSL R5-0519. NCBI lineage: Bacteria > Bacillati > Bacillota > Bacilli > Caryophanales > Paenibacillaceae > Paenibacillus > Paenibacillus sp. FSL R5-0519. Next base: position 6,363,493 of record NZ_CP150234.1, read on the forward strand.
TGCCATTCCTTCGCAAGTTGGCTATAATAAGGGGATCAAAGTTTTCGATAAAGGCAGGAAAATTATGCGTACACGAGTTCACTTTATTGCTCCCTACGAATCGATGATTCCTATTATACAAGAGTGCATTCCCCGTTTTCCCCAGTTAACCATTCAGACAGACGTGGGCGACTTGGCGAAAGGTGTGGAGCTAGCAACCCAAGCTGAAAAAAACGGTGCAGAGATTATCATCAGCCGCGGTGGTACCGCCCAATTGATTAAAAAAGCAGTCACCATTCCCGTCATTGATGTGCAGTTATCGGGTTATGATATGATTCGTTCACTTACCCTTGCAAGCCAGTTTAACGGTCAGACGGCCATCGTTGGTTTCTCCAACATCACCTCTGGTGCACAATCGATTATTGATCTGATGGATCTGCCTCTCAAGGTCTATACCATACATAGCTCGGAAGATGTGGCACGATTGCTCCTTGAGTTGAAAGCTTCCGGGTACCGCCAGATTGTCGGGGATGTGATCACCGTCAACACCGCGAAGACTTATGGTCTGGAGGGATTGTTAATCCAGTCCGGTCAAGAATCCATCCTTAGAGCGATGGCAGATGCGCAGTTGGTCTACCGTTATTTGAGCAAAAATCATGCGATATCGATCATACTGAATGACCTGGTTACACGGGAACATCCGAATTTGCTTATTTTAAATGAACGGAATGAAGTCGTATTCGAGAACCTGACCGACTTTGAGAACAATCCGCTGACCGAAAATCACATGTATCTGACCAACACGAGTCTGGAATTCCACCAATCCCAGGTCCAAAATGTGTTCATGGTGGACGATTACCAGCTCACGGTTAACGCCTATGAAACGACCCTGGACAACAAGAACTTCAAGGTATACATGCTGGAAAAAGGACAACCCTATGCCTTTGCACAATTCGGCATAACAACGTTCACGGACGCATCGATGGAGCCTATCGTTGCCGAATCCCCTGCCATGCAGGCGGTATTAAAGAACATTCGGGCACTTTATGAGAACCATGAACCGATCTATCTGCTAGGTGAAGCGGATTCCGGTAAATCTTTTCTAGTCAAACATATTCATCAGATGTACTCTGCCGGCGGACTGTTATTACAGATCGATCTCTCACAAGTGCCTTCCGGTCATTTGCACAAGATACCACTCGCCAAGGTTCGAAATGTAGAGATTAACCACATGGAGACACGTATGGAAGATCCGGAGTTGCTCTCCTTTATCCAGAGCTGCCTTCATAACCGGATTGGGGTGTTTATACTTGGGGAGCAGGCATTGAACCCACATTGGTCACTTGATCTGGAGCTTAATACAATCATGATGCCAAATCTTGCGGATAGACCAGAAGATCTGGCCCCACTGATGCAGCATTTTCTTACGGGATATTACCAGAAGTACGGAACTACTGCGGTTAGAATAAAAGAAGATGCACTGCAGCTGATCCAAGAACAGATCACACATATGAATGTCAACCAACTGAAACATCTGATCAAGCAGGCTGCACTCAATGAGCAGGAGTATGTCATCTCCACCGCTACCTTATCCCGCTTGCTGGATCAGCAACCTTCTTCTAGCGCAATGAAGTTGAACGGCACGCTGAAGGAGATCGAAAAAGAAGTGATTCAGATTGTGCTTCAGGAGGAAAACAACAATCAATCGAAGGCAGCGGAGCGTCTGGGGATTAACCGGGCCACATTATGGCGTAAACTTAAAGATTAACTTTAAGTTTGCGTCTTTTTTATCGCCTTGTTGTGTTGCATTTTTAAACACCGTGATAATTATTTAAAATTTACAATAATTTATTGTTGCTATATTAAACAATATGGGATAATATAATCCCTGCAAGCGCTTCATAAAAACGATTACTTCATAAGGAGCTAACTACTATGAACATTAAAGCAACTTTAGATCGCATCCCTGGCGGTATGATGGTTGTCCCCCTGCTGCTTGGTGCAACGATCAATACATTCTTCCCGAATGCTCTGCGCATTGGCGGATTCACGGAAGCTCTCTTCGTTAACAGTGCCAGTACGCTGATTGCGCTGTTCCTGTTAATTGCCGGTACACAGATTACGTTCAAAACGGCAGGCTCCTCTGTCGGTAAAGGTTTGACCTTGCTTACGTTCAAATGGGGGATTGGTGCAGCCCTCGGTTTTATCGCAATTTTGTTTGCGGATTCAAGCGGCTTATTCCTGGGACTCGCTCCACTTGCCATTATCGCTGCGATGACCAACTCTAACGGTGGTCTTTACATCGCACTCGCTGGTCAATACGGTAAAGAAGATGACAAGGCAGCTTACCCGTTCCTCGCACTAAGTGATGGTCCGTTCCTGACGATGGTAGCGCTCTCGATCTTTGGTGCAATGGGCTTTGCGAACGGCATGTTCTCCCCAATGTCCTTTGTCGCAGTATTGCTTCCGCTCATCGTTGGTGTCATTATTGGTAATCTGGACCGCAATCTGGCGGAGTGGCTGCACAAAGGCAGTGACAAACTTGTTCCATTCTTCGCCTTCTCACTGGGTATGGGGATCAACTTCTCTTCGATCATCCAAGGTGGACTTGGCGGAATTCTGCTTGGTGTTCTAACCGTGCTCCTTACCGGCGGAATTGGATTCCTGTTGTTCAGAGCCATTGGCTGGAACCCGATTGTTGGTGCTTCCGAAGGTTCAACTGCCGGGAATGCGGTAGGTACACCTGCTGCCATCGTGGCTGCTAATGCTTCATTTGGCCCGATTGCCGAGATTGCTACGGTACAGATTGCGGCGAGCGTTGTAACGACAGCCATCCTGTTACCGATCTTCATCGGGTTCCTCTCCAAACGACTGGAGAAATCAGGCGGAGTCGCCAAATATAATGAACGACCAACCACATAAATGGTTTTGATCTGATCTGATGAATTTAATTGACACTCTAATCCGAACGGACTTTTTATAAAATTGTGCTCACAAGGAGGGATGACTGCATGAAATTAGCCATTATTGCAGATGATTTGACCGGTGCCAATGACAGCGGGGTGCAGCTTGCCCGCCATGGCTTGAAGACCAGTGTTCTTTTTAATATGAATGAAGAACCTCTTACACAATACGATGCTGTCGTCTTTGATACAGATAGTCGTTCCATATCCCCGCAGGAAGCGTATGAACGTGTATATCGGGCTGCTGAATTGCTAACGAACAATGGATTTGAGACGATTTTCAAAAAGATGGACTCCACCATGCGCGGCAATATCGGTATCGAGATTGATGCTGTGTATGATGTAGTTAAGCCTGATTTTATGATGATTGCTCCAGGATATCCGAAAAATAACCGGACTATTCTGGAGGGAATTCATTACCTGAACGGCGTTCCACTGGCAGATACTGAAATTGCCCATGATCCGAAGACACCTGTAACGATTTCCTACCTTCCGGACTTATTGAAACTTCAAACCAAGTACGAAGTTGGCGAGATCACCGTCGCCGATCTGGAAGCCGGCCAGCATCATCTTTGTGCCAAGCTGAAACAGTTGAAGGAAAACAATACTCCATACGTCCTGGTGGACTCCACCGAGGAAAGCCATCTGGAGCTCGTTCTACAGATGACTCGCGAGTTGGATTATACCTTTGCCTGGGCAGGCTCAGCCGGTATTGCCAACTACCTCCCTGCTCACTTTGCACTTGAATCCAAGTCTACCGCGCTAACCATACCCGAGAATCCGGGTCCAATCCTGACGGTGGTGGGCAGTGTAAACAAAAATTCGCGCGAGCAGTTGAGTCGCTTGCTGCGCAAATCGCGCGTAGCTTCTGTCTCCTTCCATTCCTTCAAAGCGGTATCCGCAGCCGCAGACCGCGCGGAAGAGATGGAACGTGTCTATAACGAGGTCCGCGACAAAGCGCTGGAAGGACAAGATGTCGTCCTTTATTCCACCGCTGAACAGATTGATATTGAATTGGCTCGTGCCACGGGCGAAGTTCGGGGACTTAATCACACCGAAGTCAGCAATGAAATTGTACTCGCGATGGGTGAGATCTGTGCCAGACTATTGGAAGAGGGACTTTTCAAAGGGGTATCCATGACGGGCGGCGATACGGCAAAACAAATCTGTCTGAAATGGAATATTAGCGGCTTCGAGCTGCTGGATGAGCTTGAAATCGGCGTGCCGATCTCCAAGTTTATAGGCATTGATGATCTGCATGTGATTACCAAAGCAGGCGGATTCGGCAAACCCGATGTCTTTATCCATGCGATTCAAAAATTAAAAGGAGGTATTCTTGTATGAAACCTACAATAGGAATTACGATGGGCGACGCAGCAGGTATTGGACCGGAGATTATTATGAAAGCACTGGGTCATCAAGAGATGTATGATCAGTGCAACCCACTCGTGATTGGTGATGCGAAGATTCTGGAGCGCGTACTGCCGATCATCGGCTCAAGTCTGAACGTTAACGCGATTCAAGAGCCTTCCGAAGCCAAGTATGAATTCGGTACTGTAGATGTGATTGATTTGAACCTTGTCCCTGCGGACTTGGAATACGGCAAAGTATCTGCCGTGGCTGGGGATGCAGCATTCCAGTTTCTCGCCAAAGCCATTGATCTGGCCAAAAAACACCAGATTCACTCCATCTGCACAGCACCTTTGAACAAAGAAGCCCTGCATCAAGGAGGGCACCTGTATCCAGGACATACCGAAATTCTGGCGGATCTGACGGATACACAGGACTTCTCGATGATGCTGACCACGCCCAATCTGAGAGTCATTCACCTGACGACACACATGGGTCTGATTGATGCCATCGCGAGTATCAACCCGGAAAGAACCTACACCGTTGTGAAGCTTGCCCATGATACGCTGAAAAAAGCAGGCTTTGAGAATCCGCGCGTAGCCGTATGCGGAATCAATCCTCATGCCGGAGAGAACGGACTGTTCGGCAACGGGGAGGAAGAAGAGAAACTGCAGCCCGGCATTGAGCGTGCGCAGCAGGAAGGCATTAACGTTGTTGGTCCACTCCCGGCGGACACACTCTTCTTCCGCGCTGGCCGCGGCGACTTCGATATCGTTGTAGCTTGCTATCACGACCAAGGCCATGCGCCAATTAAGGTAATGGGCATCGAGGAAGGCGTGAACATCACCGTTGGTCTGAAGGGCGGAATCATTCGTACGTCGGTTGACCACGGTACAGCCTTCGACATCGCAGGCAAGAACATCGCCGATGACAAAAGCATGCTGGCTGCCATCCGCTCCGCCATTGAGCTGGCACCGAAGGATCAGGGATAACACCAAGATTCATCCGGTACATGCGTGAGTCTGATCGTAAGATCAATTGCAGATGTATCGGTATATCGGTCGGTATTCGATAAATAGAAAGAAAAAGGCAAACCCTTTGTAATTTCAAGGGTTTGCCTTTTTGTATGTGTCATCCACGCCAACCTATCTCAAGGGAACATACGCTTATTTTTATCACCCACCGTATCCAACCCCAACCATCTAGGCAAAAAACCAACTTAGAATAATAATTCCCAGCCAGATGAAAAAGGAAGCACCGCAAGCAATAATTTCATAGAAATGAATCTGAAACAGCCTGTATGCACCCTGATCTGTTTGGCGAAGCCCGAAGAAATCACAATGCTGATTGATATAGATCAGTCCGCAAGCAAAGGCTAGACCTGATAATATAACGGCAGAAGTCGGTAGACTCATGACATAGCGCGGATTACCCCCAGTTTCAAAACTGAGCTCCCACCCGAACCATTTTGTAATCAGAAACGTCAGCACAATAATTAGAAACACAAGAAGCCCTAAGCTGAAAGGGTGTTGCCTGTAATCGATCAGACGCATAAAGGTCTGCATGAATTGACTTTGAGGCTTCAAATCCTCCTCTTGCTCCTTTAGATCTCCCCTGTCATCATTCAGAATGTAGAAGAATGAGAAGGTAATCATGCCGACAAATATGCTGATCTGCAGCATACGTAAAGCCACACCGAGATGAAAGACAGCGATAACTGCATGGATGATTAGGAGAGACAAAATCAGTCTGCCACCTACAGCCTCTCGGTCTTTCCACATTCGATTCACGAATTGCTGTGCAGGCACCCTCTCAGCATGTATTTCTTGAATTTCATTCTTCATTGGAGCCTCTTGCTTCCGTTTATGCTGAATCATGATATAAGCGAATATCATCATGCATAATCCGATTGCCAAAAGGGCCCATGCTGATCCAGGGTAGAGATCATAGGAGTCAGCTACATCCACGATCCACAACCCATCCAAAATGACGATAAAAATACCTAACATAAGTAGATAAGGTGCTGCTTTATAAACGATTTATCTTCACTCCTTTGTTACATGTTATAAGCATTATGGGAAGTAATTATTTTTACCCTGACAGGGACAGGGGTGAATCTATAACAGCTCACATAGGAGCTTATGTTATGTTAAACTGAATATATATCGGCGAAATCCAAAGCATCACACATATAAGGTATTATGAATACAATACAGATTTTATAGATGAGAAAAAGGAAGAGATTCAATGGGAAGAAAACAATCTTTTACCGAAACAGAGCTACTGGATACGACCAAGAAATTAATTCTGGAGCACGGCTATGACGGTTTTCATCTCAAGCTGCTCTCACAGCATCTCTCCGGAGCCCGAAGCACGATATATCAATATTACGCTAATAAAGAAGAGATTGTTGCTGCTTGTATGAAGCGCGTAATAGCAACCGTGTTGGAGAATTCATTGGCCGTTGATGAGACTGATCCCATGGATGCTCTAGAGCAACTGCTTCTGATCTACGCAGAAGAATCGACGCTCCATCAACTCCTGGGAGATGCCAGCAAAATTAATACGACTAATTCTGCTGCAGCAGCGAGAGATCTTGAATTCATTGAGGAAGCACATCAGACCCTCAAAAATCAATTATTACGCTTATTTGAACGCGCACAGCAGGATCAGGCCCTCCGGCAAGATATCCCTCTACCTGTACTTGTTGGTGTATTCTTCAACTTGATTAATACGCCTAACATGATGAATATCCCTACGCCTGATTGGGGAAAGCTACTGTTCCAAATGTGGATCGGAGGAGCCAAGAGCTAACTTTGTTCTTGGATTTAATTTGACACAAGTGTCATTTATGTCGTTTAATGATGAAGACCGCGTGGCCGCGCATCTAATTTGACACAAGTGTCAAAAAAAGAGAAGGAGTTGAACAGATCATGTTTTTAGCGATGAAGGAGCTAATGCATAGTAAAATGAAGTTTTTGATGATTATCATTATCTTCGTACTCATGGCATGGTTGGTATTTATTTTATCCGGTCTGGGAAATGGATTGTCTACACTAGCCGCATCAACATTCAAGACCATGAAGGCTGATTATGTCATCTTTGAAGAAGGGGCTCAGTCTTCCATGAGCAAGTCACTGTTGTCAGATCAACTGGTGGCGAAGGCGGAACAACTTCCTAATGTGGATGCTGCATCACCTATGGGTAGTTCAATGGCAACAGCAATGAAAGAAACGAGTACCAAGAATGAAGATAAAGTCGATATAGCGATTATAGGAATTAACCCAGGAAGCTTCCTGGAGCCAGCTATTGTAGAAGGTGAAAGCCTGTCTTCCGAGAATCCCACCGGGGTAATTGTGAATTCGACCTTAAAAGATGAGGGCTATAATATCGGGGACACCTTTCAACTGGATGGCACGACAGAATCATTGACGATTATCGGATTTGTGGAGAATCAGACCTATAACCACGTTGCATCCGTATTTACGCCAATGGCTGAATGGCGGAAGATTGCCTTTGCGGCTCCAGGTTCAGATAAAGGAATTGCCGGACCGGTTAATGCGATCATGTTACAAGGCGAGAATATTGATCCAGAAGCTATAAATAAAGAGTTATCCAGTACGGATACCGTTACCCGGTCGGAAGCTGTGCAAGGCATGCCAGGATACAAAGAAGAGAACGGAACGATTCTGATGATGCTTGCCTTTCTGCTCGCGATCTCTGCATTTGTACTCGGGGTATTCTTCTATGTCATTACGATGCAAAAGACCAACCAGTTTGGCATTATGAAAGCGATCGGTGCCAGTAACCGTTTCTTGGGAAAAGCCATTATCTCGCAAGTATTTGTCCTTTCGCTGACTAGCATTGTTGTTGGAATCTTGCTGACTTATGGGACAGCAGCAATTATGCCAAAAGGAATGCCATTTAAGCTGGAGACCAGTCTTGTCTTCAATTATTCTATTATCCTGCTGGTTATCGCTATGTTAAGTTCACTGGTATCTGTTCGCAAAATTACGAAGATTGATCCGCTTAAGGCGCTCGGGAGGGTTGAATAATGAGTAAGGGATTGCACATGCGGGAAGTCACCATGTATTATGCTGAAGGAAACAATCGGATCACCGCGCTCGATCATGTATCCATATCCGTGGAACCGGGGGAATTTGTTGCTGTCGTTGGACCTTCTGGTTCTGGTAAAAGTACATTCTTGTCTATTGCTGGGGCCATGCTGAAAGCCTCCGAAGGAGATATTCAACTAAACGGAAATCATATTTCGAAGCTTACGGAGAAAGAGCTATCTAATATACGGCTGCAAGAAGTTGGATTTATTATGCAATCTTCCAATCTAGTTCCCTATCTAAATGTTCTCGATCAACTGTTAGTTGTAAAAAGAATGGCGGGAACGGTAAAAAAAGAGGATAAGGCATTTGCCACCAAACTGCTGGAAGAACTGGGGCTGGGTTTGAAGTTAAAAAGTTTTCCCGAAGAGTTATCCGGTGGTGAGAAACAACGGACAGCCATTGCGCGTTCATTAATGAATAATCCCAACATCATCTTGGCCGATGAACCAACCGCCAGTTTGGACACCAAACGAGCCCATGAAGTGGTTAGTCTAATCGCGCAAGAAGTGAAATCACGCCAAAAAGCGGCCATTATGGTTACCCATGATGAGCGTATGCTTGAATATTGTGACAAGGTCTATCGGATGTATGATGGCGGTCTGTCCCTAGCCAAATCATAAATATATGGACTGAATCCTATCCGTGTCGTTAACTATTATTTTCTTATAAATCTTCTGTCCAGAAAAATAGCCCGTTAACTAGCAATTTAAGCCTGTCCATCACTCCGCTTGTCGTTCACCCACAAGCATCATTTCATGTTTGCTCTGCGATGGTCTGCTCCGTCGATAGGCACTTGGTGACATACCGCTCTGTTTGTTGAAGATGCGATTGAACTGGGAAAAGCTGGCGAAACCACACTGTGCAGCAATGTCCGTAATTTTTTCACTCGAATTCAGCAGCAATTGCTGGGCATTACGAATTCGGGTCATCTGCACATACTCCGTGAAGGTAAAACCAGTGACCCTGTTGAATTGGCGGGACAAGTGGTGGGCACTTACATAAAACCGCCTGGATACCTCGTCCAAAGATAAATCCTGCTGATAATGGCTGTGAATATAGGATGCAATGGCATACATGCGCCGGGACATCGATGATCCTGTCTCTTCTCGCACATACCCGTTCTCTGCCGCGTAATGATGAATGGCACACAGAAACTCTACAAATTTATGATGGATCACAACCGGTTGAAGCGTAGAGCGCTGCTGGGATATGGCAAAAATGTCATTGATGGGCGCGAGGATTTCTTTGCGCCTTTCTTCCGGAAAGCGAAAAATCGGAACCTCTTCATCAAAAATGGAGAATAGTTCATTGTAACCGTTCTCAAGTCCTGGCATATGGCGAGGCATCGCAAAATTAATCATCAACCGTTTTGGCGGTGTACCTTTCGGATACTGCGTCTTATGCAGCAAAGAAGGTCGCAGCAGCACGATATCCAATGGCTGAATCTCATATAAACTGCCTTCAATAATATGCGCAGCCGTACGATCCAGAAGAATACAGACTTCATAGAAATCATGAAAGTGCTGAAACTCCATATTCAGATCATGAGAACGCTCGTCATAATCCAGATGATAAAAGAGTTCGTCTCCAGGCTGATTGACATGGATTACATATCCCTGCTCGTATGTCAAAACGGATGTTGTCATGGACATGCCTCCTATCCCGATACTAATGATTTTATTTTAGCATGAAATGCAATAAAAATACGTCTTTTTCAGCATACATTACGTAGTTTGCTCCCTTTCCCCTTTGTTATGATAGAGTTGATATGTTAGCGCTTGCATTATTCTTGCTCCAACGACGACTACAGCCTGTACTTACTACAAACCAAGGTGGGAAACCAACATGAAAATGAATTCCTTGTATACTCGGATCCATACCATAGTTAAACACTTGGAACGTGCACGACTGACCTCAAAGACATATATACCGGAGCTTTATCATAAAGAAAGTGGTTACCACTCCTGGGAACTGGTGCATGAAGACCCTTCCTCCTGGAACGTATTTCGTAAAGGTGATGGCTGGGGCGGCAAAGATGTACACAGCTGCTTCAAAGCCCGGATTCGCATCCCGGATCATATGGAAGGAAAAAAAGTCGTATGTACCATCGTCACCGGTGCGGATGATATCTGGAACTATGATAATCCGCAATTTCTGGCATTCCTGAATGGGGAACTGATCTGTGGTCTGGATGTGAACCATACGGAAATTGACCTGACACCTGCTGCGGCAAAAGGCGAAGAATTCGAACTGGCTTTATATGCGTACTGTAGTACTTCGGCAGCCGATGTCTTTCTCAATGTCTATGTAGCTGAGCATCATCAGCCTGTCACCGATCTATATTACGATCTTAAGGCTGCGCTCGATGCGGCGGATCTGCTGCGTGAAGATGATCTGGAGCGGCTGAATTTGGTCGAACATCTGAATAACGCCGTGAATCTGCTGGATTTGCGTCAGGAGAACAGCGCAGAATTCCATGCGTCAGTACCGGAAGCGCGCCAATATCTGCAAGATCATGTCTATGGTGATGTCCGTCCTGCGGGTGATCACATCCCAACTGTTCACTGTATTGGACACACGCATATCGATGTGGCATGGCTATGGACATTGGATCAGACCCGGGAGAAGGTCATTCGCAGCTTCGCGAGTGTACTATATCTCATGGACAAGTTCCCAGAATACACGTTCATGTCCTCGCAACCGCAGTTATATGCGTACTTGAAAGCAGACTACCCGTCTCTCTATGAAAAAATCAAGGAAAAGGTAGCCGAAGGCCGCTGGGAAGCCGAAGGTTCGATGTGGCTGGAAGCCGATTGTAACTTGATCTCCGGCGAATCCATGATCCGTCAGATTATATACGGGAAACGTTTCTTCAAGGAAGAGTTCGGCGTAGAGAACCGTGTGCTCTGGCTGCCGGATGTATTTGGTTATAGTGCAGCGATGCCGCAGATTATGCGCAAGAGTGGCATTGATTATTTTATGACCACCAAAATTGCCTGGAATGATACGAACCAGATTCCGAATGATACGATGTACTGGAGAGGTATTGACGGCTCTGAAGTTCTAACCCATTTCATCACAGCGACAGACTATGACAAGCATCCCGATTTCAGACAACGTCGATTCGAAACGACTTATAATGGACGATTCAACGCCTCCCAAGTCAAAGGCACGTGGCAGCGATACCAGAACAAAAACATTAATGCAGATGTTCTGCAATGTTTCGGGTTCGGAGATGGCGGCGGTGGACCAACCGAAGAGATGCTGGAGCATGGCAGACGACTTGATGTTGGATTGCCAGGTGTGCCTGCGGTGAAACGTACCTTTGTACGTGAGTTTTTCGAGAAGCTGGAGCAAAATCTGGTGGATGTGCCTTCCGTTCCCCGCTGGTCGGGTGAGCTGTATCTGGAGTATCACCGCGGTACCTACACTTCCATGGCCCGCAACAAACGGTACAACCGTCATAGCGAATTTGCGTTGGCCGATGCCGAGCTGTATGCCATGATTCATCGTCAGGCGGATGCACAGGCAGCCTATCCAACCGATGCACTGGAGCATGCATGGAAGCTGACGATGCTGAATCAGTTCCATGATATTCTGCCGGGCAGCTCCATTGAGCAGGTATATGTGGATTCCAAAGAGCAATATGAAGAAGTGCTGCGTGTCACGGATGAGCTGAAAGACAGCGCACTGAACGGCATTGCAAGCCGAATTACATCTGATGGCGAAGCCATTGTCGTATTCAACACCACTGGATTCGTACGAACAGATGTGGTTGAACTGCCTGCTTTTGCGAGAAAAGTGACCGTCCATGATGGAGATCGTCCTGTACCAAGCCAGCGTACTCCCGAAGGCGGACTTGTGTTCCTTGCAGAGAACGTGCCGGCATCCGGGTATAAATCCTTCCGAATCATACCGGATCTGACAGACGAACTTGTTGCTGGCGTATCAGTTGCACAGTGGGAAGCCAATCAGCGCCACATCCATACACCTTGGTATGATATTCAACTGAATGAACGTGCCGAGTTCATATCCGTATGGGACAAGCTAGAGGGGCGTGAGCTGCTTCAGTCTGGCAAGCGTGGTAATGTGCTGCAAGTGTTCGAGGATCGACCTGCGGAATATGAGGCATGGAACATTGACGACTATTATGAACAGCATATGTGGGAGATTAACGACCTGCAGTCACTGGAGTGGGTTGAAAGCGGGCCGGTGCGTTCCGTGTTGCAAGTGAAGCGACAGTTCCTGGACTCTGTCGTTGAACAAACGATTATCTTCTACGCGCATACACGCCGAATTGATTTCCGTACGTTAGTGGATTGGAAGCAGGAGCATTTGCTGCTGAAAGCCGCCTTCCCGCTGGATATCTGGAGTGAGAAAGCGGTCTACGAAATCCAGTACGGCAATGTGGAGCGTGCTACGCACCGTAATACGAGCTGGGATCAAGCCCGGTTTGAAGTATGCGGACAGAAGTGGGCCGATCTGGCGGAGAACGGGTACGGGGCTGCGCTGCTGAATGACTGCAAATACGGATATGATATTCATAACTCGGTGATGCGACTGTCACTGATCAAGAGCGCAACGTACCCGAATGAAAATGCCGACAAAGAGCAGCACGTATTCACCTACGCGCTCTATCCGCATCAGGGCGACTTCCGTGAAGGACGTGTCATCCAAGCTGCTTATGATCTCAACCGTCCGCTGGTTGCTCGTGAGATTGCATCGCAAACCGGCACGTTACCTGGGTTGTGGTCACTCGCATCGGTTGATCAGGATAATGTCGTGCTGGAGGTTATCAAAAAAGCCGAGAACAACGATGATATGATCATCCGTCTCTATGAAGCACATGGTCGCCGCAGCCGTGCTTCCCTGCAATTGCCTGAAGGAGCAAGTGCTACGGCGTACGCGTGTGATTTACTTGAGAATAACGAAGCAGAATGCGCCGTGGAAAATGGTCGGGTTTCTTTTGATATCAAACCGTATGAGATTCTAACTTTCCGCATTCCTGCGAGACAATAGCAGAACTTACGCAACCCGGAAAACTGCAACAACCCTTAAATTGCTCCAATAATGAAAGGCTGCCTCCTGTCATATCTGACATGGGAGCAGCCCTTCCTTATTTTCTATGTATTACACGTTATATTCTCATACCACCACTGCATTCTAGTTGAAGTCCATCCAGTAAAATTGAGAGATGGCAATCCCTAGCCCGATAAGATTAGCCACAATAAAAAACCACTTTTTCGCCCTTCTACTTGTTTGTTCCCCCGTCCATAAACTCCAGGCTACAATTCCATTCACCACAACCATAATAATCAGCGCGAACCACCAGTTAGCCACCACTAAACATCGCCCTCCCCTGAACAACCTGCTCATGACCCCATTGCTATGCTGCTTGCCATCCAGAATTCCACAGATGTATGCTCTTATCGTTATTAATATAGCCCGATAAGGCAGGCTATGACTAGATGCAATTCAATCAAAAACACCCTTTGGAATTTCACTGGTAACCCAGAGGGGCCAATAATTATTCCAAAAGGTGCGCAGGTTATAATGGCGTTTAATCACATCGTACTTACAGTCTGGAACACATTTAATTTCATATTGATCCATACTTGGCAGCAAGTGACACGAAAAGTTTTTCATATTGCTTTGTAAAGTTGGGCAGATATTGCTTGTCCTTCTTTAAAATTCTTCGTACTCACTTGGGTCCTGATCCCACAAGCGTCCATCCGGACGATTAAATGCAGAAATGACCTGCATCTCTTCTGTGCTCAACCCAAAATCAAATATATTGATATTTTCCTGCTGATGTTGCAAGGAGCCCGCTTTCGGAATTGGAATAGAGCCCAGCTGAACATGCCAGCGCAAAATGATCTGGGTTGGCGTTTTGCCATGCGTTTCCGCGATCCGAAGAATGTTCTCATCCTTCAGAATATCCTGTACGGCATCATTGCCACGTCCGATCGGACTCCAGGATTCGTTCACGATGCCATGCTTCGCATCCTGTTCCCGCTGACCAGCTTGGTCAAAGAACGGATGCAGCTCAATCTGATTCAGACTCGGTGCTACCCCCGTCTCCTTAATCAGGCGTTCATTGTGCTCAGGCAGGAAGTTGCTGACGCCGATGGATCGGATATATCCACGCTTTTTGGCTTCGATCAGTGCTTGCCATGCCTCGACATACATGTCCTTCTTCGGATTGGGCCAGTGGATCAGATACAGGTCATAATAGTCCAGATCCGCTCTGTACAATGATTCCTGAATCGCCACGAGTGCTTTATCCTGAGCGTGATAACGCCCCGGCAGCTTCGAGGAAATCAGCAGTTCTTCTCTGGCAATGGAGCTTTGTTTAATTGCTCTGCCCACGGTTGCCTCATTCTCATAGTTATACGCCGTATCAATTAATCGATAACCCGCATCCATGGCAGATGCGATCGATTTAACGCCTTCTTCACCTTTCAGACTATAGGTACCAAATCCAATTGCAGGTACTTTCAAGCCATCGTTCAATGTATATTCCGGAATCTGATGGTTCATGTGAGAACTCTCCTTTGCCAAAAGGTTAGATTTTCGTTCCGAGATTAGATTGTTAGAAAATAAACGTCCTCTCGTTATTCTACCCCTTCACGCTGGCTTGAATCAATGCGAACTCCTTTACATCTAAACCATCCAATAACACTTCAACTCGGTAGACCTATCATAGACATATACATCTATTTGCCATCTCCAATAATTAAATCTGTGATGATGTCTAACTGTTTCTCTACCGCAATAGGGTCACTCGGAAGGAACTGATCAAAGTTAATGGAGTATACGTGACCTGCTTTCCCGGCTGGTGAGGCATCAATCAACTTTTGCACATCCTTGAGCTTGTCCTCAGCTCCCTCATTGACGGCCAGGAACAGACGGTCACCGATAAATTCGGGAATGACCTCGGTGGAAATCTCCCACGTTTCTCCATGAATGACGTCCGACTCTACCTTGGCCGCTGGCTTCAACCCAAGATATTTATAAATAATGTTGCCCCCCATATTGGTATCTCCGTATACAAAAAGAGCATCTGGACGCACGTTTAATATAGAATACGTTTCATCCGCACGAACATAAGGGCTAATTTTCGTTTTGTACGCTGCGATTTTGGCTTTGAATTGCTCATTCCATAACCGTGCTTCCTCTTGTTTCCCGAGAATATCCCCAAACATCTCCACATCTTTAATCGGGTCATTATACTGCTCGACAACAATGGTTGGAGCGATCTGACTCAGTGCATCATACCCGCCTTCCACAGCTTCTGCGAATGCTTCCGTTGTCACAATCAGATCTGGCTCCAGTGACAGGATTTTCTCGGCATCTGGCGGAACGCCCACATCTGAAATACCGGAAGTATCATCTATAAGTGGGTTATCCAAAATATATGTCGTTGTGCCAACCGGCTTCACCCCCAGCGCCATCAATTCGCCCAAGTGATAGAAGCTGACGACTCGCTGTGGGTTCACAGGAATATCGGTTGCGCCCTTCAGATGTTTATATATCCGCGTTTCCACAGCTGCGCTGTCTGTAGCTACAGCAGTATTCGTATCTGATGAAGCTGGCTGGGAAGCCGTTGCTCCTGGAGTACTGCTGGTCTGGCAAGCGCTTAGAAGCAAGGATGTGCATAATAACATCATCGCCCCAAAGGCTGGTCTTGAAAATCTAAACATGGATGTGTCCCCTTCCCCAATCCGTTGATAATAAGTCTCATTCTCATTATGAGAACCGGAGTTAGGGGTTACAATAGACGATTCTAACCAGCGTAATGGATTATACTGAACCTGCACCGGTTGCCGATATTGCTTACGAAATTGAAGCGGCGATAAACCGGTATGCTTTTTGAACAAACGACTGAAATAATACATATCCGCATACCCCACGTTGCTTGCGATTTCCTGGATCCGGGCATCGGACCTGAGAAGGTACTGCTTCGATCTGTGAACGCGCACATGAATGAGATATTCGATGGGCCCCAATCCAATCTGGTTCTTGAACAAACGGGACAGGTAACTGGTGCTGCAATGGTATCTCTGTGCTAATTCTTCGGCTGTAATTGGTTTACTATAGTGATCGTGAATATAGTGGATTGCGTCAGTGACGATATTGGGTTTGCTGCTTTCCTTTTTAGCCAATGTCTGAATCTGTTGCCGCATGATCTCGTACACCAACGGAAGAAAAACCGACTGTGCCTGTAGCTTGTCTATGGAGGCGGGTTCTTGCCACAGACGGTTCATGGCTTCACACTTTTCCTGAACAGGGAGTAATGCATACGGTGCAAACCCATACGTCATCTGGAAACCCTTTCGATCTTCCGGCGATGCACACTCTGTATATAAAATCAGATAACAGGCAAAGTCCTGTCCCAACGGTATAATACTTAGCCCAGCATCTGCTCCCCCGTGCAATATGTATGCTGAATGAGTCTGGTAGACCTCGCCTGATATCCTTATCCTAGCCTCTCCATGAGTAGTGATTAAGAAGAAGCTGTTATGCGCTACATCGTGATCAGGAACAGTTCCATGCTCCGCACGATAATACCGAATATCCAGTAGTCTAACGGCCGTTCGGCTCCACTGTTCGATATGAGCTTCCCAATCCATACACGTTCCCCCTACTTCTTCGTTCTTAAAATATGCCTATTATATCACAGACAAAAAGCCATCAACCCAGATGAGTTAATGGCTTATGCATGAATAGTATTTTTGAAAAGGTAGAGCTAGTATGAGTTCATATCTATCATGATTAATGATTATGAAATAGTTTTACCGCATCACTTTTCGATGAAAGTCCTAGTATTCTCGCGCAAATTGTTTATCCTCTTTCAGTTGCACAATGTCATGTCCGGTTGGATTCTGGAAGGCCCGCAGTCCAAAAGTTGACGCCACCGCGAAGATATGGTCAAAGATATCCGCCTGAACGTTCTCATATACACCCCAGTTGATATCATTGCTGAATGCATAGATTTCCAGAGGCAGCCCGCGATCTTCCGGTGCTAATTGTCGCACAATCATCGTCATATCTTTATTGATCTTCGGATGATTCCTCAAATATTGATGGATATATTCCCGGAACACACCAACGTTGGTCAGCTGTCTGCCGTTCACGTTGCTTTCAGTATTCACCTGGTGCTCCATGTTGTACGCTTGAATTTCTTTAAGTTTGGAAGTGACATAATCTGTCAGGTAATGAATCTTCTCAAATTCAGCCACCATCTCTTCCGTACAAAAACGAATACTGCTGATGTCGATATAGATGCTCCGCTTAATTCTTCTGCCACCGGACACCTGCATGCCTCTCCAGTTACGGAACGAGTCCGATATGAGGGCATAGCTTGGAATCATCGTAATCGTTTTATCAAAATTCATCACTTTCACGGTGTTCAATGTAATGTCGATAACGTCCCCGTCTGCATTATACTTTGGCATCTCGATCCAGTCACCAACACGCACCATATCGTTCGACGATAGCTGTACACCAGCCACGAGGCCAAGGATCGAGTCTTTGAATACGAGCATTAATACCGCCGATAATGCACCAAGTCCACTGAGGATAATGAGCGGATTTTGTCCAATCAGGCTGGAGATGACGATAATGCCCCCGATAATGAACAGAACGATCTTGGCTACCTGAATGTAGCTCTTGATTGGGCGAATCTTCGACACCTCATAGGTACGATAGATATCATCAAATACATTAAGCAAAGCATTCATTACCGTGATCATGATGACAATCATGTAGGTCATTGCTGCTTTCTCAATTAAGCCCTGATAAGACGGGAAAATATAAGCCGAATAATAGATAATAATAGCCGGCACAAGATGCGACAGCTTCTGAAATAAATTTTTCTGAACCACGATGTGGCCCCACTTGAAACGGTTATTACTTACAATACGATGCACCGTCTTCAGTACCACTCGCTTGGCAATCACATTCGCCAATATCGAGATTAGTGCGATAAAAACAATCATGATAACATTCGCCAGATATCCAATAGCGGGTTCACTCATGCCAATTTCTTCTAGTTGATTTCGGATAAAGTCCATGGTTACCTCCCAACGCAAAGTATGAACTTATCATTATAGAGCAGATTCCATGTTGAAGTAAAATTTCACAGGTCTCCAAAAAATAACATAATCCCTTATCCCATCTGTACGATCACGTCACACCATCCGTCAGAAAAAGGACACTTCCTCGCCAATCAGTGCATGTGCAGATCACGTTCAGTATTCCTGTCATTTTCAGCAGACTATGGGCGTAATCACTTTACACCATTGAAAGGACGAGGTAAGATCGCTTTGTCATCCCCCATGGAAAGGAGTGATATTAGTATGAAATTATACGGGCCAAGCATCACATCATCTCTAACCTTTGTGCTCTTAAATATAAGACATATAGATGGACAGGAAGGCAACAAGCAACACTCGGATAGCCATACACTAATCTACATTACTTCGGGACAGGCGAAGCTTGATTGGAATGAGAGTCCACCCTGCTCCGTGCGTTCAGGAAGCTGCTTCCTGCTTGCTCCTGGAACTCCATACCGTTTCTCACTGGAAGATGGTCAAGCAGTACAAGGATATGAAGTCATGTTTGACGGGATACGTATGCTGGAGACTCGTCATGCTAAAGGGCAGCTCCGACGTGTACCAGCAAGCTTTCCGTATGAAGGAGAAATCTTCTGGTTTGAGCGGCCCCAAATCAGGGAAATGTTAAATCGGTTGCATGCGGGACGTGGTCAGACCGATGAGCGTCAGGAGTTGCGGCGGCAGCGGCTGTTCCTTGATCTTCTGGATCATATCTGGGAGCAGCTTGGAAATACGGAGAAGGCGGCCCCCAGCATAAACCCGGCTATTCAGCGATCCATTCACTACATGGAGCAACAATACGATCAGGAGCTGACTAGAGAACAACTTGCCCAGGTAGCCGATATGAGCCCGGGGTATTATTCATCCATGTTTCGTAAGGAAACGAGCAAAAGCCCGATGGACATGCTGGCCGAAATTCGGATTAGGCACGCAAAGCAAATGCTGGTCACCTCAGGCAGCTCTATCCGTGATATTGCCCAATTGGTCGGATTCAGCAATCAGTACTATTTCAGTACACGCTTTAAACAGGCGGTCGGCCTATCTCCTACAGCATATGTGCAGCGCAATCATGAACAAGGCATTGCCAACTCACTACAATACACCTCTTATCTTCGCTCCTCATTTTCGTTAAGGGAACGTGAGGCAGAAGAGCCACAGCGATTTGTCAGTCTCTTTTTGGAAGATCATTTAACCGTACTGGGCATTAAACCGATTGTACAGTATGCGCGTTCCGGTTATTACCAGAGATACTTGTCAAGCTATCTGGATGGAGTGCAGAAGCTGGATGTTAGCCATATGGATTTTGGTCTTTTGCGGCGAATGCGTCCGGATATGATTTTACTCGGGTTTGCCGATTTTGCCGCCGACGGGCGATATGAGCAGTTCGCCGAGATCGCTCCTACCTATGTATTTCAGAGAGCGGGAAGTGACTGGAGATCAACTCTTACGAGTATTGCCAGCCTTCTTCAACGGGAAGAGGAAGCCCGGCAAGCCATAAAGCGCTACGACGAACAGACAAGACTGGCACGCCAGGAATTGGCGGAAATGCTTCAAGGTGAGACCGTGGCACTGCTCCGCTTTCATTTCAGGGAAGGACTATGTCTCTATGGTGGTTCGGGAGGTTATTCCAGCTCTGTCCTTTATGATGACTTGGGCTTGAAGATGCCTTCGCTTCTTCAGGAATGGGCCCATAGTGGTGCAAGAGTGGTCATCCCGATCAAGCCGGAGACTCTACGCCAGCTGGAAGCCGATCATTTGTTTGTCATTGTGGATGATGCCCAGATTGAGCAGGCACGAACGTTGCGCCAGAGCTCGTTATGGAATGAGCTGGATGCAGTTCGAAACCATCAGGTGTATATGGGAACAACGGATATATGGATGACATTCGGAATGATTGCTCATGAACGAAAGATCCAGCATGTGCTAGAGTCCCTCCGCAGCCACAGGGGTCATTCTTACGGTAACCAAAACCTAAAAGCATAAACGGACAATCTCATAAATAAAATCAAACATTCCTGTATGGTGACAGTTCCCATACTCATGATACTATCTATATGATAATGATAATCTTTATCATATAGGAGGATACAACATGAGGAACATACGCAACCAGCTGATGCTGTGCTTTGCAGTATTTATGGTGGTGCTTACGGCCTGTGGTAACACGAATTCAGCTAGCCCAGCTCAGGATAGCCCTTCAGATGAAACCAAAACCGTTGCGGCTTCGTCTGATGGAAGCTCTTCGTCGGCCACAGCCAGCCAACAAAATGAAGTCCAGGTGAACTCGTTCACACATGATTTCGGAGGCATTGAAGTCCCTGCTCATCCCGAGCGAATTGCCGGTTTATATCTTGAAGACTACCTTGCAGCCCTGGGAATCAAACCGGTAACACAGACGGTCATCGGCTCATTCTCACTGCAATATCTGCAGACATATATCGGGGATCTGCCTAAAGTGGATACTAGCGCAATTGATTTTGAAGCCATGCTCTCCGCGAGACCGGATCTTATCCTGCTGGCTTTCCCTAACTATGCGAATGATGGAAATTACGACAAGTTTTCCAGTATCGCACCTACTTACGTTTTCGGACCCGATGCTCCAGATCAGTGGAGAGAAGCCCTGCGAACGATTGGTAAGCTGACTGGTAAGGAGACTGAAGCGGAGAACATCCTGAATGACTACGCGGACAAGGTAAAAGACGCCCAAGCCACACTCAAAGCAGCTATCGGGGAGGAAACGGTAGGATTTGTGCGTGTGCGCAGTAACAAGGAGATCCGATTGTATGGCGGACCTGGAGGATATGTAGGCAATGTCCTCTATACCGATCTGGGATTAAATCCGCCGCAGATCACCAAAGACTTGGCTTGGGGCGAAGATTCCAGCATGGCTGTCATCTCTTTGGAGGTCATTCCAGAGATTCAGGCAGATCACCTGTTCATTACTTATGATGAAGGAGGTAAGGACCTTGCTCAGGAGTTGCTTAATAGCAGCGTCTGGAAATCCCTCCCGGCAGTGAAGAATAATCGTGTCTATGAGGTAAGTATGGATCATTGGATGACTTTCGGGCCGCTTGCCTATAACCAAAAGGTTGATGACGTGCTGCAAGCACTGGTCAAATCGCAATAGTATGTGCTAGAGATATGTCTACTCAGGAGGGAACAGAGCATGGAAACCTATCAAACGATTGAGCAAACCATTCGTGAAAGACGTACCGTTAATCAATTCACGGGAGAAAATATACCTGTACCGCTGATCATGGAGCTTCTGGATGCCGCTGTATGGGCACCATTTCACTCCCGCAAGGAGCCGTGGCAATTCCTGATGTTTGTTGGAGAGGGACGCAAGCGTTTCTCGGACGCAGTTCTGGCTACTTATCCAGCGGACAAGCGTGAACAATATGGTGAGCGAGTCGAGCAAGCCTATTGCTCCGAGGTTCCAGTCCACCTCATTGTGTTGATTGACGAAGAGCCGAGGTGGAAGGAGTGGGAGGAAGCCTTTTCGGCGGCAAGTGCTCTGATTCAGAATCTTCAGCTGTTAGCCTGGGAACGAGATATCGGGGTAGTCTGGAAGACCAATGATTACAACTGGAGCCCTGTTTTTCGGGAAAGTGTGGGTGTGAAGCCCGGGCAAAAGATCGTTGGCACGCTTCATATGGGCTATTTTGACAATTCGAAGGTTCGTCGTCCACGACCACGAACAGCCGTATCGGAGCTGCTCACACTCATTGACTCTTAAATAGAGTAAGAAGCATTCGGCTAACCAGGTATGACATAAATATGCTCCCCATGAACAGAACTGTCCTCCTAAGATGACCTGCTCTGTTCGTGGGGAGCTTTTTTCCTTTTATTATGCCAGCAGGTTATATGAACTAAGTTCCAATAACTCGCTTACCGTGACCAATCGATACCCATCCGCGACCAGTTCCTCTACCAGCACACGAACTGCCTCCACCGACTGGGAACGATCCCCGTACCCGTCATGGAATATGAGCACGCTGCCAGGTTTCACCGCAGATCGGGTATGCTCCAGAATATGCCCAACGCCGGGATTATCCCAATCTCTCGCATCACCGTTGACTGCACCAATCGTGCGATATCCGCGCTCCGCCGCCAGAGACAGTATATCATCGTTTATGCCAAAATACGGCGGTCGGAAGCAGCGGGCAGGTTGTCCCGTAACTTCTTGAACAAGACGTTCTGCGCGTTGCAGCTCCTCCCCGGCGTCCTCCAGCGTCAGCTTGGTCAGGTCCGGATGCGTATACGTATGGTTGGCGATTTCATGCCCTTCCCGGTGCACCTCCGCCGCAATCTCCGGGTGAGTCTCCATCTCTTGGCCTATCATGAAAAATGTCGCCCGCCCACCGGCACCGCGGAAAATCTCAAGTACTTGAGGTGTATATACCGGATGCGGCCCGTCATCAAACGTAAATGCCACAACCTTTTCCTGAACAGACTCCTGCACTACCATTGCGATATTGACCATACTTAATGACTCCTCTCTGCAACCACCTGTTACATACTCCCTTATTATTCCATGCCCACAGGATCTGGTCTAGTCCAGCCTCCAACTAACCTTTGATCGCACCTGCGATCATGCTCTTCTGCACCTGTTTATTCAACAGCAGATAGATGATCACCGTTGGCACCGTCGTAATCATCAGTCCCGCACCAATGATACCCCATTGCGTTATGTACGTCCCCACCATCGACATCATGCCCACCGTCAACGTCTGGTAAGCCGTGTTATTGATAAACGTGACCGCAAACATCAGCTCATTCCAGCAGGACAGAAATGTGAAGATGGCTACAGTTGATATAGCCGGGGTTACCAGAGGCAGAATAATAGAGAAAAACGTCCGGTAGATACCGCAGCCGTCGATCACAGCCGACTCCTCCATCTCTCGCGGGATACCTTTGAAAAAGCTGCCCAGAATGAATACCGCCATCGGAATGCCAAACGCCACATAGGGAATGATCAGTGACCAATAACTGTTGAGCAGGCTCAGATTCTTCAAAATAATAAACAATGGCAGCAGCGCCGCATGGATCGGCACCATCATGCCCAGCAAAATAATCGTCATCGTGAGCCCACTGAGCTTCCAGTTCATTCTTGTAATTGCGTATCCCGTCATGGAGGACAGGATTAATACCAAAACAATTGAAGCCGCAGTAACGAGTACACTATTCATAAAATAGGTCAGTACATGGCCGTCGGACATGGCTTTGGTGTAGTTGCTCCACAGAAACGCCTTCGGCAATCCGGCAACATCGCC
The DNA here is from genome assembly GCF_037974275.1 of Paenibacillus sp. FSL R5-0519. Classification (NCBI taxonomy): domain Bacteria; kingdom Bacillati; phylum Bacillota; class Bacilli; order Caryophanales; family Paenibacillaceae; genus Paenibacillus; species Paenibacillus sp. FSL R5-0519. The sequence continues at coordinate 6,387,294 of NZ_CP150234.1, forward strand.
GCTGAAGATTTCACTGTTATCCTTCAAGGAAAACAGCGCCAGCCAGATGAGCGGGTAGATCTGCACAATTGCAACGAGGATCAGAAACGCTTGCAGGAACACTTTCCCGATTGGTCCGGAGATGGACCTTGGCTTGGGCTTTTTTTGCAACATGACTTCTACGGTACTCATGCCTCATGCCTCCTTCTATTCCGTTTTGAACAATGAATTAATGAGGATCGTACATACCAGACACTCCACAATGATAAATACCGAGATTGCACTGCCATATCCGTACCGGAACGTATCAAAAATGGTGGCGTACATCAGCGTGCTCGGCACTTCAGTGGTATAGAACGGCCCGCCGCCCGTCAGTACATAGATCAGGTCAAACACCTTGAATGCGCCAATAACCGAAAATACAAGGCTTACCTTCAGGATCGGCTTCATTAAAGGAATCATAATGGACCAAGCCGTGCGAAGACGTGAAGCACCATCCATTCTTGCAGCTTCAAGCACATCCTGCGAGACGGATTTCGCTCCTGCGTACATCAACAGCATGTGATACCCCACGTACTGCCATAGGGTTGGGATAAAAGAAGCCGCAAGTGCCGTGTGCTTCTGACCCAGCCAATCTTGCGCCCAATGGGCTAAGCCGATATTTTGCAGCAGCACGTTCAGCAGACCGTAATCGGCATTGTAGATTTTTGACCACAACTGGGCAATAACCACCGTTGAGATCAATACCGGGATGAAATACACCGTCCGGTAGAACCCTTCCCCCTTGACGTTGGACGCCAGAATCAGTGCAAGCACCAGCGAGATCGGCAGTTGAATGAACACCGAAGCTCCCGCGAATAACAGGGAGTTTTTGATCGAATTCAGTACACGCGTATCCTTAAACATCTCCACATAGTTGTCCAGACCGATAAATGTCCCCCTGCCTACGCCGTTCCAGTCCAGCAGACTGTAATAACTGGAGACAAAAATCGGAATAAGCACAATGCCGCAGAACAGAATCAGCGTGGGCAGTACAAAGACGGCTATCGTGCCTTTATTGGAAAATACAGAGTTCATCGTTGTTCTCCTCTCAAAGGCGTGACCGGGATATGCCGGACCACGCCTTGTTTGGGTTTTAGCTGTTTAACCTACAGACTTAGTTCTGTTGGTTTGAGCTGTGCCATTTGTTTGCAGAACTCCTCAGGTGTTATATCGCCGGCAAGCAGCTGGGCAATCAGGTTTTTGTGCGCTTCGGCAGACTCAGCCGGCAGAATGTTATCCCACCACGCGATGAATGAGGTCGCCGTTTTCATAATGTCTGCCGCAGACAGATCCAGGGAGGACAGACTGGACGTGTCGAGTGCATCTGTTTTCCAGCTTGGCAGACCGGCTCCGGCCAGAAAACCTTGCGTACCGAGCTGTTCGCTCAGATACATGAGGAATTCCACGGCTTCCTTCGGATGTTTGGTATTCTGATTGATGTAGAAACCATCGACAGCTCCGCCGAAGATTTCGGTATTTGTGCCTTTTCCATCCTCAAACACCGGGAACGGAATCACTTTCACTTTGCCTTTGACTGCGGAGGACGGATCCTCAATTCCTGCATTCACCCAGTTGGCCTGGAACATCATCGCCCCGTTACCTGCATTGAATGCCCCAAGCATCTCGTCATAGCTCATGCTGAACATGCTGCTGTTGAAAGCTCCTGCTTGCGCAAGCTGCTGCATCTTGGTCGCGGCGGCAACAAAGTCGGGTGAATCCCACTTTGACGGATCTTTAAATGCTTCCATCACCGCAGCATTACCTGCTTGGCGCATCGCAATAATGTCGTACCAGTACATGCCCGGCCAACGGTCTTTTTCCCCAATCACAGCCGGGGTGATTCCTGCCGCTTTCAGCTTCTCGATTGCATCCAGCAGTTCATTATAGGTGGTCGGAATCTTGGCACCCGCCTGCTCGAACAATTCCGTGTTCACGTAAAGGTTGGCGATATGGGTGTACACGGGCAACGTGTAGATTTTGCCGTCCATATTGATTGCCTCAGCCATACCCGGGCCCATCCGTTCTTTGATATCGTCCGTCAGGTAACTTGAGATTTCCAGCACATTACCGGATTTGATGTACGGCTGCATGAAGCTGCCGCCTCCCATGCCATAGAACAGGTCCGGCGCTTCACCAGCTGCAATCGATGTTTTGACTTTGGTTTTGTACTGTTCTCCTGTCGTGCCCGTACGTTCAACCTGAATGTCTGGGTGCTCGCTGTTCCATTTCTCCACAATCTCGGGCAGCAGCTTGGCCGAAGGATCGGTATTGCCGACCGATTGATCCCATAGCGTCAGCTTGATCTTGCCATTACTTTCCCCCTGTGCACCGCCGGATGAGCCAGATGAACATGCCGCCAGACTGCTTACAATGCCCAACGTCAGAATTAGACTTGCTGATTTTTTTAATAGCGCTTTCATATCTACAGACCTCCCTATATGTTTTAGTTGGTTCTAGCCCATATTTTAGGCAAACTGTGCTTTGTTCTCCATTTAGAAAACAGGCATCGATTTGTAATTTTCGAACATATGTGGAATTGGAACCGAAAGCGGGTTTATGCTCAGACCTTCGCCGTACTCCCCCATCACGCCCGACTACATTCTCGTTTTTCAGGTTTTTACATTTCGATATTCATTCATGGATCGGCCGATATGTTTTTTGAACAAGACGCTGAAATAGTGTGGGTCCGGGATGCCAACCAGCTCCCCAATCTCATAACCTTTCAGATCCGTCTGTTTCAGCAGCAGTTCAGCCTTCTTCATGCGGAGTTGGGTGAGATATTCCACAAATGTCTGCCCGGTTTCTTTTTTCATCAGCCGCCCCAGATGGCCCGAACTTACGTAAAAAACAGCCGCCGTGCTGGAAAGCCCCACTTCCGCATTGCCCATGTTCTCTTCAAGATAAACCTTCACCCGTTCGATCAGATTGCCCTCCTTGGCCTGCCGCTTGGCTTGTATGACATCCGATATGGTGCGGACATGCTGCTTCAGCATACTTTTTAGTTCAGGCAGATGATTTGCTGTAAAAATGGCCGCAACGCCCTCTTTGTTCAATGCGTGCTCTATCTCAATCTGCTGCTCTATGGCAGCACGTTGGCACTCCGTAACCACATCCATGGCTGCCATCCGAAACTGTGGAACGTCCGAGAACGGCACAGACAGTATACGCTCCAGCAATAATACTGCTTCTTCTCCCGCACCAACACTGACGTTAAATTGTAGTTGTTGGAGCAGCTGAGCATCCGAGTGATAGGGCCTTTTCCCGCCTTCGATGATCAGATCCTCGAAGCAAATGACCTGATTTTTCCCCACAAACGCCTGATAGTCGAGTGCACGACAGGCTTCCCGGTATCCCACACAGGCCTTTTCCCGTCTTGATTGCCATTGTCCAATCCCTACGGTCACATCCACTTCACACCCTTCGAATTTAAGCGTATGTTGAAGTTCTTCCTGAAGCTGCTGTACCTGATTGGCAAATTCCGTATCCGCACCAAGCGAGAGTACAACGATTCGGTTATGCGGGTCCATAACGATCAGAGTGTGCGAATCCTGCGGATAAAAAGCCTGCACCTGCTTCATGCCTACCATTCGCAGCAGAATATGTATTTCCTCAGCGAGTTGTGGATGGGCTTCTGTCTGATGGTGGCTTAAATGGGTTTGATCATGTTGAGGCTCTCCTTGAACTTGGCTGAGTTGGTGCGGTTGACGGGCTTGATGAGCTTCATGAACTTGATGAGATATGTCGGGTAGATGTGGATATACCTCTGGTGCAGCTATCTTCACTTTCGGTACAGCAACCTCCACCTCTATTAATGCGATGCGTAATCCCGGTTCACCAGACGAGATAGGAATGCCGAAGAATCGCGCCTTCTCCTGTAGTTCATCCTCAGGCACCACATGACTTAACCATTGATTCACAAACCGCTCCCTGAGATAAGGCAAGCTCTGCTCCATCTCCTCCCGCAGCTTCCTCAGCTCGTACTCACGTCCGACCTCCTGTTCGATCGCCGCTCGCAGCTTCGCCGTAACCTGTAATAACTCAGAAGCACGGATGGGTTTCAAAATAAAATCGGATATGCCCAGCTTCACACTCTGACGAGCATACTCAAATTCATCATGTCCCGTCACAACCACGATTTTTAGGCTTGGGTAACGATCCATGAGGATACGGCTCAGTTCAATGCCGTCCATCTTTGGCATGTATATGTCCGTGAATACGATGTCTGGACGCAACAGCTCCACCTGACCCAAAGCCTCTTCGGCATCAGAGGCCTCGCCAATAATGGTCATACCTTGCTGTTCCCAATCGATACGCATACGCAGCAGATTTCGGATGAGATATTCGTCGTCCACAATCAATACCTTTAATGGTTCCACAGTTAATTCCATGATTCATTGGCTCCCTTCGGGATCGTTATCATAATGGTGGTTCCTTTTCCAACCTCGCTCTCCAGCTTGAGTCCATCCTCTCTTTCGTAGAAAATACGAAGTCGCTCCATCGTTCCCCATAAGCCAAAGCTTGGATTGTGTTTAGAGTTATAGGTAATCTTAGAAAGATTAGAAAGATCGGAAGGATTGGAAAGATTAGTTGAATTAGATGAGTTCGTTGAGTCAAAACGGTTAGAACGGTTTATTTCTTTGCGTTGAACCTGCTGTATCTCTTCCTCGGACATGCCAACTCCGTCGTCAGTAATTGTTAGAAGTACCCCTTCCTTGAATCGACGTGCTTGAATGCTTATCTTGCCTGGGCTGCCTTTGGGGCGAATGCCATGATACAGTGAATTTTCCACCAGCGGCTGGAGCACGAGCTTGGGAATCATCACCCGCTCACAGTCTGAATCGATATCGTACTGCACCTCAAACACACCGGGGTAGCGCACCTGCTGGATCGTCAGATAATTGCGTACAATCTCAACCTCCTCGTGCAGTGTAATCAGTTCACGGCCTTTGCTGACACTCAGTCGATAGTAACTTCCGAGCGCTTCTAACAGCTCACATACCTTATCGTTCATGCCCGACATGGCCAGGGAGGTGATGGAATCCAGTGTGTTATATAAAAAATGCGGCTTGATCTGCGCCTGAAGTGTATTCAGCTCTGCACGGCGGATCGTCTGCTGCTCCTGAATGATTCGTTTCAGCATCTGGTCAATCTGCTCAATCATCTGGTTATATCCTCCATATAACTGCTCGAACTCGTAGCTGTTCAGCTCAACCGTCACTTTGCGGAAGTTGCCACTGGGCGCTTTCTGCATGGCGCGAAGCAGCTTGTGAATCGGCTTGATGACACTGCGCGAGATGATGAATGAACTTACAAAAAAGACAGTCCCGTTCACCGCCAGCAGGATCAACGCGAGCAGAACCATGGATTTATTACGGGTATCGGTAGCCCGGTATGGACTCATGCTGATGAATTTCCACTGATCATCACCAGCCGAACGATAGGTCACCGCATACTCCTGACCACCCGATTGCAAGGTGATGAAGCCGGAGGGCTGCTCTTGAAATGTTTGTTTTAACTTGGCCTGATTGGCCTCTAACATCTCGTGCATGCCTTCCTGTCCAGCAGCCGCAGACATGGATGCGTCGGATACCGTAGGCACGCCCTTCTTCCCATCGGTTGCGTTGGTTGCGATCACCCGCTGATGCTCATCCAGAATGGCCACCTGAAATGAATCCGGTGCAGACAGGTTGGCGTAGGCTTGAGCGATGGATGCCCCCTTGATGTTCATGACCAGAAATCCAAGCGGAGATGTATCATCCAGATCGCGAATGAGTCGTATAAACGAGACCACCTCTTGCCCATCTTTCTCCCCCGTCGCTGAGACTCCGCTGTCGTTGTTGCCACCATTCAGCCTGAGCAGATATCGTCCGTTGTGCTTCAAAGCCTGTTCGTACCACGGCGCTTCCTTCACATTCGCTTCCATAAACGTGGGCCATTCCTGTGTACCGACCGAGAATCGGTGACCCGAATTATCGTAAATATAAACTGAATCAATAATTGGAACCGCTTGCATAAGATTGGTCAAATACGCGCTAACCTTGGACTGTGTCTGTAAATTGGAGTACACATTGCCCTGCCGCAGCAGGTTCTGCAAGTTGGGATCGGAGAAAATCATCTTCGAATAATTGTTCACGTTCCCGATCATCAGATTAACATTGGTCTCAATGGATGTGATTGTCTGCAGTGATGCTTCATTAATCTTTCGCTGCGCGTCATTTTCCGAGATCCGATTTAGCACTAACGCACTGAATGCCACCGTTAGCAGAATAATGACAAAGTAGGCAAACGGGATTTTAAAAGCCAGCGTCTTGGGCTTGCGTCGAATAAACTCTTTGAAACGGGGAGCCCACTTCTTCTTCATTGCACTGGGGTTTGCTCTTGTGTTTGCTTTCGTATTTTCGTTTGCTTCTGCATTGGTCTCGACATCTGATGCTGTTGCTGTTACTTTCGCTTCAATTGTTGCATCCTTTGCTCTGTTTTTCACTCTGACCCTCCTTTGGTTCCGAAGTGTGATGGGTTTAACGGTTGGGATCGGATGACCAATTGGGATGTCCACCCACTCTCTCGGATTTTATACAATTGTATATTATAGGACGGTGTATGGAGCAGGCTCAACTCTTTTTTATTGCTTGAGGATGGCTAGATTGAGTGAAGTAGAATGAGATTTGAGGGCCTGATTGTTGTGAATGCAACGGGTAGAGGCTCCCTGAATTGGAACCACAAGGAGTACTGTTTTATATAAAATTTGGAGGATACAGCTAGTAAGTTGTAAGTTGTGCTGGATGGAGAGTGCTGCGGGGGAAGCGGAAGATCTTAATATCAAGAGACGCAGATAAATATCTACCGATATGCGCATTGTTTTGAGCAAGATTACGATATGTAAGAGCATAATTCTACTACTTGCAGCCTGTTGATCGAGTAGTTAAGTTTGGAAAATTCATCATCGTTTCTCGTATGATGGATCTAAGTATGGAAAGTGCCGGGCAAACTGCCCTCGGACAGGAGAAGTACCGTTCGTTATGGTAAGAAAGAGCGAATCGTGATCAAAGCGAGAATTCGGTCACGCCTTTTTTGGAGGCATATTTCAGCGTGTAGCTTCCTTCTGTCCCATATGGCATCGTAGCGATTTGAATTCGGGTGTAATCCAGCCGACTCTCTCTCAGCACTTTTTTAATTAGCGCTATGCTCCGATCCTCGTCCGTTACCACACAGAAAATGTTCATTACATATTCCTTTGGATCAGCCACACGGCTACCCAGATCACACCCATCCACCTCTCCCAACTCCGCCTGGGTCAGAACGGTTTCCAGATATTCCATCACCTTTTCCTTCAACCAATGATCTCGTTTGCTGCCCTGCGCACTCTTCAGCGGATATTGCACCACAAGCCAGTATTTTTCACTCATTTAGCTTCACCAACCAATTTATATAGGATAGGGGCATTACGTTATGTGTGGTCACTTGAACGATAAGGTGCATATGTCAGCCTTTATTTCTCCAGTTCCAAATGGGCTAGATTATTGACCTTACCGCTTTTCGGAATTGTACTGCTCTTCCGTTTGCAGGATGGGGAACATGATGATGTTTAATGAGATGGGCGCTTAACGTGTCTGCTGACTTTCTGCCAATCGCTACAATCTGAGCATCAGGATTCAGTTGCATAAGCTGTCTCGCGAATAACACACCATCCTCCAACTCTGCCAAAGTCGGCGTTCGATTCGTCATTCTTTTTTCAGGAGATTGATAAGGGTGAAAGGGATAGATGTTCCAAAATATAAAGTCCGTTGGTCTCCACCTTGAACTGGATAATACTTCGCCCCATATGATGGATGCTGTCGGTTCTGCGAATCCATACAATGCCTGACTCCGGTTAGATTTGGCAATATTGGGCAGGCTTGTTCTGACACCCGGCTTGCCTGCAAAAATCATCTGGTGATCCACCAGCGAGTGATTCCCGGTAACCATTCGCTCAGACGTCAAGGGTACGCCGGAGAACCTAGCCCCTTGATATCCCACCGCTTCCGCAATAAAAATGTACCGAGCCTTGCACATTCTTGGTTCAAAATACCTGACCAAATGTTCCGACCGAATCTTTACCGCTTCTGGGCCGATATCATAGCCCTTCACATAATCTCTCCAAGGATTAATCACATTTACGGGCGAGACATATGCTTGTATCCCTGCAACAAACTCACGGATCTGTTGCTGCGTTTGGCTCATGTTTTTTGCCTCCTTTGGGAGATTACAGAGTATATCGGGCCTGCATCAGCTTATTTCACAAAGATTATATCATAAACAGAAAAAACACCAACCAGACCGCTGGTTGATGGTGGATAGAAACTGTAACTGTAGAAAACTATTGCGGTATAACTTCTTCCCACTGACCATTGGTGGTTTCTTTGTAGGTAAGAGGGTTTCCATTATACTTTCCCTCAATAAAGTTAGAACCGGCTTCTTTCCATTCCTTAGTAACAGTTAGAACAACTTTAGAATTTTGTGAATTTATTAAAACGTATTTCCCTCTTGATAAATTAATCTCAAAGGCTACTGGATAAAAATCGTACCAAAATAGTTTGTCTGACTTCTCTCCCAATATACCCGCATCACCACCTTTAGAGAAATGAGGACTGATGACTCGAAACCTGAACTCTAACCATTTTCTGGGATCTAAAGGAAATTCATAATGACTATCGGGCTCCACTATAATATATGACTTTTCAGGAACTGGGTGTTGAACTTGAACTTTGTGCTCAATTATTTCTTTTGATATTATTCGAAAAACTAAATATACCAATATGAATAGTATCGAAGTAATTACAGGTAATTTAGGCTTGTTCCTCAAAAAAACACTCAATCCAAGACCAATAATTAACGGAAACCATATCCATAAATCTCCCAATGTAATGGCACCCATAATATATGATTTATCACTCAAGGGATAGAATGCTGGTAAATCATGTCCCATATAGTCTAAAAATAAGTGTCCAAACAAGACAGACAAAATAGAAGATCCCCAGATTAATTTGAAACTTGTTTTTTTATAGAACAGTTTTGTCAAATATGCTATTCCAAAAGCTAAAAGGGGTGTAAACAATATAGAATGGGACCAAGGAGCTACACTTCTATCCCCAAAAATATCAGGAATTATTCCACACAGTGCACCCGAACATAGACATATCATAAGATTTTTCCATGTATCCCTTGGCAAAAAGCAGTATGCAATTACTGCCCCAAGAAGAGCATGTGATAGAACATGAAAAAACAAATATAAGTATGGATCCAAAATAACTACTCCTTTACTCTGTTAGCATCAAAAAATATGATATTTAATGTTAAAAATTAGTTTTTCATATAAAAGACCCTGAGAGTCGGACCTCTTCCAAAGTTCTGCGGGGAGTAGTCTCCGTTTGGATGTATCCACTCTACTCTCTTAGATCTAAATTCGCGTACCAAGTCAGCATAGTCTCCACACAAGTGGGATCCACAAGCTATTAAAATCCCCATAACAACAATGGATGATCCGTATGTATTTTCTATTATCATAATTTGGTCTAGCTAAAGCAGGCTATAGATACCTATATACGTTTCAGAGCCTAAATGTACCTGATATACTTTCCGGGAGTTACTCCCGACCTACATATACCTCAATTTCCTCTATTTATATAATTTAGGTTATTATATCATAAAATAAAAATCCACCAACCAGAACAATGGTTGGTGGATTTGCTAACTTTAATGGAGTTGGGGGGTATCGAACCTTTGACCCGAAGATGACGGCCATTGGTTCCAGCAAACACAGTCATGACTGGTCTGATTTCACTCATGATACTCAAACTCCTGGCGTTTCCCAGTGGCATCAAATATAATCTCGAATTTATTACCCTCAGCATCCTCACGAACGCGTTTGTTGTTTTTTATATAATAAATTGATGCACCTGATTCTTTAGCTTGTTTCCGTGCATGTTGACTTGCTTTGTTCAAAATTTCTTGGAGCTGTTCTCGATTTTCCAACATCCTGAGTCCCCCAATCTAAATTTATGCTTATTATATCATAAACAGAAAAACCACCAACCAGAACGCTGGTTGGTGGTTTCATGACTCTAATGGAGGCGAGGGGAGTCGAACCCCTGTCCGAAGATAACGACACATAAGCTTCTACGGGTGTAGTCACAGTTTTGATGTCACCCGAGTATCGCCCCGTAACCGGCTATACGTTGGGTCAGCCTGATTGTCTTCTTCAGCACACCCCAGGCGGAGATGTGACAGCGTATCCCACTACTTGTTAGCCCCTAATCCTGTCACATGGGCGATGCAGGTTAGAAGCACGCACACAGTTTCTTAGGCTGCGAAAGCGTAGTTTGTTTGTTGTTTGCCGTTTAATAGGCTTTAGCGTTGATGAAGCGGACGCGTCCCCACTACCCGCTACCCATGCTCGAACTATCCCCGTCGAATCCATAAACGCCCCCTCAATTAAGAAGGGCTCCAGGATTAATCCGTGAATACGGAGCAAAGGTGCTGCACATCTTTTTCCTCCAAGGTAAAAAGATGCTTCTTTCAAACTCGGCATTCCTGTCTGCTACATGAGTAACCATAACATAGGACACATCACCGAAATAGTACAGATTGCTGGAAGACATTCCAGCAGGCTGAGCACGTGTACAAAGTTATCCAATACAACAGGCTCAATCGTCTACATATTATACCGCGTCACCAATCGGAAGTAAAGTTAACCCAGATCGGATCACGAACAACGGCACCTAAGTATTTTACCCACGATTCGGGCAAACTACGCAAAATCTAATCATTTTGATTCATCACTACGCCATATTCCATGCTCCTACTTACTTCTTTTACACATATCACAAAAATTCAGTTCATAGCACATTTCAACAACCTCATCTATTACCTTCGCTAATACAAATAAAAAGCCTCAATCTTGCCCATTACAGGAACAAAACTGAGACCCCTTAACTCGAACAGCAACCTTCCTAACTCAATCACGAAAACCTAACTCATGCACCTAAAGTAAAACTTTCACACCCAGCGCTCCACTTTAACGTGCAACCTTCTGCTTCTCGCGCATTGCCCGTTGAATATCACGTTGTGCATCCCGCTTGGCTGCAGTCTCACGTTTATCAAACTGCTTCTTACCTTTACCCAGTCCGAGCAACAGCTTCGCATAACCGTTACGGATATAGATTTTCAGTGGCACAATGCTGTACCCATCCTGTTTCGACAGCCCGAGCAGCTTGTGAATCTGCACTTTATGCATCAACAACTTGCGCGTACGTGTCGGATCGAGCGGATTATTTCGGTTCCCTTGTTCAAAAGGACTAATATGCATATTATGAATATGAATCTCACCGTTCCGAATCGTGGCAAATGCATCACCAATATTCGCACGGCCGTTACGAAGAGATTTGATCTCCGTTCCGGTGAGCACCATGCCCGCTTCATACGTATCTTCAATGAAGTAGTCATGGGAAGCCTTTTTATTCTGTGCGAGCACTTTACTCTGTCCATCATTCTTGCCCATGTCCTCACTCCTTCTCCGTAAAATAAGCCGGTACCATGCTCTGTAGCAGCGCACCCATTGTTGCACCAAGGTACCACGTGCCAGACCTTAATTGTAGCAAGTACGGCTGTTAAAATCAAGAAAGAGGCGACCTCTGCCGCCCCTTCTCATTACACCACTTTCAGACTGTGCGAAACAACATACACCTGAAGTGACTATCTCACTAACGCTTAACTTGGAGGAGCTAATTGCAGTCCAGTTCTCCAAGTAACTGTAGCGTTATTATTTTTTCTTTTTCCGTACAAAAGCTGCCGTGCCGTTACCCGCTGCGCCTTTGCTCTTCTTCCGCTTGCGACGTGGTGCTCCGCCTTCCTGAGCACCCCCAGGAGTTGCGTTTTCTCCGATAAATACGCCGCTCGGCGAAGTGTTTTTACGTCCACTTCCGCCCTTGCCACCTTTACCGCCGCCCTTGCCGGACTTAAAGCTTCCTTCACCGCGACCGCTGCCGCCGCTTTGGCCACTTCCTTGTCCACCAGTTGAATTACTATCCGAACCACCCGATGTAGAGCTATAACCGCCTTTACCTGAGCCAAAACCAAAGCTCACCGCGCCTTTGCCCCGACCAGTCGATCCGCCAGGATCACCCGCACGACGCTCACCTTTTGGTTTACCGCCGCCTTTACCTGCGTAGCCACCGGATGAACCTGCGCCCGCACCTGCACTCGCTGCTCCGCCGCGACCGCCACGTCCACCTTTGCCTTTGCTGCTCTCTTCCGGTGATCTGCCACCACGGTTGCCTCCAGCGCTAGCAGAGCCGCCTTTGCCACCACGTGAACCGCTGAATCCACCTGGTCCACCCTTGGCTCCACCGCGTCCGCCGCCGCTACTAGGACGTCCACCTTTACCGCCACGTCCGCCACCGAAGCCGCCAGGACGTTCAGCGCGAGGTTTCATATCCACCATTTCAAAGTCAATCGTATACTCTTCCATGCTTACACGTGCCACACGAATCTTCACTTCATCACCGATGCGGAAGACTTTCGAGGTACGTTCACCAATCAGAGCCATATGCTGATCATCAAAATGGTAATAGTCGTCCGTGAGCGCGCTCAGACGAATCAGACCTTCAACCGTGTTCTCCAATTCAATGAACATACCGAAGCTGGTCACACTGCTGATCATGCCTTCGAACTCTTCGCCGACTTTATCCAGCATGTACTCGGCTTTTTTCATTTTCTCTGTATCCCGTTCAGCTTCTACCGCCACACGTTCACGTTCCGAAGACTGCTGCGCAATATCCGCCATGCGTGCTGCCAAATACTCCTGACGATTCTCCGGCAAAGCGCCATTATTTTCAATGACTTCGCGAATCACCCGGTGAATGACGAGATCGGGATAACGACGAATTGGAGACGTAAAATGACTATAGAATTCTGCCGCGAGGCCAAAGTGACCTGACATTTCAGAATCATACTTCGCCTGTTTCATGGAACGAAGCATCATCGTACTGATCACGGTTTGTTCTTTCGTTTCCTTGATATCCTCAAGCAACGATTGAAGCGCCCGAGGATGAATCGCATTGCCACGTCCTTTGACCTGGTGTCCAAAATTCGCCGCAAAGGCGAGGAAATTTTGCAGTTTTTCCTGATCCGGGTCTTCGTGCACACGATAAATGAACGGAACCTTTAACCAGTGGAAATGCTCTGCCACAGTTTCGTTGGCTGCAAGCATGAATTCTTCAATGATTTGCTCTGCAATCGAACGCTCCCGTTTTACGATATCGATCGGTTTGCATTCTGCATCCACAATGATTTTGGATTCTTCAAAATCAAAGTCAACCGCCCCACGGCGCATACGCATCGCACGCAGTTTCAAGGCGATCTCTTTCATTAGATGAAAATCATCCACCAGATCCTTATAACGCTCGAGCAATTCCGGCTCTTCACCTTCAAGGATTTTACGAACGTTGGAATACGTCATCCGCTCTTTGGTTTTGATTACACTCGTGAAAATGTCATGTTTCACAACTTTCATCTGGTCGTTGAACTCCATCTCACAAGACAGAGTCAAGCGATCTACCTGCGGGTTCAAACTACAGATTCCGTTGGATAGGCGCTGAGGCAACATCGGAATAACCCGGTCCACCAGATATACACTGCATCCGCGGTTGTAGGCTTCCTGATCGAGCTTGGAATTCTCCTGTACATAGTAGCCGACGTCGGCAATGTGAACACCCAGACGGTAATTACCATTAGGCAGTTTCTCTACATTTACAGCATCGTCCAGATCCTTGGCATCTTCACCATCAATCGTGACAATGTTCAGTCCGCGCAGATCACGACGACCCTGTTGTACAATCTCTTCATCCGTGATGGAGTCGGGTGCTTTCTCCGCCTCTTCTACCACTTCATCGGGGAAAGCTTCAGGCAGCTGATGCTTGCGAATGACAGACAAAATATCAATACCCGGCTCATCCTTATGACCGAGAATCTCGATCACTTCACCCTCGGCTGCCGCACGGCCTTCTGGATAGCTGACGATCTTTGCGACGACCTTCTGTCCATCCACCGCCCCTGCAAAGTTGGTACGCGGAATGAAAATATCGCGATTGATCCGTTTGTCATCCGGAATTACGAAGCCGTACACCTCATGGCTTTGGAACACCCCTACAACTTGTGTCACCGCACGAGTAACAATACGGACGATCTCACCCTCCAGGCGACCGCCAGAAGGGCCTTGGGACGTGACTTTAACCAATACCGTGTCACCATTCATCGCACTCTTCATGTCATTGGCGTGAATGTACACATCCGGGTGCTCTCGATCCTCAGGAATAAGGAAAGCAAATCCTTTGGCATGAGCCTGTAGACGTCCGCGAACCAAATCCATGCGCTCTGGCATGCCATAACGATTGTTGCGGGTCAGCAGAACTTTTCCGGATTCCTCCAGCGTATTCAGCATAATCAAAAAGGCTTTGAAATCAGCTGCGTCTTCGATCTCGAAGTGCTGTTCCAACTCCTGATAAGTCATCGGTTTATAAGCGGTCTCCCGCATGAAGTCGAGCAATTGTTGTTCTGTTATCATTAATATATTCACCTCGGGAAACATAAAAGTGTAATCGGATCTCATCTGTTTATGTATCGGAATTCTTACCATTTTCATGCAATCACTGTCGGGAAGAGTATAGTCGCGCACCCATACTATCTCATACCCTAGTATACACGAATTCAATCCAGCCCATCCGTACCTCGTAAAAAAACCACAGTTGCCGGGCGCTCCTCTAAAATCACGCTTTCACGTATCTCTACAGACATTTTATGCGATACCCATGCTGTACGCATCTGGAAAAGGACCACATCCGAAAATTTTCTGTACACATGACATTCATTTATAGGGAGTGGCTTCGCGCGTAACGTATAAGCGAGGGACATTTCCATACATGATAGGGGTTTTGTTGCATATTAAGGAAGGAAAACCGAACAGAAGTGAGAAGAAGACCGAAAATCATGGAGTCTATAGATCAGATCATTGGGAAAGTTTGGACGCGTAAAAATTTATTAAAAAACCCCCGTTTCTCCACGAAACGAAGGTTCATCAATTAAGCCATTAGCTTAAGCTATTCATTGTAAAGCAGTTCCACTTCTTACTTGGAAACCACCGTAACAATAATAGACAAAATCATAAATCCTGCACCCAGTACCACCGTTGCACGTTGCAGGAAGAGATCCAATCCGCGCGCTTTCGTTTTACCGAAAAGATGTTCCGCACCACCGGAGATGGCACCCGCCAAACCAGCGCTTTTCCCGTGCTGCAGCAATACTACAGTGATTAGACCGATCGAGAAGACAACGAGCAGCAATTTCAAAGCAATATCCATTCTTTCCACCTCCTACCCATGTGGGCATAACATCTCACCATAAAAACAGTTACTTTAATTGTAACATAGCTATGGTTGTACTACAAGTAGTACAGTTCATACCATGCCCTAAATTTCACCATCTACGTGAATTTGTGCGTTGTACCAATACTCCGTTTCAATAAAAAAGACAAGCCGGTTACCCGGCTTGCCCGTAAAAGCTGGATATCCAGCTTATTTTTTAAGGTTGTAGAATCCTTTAAGACCATTGTATTGAGCCAGTTCACCCAGTTGATCCTCAATGCGGAGCAATTGGTTGTACTTCGCGATACGGTCTGTACGGGAAGGAGCACCCGTTTTGATTTGACCAGCGTTTGTTGCAACAGCGATATCAGCGATTGTGCTGTCTTCGGACTCACCGGAACGGTGGGAGATTACAGCTGTGTATCCTGCACGTTTAGCCATTTCGATTGCATCAAATGTTTCAGTCAATGTACCGATTTGGTTAACTTTGATCAGGATGGAGTTACCGATACCTTCTTCGATACCTCTGCCCAGACGCTCAGTGTTTGTTACGAACAGATCATCACCAACGAGTTGTACTTTGTCTCCCAATTTCTCAGTGAGCAATTTCCAACCATCCCAGTCATCTTCGGACATACCGTCTTCGATTGTGATGATTGGGTATTTCTCAACCCATGAAGCCAAGAGGTCAACATACTCAGCGGAAGTGTAAGATTTACCTTCACCAGCCAATGTGTATTTACCATCTTTGTAGAACTCAGTGGAAGCTACGTCCATACCCAGGAATACGTCAACACCTGGTTTGTAACCCGCTTTTTCAATTGCTTCGATGATTGTAGTGATTGCTTCTTCGTTTGAACCAAGGTTCGGTGCGAAACCACCTTCGTCACCTACAGCTGTGTTCAAGCCTTTGGAGCTCAATACGGATTTCAGGTTGTGGAAGATTTCTGCGCCTACGCGAAGAGCTTCTTTGAAGCTTGGTGCTCCAACTGGAAGAACCATGAACTCTTGAACGTCGATGTTGTTGTCCGCATGCTCACCACCGTTGATGATGTTCATCATTGGAACTGGCAATGCTTTAGCGTTGAATCCGCCCAGGTATACATACAATGGCAGGTCCAGAGCGTCAGCAGCTGCGCGAGCTACTGCCATGGATACAGCCAGGATTGCGTTAGCACCCAGTTTACCTTTGTTTGGCGTACCATCCAAAGTGATCATCAATTTGTCGATACCCAGTTGATCCAATGCATCCATACCGATAACTTCTGGAGCGATTGTTTCGTTTACGTTTTTAACAGCTTGCAGAACGCCTTTACCGAGGTAACGGGATTTGTCGCCATCGCGAAGCTCAACTGCTTCGTGGGCACCAGTGGATGCACCGGATGGAACGATTGCGCGTCCGATTGCGCCGGACTCCAGGTATACTTCAACTTCTACTGTAGGGTTACCGCGGGAGTCGAGGACTTCGCGAGCGTACACGTCAGAAATAATAGTCATTTGTGATAATCTCCTTTAAATTTGAATTTATTAAAAATTAGGACTACTTGTGTTTCCCCTTATCCACTTCGTCAGCAGAATCGTCTTCCGATCGCTGTTATCCCCGGATTCCTTTAAACTTATTCTCATAAGTTGGAATCCTGTGATAAAGGCGAACGCTAACGCTTCTTCGTACGATTTCTGCTGTCTCCGTTCAGAGGTAAACGCCAAACTTCCCAATTTCATATATAGTGGCTGTGCAACTTATTTACGGGTAGCGATGACAGATGTACCTGTCATTTCTTCCGGTTTAGGCAACTGCATCAGGTCAAGAATCGTTGGCGCGATATCCGCCAGAATTCCGCCTTCACGCAATGTTACATTGGCATCCGTAACGATGAATGGAACCGGGTTCGTTGTATGAGCTGTGAACGGACGTCCTTGCTCATCGAACACCATATCCGCGTTACCGTGATCCGCTGTAATCAGCACTACGCCGCCTTTGGCAAGTACCGCGTCTACAACGCGACCCATGCACTCATCCGTTACCTCAACCGCTTTGATGGTAGGCTCCAGCATACCGGAGTGTCCAACCATGTCAGGGTTAGCGAAATTCAGGATAATCGCATCGTGCTTATCTGCTTCAATCTCACGGACTGCTGCATCTGCTACTTCGTATGCGCTCATCTCTGGTTGCAGGTCATACGTCGCAACTTTTGGTGAGTTGATCAGCACGCGAGTTTCGCCCGGAAGCTCCACATCACGACCGCCGCTGAAGAAGAAGGTAACGTGCGGGTATTTCTCAGTTTCTGCAATACGCAGTTGTTTTTTATTATTCTGTACCAGTACTTCACCCAGCGTATTGTCAAGGTTCTTCGGCTCATAAGCCACATAACCCTCAACCGTCTCGCTGAACAACGTCAGGCATACAAAGTGCAAGCCCACAGGGAACTTCGGACCACGATCAAAACCGCGGAAATCGGAGTTCGTGAATACTTGCGACAACTGGATTGCACGGTCAGGACGGAAGTTAAGGAAGATTACGGAATCACCGCTCTCAACCAGACCTACCGGCTCACCATCCGCTTTAACGATAACCGTTGGTTCAACGAATTCGTCAAATACGGATTTCTCATACGATTCTTCAACCGCTTTGAGTGGGTCAGTGTATTTCGGTCCATCTCCATAAACGATGGCGCGGTATGATTTCTCAACCCGTTCCCAACGTTTGTCACGGTCCATCGCGTAATAGCGACCTTGTACCGTAGCGATTTGTCCCACACCAACTTCTTCAATCTTGGCGATCAGCTTCTGCATGAAGTCCTTACCACTGTCAGGCATAACATCACGGCCATCCATGAAGGCATGAATATATACATCGTTCATTCCTTCTTTTTTGGCCAGATCCAGCATGGCAAACAGGTGGTCGATGTGACTATGTACGCCGCCATCGGACAACAAACCGTAGAGATGAAGCTTTTTACCGCTTTGTTTCGCTTCGCGAACCGCTTTGACAAGTGTTTCATTGTCATAGAACTCGCCGTCACGAATCGATTTGGAGATACGGGTCAAATCCTGGTATACGATCCGGCCGGCACCAATGTTCAGGTGACCTACCTCGGAATTTCCCATTTGACCTTCTGGCAAACCTACAGCTTCACCGCAAGCAGTCAGGGTTGTATGTGGGAATTGGCTCATGAGACGGTCATAGTTCGGTTTCTTGGCTTGCGCTACCGCATTGCCTTCCACCGTGTTACGCAGACCAAAGCCATCCATGATGATCAGTGCTACAGGTTTTGGAGCTGTCATCTTACTTCGCCCCCTCAACAAGCGCGATGAACGAAGCCGGCTGCAAGCTGGCACCGCCAACAAGAGCGCCGTCGATGTCGCTTTGTCCGAGGTATTCTGTTACGTTCTCCGGTTTAACACTGCCGCCGTATTGAATACGAACTGCATTCGCAACCGTCTCGTTGTACAGATCCTTCACCAATGTACGGATGTAAGCAATAACTTCATTCGCATCTTGGGAAGTGGAGGATTTGCCTGTACCAATCGCCCAGATTGGCTCATAAGCGATAACAACCTGTGCCGCTTGCTCTGCAGACAGACCTGCCAAAGCAGCTTCTGTTTGCACTTTGCATACGTCTTTTGTTTGGTTCGCTTCACGCTCTTCAAGCGTTTCACCAAGGCAGAAGATTGGAGTCAATCCGTGACGGAATGCTGCATGTAACTTTTTATTGACAGTCTCATCGGTTTCCGCAAAATATTGACGGCGCTCCGAGTGACCAACGATGACATAATCCACACCCAGGTCTTTCAGCATTACACCGCTGATTTCACCTGTGAATGCACCATTGTCTTCAAAATGAAGATTTTGTGCACCAATTTTGATGTTTGTGCCTTTAACGGCTTCTACCAGGG
Source organism: Paenibacillus sp. FSL R5-0519 (assembly GCF_037974275.1). Classification (NCBI taxonomy): domain Bacteria; kingdom Bacillati; phylum Bacillota; class Bacilli; order Caryophanales; family Paenibacillaceae; genus Paenibacillus; species Paenibacillus sp. FSL R5-0519. Next base: position 6,406,607 of record NZ_CP150234.1, read on the forward strand.
ATGGCAGATTCGTAAACGGTGCGCAGATTACAGTTTCCACGCCTTCAACTTCCGCTTTTCCTTTAACTTCCTGAATAAAGTCATTGGATTCGGAAACCGTTTTGAACATTTTCCAGTTACCTGCGATAATCGGTGTTCTCATGGGTTTCAACTCCTTCATGCTATAGACTACTAAAACTTACTTGTCGTTCAATGCCACTACGCCTGGAAGTACTTTACCTTCCATGAACTCGAGCGATGCACCGCCACCTGTAGAGATGTGGTTCATCTTGTCAGCCAATTTGAATTTCTCAGCTGCTGCTGCGGAGTCACCGCCACCAATTACAGTGTAAGCTTCTGTCTCAGCGCAAGCTTCTGCTACTGCACGAGTACCGTGGGAGAATGGCTCGATTTCAAATACGCCCATTGGTCCGTTCCATACAACCAATTTGGAGTTTTTGATTACGTCAGCATAGATCTCACGTGTTTTAGGACCGATGTCGATTCCTTCCCAATCTGCTGGGATGCCATCGATATCAACGATTTGTGTGTTTGCTTTTGCGCTGAAATCGTCAGACACTACGATATCTACCGGCAGGTAGAAGTTTTTGCCCAATTTTTTCGCTTTTTCGATGAAACCGAGCGCAACATCAAGTTTGGAGTCATCCAGCAAGGACTGTCCAATTTCATGTCCTTGTGCTTTGAGGAACGTGTAAGTCAGACCGCCACCGATGATCACGTTGTCTGCAATGTTCAGCAGGTTGTCGATTACATCGATTTTGTCTTTAACTTTGGATCCGCCAATGATGGCTGTGAAAGGACGCTCAGGGTTGGAAATGGCTTTACCCAACACTTCAAGTTCTTTTTCCATCAACAAACCGGACACTGCTGGAAGCAAGTGAGCGATTCCTTCAGTCGAAGCGTGTGCTCTGTGAGCCGCGCCAAACGCATCGTTAACGAAAACGTCAGCCAGTTCAGCAAATTGTTTTGCCAGTTCCGGATCATTTTTCTCTTCGCCTGCGTGGAAACGAACGTTTTCAAGCAACAATACGTCGCCATTGTTCAGTTCAGCGATTTGAGCTTTAACAGCGTCACCAACAGAATCGTCAGCTTTAACAACTGTTTTACCTAACAATTCGGACAAACGCTCAGCTGCTGGAGTCAAACGCAAAGACTCAACCACTTCGCCTTTAGGACGACCCATGTGGCTTGCCAAAATGACTTTAGCGCCTTTTTCAATCAAGAAGTTGATTGTAGGAAGCGTTGCACGAATACGTTTGTCATCTGTAATTTTACCATCTTCGAGCGGCACATTGAAATCTACACGGACAAAAGCCCGTTTTCCTGTCAATTCGATATCGCGTACACTTTTTTTGTTCATCTGTATTTCCTCCGCACCCATGTATTTGGTGGACCGATCAAGGGCTGAAACCCCTTGTCAATCCTGGTGTTTTTGAGAAATTTGCAAAATATTGATATATAAAGAGCGGAAACAATATAGCATCTGTTTCCGCTCTATGTTATTGCAGATATTACTTAATCATTTTTGCAAAGTGCTCCAAAGTGCGAACCAATTGTGCAGTGTAGGACATTTCATTGTCATACCAAGCTACAGTTTTAACCAATTGTTGGTCGCCAACAGTCAGAACTTTAGTTTGAGTTGCATCAAACAGGGAACCGAAAGTGATACCTTGGATGTCGGAAGATACGATTTCGTCTTCAGTGTATCCGAAAGTTTGTGGGTCGGAAGCTTCTTTCATTACTGCGTTAACTTCTTCAGCAGTAACTTTTTTACCCAGAACAGTTACGAGCTCAGTCAGGGAACCAGTAGCTACTGGTACACGTTGAGCTGCACCATCCAATTTGCCTTGCAGTTCTGGAATTACCAGACCGATTGCTTTAGCAGCACCCGTTGTGTTAGGGATGATGTTTTCAGCTGCTGCGCGAGCACGACGGAAGTCACCTTTAGGGTGTGGAGCATCCAATGTGTTTTGGTCGCCAGTGTAAGCGTGAATTGTAGTCATCAAACCTTGAACGATTCCGAATTTGTCTTGCAGTGTTTTTGCCATAGGTGCCAGGCAGTTCGTTGTGCAAGATGCGCCGGAGATTACAGTTTCAGTACCGTCGAGGATTTCATGGTTTACATTGTAAACGATGGTTTTCATGTCGCCAGTAGCTGGTGCGGAGATAACAACTTTCTTAGCTCCACCTTTCAAGTGTTTCTCAGCTGCTTCTTTAGTTGTGAAGAAACCAGTACATTCCAGAACGATATCTACGCCCAGGTCGCCCCAAGGAAGTTCTTCCGGGTTACGGTTAGCCAATACTTTAACTTCTTTGCCGTTCACTTTGAAGAAGCCATCGTGTACTTCAACATCGCCATCGAAGCGACCTTGTGTTGTATCATATTTGAGCAAATGAGCCAGCATTTTAGCGTCAGTCAAGTCGTTGATTGCTACTACTTCAATGCCCTCTACATTTTGAATACGGCGGAATGCCAAGCGTCCAATACGTCCAAAACCGTTAATACCTACTTTAATCATGAGTAAGTTCCTCCCAAGTTTTGATTAATTTTTTATGAAACTTATATATTCAAGACAGACGGTGAAGTCCGTCAAGACAACATTCGTTGTGTTGCAGAGTATAACCTTATTCCATTTCAGCAACGATGACTTCGGCAGCAGCCTCATCAATAATCAGAATATCTTCCTGACCAAATCGCAACACGGAATGTATAGCAGCAGCTTTGCTTTTGCCACCTGCGATTCCAATCACAACATCGGTTCGTTCAATATCCTGTAGTCGCATCCCCAGTGTAAGCATGGTATGTACCACCTTACCCTGATCGTTAAAGTAATAACCGAAAGATTCAGAAACGGCTCCTTGCTCCTGAAGTTCATCTATGATCTCTGTCGCAAGTTTACGTCTTGTCGCCATCTCCACGGCATCACCAATTCCATGAATAACAATCCGCGATTTTCGAATCAGCTGCAGAATCTCCTGAACACTGGGGTCCTGGATTAATGATTCATAGGCATGATCACTAAGCAAATCCGGTACATGCAGGAGTTTATATTGCGCACCTACCCGTTTTGCCATCGTGGATGCAATCGTATTTGCCTGAATTTCAAGGCTTTCTCCAAGTCCACCGCGTGCCGGTACGAACCAGACACCTTTGAGCGATGTTGGCGGAGTCAGTTGCTCTGCGACTTCGGCCGTTGTTGATCCGCCAGTAACGGCGACAACGTCGTTGTCACTCATGATATTGCCGAGAGCCTTCGCTCCGGCTCTGCCCAGTTCCCTTTTGGCAAATGGAGATACGTCCGAATCACCAGGAACCACAACTACCTTTTGCAGACCGTAGGCTTGCTTGATGCGCTCTTCCAGCTCGGATAATCCGAACAACTCTTTGGCTACGGGCTCTAACTGCTGCAGCAAATCATACCCTGCCTCGCTGATCTTCATTCCTGCACTGTCAATTTCAATAAGTCCCTGAGCCTTTAACAGATCGGTCTCAGCCCTCAGAACCCGCTCGGTCATCTGCATGGAATTAGCTAACGTTCTCCGTCCGATCACATCCGATAACATGATCTGCTGGAGAATCGTATACCTCTTTTTCAAGACATCCATGAGATCAGGCAGAAGCTGCTTTTGTACTTCTAAAATCGTTCGCATGCTTTCCACTCCCGCAAGTTCTCGTTCCAAGCTCTCTTTCGTGGCCCTAAAACGTCCCGGGTTAACTTTTTAAGTCCCACGTCTATTCTACCTAAAACTGACGTGACATGCAAGTGTTTCAACGTGTTATTTCGACACACATTCAGCGTTTGTACGCGCCTATTTTCACAATCCTAGACTTCCATGATCAAGGACTAGCTCACTCATACCATATATAGAAGAAACAAATGAATTCCATCTACATATCGCTCAGAATACATTTCATCAGGCATGTCCAAAACCTCTAATAGCATTTACTTAAATGCACTCTTTATCCACTCTTCTTCATCATGATCATTTTTAGGTTAATCCAAACCAATACACATCACGAATTGCTTGCAATTAAATATTTCATGAGCTATAATCATTATTGCTGTCACATAATGTGCGCCCGTGGTCCAATGGATATGACGTAGGCCTCCGAAGCCTGAGATCCAAGTTCGATTCTTGGCGGGCGCGCCACTTTTATTTAACAGCTCATAACCCTTTTAACCAATGAAACCGGAAAGGTTTCTTTTTTTTGCAAGTTAGTTTGACTTTCTTTGACTTTTTGTTTGGAATTGTTTATTATGTGGGTAATACGGTAACAGTTTAAATATAAGCACCAATAACATTTACATTCCGAGGAGGTTTTTCACGTGAGTTTTATTCCAATGGTCGTTGAACAGAGCAACCGGGGTGAGCGCGCCTATGACATCTACTCCAGATTGCTGAAGGATCGTATTATTTTCCTTGGTAGCGATGTTAATGATGTAGTGGCTAATGCCATTATGGCACAGATGTTGTTCCTGGCTGCGGAAGATCCGGAGAAAGACATTCACTTATACATCAACAGCCCAGGCGGATCGATTACAGCCGGTATGGCCATTTACGATACAATGCAATTCATCAAACCGGATGTATCTACCATCTGTGTAGGTATGGCGGCTTCCATGGGTGCATTCTTGCTGAATGCTGGTGCAAAAGGGAAACGTTTTGCGTTGCCTAACAGTGAAATCATGATTCACCAACCGCTTGGTGGTGCTCAAGGTCAAGCTTCGGACATCGAAATCCGTGCTCGCCGCATCCTGAAAATGCGTGATACCTTGAACCGCATCATCTCTGAGCGTTCAGGTCAACCTCTGGAGCGGATCGAGAAAGATACAGATCGTGACTACTTCATGAGTGCTGCTGAAGCTGCCGATTACGGTATCATTGATAAAGTTATTGAAAACGTGGGTTCCCAAGGCATCTAATATGCTGCCTGGAGACTAGCGGTAACTTCACAGGGCAGGCTTCACCGATATATAGGTGAGCCCGCCCTGTGCTATTTCCAACTAAACAGGCAAATATCACACCCGTTAGTGGAGTGCGTTGCCTGGATAAACAAGAATCCCCCGTCAAAGCAGGATGACGGGGGATTCTTGTTATTATTTTTCATGAGAAGAATGTGATATAAGTGCTCTTGCTTAAAAGTTACCCTACGCGAACTTATTTGTCTGATGTTACGTTGCTAAACGGTTCCGTGCCCTTAGGCAGAATTTCCTTGTAAGTGAACTTCATTTCAGGGAAGCCTTCCGCGTAAGCTGTATATTCATACAACTGGAAGAACACAACTGCACCTGTTGGTGTCACATAGAAATCCTGGTCTTTATTTAACCCTTTGTAACCTTCCAGGTATCCACCGCGGGCTTTCAGTTGCTCGCCCACTTTTTTACCCAACGTCTCGCGCATGGTTTTGTTATTTTGCAGCACATCATCTAACGTAAGTTCCTTGCCTGTGTCCAGTGCAAAGGTGTGGCCGGTACGAGTCGTCATGCCATGTGCTCCTGCATAGTCCTCATAACGTTGAGTGATCAAACCTAGCACACCGTTCTCATTGTAAGTCACGACATACGAAGTTTCAAAAGCATATGGACGTTTTGCGGTTGCCCCGCCAAATTCAGTGGTTTGTTTTTTGAAAGCAGCAACAGCCGTGTCCACTTCATCTTTGAGCACTTTGTTGATTGCCGTTTCAGCTTCTTTGCTGGCAAGTCCACTCACCTGCGGATATTGTACATCTACTTCAGCATTTTTCACAGTAACATTAACTGTAGCCGCCTTAACTTTCACACTATTTTGTTTCACCTTGCTGAGTGTCAACGTTTTGGTTTTGCCATCCCAATTCCCCTGTACACCCAGATAATCTCGCATTGCCGAGAATGGAATATATAATCGACCCTGAATCAATTTTGCTTCCACCTGAGGGTAATACCCGTTAATATAGACGTTTGGTTGTTCATCCATCAGGCTAACGGTCATCGCATTGTTGGCTGCTGTTACCGTATATGACTTCGTTTTAGCATCATATTTCAACGTTCCACCCGCTACATCTTTGACTGCTGTCAGCGAGACCCAAGTCGATCCACCTTGAAGAAGTCCTTTTTGAGTCAGTGTTTTCCCTCCCGATTTCAGCGTTACCTCAGCCGGGGTTGTCACTTTCGAGGATACAGAAGCCGCCTGTACCGAACTCTCCTGCCATACCGAACCACTACCTACAATAATTCCTGCTGCAAGCAACGCACTTGTCCATTTTTTCCATGATGTCATATATAAGACTCCTCTCTGAATTCACAATTAGGTATCATTGCGTATGTAATCCTGACCTGATCGCATATCTCATACGCTCACCTCTCTATTATAATTAACCCAATTTCGGAAAGGTTTACAGCTCGAGTTACAATGTTGATGAATATCAGGCGGAAAATATAAGGGGATATGACCTTTTTGTCACGAACAACTATACAAAAAAGATACCAACAAACAACATTTCACGTTGCTTGAGAAAGGTACACTTCTATCTAACTTCATCAAAGTATGCTTTTCCAACAAAAAAAGACTCTGTCCTCAGGACAAAGTCTTTGTCATCATTTCGTTGTACCCATCAAGTGAAACTTGTAAAGGTTACTTGAGCTTATAGCCCGGTGCAATCTTGTTTATTTCATTTCATACGTAATATTCAGGATTGTACTTACTTTAACCTGGCCTGTTTCAATCTCCGTACCACCTGCTGTATCTTGTGCTTTGGACATCAAAGACTCACTTGCATAGAACACAGGTACATTTGCATCGCCTTGGCTTACGGAAAGAACAGCACCCAGTTGACGTTTAACTGCTTTTGCGATGGCGCCAGCTTTTACATCTGCATTGGCAACAGCTTTCTCAATCACTTGAGATTCATAAGTTTCCGGATTTTCTACAGTAAAGCGCACGTTCTCAATATTGTTGGCACCTGCCCCTGAAGCAGCATCGAGCAACTCGCCGATCTTGTCCATCTGACGATACGTGACTGTCAGTGTATGATGGGCTGTGTATCCTTTAATTTGTTGTCCGTCTTTTTCGCTATACGTATAGTTGGGTTGTACAGAGAACTGACTGGTTTGAATGTCGTCTGCACTGATTTTCCACGTATTCTTCAGCAAGTTGGATACTTTTTGAACTTTGGCAGCATTCGCTTTTTGAGCAGATGCAGCTGTCTCTGCAGTACTGTTCACACCAATGGACAGATAAGCAATATCAGGCTTCACCTGAATCTCACCTTTACCCACGACATTAATCACATTCTGTTGTACGCCTTGAACCTCTGCAGCATAAGCATAGTTCCCTGGCGCAACCCAAGCGGTTCCTCCTACAAGCAACGTACTTGCCACCAGCACTGCACCAAACGGTTTCATCCATTGTTTACCCATCACGATAGCCTCCTTATGTGTTAACATCTCAAACTTTAATCGATTTGATACCTTAACAGACGGGACAAATTCCATAATGTTGCACTTGACGATAGCAAATACCTCAATAACGCAAAAAAGCCCCTTTCGGGACTTCTTCATTGGATTGATCATATCTTATTGGTTTTCGAGCTCTTCCTTGCTTACCAGACTAACTAAAGCGTTTACAGCCTGTTCGGCATCCGCGCCTTCTGCACTAATCTGGATTTCCGTACCTGTGCTAATCGCAAGGCTCATGATCCCCATAATACTTTTTGCATTAACTTTTTTGTCGTCCTTCTCGACGAACACTTCAGACGAGTACTTATTCGCTTCTTGAACGAACAGTGCCGCAGGTCTGGCATGGAGACCCGTTTTCAAACGGACAACTACCGGGTGCTTTGTCATGGAAACTTACCCCCTATTATGAAATCTGGACATTAAATACACAATTATATTTATACAACATTATACCATTAACCCGTGCAGGACACTAGAAGAAAAAACTCAGGGTCTTTTGTAGGACATTATCTTGCCCTATTTCATCTTTTGCAGAGCGCATCCAATGACCTAAGTAAGTTCTCCCAGATCCTTAACGGCTGACCTTCCCGACTGTTTCTGTTCAGTAGAAACAGCCGACCTTGTTACTTACCCTGCGACGTCTTAACCATAACGTTCTGTGCGCACTTTCTCAGCCAGCTCATCAATTTTACGAAGCCGATGGTTTACTCCAGACTTGCTAACAGTACCTTTAAGGAGTTCGCCCACTTCCTTCAGATTGATATCTGGATGAGCCAGTCGAACCTCCGCCACCTCGCGAAGTTTCTCAGGCAGTGACTCCAGACCAACTTCTTTTTGCAACAAACGGATATTATCGATCTGTCTTACAGCCGCTCCAATGGTTTTATTCAGGTTGGCAGTCTCACAATTGACAATCCGGTTAACGGAGTTACGCATGTCTCGCATAATCCGTACATCTTCAAACTTGAACAAGGCCTGATGAGCACCAATGATGCTGAGCAGCTCAATGATTTTCTCGCCTTCCTTAATGTATAGGATGAATCCTTTTTTCCGTTCTATACACCGGGCATTCAGATGAAATTCATTGGCGAGATCAACGAGTGCCTGACAGTGCTCCTCATACATGGACGCAATCTCCAGGTGGTACGAGGAGCCTTCCGGATTATTAACCGATCCACCGGCCAGAAATGCACCGCGAAGATAGGCCCGTTTACAACAGTTCTGCTGAAACAACTCCGTATTAATGCCTGGTGTAAACAGAAAACCTTCCGATACAATATGAAGACTCTTGAGAATCTCCTGCACCATAGTTGGAATACGAACAATATACACATTGTTCTTTTTCAGCCGCATTTTTTTGCGGACCAGTAATTCCGTATGCACTTGAAAATGCTTTTTAAGCAGAGAGTATGCCCGTCTTGCAATGGCGGCATTCTCCGTCGAAATATCCAAGATCACTTTTTTATTCGATAACTGCACTGCACCAAGCATACGGATGAGGGCTGAAAGTTCCGCCTTTTCGCAGCACGGTTCGCTCTCGATCATGGTTAACTCTTTTTTGGTCTGTGCTGCAAACGACATGGGACTTCACCTCTTCCGTAACATCCAATTTTGTACCAGCTGGTAGATATGATGACTTAACTTGTCGGCATCATGACGCAGATAAGTCTTGAACAGAACAAGGGTATCTGCAACCACCTGATAGCCGGCACTTTCGAGTACATTCATATCCAGTACAACCGGTTTTGCTCCTTTTTCCGCATACTTATTCTGCACTTGCAGCGGAATATCACCATTATTTACGATAACATAGTCGAAGAGCTGATGACCTATATGCTCATGTACCGCCTTAAGGTGGTCACTCACCGTATAGTTATCCGTTTCTCCCGGCTGTGTCATAACATTACAGATAAACATCTTCACCGCATCAGCCTCTACCACAGCTTCTGCAAGCTTAGGCACAAGCAGATTGGGAAGAATGCTTGTATATAGGCTGCCTGGCCCGATCAGAATGGCGTCAGCTTGACGAATAGCCTCTACTGCCTCTGGCAACGGCTCCACGTGATCCGGTTCAAGGAAAACACGTTTGATGCGTCCGCCTGCCTCAGGGATTTTGGACTCACCTGTAATAATTGTGCCATCTTCCATCTCGGCATGCAACACAACGGCCTGCCCGGCTGCTGGCAATACCTCACCTCGAACGGCAAACACGCGGCTAAGCTCCCGCACTGCGGTCACAAAGTCGCCCGAAATATCCGTCATTGCAGCCAAAATCAAATTTCCCAAGCTGTGGCCTGCAAGCCCCGCGCCTGTATTGAAACGGTACTTCAACATATCTGAAAGCAATGGTTCTACATCAGCCAGTGCCGTAAGCACGTTGCGAATGTCGCCCGGAGGCGGCATCTGTAGCTCATTGCGCAGGATGCCTGAACTTCCACCGTCATCTGCTACCGTGACGATGGCCGTGATATCCAGCGGCTTCTCTTTCAAACCGCGTAACATCACGGATAATCCGGTTCCGCCGCCCATTACAACTATTCTCGGACGTTCTCTTCGTGGTCCGGCCTCTTTCATCCCTTCACCCTCTTCAATGACGGTCCCGGTCAGCGTCGCGATGGCTTACGGTGACAGCTTCTGTCTCGCTGCTTCCCAACATCTTGCCCAAATATTCCGATATCGCTACCGAACGATGCTTGCCTCCGGTACAGCCGATTCCAATAATAACCTGGCTTTTGCCTTCCTTCCGGTATTGCGGAATCAGGAAATGCAGCATATCCAGCAGCTTGGTCAGAAACGCCTGTGTCTCTGGCCACTTCATAACATATTCGTACACATCACTATTCTGCCCCGTATTCGGTCGTAAATGATCAATATAATGAGGATTCGGTAAAAAACGTACATCAAATACCAGATCAGCATCAATTGGAATGCCATATTTGAATCCGAACGACGTTATATTCACTGACAGCATTTGGCTTTCCAGATGAGAAAAGCGGGATATGATGCGTTCTTTCAGTTGGGCAGGCTTCATTGTACTTGTATTCAGTACCTGAGTAGCGGAGTTTTTGAGTTCCTCCAACATCTTGCGTTCCAGTCGGATGCCGTCCAGCGGCATACCTTCAGGAGCCAGAGGATGTCTGCGCCTGCTTTCTTTGTAACGCTGAACAAGTACAGAATCTGTAGCATCCAGGAATAAAATTTCGCAATGAATGGTAAAATGATCTTTAATATAGTTCAAAGACTCGGACAGAGCCGTAAAGAATTCACGCCCGCGCAGATCGATAACCAATGCAACCTTACCAATCTTGCCGTTAGACTGTTCAATTAGTTCCGCAAATTTCGGAATCAATACCGGTGGCAGATTATCCACACAGAAGAAACCCAGATCCTCCAGGCTTTGTACTGCAATGGTTTTGCCTGCCCCGGACATGCCCGTAATGATAATGAGCGTGGCGCCTGTGCCTGGTGAGCCTTCACCTTCAAGCATAAATGTCCCCTCCTTATCATATTGCTGTCTTCATATATTGTTACGAGGTTACTAGGAACGCAAGAGAAGACCTGCCGCACCCACAATACCTGCATTATTCCCAAGTGTAGCTTCCAGAATCTGAACCCCATCTTGCAACGGTTCCGGTGTCAGCTTAGCAAATACAGTACGTATTTCATCGAACAAGAAATTGCCCGCTTTGGACACACCGCCACCAATGATGAACATCTCCGGGTTAATGACAGCCGCTACAGTCGCCATGGACTTGCCCAAGTAGAATGCTGCACGGTTTACAATACGCTGTGCTACTTCATCGCCTGCCTTAGCAGCATCGAATACTTCCTTGGCTGCAATCTTGTCGACGAGTGCCAGTGACGTATGATCACCACGTTCTACGGCATCCTTAGCCATACGGATAATACCCGTTGCAGACGATACCGTTTCTACACATCCCATTTTACCACAGCCGCACTTGATGGCCTCCAGATCAGGAACAACACTGATATGACCGAGCTCTCCCGCCATACCGGAGAATCCTTGATAGATGTTCCCATTCAAGATCAATCCTCCGCCAACGCCAGTACCGAGCGTATAACATACACAATTGTCTACGCCTTTGCCGGCACCTGCCCATACTTCACCCAGTGCAGCCACGTTCGCATCGTTATCTATTTTGATTGGCTTGCCCAGACGTTCTTCCAGAATCGAACGAATGGCCACATTCCGAAATCCGATGTTAGGGGCATGAACGATAATTCCCTCGCGTACATTCGTGAAACCGGCCACTCCAGCACCCACACCCTCAAGCTGTTCCCAACTGTATGGTGATTCGGCTACGATATGTCGGACATACTTCTCGATGTTGGCGATGACCGTGTCTACGCCCTTATCCACTTCAGTCGGTCCTTCATACGTATGCATTAGCTGACCTTGTTCATCGCATATACCGACCTTGATTGCTGTTCCGCCGAGATCGACCCCAACGTAGATTTTCTCAGACATGCTGCAAGCCACCTTTATCTATCTAAAATAGTTTAAGTCCTACGTACCAACTATAATTGAAGGATACGCCTGGGTCAAGACGATAAGACCTTAGATACATCATGCTTCACCTGGGTTGTGAACTACGTCACATAGCATTTATGAATACGTATACAATCTCATCACCTTCATTTATGAACGCACGCTTTGTTCCTTCCTCCATAGCAGAGGAAGCCTCAACTCATGATATTGCATCTCCCCTCGTTACATTCATAAAAGATCATCTTCGTCCCCTCAACGTGGTGTCCTATCTCACTCCACCAATCCCCAGTCATTCTCACGTAGAGAACCATTGAATGACGGTACAGCCAACACAAAAGCGCCTTCCACAGATGGAAGGCGCACTACTTTTCAAGAGTATCCGAAGTTGTTCAATTGGATTGCACTCAGCCGTTCTTCAGCTATACGTCACAACTTCGACTCCACACGTACCGGCTCTTCTGTCTTCTCCATCTTGTTCACATCCAGAATATCGAGCAGGAAGACAAAGATCGGGATACCAATGATCAGTCCCCAGATCCCCAGGAAGTGCTGTGACAGAATCAGTACGATAAAGGTGTAGAACATTGGCAATTTGGTCTTGTGCGCCATCAATTTTGGATTCAGGAAGTACGTCTCCAAAGCATGAATTACAATAATCATGATGATCACAATAATGCTTAATTTCAGTCCACCCATCTGATACCCAATCAGACAGAGCGGTACCAGTGAGATGATAACCCCCGCAACGGGCACCAGACTGAGCAGGAACACCAGAATGGTCAGCGCGAACAGATATGGGAAACCCAGAATCCATAAGCCCAGAATGGTCAGCACTGTATTGAACACCGCAATCAGAAGCTGTGCCTCAATGACTTTACCAAAAGAAGATACGAACTTGTCTCCCAGATAAGCTACTTCATTATAGAACCATCCAATTTTACTTGTTTTGAACTTGGACGTGAACTTGGATATCTCCTGCTTCTGCAACAAGAAGAACAGACTCAGAATGATAACGAGCAGAATAAACTCCAACCATTTGCTCAAAGCGAAAATATATTTCAATGCATCATTGGTGTAATTTTTGATATCGAAGGACTGAAGGTAACCCGCAATCTTGGAAGCAAAATTATCTCCGTCTGCACTATCCAAAAATTTCATAATTTCGTTCGTTAACTGAACGACCTGATCCACGATCCGTGGTGAATATCTGGAGATACCGAGCACAATTACTGCGATAACAATCATATAGAGCAGAATGACCACAACTTTATAATTGATCGGAAACAACCGATTCAAACCACCTGTAATGAAATGCTGTAACCTGTTCATGACATACGTCACCAGGAACAACAGCAGAATCATGTGCAGCATACTCCCCATACTGAACAAAACCAAACAGAACAAGAGCAGGATCAAAAATCGTCTCACTGTCGCATTCTGTAGCCAATCTTTTATCATTTCCCCCAAAATCTTCACCTCACAGCTAATATGCCCCATATGTATACGAACTCATGCCCACTGTAGTTTCAAAAAAAGAGAAGCCTTCCGGCTTCTCTCATTACATGAGACTTCCCGTTGTCTCTTATTCCTAGCATATGCCCAACCTCACGCATGTCATGCTTATTTATCCAACGTTTCGCTCCAATCATGGATAATGCTTCCTTCAAGGAACTTCTCACAATCCATCGCAGCCATACATCCGGATCCTGCAGCCGTAATAGCTTGGCGATACTTCGTATCCTGAACATCACCACAGGCAAATACACCCGGTATATTGGTCTCCGTCGTTCCTGGTTTAACCACAACATAGCCATGTTCGTCCAGTGTGATCGCATTACCCAGAAATCCGGTATTTGGCGTGTGACCAATGGCAACGAATACGCCATCTGCTTCGAGCAACTCTTCCTGCCCCGTCTCGTTGTTGCGCACCTTCAGTCCTTTGACACCCATAGCTTCCGGTACGACTTCGAGTGGAGTACGGTTCAGCGCCCACTTCACCTTCTCATTACTGCGAGCCCGATCCTGCATAATCTTGGATGCACGCAACTCATCCCGACGGTGAACCAAAGTGACATCTGTTGCAAAACGAGTCAGGAAACTCGCTTCCTCCATCGCAGAGTCTCCGCCGCCCACAACCACGATTTTTTTGCCCCGGAAGAAGAAACCGTCACATGTCGCGCATGTACTCACACCACGTCCCACATTTTCCTGCTCACCTGGAATACCGAGATAACGAGCGGATGCACCTGTGGAGATAATGATCGATTCCGCTTCCAGTTCACCGATTCCTCCAACTTTGACCTTGAAAGGCGGTTTGCTGAAATCCACTTCTTCCACCCAACCATTTTTGAATTCGGCTCCAAAACGCTCAGCTTGCTTACGCATGTTGTCCATCAGTTCCGGACCCATGATACCTTGCGGGAAACCGGGGAAATTCTCAACTTCCGTTGTCGTCGTCAATTGACCACCCGGCTGAAGACCTTCGATAACCAGTGGTTTCAGATTAGCACGAGCCAGATATATCGCTGCTGTCAGACCCGCAGGTCCCGTTCCGATCACAATCGTTCTGTATTTAGACATATAGATACAGCCTCCTTAATTAAGGTGAGAATGTGTTGTACTAGCGATGAACTTGCCAAGATGATATCCTACAGGCATTTACGAGGCCCATTCGTTAAGTTTACCCGTTTTCCCGGTTGTTGTATCCTTCACCTCATGATGTCTTTCTGAAAACGAGTGAGGGCCAACTTTCTATACAAGTGGTGGATTGCTGTTACACACCGAATGAATCTGTTTAGCATACTTGCTAACTGTTGATGCCGAGATCCCATACCGCTCAGCAATGCTTTGATAGGTAACGGGACGACTATGATTCTTCGCTGCCAAATATTCAAGTCCAGCAGCCCAACCCTCAATCTGCTTCGTGCCCGGAACCTCTGGATGTACACGGGATACATAATCCGTCCAGAGCCGCTCCATCTCTTGCTGCAACTCAGCCTTTGCTTCAGACATCTGTAATGCACGATCAACAACAGCCTGCCAATGGGAGGTGGAGCCAGTGTCCGATTGTTCTGATGTGGATTGAACCTTCCCAATGGACTTCAAGGCAACAGGAGAAAAGGGACGAACCACCTGAGTATTCCCATCCTCATGTTCAGCCGATTTCAATCCGTTCAGTACAGTTTGTGCTGCCTCAAGCAGATCCTGTTCTTCTCCCGGCTCTTCAATGAAGGATTGCAGAGCCTGCTGCACCTCATAATCACCGATCATTCCGAGCGCATGAATAACCTGCAACTTCGTTGCCCGATCACCATGACGCAATGCCCAGAAGAACGATGAACGAATCAGTGGATCATTCTTCATTTCTTCAGGTATGCCGTTACCATAGTTCTCCCACTGTCTGAACTGCTCATCGAATGGCAGATGGTAGTGATAACTTAGCTTCTCTGGTTCTTGCTCGCCTTGTTTTACAGCTTCAAGACCTGACAGATAGTACCTGGATACCTCGGAACCCGGATCAAGCTTGGACACATGATGCCATAGACGCTCAGCAGCATCATAACGTTCTGTATTATAAGCCGCCACTGCTGCATAATGAGCAAGTGCCGGATCAGCAGCTGTCTCTTCATCCTTGAGCAAACGCCGGAAGTGAACATAAGCCGTATCATGTTGGCCCAGAATTCCCATCGTTGTCGCGAGTTTGTAGACTTGTTCGTGCTGGAATGGCACGATGACCCGCAATTTTTTGATCAGAAGCAGCACTTGATCGGCCCGGTTCTCGTTTTGATGGAAAATGGCCAGATTACAGAGTGCATGCAGATTACCTGGTTCCTGTTCAAGCACTTCGGCAATGGTCTCTTTTGCTTTGGCAAACAGACCCATATAATAGTAGGCGAGTGCCAGATTGTTACGGGCAGCCAAGTAATCAGGATAATCAGATGACATGCCTTCGAGCAATTCAGCAGCCTGTGCAAATTTCCCTTCTTCCAGCAGTTCCCGTGCCTGATCGTGCTCCACTACACCTTTGCGTGATTTGATTCGATTCAGTTTGGTCGGACGATCCAGCTCATAGTACAGAAGCTCCATCATCTCTTCGGCCTCCGTCATGAACTGACCCTGGGTGTCCTCCTCCAGATAGGTAACAAGTGCTTGCTCGGCTTCCTCAAACCGATCCATATTTGCATAATTGTTCGCCATATAGAAATAACATTCCGTCATCGACGGATCTACCACTTCCAGCACGTTAGCCAGAATGGCATTGGAGGCTTCGTAATCCCCCTTCTCCGATAATATACCCGCCATATTACAATGATTTACCGGATTTTCCGGTTCGTATTCAACAGCTTTGCGAAAATATTTTAATGCCTTGTCGACATGATTACGGTCCAGCGAGCGGACAGCTCTTTCAAAGAAGAAAGAAGCATCCAAGTGAATCGGTATAATATTGGCAAGGTGTCCCTCAGCCCGCACTAGCTTGCCCTTCATCTTCCAAGGCACCTCCTCTTTGCATTTCATTCATACTCTTCAGTATACCACATCTTAAGGCCCACTTCTCAATATGTAGTTTCATGTCGTTTATGAAAAAAATGCAAAAGAAAAGTGATATTCCATTTTGCAGGAAACATATCACCTTGGAGCGTTGTTTATTAAAAGGATACCTTTTTTGCCTAGAGACTCCCTCACTCACTTGCCACAAGATCTCTTTGCAGTATTGTATTAGTCCAATCTCGTCGGTCACGGGATGTCGTGTGTAATTATAAAAATATAGGCACATCATTTATTGTTTTAAGGAGTTGTTATATTGATGATCTCGAAAATTAAACCACTTATATTCATCTTAATCTGCTTGTTTACTTTAAATGGATGTTCAGCAGATATAAAAAATGATGAAAATCATTTTACACTTGATGAAGTAGTAACAGCGCTTGAGTCTCAAAACTTGAATTTGGTGTCCTTTGGTATAACCGGGTATCCTTTGAAGTTAAATGATGTTGTGCCTGAGGTGTACTCCGTTGAAGTGCCAGTGGAAGAAGAGCCTTATAGCCCTGAATTTTTACATTTCTATATTTTCAATTCAGAGAAGGATCGCATTAACGGGACCAAAGAATTCAATAATCACATGGAAAATGCCCATTTCACAACATTCCCCTTTCTATATGAGAAAGGAAATGCCCTTATCGTCTACTGGAGCAATACCAAAGATAATCCTCTGTTCACCAAATCCATCGACACTGCGTTGGAGCAACTGCAATGATAGTTCAAGTGTACAGTATGAGACATATCCTGAAATATCAAAATCCATGAAGTTCCATGGATTGAGCACATCATTGGGGATGTAACGAACGGTTCGCCGTAATCATTCGTAAAAAAAGAAGACCAAGCCCGCAGGCTCGGTCTTCTAAAGTTATGACTCCATACTCAACGCCATCGAAGGCGAGAGTGAAATATGAATGGTTTTATCAAACGGTGTCATGAAATTGACCAGCACAACCTTGCACTTGTCCGGCAGTTTTGCCTCACGAACCGTTGCCGCCAGATGCCCAAGTTCGCCCCCTGTAATCTCCAGCCAGTCTTCTCCGCAGGTATAGCGTAACGTACCGCCTTTCCACAAATAGTGACCCTCACTCGTTTCCACCGCGTCCTCACAGGTCAACTCACCTTCGCTTCCGAATACAAAGGACAGCTGCATCATAATGTCCTTCGGTTCTTGTCCAGATAGATGCATGGTCCATCCATTTTCAGTTGGTTGCACTTCTGCGCCTACACGGAATGTCTGCTCATGAGTAAGCTGACGATTCTGATGAGGTAGCAAATACCATGGACTTATATCTGATGCAGCAGATTCCGGTAACAGATTCGCAGGAACTGGACCGTAGTAGCCTTTCTTCTGCTCACCAGTCAAACGGTACCCTTCGGATAATCTGGTCATGTGCTGCATAGGGACATAACCCGGATTAAAGTATGAAGCCAGTTGCACAGCCAGCAGACGCACCTCACCATGACGAAGCGCGAAGAAGGAAGGAACTTCTGTCATCACGGTCACGCTAGTAGCACCATCCCGAATTCGGGCTACCGGAGCACCAAAATCCGTATGCATCCGACTGTGAGAGATCCGTCCGTGATGCCCTGCTGAATCCATCTGTCCCAGATAGTCTCCCCGTACAAAATGTTCATTCAGCATAACTTCGTATTGCTTCGGTAATGCATCACGTTCCTCATCCGGATGCTGAAGCTCAGGCTCAAGCATTAACCGAATGAGTGTATTCACCGAGCACACTCCCGGATCAGTCAATGTATCTCCCGCCCAGGCTGCCATCCCCGCAAAGAGTGGATCACCATCCAGCCGCGCCAGAATGGCATACGGTAGGTAATAGGGTGACAGATCATGAACACTGCCCAGATCCTGTCGCCCTGAATAATCTGTAACAATCTCACCTGTAGGATGCACCAGGTACACCATCATGCGGAGATTAAGTCTCACCGGTTCCAGCAGTTCAGGACGATTGAGCAGGCGCGCGGCATGAATTAACATGATGTCGCTAACTGCGCTGTATATTCCGTTGCTTCGTTCGGTCCACTCCCCATCGGGTGTAATATCCATGCCTTCTGCCAGCCACTGCTCTGCGCGCTGCACAGCTTCCTCCAGACCAAAGATTTGATGCAAGAAACCGAGCGCCGCGCATAGCACCCAGCGATGATTCGGCGTATGACAACCACCTGTAAGCATCGTTGGAATCGTGCGTTCCAGAAACAGCCTCATGTTGGTCAGTACAGGTTGCAATGGCTCCCATTCCTGTTGCTGAAGTAACTGATACAACTGTGAATATCCCACAACGACAAATGCAGTGTCTGGAGGGGAGTGGTAATTAGTCCAACCCGGAGATATTGAACCATCTTCATGCTGGAAGCGGAGTACATATTCCGTAGCTATCAGCAGTCGATCTAACAACGCCTCATCCCGATAATAGATGGAGTCCGGATTGGAGATCGCAGCCCCCCAGTAACACATATCCGTCGGCGTTCCCGTTGTGTGGTTGACCCAGGCAACACCTGTATAGGGATCGATGGTACCTCCATAATAACGGCTTTCAGGGTCAAGCATCTGCCGGGATATGCCTCTTTCTACCGCTCTGTCATTACTCTCCACCAGCTGTTTGTACATGTGCAGTCCCTCCATACCAATGCATTCTCCCGATGTGCGGAGTATGTTGCTTCAGCGCCTTCAATTCAGAACGGAAGCATACTCACACCGCCCGTAGGTGAGTTCATTTTTTCTCGTCAGTATATACCATATACCGATTAAAGTCGCTAGAAAATACGTGCTTGTTTTACTTCATATTTACGGGTCTTTGTCACTGAGGAAAAAGTCGTTGAACACACGCTGTGAACACGCCAACTGTTTCCCACATTACCACGCTTACTCTGTCACCCCAAGCTTCTTCATAAGCAAGTCATGACTCTCGTGAATCTCTTCTGCCGTACAGGCAGACTTCAACTCATACACCTTCACTTGTGCACGACGGATCATCGGCAGATAGGCATCATAGAAATTCATATCCTTACTGTGTACATACGGGCACCAGTGATCAGAGAGACCGAGAGTCTCATGAATATGCACCCCTACGATATCATCCATCAGCCCCTGCATTTCTCCCACACTGTCATATAGGCCCATTCGATCCATCATGATGGCATGACCTGTATCGTACCAGATGCCAACCGGGGCCCCTTTGAGGGCCGTAATGATGGTTTTGGCTTCAGCAAGGGTAGGAATCTGTTGTGGTCTGGATCTCGTCTCGATGCCAAAACGGACATCCAGACCTTTGGCTGCCGCCCGATTGCAGACTTCATCCAGACTGGCGATAATTTTCTCCACATACCTCGAACTGAGGGCTTCCCGCCGCTCCATCAATTCAGCCCACTTGCTGCGATACTTCGGTGAATCCGGACCTTCCTCGTTATAGATCTTTCCAAGATCTTTGCTGATATCCTCAGGGAAAGGTACCTCTCCGGGGTGTACAACAACAGCTTCTCCTCCATAACGCTGGGCATATTCAGCCGACTCTACCAGCAATTCGATCGCCCGCTTGCGTTTCACTTCATCTTCGAAGCCGAGCAGGATGGAATCCGTACCATAATCGGGATCAGGGTCATGTGGAAAGGTATTATGGACACTAGAAATTCCGATCTCTCCACGCTCAATCATGGGCTCAATCGTCGTGAGCATCTCTTTCGTTACATTATAATTTAGCTCCACCCGGCGAAAGCCGAGATCTGCAATCTCCCGAATCATATTTTCTCCGACATCATGTTTTCGGATATTCCAGCATGTGGAGAACGAATATATTCCCTTATCTATGTGCTGCATCTGTTTTCCTTCTCCTCCCTCTGGCTAAACTTTTTACACCAGCCTTAGACTCAACCTTTTACCGCACCAAGCATCGCACCGCTGACAAAATACTTTTGCAGCCAAGGATAGACGAGCAGAATCGGAACGGTTGCGAAAATAACGGTCGCGGCCTTGAGACTCTCGGGAGTCAATGGCGTACGGTTAGCACCCTCCATCTGAGTAAGCTCGCTGACCATATTGTTCTGTACCATTTGGAATAACTTCAGTTGAAGCGGGTACAGCTTCGGATCATTAATATACATCAGGGAATCCTGGAACCCATTCCAGCGTCCAACCGCATAGAAAAGAGCTAATGTAGCCAGTACTGGCATGGATAATGGCAGTATGATTTTGAATAGCGTGTGTACATGTGAGCTACCGTCAATTTCTGCAGATTCTTCCAAGCTTTCAGGAATACCTCGGAAGAAAGAGATCAGGATAATCAGGTTAAACGGACTGACCAGTCCAGGCAGAATCAGTGCCCACACAGAATTAAGCAAGTTCAGGTCACGAATGAGCAAATACTCGGGAATGATTCCGCCACTGAAGAACATCGTAATGATGATGACATACATGAAGAGCTTGCGCCCTTTCAATTTTTTCTTCGTTAGCGGGTATGCAGCTGCCAGTGTGAACATCATACACAGGACAGTCGTAGCAATGGTCAGAACAGTCGTGTAACCCAGGGAATAGATCATCGACTGATCAGAGAACACCTGAATATACGCATCCCAATTGAATTCTTTAGGGAATATGGTTACTTCACCTGAAGTAATCGCACGGTTAGAGCTGAATGATATCGCAATCGTGTGCAGAAATGGAGCCAGACAGAATATAACAAACAAGGTGATAAAGGAGATATTAACGATATCAAAAATCCGGTTTGAGGTGCGTTCACTCATATGCGCACAGCTCCTTTACTGATGGTCTATACAAACAAGCCGATTGGCGTCTCTTCCGTTTACCACAACCTACAAAATACCTTCCCCGGTTGTTTTCTTCGAAATATAGTTGGAGCCTAGTACGAATACAAGTCCTACTACGGCCTGGAACAGTCCAACGACAGTTGCCAGCGTGTATTGTCCTGATTCAAGACCGACTCTGTATACAAAGGTACTGAGTACATCGGAATATTCACGTACAGCCGTATTACCAATGATATAAGGCCGATCAAAACCGATGCTGACCATATGTCCAAGATTAAGAATAAGCAGGGTGACAATGGTTGGTTTAATACTCGGCAACGTAATATGCCAGATTCTCTTCAGCCGCGATGCTCCATCGATCTCAGCTGCTTCAAATAATTCCTTGTTGACGCCGGTTAATGCGGCCAGATATAGAATGGTTCCCCATCCTGCACTTTGCCAGACACCTGTGAACAGATACGTTACAAGCCAAGGATTCTTTTCTGTCAAAAATGGTATTGAGTTTAAGCCCATGCTCTCCAGTACACCGTTAACCATACCGGATTGATTACCGAACAATTGGTATACAATTCCCCCGATGATTACCCATGAGATAAAGTGAGGAATGTACAGAATCGTCTGAGATATTTTTTTAAACCATTTGAATCGAACTTCATAGAGCATGATCGCCAGAATAATAGGAGCTGGAAATGAAACGACCAAATCCAGAAAATTCAGCATAAAGGTGTTGCGCAATGTGGTGTAGAAGTCCCGCATTCCAAACACTTCACGAAACGCATCAAAACCGATCCACTCACTGCCACTGATTCCCTGGAACAGGTTAAAGTCCTTAAAGGCGATCTGTACACCGTACATCGGTCCATAACGAAAGATTAAAAAGTAGATAATGGGCAGTGAAATTAGCGCATACAATTGCCAATATCTCTTCAAGTATGTGGTGGTCAAGTCGGTTTCCTCCTATCAACTAAGAAACGGCTGTGCCGCCAAGCCGGCGGCACACGTCCCTTCCAAAGTTATACGGTAACATGCATATCTGTCTTTGATCTTGAAGTGTAGAACTACTTAGTTTGCAGGAAGTGCCTGAACTGCTTCTTCAAGTTCTTTTTTCAGTTCTGTACCACCAAGTGACATGAAATCAGCCATTTCTTTCTCATACACCGCATCAAATTCTGCTGGCTTAGCCATCGCTGTTTTTACGATAATGACGTTCAATTTATCTTTGAGCGCTGTGCTGTACTTCATCTCTGCTTCAATCGGTTTATCGAAAATAATCGGTCCCACTGTATCGGTGTTGGCAATATCAATGGATTGTTTCAGGAGCTCCTGATTATTCTGCGGGAAGCCCAGAATCCATGCTTTTTCATTCGTTGCTTGATCACCAATGTTTTTACCGTTGGAGATAATTGCTGTATCCCCTGCATTGAACAGACGATCCTGTGCTTCTTGGGATGCATCTTCCTTCACAACTGGAATGCCGTCTACCAGATCATAGTTCTCGCCTTCCACACCACTGTAGATATCAATCAGATTGTTGTCAGATGCCATCCAGTCGAGATATTTGATCGCTTCGACAGAACGTTTGCTGCTCTTCGGAATCATAATGTACATACCATTTGTTCCGTAGCGTGACTTGATATGTTTGTTGTCTGCATTCGGATTAGTGTATACATCCACCGGCAATACTTCGCTGCCACTCACATTTTTACGCAAATTATCGAGCGTGCCATCTCCATAGAACATGGCATCCACATCTTCAGACCAGTAACCTACATTACCGTTTTGAATGTCTTTACCTAATTGTGTTTTGTCTTCATCTAAACTGAAATCTTTGCTGATCAAACCTTCGTTGTACAGTTTGTTCAGGAACTGCATTGATTCTTTGAATCCTTCATGCAGCGGTAATTCATAGCGTTGACCATAAGTCAGGTCGCCACTAACCGGCTTGATGAATGAGTAGATGAGCGTTTCGAATTGAGCCGGTGCAAGCGCCATACCCATTGGGATGTTTTTGCTTCCAAGACCGCCAGGATCTTTATCCTTGAACGCTTTCAAAGTTGTATATAATTCATCTGTGGTCTTCGGTGCTGGCAATCCCAGCTTATCGAGCCAATCCTGACGAATGTAAGAGCTGTATCGGCCTGTGATAGCACGTTTACCCGGAACAGCAAACTGTTGCCCTTCCACTTGCCCGAACTTCAAAGTATCTTCGCCCAGGAACTTCTTCAAGTTCGGACCGTACTGATCGATCAACTCTCCAACATCAGTTAATCCACCTTGTTGGGCATATCGATAAAACACGCTTGAGTCATAAACAAAGACAATATCAGGGACATCTGTATTACTAGCCATCAGGACGTTCAGCTTGGTAACTTCCTCAGAACGCTGAACGGGTACAAACTGTACATCAATATTGTTGGGATCACCGAACTTTTCCTGAATCATTTTAGATAGATAGTTGTTCGTAATTGTGTACGGTGAAGGGCTGTTACCACGGTCGAAAATCTCCACCTTTAAGGTAACGCGCTCGCCATTGCCTGATGTTCCACCTTCAGCTGATTCTTCTGATGCTGATGAGCATCCCGCAAGTAAAGAAACGCCCATTACCATCGTAAGCGCCAAACCCATCCATTTCTTCAGACTCCCTTTGGTTGCTTTTCTTGTCATTTTGTCATCCCCTTTGGCTTTGCGTGAATGTTTAAAGCTTGCCCAGAGTATTTCACATTTTTCCACTCCCCTGCAATAAACCACTTTCGGAAGCGCTTACAAACGGATTATGGTTTATATGCTACGCCTATTTTCGCAGACTGATTATATTCCCAAAACGGTGCTACTCTAAGCTTTGATGGCTCTCAAGTCCTCATAACTCGGAACCGCCTGTCTCCATTCGGATAAACTATTTTCACACACTGCCTATATTCGTAAACAAGGAAAATCAGGAATATTAGCTTGTTATCCTGCGAAAACAGTTGCATCAATTTCTCCCAACAGAGAGCTGTTCAACAAAAACAGGGCGAACTTCTGCAAGCCTGCTCTCCTAATGGAAAGTGACTGCATGAAATTCACCCTGTGTTATCCTGATCTATAGATCTCAGAATAAGATCATCATTGCGTTACTTTTCGGGTTCTTGATGTTCTCGTTTCAAACGACGATAATCTCCTGGTGTAATGCCCGTTACCCGTTTAAATACACGTCCTAATGTAATTCCATTCGCATACCCAACTTTCAGGGCAATATCCTGCAAAGAGTAATCGGTATTGAGCAGAAGCTGCTCCGTCTCCTTCATGCGAAGCTCTGTAACAAAATCAACAAACTTCATGTTGAATTCTGTCTTGAACAAATAACTCGCATGTTTGCCCGTAATCTGGAATCGGTCGCTCAGATGTTTCAAGGAAAGATCAGGATTCGCAAACTGTTCTTCAATATAATTTTTCATTTCGTTGACCATGGCTTTGTAACTCTTGGTTTCCGTTACCGCTACATACGTTCGGAACAAGTCCGTCAGACCATCGAACAAAAGACTTTTCACATCCGTAAGCGTCTCTGCCTCTTCCACAGCGCTTAACCATCTGTTGATGTTTTCTTCAGACAGCTCCTCCTGAAGCCCTTCCGACATCATAGCCACCTCTCGGCTAAGCATCTGTAGCATGGCTTGAATCAGAGAACGAATCTCGTCATCCGGCAATTTGTTCTGTTCAAATGCGGTAAAGATCTCCTCCAACTGTTCCCGCCACTGTCCACTCGACATCCGGAACCGCTTAACAAAGTCAGCAATCATCTGCAGATAAGTATAGGTATCCAGCAAAGGATGCTGTGGTTCACCGCAGTCGGCTTGACCGACATCTCCGTTCATCAATAGTTTGCGTTGCATTACCGCTTCTGCTGCCGCATAAGAACTTCGTATCGCACCGATTCCCTGAGCAATAGGTCCAATGCCAAAGCTTAAGGAAATGCGTAGATTTTGTTCCACCCAAGATTTGCATTCCTCAGCTACAACCCGAATCTGACCAGACATGTCCAAGTTGTTATTACTCTGTTCTTTGAACACAAAAAGGATTGCAATTTGATCTACACTAATCCATTCCGTCCAGCATTGTACTCCGGTATTACGTGACAGTTCTTGCAAAACATTCATCAAGGCAAACTTCAACGTATTTTGTTCACCTCTCGTATACCTCTCCTGGAACCCCTTCTCATAACGATTAATCTCTCCAACAACAACGATAAAGCGTGACGATTCATGCACGTCATTCAGTGGAGAGAGCTCTGTTAATTGCTCTTCTGCATTTTCGATGTGTTCACCGTGCAATAGGGCATTGAACAACTTACTGCGCTGCATGAGTATATTTTCCCTGCTTTTCTTGTCATAATCCATCATGTGATTAATCAGATTCTCAAGCACACCGTCAATCATCTTCATCTCATCCGTCCGAGCACCTGAGGATTCAAACGCCCGAATCTGATGAGACTCAATCCGGTTCATGATGATCTGAATGGGTTTATAGTTACGCCGAGTAATATACACGATATACACAATCGCACAGATGACAGTCACAATAGCAATGATTACCCATACATAAGACACGACAGATACCCAGCCAAATAAGTTGCCGGCCTTAATTCCACTGGATATGGTCCAGCCCAGTCTTTCTAGCGACAGCCTATTCAGTTCCTGACCGTCTATCGAGCCCTCCTGGTCCGAGTGTGCATTGTACACAACCTTACCGTCCCGATCCGTAATCGTCAGGAATGAGAGCTGACCATTAACCATACTATCCACACTCTGTTCAATGCTGCTCATCTTGATATTAATAACCAGTGTGCCCTGAGAACCAAAAGGCAAAGGCATGTCCTTGTTCACGGTTAATACGCGAATAGGAGTACGTTGAACAGACTCCGTATCGAATTCCCGGACCGGCTGCCAGCCTGAACCAATAGAACCGGTACCCATCTTGTCAATCCATGCCTTATCCAAGAAACTTTCCGCTTCTCTGGAACCACTTACGGTCACAACATGTTTATTTCGCTTGTCGTATAGATAGATGGATTGAATCCATGAGGACGAATTGGTAAGCTCCCGTAAACTCTGTGCGATTGCATACACGGTGTCCGAGCTGGTCTGGGTTGTGTTATTGAAATAGAGTCTGTATGCCTGCTGACTCTGTACCGTTTCCAGGATGGACAGTTCAATATCCCTGATTGTGCGATCCACCGTATCTATCATATAGCTGGAGGAGATCCGGTCAGCTTTTTTTGTTTCCTCTTTAGAAATATCATTGATGAAAACAAACGCGATGAAGATAAGTATGGTCACTGTAAGAAAAAAAATCGGGAAGTATGAGAACAATAACCGGTAGTACCAATTACGAGACAATAGACCCCACTCCTCACTCCACGATGCCAATGTTCTCAGCCGTGGTTCTACTGTTCAGTATCCGTCCCGCCTTAAGGACTGAACACTACATGATAACGCTATCATAACTGATTTTATGTTATTATAGCACAAGCCTCGGAGCAGCAAAGCAAGAATTGAATTCGTAGAGCCAAAACAAAAAAACCGTGCTGAGCAGACAACAACTCAGACACGGAACAACTCACCTGGCAGCACACCGTTATATCCTCGATGCACTAAATGCCAGAATCCTTAAACAATGTGGCCATGGAGCCACCATCCACAATAATGCGCACGGCGCGGGCCAGCATTGGTGCAACAGGTAACACTTTGAAACATTCAGGGTGGTCATCTGGCAGTGCGATCGAATCCGTAACGACCACCTCTTCAATTGACGGGTGATTCAACTTACTTACTGCTCCATCGGAGAACAATCCGTGAGTTGCACATACATATACGTTTTTGGACCCGCGTTCCTTCAACCCTTCCACAACATTCAGAATGGTCGTTCCGGTGTCGATCAGATCCTCAATAATAATCGGTGTCCGTCCTTCTACATCACCAATGACATGGGTAATCACGGATTCATTATGGCTTGGACGTTTCTTGATCATAATGGCAAACGGAGAATCCAGACGATTGGCCAGCTTCTCTGCCATTGATGCTCGTCCCGCATCAGGGGACACAACGACAGGGTTCTCAATACCTTTGCTCAACAGATAATCACTAATCAGATCCAGCGATGTCATGTGATCAACTGGAATGTTGAAGAATCCCTGAATGGCCGCTGCGTGCAGGTCGATCGTTACCACGCGATTGGCGCCAGCCGTAGTTAATACATCGGCTACCATCTTGGCCGAGATCGGCTCTCGTGGAGCAGATTTGCGCTCTTGACGCGCATAACCATAATACGGAACAATGATGTTCACAGTGCGTGCTGAAGCCCTCTTTGCGGCATCAATCATCACCAACAGCTCGACAAACAGCTCATTGATCGGATGAGACAACGACTGTACCAGAAACACATCACAATTACGGATCGTTTCTTCATAATGAACGTATATTTCTCCGCTCTTGAACCTGGACAGCTTGATCTTGCCCAGTTGTACACCCAGCTTGTCACATACCTGTTCTGCCAGCTTAGGGTTCGATGAACCGGAAAAAATACGTAACGAATGCTGCATAATGCCCTCCCGAGGGTTGAAGCCCCTATATAATCCCTTATCTAAAAGTAACTGTTCAAAAAGACCGGTTTTCAGTACCGAGAAGATGGGATAAAGCTAGAAATGGAGTAGCGGAGCGTAGGAGAAAACTACGTGAGCAACCACAATGTTTCCAGAGGAAACATACTTCGTAAGCATCCACCCATTTCGGCTGAATTCCATATTCGATGCTGATGATGCCTTTAGGCATCCTGCGTAATCAAAAGCGGACTTTTTGAACTACCTTTAAAAGGTTATTTCCTACCCTCATTATACTCCACTGGCTTCTACATTTAAAGGAATGAACGAGCGATGACGGCCTTCAAAAACAGCGACTTCCGTACAGCCCAACTCATGTAAAAGTGCTTCAGCTTCAGGCAAATAATCCCCCAGCTTCAGTGGATCATGCGCATCAGAACCCATCGTTAATGGAATGCCCAATCGAATGGCCTCCGTCAGCATTCTGCGACTAGGGAACATCTCGGCGCAAGGCTTCGATAACCCGGAAGCATTCAGCTCCATGGCGCAGCCACTTGTTGCAATAGCCTGCAGCGCTGCGTTCTCCAGTGAGATACGTTCTTCTATTTGCTCCTCTGAAGGAACATAGCCGAACCGTTTAATGACATCCGTATGGCCCATAATGTCGTACAGACCCGTCGCAGCTGCTTTACTCACGGCATCATAGTACTGACGATATACTTCAAGGATGTCTTTGCCCTCCCAGTGATGGGTCTGGCGAAAATCCGTAATGTCCCATTCCCCGAGGAAATGAACGGAGCCAATCACATAATCCCAAGGATAACGCTCAATGATCGCACGGATCTCTGTTTCCCAGCCTTCAATATAGTCACCTTCCAGACCAACACGTACGTCAATCTGCCCACGGTAACGTTCTTTCAGGGAGAAACACTCCTCTACATAACGCGGCAGTTCATCCATAGGCATCGCCATTTCCGGATAATATTGAGCCGGATCGACATGCAACAATGGCATGTGATCGGACAATCCAATCTGGGATAGTCCGATCTCCACACCACGCTGTACATACTCTTCCAGTTTGCCAACGGCATGTCCACACCGCTCATGATGTGTATGGTAGTCTATACGCACGAAACTCGCCTCCTAATCGCGGCGAGGCCGTTCATGACGGCGGCTCAGCTCTGACATAATGTCGTCCAGTGGCAGCTTGCGCTCTTGTAACAGGACGAGCAGGTGATACATAAGGTCACTGACTTCCAGGCGAAGCTCGTCATTATCTTTATTTTTGGCGGCGATAATCGTCTCGGACGCTTCTTCACCGATTTTTTTCAAAATTTTGTCTACACCTTTATCAAACAAATAGGTTGTATATGCACCCTCAGGGCGTTCACGTTCACGCTCTGCAATAACGGATTCCAGTTCGGCCAATACCTCGAAACGGCTTTCGGAACCTGAACTTGCCGGAGCAGATGCCGCACTCGCTTCATCCGAAGCCTTGTCTGCCGATTTTTCTGGCAAACCAATGATCTCATTATGGAAACAAGTTACCGCACCTGTGTGGCAAGCAGGACCGTTCGGTTTGACCTCAACCAACAAGGTATCACCATCACAATCATATTTCAGAGAAGTAATGGTTTGCACGTTACCAGATGTTGCCCCTTTATGCCACAGCTCTTGACGCGAGCGTGACCAGAACCAGGTTTCACCGGATTCCAGCGACAACTTCAGAGATTCGCGATTCATATAAGCCATCATCAAAACTTCCCGAGTATCCACATCCTGCACGATGGCAGGGACCAAACCGTCACTCCAACGAATGTGTTCCACAACCTGTTCCAAGGACAACTGTTCCTTGATTTCATCGCTCACTTTAGTCACGGATCTCCACCCCTTGTTCTCTCAAATGTTGTTTTAACGCCGGTACGGCGATTTCTTTGTAATGGAAAATCGTTGCGGCCAGACCTGCATCCGCTTTGCCTATGGTAAATACATCATAGAAATGAGATTCCTTGCCCGCACCGCCCGATGCGATGACTGGTATACGCACAGATTCCGATACCGCTGCCGTCAGCTTCAGATCGAAACCGTCTTTTGTTCCGTCCGCGTCCATACTGGTCAGCAGAATCTCTCCCGCGCCCAAGCTCTCAGCCTGTTTAACCCATTCCAATGCCTTGATGCCGGAAGGTTTCCGTCCACCATGTGTATAGACTTCCCACTCGCCCCAAGCTTCGTTATACTTGGCATCGATCGCTACCACGATGCACTGTGAGCCAAAGCGACGTGCACCATCGGCAATCAACTGCGGATTAAGCACCGCGGCTGTATTCACTGCAATTTTGTCCGCTCCTGCCCGGAGAATCCGCTTCATGTCCTCCACCTTGGAGATGCCTCCACCTACCGTAAAGGGAATGGCGATCTCGCCAGCCGTCTGCCGCACGACTTCTTCCATCGTTTCGCGACCTTCTACCGAAGCGGAGATATCGAGAAATACCAATTCATCCGCGCCTTCGCGGTCATATAGCGCCGCCAGCTCTACCGGATCACCCGCATCGCGGAGATTGACGAAGTTGACGCCTTTGACGACCCGGCCGTCCTTCACGTCCAGACAGGGGATGATTCTTTTTGCCAGCATGCTACCTCTTCCTCTCTATCCGAGTATCCCTTACTTATTTACTGCACGTACAGCTTCAGACAGATCGATGCTTCCTGTATACAGTGCTTTACCCACGATCGCTCCACCAACACCATCATCGGCGTGACGACTCAGACGAAGCAGATCATCCATTACACTCACACCACCGGAAGCAATAACGGTCCGTCCGCTTGCCTTGGCTAGAGACACAATCGCTTCCACATTAGGACCCTGCATCATGCCATCACGGGAAATATCCGTAAAGATAAACGTCTCTGCCCCATACGCCGCCAATTCCTTCGCGAGTACCTCTGCCTGTACTTCCGATGTTTCAAGCCATCCGCGGGTTGCCACGTAACCATTACGAGCGTCGATGCCAATTGCCACTTTGTCGCCGTAACGTCCCAGTACTTCCTCTGTAAAAGCACGATCCTCAATAGCCGCTGTTCCAATGATCAGCCGGCTAACACCCAGACCCAGCAATCGCTCTACATCCGCTACTGTACGAAGTCCGCCGCCTACCTGAACAGGTACGTTCACAGCTGAGGCAATGCGACCGATCAGTTCATCGTTAACAGGATGACCTGCTTTGGCACCATCCAGATCCACCAGATGCACATATGTACCGCCTTGTTTCTCCCAGGATAGAGCCACTTGAACCGGGTCATCGTTATACACGGTCTCCTGATTATAATCTCCCTGCACCAGTCTTACACATTTGCCGTCCCGGATATCAATCGCCGGATATAGGATAAAAGATGACATACAAGGCCTCCTGAATATGAATTAGATTTGTACGCTTTCTATAGTTAAGAAGAGATAATTGTTTTACCGTTGTACAGGCGCTCCTGTCAGAGCCAAAAAGTTACCGAGCAGCTTCATGCCAAGCTCTCCGCTTTTCTCCGGGTGAAATTGCATGCCGAAGTTGGATCCTCTGCCTACAATGGCTGTCACCGGATGTCCGTAATCCGTTACCGCCAGCAGATCATCCCTGTTGTCCGTAAGCGCATGATAGGAATGCACAAAATAGACGTGTCCTCCCTCAAGTCCCGCAAACAGCGGGTTTTCCGCATGCAGGAATTCCAGACGGTTCCATCCCATATGAGGAACCTTCAGTTCTCCGGGTGCAAAACGCACCACTTTACCTGGCAATATATCCAGTCCCTCATGTTCGCCATGCTCCTCACTTGAGCTAAACAACAACTGCATCCCCAGACAGATACCGAGCAGTGACTTGGACCCTGCAGCGGCTTCTTTCACAACCGTATCCAGTCCACTCTCCCGCAAATGAACCATCGCATCACCAAAAGCACCTACGCCTGGCAGAATGACACCATCTGCGCCAAGAATCTCTTCCCGGTCACCCGTGACCAGCGCTTCGTAGCCAAGACGTTCGACCGCTTTGCCGACGCTGTGCAGGTTACCCATACCGTAATCGACAATTGCAATCGCCATCGTCTACAGCACTCCCTTCGTGGAAGGCACACCCGTTACACGCGGATCAATCATCGTTGCTTCATCCAGTGCACGTCCCAATGCCTTAAAGATCGCTTCAATCATGTGGTGGGTATTCTGACCATAGTGCACAATGACATGCAACGTAATCCGAGCTTCCAGCGCTAATTTCCACAGGAATTCATGTACCAGCTCCGTGGAGAAACTGCCTACCTGTTGGGAAGGGTATTCTGCACGGTATTCAAAGTGAGGTCGGTTGCTCACATCAATAATAACCTGAGCGAGTGCCTCGTCCATCGGTACAAAAACACTGGCGTAACGCTTAATACCGCGTTTGTCACCCAACGCTTCTCGCAACGTCTGTCCCAGACAAATTCCGATGTCTTCAACCGTGTGATGATCGTCAATGTCAATATCTCCACGGGCCTGTACGTTCAGGTCGAATTGTCCGTGCTTCGTGAACAGATCCAACATATGGTTCAGGAAAGGTACATCCGTTTCAATCGTGGATTGTCCTGTTCCATCTACATTAAAGGCCAATTGAATATTGGTCTCGTTCGTTTTGCGGTCAACCTCTGCTTGGCGCACTGCACCTTTGTTTTCAAATTCCACACCATTATTTTGCTTATCCATTGTCCGATTCCGCCTTTCCTTCCTGTTCTAACCGTACAGCGATTGCACGGGCATGACCTTCAAGACCCTCATGGCGGGCCAACTCTATAATAGCCGCTCCATTCTGCAGCAGCGCTTCTTTACTATAATAGATCAGACTCGATTTCTTGATAAAATCGTCCACGTCCACTGGCGAACTGAATCGCGCCGTTCCATTGGTCGGAATAATATGATTCGGTCCGGCAAAATAATCCCCTACCGGCTCCGAGCTGTACGTGCCGAGGAAGATCGCACCGGCATTCTCAATCCGGCCAGCGTAAGCCATCGGCTCCTGCACCATGATCTCCAGATGCTCCGGTGCGAGCCGGTTCACCACATCGATTCCCTCATCGATGGAATCGACCACAATAATCGCGCCATACTGCTCCACCGAAGCAGTAGCGATATCACGCCGCGGCAGCACTTCAAGCTGCCGTTGCACTTCGCCCTGCACGGCTTCCGCCAGCGCGGCCGAATTCGTGACAAGAATGGCCGATGCCATCTCGTCATGTTCCGCCTGCGACAACAGGTCGGCGGCGACATACACCGGATTCGCCGTATCATCGGCGAGCACCACAATCTCACTCGGCCCGGCGATGCTGTCGATATCGACCGCACCGTACACCTCGCGCTTCGCGAGCGCCACGTAAATATTGCCCGGTCCACAGATCTTGTCGACCGGGGCAATGCTCTCCGTGCCGTAAGCCAGGGCGGCGATGGCTTGAGCGCCGCCAACCCGGTACATCTCGCTTACGCCTGCTTCCGCAGCAGCCACGAGAATGTACGGGTTAATGCCTTCACCACCGTTGGTAGACGGCGGCGTCACGAGAACAATCTCCGGCACGCCTGCCACCTGTGCCGGAATCACGTTCATCAGCACAGACGATGGATACGCTGCTTTACCGCCAGGTACATAGACCCCGACCCGCTTCAGCGGTCGGATGACCTGGCCCAGCAGGCTGCCGTCCGGCTGCCAATCCATCCACGAGTTGCGTTTCTGTTTCTCGTGAAACGCACGAATGTTGGCGGCGGCTTGCCGAATCGCCGTCACAAAGGATGGCTCCACGGCTGCATAAGCCGCCTGCAGCTCTTCCTGCGGCACACGCAATTCCGCGGCCGTCAGCTTCGTGCGGTCCAGCTGCTCCGTGTAACGCAGCAGTGCCGCATCACCCTCACGGCGAATGTCGCTGACAATACGCCGTACCGTTTCATTTTGCTCTGGCGTGCCATACTCCACTTCACGCTTCAGATCAAACTCCCGTGCAGGTACAATTTTCATACGTACAACCTCCTTATCGCCTGTAGTGCCTACCTTATATGGCCGATTTGTTTCTCATTTTTCTCGTTCCTTACTTCTATCGTTTCATTCTTTGGTTATTCCATTTGTATATTTCCCATTCCTTGCTTACAGTAATTTATCCCCGAAGGCTTCCTGCCGATATCTCATTGGATGCCGGTATAACCTGCTGAAGTGCATCACACAAAGCCTGAATCCGTGCATTTTTCATCCGATAGCTTACCCGATTGGCGATAAGACGACTGGTGATATCCAGAATTTCTGTCATCTCCACGAGTCCATTCTCGCGTAGCGTTTGACCTGTCTCCACCAGATCGACGATCCGGTCTGCCAGACCAATTAAGGGCGCAAGCTCAATGGAACCATTCAGCTTGATCACCTCAACCTGCTGCCCCTGCTCCCGGAAATACTGTGAAGCGATCCTCGGGTACTTCGTTGCAACACGTTGCTGAATACCTGGCTTCCAGTCGGGAAGTCCAATCACAGACATACGGCACTGGGCGATTCCCAGATTCAACAGTTCGTACACATCCCGATTTTCCTCCAGCAACACGTCTTTACCAACAATTCCGATATCAGCAACACCGTACTCCACGTACGTTGGAACATCTACTGGCTTCGCCATGATGAATTCCATTCCCGCTTCCGGTACTTCAATGACCAATCTGCGTGTATCATCCACGTCTTCTGGAATATCCAGCCCCGCTTCACGGAACAATTTGGAGGCTTTTTTATAGATTCGGCCCTTCGGCATGGCCACCTTCAGAATATCCGACATCTCAGCGTCCTCCTTCTTCAGATCCGTAAGTAATAACCTGCTCAGCCTGAACAGTTGTTGCTCCAGTAGATACAGCACTTGCTCCAGCCCCGTCTTCAGGAAGAAGGAGTGTCACTACATTTTGTCCCAGACTGCGTAATCTTGCCGCTTCGGTCAGTGCCTCGGCCCGACGTTTCGGGCTATATTGGATAAGTATCGGTTTTTTCTCTTCAATGGTAATACCGTGAACGCCATCAATAATCCGGTTGGTTTTCAGTGCAAACCCTGTTGCTGGCAACGAACGCCCGAATTGTTGTAACAGATTGTCATACCGCCCGCCGCTGCATACCGGAGAACCCAGTTCTGCTGCATATCCTTCAAACGTCATGCCCGTATAATAGGAGAAATCCCCGATCATCGTCAGATCAATCAGTACATGTTCGGATACACCGTACGCTTCCAACACTTCGAATACTGCACACAGATGCGCAATCGACTGTGCTGCTTCAGCGCTTGAACTTAGCTCTACCGCATGTGTGCAGACTTCCTTGCCACCGCGCAGACGCAGGATCGCTTCAAGCTGTTCTTTCAACTTGGGTTCCAGGTTCAATGCTTCGATGGACTGGCGATAGCCGACATAATCACGTCCGAGCAACCCTTCCTTCAATTGCTCCTGCTCCGCAGTTTGACCTGGGATTACTTCCTCCAGTAATCCGTTCAGGAATCCCATATGACCCATCGCTATTTTAAAAGAAGACACGCCCGCTGCCTGCAAAGAGGCAATCGCAAGCGCAACAACTTCTGCATCCGCCTCAGGTGAGTCATCTCCAACCAGCTCCACCCCTGTCTGGAAGAACTCCGCCTCGCGTCCAGCTTCCTCTTCAATCGAACGAAATACGTTCGCATGATAGGACAGACGCAGTGGCAATTGCTCATCTTTGAGCATGGACGAAACGACACGTGCAATCGGAGCCGTTAGATCCGATCGGAGCACCAGCGTAGTTCCCCGACTGTTCAATAATTTAAACAATTTGCGATCCGATGTAGAGCTGGCTACACCTACCGTGTCGTAATATTCAATCGTTGGTGTGATGATCTGACGGTAACCCCAGCGTTCCATACATTCCAGTACATTCCGCTCAATCGTACGCAGCTTGGATACTACATGTGGTGTATAGTCGCGAAATCCGGTCGGTTTTTCAAATCCTTTTGGTTTGGACATTGGTATTATTCACCCCGAGTCAGTAATTTAAGAGTGGTGCTCATGCTATTTCAACAGGATTTATGTAGTGTAAATCCCCATTCTATCTTGTAACCCTGAATCAACGTATTGCTGCAAAAGCTTTTAACTATTGTTTAGTTCAACCTTTATCACGTTTAATTTCTTCAATAATACTTTCACATGGTAAAGTGCTAATAAACTAAAGGATATGGGATATGATAACATGAAATGCGCACTACCGTCAACAATACCGAAGCTTGATTGCCCTTGGATCGGCATCTCGTTTTATATTCGCACCGTTACCCTCCCCCATCGGTATTTATATACGAAAAAAGCTGCCATAAGCAGCTTTTTACTTCAACCCATCTTCTTTCATCACGTTGTGGACTTAATGCACACTACCCTGAGAAGAATCATCCGTGTTAAAGACAGTCTCTTCCGTAGAAGCTGCCGCACGGGATAAGTCACGCAGTGGATTGCCACCAACAAAAGCACCCGGAGCAACATCCTTATGTACGACTGCTCCAGCAGCTACAACCGCTCCATCCCCTATGGTTACCCCAGGCAGAATCGTTGTATTGGCACCAATCAGTACATTTTCCCCGATAATCACCTCACCGAGCCTGTACTCCTTAATGAGATACTCATGAGCGAGAATCGTTGTGTTGTAACCGATGACCGAGTTTTCGCCAACCGTTATTTTCTCCGGAAAAAACACGTCCACCATCACCATCAGGCCAAAGGCCGTATGTTTTCCCACCTTCATCCCGAGCATTCGGCGATAAATCCAGTTCTTCACTGATAGGATGGGACAGTACCGTGACAACTGGATCCAGATAAAATTACGAATGCCCTTCCACGGACTCACTGTCTTGTAGATATGCCAAAGTGCATTCTGGTCCTCTACCGGATAGCGGGTTACTTTTCTCATGAACGACCCGTTTCAATACGGATGAGTTCTAACAAGTCTCTCATGTCGTGCAACATGTGATCGGGGCCATATCCGTTCAGGATTGTTTCTCCTTTAAGAGACCATGCAACCCCCGCCGAGAGTGCACCCGCATTTTGAGCCGATTGGATATCCACCGGACTATCACCAACCATCAACGTTTTAGCAGGATCTGCACCCAGTTCCGTCATTGCTTTCAACACAGGCTCAGCATGTGGCTTCGGATTCGTCACATCAGTCACGGTCACAATCGTCTTCATATATTTCAGTAGGTCAAAACGTTCCAGCACCTTTAATGTAGATGGACGAATTTTGGTTGTGACCACACCCATCACAATGCCAGCCTGATGCAACGCCTCTACTACCTCAATGACATGTGGAAAAGGTCTAACCATCGCTTCATGATGGATATCATTATAGGCACGATAACCTTTCACGTACTCAGAGACTTCCTCTTGTCCAGAAAAGGTACGCATTTGCTGCTCCAGTGTGCCACCCATATGCGGAATGATCTGTTCACGTGTCCATGGAGCTGAATGCTCCCATCCCCCCATGACATGCTGGAATGAGCTGATAATCAGCTCATTGGTATCAATAATGGTTCCGTCCAGATCGAACAATACCGTGTCAATCATGTTGCATTACTCCTTTTTATCATCAACTGGCTTCGGATCATCTTTGGCTGGAGGTGTTACTTTGCTCTCTTTGCCTGCATCTGTTCCCGTATGTTCCATATCATCAGAGGTTACTTTGGATGATACAATCGGATCACTGTAACGAACATCGGCTTTACCTGTCACTCTTCTCACCACTATGAATACAACAGCAACAATAATGATACCAATAGCGAGCAGTTGAGAGATTCTTACGTTGCCATAAGCAGGATCAAGATAGCCTTGTTCGAAGCCCATCACAGTCATTGGAGACCACAGCCCGTTCACTAATGAAGCGACCCATTGCGGAGCCTGGAAGCCCAGACTGTCCGTACGCAAAGCTTCAATGAAGAAACGACCGATAGAGTACCAGATGAAATAGGACATGAACAGTTCACCTGAACGCAGGAATTTCTGACGACGCAGAATCAGCAGCAAGATTAGACCAGCGAGACTCCATACTGATTCATACAAAAACGCAGGATGATGGAATACGCCCTCTACGTTCATTTGATTCACAATAAAGTCTGGCAGATGAAGCTTGTCTCTCAAAAATGATTCTTCCACAGGACCGCCGTAGGCTTCCTGATTCACAAAGTTCCCCCAACGTCCGATCATCTGTCCAACAATCAGTCCAGGCGCACAGATATCGGCCATACGCCAGAAGTTATAGCCTTTACGACGGAAGAAAATAACTGCACAGATGATTGCACCAATAAGGGCACCATAGATGGCGATACCGCCATTCCATATTTTAAAGACATCCCAGAAATTATCCTTGTAATCT
This sequence comes from Paenibacillus sp. FSL R5-0519, assembly GCF_037974275.1. Taxonomy (NCBI): domain Bacteria; kingdom Bacillati; phylum Bacillota; class Bacilli; order Caryophanales; family Paenibacillaceae; genus Paenibacillus; species Paenibacillus sp. FSL R5-0519. Next base: position 6,444,842 of record NZ_CP150234.1, read on the forward strand.
TCCCACTTAAATGCGACATAGTAGATGCGGGCACCAATGATGGCAGAAGGCACACCCAGCAGAACCATGTCCATGAACACTTCCTGTGGGATATTGTAGCGTTTGCCCTCCCGGATCACGAGCAGCAGTCCTATAAGTGCCGCGGCACCAAGAATAAGCCCGTACCAGTGAACCTTTAACGCTCCAATAGAGAACGCAATCGGGTTCAACAGTAATAATGTATCCATTCATTCACACTCCTATTTATTCGATCAATCACACGCATGACGAATGGTTGGCATGCCCTGCGCCTCCAGAGAAGCAGTACACGTCAACCATTTATCTTCATTTCCTTGTATAAAATGTTTCTTAATCCATGTCTTCCATATCTTCCGAGATGGTTGCTGTCAGCTTGTTCGTGAATTGCAGTGCAGCATTAAGACCCATCTGTTTCAGACGATAGTTCATTCCGGCTACTTCAATAATAACCGCCAAGTTCCGCCCCGGACGAACAGGAATCGTAACGAGAGGCACATCGGTATCAATGATACGTGTAGTCTCTTCGTCCAGACCCAGACGATCGTATTGTTTATCCTGCTGCCATGCTTCCAGACGTACAACCAGGGTAATCCGTTTGTTATTCCGAACTGCACCGGCTCCGAATAATGTCATGACGTTGATAATACCGACACCTCGAATTTCGAGCAAGTGGCGGATCAATTCAGGTGCAGTACCATGAAGCTGAAAATCTGACGTTTGGCGGATCTCTACCGCATCATCGGCAATCAGTCGGTGTCCACGTTTAACCAGTTCAAGTGCTGTTTCACTCTTACCAATACCGCTACTACCTGTAATCAACATACCAACCCCGTATACATCACAAAGTACACCATGAATCGTGGCAGTAGGTGCTAATTTGCCTTCCAAAAATCCGGTAATCCGGCTGGACAGAATTGTTGTTGCCATATTACTGCGCAATACAGCCAGATCCCGTTCTTCACTGATATCAATCAGCTCTTGTGGGACTTCAAGTCCGCGCGTTACAACGATACAAGGCGTCTCTTCCGTACAAAGACGTTGCATACGATCACGCCGCTCTTGCTCGGGTAACATTGCAAAGAAAGCTAACTCCGTTCTTCCAAGTAGCTGTACCCGTTCTTGAGGATGGTATTCAAAATAACCGGCCATTTCCAGACCAGGACGGTTCAGGTCATCTACCGTAATGACTCTTTTCAATCCGTGAGATCCAGAAACAACCTCCAACTGAAACTGCTGTACCAATTCGGATACTTTCACTTTTTTCGCCATTTGTCTCTTCCTTTCAGCATTCGCTGTACCTCTATGTAATTCAGTTCGTGTATCAGTTCTTTCCATTATTAGCGCATTCACAACATGGGGTACAGAATGCATACCCTTCCAACAGTCGGTTCTCTCAGATATATGAAGACAGACCTTCAAATAATCTTAAATGAATTCCGGGATGAATGCAATCGTAGCCTCCGACAACCATTAGTAAGAAAAAAGCTTCTGATCGAGCACCCATTGGGAATACTACATGGATGGTTTAGCGGTTGTTTATCAGGTGATTGTTAATCCTTGCTCCGCTGAATATTAAAGAATTCATTAATTTTAAAAAAAGCCCCTTCCAGCAATAACGGAAGGGGCTCTCATTACAATGTATAATTGCGTTAACTGTCAGATTCCATCGTCACCGATGAATCCCAGTAATATTAGTCTTGAAGAAGTACGTTCACTTCAGTCTCTTTGTCAAAGATATGAACTTTGTTCATGTCGATAGCCATTTTAACTGTGGAACCATCACGAGTGTTAGAACGTCCATCTACACGTGCAATTGTAGTATCGTTACCTACACCGCTCAAGTAGAGGAGCATTTCGTGACCCAGGTTCTCTGTTACATCTACGTGAGTAGAGAATACAGAGTTCGGGGATGCTTCCAGGAATACTGGCTCTTCGTGAATGTCTTCTGGACGAACACCCAGAATGACTTCTTTGCCAATGTATCCTCTAGATTTCAACACTTGTGCTTTACCTTGCGGGATTTCAACGTCCACGCCTGGAGCTACGAAGTGAAGATTTGCACCTTGCTCAGCCAATTTACCCGAGATAAAGTTCATTGTCGGGGAACCGATGAAACCAGCCACGAACAGGTTAGCCGGCAGGTTATACAACTCTTCCGGAGAAGCTGCTTGTTGGATGATACCATCCTTCATAACTACGATCCGATCACCCATCGTCATTGCTTCGATCTGGTCATGCGTTACGTAGATAACTGTTGTTTCCAAACGTTTAGCCAGTTTAGTGATTTCCGCACGCATCTGACCACGAAGTTTAGCATCCAAGTTGGAGAGAGGCTCATCCATCAAGAAGACTTGTGGATCACGGACAATCGCACGTCCTAGAGCGACACGCTGACGTTGACCACCGGACAATGCCTTAGGTTTACGCTCAAGCAAATGCTCAATATCCAGGATTTTAGCTGCTTCACGTACACGTTTGTCGATCTCGTCTTTTTTAACCTTACGCAATTTCAAACCAAACGCCATGTTTTGATATACGCTCATATGCGGATACAAGGCATAGGATTGGAATACCATCGCGATATCGCGGTCTTTAGGTGCAACATCATTAACGACACGGTCACCGATATAGAGTTTACCTTCAGAAATTTCCTCAAGGCCTGCGATCATACGCAGTGTTGTTGATTTACCACAACCGGACGGACCTACCAATACCAGAAATTCTTTATCTTTAATGTCCAGGTTAATGTCAACTACAGTTGCTTTATCAGAACCCGGGTATTTTTTGAAAATATGCTCTAAACGTACTCCAGCCATGATTGTTGCCTCCTCAGAGATCATTTTGTAATCGAATACAATTTGTATTTTTATATTACCCTATCTGCATGAGGTTTGACTATTCGCAAACTGCACAAAAATATCAATGCTTTTTCGTCACTTTGTACATAAGCAGCAAAAACTGCACTAGAACAGCACTTTCGAAGTGCCTTACATCGTATCCAATCTCTTGTTTGATCTTGTCCAGACGATAAACCAACGTATTACGATGAATAAAAAGCCGTTTGGCTGTCTCGCTCACATTACAGTCCAGGCTAAAAAAGGTTTCTAACGTAGCAAGAGTCTCACTATCATTTAAGATTAACGTGTCCTTGCCTGTTTCCTGTATAAATCGTATCCGTTGTTCATCTGGAATACTCGCTACCAATCGTTCCAGATGCAGATCCCATGGAAGATGAATATGCTGCGTAACATGGAATGCTCTCCCCAATTGCACACTTTCTTTAAGAAGCGCTGTAACTGATACTAATTGTTCTGCGGGTATGCACGGCAGGGATGCAGACAGATGGAACACCCCAGCCCACTCACTGGCAACCAGTTCATGTAACCCAAGGCAAAAAGCGTTCAGTGAATCCTTTTTGGCTTCCGTTGTATCTTCCTCAGCTTCTTCTGTAACAATTTCTTTATCACCCATGAAAACCCACTCTTGATCCCCCAAGGGAATCAATACAATCTCCTCGCCAAAATAACTCTCAAGCAACTTGTTGAGTTCCTTGGATCGTAAACGATGTGCATCCGGCGTATCTCCTTGCAGCAAGAACAGAATTTTCTCAGTATTCAAATCTGCAGCCACCACAAAGCGATCAGGTACCGTTTCAGATTCCTGCTTGGTTGGTTCTTCGATCTGCTCTCTAAGCCAGAGACCCAATTCGGTTAGATACTGCTCCCTATCATTCTCATATACAACAGGCTGTGTCTCCTCGGGTAATTCTGTGTTGGAACGGATCAAAAGCTCAATAAATCTCCGTCTCTCCACAGTGATAGATCTTGCAGTGCATCCCCAACATACCACGGTCTCTTCTTTCTCATTCATCCGAACCTTAAAAAATATGCGCTCTCCCGTATTCAGACTGATTACATCGGATGAGCTTGGAGATGTAGTTTGTTCAGATAGCTCCAGACTCTCACCTTCATCACCATAGGTCTCTGAATTTTCATGAAGACCCACCAGATTCGTAACAGATTGCGTCCATTCCTCTATTGTAATCTCATATTCGTCCAAAGTTGTGCCTATAATGACTTCAATTTGCTGTTTTAGATCAGGTATGAACTTCATATAATGAACGTCACCACTCTGCATGTTTTCTATTAGTTTATCATATCTTGCACAGCATTAATAAATATCCATAATCCGTTAAAAGTACATAACAAAAAAGAGCGAATAATCAAATTAATGATTAATCACTCTTTTCTTAAAGATGAGTCATGAAGGGCTCGAACCTTCGACACCCTGATTAAAAGTCAGGTGCTCTACCAACTGAGCTAATGACTCATAAAACTGGTGGAGGATGATGGATTCGAACCACCGAACCCGTACGGGAGCAGATTTACAGTCTGATGCGTTTGGCCACTTCGCTAATCCTCCAAGGATTAAAGGTGGCTCGGGACGGAATCGAACCGCCGACACGAGGATTTTCAGTCCTCTGCTCTACCGACTGAGCTACCGAGCCATATTTAATTTTTAGGATTAATGGCGGAACCGACGGGATTCGAACCCGCGATCTCCTGCGTGACAGGCAGGCATGTTAGGCCAACTACACCACGGTTCCAGGCATTAATGGTGCCGGCGAGAGGACTTGAACCCCCAACCTACTGATTACAAGTCAGTTGCTCTACCAGTTGAGCTACACCGGCGTATATGGTGGAGGCTGAGGGGATCGAACCCCCGACCCTCTGCTTGTAAGGCAGATGCTCTCCCAGCTGAGCTAAGCCTCCTGGGTAATATGGTAGCGGCGGAGGGGATCGAACCCCCGACCTTACGGGTATGAACCGTACGCTCTAGCCAGCTGAGCTACACCGCCATATTAATTGTGTCTTGATTGCTTGTCCATCTTTAGGTAAAGATGGCGGAGAGAGAGGGATTCGAACCCTCGCACCGCTTACGCAGTCTAACCCCTTAGCAGAGGGTCCCCTTATAGCCACTTGGGTATCTCTCCAAATAACAATCTTCAACATCATTCAAGGATTGCTCCCTGAAAACTAGATTCGAAACGAAAGATGTGAATTATCACTTGCTATTGGATAAGCCCTCGACCGATTAGTACTGGTCAGCTCCATGCATTGCTGCACTTCCACCCCCAGCCTATCTACCTCGTCGTCTTCAAGGGGTCTTACATACTGGGAAATCTCATCTTGAGGGGGGCTTCACGCTTAGATGCTTTCAGCGTTTATCCCGTCCGTACATAGCTACCCAGCGGTGCTCCTGGCGGAACAACTGGTACACCAGCGGTACGTCCATCCCGGTCCTCTCGTACTAAGGACAGCTCCTCTCAAATTTCCTACGCCCACGACAGATAGGGACCGAACTGTCTCACGACGTTCTGAACCCAGCTCGCGTACCGCTTTAATGGGCGAACAGCCCAACCCTTGGGACCTACTTCAGCCCCAGGATGCGATGAGCCGACATCGAGGTGCCAAACCTCCCCGTCGATGTGGACTCTTGGGGGAGATAAGCCTGTTATCCCCAGGGTAGCTTTTATCCGTTGAGCGATGGCCCTTCCATGCGGTACCACCGGATCACTAAGCCCGACTTTCGTCCCTGCTCGACTTGTAGGTCTCGCAGTCAAGCTCCCTTATGCCTTTGCACTCTTCGAATGATTTCCAACCATTCTGAGGGAACCTTTGGGCGCCTCCGTTACTCTTTAGGAGGCGACCGCCCCAGTCAAACTGCCCACCTGACACTGTCCCCGCACCGGATTACGGTACCAGGTTAGAACCTAGATACGATCAGGGTGGTATCCCAACGTTGCCTCCACGCAAGCTGGCGCTCACGCTTCAAAGGCTCCCACCTATCCTGTACAGATCGTACCCAAATTCAATATCAAGCTGCAGTAAAGCTCCATGGGGTCTTTCCGTCTTGTCGCGGGTAACCTGCATCTTCACAGGTATTAAAATTTCACCGGATCTCTCGTTGAGACAGCGCCCAAGTCGTTACGCCATTCGTGCGGGTCAGAATTTACCTGACAAGGAATTTCGCTACCTTAGGACCGTTATAGTTACGGCCGCCGTTTACTGGGGCTTCGGTTCACAGCTTCGGGATTGCTCCCTAACCACTCCCCTTAACCTTCCAGCACCGGGCAGGCGTCAGCCCGTATACTTCGCCTTACGGCTTCGCACAGACCTGTGTTTTTGCTAAACAGTCGCTTGGGCCTTTTCACTGCGGCCCCCTCGTGCTATTCACACTACCGGGGCACCCCTTCTCCCGAAGTTACGGGGTCATTTTGCCGAGTTCCTTAACGAGAGTTCTTCCGCGCGCCTTAGAATACTCTTCTCGCCTACCTGTGTCGGTTTGCGGTACGGGCACCTTCACCTGGCTAGAGGCTTTTCTTGGCAGTGTGAGATCATGACCTTCGCTACTATAATTTTCGCTCCCCATCACAGCTCAGCCTTACGATGTGCGGATTTGCCTACACATCAGCCTTACTGCTTAGACGGACATCCATCAGTCCGCGTCACTACCCTACTGCGTCCCCCCATTGCTCATAACGGCTTACGGTGGTACAGGAATTTCGACCTGTTGTCCTTCGACTACGCCTTTCGGCCTCGCCTTAGGTCCCGACTTACCCTGAGCGGACGAGCCTTCCTCAGGAACCCTTAGGCTTTCGGCGGATCAGATTCTCACTGATCTTTTCGTTACTCATACCGGCATTCTCACTTGTATAATGTCCAGCGCTCCTTACGGTACACCTTCAACCCTTATACAACGCTCCCCTACCCCTGATGCAAGCATCAAGCCATAGCTTCGGTGGTGTGTTTAGCCCCGTTACATTTTCGGCGCAGAGTCACTCGACCAGTGAGCTATTACGCACTCTTTCAATGGTGGCTGCTTCTAAGCCAACATCCTGGTTGTCTGTGCAACTCCACATCCTTTCCCACTTAACACACACTTGGGGACCTTAGCTGATGGTCTGGGCTGTTTCCCTTTTGACAATGGATCTTAGCACTCACTGTCTGACTCCCGGAAGTAAGTCTATGGCATTCGGAGTTTGACTGAGCTTGGTAACCCTTGCGGGCCCCGCACCCAATCAGTGCTCTACCTCCACGACTCTGTTTTCCGAGGCTAGCCCTAAAGCTATTTCGGGGAGAACCAGCTATCTCCGAGTTCGATTGGAATTTCTCCGCTACCCCCACCTCATCCCCGCACTTTTCAACGTGCGTGGGTTCGGGCCTCCAGTGCGTGTTACCGCACCTTCACCCTGGACAGGGGTAGATCACCCGGTTTCGGGTCTACGTCCACGTACTATGTCGCCCTATTCAGACTCGCTTTCGCTGCGGCTCCGGCTCTTCACCTTAACCTTGCACGGGAACGTAACTCGCCGGTTCATTCTACAAAAGGCACGCCATCACCCCTAAAACGGGCTCTGACTTTTTGTAAGCACACGGTTTCAGGTTCTATTTCACTCCCCTTCCGGGGTGCTTTTCACCTTTCCCTCACGGTACTGCTTCACTATCGGTCGCTAGGAAGTATTTAGCCTTGGCAGATGGTCCTGCCGGATTCATACGGGGTTTCACGTGCCCCGCACTACTCGGGATCCGTCTCGGAGGGAACAGACTTTCAATTACAGGGCTTTTACCTTCTTTGGCGGGCCTTTCCAGACCTCTTCGCTTAACCGGTTCCTTTGTAACTCCATGTGAGACGTCCCACAACCCCAAAGAGCAAGCTCTCTGGTTTGGGCTTCTCCGCGTTCGCTCGCCGCTACTGACGGAATCACTATTGTTTTCTCTTCCTCAGGGTACTTAGATGTTTCAGTTCCCCTGGTATGCCTCTACACAACCTATGTATTCAGTTGTGAGTAACTGGAAATTACCCCAGCTGGGTTTCCCCATTCGGACACCCCCGGATCAAAGCTTGCTTACAGCTCCCCGAGGCAGTTTCGTTGTTCGCCACGTCCTTCATCGGCTCCTAGCGCCTAGGCATCCTCCGTGTGCTCTTAGTAGCTTAACCATTGCGCTCGTGTTCGAGCTGTCGCTCCGCTTGGTTTGCTTGCGCAAATCCAAAAGTCGCTCCATTTCGATCACTCGCTCCAGCAATCTACCGTTTTTATTGAAACTTGTTATACACAAGTTCAGCTAAAAAGGAATGTTCTAATTCGCATTTACTTTCGTTTCGATATCTAGTTTTCAAAGAACAAACTTGTAAAACATTTTTGGTGGAGCCAAGCGGGATCGAACCGCTGACCTCCTGCTTGCAAGGCAGGCGCTCTCCCAGCTGAGCTATGGCCCCATATAAAGTTTTAAAGGTATAGATGGTGGGCCCTGGTGGACTCGAACCACCGGCCTCACCCTTATCAGAGGTGCGCTCTAACCAACTGAGCTAAGGGCCCACATTACATATACTGTTTGAACCCAAAATGGGTTACGCTTGGCGGCGTTCTACTCTCCCAGGACCCTGCGGTCCAAGTACCATTGACGCTGAAGGGCTTAACGGTCGTGTTCGGGATGGGAACGTGTGGAACCCCTTCGCTATCGCCACCAAACGTTTGAGAGTTTGAGCTCTCAAAACTGAGCAACGAGTGAGTCGTTTGCAGCTAAGCTGCATATTTGAATGTTTCCACGCGGGAAACGATTCTCCATAGAAAGGAGGTGATCCAGCCGCACCTTCCGATACGGCTACCTTGTTACGACTTCACCCCAATCATCTATCCCACCTTCGGCGGCTGGCTCCTTGCGGTTACCCCACCGACTTCGGGTGTTATAAACTCTCGTGGTGTGACGGGCGGTGTGTACAAGACCCGGGAACGTATTCACCGCGGCATGCTGATCCGCGATTACTAGCAATTCCGACTTCATGCAGGCGAGTTGCAGCCTGCAATCCGAACTGAGACCGGCTTTTTAGGATTCGTTCCACCTCGCGGCTTCACAGCCCGTTGTACCGGCCATTGTAGTACGTGTGTAGCCCAGGTCATAAGGGGCATGATGATTTGACGTCATCCCCACCTTCCTCCGGTTTGTCACCGGCAGTCACCTTAGAGTGCCCATCCGAAATGCTGGCAACTAAGATCAAGGGTTGCGCTCGTTGCGGGACTTAACCCAACATCTCACGACACGAGCTGACGACAACCATGCACCACCTGTCTCCTCTGTCCCGAAGGAAAGGTACATCTCTGTACCGGTCAGAGGGATGTCAAGACCTGGTAAGGTTCTTCGCGTTGCTTCGAATTAAACCACATACTCCACTGCTTGTGCGGGTCCCCGTCAATTCCTTTGAGTTTCAGTCTTGCGACCGTACTCCCCAGGCGGAGTGCTTAATGTGTTAACTTCGGCACCAAGGGTATCGAAACCCCTAACACCTAGCACTCATCGTTTACGGCGTGGACTACCAGGGTATCTAATCCTGTTTGCTCCCCACGCTTTCGCGCCTCAGCGTCAGTTACAGCCCAGAGAGTCGCCTTCGCCACTGGTGTTCCTCCACATATCTACGCATTTCACCGCTACACGTGGAATTCCACTCTCCTCTTCTGCACTCAAGTCACCCAGTTTCCAGTGCGATCCGGGGTTGAGCCCCGGGATTAAACACCAGACTTAAATGACCGCCTGCGCGCGCTTTACGCCCAATAATTCCGGACAACGCTTGCCCCCTACGTATTACCGCGGCTGCTGGCACGTAGTTAGCCGGGGCTTTCTTCTCAGGTACCGTCACCTTGAGAGCAGTTACTCTCCCAAGCGTTCTTCCCTGGCAACAGAGCTTTACGATCCGAAAACCTTCATCACTCACGCGGCATTGCTCCGTCAGGCTTTCGCCCATTGCGGAAGATTCCCTACTGCTGCCTCCCGTAGGAGTCTGGGCCGTGTCTCAGTCCCAGTGTGGCCGATCACCCTCTCAGGTCGGCTACGCATCGTCGCCTTGGTGAGCCGTTACCCCACCAACTAGCTAATGCGCCGCAGGCCCATCCCCAAGTGACAGATTGCTCCGTCTTTCCAGTTTCCTTCAGGCGAAGAAAACAACTATTCGGTATTAGCTACCGTTTCCGGTAGTTGTCCCAAACTTGAGGGCAGGTTGCCTACGTGTTACTCACCCGTCCGCCGCTAAGTCTCAAAGAAGCAAGCTTCTTATCAACTCCGCTCGACTTGCATGTATTAGGCATGCCGCCAGCGTTCGTCCTGAGCCAGGATCAAACTCTCCAATAAAGTATTGAAAAGAGCGATAAGCTCATTTTGAATCTGACGAGATTAAAAATCTCATTTGTGCTCCAGTCGATTCAAGCCAAGGCTTGTTTCAAACTTTCACATTCATTCTGCAAGCAGAATGTTTACTCACTCGTTGTTCAGTTTTCAAAGATCAAACTTGTTTTTTTGTCACCATTTTCTCTCAGCGGCGACTTTTATAATATATCATACTTCGTTTGTTTTGGTCAAGTGTTTTTTTGAAATTCTTTTTCGAAGCTCATAATGAACTTCTTCATTTCATCGAAAGCATGTAACCAAGCAAGCAAAGCAACGAGATATAATGTACCATATAAATATCCTGGGAGTCAACTATCCAAACAAAGAAAATTTCAACCCCAATATTAGGCCCACACCTGGCAATCCCAAAACAGTCACTGTCCCTATCGTTGCAGGGTTCAACGGGATGTAGGTTCCTATAATCCAGCCGGAATAATTCACGATGTATATCCCTACTGCAGCAAGCACCAAATGGATTCCAAATGACGTAAATACCGACAACCCTATCCGCTTTCTGAATAAAACCACAATAAGTCCCAGTAAAGATACAACTAGTACGCTCCCCAGTATAATACTCTTCATATAGTACACCTCCATGTTTAATGTAATCTCAGCTCTACATACTCAATCCTCGCTGTGATGCAACATCATCATTAGCTCTGGCTCGCTTTGCTCTTCTCAAATGAATCTGGTACTTTCGCTCAGCTGCCTCCAATACATAAATGGCATAATCAATCTCATCCTGCCCCTGCGCATCTTCAAACTGTCTCATAGCCCGTTCCCACTCCTGCTTAGCCATCTGAACATCTGCATAGATCTGATCCTCCTCAAGCTCCTTCAACATTCTGTTGTGTTTCTCTATTGAGTTCCGTGTATTTCGCCACAAAAACATAAACTCTCCTCCTCCTGATCAGCACAGCATATTCTCATACTTATCAGGGAATGGACAAACTTAGAACTCAGGCATTCATTTTCTTCACAAAAAAAAGAGAGCCCTAGGGCTCTCTTTGAACACCGAAACTTATTTAGCTTCCAAAGTTTCCAAGGAAGTTCATTGTTTAATTCAAACTAAAAACACTAACGCATCTCTCTGCGCCCTTCTAACGCCTTGGAAAGGGTCACTTCATCCGCATATTCAAGATCGCCACCTACAGGTAATCCATGCGCAATCCGGGTCACACTGATCTCAAACGGACGTACCAAACGGGAGATGTACATCGCTGTAGCCTCACCCTCAATATTGGGGTTTGTCGCCAAAATGATCTCTTTAATACGTTCATCACTTAATCGAATCAGGAGTTCCTTCAAACGAATATCATCTGGTCCAATTCCCTCCATAGGTGAGATCGCACCCTGTAACACATGATAGTAACCATCGAATTCCTTGGTGCGCTCCATGGCCACCAGATCTTTCGAATCCTGAACTACACAGATTACAGAGACATCCCTGGACTTATCCTGACAGATGCGACACGGGTCGGTATCGGTAATATTACAACATACAGAACAGTAATGAAGATTACGCTTCACACTTACGAGTGCTTTGGCAAAATCAATAACGTCATCTTCCTTCATGTTAAGCACATGAAAAGCTAAACGAGCTGCCGTCTTGGGGCCAACACCCGGCAATCGGGTGAAGGCATCAATCAGCTTGGCTATTGGTTCGGGATAATACAATCGATTGTGTCTCCTTTGACAGGATCAATTTTTAATTAAAATAATCCCGGAATATTCATGCCGCCAGTGAACTTGCCCATATCCTTGTTGGCAATTTCATCAGCTTTGGCCATTGCATCATTAACAGCTGTCATAACGAGATCCTGCAACATTTCAACATCTTCCGGATCTACCGCTTCAGGTTTGATCGTGATAGCAAGCAATTTCTTGTGTCCGTTAACTTCAGCCGTCACTACACCGCCACCGGATGTACCTTGGACTGTTTTGTCCGCCAATTCCTCTTGCGCTTTCAGCATTTGCTCCTGCATTTTCTTCACTTGTTTCATCATTTGGTTCATGTTGTTCATAATTGTTCATCTCCTTTGTTATGGTTATCGCGCTATGCGCATTATTCTTTGATCACTACAAGGTCCTCACCAAAGAGTTGAATGGCTTCATCTATCCAAGGCTGTTTACTGCTTGAACCACCGTCTTCATGCTCGGGTTCAAGCTTAAAGTCCTCCTTTGGCGTTTCAGAAGCTCCCTCCGTTGCTCCGGTCCAATCTTTGAGCATCATCGTCACCAATCGCGCAGGACGCCCAAGCTGCTCGGACAACACCCGCTCAATGACTTCACGGTTAGCCTGCTTCTCCGTTGTTTCACGGTGAATGTTGTTTTTAAAAGCAACCAACACGTTGTCCTCAAGCAATGATACCGGCTCACCATCCACGAACCAGGCATGAACGGTAACCCTCTCTTCCTTCACCCGTTGCAGGATTTGACTCCATTTTTTGCTGATCTCTGCGAACTCAGGGGCTCCCTTGCGCGCAACATACTGATCCAACTGAGCAGGAAGCTTGGCAGGCGAGTTGCCTCTCGATACAGGTGCTCGTGTTGCCGGACGCGATGGAGCGCTCGATGAACCCTCTCCACCAGACAATCCACTCTTCAATGCACGATCCAACTTCTTCTCCAACTCAGCAAGTTGCTGCTTCAAGCGGTTGATCTCTCCCCCATCAGCAGGTGCCGCATGAACTGAAGCTCCCACTTGAACAGAAGCCTCACCCTGAGCTGGAATACTACACAGTTTAAGCAATGCAACTTCAAACAATGTCTGTGGCTGTACTGCATACTTCATTTCACTCTGGTACCGATTAAGAGTATCAATCATGTGGAACAGTTGTTCCCTGGTAAATGACTCTGCCATATCACGGAAAGATTCCGGATTAAGTACCCGGTCCGTCAGTTTATCTGCATCAGGTACCATCTTAATCATAAGTAAATCGCGGAAATAATACAGCAAATTCTCCATGCACTTGTCTGCGCTCTTTCCTTCATGCATGAAACCTTCAATCATCTGCAGAATATGACCAACATCACCCTTGAGCAGCGAAGCAGCCAGTTTGGCAAATTGCTCTGAAGCAATTCCACCCGTCATGTCCATAACCTGCTGGTACGTTACTCGCCCATCTGTAAATGAAGAAATCTGATCCAGCACACTGAGTGCATCCCTCATTCCACCGTCTGATAAACGGGCGATGTATTGGAGCGCATCCTGGTCCGCTTCCATGCCTTCCTGTTCACAGATCAGGGTAAGTCTCGCTGTCTGCTCTTCCAGGGAAACCCGACGAAAATCAAATCGTTGACAGCGCGATATAATCGTAGCCGGAAGACGGTGTGGTTCTGTTGTTGCCAAAATAAACATCACATGTGGCGGTGGCTCTTCCAATGTTTTGAGCAAAGCATTGAATGCCTCCGTCGTCAGCATGTGCACTTCATCAATAATATAGACTTTCTGCCGGACTTCGGTTGGCGCATATTTAACCTTTTCCCGAAGATCACGGATTTCTTCAACGCCCCGATTGGATGCAGCATCAATCTCCTGCACATCCATCACGGCGCCAGTCGTAATCCTGCGGCAAGCTTCGCACTCGTTACAAGGTTCAGGCGCAGGCCCACGTTCGCAGTTCACAGCTTTGGCCAAAATCTTGGCGGCACTTGTCTTCCCCGTTCCTCTGGGCCCGCTAAATAAGTAGGCATGGGAAGTCCGCTGTTCACGAATCGCGTTCTGCAAGGTCTGAATAATATGCTGTTGCCCCACCATATCTTGAAACGACTGGGGACGCCAAGCCCGGTATAACGCGATATGCTCCATGATGCGTTACCTTCCTTCCACTTCGCATTCGAGTCCTTTGTCGTTCCCCCATTATACTATATTCCAGGGTGAATCCAAACTTTATCTGACTCATTCATGCATGGTTTTTTAAGACATATCAAAAAGACCTCTGCATACATACAACTGCAAAGGTCTCTACATTTAAATGGTAAGCCGTGCACCTGCTATCGATATTTGCGATCCAAGTGGCACCCCTGAACAATAGCTCGGGCTAGGCAACCCTCCGGCACAAGAGTGATCTCACTTATGGCTGCTTCCTTCCGGACCTGACCAGGTTCATGAGTACTCATTGCGGAGGACCCAACCGTCAACACCACGTTTAGGGACCAAACCTCACATCGGCAAAACCTCTAGCAGGAATTCAACCTCGCTATAGCGGATTGCGAGTTACAGGGCACCGCTACCTCCCCATCTAGCACGGTAAGAAATAGTATAACGTAAGGTTATCCAAATTGCAACCAGAGTAAAAATCGGAAGCAGCTACGCTTACACATAACATATAAAAACCCCTGCCAGATCAGCAGGGGTGTGTTGGATGCAATTAACAGACAACTCCAAGAATTGTCCTATTAGATTCCGTATTTCTTTTTGAAACGATCAACACGGCCGCCAGCATCGATAAACTTCTGTTTACCTGTGAAGAACGGGTGGCACGCGGAGCAAATCTCTACACGAAGTCCGTCTTTAACCGAACCTGTCTCAAAAGTATTCCCGCAAGCGCAAGATACTTGACCAATCGTGTATTTAGGATGAATTGCTTCTTTCATTACCTTTCACCTCTTTCCGCCCTGAGCCTCAAGCGGACCCAGAGTAAATGGCACAACTCTGAGATTATAACACGGCCTTGTGCCTGTTGCAATCCATTATTGTTAAGAGGTAATCAACCGTTTCGGACGTGCCATTCCAGCGGGTGGAACATGGGTATACGATCCGATTACAACATCAGGCAACTCGTCTTCAAAGATCTCAATCATCTGCTTCATACCCAAAATATCACCTTGAGCTGGAGGGATTAATTCCAGATAGCTCTCCGGATCAATATTTAGATTACGCATCTGAATCAAGCGTAGATCGGTTCTTCTTGCAAACTCAATCATCGCCTCAATCTCTTCTTCACGATCCGTTACACCCGGGAAGATCAGATAGTTAATCGAGGTGTATACACCCTGCTGCGCCGCATATTTCATCGACTTTTCAACATTCGCTAAGGTATAACCACGCGGTTTATAGTAGGCGTTATAATGGTCATCCAGTGCGCTGATTGTACTTACGCGCATCAGATCCAATCCAGCATCCACAATACCTCTAATATGATCGTTCAGACCGGCATTGGTATTAATGTTGATATACCCCATGTCCGTTACAGAACGCACTTCGCGAATCGCTTCAATAATCAACTTGGCCTGCGTGGAAGGCTCCCCTTCACAACCTTGTCCAAAGCTAATGATGGACTCTGGCGTCTTCAGGTGTTCCAGCATAACTTCCACAATCTCATCCACACGTGGTCGGAAGTTCATACGTGTCTGCGGGGAAACAAAGCCGCTATCATCCGGTTGCTCGGAGATACACCCGAAACAACCTGCATTGCAAGAATAGGATACTGGCACTCCACCTTCCCAACGATTCAGGAACGTGTTCGATGAAGTCAGACATTCATATCCAAGCGCACAGTTGGATAGATGGGTATAGAGACGGTTCTCGGGGTATTGCTCTGTCAATCGTTTAACGCCAGAACGCACATCGTCACGGTCACAGTTGAGCGGATTCCACTTGTCAGGACTATCCGACTTCGAAGCGGTGACATAAAAACCGCCATCTTTCCAGACTACTGCGGAATAACCGAACAACGGCAACTTATACTCCTTATCCGTCTTCACATATCCAGGGAGACACAAACGAGTAAATCCTTGCGGAAGCAAAGCACCTACAGCCTGTGTGTCCGTTGGCATTGGCAGCATCTCACCAGTGTCCGGATCCATACCAATGGGCCGGGTGCTCGGGAGTCCAACCAACGTCGCGCCCTCTGGCAAAGGGATAAGTTCGTCTTCCATAATCTCCACGATCATATCTCCACTGCGGGCAAGCCCGTACAGGGAAGGATGATCAAATACATTACCTTTTTCATCTGCGTATACTAAATACATGATGTTCTCCTCACATCTAATGGGTTAAACCTAACGACGGGTATATTGTAACATTCACAGCAGTGCTGCAAAAAGAAAGTGATTAGTTGAACGACACTTACGTCGATGTACCTGACGTAGCTGTCTGTCTAGGTGAGCGGCGGGTAGTTGTTGTCCCGGAATTGCTTGTCGGGCTATTACCAGCCGAATCAAATGCCGCCAAAAACTCTGCATTTGTCTTGCTGTTACGAAGTTTCTTCAGGAATCCTTCGACAAAGTCATGGGAATCATTCATGTTTTTACGAATCGCCCAAATTGTATCCAGTTCTTCTTTGCTGAGAAGCACTTCTTCACGACGCGTACCCGAGCGACGAATGTCGATCGCAGGGAAAATACGACGTTCTGCCAGTTTGCGGTCCAGATGAAGCTCCATATTTCCTGTACCTTTAAACTCCTCATAAATGACATCATCCATACGTGATCCGGTATCAATTAATGCCGTTGCCAGGATCGTCAAGCTTCCGCCTTCTTCCACATTCCGGGCAGAACCGAAGAACCGTTTCGGACGATGGAATGCAGCTGGATCAATACCACCACTAAGTGTACGACCGGATGGTGGAATAACCAGGTTATATGCACGGGCAAGACGCGTAATGCTATCCAACAGGATAACAACATCCTTTTTGGCCTCAACGAGACGAAGCGCACGCTCAAGTACCAATTCCGCCACCTTGATATGATTCTCAGGCAGTTCATCAAATGTCGAAGCCACAACTTCCCCTTTTACAGAACGCGACATATCCGTTACTTCCTCTGGACGTTCATCAATCAACAGGACAAACAGTTCAATTTCAGGATTGTTAGTTGAGATGCTGTTGGCAATTTCTTTGAGGAGAAGCGTTTTACCCGCTTTCGGAGGTGCTACGATCAATCCGCGCTGTCCCAATCCTACCGGGGCGAGCACATCCATAATTCGTGTGGACAAATGGTTGGGGGATGTTTCGAGAACCAGTTTTTTCTGCGGATACAGTGGGGTTAGTGCCGGGAAGTGAAGTCGCTCTGCAGCCGCCGATGGATTCTCACCATTTACAGCGTTGACTTGCAACAAACCGAAGTATCTCTCGTTTTCCTTAGGTGTTCTACATTTACCTGATACGAGGTCGCCTGTTCTTAGGTCAAACTTGCGAATCTGAGAAGCTGAGATGTAGATGTCTTCCGTACTTGGCAAGTAGTTAATCGGCCGAAGAAATCCGTAACCTTCAGGTAAAATCTCGAGTACGCCTTGCATGAACATCAGACCGCTCTGTTCGGCTTGTGCGCGTAGTATAGCAAAGATTAATTCTTTCTTTTTTAACGTACCATAGTAAGGTATCTGATATTTTTTGGCCAGTTTGTAAAGGTCCGTTAGTTTCATTTCTTCCAAATCGGAAATTTGTAGATCCATATAATAACCACCTATTCAATTAATAAGTCCGTGTGATGGATAGTTTCGCTAGATGTTCCGGCTATAGAGTGCAGCGTCTGCCACAATCTCTTCTGTCCATTGTACGGAATGTAACCGTTATAATGCAAATACTTGTCTTTGAGTGTAAGTTTTCCGGGTGGGATGGCCAACATTCGGCATGATCCGCTATTGAGTGAACGATGCATTGAGGCGATCAATCCGGATAGACCGGCTATGGAGCGCAGTTCAAACAAAACCGGGGGTTGGGGATGAGAAATGATGTTCTTACAGCCATATGAAGTTTAATTCAAAAAAAGACCCTCCGGTAAAGGAAACAGTAACATTTCGTCTTATGCCGGAGAGACTGAGAACTCTATTAAAACAGGTTTGCCTAATCACCGAAAAGATATGCAGTTCAGTTAAAATAAACATGTGTAGGACTGAATCATGCATCATGCTTCCTATTAATTAATCCGTTTCCCGCCATACATCTGCACCGAGCAAACGAAGATTAGTCACCAGATGATCATAACCACGGTCAATATATTCAACCCCGGTTACTTCAGTCACACCTTCACTGACGGTGAGACCTGCAATCACCAGCGCTGCACCAGCGCGAAGATCGGATGCTTTTACTTTGGCCGCGTTTAATGCACTGCCTTCAATAATCGCTGACCGTCCTTCTACTCGAATCTTTGCGCCCATCCGTACCAACTCAGGCACATGCTTGAACCGATTGCTGTATACAAAGTCGCTTAGGACACTTACACCGGTTGCCTGTGTTAATACACTGGTCATTGGTGACTGAAGATCCGTCGGAAAACCAGGATACACCAGCGCCTTCACGTCAACATGATTATAGTTCGGTTTGCCAATAACACGTATACTTTCATCCAATTCCTCAATGCCAACACCCATCTCCAACAGCTTTGCCGTTAAAGCTTCCAGATGTTTGGGAATCACATTGTCAATCAGAACATCTCCACGCGTCGCCGCTGCAGCGATCATATACGTTCCCGCTTGTATACGGTCCGGAATGATGGAATGACGACAGCCTTTCAGCTCCGAGACCCCTTCAATACGGATCGTTTCGGTACCTGCACCCTTGATGCTGGCACCCATGGAATTCAGAAGTGTTGCTACATCTATAATCTCAGGCTCTTTAGCCGCGTTTTCGATAATTGTAGAGCCTTTGGCACGAGTAGCCGCCAGCATAATATTAATGGTTGCGCCCACACTGCTTACATCAAGATAAATTTTTGCGCCGCGAAGCTCTTTGGCGTGCAAATGAATGGAACCATGTTCGTTCGTTACGGTTGCGCCAAGCGCTTCAAAACCTTTGATATGTTGATCAATTGGACGAGGCTCAAAATTACAGCCCCCTGGTAAACCTATCGTTGCTTCTTTGAAACGTCCCAGTAATGCACCCATCATATAATACGAAGCGCGAAGCTTCTTCACGGGACCATTCGGCATAGGAATGGATTTGATCTCAGAAGGGTCAATTTTCATCTGACTGCCTTCCCAAGTTACACGTGCTCCGAGTTCCTCCAAAATTTCTGCATAAACCGCCACATCACTCAAAAGCGGCAGGTTGTCCAACACGACTTCTGACTCGGCAAGCAATGCTGCAGGAATAAGCGCAATGGCGCTGTTCTTGGCGCCGCTTATAGTTACAGTTCCCTGTAACGGACGTCCGCCACTAATCATCAATTTTTCCATAAAGCTTAATGTCCCCCTACGTGTTTTGCAGCCGATGAACGGCAATACGTGCTGTTGGCTTCCGATGTAGAAATAAGGTGTGAAAATGGAAAGACACCGGCTAGGCGGTGTTCTTCCATTTCACAGTATGGAACTGGCAAAGATAAATTACGCTTTGTTGTTGGAACCAAACTCGCGGATTTTACCTTTAACGGTTTCTTTGATTGCATCACGGCCTGGTACGATGAATGTACGTGGATCGTAAGCATCTGGTTTAGCTGCAAGCACTTCACGAACCACTTTCGAGAAAGCAATTTGGTTCTCTGTGTTTACGTTAATTTTGGATGTACCCAGGGAAATGGCTTTGTCGATGTCGTGTTTAGGAATACCTGTACCACCGTGCAATACGAGTGGAACTTGTACCGCGTCACGAACTTCTTCCATCTCTTTGAAGCCCAGGTTAGGCTCGCCATGGTAAGGACCGTGTACGGAACCAAGAGCCGGTGCCAATGTGTCGATACCTGTTTCTTTAACGATACGGATACACTCGTTCAGGTCAGCGTACATGATTCCGCCGATAACGTCGTCTTCTTGTCCGCCTACAGTACCTACTTCAGCTTCTACAGAAACGCCTTTAGCGTGTGCATATTCAACAACTTTTTTAGTCATTTCGATATTTTCATCGATAGAGTGGTGGGAACCGTCGATCATAACGGATGTAAATCCAGCATCGATCGCTTCTTTACACTTGTCGAAGCTTGAACCGTGGTCCAAGTGGATCGCAACTGGTACGGAGATTTTCATGTCGTGAATGAGTCCTTCTACCATTTTAACTACAGTGTAGAAGCCGCCCATGTGACGTGCTGCGCCTTCGGATACACCCAGGATTACTGGGGATTTTTCTTCTTCAGCTGCACCAAGAATCGCTTGAGTCCACTCAAGGTTATTGATGTTGTATTGACCAACTGCATATTTTCCTTCAAGTGCTTTGTTCAACATGTCTGTCATAGATACTAATGGCATGGTTTCAATCCTCCTAGGGGTTTGGGTTGTGTCTATGGTTTTTAGCCGAAATCACATACGGCCTTATTATACCACATCCCATGTCAAATACTAAACAAGCATTTGCAAAAATGCTGTGCTTTGCAGCACAGTTTTCATAGACACCGCTTTATAACTTGCCCATTTCCAATATTCCCCCGATAAAGCGGTGAAATACCCCATTCTCCCCACCATGTACCATCTATGTTGTCCGCATACAAAAAAATCCTGTATCAACAGGATTCAACTGCATTTATTGACAGTACCATTGCGAAGCTGCATATTCACAGCCACTCGCATCTCGTCGATATCAAACGGTTTCGTGAAGTGCATGAGCGCTCCGAGATCCGTGGCTTCCTTAATCATGTCCAGTTCACCATAAGCGGTCATCATGATCACCTTGATCCCCGGATCAATTTCTTTAATATGCTTCAGGATTTCCAAACCATCCATCCCGGGAATCTTCATATCGAGCAATACCAGGTCAGGCTTGTCATTATTCACAATCTCCAGAGCAACCTTGCCGTTGGGTGCTTGAAACGTGTTATACCCTTCACTGCTGAACACTTCCATTAACAGGATTCGAATTCCATTCTGGTCATCAACAATCAAAACTTTTTTATCTTCCACTCTGTAACCTCCTAGAATTAGGAAAGCATGTGCATCATCGAATCTGGATAACTATCCCATAGTCGTCATGATAAGTATTCTACCTCTTCCATTAAAATCCTGCTACCTTTACAAAATGACAAAAAGCATTTCCACCTGCTATTTACGCAAAAAAAGGGATGTTCCGGCACCCCCTACGGTTGCCATGAACATCCCAAATATCTATTACGTTAACACTAAAACATGATTATTTTTTTGCATTCTCCAATGAAGCTTTCACGAACTCACGGAACAATGGTTGCGGACGGTTCGGACGGGAAGTGAATTCCGGATGGAATTGTACCGCCAGGAACCATGGGTGTCCTGGAAGTTCCACGATCTCAACCAGACGTCCATCCGGGGATGTACCCGAGATAACCAGTCCTGCTTTTTCGATCGCTTCACGGTATTCGTTGTTGAACTCATACCGGTGACGGTGTCTCTCATACACCAGCTCGTCATCATAACAAGCCATCGCCAAAGAACCTTCCTGAAGCTTACAAGGATACAGACCCAGACGCATCGTACCGCCAAGATTTTCGATATCTTTTTGCTCAGGCAACAGATCGATCACAGGGAATTCGGTAGCCGGATTAATCTCGGAGCTGTTCGCACCATTCAAACCAACGATGGAACGTGCATATTCAATAACGGAAACCTGCATACCCAGGCAAATACCGAAGAACGGAATTTGTTTCTCACGAGCATAACGGATTGCGGATACTTTACCTTCAATACCACGGTCTCCGAAGCCACCAGGAACAAGGATACCGCCAATACCATGTAACAGGTCGCCAACATTCTCATCGGTAATATCTTCAGAAGGAACCCAGCGAATTTTCACATCCGCATTCGATGCGAATCCAGCATGAGACAACGACTCAACAACACTCAGGTATGCATCGTGCAACGCTACATACTTACCAACAATAGCGATCTCAACCGTATGCTCCAACTTGTTGATCCGGTCAACCAGCCCTTCCCACTCGCTCATATCCGGTGCAGGAGTAGTCAGTTTCAGGTGATTTACCACGATCTCATCCAAGCCTTCTTCACGCAGGTTCAAAGGCACTTGATACAAGGTGTCTGCATCGCGACATTCAACCACGGCATTCTCATCAATGTCGCAGAAGAGAGCGATCTTGGCTTTCATGTCGTCAGACAATTCATACTCCGTACGGCAGACAATCACATTCGGTTGAATACCGATGCTGCGCAATTCCTTAACACTATGCTGCGTTGGTTTTGTTTTCACTTCACCCGCTGCTTTGATATAAGGAATAAGGGTTACGTGGATGTACATCACATTGTCGCGGCCTACATCACTCTTGATCTGACGAATGGCTTCCAGGAAAGGCAAACTCTCGATGTCGCCCACTGTTCCGCCAATTTCCGTAATAACCACATCCGAACCAGCTTCACGTCCAGCGCGGAATACACGCTCTTTGATCTCGTTCGTAATGTGTGGAATAACTTGTACCGTTCCGCCCAGATATTCCCCGCGTCGCTCTTTGCTGATGACGGAAGAGTATACTTTACCAGTCGTGACGTTGCTGTTTTTGGAGAGATTGATATCAATAAAACGTTCATAGTGGCCAAGGTCCAGATCCGTTTCCGCGCCATCATCCGTTACAAAAACCTCGCCGTGCTGATAAGGGCTCATTGTCCCCGGGTCGATGTTGATATATGGATCAAATTTCTGGATCGTTACTTTAAGCCCTCTGTTTTTCAGCAATCTGCCCAGCGAAGCAGCTGTAATCCCTTTGCCCAGGGAGGACACAACTCCGCCCGTCACGAAAATATACTTTGTCACTGTTATTACCCTCCTAATATAAGTACAGAAATTCAGGCGATATATGGTGTTATCGTAACCTGTTTCCCAGGTAATCATCGTTAAAAAGAGCAATGGCAGAAATTCCCTGCATCTGCAAACTGCTCTTTCTGCGAAGACGGTTTAAATACACGTTGTTTTACAGCAAAAAATGGTGCAAATATTCCGGTAGCCTTCATTTCATTTGGTGTTTTTGATATACAAAAACGGGCCACGAAATGTTGGCCGGGAGCATACGGAAAGGAAATTATTTTGCAAAATTATGCCTCTAAAAATACAAAAAAAAGTACTCCCGCAGGACGGGGCACCTTCTATAAAAAACATAAATATATTGTCGCTCATTCATAAGCCCATGCAATAGTTTACCCGTTACCCCGTCTGCTGTCAAGGCTGACTATTCCGGGGAAACGGGTAAATTATAGACGTCAAAAATGACTACCGATTATCAGAATCGTCGTCAAATTCATCCTCGTTTTCGGACTCTTCTTCGTCTTCTTCGAGGTCTTCATCTTCCAGATCGTCATCTTCAACCAGCACTTCTTCTTCGCTGTCTTCTTCATCAAAGATGTCATCTTCGTCTTCATCTTCTTCGTCTTCATCTTCGTCTTTATCCGTGCTGTCGAAGTCTTCATCGCTGTTATAGCTATCTTCTTCTTCACCGAAGTCTTCATCTTCCAGATCATCATCTTCATCGTTGATGATACGCGGACGCTTCGCACCCGTCATGGAATCTTCTGTTCCAGCTACCGGATACCAGCGCTTCAAGCCCCACAGACTTGTACCGACACAAGCAAAACGGCCATCGATATTAATCTCGGTATATAGCTGGGCGATAAACTCGTTGATTTCTTCATCAGTCATTCCGCGCTGCTTCGCTACCTCATTCATCAAGTCACGATAGTAATACGGCGTATTAGCCGCTTTCAGCACCATAAAGGCAAGGTCCACCAAAGGGATCTCTTTTACCTTTTCTTTATCAATTTTCAAATTGAGCGAGGTACTCACTGCAGACACTTCCTCTCACACAAAATTCACTTTTTAACCCCTACGAACTGGACTGTTACGTATAACATATCCATTAACAAACCTAAGTAAAACCTATTTAGCGTTAAAAAGCAAGTTTTTATGTACGGATGTGACGCAAATACGGAGAGCAGCTCCAATCTGTCCAATATATTCATCGCGATACGACATTAAACTCATACGTGTCCTTCATTGCAAAAGAGACAACTCCATAATAAAAAAGACGGAGTCCCCTCCGCCTTTTGACTGTATACCCTTGAAGGATTGCTCCTCACCAGGTTCCCCGCAAGAGCCCTCTAGCTCTCCATCCATCATATGTCCCTGCGCCCGTTTTGACACGAAGTGAATGTGTTTTTATAAAAAAAGGGCAAGTTCCCCATGCGGCGGGATGAGCGCATTCATAGAATACCTCAGCATGTTCATCCCGAAGGGGGCTGCCCATTATGGACTATACTGGTTTATTGCATCAATTAATTGACGGAATGAGACGCCCTGAACCAGAACAGGGAGGGCGATATTTGATCCGATTTGCCAAACCGCAGCAGTACGAGGCCTGCCTCGTGGAATTATCCCGAATGCGGAATGAATTTACCGACCTTGGGGCCGTCCGCTCCTCGCGACTAGCTCGTTCCATTATCGCTACAGTACAACGCCCGGAGGATTTATACCGCTATGGGGATGAGATTACGATTGAGGAAGACATCCCCATCTCCCTTCACGCCACCGCACTCCACAGCAAACCGAGCAATGCCCAAGGCATACCCTGGGGAGTGAAGCAGATTCGGGCACCCAAAGTATGGTCTGTATCTACAGGTCACCGGATCAAAATCGGTGTAATTGATACCGGTGCTGATTATCACCATCCTGATCTTCGATATTCCCTGGCACGCGGAATCAATCTGTTAAACCGCAGCCTGCTTCCTCATGATGATAACGGACACGGCACCCACATTGCGGGGACCATCGCCGCAGCCAACAGCACCGCAGGCATGATTGGTGTAGCTCCACGGTCCCTGATCTATCCCGTGAAGGCATTCGACCACAACGGATCGGCTTATGTATCCGACATTGTGCTTGGCATCGATTGGTGTGTGCGCAACAAGGTCGATATCATCAATATGAGCTTTGGCATGAAAACACGCAGCAAGGCGTTGCTTGACGTTGTCAATCGTGCGTACCATGCCGGAATCGTCATTGTTGCTTCGTCAGGAAACGATGGCAAAAGACGCAGTATTGATTATCCAGCACGTTATCCGCAGACCATATCTGTCGGAGCAACTGACAAAAACAGACGGATTGCTTCCTTCAGCAATCGTGGCGCATATGTGGATGTCTATGCACCTGGTGATAAGATTGTCTCCTCGTGGGTGCAAGGCAAGCATCACGAGATGAGCGGCACTTCCATGGCAACCTCGCATGTGAGCGGTGCTATCGCCTTGCTGCTTGCTAAGCATCCGGGATTATCCCCCAGTGAAATCAAGACCCTCGTCAAACGTGCTACGATCCCACTGCGAGCCCGCAAGACTACCACAGCGAAAACCAAAATACGTGGCGGTGAGATTGACGCCCTGAAGCTAATGCAGGAGGGCGAAGAGTGAGTAGGCTATCTAACCATTAGCAGAACTCGTTTGGATTGATGTTTGGCGAATCACAGTAACCCACCCCCGACTTGAATGTGCGAAGGGATCTTGCTTGCGGCTGAATCCTCAAGTGGCACCCGCTGTGATGTCTGGGGAGGCTAGCGTACCTTAGATAGGGAAATTCGTTTTCTTCAGCTCCGGGTACAAAACAAAAAAAAGTCTCCATGTACCACGTTGAAGACACAACGCGGACACGGAGACTTTTTAATTAAGGCGGAGCGGCGGCAGGCCGCAAGCCTGGAATTTACATTTTATCCGGTGCGCTTACGCCTACCAGACGAAGCGCCGTTGCGATAACGGTACGCACAGCACCGATCAGTGCAAGACGTGCCTGAGTTTGCTGTGCATCTTCCGTAATGACACGTTCTGCACGGTAGTAGCTGTGGAACAGGGATGCCAGCTCGTATACATAACGGATGATACGATGAGGCGCATATCCTGTTGCCGCTGCCGAGATTTCTTCAGGCAGTTCTCCCATTTTGCGAAGAAGGTCATACTCGTGCTCTGTTGTCAGCTTGGACAGGTCGATCTGTTCCAGTGGCAGCAGTTCAATACCTTGTTCTTCAGCCTGACGGTATACGCTGCATACACGCGCATGCGCGTATTGTACGTAGAATACCGGATTTTCATTGGATGTCGAAATCGCAAGGTCCATATCAAAGTCCAGATGGGAGTCCATGCTGCGCATTGTGAAGAAGTAACGGATGGCATCAATGCCGACTTCATCCATCAGATCTTCCATCGTTACAGCTTTACCTGTACGCTTGGACATCTTCACTTTCTCACCGTTCTGGAACAAGCTCACCATCTGTGCAATCAAAACGACCAGTTTCTCAGGGTCATTGCCCAGTGCTTGCATCGCAGCTTTCATCCGTGGAATATATCCGTGGTGATCCGCACCCCAGATGTTGATCATTGTGTCGTATCCACGCGCATATTTGTCGCGGTGATAAGCAATGTCTGGTGTCAGGTAAGTATACGTACCATCGTTCTTGATCAACACACGTTCTTTGTCATCACCGTACTGCATCGTTTTCAGCCAAGTTGCTCCATCTTGCTCATAGATCTCATTGCGGTCACGCAATTCATCAAGCACTCGCAGAACTTCTCCGTTGTCATACAGGGAAGTCTCGCTGAACCAGATGTCAAAGTTAACACGGAAGCGATTCAAGTCACGTTTGATCTTGTCCAATTCCTTCTCCAGTCCAAAGTCACGGAAATATGCTGCACGGTCACCCGGGTGCATGGACAGTAATTCATCACCCTTTTCAGCAACGAGTTGCTTGGCAAATCCTTTAATATCTTCACCGTGATAACCATCTTCAGGCATCTCAGCATCCTGACCCAGCTCTTGCAGATAACGAGCTTCAATGGAACGCGCCAGATTAAACACCTGATTACCTGCATCATTAATGTAGTATTCACGGGTTACTTCATATCCAGCGTAGTCAAGGATGTTACATAGAGCATCACCTACAGCTGCTCCACGGGCATGACCCAGATGCAGACTGCCTGTCGGGTTGGCACTGACGAACTCCATCTCGACTTTGCGCCCTTCTCCGATGCTAATTCTTCCGTAGTCTTTGCCCTGCTCCTGCACAAGTGCAAGCACTGGATAAAGGTAACTCTTGTCCAATTTAAAGTTAATAAATCCTGGACCGGCAATCTCAGCCTTCTCGATTCCTGCTTCAGCCAGATTCAGATTGGCAATAATCTCTTCAGCAATCTGGCGCGGATTGCGCTTGGCAATCTTGGTCAGCTGCATGGCAGCATTGGTCGCCAGGTCCCCGTGTGTCTTCTCACGCGGTACTTCCAATGTAATGGCTGGCAATTCTTCCTGCGTAACAATTCCGGCCGCCACAATGGCGTTGCCGATGGCCGTGCTTACCCGTTCGTTAATCGTATCTAATGGATTACGTGTCATGAAATTGGTTCCTCCTGTATATGCAAACTAATCGCGAAATGTCCGGATTCTTCATCAAAGCGGTAAAAGTCGTAGCTCCACGCTGCGCGTGCGCTCAATCCCTGAATGGAAAGTTCCAGCTTCTGTGTATGCGTGGACAGGGCAAACGACATGTATGGTGATCGGTAGAAACCAGGAAGCTTCCGATTCAATTCAAAAGTCTGCTCCGATTCCACTTCACCATGACGTATAATCTTGATGGATTGTCCACCCAGCTTCAATGTGGTACGAGTTGTGCCTCCCTCGGGTCCAACCTGCGGTTCTTCATAACGAACATAAAGAACAGACCCTTTCAACACGGCTTCACCCTGCATTTCCTGCAGCACATCTTCACCTTCATAACGGCTGTGCAGCCGGATGTGTACCGGTCGCATGTTCGACATGAATGTTAACCTCCATTATATTCGAGGCGACGCAAAATCAGGCACGGCCGGTGAGAACAGCCCTTCCCGTATTGTTGTGTCGCTATACGCGCTCATATTCCCGGATAGCTCGCTATCCTACACTCTACTGTATAACTATATCCAGTTCCCTCGCTCAATTCAAATCCAAATTCAGAGTTTTTTCCTCATCAAGCCAAAAAAGAAGAGCTACACCCTGTAAAGTGCAACTCCCTTTTGCTTCATTATAGTAATATTCATTCATCCGATCAGGCCCATTGTGATTCATAAGGAAAAGGACATGTCGACTCGCTCAACTTCGCTCGCACCTGTACAAGACAGCCACAGTGCCGACAAGTTGTGCCATATTGCAATCCCGGACAGGCAGAGCAGATGGATAGCCGCCGCTCGTATTCCTCATCCTGTACCGTCGGACGCGAGCGTGAAGCAATCTCAACAAGTCTGGCCATTTTGGCATCGCTAATCTTCACATCATACTGATCATTACAACCCTTGCAAGGTTCCTGCCTTTTCATCATTATCCCTCTATAGCGATGACCCCAACCGATGCTGGAGGAAGAACAAAACGCAAGGTGTTATTCTCGAGTGTGAGTCCCTCCCACGCCACAGGCTGAACATGATTCGGCTGTTCAAAGGTATTGAATGCGCCAAAATCAGTATGGTGCAGAATCTGCCCGGATACTTTAGCCGCTTGGGCTGCGTCCAGCTGACACACGACTTCCAATTCATCCGTGTGGCTCAGATTACAAGCTGTCACATGAATGACCCCATCCTTGTTGCGGGACGCTGATAAGCTGAGCTGAGGAATGGTGTCTTCTCCGAAAGTATACCCAGGGCTATCATAATTCAAATCCAGCCGCTGCGCATCCATATGAACCTGATACATATCAAATACATGATACGTAGGTGTCAGGAGCATTTTGTCCCCTTCCGTGAGCACAAGCGATTGAAGCACGTTCACGATCTGAGCCAAATTGGCCATCTGTACCCGTTTATTATGCTGATTGAAAATGTTAAGGTTCACCGCTGCAAGAACTGCATCCCGCATCGTATTTTGCTGGTAGAGGAAGCCCGGATTGGTCCCCGGCTCAACGTTATACCACGTTCCCCACTCATCCACAATAATGCCGACTCTGCCCTCTGGATCATATTTATCCATGATTTCGGAGTGCTTCACAAGCAATTCATCCATAAACAGCGTTTTCTTTAACGTGGTAAACCATTCAGCCTCTCCAAAACCGGTAGCGTTCCCTTTGTCTTCCCACACACCTGTCGGAATTGTATAATAATGAAGACTGATGCCATCCATGAAACGGGCAGCTTCCCGCATCAACACTTCCATCCATTCATAGTTACTATCGTTCGGGCCACAAGCGATTTTATAAATCTGGTTCCCGGAATAATTACGTACATATGTAGCATACCGACGATATTCATCCGCATAATATTCAGGACGCATATTGCCGCCGCATCCCCAGTTCTCATTTCCCACGCCAAAATACTTCAGCTTCCACGGTTCTTCCCGGCCATTCTGTTTCCGCCAGTTCGCCATAGGAGACTCGCCATCAAACGTAATGTATTCTACCCATTCCTGCATTTCCTGCACGGTTCCGCTACCCAGGTTGCCACTGATATATGGCTCGGTGCCGAGCAACTCACATAATCTCAAGAATTCATGCGTACCAAAGTGATTGTTCTCTTCCACGCCACCCCAGTGCGTATTGATCATACGAGCACGCTCACTTTTCGGACCCACACCATCTTTCCAGTGATATTCATCGGCAAAACAACCGCCCGGCCAACGAAGGACTGGAACATTAAGCTTCTGCAAGGCCGTCAATACATCATTTCGAATTCCATCCGTATTCGGAATAGGTGAATCTTCTCCTACCCACAGCCCCTCATAAATACAACGTCCCAAGTGTTCGGAAAAGTGACCATATATATTGCGATTTATTAATCCTTGGTCTGAATCTGCCTTTAGAATAACATCAACCATGATTTCAACCTCCATATAATGTATTGTTATCGCTTACAATAACTTGTTTTAAAGCAGGTTTCAACCGTTTTTATTTCTACACAAACAAGCCCCTTCCCACATCATTAGCCAGGAAGAGGCTCATTCATTATAGATATCCATGCAGAGACATACCAGATTGATTATCATTCATTTCTAATTTGGATTTGCTCTGTTGTTATTTCAGATTAAGAGGCTATTTAATCCTGCTCTGAAGGCAACAACATTTTTTGTGTCCACGTTGTTCCGCCATCTGTAGTCTGATAGATCGCAGGGGACTTATCACTTGTTACGACGAGCCAACCCGTCTTGGCCGATGGGAAAGAGATACGGGAACTGTACCCCGGATCTTTCAAGTCAACGTTTTTCCACGTGGAACCTG
Organism: Paenibacillus sp. FSL R5-0519; assembly: GCF_037974275.1. Classification (NCBI taxonomy): domain Bacteria; kingdom Bacillati; phylum Bacillota; class Bacilli; order Caryophanales; family Paenibacillaceae; genus Paenibacillus; species Paenibacillus sp. FSL R5-0519. The sequence continues at coordinate 6,475,126 of NZ_CP150234.1, forward strand.
TATCATAAGAACGTCCAATACCCACTTTTCCAGCTGCTGGTGAACCTGCAGACAGATAAGCTGTCTGGTTACCAATCAACGCCATGTTACCTGGATGACCACCTGGATTGGCAGGTCCGGTTCCTTTACCCGTACTGTTTGTACCTGGCGCAGGACCTCCTCCTGCTGTGGATTGCGCAAATACTTGGGTCCAGTTCTTACCTTGATTGCCGCTCGCATAGAGGGAGTACGATTGTTGGGACATGCCTGCATCACCATACAGAAGGGCCCACACTTGCTGACCATGTGCATAGAGATCCGCTCCACTCCATGTGTTTGAGACAACTCGAAGAGAGGTTGTCCAGTTCTTGCCGCCATCACTCGTTTGCTTCAAATGATATCCCGATCCGGGTACAACCACCACGGCATATCCTTGCTTTTCTGTGATAAAGGCGGCTGCACGCGTGTTGGCAGGTGTATTCATTTTGCTCCAGGTTACCCCGCCATCCTTCGTCTGATATGCACCATTATAGGTGTAACCATAACCTACATCTTTATTGCGAAAATCGATTCGCTTGAATTGAATGCCCGGCGTATCGAGCCGCGTCCAGTGCGATCCCCCATCATGGCTACGGATCAAATAGGTTGCAGGTGAATTTTTCACTTGGGCCAACGCATATCCATTCACATTATTCGGAAAATCAAGCTGTGTAAATTGCCACTGTCCGGTATATATGGACTGCCACGTACATCCTGCATTTGAGGTTCCGATCAGGAAGCCTTCACCCCCAGCTCGTCCAGTCGTATCATTAAGAAAATCAATGTCTGTAAATTGCAGGTGCTGCTCTTCCACGCCGCTACCTTTTTTCAGTGTAGTAGCTAGTCCGTGATCTCCCTTTCCACATGCCTGCGAGGATGCAGCGTTTGCGCCTGAAAGCATATGTACCGGTCCCATCCCCCAAGCCAGCGTTAACGATAATGCGAGTGCACCAATCCGTTTCCATGTCACTGTACTCTTGGTTGTCATCGTAACACCTCCTTCTATGGTTTTACCCAAATCGGGTGATGATAACGTAACAATCTGGTGCACTTCGATGACAATTTCGCAAGAAAAAAACCACCTTTACCCATGATTGGATCATGTAGGCAAGGATGGTGCATCAACAAACGTTATGTACTCTAAGTTAAATGGGATAAGTCCCCACAGAAAGGATAACAAAACTGATACATAAGAAAAGGCATAAATATTAAGATGGAGTCATGCCAAGGCAAGATATCTGCATATGAAAGCCTATACTAAGACAAGTAATAAATGGTAGAGGCATAGGAACATACGTGCTATAATCTATATTATGGACTTTTGAATAACGGTGGATGTTTTCCAGATCACGGCGCAGCTTCCCGAGAGGGGGTGACGTCGATGGTCAAACTTGTGGCGTTGCTTGATGTGATCCGATGGATTGCTGCGATCCTCAGTATTGTACTGAGTGGACGAAAGCTTTACCGTTGGTTACGCAAAAAGTTTCGTAGCAAGCGAAAACCCACCTCATAAGGTCGGAAGCCTGACGGTGGGTTTCGCTTGAATAGCATTATTTAGTTCATGCGCGCCGTGGCAATCCACGGCCTTTCGGGTCCTAAGAGTCTTTGCCGTTGGCGCGGTGAAGACTCTTTTTTAGTATATGGTCGAACCCGATCACCATATACTTCACGAATGTAATATATCAATTCATATACTACTGAATACTTATGTAGTCAGTATAGCATAGCTCTTTCCAAAAGTTAAATTAAGTTAAGTTAACTTAATTTAACTTCGTTATTTGGTTTGCCAGAATACTTTTGGTCCAACAATCAATTCCGTTCCTTAGGCTAGAATAGTTGAGGACACAGGGATAAACGTGAACAAAAAAACGCCCTCCCTGCGCTAATTTGAAACAGCGCAGACAGAGAGCGTTATCTTTATCAATTATTCTGTGTTATTTCACGAATCCAAGCAGCATTTCGCGGATCAGCTTCGCAGCTACAATCTGTGTCTGTTGTGTGGGATCATAGATTGGTGCTACTTCAACCAGGTCACAACCAACTACATTTACATCAGATCCGGCGATCATATGGATGGCTTCCAGCAGTTCTTTGGACGTAATGCCGCCCGCTTCTGCTGTACCTGTTCCTGGAGCTGCTGACGGATCAAGCACATCGATGTCGATGGTCACATATACTGGACGGTTGCCCATCTTCGGAAGAGCTTCCTTCATCGGAGCTGCCACTTCAAATGGGTAGAAGTTGATGTTCTCGCGACCATACTGGAACTCCTCACGGGAACCAGAACGGATACCGAACTGATAGATGTTTTGGCCACCCATCAACTCAGCTGCTTTACGCACTGGCGTGGAGTGGGACAATGGCTCGCCTTCATAATTTTCACGAAGGTCTGCGTGTGCATCAATATGAATCAGGATAAGATCCGGGTATTTCTTGTACATTTGTTGGATGACTGGCCAAGTAACCAGATGCTCGCCACCGAGACCAACTGGGAACTTGTCATCAGCAAGCAGACTGCCGATGTATTCATGAATTACATCAAGGCTACGTCCCGCGTTACCGAAAGGCAGTAGCAAGTCTCCAGCGTCAAAGTACGTCATGTCTACGATGCTTTTGTCGAGATATGGGCTGTACTCTTCGAGTCCAACCGATGCTTGACGGATATGAGATGGGCCAAAACGGGAACCCGGACGGAAGCTGACAGTATAATCCATGGGCATACCATAGATAACTGCTTTCGAGTTCTCATAATCCTCAGAGCTGCAAATAAATACGTTTCCTGAATAGGCTTGATCCAGTTTCATTAATGATTTCCCCTTTATTTCGTTAAATCTTCCACGAATTTAGGAAGTACAAATGCTGCTTTATGCAGACGCGGAGAGTAATACTTGGTATCCATCTCCGGGATTTGGTTCTCATCCACTTCGAGCGGGTCATGTTTCTTGCTACCCATGGTGAATGTCCACAAACCACTTGGATAGGTTGGAATATTACAGCCGTACACATGTACGATCGGGAAGATTTCTTTGACGTCTTTGTTCACCTTCTGGATCAGATCCGCCTTGAACCACGGGTTGTCCGTTTGGGCAACGAAGATTCCGTCTTCTTTTAACGCTTCATAGATACCTTGGTAGAAACCGCGCTCGAACAATGGAGCAGCCGGACCTACAGGCTCTGTAGAGTCTACGATAATCACATCGTATTCATTTTTATGTTCAATAATATGCATGTAGCCGTCGTTGACAAGCACTTCAACATTAGGCTCGTCCAACTTGCCGGCGATTTCAGGCAAATATTTTTTGGAGTATTCAATGACTTTTCCGTCGATCTCGACGAGAACTGCTTTTTCTACAGCAGCATGCTTGATCACTTCACGAATGACCCCGCCATCGCCGCCACCGACAACCAGAACTTTTTTCGGATTCGGGTGAGTGTTCAGCGCAGGATGTGCCGCCATTTCGTGATATACGAATTCGTCTTTTACGGTCGTCATCACCATGCCATCAAGAAGCAACATGTTACCGAATTCCTCGGTTTCTACCATGGCCAAATCTTGATAATCGGTTTTCTCTGTAACATAGGTCTGCTTAATCTTCGCGGTGATCCCGAATACCGGGGTCTGTTTCTCCGTAAACCACAATTCCATAATCTCTACCTTCTTTCCGTAAAGTTAATGATCAGCCATACCCGATCAAGTGCGATGCACTATAATCGGTTCGCCCAAGCACGTCCAGCGTTCGGCGCCATATCACGTTATGATTGCTGGCCTGCGGGAAAAGTCCGCGGTTCACTTCATTATATAGATTAAATTGACCAGAGCGTGCAAGCGTCTGACTAATCAATGAATCAATGACCATTCGTCTGTTCGTCCTTACGCGCTTTAGTATCTTGTGCCGAATCTTACCTTTTCATTACCCTTTTGCATTATACGCGATTGACGTTTATACTGCAAAACGGTTTTTGCGGCGAAAACGCTACATTTTGTCTGCTTATGCACCTGATTGAATATCCCTGCCAATGAAGTCCCATACTGGAAGAAAAGAGAGGAGCCCGTTCCATGACCAAGCCAAATCAAAAGACCCGCAAACGCGGGTTCCGTGTACGTAAATTCATTAAAAACCTGTCTCTGCTCGCCGTGCTCGCCATGCTTGCTACCGCTGCAGGATTGGTCTACCTATACGCAACCAGCCTGCCCCTCGCAGACTCTGATCGGAATTCCCGATTGCTGGACAGTCAAGGGGAAGTGATCGCTACCTTCTCCGCCGGTGGCAAAGACTCTGTTCCGGTTCAACTGGAGGATATCGCTCCGAATCTCGTCAACGCCACTCTGGCTGTAGAGGATCGCAAGTTCTATAATCACTACGGTTTTGACGTTCAAGGAATGGGACGGGCCGTGCTCGTTAACCTCGAACATATGCAGATGTCGCAAGGCGCGAGTACATTGACCCAGCAACTGGCGCGCAATCTATATCTATCTCATGAGAAAACATGGACTCGCAAAGCAAAAGAAGCCATGTACACGGCGCAATTGGAGATGAAATACAGCAAGGATGAAATTTTACAGATGTATCTGAATGAAATCTATTATGGGCATGGTGCATACGGAATCGAAGCAGCTTCGCGAATGTATTTTGGCAAATCCGCCAAACAGCTGGATCTCGCAGAGAGCGCCATGCTGGCAGGCATCCCAAAAGGGCCAACCTACTATTCACCCTATAACCATATGAAAAACGCCAAAGACCGGCAGAAGATTGTACTGAATGCCATGGCTGATATCGGCAAGATCACCCAAGCTGAAGCGGATAAAGCTTATGAGCAAATGCTGGTGTTCAAACCGGAAAGTGAGCGTAAAACGGTGGAAAGCGCCCCGTATTTCCGTGACTATATCCGGAATCTGGCCATCAAAGAGCTGGGAATCAGTGAAGCGATGCTGGATCACGGAGGATTGAACATCTACACCACACTGGATCTGCGTGTACAAAAAGCAGCGGAAGACGCCATAGCGAAGGGTATGGATGCCAAAAGTGAGCTGGAGACGGCTCTGGTGTCCATCGACCCTCGGACGGGTTACATTAAAGCCATGGTGGGCGGTAAGAATTACCGCACCAATCAGATTAACCATGTACTGGCGACAACCCGCCAGCCAGGTTCGGCGTTTAAACCCATTATGTATCTGGCTGCCCTGGAGTCCAAACAGCTCACCAGTGCATCCATATTTAATAGTGAACCTACACTGTTTCACTACGACAATGACCGCAAGACCTATAAACCCGGCAACTTCGGAGACAAGTATCTGGGTGAGATTGACCTTAGACAAGCGATCGCCGCTTCAGACAATATCTATGCAGTGAACACCATTATGCAGATCGGTCCTGAGCAGGTTGTGAGTATGGCGAAAAACCTCGGCATTACAAGCAACCTGAGCGCCGTACCTTCTCTTGCACTGGGAACGTCACCTGTCAGCCCGCTGGAGATGGCGTCGGCCTTTTCCGTCATTGCTGCTGGTGGACAACGGACGCCGCCTGTCGCCATTCTGCAAGTGACGGATGCAGCAGGACGTGTACTCTATGAGTCGCCTCAAACCAAGGCTGAGACCGTTGTGGAACCTGCGGCAGCTTATGTACTAACTCGATTAATGGAAAGTGTATTCGAAAATGGAGGAACCGGTAACCGGGTATCTGCTACAATTAAACGTCCGGTAGCCGGAAAGACAGGCACAACCAATACGGATGCCTGGCTCGTTGGATTCACACCAGAACTTTCTACCGCCGTATGGGTTGGATATGACCAAGGCAAAGCCATATCGACTTCGGACGGCCGCCGCGCGGCACCAATCTTTGCCCAATTCACAGAGCAGGCGCTCGCGAGCGTACCACCCAAAATTTTCACTGTTCCTGATCACGTCGTAAGTGTCTATATTGACCCGGATTCCGGCAAGCTGGCAGGCAACGGTTGCGAAGAGAAACGGCTAGAAGTTTTTATTGATGGCACAGAACCAACAGAGGTATGTCATGGTACGACGGATGATTCGGAGTCTGAAGAAGATGAGAAGGCCCGTCAGGTAGAGAATCAACAAGGCATACAGGAAGAAAAACATTCCTGGTGGGGTGATTTCAAACGTTGGTGGGTAGAATGACGCAAATGCGCAATGACTTAATTGCGTCACCTATGACCACTATGTATATTGGGCATTTGGAAATTCACTACGGATGAAAACTCATAATTATTCAGATCGATGAATATGGTTAATGCACAAGCAAAAGACCCCAAACCGACTTTCCGGTCAAGGGGCCTTTTTGCTTTTTTTACTTATTAAATGATCTGCCTTAGGCGAGTGCGTCTTTCAATTCATCTGGAGAAGCATTCCACCATTCTTCGTTATGCGAGATCAGCAGCGTCTTGAGTGCAGCCTTATCTTCCGGCCCCAGTTCATCCAGCATGAAACGGCGCTTCATGGCATAATCCATGCGATTCACATGTTCAGCCAGCAGTTTCCATCCACGTCTCGCTTCTGTATCGATCCACATCTCACATGCCGTTGCTCCACCATACAGTTGCCCCTGCTCCGTGCGATCTACAGCTACCCACACCAGCCATACCTGGCGTCCGTTGGGTACATCCTCACGATTCGTCGAGAACTTGATATTGCGCTCCACTTTACTCTTCGCATGCATCGCACCAATATCAATTTTGGCTTCGCCATTGTCAATAATGACCGGAGATAGGTTATTCAGATCAATGGAGCCTGCACCGAAGCCTTTATGCTTGCTCTTTGCACTAACGATATTCAAGGCAATCTGCTTTTTGCCGTTTTGCTCGTTTTGGTCCATGTTTATAGCCTCCAAGGGTTGATACAAATATTTTAACTAATAATCGGCCCATTGCAAACATATACATGCTGTAGATGCTTGTCAACGGGAGGTATTTATCGATGATTCCACGACGCGCCAAGAGCTGGCTCACCGCATCCCTGGCCCTGTGTGTGCTGGCCGGAGGGATATGGATCACTCTGGGTTATACTCACTCAACTCATTCCGGATTGCCAACACTTGCCCCGGAATCGGGCAAGCCTAAGGCAAAAGCCCCAACCCCAGCACCTCCAGAAAGTGTACAGACCCCTACTGCCGAAGTGTACAGCAACCGTGTTGTGGAATATCACATGGATGTAAAACTGGTCGAAGGGAACGTACTGGAAGGGACTCAGACGATTACCTGGACACATCCAGGTAAAAAAACCGTCAACGAGCTTTATTTTCATATGTATCCCAACGCCTTCTCTTCTGCTGACACCACCTTTATGAAGGAATCCGGCGGAAAACTTCGGGGTGATGTCATGCCTACCAACGGTTATGGCTCCATGAATATTACCGAAATGAAAACGGAGGACGGGCTCTCTCTGCTGCACCGGATGCAGTATGTGCAACCAGATGACGGAAATATCAAGGACACCACCCTCATTAAAGTACGCTTACCCAAACCCGTCAAAGGCGGAGAAAGCATTACACTCCACACCCGATTCCAAGTGAATCTGCCAAAGATTTTTGCCCGGATGGGAACTGCTGATGATTTTGTCATGGCAGGTCAATGGTTTCCCAAATTAAGTGCCTATGAACCTGTGGGCAGGCGCGGACGGACAACGGAAGGCTGGAATCTGCACCAATACCATGGCAATTCAGAGTTTTACGCCGACTTCGGTATATATAGTGTGCGTATTCGGGTGCCTGAAACATACAAAGTTGCTGCTACCGGATTTCCAACGCAACAAGCCGTGGTGAAGAACGGAGAAAAAGTCTATCAATTCTATGCCGATGATGTGCATGATTTCGCCTGGGCAGCTTCACCCGATTTTGTGTACGCAGAGGAGCCCTTCTCTGCACCCAATGTGCCTGGTGTACGAATCAAGTTATATTTGGATCCTGCTCATCAGGATCTGAAGGAACGTTATTTCTACGCCGCGAAGGCCGCACTAGCCAATTATAGCAAATGGTTTGGCCCGTATCCTTATGCTACCTTATCCATCGTTGTTCCACCCAAAGCGGGGAACGGTGCTGGAGGTATGGAATACCCTACGCTGGTAACGGCCTTTGGAGCCGATGACACTACTCCAGGTTATGACCTGGAACGTACCGTAGTCCACGAGATCGGACACCAGTACTTCTACGGCATGGTTGCCAGCAACGAATTCGAGGAAGCCTGGCTGGATGAGGGATTCACCTCTTATGCAGAAGACAAATTGATGGAGCAGGAATACGGATTGATTCCGAATCTGCCGGTACAATCGGGCCTGATTACGTCTCCTTCATCCTTAACACAAGAATCCTGGAAGTTCGATTCACAGAATGAGTATGCAGCCAATGTCTACACACGTGGCAAGCTTGTATTGCTTGGTATTGAACATCAAGTCGGCACAAAAAAGATGGAACGCATTCTCTCTACCTATGTGAAGAAGTACCGCTTCAAACATCCCACTACGGCAGATTTTCAGAACGTTGTGGAACAAGTGACCCGCACGTCCTGGTCTGATTATTTTGACCAATACGTCTACGGTAATGGAATGGCTGACTTTGCTGTGGAGAAGATTCGTGTTACGCCTGTACAGAAAGACGGTCAAACATGGTACGAGTCATCCGTGACGATCGTCAAAAAAGGCAGTGATTACAACGCCGTTCCTGTTCGCATTGCTTTTGAAGACGGACATACCCTCACCAAGCAATGGGATGGCATAGAAGATCGCATTACCTATAAATTAACGCACACATCCCCCGTAGCCTGGGCCATGACCGATCCCCTGTACACGATCGTGCTGGAGAACCGCCATATGAACAATTTCCTAAAATCCGGACTGGATGAGCAGACGAAGTCCCGCTGGAGCATGAGTGTAACCAAACTAATAGAAGCCATATTCGGAGGTCTGTCATGGTGAGGTGGAAACGGTGAAAGCGAAAATACGTGAAGGCTGGTTTCTCGTCCGTCAGCATATGTTCATTGCGGCACTCTTATTTCTTTATCAACTCATTTGGGGATATTTCTTCTATCGAATGGTACAATCGGCAGTCATCCCACTCCTCCTGCGCTATCCAGATTCTGATGCCGGGGAACTGAGTACACTTTTGTTCAAAATGGAAAGCCAACTTAACCTGTCTACCCATCCGGAGGTTCATCGTTATCTATGGATTCTGGGGGGCATGCTGCTGGTTCGCATGTTGATCAGCCCACTCATTCAGGCAGGACTGATCTACTCACTTCAGCACTTTAATTCTACAGAAGAGCGCATCCCATTCGTCCGTGGAATCAAAAAACTGTGGAAACCGATGCTGCTGCTGCACACCATACGTACATTATTGATACTTCTGCCCGCCTACTGGCTCATACCGAAGCTCTACTCGATCCTCATGGACGGATTTCATTCCCTTCAATTACTTTTGCCCGGCATACCTTATGTTGCTGCCTGGATTGTATATGGATGGGTCATCCACCATGTCATGCTCTACATGCAGTTCGGTGTGTCGGCACCAGAAGGCGAAGGCGGGGCTCACGGCACCCTCAAAGCACTCTGGATTGCAATGCGTCATCTCATCGCCGTTATCGGCATTGCTCTCCTGCTGGGCGGAGTCCACTTACTCGTCTTTGGGGCATTCACTTCAGCCTCATGGTTATTAACGGGACTTACCGGACTTATACTACAACAGACGTATCCACTTGCCAGATGTCTATTGAGTCTGTGGAAAATATGCAGCCATTTCCGATTGTGGCAGTCCAAAGTATCCAAAGGTGAGAGCATTTAGTTTAAAAATTGTTACCATCACATGTTAAACTCATGGCCTGCTATGTACTTATAAATAGGCAAACCTCAACCTTTCCCCGTCAAAGGTCGAGGTTTTTTTTGCTAATTTTGTTGCTAAACATTGCCAAAGCCGTACTCCTCTGTTACAATAATCGCAGTGAGTTTTTAGTAACAACTTTGTAATCTTTACATTCATATTTGTAACTACTTAAAATTAAATCGTCATTTCTTGATTTCGCAGGTGCATAACTAGCATAGCCAAATTCCTGGCACCTGGGAAGCGGGGGAACCAGTTATGGGTGAATTGATCTTGCTACAGAGGGATCATAGGGGACCTTCAACCGAATCCTTAAGCTAACCTCGCAGGCGTTGGAAGGGGAATATCTCTTGTTCAAGAAGAAATTAACCGCAGCTGTACTTAGCCTCACATTCGCATTATCGCTTGGTGCAGGTAGCGCATTCGCAGATTCAAAAATGGATAAAGTAATTGATTCAGCAATGGGAACTACATACAAAAGTGGGGGAACAACGCTTAACGGCTTTGACTGCTCCGGATTTACACGGTATGTATTCGACAAATTGGGTATTGATTTGGCACGCCAATCCAGTTCCCAATTCGACATGGGCGATTCCGTATCCCGCATGGAAATGAGAGCTGGCGATCTGGTATTCTTTAATACTACAGGTAAAGGCGTATCCCATGTAGGAATCTTTGTAGGGGATGGAAAGTTCGCACACTCTTCTTCTTCCAAAGGCGTTACAATCAGTGCATTGAGTGAAAGCTATTGGGCCAATCGTTATGTTGGCGCTAAACGGATTATGAGCACGGACGCGTATGAATCACTGGCCCTTGACTAGGGACAAGCTGAGCAACATGATACTGTAACCATGAACCATACTGTAACGAAGCAAGAAGCATAACAGAACCGCCCGGTACATTCTCCGCAGGAATGTATCCGGCGGTTTTTTTGTGCTTCCATCCTGATTCATATTGCAAGTTACGCTCGGGGCTATCCTGCAACATCAACAGGCTCATTTTGTCCTCGTTCGTCCGTGCCCTTATGATGTTTTTACCCATCCTGTTATAATATAAACGGAATTACCGGAACTTTTGTTTCATATTTTTTCTGGTAAGAGAGACTTGCTAAATGAATATCTCTTTTGTAGAGTGGACAGAGAGTTCTGTTTCAAGGAAAGGAGCATGCAGGTGTATGAAGGAAGCCCCCGTAACGTTTCACGTTGTACCCATGCGAGAAGAACATGCGGAGCTCATCTGCAGTTGGCAGTATGATCCGCCTTACAATATCTACAGCTGGCTCCCCTGGGAGCAGATGAAAGCGCTGGAAGTGGAATTCGGAGATGCACAGCTGCGGCAGGAGCAATATGCGATTGTCCTGGATCAGAACGATCGTATATGTGGATTTGCTCAATACTTCCCACTTCAAGGGGTAACCCGGATTGGCCTCGGCATGCATCCAGAGCTGTGTGGTCAGGGGCAAGGGACAGCTTTTGTCACAGCCATTGTACAGGAAGCCATTCGCCGAAATCCGATGAATGAGATCGATCTGGAAGTGCTCACTTGGAATGCTCGTGCCATTCAAGTATATCTAAAGAGTGGATTTGTCACCCAGGATACATACGAACGACAGACCCCAAGCGGCTTGAAGCCCTTTCACTGTATGGTTTATGAAGGGCCTCGTGATTAAAATCCATTGCAAAACAACCAAATTTGCGCCTTGTTATGTGATTAGTTCAAAAATTTCCCACAAAATGCTATGATGTCAGTACAGGTTCCGGTATAATGATATGGATAGTTTCAGGTTAGATGATCTTTCATTCTGGAGGGGACATAAGGGATGCACAAATGGATCATGAGCGGAGTATTTTTTGCAGCATGCGCTTTAGCTATTGTTTTAATGTTTACGCTTCCAGGGAAAGAAGAAGTGGCTGAAGAAGCCAAGCCAACCATGCCGGAAGTCACATTGGATGCCGGACAGGCTGAAGCACTGGTCAAAGCCAATTGTATCTCCTGTCACGGGGATCAGCTTCAAGGCGGCGTAGGACCTGCTCTGGCTAACATCGGCAGCCAGGATGATCTGGAGAAGATCTACACTACGATTGTCAAAGGTAAAGGTGGCGGTATGCCTTCATTCAAGGGCAAACTGCAGGATGAAGAGATTGCCAATATCGCCATGTGGCTGTCAGAGAAGAAATAATCTCTGTACGCACATAACAAAGAGGCCCTTAATCCCCTTTTGGGAGAATAAGAGCCTCTTTGTTATGCTATTGATTAGGCCTCTGCCGCATGCTCGGCCAGAAAGGCCTCAACTTCACGTGCGGACGGCATCCCGGACTGGGCGCCGAGCTTCGTCACGGATAACGCGGCCGCACCCATGGCGAAGCCTACGGCCGCGTCCAATGTCTCACCGCGCGCGAGGGCTACCGCCAGCGCGCCGTTGAAGCAATCGCCAGCGCCGGTCGTATCGACGGCGCTTACAGCGTAGCCGGGCGCACGGCATGCGCCGGCACGCCCTGCCTGTACGCGGCCACCAGGCGCCGCCGCGTACACAGCCCCCTCGGGGCCAAGCGTCGTGACGACAGCGGCCCCGAGGGATGCGGCGAGCTCTGCGACCGCCGCATCCAGGTCTTCCGGCCGGAGATGATCCCGGCCGGTCAGCACGGCAAGCTCACTGCGGTTCGGCGTGACAACGTCGACGCACTGCAGGAGCTCCTGGGGCAGACCCGGCACCGCGGGAGCCGGGTTGAGCACCACCAGTGCGCTGCCTTCAGCCGCCAGTTGGGCGGCGCGGGTAACCGCTGGCAGCGGGATCTCCAGCTGTAGCAGCACCGCTGCGGCTACAGTCAGGCTTTTTACCGTATCCGCCTCTTCCAGCATCTCAGGCACTACTTGCCCATTCGCACCAGGAATAACGATAATCCGATTGTCTCCCCGAGAGAGCCAGATGGAAGCTGTCCCTGTAAACGTGTCTTCCAATCTGCGAACCTGCGAGACATCTGCACCACTTTCCGTCAGACTGTGCAGCAGACGTTCGCCAAAACCATCCGATCCCACCGCACCAATCATTGTAGTCTGTCCACCCAGACGCGCAGCAGCGACAGCTTGATTTGCACCTTTGCCGCCAGCGAGATAGTGGAGTTCCTCACCGCTCACTGTCTCTCCCTCTTCCGGAATCGTATCTGTCTTCACCACGAGATCCATATTGAGACTGCCTACGACAGCAATAAGAGGTTGTTCCTGATTATAGTCTGACATGTATGGGTTCACTCACTTTCAGGCGTGCGATAATAACCAACCTTGTTATTCCGACCTCATTTTGTCATAAGCTTCGTTGTACTGCCCTGCTTCCTTAATATCTACAGATGTAATACCGCCCGCATCCCATGACGTGAGACGCAGCGTAACCGTTGTATAGTCAATCGTAATAAAAGGATGATGATTGAACGCTTCCGAGATCGCAGCGACCTCATCCACAAATGCAATCCCTTTCATGTAGTTGGAGAACACAAATTTGCGTACAATCCACCGTCCCTCTTCCAGTTCCCAGCCTTCCAGCCTTCCCAGATGAGCTTCGACTTCCTCTTGCGAAAAAACCATGCGTTATCTTCCTCCCCATAGGATGGTACATTACAGACGTGCGTCCGTATAACCACCAACACCTTCGGCGCTATCGTCAGCAACCTCAAAGGCCAGGCTCATCGCCATGCGATCAGCCCATTTCACGACTAACATCTTACCACGGACAAGCTTCAAAATCCAATCAACTTATATGGCGTAGAACCACTAACCATAAGGCTTTGTGGAAAATTCCAGTTCCATTCATACACCTTAAAATGCATGTATATACACTAGATTAAAGGTACAAATGTTAACTCTTCTTCCCCGATCAGAATATGAATGCGGTGCTGTTCCTTATCATGGATGACCACGCCACTTCCAACCGGAATCACTGACTCTTCGCCCAGCGCATAGAACAAATCTTCCGCCAACGCCTCATCCACTTCAAGTTGCTCAGGTGCAGCCAGTCTCTCCCACTCTTCCGCGTCCATTTCAAAGAAAACATACCGATCCGGTATGCGTCCAATTGCCGTTGTCAGATCTGTCAAAATTCCTTCATAATCCCGTCCATGCTTTACGCCCATTGGCTTTTCACTCCTATTCGGCCCCTAAGGAGCGGATTTGATCTTATTATACCTGAAAATAGCCCTTAAAAAAAAAGGCCTTCTGGTCGATAAATACTATATATGACCGTTTGAACTGTTTTAGCAACCGCAAGGAATGCCTAACATTGAACGGATTGCGGCCAAAAATTCGTCCGGAAGCCCGAATACAGCCGCTTGAAAGGATTCAATTTTATCTCATGGATGAGGTGTATGATGAACATTTCAACGATTATTGGACTCGTTTTTGGGCTGGTCTCCCTTGTACTCGGTATGTTCCTGAAGGGTGCGCCCTTAATCAACCTGGTTAACAATCCGGCAGCCTACGTTATTATCTTTGTTGGTACGGCAGGAACCATTTTTATTGCATTTCCGATGTCAGAAGTTAAGAAAATCCCTAAGCTTTTCGCGATTATTTTCAAAAATCAAGTACTTATTGATCGAGTGTCTCTGATCGGCACGTTTATGGATTGGGCTTCCACTACCCGTCGTGAAGGTTTGCTTGCACTGGAATCAAAAGTAGAAGAGATTGACGATCAGTTCCTTCGTGGCGGTATGCGTATGATTATCGACGGCAACGATCAGGAATTTGTAAGTGATGTACTGATGGAAGATATTCATGCTACAGAGGAGCGCCACCGCGGCGGTGCCTTGATCTTCGCCCAAGCGGGGATGTACGCGCCAACGCTCGGGGTTCTCGGGGCCGTTGTAGGCCTCATCGCAGCACTTGCCGATCTTAGTGACATGGAGAAACTCTCCCATGCGATTGCGGCAGCATTTATCGCAACACTCCTTGGTATATTTAGTGGTTACGTGTTATGGCACCCGATGTCTAACAAACTGAAGCGGATGTCCAAGCAAGAAATGGAGATCAAGCTGATGATGGTTGAAGGGTTGTTATCCATACAATCTGGTGTATCCACCATTGCCATCAATCAAAAGTTATCCGTATTCCTGACACCTTCCGAACGCAAACAACTGGAAGAGAAGGAGGGATCATCAGGTGAAAAAGGCTAAAAAGCACGAACCACATGAAGAACATATAGACGAGAGCTGGTTGCTTCCCTATTCTGACTTGATGACCTTGTTGCTTGCCCTGTTTATCACGTTGTTCTCCATGAGTTCACTCGATGCGGCCAAGTTCGAGCAGATGGCTTCCGCACTAAGCAGTGCATTGAATGGAGGCTCTGGTATTCTGGATCATACGTCCATGAATCCGGATACGCCAGGTGTTGACTTGGGTAAGAACAAACAGGAACCTACAGAAATCACTAAAAAAACACCAGCTCAGATTACGGATGCACAAATGGCTCAAAAAGAGCAGGAAGATCTGGAGAAGCTCAAGAAACGGCTTGACCAGTATATCTCGAAGAACGGCCTTTCGGACCAGCTGAACACCAAGCTGAATCAGTCTGAATTGAAAATCACCATCAGTGATAACGCCCTGTTCTCCTCAGGCCGAGCAGATGTGAAGCCTGAATCACGATCCCTGGCCAAAGCCATTTCAAGCATGCTGCAAGAATTTCCTGAATACGAAGTGGTTGTATCCGGTCATACCGATAATATTCCCATTTCGAACAACCAATATAAGGATAACTGGGATCTGAGTGCAGACCGTGCGCTTAACTTCCTGAAAATCCTGTTGCTGAACACACAATTGGACCCTTCCAAATTCACACCAAGTGGTTATGGAGAGTATCACCCGGTTGCCAGTAATGACACCAATGCCGGACGGGCACAGAATCGCCGTGTAGAGGTTTCTATCATTCGGAAGTATCAAAGTAACAATACCAATGTAAAAGCCGTTGGCGGAGGAAATTAAAGGCCACTAGGCCGCCAATGACCAAAAAGACCGTTCTCCATCTAACGATAGGGAGCGGTCTTTTGCTTTATATTTTCTTCAATAACCATTCTCTTATTGGGTCAAAGAAAGTCGAATCGACTATTCCAGTGAATAGTCGAGCAGACCGCCCAGCTCCGCTTTCTCAGCAGCGGTGAGCTCTCTCCAAGAACCGGTTGCCATTTCTCCAAGATGGATGTTCATGATCCGAATCCGCTTCAGCTTACGAACCTCGTAGCCAAAGGCACTACACATCCGCCGAATTTGACGGTTCTTTCCTTCGGTCAGGATAATACGGAATACCCGATCCGTCATCCGGGTCACTGTACAAGGCAGTGTCATTTCACCCAAAATCTTAACTCCGGTGCTCATGCCTCTAAGGAAACTCGGCGTGACCGTTCGATCAACAGTGACGATATACTCTTTCTCATGGCGTCCTTCTGCTCTAAGAATCCGGTTAACGATATCTCCATCATTGGTCATCAGAATCAAACCTTCCGAGTCTTTATCCAGACGTCCAATTGGAAAGATACGTTCATCGTGTCCGACAAAATCAACAATGTTCCCCTGAATATGCTGCTCAGTAGTACTTGTGATTCCAATCGGTTTATTCAGCGCAATATATACATGTTTTCTCTTTTCATTGATCGGTTTGCCATTAATTCGTACATCGTCGCCTTCTTCTGCCTGACTGCCCAGTTCAGCCTTAACTCCATTAATGGTTACCAGCCCACGATCCACCAGCTTGTCGGCTTCACGCCGCGAGCAATAACCTGTTTCACTAATAAATTTATTAATACGCAAAAGGTAATCTCACCTCATCTATTTCTCTTCATCTGTAATTGGTTCATCCGTTACCTGATCTGCCTCAATAACCTCCGATTGTTGCTCGGATGCAGGCAGTTCAATAATAACCGTTGTTCCCTTGTTCATGACGCTTTTAATATCCATCATGCCCTTATGTGATTGAATAATTCGCTGACTGACCATCAGACCAAGCCCTGTCCCGGACTCCTTATTCGTAAAGAAAGGCTCCCCAAGCTTGGGCATCATCTCTTCCGGGATACCAATGCCTTCATCCCTGATCTCAATTCTGACGCGCTTCAACTGCTCGTCATGCTTGAGCTTGATGTGGATGTTTCCTCCATTTGGCATGGCCTCCATACCGTTTTTCAGCAAATTGATGAATACCTGCTTCAACTGGTTCTCTTCACAGTGTACCATAGCCGAATCGGATGAGGCACGCAGTACAAATTCTACACCATGCAGGTGCGCCTGACTATCCAGTAAAGAGATGACATCGCCGAGAATAAAACGAATATCCCGATTCTGAAAATGAACCGCCTGCGGTTTGGCCAAAATCAGGAATTCACCAACGATCAGGTTGATGCGATCCAGCTCCGATAACATCAGATCCAGATGACGATGATTCAGCTTGTTGCTCTCTTGCTGTAACTGCAGGAATCCGCGCAGCGTGGTGAGTGGATTACGTATCTCATGCGCGACACCTGCAGCAAGCTGGCCCACGGTTGTTAGCTTCTCAGAGCGTCTGAGCAGCTCTTCCATCCGATTACGGCTCGTAATGTCTCTGGAGACACTAATGAGCGCGGTAATCTCCCCAGCTTCGTCTCGTACCGGAGCCGTACTGACACTGACTTCTACACGAGTCCCATCTTTCTTCATCCAGGTGGTTTCATTGGACGTAATAGACATTCCCTCAACGAGTTGGGCATGCTGACGTTTCATTTCTTCCTCTGCCTCTGGCGGGATGATTTTCAGATTACGACCTTCCACCTCGCGACTTCGAAAGCCATATAATTGTTCAAATGCCCGGTTAACCCGCAGCACTTTCCCTTCAAGATCCGTAATATGAATGGCATCGGCTGTCTGATTGATAATAGACTCCAGATGCTCTTTTACCGCGCGATTTTCTTCATACATCTGTTTCAGACGACTCGTATAATGGCCCAGATTACGAATCATGGCATTAATCCGATTGGCCAGTTGGCCGAGTTCATCCTTCCTCCGTACTTTCAGACGGAAGTCAAAGTGTCCATCCGCTACATCATTCACTTTGCCCAGTATGGATTGGATCGGACGCGTAATATAACCTGCGAGCAGATAGCTACCAAAGATCACGATCTCCAGCAACACCAACGATATTGAGGCATGGCTCACCAGTTGCTCAGACACCATGGAGGATATTTGCTTATAGTCCATGACAATACTGATGACATATGAAGACTGATTAGGTGTGAAAATGGGAATAAAACTCTTCAGCACCTTCTGTTCGTGTGTTTCACTGACAAAAGATACATTCTGCCCTGTCCGAATGGCGCGCACCACAGCACGATGATCTTCATCGGTAGATCCATACTGATACGTGCCAAACCGAATAGGTCTGTTATTCAACTTGCTAAAATTCGAATCTCTTCCGTCATCACCCATGTTCGGGCTGCCAAAAGTCAATGGATTGATGCCTGTAATCTCCAGAATGGAGGGATTGACCTCGCGGATTTTATTCAAAATCTCATCCGGACTAGAGATTTTCACATAGTCATCAACTTCCGTATTATTATAGAAGGGATTGATTATGTAGTTTCTCTTTCCATCATGGTAGTAACCCCAGATATCAATATCCGAGGGACTGGATGTCGAATACTCGAAACCATCGGACCAGAAATGCTCCAGCTTCTGCCCTTGAGGAATCGTTACCTGTTGTTTTTCAAATAATTGTTTAAACGCCTGATACCAATAGGTCATGGATTTGGTGGACAGCCCGATCTCTCTTGGATCTGATGAGCGGCTAACCACAATATCATCAGCCGTCTGTTCCATCAATGAAATATGCGAAACGCCGACCTTTTGACTCAAGCGAACAAGTTCTTCATTTGTGATATTATTAATATCCGGGTCCAACTCTTCCGCTGCCATGACAGCAGCAAGCCACAGATTGTTTCCAATCTGCCTTTTTACATAATCTGAACTGTATTGATTCTGTTCGACAGCAATTGCAATCTGCTTTGCAGTGAGTACCATCTTGGTTTCACTGTCCTGCCTCAGATTCTCTTCTGTAGTATAATAACTCAGTGCGATATTCAACACTAAAATAACGAGCACTGAGCAGGACATAATCATGGATAATTTCGTTTTAATAGACAAGTTTTTTTGTTCACCTCTCGGCTTGTACCCTCTGGCGATATATGGCAAAACCTATCTCCATCATAACGCTTGTATGTCTTTTTGAAAAGGATAATTGACCTGTGACCAAAAGTTACCGAATGACGGAAAAGCTCGAAATTCGTTGTTTTTTGCATTTTTGAACTCTACAATGAAATTAATCACTGTATTTGTCCACATACCCACAGGCTTGTGGATAGTTTGTTTATAACTATGTGAGCAACTATATGGTTATCCACATTTCTATGCACAACATGTTAACAACCCGAATGCCTGTTCGCTGAATAAATGCTTTTTGGAAGGAGTTATATTGTAATGAATGATCATTCTCTCCAGCCCGACCTTTCACAATTATCCGAGGAAGCTCAACATGAGCATTGGATGCGGGAGGCCATTGCTGAGGCATACAAAGCCGAGGCCCTTGGGGAAGTGCCGATTGGAGCTGTAATTGTACAAAATAACCAAATTGTTGGCCGAGGGTACAATCTGCGAGAAACGACACTGGATCCTACCGCCCATGCAGAGATGGTGGCTATTCGTCAGGCAAGCGAGACCATCGGAGCTTGGCGCTTGTTGGATTGTTCTCTGTACGTCACACTGGAACCTTGTCCCATGTGTGCAGGCGCCATTGTACAATCCAGGGTTCCCCGCGTAATCTTTGGTACGGCTGATCCCAAGGCAGGCTGTGCAGGTACACTGATGAACCTGCTACAGGAGCCTCGATTTAACCATCGAACCGAAGTGATCCCGGATATTCTTCAGCCCGAATGCTCCACGATGCTAACTCAATTTTTCAGAAGTCTGCGTCAAAAGTTAAAATAATCACCGACTACAAACATACCAATTGGAAAGGAAGTGTGCTGTAATGGCGTTAACCCTCTATGATACAGCCAATGGCATAAGCCTTCGGTTGCTCACACCCCAAGATACACAATCCTATCTGGACCTGATTCAGATTACACGAATCCCATACCAGTCCGTAGAACCCTTGCGAGAAGATGATTTCTATACATTGGATGCTCAGACTCGACGAATTGAGGATCGGGTCAATGCTGCAGAAGAAGGTACAGGTTACCAATTTGGAATCTACACCATTAAAGACAGCCTGTTGATTGGACAAGTAAGTCTTAACAATGTCGTATTAGGCGTTGCCAATTATGCTGATATGGGTTATTTTATCCATCCGGATTATCAGGGCGGCGGACGAATGACAGCAGCGGTTAAACTGGCCGTAGCCTATGGCTTCCGTGCGCTGAAGTTAAATCGGGTCCAGGCTGCGGTATTGCCTACCAACAAAGGTTCGCAGCGCGTATTGGAGAAGAACGGGTTCCAGTTTGAAGGTACGGCTCGCAAATACCTCAAGATCAACGGCAAATATCAGGATCATCAGATCTATGCTGTACTTGCTGAAGACTTGGATGAACTTGCCGATTAACTAATTTAGAAGCTCCATCACATAGCTGTCTGCACCCCCAATTCAACATGATGCACATTCAATCAATAAAACCGCACTATCCTATTTATGTAGGAGGGAGTGCGGTTTTATTGGTATGTATCCTCAGCCACCATTCAAAATCAAAGGTCAATCATTCGGTGGATATCCCCTCTTACACTATCTAACTTAAAAAACCGCCTGTATCCAAGCGGAAGGAGATGATCCTTCACTTGAATCACAGACGGTTTGAACTCAGCGAGATTAGTATCCGTATGAAGCGCTCATCAGTTCTTCGAACTCTTGCATAGTAATTACGTCATCGCCCGTAGGGATGTTGATTTTGAATGCTGCTTTTTCGTTAATCTTGGTGTACGTATTGGAACCGGTAAATGCCAGTTTCACTTCGTCTTTCGTATCTTCTGGCTTGATCAACACATCAGCGACCATCTTCTGATATACAGGGAAGTCGTTTTTGTCCAATGCGAAATCGATGTTGAATTGGTTAATTGTCAGAACATCTTTCAATTTATCCAAGTCTTTAGCCATTTCAGCCTGATCTGCTTCAGTGATTTTCAAATCTTCTTTAGCTTTGTCGATATCAGCCTGATCCATTTGCAGCATTTCACGATATTCCTCTTTGGACAGAATATCCAACACTTTAGGCATAGCTTTTGTTACCAGTACAGTAACGGCTTCTTTAACATTGTCATTATTCACCGAGAATTGTACAACTTGCTTCGCATCTACACCTTCAGGAAGTTGTGCATCTTTGGTGTCCAGGTTTTTGAAGAATTTAGCTTGATCGTATTCGCTCAGGACTGCGTCCATGACTTCGTTGCTCAGCTTTTGAGTTTTGGCTGCGTCCATAGCATCCGGGTTCCACTCCGTACCCTCTTGTTCAGCCAGTTCTTTCAGATCAAGTTCCAGGAATTTGCCAACAACGTTCTCCGGAATCGGGAAGAACGGAATATTTGGCACTTTCACATAGAGCTTCTCAGCCGTCATCACCATTGGAATGGTAAAGGTCATACCCATATCGCCTTTAAGTTCAATGCCAAGAGTCATCTCTGTCTGCATTGGCTCACTTTGGTATACACCTGTTACATTCAACTGAGCATCCTTCAACATGCTCATAAACTGAGTCATGCTCGGATCTGTTTGAGAAGCATCTCCAGGTTTATAGCTCAATTCATTAATAGTGAAGTTGGAACTCATTTCATACGAAGTTAATTTGGAAGCATTGGCCGCAGCCGTCTTCAATGCCTCTTTTGGTTCCTGCTTGCTGCTACATGCTGTCAAGGCCATGGATACGGTCAACAGCAACGTAAGAAGAAGCGCCCCCATACGTTTAGTCATTTGTTTCTCTCCTCTCGTGATAACCCCAAAAAAAGTAATTCAATATCAATGATATACCATATCACCAGATACTGAAACCTAATTTGGGAAAAATGTGATCTTTCCTCTTTAAAATGGCTACAAAGACCTACGTGAGGTTTGGAAATAACCATGTGCCTGTCTTTGTATATGTATGAATACGCAAAAGCCCCCTGTTAGGTAACAAGGGACTTTTGAGTAAATCTTCTTCTAAGTTAACCTTGAGGATTCAGATGATCCACATGATTTTGATTTTTTACTTTTTTGGAACCGGATAATGGCTCCTGCATGGAAGAACGTTTGGATGAATGATGATGCTGCTGTTCGGCAGCTTGCGCTTCCGGTACAGGAATTGTTTTCGGTTTGCTCATAATGTTGCCCCCTCATCAATGTTAGGAATGGGATGGGTCCCTATCTTCCGTTTTATCATGATTTAGTGCATCCTGATGACGGCGATCATTGATATCTTGCTGGATTTGCTGGGCATGGTGACTGTTTACGGCTGGCTGCTCCAGATCATCAACTACATTTTGCAGGTTTTGGTCTACTCCCGCTTTGGCTTTAGTCAATTGAGTTCACTCCTTGAGATTTCAAGCTATTGTCGCGTCTGGGATTGTAACGACTGGGCGCATTCGTGAATGTGCCTTGTATAATCGTGGGCCAGTTCCTGAATTGGCTCTGTACGCTCATCTGTCGTTCGTCCATCCCGTTCCACATCAATCAGCTGGACACTGACTTCACGGGAATCCACATACTCACATTTGAAATCAAAAGAATACATCTCATGACCAGCTGTCGCAATGTGTATCCGAATGGCCTGCTGATCGGCCTCATCCGCCATTACTTGAGCCTGATCACCCACATTCAAGACTTGAGGCAAACGCTCTTGCCAAGCCCCTACAAGCTCTGTCTGATCGATGTTTAACTCGCGATTCATCTTACCACCTCCACTCCTATAAAGTGCGGCGATGAAGATGTTTTTATACATATCAGACGTACTCAAAATATAATGTTGTACTGAGCAACGTATACACGGGTCACCAACCCGTACCATCACTCCGTTAAACAATCGCATAACGCAAAAAAGGACCCGAGCGAGATCGCTCGAATCCTTGTTATAAGTGTAGTATGGCGGAGAGGGTGGGATTCGAACCCACGTGGAGTTGCCCCCTAACGGTTTTCAAGACCGCCCCTCATTGTAAAAGCCCACCAACCCTTATTTTGTCTGATTTTATGGCACTTATTGTTGAACCGCTACAGCGGTTTCAGTTATAGGTTCAATTGGATACATGACCGTTAGATAACTTCATTTTATTATTCTCAGAAGCACAAAATCAACTTCTAATAACAAAGATACTAGTTATCATCATTTTTTTCGCTTTATCTGTATCTCCAATTTACTTAATTCGTTGGATATTATTTCACTAACAATAAAATTGCACTTCAAATATTCAAATAAATTAGCAGGCGACAGACTGTTTACCATAATTAAAATGCATGGTAATATTTTTACATTCTAATACTAAGGAGAGCAAGATATGCACCCTATTGATTGTTCCGGTAAAGTCTTTATTAAAGAGGAATTAATACATGCAAATAATGCAGCAATAAAGGAAGAAAGAAATCGGCAATTAAAAGAAGATTTTTTAGAAAAGTTATCCCCTGAAATCTATTATCCCATCTGTTTAGCATTCGACCATCATAATAAGGGAGAAGTCCGAGTAGAGATAGTATTTGGAGAAGGCTTATATGGGTTTTTAGATATGTCAAAAAAGAGATATGACTTATTACCTGTTGCTTCAAAAAATGAAGAAGGTAGAGTAATTCTTACATACCCAAATGGAAAAGCTCATCCCGATAATAGACCTTATGAAGAAAAAGTCCATAAAAAATTGGTTAGAAAAAGAGACTTTAGAAAACAAGTACTCGAAGCTTATAATTACAAATGTGCAATGTGTGAGGTAAAAGCGAAGTCTTCTTTAAAAGCTGCTCATATTTATCCAGCACATAAATGCAATGATGATTCAATTAAGAATGGAATATGCTTATGTGCAATTCACGATGCAGAATATGAGGTAGGGAACATATGTATTAAACCAGACGGAACAATAATCAATTTTGTAATTGATGAAATCGTAATTGCAAACTATAATAAAATCTCTCTGCCAGACAATCCAGAAAACCATCCTTCCTCTGAGCGGTTACAACAAAGATTTGAGCTTTCACTTACAAAAAGAAAGAAAAAAAAACTAAATATAGATTTTTAAAATTAAAGGAGCCACAATAAATGGCTCCTTATTCTAATTAATTTATTTAATCCATCTCTCGGCTAATTTATCAAAGGAGATGTCCAGCCATTCTTTTTTCCAGTGTTCGAGATACATTATGTCATTTGAGGAAGGCGATGGGGCACATCTATCAATTGTGACTAAAGAAGGCATAATCAATGCATCACCTAACAGAATTGCATCCCCTTCTTTAAGTGTGGGTAGTGAATCTGTAAGTGGACCTAGCGTATCAGGCATTAGTCTTTTTACATAGTTCTGGTCCTCAGGGTTGGTTAAACGCATGGAGACAAAATTGCTGCATTGTGAAAATATTGTCTCAGAAATTTCGGATGGTCTCTGGCTTACAATCATGGCACTAACACCATACTTTCTTCCTTCTTTAGCTATTCTCTCTATAGATACTCTGGATGCATTGTATTTTGCTGAGCTGTTCTTTGGTACATACTTGTGGGCTTCCTCGTATACTAACAATATAGGAGCATATTCTAAATTAACCTCGTTGTTTGATTGTACCTTTTCCAGCATTTTTTTATAGTGATATCCATATTCAAATATTAATCTTGATATTAAGGATACAGTAATACTTAACACCTCGAACGGAACTCCACTCAAGTCGATTATTGTGACATTTGATTCTCCATCTTCTTCATAGCCTAATATTTGTCTCAAGGTGCTTTCAAACGTATGGCTTTCACTTTTTTCTCCAAATAAAAATTCTAACCTTTTATCCAAATATTTATTTCTTATACGCGAAATAAACTTTTCTAAACTTCCATCATTATAAGTCCCCTTGCTAAAACTCTGGCTTTTCGCTTCTTCGAACTCATATTGTTTTTTAAAATAAAAGTCAAATTTTTCTTCATCTGTTTCAAAAGATTGCTCATTACTCTTTATGCTCATTTTGTTTGGACTTTTATAATTTTTTGTTTCTCTACTTAAATTTAGTAGACAATTCAAAACCTCAGAAACTGAAAATTTAACAGGTGCATCATAAGTTAAATTGCTGTTATCATGGGTAGTTTGTTTGTTTCTAGTTATTATCCTTCTCAGGAGAGATGATTGATTATAAGCTTGATTTTCACCTGTTTCCACCAATAATTCTTCTAATTCCTCTCCATTCATAAGCCAATAAGGCAGAAACAGAGAATCAACATCAAGGTAGTTCGCATGCGGAAACGCAGTATGGTACTCAGAATGGATGTCAAAGATAACTATATGAGAATTATTCAAGTTTTTGTAGCCAACATTTTTTGTTAATGTCGCTTCCTGTAAAATCTTCGCAACTGTATGTGACTTACCTGAACCAGTTGACCCAACTACAGCAATATGTTTATTGAAAAATTTATTTCCATTAACAGGTACTTTAATTGATTTATCTTGAGAAAGTGTTGCAAAACAGAACTTACTATCAATTTCGATTGAATCATAAATTTGTTGAATTTCTTCATTTTTTGCTGTCTCTACATCAGTTGGAGGAATAGCAATGTTATTGCCTCCCCTTGTGAACTTACCATCAACATCTAAAAAGCCTATGGGCATTGCTTCTATAAGATAAATACTATCTTTGTTTTCTTCCTTTTGAATTGTAAAATTTTCAATTATACAAATTAATGCGCAATCTTCGCTATCAGATACTCTCAAATAAGAACCCACAGAAAACTTTTCACTCTGTAGCTTAAATTGCTCAATATTATTGATTTCAATTTTAATTTTGTTAGGTAGAACAGAAATAACCTTTGCGACTTTCTCCTCAATATCAAACATACTCATTGTACATCGCCCTCCTAGGTTAAATTATATTTAATATCTGAGAAATATCTTCAAGATGAATGTTTGTAATTCGGTCTTTAGCTCCATCTATCTCAAGATAATCACTTAAATAGAAATGGTAAATTTCATTAATGTAATTAGCACTTAGTACCTCTTCTAAATTCTTCTCATTTATAATTTTAAAAAGGCAATCGTTGTCATCTTTAAACTTCTCAATTCTAAATCTGTCCCCATCAAAAAATGTGCCATCATTAAATTTGTCGCCGTTATCATACACAAGTTGTTTGAAATGATTTGTTCTCTCTCTGCTCAATTTTCTCAAATAAAAAATAGGAGGTGGCGATTTACTAAGTCTCTTATATTTTCTTATAATCTTAGACATTATCTTGGCTATAATAGAGAAGTGCAAATCTTCATATACATCTACTATGAATAACCTTTCTAAATTTAATAAATTTAAGTCAACTGTAAAATACATCTTTTTAAGGTATCTTTCATATTTTTCTCTTCCAAGATAACTAGCGTAACCCGAATCGAAGAACAACTTTCTCGCCTTTATTACATATGAATCTAAATTTGATTTATTAATCATCCTTTGTAACTTATCTTTATTTATTGATAATTGAAGTAAATGAGAGCGAATCATTGCATGATGTAAAATAGCCTCCTGCCTATCTTTTAAACTGTAGGAAGATTCAATTAATGAAATGACCTCGTCAAATTGCGTAATAAAATCCTCAGTATAATAAAGTTCAAAGCATTTTAAGAATTTTGCTTTTTGCTGAGCTGTATAATTAGATTTCTCAACCGATAGAATGTCGTTTAATTCTTTTATAGATAAATTCTTCTTGTGTGAAACTGTATTTTTAAAGTAACAATGCAAGCGATATTTTTTACTTTCATCCTCTTTATGTAAATCTAACAACTGAACAATTGGTTTTCTAATTTTACTATGAGCATATGTTTGTGATTCTTTATGTTTTACTTGAATGATAAAATTTTCATAGCTGATATCTTGCAATTGTTCAAATAGAACGTCTTGAGAAGGATTCAGCAATATAGTTTTTATAGTCATATCGAATTGATATAGAAATCCTTTTACTGCATAGTATCCGCCATCTCTGTCTTTGTTTACATTTTCCGATAAAGTCCCCAATTAAAGCACCTCTTCAAGGCTAAATATTTTAAGTTACTTATATTCTAACTGCCTTGTTTGACAATGTATGTCGAAATAAGGCGAATCTATTACAAGTAGTTAAAAAACATTTATCGTCAATTAAACTGTTATTAAATCCAAATTCATCTATATATATACCGTTACATTTCAATACGATATTCTGAACAAACTGATTCTGATAATATACCTTATCTGAAGTGGGGGAGGGGGATATTCGCCGGAACGGAATCAGAACGAGGAAGTTAGGGCTACGCAGGGTCACACACAAAAACTCCGGTTTACCAAGCGCACTTTAGTTAGATGAAGTATAAGTCATGATTATGTATCCATCGGTTCCAACGACAACATTCTGCTAAGCAACATTTTTGTTGGCAATATTCTGACAAGCCCATAACATCCTTTTATCTGAATCTTAGCGCCGCCACTATAGGAATGATTACGTAAGCGCTTAGATTTGGACGACGACTTGCATAAGAATATATTTTATCCATTGGCAAGTAGAGTATAATTTTAATTTTAATACGTCATATTGTTCACTCCTCTGCCAATGCATATTTGATTTTAAACATGCGGATTATATTTCATTCCAGTTCAGGCGGCAAGTACCTAACCATTTAACTAAGATGACTGGGTACTTCAATCATATATATGTTATATCATTAATCAGCTATATATTCTTTGCTAATGCCTATAATTTGAATCGTCAACAGGGACATGTTGAATAAGATTGACGATTGCTTGCTTTGCTTCGCGGTAAACGGATTATTTTGGGTAATAAATAACCTTTCTGCCTATAGTTATAACTTTAATAATTATATATATCTTCTAAGATAAGAGAGATACTACTTTTGGGAAGTCCCTAAAACCCTTATGGCTCTAAGGCTGAGACCACTTTAAAGTTTGCAAAAATACCCCTCGGTTGTTCAATATTCCTGCAAAAACACCCCTCGATTGAGATTGCATTTTCCTCTTATAAAATTTGTGAATATCACTTTCCGGTACATGTTACAGGAACAGCGCATTAATTACGGCTCTGTTCCGTCAAAGTAAAGTCTGCTTTCACTAGTTCCGATGCAATACCTCGATAGAATAATGATGGATTGACTTTGTAAACACTGTTCTTCCCAGCCTTAAACGAGCCAAAAACATGCTCGCCAGACAGCTTAATTCTAAGATGTTCCTTGACATTCTTTTCATCCATACCAGTGATTTCTACTACATCCCTTAGAGATAATGCTTCTGCACTGGATAAATCCTTTTCGTAGGGATGCCTTACAAGGTGATTACTTTCAAAGTGCATATATGGGAGTATACGATATAAGAAACCAATATCAGCGGGCTTTATATCCTGCTGACTGTACAGTTCATGCATAGCTTCGATGAAAACCTTGACTAGTCTAGTCTCTTTGCTTGTTCCCCTTAGGCAATAGGCTTTACTGATGTAAAACGCTTCATATTCTTTCTTAAATAAAGAAACCCTTTGGCTTTGTATTAAGCCTAGTTCATCGAACCTTCTGAGCAAGTTGGAATATGTTCTTTTATCTCTTATCCTTAGTACTTCCGCTAGTCCCTTCTCAGTCATAGGTATTCTTGCATCTAACGACATTTTAAGCATGTTGTCATAACCTATATATGATTGAAGCACCAAAAAATATCCCAACTCCTTTGTACTCAACCTCTCCATTGTCGCTAATTGTTTTGCTCCTTCCATATTCACCATCGTAAATGGATTTTCCGTCCTGTTCCTGTAAGTCTCCAGCTTCCCCCTCCTTCTAGCCGCTTCCCGCATTTCAGGGGTTATTACTATGCAATCGGTTCGTTCTTCCCCATTCCCATCTATTACTCTATTAACTCTACTTCTCTTTAATCTTTTGTCTGCTTCTTCGAGTAGCTCACGCGCTATACTCATTCTTTTCCCGCTCCTGCCACCATAACTTTGTTAGATTCAATCCATTTAGCCACTTCAGCAAGCTGATACCTGACCATGTTGTATGATAATTTGACAGAAGGTAATCCCTCATGTTTCCATCTGCATAGCGTGCGTTTAGAAATGCTGTACTTGTCACACACTATATTTGAACTCACTAAACTTTCCATTCCCACTTCTCCTTTGAATAATCTACTTTAAGAGCTTTGATTCTGACTTAATATGCCTTATTCGGACACATCTATATATTTAAGAAGACAGCTTCAAAAATCCCCACATAGTCGAATGAAATTCAAACTCATAATGGATGCTGGAGAGGGGGGGAACAAAACATCTGGAATGCTGATACTGCCAAAGTTGCGGAAACAAAAAAAGACGACCTCAGTCTAGAAAGTCGCCTACAATCAAATATTAGATTTTAAGGAGAAGTACAGTCTTTCTTTCCTACTGAAATCCGAGGACTTTGCGGCGGCGGGAAAGATAAATATTAGTCCTGCTTGTCCTGACGATTTTTAATAAATCCAATGAGCTCCTCCGTTGTCTCCCATCCTTGAATGACCCTATCTAATCTACGAACTAAATCGTAGTTGGCGTCTCCCCCAAATCTATATTGCCCAAAAACCATTTTTATCAAATGGTTTAATTTTGTGCGAGTATTTTCAGTATATTGATTAAACTCACCAGCCATCTCCAAGAACTTCAAAGCTGTTTCATCTTCGATAATTTGCTCTAACGGCTTTTTTGTGCTCATGGCGCCCACTCCTAATAATTAAAATATTCGTTGTTCCGCTGACTTCAATCTTCTCGTCTTTTCTTCTCATTTGAGGACTTCATTTGTTCTGCCGTCAGTTTCTTAATAGGTTTTGATTTAGAATATTTCCTTAAAGTCCTTATCCTTCTGTATTCCTCAATTCCAATAATTTTGCTCACTTGCTTCAATCGTATTCCTCCTCAAAGTTATTTCTTAAACTTTTGCTCAATCAGATACAGGATGGCACCAAATAGCATTCCAATTACAAACCAATAAGTTTTTAGAAATTCTTTAATTCCATTCCCTAAATCAGCATCGATATGGTTAAGAATACTGGTTGAAAACAAACCAAAACACCCCCCTTATTATTTCGTAAGGGGGGTAGTGAAGTTATATTATAAGTAGTATTCCCTTACATATTTTATCACAAAAATTACGCTAATGTTAGCCTACATAGTGCTCATCATCTTATCTACAACATCGCTTAGATACTTTTCTGAAAATGCCCAGAAGTTCAGGTGGTAGTTACACCATCTTCCCAGCCATACCTTAGTCCATAAGCACCGCTCAGTCCCCTCTGTTCATAAACTTCTCATATTGCTCACGAACATCAGCAACATCCTGATTAACATAACGGTTGACCATCTCCATTGATGAATGTCCGAGCAATCGTCGTAATGAAAAAGGGTCACCTGTTGCCTTTATATAACGAGTAGCAAATGTATGGCGGAATGTGTGAGGACTTATACGAACCCCCGTAATCTTTGCCTTCTTCCCGATGTAGCTAATACATCTTGTTGCCCAATTCTTATCTAATGGCTGACCATATTCATTTAGAAATAAGTTTGGAGCTTGTCCGTTCATCTCATGCCAAGCAAGGTAAATAACCAATAGTTCTTGGGTTCTTACTCCAAAGTAAACTGTCCGTGCTTTTCTATTTTTAGCTGATTCTGCACGTACGGAAGCAGAGCGATTCTGTAAATCAATTTCCTCTACAAATATTCTCATGCACTCCCCAATACGCACCCCAGTATCAAGCAGAAAAGACATCAATAATGCATCACGCAGTCCCAAGAAAGTAGTCAATTCACAGCAATTGAAGAGCTTTCTTTCCTGTGCCTTTGAAATCACTTGGAAATCTTCTTCAGGTACCTTCAATAACTCAACATTTTCAAATGGAGATTCTTTTATGATTCTTTCACTTATAGCCCAATTAAACATTGCCTTAACTGTACGTAATCTAATATTTATTGTTGAAGGCTTCAACCTCTGTACCGTCAACATAGATGAAATCCATACACGGATGACATCACGGTTAGGTACAAAGTTATCAAGACCGCTGTACTCGTTGGCTAAGAAACGCCGAAACCAGTTCATATGCTTTCTGTAGTCTTCTAAGGTGCCTTCTGCCGCCCCTGCCGCTTGTCGTGCGGCGTAGTAACGGTTAAATAGCTTGTCCAGTGTCAACGTCTCAGGGCGAGGTTTCTCGGCTTCTTGAAGCGTGGACCGAGGCGTTTCCAAGACCGAAGGAGTAAGGCGGTCTAATAACCGCTGGGGAATGTCTAAATTATTCTTCCTTTGCCCGCGCTTTTGCGGTGTTTTTCCATTGCTTGAACTCATATTGATTACCTCCCGTTAGATTTTTCACTAACGGTCACCAATACAAAAAAACGCACCAGACCGCTGTTCAACAGTCTAGTGCGTTTCAATCATAATCGCCGTAAAGCAATGTACGGCGTGTCATTTAAAGGTTATGGCGGAGAGGGTGGGATTCGAACCCACGTGGAGTTGCCCCCTAACGGTTTTCAAGACCGCCCCGTTATGACCGCTTCGGTACCTCTCCAGGGAATTAACTTTTATAAACTTGCCACGAAAATTATCATACCATATCTCGACAGCATAATGCAACCTTTTTTTATATAAAAATTTATGATCCGTATCAGACAAATGCCCTTATAATACAAAACACTCCAACCCGTCATTCAAAATGACGGATTGAAGTTGTATTCCTCTTGATAAGGATGGTTAACTCTCGCTTAAGAGCGACGTGCAATCACACTTGTGCCGCCCATATAAGGACGCAATGCTTCAGGAATAACAACCGTACCATCTTCCTGTTGATAGTTCTCCAGGATAGCGGCTACCGTCCGTCCAACGGCCAATCCTGACCCGTTCAATGTATGCACAAATTCCGGTTTGGCTTTTGGCTCTCTGCGGTAACGGATATTGGCACGGCGTGCCTGGAAGTCCTCACAGTTGGAGCAGGAGGAAATCTCACGATAGGTGTTGCTCTCAGGTAACCATACTTCAATATCATACGTTTTAGCTGAAGTGAAGCCCATATCCGCGGTACACAGTGTCAAAACGCGATACGGCAATCCCAATAATTGAAGCACACGCTCCGCATTTTGAGTCATTTGCTCCAACTCTTCATACGAAGTCTCCGGAGTAGAGAGCTTGAGCAGCTCTACTTTGTTAAACTGATGCTGACGAATCAATCCGCGTGTATCCCGTCCTGCCGAACCGGCTTCAGAACGGAAACATGAGCTGTATGCCACAAAGTGCTTCGGCAATTGATCTACATTCAGAATCTCTTCGCGATGATAGTTCGTTACCGGAACTTCAGCAGTAGGGATCAGATAATATTCGGTATCTTTCAACTTGAACAGATCTTCTTCGAACTTAGGCAGTTGACCTGTTCCAAACAAGCTATCCCGATTAACGATGTATGGAGGCAGAATCTCTTCATATCCATGTTGATCGCTGTGCAGATCCATCATGAAGTTGATTAATGCACGTTCCAGACGGGCACCCAATCCTTTATAAAAGGTAAAACGTGATCCTGTTACTTTGGCAGCCGCTTCAAAATCAAGGATATCGAGATCCTGGGCAATTTCCCAGTGAGCTTTTGGTGCAAAAGTAAATGACTTGGGCTCTTCCCAACGACGAATCTCAACATTGTCGTCTTCAGAAGCTCCAACAGGTACACTTTCGTTAGGAATGTTCGGAATCGCCATGGTGAGATCATTGATCTTCACTTCCAGTTCCCGAACTTCTTCGTCCATGGCTTTGATACGATCAGAGACTTCGCGCATCTCCACAATCAGATCATCTGCATTTTCACGATTCTTCTTCAGTCTAGCAACTTCCGCAGAGACCGTATTCCGACGGCTCTTCAGCGTCTCACTCTCTTGAAGCAATTCCCGACGTTTGGTATCCATCTCGGTAAATCCAGCGATAAGATCCAACGATTTGCCACGTTTAGTCAATGCTTCCTCTACACGTGCATACTCATTCCGCAATATTTTCACATCAAGCACGATATACCCCTCCTAAATAACCCCACGAAGTGAAGCCTTATGTTAAATCGATTCTCAAAAATCTACTGTGTATACCTTACTATATACTTATCGGAATCTGTAACCACAAAAACAACCTATGTCCCGGTGCGACCCTCCGCTGCGATTCCCGCTATGAAGCAGATACAGGCAACATCAGGCATCCGTTCAGATGCAACTGCCAATCAGCGGCCTTACAAGGCTGCTGGGGAAGTGATCCGATGACCGGGAGATCATAGGTTGTACATCATACACTATTTAGGGTCTACCGCGTGTTTGTAGGACTTGGCCATGTCTACAAAATAAGCATGCAGACGATAGTCATCCGTTAACTCCGGATGATACGAGCAAGCCAGCAAATGTCCCTGACGAGCTGTAACAATCTCATCATTGTAAGTAGAGAGTACCTCTACCTGCTCTCCAACACGCTCAATCAAGGGAGCCCGGATAAACACAGCTCTCACCGTTTCCTCGATGCCATTGACCGGCAAGTCTGTTTCAAAACTTTCTCTCTGCCGTCCAAATGCATTTCGGGATACAGTCATATCCATTAACTCCAAATGGGCCTCTTCCTGTCCCGTGATGTGCTTAGCCATAACGATTAAGCCAGCACAGGTACCAAATACCGGTTTGCCGTCAGCAGCAAACGCTCGAATGGCATCCATAAACCCATATTTACGCATCAGTTTGCCAATCGTTGTACTTTCCCCGCCAGGAAGGATAAGACCATCCAGATCATGCAATTGCTGAACCTGTTTGATAGCCACACCTTCTGCTCCAGCGCGTTCAATACTCCGTATATGCTCTGTGACAGCCCCTTGAAGCGCTAATACGCCGATCTTCATTTGCACATTCCCCTTCTCATACCAGCCGCGATCTTGCATACGCTCGGAAGGTGCAAGTTTGGATATCTCTATGCCCTTCATCGGTGCTCCAAGATACTTGGACACTTCGGCCCGTAATGTATGTGTCGTTCATTACCTTATATAGAGCAGTTAACCCACTCCACTAGGTAAAAAAAACTTGGAATTTTCCGCCTCATTATACGTGAATTCTAACTTGATATTTTACCGGAAAAATTGTAAATATACAATCCATCCGGTCGAATAACTTGTATTTTGGCAATGATATAACCACATATCATCCAATTCACGATCATACTTTTTTACAAGAAGTATCCTATAAGCTAGAACAGGTTTTTGATCCCGTCAAAAAGATCGACGAAGAAATCTTTAACAGCTCGGAAAAACAAACGGAACCATCCGCCTTTATCAGCCTCTTCCGCTGTGATCAAGTTCACTGTTTTTTCCTGAGGCTCAATTCCATCTGCTTTGTACGTGTACGTAACTGTACCAACCTTCGTACCCGCTTTGATTGGTGCTACCAGCTTGTCAGCCTCAGTTACGTTGGCTTTGAACGTCACATCCAGGTTCTGAGTACCTTTGGGTACAACGAAATTTACCGCATTATCCGTTACGACAGGAACGGTTGTTTCTTTACCTTTTTTCAAAGGTACAGCTTCCCAGCCCGTCACTTTGGTCTTGCCTGCGACAGCCTGCTTCACTTCAAAGTTGTTAAATCCAAAGTCCAACACCTTTTTAGTTTCTCTGAAACGTGCGGATTCCGAATCTGTGCCCATAACAACACTAATTAGACGCATACCGTTACGTTCGGCTGTACCTGTAAAGTTATTACCTGCGTTCGTGGTATGGCCTGTTTTCATTCCATCCAGACCTTCATAGGCATAGCTTTTGAAATTGGTTATATTTTTATTCGCTTCCAGCATCCAGTTATAATTGATTATTGGTGCTTTATCATTTGGACGGAACTTATAGGATTGAATGGTTGTAAAATCTTTGTAGTCTGGGTGATCCATGATGATATATCTGCATAGAATTGCAGCATCCAGTGCGGACATGACTGTTTCCTTGTCTTCAGCTGGGCGGAAATCAGCAGGCATATCTGCTCGATCGAGACCGGAAGAGTTGATGAAGAACGTATCCTTCATGCCCATACGCTTCGCTTCATCATTCATCATTTTCACGAAATCTTCTTCCGAACCTGCAACATGTTCAGCCAAAGCGACCGTAGCATCATTAGCAGACCCAACAGCCATAGCAATATAGAGATCCTTAACTGTGTGTTGGTCCCCTTCAGCAAGGAAAATACGCGATCCGACACTTTGTGCAGCATTCTTTTTAACAGTTACAATATCGTCCCAGCCGAGTTTACCTTGTTTAACTTGTTCAGCGACAATGTACTCTGTCATCATTTTGGTCATACTGGCAGGTGGCATGGCTTTATCTGCATCGACATTGAGCAAAATCTGCCCCGTTGATGCCTCCATGAGAACGGCTGACCTAACCTCAAGCCCTAATGAGTCTACCCCAGGTACCTGTACAGCTTTCTCCGTCTTCGTTGTTGTTGCTGCAGCAGTCAGGACCTGCCCGGAGTCGTTCGCAGCAGCCATGACTGGCATTACTGCAGACATGCAAAGCATGTTAATTAGCATTACCGAGGCTACGCTCTTTTTGAGCATTTGGCGTTTCTTCTTATTCATGTGTTTGGCTTTCAATGATGAATACTCCCTTCGATCCAAAGCATTGTTAATTGCTTCAGTGCAGCTTATGCTGCGATTTTCTTGTTCCCTAAACTGCATGTTTGATGTGTGAGATGTGTGCTATATGCGCTGTATCGAACGAGCAATATTATTGCTCCTAAAGTTCGTTATCGATTGTCACTTAGTCCGCATTTTGCGAATGCTTATGTAAAAGGACGTCCGCGCTTCTGTTTGGCTGGCAGCCTTTTCTTGCACTGCATTTGCTTTTCATAACCATATTCATAGATTCACGTCAAATAGCCGCCGCAACGCCTTAATCCATCCATGGATCGTCACCGCTTGTTCTATTCTATCACAGGGGTATCTGCAAAAAAAGACAGACCCGGTGAAAATCACCGAGCCTGTCCTGGAAATAATTAACTCTCTTCCGATTACAAAGAGTAGTTAGGTGCTTCTTTTGTAATCTGTACATCATGTGGATGGCTTTCACGCAGGCCTGCACCTGTAATACGAATAAAGCCAGTATCGTTCCGTAGCTGCTCCAGGTTGCTTGTACCGCAGTAACCCATACCGGAACGCAAACCACCAATCAGTTGGTGAATCGTATCAGACAATGGACCTTTGTAAGCGACGCGACCCTCAATTCCTTCTGGAACCAGTTTCTTGTCATCATCTTGGAAATAACGATCTTTACTACCTTGTTTCATTGCAGCCATTGAACCCATGCCGCGATAAACTTTGTAGCTACGTCCTTGGAAAATTTCAGTTTCCCCCGGGCTTTCCGCTGTACCGGCAAACAAACTTCCCAACATAACCGCGTGTGCACCTGCAGCCAGTGCCTTCGTAATTTCACCGGAATATTTAATTCCGCCGTCCGCAATAATTGGAACTCCATATTCACGTGCCACTGTTGCACAATCGTACACTGCCGTTACTTGAGGTACACCAATACCAGCAATTACACGTGTTGTACAAATCGACCCTGGACCAATACCCACTTTGACTACCGAAGCCCCTGCTTCAATCAGGTCACGAGTAGCTTCACCAGTAGCCACGTTACCTGCAACGATGGTCAGGGTAGGGAAACGTTCGCGAAGCTGACGTACTGCTTCAATGATATTAATGTGGTGTCCATGAGCCGAGTCTACCGTAATCAAGTCGACACCAGCTTGTACCAAAGCATCCGCACGTTCAAAGGTGTCCTTGGAGATACCAATCGCTGCACCAACCAACAGACGACCTTGAGCATCTTTGGCTGCATGAGGGAATTGAATGGCTTTCTCAATATCTTTAATAGTGATAAGACCTTTCAGTGTGTTCGTCTCATCAACTAATGGAAGTTTCTCAATCTTATGTTTCTGAAGGATACCTTCAGCTTCTTGCAATGTAGTACCTACAGGAGCGGTAACCAGATTCTCACGAGTCATAACTTCGCTGATTTTGATGCCGTAATCATGGATAAAACGCAAATCACGGTTGGTTAAAATACCAACCAGCTTCTGATCTCCTTCAATAATGGGTACGCCGGAGATCCGATATTTCGCCATAACTTCTTCTGCATCAGATACCAGATGATCTGCTGTGAGTGAGAATGGATTCGTAATTACACCACTCTCTGAACGTTTAACCCGATCTACTTCTTCAGCCTGTTGTTCAACAGACATATTTTTATGAATGATACCGATACCGCCTTCACGTGCAATGGCAATAGCCAAAGTCGCTTCAGTTACCGTATCCATTCCTGCACTAATCAAAGGAATATTTAACTTCACAGTGTCGCTTAAACGAATAGATACATCTACTTCTTTAGGCAGTGTCTCGGATTTCCGTGGCACTAGCAATACATCATCAAAGGTGAGGCCTTCCTTACCAAATTTATCTTCCCACACGCAAGTGTTCCTCCTTATGGTTGCTCAGCTTTACGGTCCAAAACCCGAAGATTCCAGGCTGTATTTTACGCCGAAAATACGTTTTCTGAAAAATTTATTATTGCCATCTTAGCAAAGCGATATTTAGACTGTCAAGGAAAAGTACTTGGTTATATTAGGTGTATTGCCTGATGAATACAACTGTTTTTGTCGTGCGGACAACTTGAAAAAATATAACCTATAAATGTCTGCACAAATCAAACGACGTCTATTTCTATTGAGCCATTTAGGATACAAAGTTTCCGTTTTCAGGCTTTTTTTATACCTCAAGTACTAATTTGTATATAAATAAAAACCACCACCGAATAACATCGGCAGTGGTTCTTTGCTTGGCGGCGTCCTACTCTCCCAGGACCCTGCGGTCCAAGTACCATCGGCGCTAGAGGGCTTAACGGTCGTGTTCGGGATGGGTACGTGTGGAACCCCTCCGCCATCGCCACCAAACGCGGTGCTTACATTTCAGAGTTCGTTCTCTGAAAACTAGATTCGAAACGAAACATGCGAATGACAACTTGCTATTGGATAAGCCCTCGACCGATTAGTACTGGTCAGCTCCATGCATTGCTGCACTTCCACCCCCAGCCTATCTACCTCGTCGTCTTCAAGGGGTCTTACATACTGGGAAATCTCATCTTGAGGGGGGCTTCACGCTTAGATGCTTTCAGCGTTTATCCCGTCCGTACATAGCTACCCAGCGGTGCTCCTGGCGGAACAACTGGTACACCAGCGGTACGTCCATCCCGGTCCTCTCGTACTAAGGACAGCTCCTCTCAAATTTCCTACGCCCACGACAGATAGGGACCGAACTGTCTCACGACGTTCTGAACCCAGCTCGCGTACCGCTTTAATGGGCGAACAGCCCAACCCTTGGGACCTACTTCAGCCCCAGGATGCGATGAGCCGACATCGAGGTGCCAAACCTCCCCGTCGATGTGGACTCTTGGGGGAGATAAGCCTGTTATCCCCAGGGTAGCTTTTATCCGTTGAGCGATGGCCCTTCCATGCGGTACCACCGGATCACTAAGCCCGACTTTCGTCCCTGCTCGACTTGTAGGTCTCGCAGTCAAGCTCCCTTATGCCTTTGCACTCTTCGAATGATTTCCAACCATTCTGAGGGAACCTTTGGGCGCCTCCGTTACTCTTTAGGAGGCGACCGCCCCAGTCAAACTGCCCACCTGACACTGTCCCCGCACCGGATTACGGTACCAGGTTAGAACCTAGATACGATCAGGGTGGTATCCCAACGTTGCCTCCACGCAAGCTGGCGCTCACGCTTCAAAGGCTCCCACCTATCCTGTACAGATCGTACCCAAATTCAATATCAAGCTGCAGTAAAGCTCCATGGGGTCTTTCCGTCTTGTCGCGGGTAACCTGCATCTTCACAGGTATTAAAATTTCACCGGATCTCTCGTTGAGACAGCGCCCAAGTCGTTACGCCATTCGTGCGGGTCAGAATTTACCTGACAAGGAATTTCGCTACCTTAGGACCGTTATAGTTACGGCCGCCGTTTACTGGGGCTTCGGTTCACAGCTTCGGATTGCTCCTAACCACTCCCCTTAACCTTCCAGCACCGGGCAGGCGTCAGCCCGTATACTTCGCCTTACGGCTTCGCACAGACCTGTGTTTTTGCTAAACAGTCGCTTGGGCCTTTTCACTGCGGCCCCCTCGTGCTATTCACACTACCGGGGCACCCCTTCTCCCGAAGTTACGGGGTCATTTTGCCGAGTTCCTTAACGAGAGTTCTTCCGCGCGCCTTAGAATACTCTTCTCGCCTACCTGTGTCGGTTTGCGGTACGGGCACCTTCACCTGGCTAGAGGCTTTTCTTGGCAGTGTGAGATCATGACCTTCGCTACTATAATTTTCGCTCCCCATCACAGCTCAGCCTTACAATGTGCGGATTTGCCTACACATCAGCCTTACTGCTTAGACGGACATCCATCAGTCCGCGTCACTACCCTACTGCGTCCCCCCATTGCTCATAACGGCTTACGGTGGTACAGGAATTTCGACCTGTTGTCCTTCGACTACGCCTTTCGGCCTCGCCTTAGGTCCCGACTTACCCTGAGCGGACGAGCCTTCCTCAGGAACCCTTAGGCTTTCGGCGGATCAGATTCTCACTGATCTTTTCGTTACTCATACCGGCATTCTCACTTGTATAATGTCCAGCGCTCCTTACGGTACACCTTCAACCCTTATACAACGCTCCCCTACCCCTGATGCAAGCATCAAGCCATAGCTTCGGTGGTGTGTTTAGCCCCGTTACATTTTCGGCGCAGAGTCACTCGACCAGTGAGCTATTACGCACTCTTTCAATGGTGGCTGCTTCTAAGCCAACATCCTGGTTGTCTGTGCAACTCCACATCCTTTCCCACTTAACACACACTTGGGGACCTTAGCTGATGGTCTGGGCTGTTTCCCTTTTGACAATGGATCTTAGCACTCACTGTCTGACTCCCGGAAGTAAGTCTATGGCATTCGGAGTTTGACTGAGCTTGGTAACCCTTGCGGGCCCCGCACCCAATCAGTGCTCTACCTCCACGACTCTGTTTTCCGAGGCTAGCCCTAAAGCTATTTCGGGGAGAACCAGCTATCTCCGAGTTCGATTGGAATTTCTCCGCTACCCCCACCTCATCCCCGCACTTTTCAACGTGCGTGGGTTCGGGCCTCCAGTGCGTGTTACCGCACCTTCACCCTGGACAGGGGTAGATCACCCGGTTTCGGGTCTACGTCCACGTACTATGTCGCCCTATTCAGACTCGCTTTCGCTGCGGCTCCGGCTCTTCACCTTAACCTTGCACGGGAACGTAACTCGCCGGTTCATTCTACAAAAGGCACGCCATCACCCCTAAAACGGGCTCTGACTTTTTGTAAGCACACGGTTTCAGGTTCTATTTCACTCCCCTTCCGGGGTGCTTTTCACCTTTCCCTCACGGTACTGCTTCACTATCGGTCGCTAGGAAGTATTTAGCCTTGGCAGATGGTCCTGCCGGATTCATACGGGGTTTCACGTGCCCCGCACTACTCGGGATCCGTCTCGGAGGGAACAGACTTTCAATTACAGGGCTTTTACCTTCTTTGGCGGGCCTTTCCAGACCTCTTCGCTTAACCGGTTCCTTTGTAACTCCATGTGAGACGTCCCACAACCCCAAAGAGCAAGCTCTCTGGTTTGGGCTTCTCCGCGTTCGCTCGCCGCTACTGACGGAATCACTATTGTTTTCTCTTCCTCAGGGTACTTAGATGTTTCAGTTCCCCTGGTATGCCTCTACACAACCTATGTATTCAGTTGTGAGTAACTGGAAATTACCCCAGCTGGGTTTCCCCATTCGGACACCCCCGGATCAAAGCTTGCTTACAGCTCCCCGAGGCAGTTTCGTTGTTCGCCACGTCCTTCATCGGCTCCTAGCGCCTAGGCATCCTCCGTGTGCTCTTAGTAGCTTAACCAAATTGCTCCGGTTTCGATCGCTCGCTTCCCTTGTTTTGGACTGTGTCCAAAGCCAAAAGTCGCTCCCACTCGATACCATCGCAACAGCAATTAACTACCGTTTTTATTGAAACTTGTTATACACAAGTTCAGCTAAAAAGGAATGTTCTAATTCGCATTAACTTTCGTTTCGATATCTAGTTTTCAAAGAACAAGCTCCATGCAAAAGCAAGCTGTTTGAGAGTTTGAGCTCTCAAAACTGAGCAACGAGTGAGTAACTAGCCGACCTGGCTAGATTTTATATTTGAATGTTTCCGTTACAGGAAACGATTCTCCATAGAAAGGAGGTGATCCAGCCGCACCTTCCGATACGGCTACCTTGTTACGACTTCACCCCAATCATCTATCCCACCTTCGGCGGCTGGCTCCTTGCGGTTACCCCACCGACTTCGGGTGTTATAAACTCTCGTGGTGTGACGGGCGGTGTGTACAAGACCCGGGAACGTATTCACCGCGGCATGCTGATCCGCGATTACTAGCAATTCCGACTTCATGCAGGCGAGTTGCAGCCTGCAATCCGAACTGAGACCGGCTTTTTAGGATTCGTTCCACCTCGCGGCTTCACAGCCCGTTGTACCGGCCATTGTAGTACGTGTGTAGCCCAGGTCATAAGGGGCATGATGATTTGACGTCATCCCCACCTTCCTCCGGTTTGTCACCGGCAGTCACCTTAGAGTGCCCATCCGAAATGCTGGCAACTAAGATCAAGGGTTGCGCTCGTTGCGGGACTTAACCCAACATCTCACGACACGAGCTGACGACAACCATGCACCACCTGTCTCCTCTGTCCCGAAGGAAAGGTACATCTCTGTACCGGTCAGAGGGATGTCAAGACCTGGTAAGGTTCTTCGCGTTGCTTCGAATTAAACCACATACTCCACTGCTTGTGCGGGTCCCCGTCAATTCCTTTGAGTTTCAGTCTTGCGACCGTACTCCCCAGGCGGAGTGCTTAATGTGTTAACTTCGGCACCAAGGGTATCGAAACCCCTAACACCTAGCACTCATCGTTTACGGCGTGGACTACCAGGGTATCTAATCCTGTTTGCTCCCCACGCTTTCGCGCCTCAGCGTCAGTTACAGCCCAGAGAGTCGCCTTCGCCACTGGTGTTCCTCCACATATCTACGCATTTCACCGCTACACGTGGAATTCCACTCTCCTCTTCTGCACTCAAGTCACCCAGTTTCCAGTGCGATCCGGGGTTGAGCCCCGGGATTAAACACCAGACTTAAATGACCGCCTGCGCGCGCTTTACGCCCAATAATTCCGGACAACGCTTGCCCCCTACGTATTACCGCGGCTGCTGGCACGTAGTTAGCCGGGGCTTTCTTCTCAGGTACCGTCACCTTGAGAGCAGTTACTCTCCCAAGCGTTCTTCCCTGGCAACAGAGCTTTACGATCCGAAAACCTTCATCACTCACGCGGCATTGCTCCGTCAGGCTTTCGCCCATTGCGGAAGATTCCCTACTGCTGCCTCCCGTAGGAGTCTGGGCCGTGTCTCAGTCCCAGTGTGGCCGATCACCCTCTCAGGTCGGCTACGCATCGTCGCCTTGGTGAGCCGTTACCCCACCAACTAGCTAATGCGCCGCAGGCCCATCCCCAAGTGACAGATTGCTCCGTCTTTCCAGTTTCCTTCAGGCGAAGAAAACAACTATTCGGTATTAGCTACCGTTTCCGGTAGTTGTCCCAAACTTGAGGGCAGGTTGCCT
Source organism: Paenibacillus sp. FSL R5-0519 (assembly GCF_037974275.1). Lineage (NCBI taxonomy): Bacteria > Bacillati > Bacillota > Bacilli > Caryophanales > Paenibacillaceae > Paenibacillus > Paenibacillus sp. FSL R5-0519. The sequence continues at coordinate 6,517,865 of NZ_CP150234.1, forward strand.
ACGTGTTACTCACCCGTCCGCCGCTAAGTCTCAAAGAAGCAAGCTTCTTATCAACTCCGCTCGACTTGCATGTATTAGGCATGCCGCCAGCGTTCGTCCTGAGCCAGGATCAAACTCTCCAATAAAGTATTGAAAAGAGCGATAAGCTCATTTTGAATCTGACGAGATTAAAAATCTCATTTGTGCTCCAGCCGATCCAAGCCAAGGCTTGTTTCAAACTTTCGCGTTCATTCTGCAAGCAGAATGTTCACTCACTCGTTGTTCAGTTTTCAAAGATCAAACTTGTTTTGTTACCGAATGTCATTCTCTTCAGCAACTTTTATATCTTACCACATCCGAACCAACTTTGCAAGCTCTTTTTTTAAGTTTCTTTCGAAGCTTATTTGATTAACTTGCCGCACCGTGTAAACCGTGTTTTCTTGGCCGGATTTAGAATATACCATGTACAGATTTTGATTGCAAGTCTTTTTTTCAACTTTTATAGTTACCGAAATGATACGTCCTAAATGAATATAGAGTGGCCTCCCAATATAGCAGATTCTTATGCGCGTCCCGCTTGATTTTATTGTTTAACATTCCTAGCAGGAACTTTTCTTGGCCATAAACTATAGCTAAAGCTTATTATAAAATCGATTCCGATTATGATTCCCCACATTTTAATCAGATTATAGAAGACGGCTGTACGTTCAGCATCCCCAATCCACCAGATCATGGCGAATAGAAATGCACTACCTATTGCCCAAGCCAAAAGATGTCTAAACCATCCATTACGCTCATGACGTGCATGGTCCCTTCCATATAACTTGTTGCTACGAGGATTCTCTCCGCCTTTGAACCAATACAGGAAATATCGATCCGCCCAAGTGATCATCTGATGACCATAGGCGATACTTACTCCGATATACACCGCAGCAATACCATGAATCATGCTCGCTGTAGCTCCACCTTGAAGATCTATCACAGTGGCCACCAGCAACAACAGATCCACTATTGGTGTAGCCATCAACAAACCAATGCCTAACCTTTTCATGCCAAGAAGATACCTGACACTTAGACCCGCAAACACAAACACCCAAAAGGCAATCTCACATCCTATAATGATATAACCAATCATCTATTAGCCCCCTTTTTTATAATACGATTGTATTAAATATAATTTAGCACATTTGTATCATAATAATCAACAATGATATAATGTTCTTATGCCTAAAATTGTTGATCATGATAAACAGCGTATGCTCGTGGCCGAGGCAGCTTGGCGTGTTATACGAAGAGATGGCATGGAACAAGCCTCTGTTCGGAATATCGCTGAAGAAGCAGGAATTTCGGTTGGTTCGATGCGTCACTACTTTTCCACTCAGTCAGAACTACTACTATATGCCATGAATCTGGTATCCGAACGGGTATCCAACCGAATCCAACACATGTCCTTCACCGGATCTCCCGTGGATAATATGAAATGTTTATTACTCGAGTTATTACCAAACACAGATGAAAAACTGGCCGAAATGGAGGTGTGGTACGCTTTTACAGCCAGATCCAAAACCGATGCAACGCTCAAAGAACTTGCCGATACAGTGTATGATGAACTCAGACTGGCTGTAGGCTATGTTATCACTCACCTGATCGAACATGATCTCACGAGACCAAATCTTGATATTAAACTTGAGATCGAGAGATTGTATGCACTCGTGGATGGCTTGGGTATCCATACGGTGCTTAGACCCGATCAGATGAATGCCAAACTCATGGATGATATCCTTGGTGTGCATCTTGCCTCCTTATGCCGTTAAACCAAAAAAAACCGCAGCACATTCGTTATGACCAAGCCCTGTTACGATAACAGGAGTTAGTTCTGAATGTCTGACGGTTTTTCTTTTTATCCGATAATGATCCGGCCCTCCGGATGACGATACAGTTTCTTCTCTTTGCGCGGACGAAGAGCATACGCGATGGTTAATGGCCCAATACGACCTACAAACATGGTAAAGGTAATAATGATTTTTCCCCAATTGGTCAACTCATCCGTTACTCCCACAGAAAGACCCACGGTACCAATAGCCGATGCAGCTTCGAACATCAGTGAAAGGAATGGTGCATCCTCGGTCGTAAGGAGAAGCATCACCACGATCATGAATATGATCAGAGAAACCATAATAATGGTCAACGCTCTCATCAACAGCTCCTTCGGGACACGCTGGCGGAAAAACACGATATCTTTATTGCCCCGAATCATGGCATACACTGCACCAATCATGATCAGGAATGTAGTCGTCTTGATCCCGCCCCCGGTCGATCCTGGGGAAGCCCCGATAAACATCAGCAGAATGAAGAAAAATTGGGTAGCCTGCCTCATCTCCGTGATATCGATTGTACTTGTTCCAGACGAACGTGTAGAGACTGACTGGAAGAAGGATGCATAGATCTTCTCGCTCCAGGTGAGTGAAGCCAGTGTATGTCCATTGGTAAATTCAAAAACAAACAACACAATTGCGCCTATACCAATCAGCGCTCCCGACACAGACAGCACCAGTTTCGACTGTAGGGAAAGACGACGGCGTTTGCGATACTCAAACAGATCATTTAACACAACAAAACCTAGTCCACCAGAGATAACAAGCACGGATGCAATCAGGTTGAATATCCAGTCTCCAGTGTAATATTGAAAGCTGTTGCCTAACAGATCAAATCCCCCATTATTAAACAATGAAACGGAATGAAATATTCCATAGTATACAGCCCGAATCAATGGCATCTCTGTTGCCCAACGCATCGCCAGTATGACAGCAGCCACCCCTTCAATGGTAAAAGAGAAGATCAACACCTTGCGGATAATGCGTACAATCCCTTCCATACTGTCTGCATTAATGGCTTCTTTGAGCAGTAGCCTGTCCTTGAGTGAGATTCGTCTGCCCAATACAAGTGCAAAAAGGGTAGCTATGGTCATGAAACCGAGTCCACCAAGCTGCATTAATACCATAATGACGAGCTGACCAAACAGATTAAAGGTCGTCCCTACATCCACGACGACAAGTCCTGTCACACATGCGGCAGAGGTTGATGTAAAGAGCGCGTCAATAAACGCCAAATGCTCACCACTTTGGTTAGAGATTGGCAACATGAGAAGCACTGTTCCAATCGCAATGATAAGCAGAAAACCACCGACCAGGATTAACGGGGGAGATAAAAATTTGGCAAAGTGAAGCCTGAACTTCATGAAGGGCACCTCTTTTAACAAAATACGAACAAGTTAGTCTAACTTGAATCCACGACGCAGTTCCACCATATTGTTGTTGTGCTTTGAACAGAACGTTCTGATGAACATTATTTTAAGCGCCTATGTAAACCTAAAGAGGAACTTGCCTCAGCATCATACTGAACGCAGGTTCCTCTTCTATTATGAACGTATGGTACGTTCCTTATTTAATCTTGCGTACGAGGACGCATGTGCGGGAAGAGCAGTACGTCACGAATCGAAGGGGAGTTGGTCAGCAGCATGATCAGACGATCAACCCCGATTCCCAATCCGCCTGTCGGAGGCATACCGTATTCAAGCGCACGGATGAAGTCATCATCCATCTCATGAGCTTCGTCGTTCCCATGTTCTTTCTCCAGCATCTGTGCTTCAAAGCGTTGACGTTGATCAATTGGATCATTCAGCTCTGTGAAGGCATTGGCATGCTCGCGTCCAACGATGAACAATTCGAAACGATCCGTGAAGCGCGGGTCTACATCGTTTTTCTTCGCCAGTGGTGAGATTTCAAGAGGATGTCCCGTGATGAATGTCGGTTGAATCAACGTCTCTTCCACAAATTCTTCAAAGAACGCGTTCAGAATATGACCAAATGTCATATGTTTTTCAACCGGAACCTTATGTTCCTTCGCCAAGTTATGTGCTTCCTCATCCGTCATATGTACGGAGAAGTCTACGCCCACAACTTCCTTAACTGCATCCACCATCGTAACACGACGCCACTGCGGCGTAAGATCTACTTCATGGTCTCCATACTGGATCACTTGTGTACCCAGTACCTCCTGTGCAATATGAGCTACCAAGTTCTCCGTCAATTGCATAATGTCCTTGTAATCGGCATATGCCTCATACAATTCAATCATTGTGAATTCCGGATTGTGGCGTGTGGACATCCCTTCGTTCCGATATACACGGCCGATCTCATACACCTTCTCCAGTCCGCCAACAATCAGACGTTTCAGGTGAAGCTCAATCGCAATTCGCATGTACAATTCCATATCCAGCGCATTGTGATGTGTGATGAACGGACGTGCTGCAGCTCCTCCTGCGATGGTATGCAACGTAGGTGTTTCCACTTCCAGATATCCAAGGGAATCCAGGTAACGACGCATTGATTGAATGATTTTGGAACGTGCGATAAAGGTCTGTTGTACGTCCGGGCTCATAATCAAGTCAACATAACGCTGGCGATAACGAAGCTCCACGTCAGTGAGACCATGGAATTTGTCCGGAAGCGGATAGAGCGATTTGGACAGCACTTCAAGATCTTTAACTTTGACAGAAGTTTCACCTGTTTTGGTCTTAAAGATTACGCCAGTTACCCCAACGATATCGCCAAGGTCCAGCAGGCTGAATGCCGCATACTTGTCCTCAGGTACGGTATCCTGACGAACATAGATCTGGATTCTGCCGCTCAGGTCCTGAATATGTGCAAAGCTTGCTTTACCCATTCCCCGCTTCGCCATAATCCGTCCGGCAATACTGACTTCGATGTGCTTCTCTTCCAGCTCTTCCTTGGTCAGTTCTTCATACTTTTTCAGAATGGAGCCGGCTTCTTCGTTACGTACGTATTTTTGGCCAAAAGGATCGATTCCCAATTTGCGGAGCTCGTCCAATTTGTCACGGCGAATTTGTAAAAGCTCGCTAAGTTCGGTTTCCTGATTCAAGACTTCATCCGTCATGATCTATATTCATCTCCTTATTTACATTGCAGGCATCGCGTGAGGACACTCTTCCTCAAATGTTGAAAAAGCTTCCCTAAGGAAGCTTTTGTTTACCGTGCCCAACTGCTTCGTTACTATAGCTTTTTAATATCTACAATTTTATATTGAATTACGCCAGCAGGCACACTTACATCAACAACTGTACCATTTTTCTTGCCCAAGATCGCTTTACCGACAGGGCTTTCGTTGGAAATCTTGTTCTGAAGCGGGTTTGATTCAGCAGAACCTACAATTGTATATTCTGTGATGTCGCCGAATTCCAAATCTTCCACAGTAACTGTTGCACCTACACTCACGACATCGGTGTCAATCTCATCACTGTTAATAATGCGTGCGTTCCGAAGCATTTTCTCCAAAGTAATAATACGACCTTCAATGAAAGCCTGTTCGTTCTTGGCATCTTCGTATTCAGAGTTCTCACTGATATCTCCATACCCGATGGCTACCTTAATCCGTTCAGCCACTTCGCGGCGCTTCACTGATTTCAATGTTTCCAGTTCTTCTTCCAGCTTCTTAAGTCCCTCTGGTGTAAGGATAACTTCCTTGTCGCTCATCTCAACCGATTCTCCTGTCATGGGAATAATTTGATTGTACGGCAACGGAATCAGTGGTAATTACATAGCTCCGCCCGCATACATCTTCAAAACTATATGAAGTTCTCCAGAGAAATAGAATATTCCTCCTGATGACTAGCCTTTAATTAACGCACATGGCGAATTTATACTGTGAAAGTATAGGGGAACGATCTCGAAAAGTCAATGTTACGTCATCTGTAGCTGTAAACGTTTTACAGACTTAATTACGATGCACTTCCGGCAATCACCGGTTCTGACTCCAAATTACCTTCACTTTTCAGCTGACTCACAAAGTTCTCCAGAATCTGTACCATCTCATCCCGCTTGGTGCCTTCCATAATAACATCCTTGATACGGGCAGATCCTTTCAAGCCTTTCAGATACCAAGCTAGATGTTTACGCATCTCGCGTACGGCAACTGTCTCATTCTTCAATGCAATCAGACGATCCATATGCAGGATGGCAACACGGATCTTCTCTTCACCATTCGGGTCAGGAAGCAATTCACCCGTGCTTAAGTATTGAATGGTACGATACAGCATCCATGGGTTTCCCAGCGCGGCACGACCAATCATAACTCCGTCACAGCCCGTTTCATCCAGCATACGGCGTGCGTCCTCTGGTGTATGGACATCACCGTTGCCGATCACCGGAATAGAGACAGCCTCTTTAACATCTTTGATGTGTGACCAGTCAGCAGTGCCTGTATAGAGTTGCTCTCGTGTTCGGCCGTGTACACTTACCGCCTGTCCACCTGCACGTTCCACCGCGAGCGCATTCTCAACCGCGAAGATATGCTCGTTATCCCAGCCAATACGCATCTTGACCGTTACCGGCTTCTCAACCGCATCTACTACAGCGGATACCATCTCATAGATCTTGTTCGGATCAAGCAACCAACGTGCACCTGCATCACATTTTGTTACCTTAGGCACAGGGCATCCCATGTTAATGTCGATGATGTCTGCATTCGTTTCCTTGTCCACAATCTTGGCTGCTTCTATGAGGGAATCACGATCTCCTCCAAAAATCTGAAGGCTCAGCGGTTTCTCACGCTCATCTACAAACAACATCTCCCGTGTACGCTGGTTGCCATGGACAATGGCTTTGCCACTCACCATCTCCGCACATACGAGGCCTGTTCCGAATTCTTTTGCGATTAATCGAAAAGCCGGATTACATACGCCAGCCATCGGCGCAAGTACGACCTGATTTTTCATTTCAATGCCACCAATGTTAAGCACGGTAGTCGTTTCACTCCTTTTACAATTCTATATGAATCAACGATTATGGTTCGATCGATATCTCTATTGTTATAGCATGACAAAACCGAAACGGTCCTAGTTACCCTGCAACTCCTCGATACTGATTGCCAGCACACCAGCAATTCGATCCAGTTCTTGCTGTGATACCTTACGGTTCCCCCGCTCAATGGCTCCCAGAATGGCCAGCGAGATGCCGGTCTCGGCAGCAAGTTCATGTTGTGTTAAACCTTTCAGCTTCCGGAATGCCCGGATTCGATTGGCCAATTGCATGTTTTCCAAAGCTGTATTCCATCCTTTCCATCCAGTACAGACAACGATGCGTGTACAAAGGTATACAAACCTGAAACCTCGTCCTCCGGTACGATATCCGACAGTGGGACCAGTACAAAAGCCCGTTCGCCCATTCGGGGATGAGGCAATTGGAGCAATTCGGTATCTCGCGTCTCACCCTGCATCCAGAGCAGATCCAGATCAACGGTGCGCGGTCCCCAGCGAATATCACGAACACGACCAAGCCGGTTCTCGATATCCAGTAATTCCGTAAGCAACTGCTCCGGTGTCAGCATCACCTGTACGGCGACTGCCATATTCAGAAACGCAGGCTGATCTACATACCCTACAGGTTCCGTCTCATATAGCGAAGAACAACGCAGAACGGATATATGAGGGTGTTCATCGAGCAAAGACAACGCCTCAAGCAATGTCTCTTCCCGGTCACCCAAATTGGCCCCTAAAGCAATATAAGCCTCTGAAGATTCAGAGGTCGAATGTGCAATCATGATCGGTTCTCACTTTCTTGTGCGGCGAAGCTCTACCGTTACGCCCTCAAAATGAATATCGAATGGCGGATGTGGCTTCGTCACCTTGACTGTCAATGCATTGATAATAGTATAAGTGTCTAGTAAAGAAGATGCAATATGTTCGCCCAAAGCTTCAATTAACTGGAATGATTTGTTCTCTACAATCTGTTTGACCAGCTCATGGATCTCCGCATAATTGATCGTTTTGGTCAGATCATCATTACGTCCAGCCTCACTCAGGTCCATGTCAATCTCCAGATCAATATAGTAACGTGCCCCTAGCTTCCGCTCCTCGGCAAATACACCGTGATATCCGTAATACTCCATGCGATGCATAACCATTCTATCCATACGATCCGCCTGCCCTCTATATATATTGAAATTCTAATCTATTTGAAGTTATCCCTTAGCATCGCCTTTTAAAAAACGCTGCGCTTCCACTGGACGGGTCACTTTGACCCGCCAGAATTATTTCCTCCGTATACCCGGAGAAGCGTATAACATGGCATCACACATGTCTGCCGTCCGCCGAATCGACTTCACATCATGAACCCGAACCATCTGGCAGCCTTGGGCGATGCCGAAGGCAACAGTCGCAGCCGTTCCTTCCAGCGCATCATCGGCACCAACATCCAGGGTGTTCTGGATGAATCTTTTGCGTGAGGTGGCTAGCAGAACCGGATAACCCATTTCATTGAGTACACCGAGCGATGACATGAGCTTCAGATTTTCTGCGAGATCCTTCACAAAACCAATGCCCGGGTCTAGGATAATCTGATCTGCTTTTACACCGGATCCCAGCGCAATCTGTATGCTCTCCTGCAAATCGCTGACGACATCACTCAAATAATCGGTATAGTTTCGTTCCTGTCGATTATGCATCAGAATAATGGGACACCCCAGCGCTGCTGCCGTGCGTGCCATATCTGGATCTGCCTTGGCCCCCCACACATCATTAATGATATGGGCACCGGCCAGAATAGCTTGACGCGCAACATCGGCCTTATACGTGTCTACCGATATCGGAATGTGCGGGGCTTGCTGATGCAATGCTTCGATAACCGGAATGATCCGGCTCAGCTCTTCATCGGCGCCCACTACATTTGAACCTGGCCGTGTGGACTCCCCGCCGATATCAATAAGGTCCGCCCCGTCCTCCATCATCTGCATGGCATGAGCAACCGCCCGCTCCACGTTGGTATACCGACCACCATCCGAGAATGAGTCAGGTGTGACGTTAAGAATGCCCATAATCTGTGTTCTTGCACCCAGCTTCAACTCAGCTGGCCCCCATGCATAGTTCCGTTCATAGATGACAGGTGTAAGTGTCATGAAGTATACCCCGCTTTCTGCCGGTACATACCCAGAAGGACTGTTGTAACCGGGCCTATATGTCCGTTGCTGATTATCGTTACGACTCCGTCCTGATCCCGCAGAGTCGTAACCGGAAGCAGTTCGGCAACTGAGCCTGTTAGAAATATTTCATCTGCTCGCAGAAGATCTTGCCAGGCAGCTAACGTTTCTATGCAAGGAATGCCTTGCTCCGTGGCGATCTCAAGCACCACGGCTCTCGTGATGCCTGGCAGAATGCCGGTTGAGAGTGCTGGCGTGTAGAGCACATTTTCCCGTATCCAAAATACATTGCTGACAATGCCCTCAGCGACATGCCCGTCACGGGTTAATTGTAGACCTTCTGCACCCTGTGCATCCTGCCCATACGCATTCAGCTCCCGTTTCGCCAGAATGCTGTTCATGTAATGCAGTGACTTGAATCGGACTTCACCTTCGGGCGTGTTGCGTGGTGTAGACAACCTTTGAAGCATTTTGCCACTTTCATATAAAGAGGGAGTGGGCTCAGGTAAAGTTCTTGCCAGTAAAATATGATTTGGTTTCGAATAATCACCAGAAGGTAAACCTAGCGGCGCTTCACCTGCGGATACCGTGTATCGGACGTATGCATCCTGAAGTTCATTCGCCTGCATCAAACGTTGAATCCAATCTGTCACCTCTGCCGCGGTCGTTGTAAAAGGAATGCCCAGTTCTTCACACCCCGAAGCCATCCGCTCCAGATGCCGTTCCAGCAGAAAAGGGATGCCTCGATAGGTCCGAAACGTCTCGAACAATCCAAGTCCGTACAAAAAGCCGTGATCCGTTACAGGAACCACGGCTGCCGCCATATTAACCAACTCTCCGTTTATCGCGGCATATTGCATATTATACCTTCACCTGTTGGGACAAGAAGTTGCGAAGCATCTGATGCCCATGGTCTGTAATAATGGATTCCGGGTGGAATTGAACCCCTTCAATCGCATATTCTTTGTGACGCAAACCCATAATTTCACCTTCAGCTGTCTCCGCTGTAATCTCCAGGCAGTCCGGCAGACTGCTGCGCTCTACAATGAGGGAGTGATAACGGGTAGCTGTAAACGGGGATGGCAATCCGGCAAATACGGATGTTCCATTATGGTGCATCTCGGATGTTTTGCCGTGCATCATGCGCTCCGCACGAATGACATTGCCACCAAACGCTTGTCCAATGGACTGATGCCCCAGGCAAACACCAAAGATCGGAATGCTTCCTTTGAAATGCTCGATGACTGCCAGGCTAATACCTGCTTCATTCGGTGTACAAGGACCCGGAGAGATCAGAATATGATTAGGTGCCAGTGCCTCTATGCCTGCCAAATCAATCTCGTCGTTGCGGCGGACTTCCACCGTCTCACCCAGTTCACCCAGATATTGAACCAGGTTGTACGTGAAGGAATCGTAATTATCGATAACCAGTATCATATGCCTGCGCCTCCTCATCTTCCGTCAATGCTAATGACGGTTGCTTCGTTTTATTTTTTAATCGCTTCCGTTCGCTCCGCTTGTTCTTGTTCCATAGCTCTGCTTGCTTCTGCCTCTTCGCTGTAATTCACAGCTCTCATCATCGCTCTTGCCTTGTTGCGACATTCCTTGTATTCCCGATATGGATCGGAATCAATGACAATGCCTGCACCGGCCTGTACATAACCAATACCATCCTTAATGGCAAGTGTACGGATGACGATGTTCAATTCCATATTTCCACTGTAATCCATCCACCCGATGGAACCCGTATAAGGTCCACGACGCACAGGCTCAAGCTCCTCGATAATCTCCATGGTGCGGACTTTGGGCGCTCCGGTAATCGTTCCACCCGGGAATGTCGCAGCAATCACATCAAATACGGATAACCCTTCTGCCAGTCTGCCTTCCACCTGGGAAACGAGATGCATGACATGGGAATACTTCTCGATGGTCATCAATTCAGGCACATGAACCGAACCGTAGGCTGCAATCCGTCCGATATCATTACGTTCCAGATCGACGAGCATAATATGCTCTGCCCGTTCCTTCTCACTGCCCAGCAGTTCATCCGCCATAGCCTTATCCTCTGCCTCATCACGGCCCCTTCTTCGGGTTCCTGCGATGGGACGTGCACTGACTTTCCCGTTCTCCACTTTGACCAGCAGCTCGGGAGATCCGCTTACCAGTTGAAAGTCTGGACTACGAAGCATACCCATATACGGTGATGGATTCACGAGGCGCAGCCATTCATAAATATGCTCAGCGCTCGAATGAAGCCGTTTTTCCTGTCTCAAGGACAGATTCACCTGGAACACATCGCCCTGTCTGATATATTCCTGTACTGTGCGTACAGCCTGTTCAAATTCCTCCTGTGGGAAGGAGGTTGCCCACCCTTCGGATTCCCTGTTCGCATCTTCAGGCTGCGGTGTACGATTGACCTGCTTGTTGCGGCGTTCCAGTGCCTGCATTTGTTCCTCGGCCTGCGCAACCCCCATAATATGAAGCCATCGTTGCTGCATCGCTATCGCTCGTGCTTCGGCCACTGCATATAGACCACGGATATCGGTTTCGTTCGGATTAGGCTCTACAGCCAGATGAACCATGCAGAAAAGTGCCTGTTGCTGATGGTCATACGCCCATATTTCTTCAAAACGCATCCACCAGTAATCCGGCAGAGCCGGGTTATCTTCAGCCAAGGCTGGGAGCTTCTCCAACGATCTCGCTACATCATAGCTGAGATAACCTGCGTATCCACCCCCAAAGTCTGGAGCCCCAGCAACCTTAGGCGCACGATAAGGGGCTGTCCATCTCTTCAATACATCAAGCGGCTTGCCACTATCCGTCGAGGTGGTTCCTTCCGGTACATCACGAATAACCGCTTCCTGACCCTTCCCGGAAATAACGGATACGGGGTCTAGTCCCAGAAATGTATATCTTCCGCCTTTGCCATTCTCCAACACCATTGCGTAGGGTGACGCCTGTTCCCAGGCTGCCTCCCAAGATAACGGTAAACCGCCATGATACGGCCCCTCATCCGACTTGGTGATATAGGGCATCATGGTCCAGCCTTGCTCAGCCCACTCCATCCAGTCGGCGTATGTTGTCATCAGGTGTGTCATTGCGGTTTGCCGCCCTCCATCTGTCGCTAGTTCTATTGTCTGATAGTATACTAAAGCGCCGCTCCTTTTAAAAGCATTACACCAAAAATCCTCCATACCCGTCAGCGGGCAAGGAGGATTGGTTTTGTCATTTGTAGGTTTAGCCTTCGAAGTTGTAAAGCGGTGTGCTGAGGTAACGTTCACCGTTACTTGGCACGATTACAACAACGCGTTTGCCTGCACCCAGCTGTTTGGCAACCTGGAGACCTGCACGGATCGCTGCACCGGAAGAAATACCGGACAGGATGCCCTCTTCCTTCGCTACCTGACGAGCCGTCTCGAATGCATCATCATTCTCAATGTGGATGATCTCATCATAAATTTCTTGGTCGAGGATCTCAGGAATAAAGTTGGCACCGATTCCTTGGATCTTATGAGGTCCTGGTTTGCCGCCTGCGAGAATTGGCGAAGCTGCTGGCTCAACTGCAACAATTTTAATACCAGGGAAAGCTTCTTTCAGCACTTCGCCTGTACCTGTAATGGTTCCGCCTGTACCAATTCCGGCAATGAACGCATCCAACGTACCGCCCACAGACTGGATTGCATCAACAATTTCAGGGCCAGTCGTTTCACGGTGAATCTTCACGTTGGCTTTATTTTTAAATTGCTCAGCCATGAAATAGGATGGGTTTTCTTTCAGCAGTTCTTCGGCTTTTTTAACAGCACCGTTCATACCTTCAGCTCCAGGTGTAAGCACAAGCTCAGCACCGTATGCACGAAGCAAGTTGCGACGCTCCAAGCTCATGGTCTCAGGCATTACAATAACGGACTTGTAGCCTTTGGCTGCAGCCACCATCGCGAGTCCAATTCCCGTGTTACCACTTGTTGCTTCGATAATGGTATCACCTGGTTTCAACTTGCCTTCTTTTTCCGCTTCTTCCACAATGCTAATTGCGATACGGTCTTTCACGCTTGAACCTGGATTCTGATACTCCAGCTTCACGAATACTTCAGCACTGCCTTCAGGTACGATACGGTTTAGACGAACAAGCGGAGTACCTCCGATGAGTTCTGTTACGTTATTAACTACTTTAGCCATATGAATGCCCTCCTTAGTGGATGAATAAAACTTGAGTCCTGTTAACTATACTGTGCGGCCGATAGCCTCTGGGATGTTATAGAAGAACTGCGGAAATCCTGCTGCTCCCATCCCTTACTGCAAATATTTCAAGACAGGGTGAAGGTTTCCGTAAGTTTCTTTGTTCATAAGTAAATCTTTTATATCCGAGTAAACGAGTAGGTATTTATTATTTTCATCTTATCAACGTTAACCCTTATTGTCAATATGAGTACTCAAAAAAATACTCTGCCTTCGGCCCTAAGACCGCAGACAGAGTATTTTTATCAAGATGCTGCAGAGCGAGACCATATTCCCATAAAATTTCAGGAGGCAGGAATCTCGGACAGGATTACGGCTTCATACTTGTTACGCAGCATTTGTTCGACCTGTGGCAAGGGATCCGCCTGACTCAGAGCCAGCTGCATTCGAATCTCCTCACGGACCTCTTCGGCCGATTGCACCTGTTGTTCTTCTTTATCATTGAGTCTGATAATCGCATAGCCCTCTTCCACTTGAACTGGACCACCAATATTACCTATATCCAGTCCGGCAGCGAGTTGAAGAATTTCTTCGGACTGGAATGGATCATTCCGCTCAATCCAGCCCAGCCTGCCACCAGCATCACGAGAGAAGCTGTCTGTCGATTGCCTGCGGGCAGCTTCTTCAAAGTCTTCCCCCTTCTCCAACGCATCCAGTAAGGAATCGGCTTCCTCTTCTTCCTTCACTACGATAATGGACAAGTCATATTTCTCGGGGGAAACGTAGTCCTCACGGTGTTCAGTCCAGTAATGCTCAATATCTGCATCCTTGATCTGTACGCCGATCGTTGCGATTTTCTCCAACAGCAGCCTGTAGCCGGCTTCCAATTCAAGCTCCTGTTTCGACAGGCCCAATTGAGACTTCATTTCGTCATAATACGCATTCTCCGAATCATACCCATCCATCGCGGCCGCAAGCTCTCTTGCAATCTCTTGGGGAGTGACGATCAGCTTGCGTTCAATTGCTTCGGCATATACCGCTTTACGGTTTAACATCTGGAGTAATAACTCACTGCCGTAACGTCTTTTCAGCGCATCGGTCCACTCTTTATCCGTGATTACTTCTCCGTTGATCGTCGCTACGGTGCTTCCTTCTTCCGTATTGGCATCATGGGATGCATCTGCCTCGTCTTTGCCCTGTCTTAGACCATGCAGAGCCATCACCGTACCCATGACCAGCATGCCCAGCGTCAGGACAATGACAGCCGTCCACAACCCTTTTTCCTGTCTTGTCATTCCGCATCCCGTCCCCGCATAGATCAGTTCTTGGCTTGCTCTAGGATGGTCTCAAGTTGTTCTTTATTAAAGTCATAAGCTTCATTACAGAATTGGCAAACTACTTCAGCTTGGCCCTCTTCTTCAATTAATTGTTCCATCTCCGTTTGGCCCAGGCTGATTAGCGTCTTCTCTACCCGCTCACGTGAACACTCACAGCTAAAATGAATATCCAATCCTTCCATTACTTGTACATCTGGCAACAATCGGCGAAGCAACTCTTCCAATTCAAGCCCCTGCTCCAGTAAAGTCGTCACTGGCGGCAATTCACTAATAGCATTTTCGATCGCCGTGATCTCTTGATCTGTCAACCCCGGCAACAGCTGCATAATGAAACCGCCTGCGACAATAACGGAATTATCCGTATCAACGAGCACGCCAACGCCTACAGCAGAAGGGGTTTGCTCCGATTGAGCAAAATAGTACGTGAAGTCTTCACCCAGTTCTCCTGAAATAATAGGTACACTGCCACGATATGGCTCTTTCAATCCCAGGTCTTTCGTTATGTTAATGAAACCTTCCGTTCCAACCGCACCGGCAACGTCCAGTTTCCCCACACTGTTGCTTGGCAGATGTACATGTGGATTAGAAACATATCCTCGTACTTCGCCTTTGGCATTGGCATCGGCTACAATCTGTCCAATTGGACCATCGCCGTTAACTTGTACCGTTAACTTCTCTTCACCTTTGAGCATTGCACCCATAATGGCTGCAGTTGTAACCGTACGCCCCATGGCAGCTGTAGCCGTGGGAAACGTATCATGTCTTCTGCGTAGTTCCTCAACCAGTTCCGTAGTCTGGATAGCAAAGGCTCTTACCTTTCCATTCATTGCTGTACCACGAATTAACCGGTCATGCTTGTTGTTGTTTTCCAAGTCATTCAGCCTCCTTTGGCGTATCGCCATAATAGTCGTAACACAGAAAAAACGGCACAACACTTAAGCTGTAATCTCAGCCCGCTGTATGCCGTCTCTATGCTCACCTTTCCCGGTTCCGCTCATATATAATACGCAGCCCTTCAAGCGTAAGCAGCGGATCAACTTCCTCTATACTACGGGTTTCTTCTGCGATAAGTGTAGCGAGACCACCCGTCGCGATAACTCTGGGTTTCGCACCCATCTCTTCGCGAATGCGTTCTACAATACCGTCTACCTGCCCTGCATAGCCAAATATAATACCTGCTTGCATGGCATGAATAGTATTACGGCCAATCACCTTTTTAGGTTTCTCCAGCTCTATACGAGGCAGCTTGGATGCCCGCTCATAAAGGGCTTCCGTGGCGATCTGAATGCCAGGTACAATAGCTCCACCCAGGTAGTGACCTTTCTCGTCAATACAGTCAAAGGTCGTTGCGGTACCGAAATCGACCACGACGAGAGGGCCGCCATATTTCTCAACGGCTGCCACTGCATTCACAATACGATCTGCACCCACTTCACGAGGGTTCTCATATCGCAAGTTCAAGCCGGTTTTGATGCCGGGCCCGACGAGTAAAGCTTTTTTTCCTACATATTTCTCACACATCGCTTCGATGACATTCACCAGTGGCGGAACCACAGATGAGATGATGACACCTTCGATGTCACTTGCCCTGATGCCCGACATATGAAATAAATTATAAATCAATACGCCGTATTCATCCACTGTTGACTGACGGGATGTACTCAGACGAAAGTGGTGCAGCAATTCCCGGCCTTGATATACGCCGAGTACCATATTGCTGTTCCCCACGTCTACAACTAGAATCAAAGAGGTTCACCCCTCTTTCTTTTCATTTAAATCCAGGCTGATATCCAGGCTCTCAAAAGAATAGGTTAACCTGCCAACCGAGATTACATCCACACCACTCTCAGCAATACCACGAATGGTCTGGAGGGATACGTTGCCGGATGCTTCAACCTTCACATGAGGAGCCTGTTCATGAATAAGCTCAACCGCTTCACGCATCCGCTCTGGATGCATGTTATCCAGCATAATGATATCTGCCCCCGCTTGCAAGGCTTCTCTCACCTGCTCCAGATTTTCAGTCTCCACTTCAATCGTCATCGTATGTGGAATAACGGTTCGCGCACGCTGTACCGCCTCAGTGATTCCGCCTGCACCCTTGATGTGGTTATCCTTAATCATAACGGCATCGTACAGTCCAAATCGATGATTCGCTCCGCCACCCACGCGCACTGCGTATTTCTCAAGTAATCGGTGACCCGGCGTTGTCTTACGAGTATCCACAAGTCTGGTCTCAAGTCCATCCAGCAGATCAACGTAAGCACGCGTACGCGTAGCAATCCCGGACATACGTTGCAGCAAGTTGAGTGCCAGTCGTTCCCCCGTAAGTAGCGAGTGTGTACTTCCCTCTACCTCGGCTAAAATTGTGCCGTGGGTAACCTTGTCTCCGTCTATTACCTTCGGTGTAAAAACAAGATCAGGATCAACGATCTGAAATACAAGTTCAGCCACAGTCATGCCTGCAATAATACCATTGTCTTTGGCGTGTATAATAGCCTTGGATTGGTTGCCTGCTGGGATCGTCACACTCGTTGTAACGTCACCTGCACCGACATCTTCACGAAGCCAGTTTTTGATTGATTCGATAAGCCCTTCATTATATCCGTTCAGTATCATGACATCAATTCCTCCACAATCGCTTGTTCTCGCTGCTGCAGACTATGCTTCTGCCACACCATGTCATCACGTACCGGGAAATCCTCACGATAGTGAGCCCCCCGACTCTCCTCGCGGTGTAATGCGCCGCCGGTAACTAACCAGGCACAGGTCAGAAGATTGGCATACTCCAACTCTTCCTTATGAGTAAGTGTCTGATCAAAAAACTGCAATTCCTGTTGCAGCTTCTCCATGGCCTTCTGCAGGTCCTCACCTTTTCGGCGCAAGCCTACCTGACGAACCATCATTTTCTGTAATCGTAAGCGTCTTTCGGATACCGGCTTTTGCTCTTCCATGATCTTGTTGATCTTGATATTCATGCCCGCAGATGAAGGCGCACCCGCTCTTCCTTGTAATGAACCAAGCGGAGGAAGAGATTGAATACGCTCAACAATTCTCCGACCAAATACAATCGCTTCTGATAAGGAGTTGCTTGCCAGTCGGTTAGCTCCATGCACTCCTGTAGAAGATACCTCGCCACAAGCAAATAATCGGGAGATGCTGCTCTCTCCACTTAAATCCGTTTTCACGCCACCCATCATGTAATGGGCAGCAGGTGCAACGGGAATCCAGTCGGTTGTCATGTCCAATCCATACCGCATACAAGTCTCATATATGGTAGGAAACCGGTGCTTGATCATCTCTGGCTGTTCATGCGTAATGTCCAAATACACGAACGTACTGTTGGTGGACTCCATCTCACTAACAATCGCTCGTGCCACGATATCGCGTGGGGCCAGTTCAAGCTGGACATGATAACGATCCATGAAGCGTTCGCCCTTCACATTGCGCAAATATGCTCCTTCACCACGTACGGCTTCTGACACAAGGAAACGCGGGGCCCCCGGGTAACAAAGAGAGGTTGGGTGGAATTGGATAAATTCCATGTCACGCACGATAGCCCCAGCCCGGTAGGCCATTGCTACACCATCGGCAGTAGCTACATCCGGGTTCGTTGTGTATCGGTATAGTTGCCCTGCCCCGCCAGAGCAAAGAACGGTTGCCTGTGCTTTCACGAACACTTGCGATCCGTCATCCTTTTGAACCAGTGCGCCAATGCATTCCCCTCGCTCTGTAATCAGGTCAACAACAAAATGCTCATCCCATACTTCAATCCCGGGATGCTCATTCACTTCGACAGCAAGTGCACGTACAATCTCATATCCCGTGGCATCCCCGTTGGCATGCAAAATACGGCGGTGGCTATGCGCACCTTCCTGCGTCAATGCCAACTCGCCGTTCTCCAGATCAAACAAAGTACCCAGACGAATCAGTTCCTTCACTCCGTCCGGACCCTCGTTCACCAATACCTCTACCGCCTCGGAGCGGCATAAGCCCGCTCCTGCAACAAGTGTATCCTGCAAGTGGTAAGCAGGTGAATCATCCTCAGCAATAACCGCAGCGATTCCTCCCTGCGCATATCTGGTGTTACTTTCAAGTAATGACTTCTTCGTGATCATTAATACACGTTGTTGTTCACTGGCCTTAATAGCAGTAAACAAGCCAGCAATCCCTGAGCCTATAACCAGTACATCCGTCTCTACCATGGGTAGCGCAGACAGATCAAAATCTACTAAATATTGCGGTATCATGTTATTCACCTGTCTTGGAGCAAGAGTAGCGCATCCTATTTTACTAACAACATGCGCTCTAGTGATTCTCTGGCTTTGTCGGCAACAGCCGGTGGCACGTAGATCTGCGGCTTCATCGTTTCCAGGCATTTCACCAGTTTCTTCAAGTTGTTCACCTTCATATTGGGACATACGAGGAACTTGGTAGCAAAATGGAACTGTTTATCCGGACTATCCAGACGAAGCTGATATCCTGTGCCATCTTCCGTACCTACGATAAATTCCTTCGCTGATGAATTTTTGCAATACTCCAGAATAGCTGTTGTGCTGCCCACGAAATCACCCATTTCCACAACCTCAGGGCGACACTCTGGATGAACAACAAACTCTGCATTTGGATGCTTGGCTCTCATCTCCACTACATCCTTGACTGTGAGCATATCATGCGTGTTGCAGTAACCTTCCCAGATAATCATTTTTTTGTCTGTATGCTGCTGCACGTAATGTCCCAGGTTTTTATCAGGTACCCAGATAATCTCGTCGGAATCCACCGATTGAATAACCCGAACTGCATTCGCTGAAGTACAACAGATGTCAGTCTCAGCCTTAATCTCAGCCGAGGAATTGATATAAGTAACCACCTTGGCGTTAGGGTGTTGTGCTTTCAATTTGCGTAATCCATCCACGTTCACCATATCTGCCATCGGGCAGCCCGCACGTTCATCCGGAATAATAACGGTTTTGTTAGGCGCCAGAATTTTAGCGCTTTCACCCATAAAATGAACACCACAGAAAACAATTACATCGGCATCGGTTTGTGCTGCCTTCTGGGCTAATAAAAACGAATCTCCACGGAAGTCAGCAACCTCCTGTACCTCGTCACGTTGATAATAATGGGCAAGAATAATGGCATTCCGTTCCTTCTTCAATTCCATCAGCCGCTCACGCAACTCGCGGTTCATCTCAGCCTTGCGCTCTAAAGCCAGAGCTTCCACCTGTGATCCTCTCCTTTATCGGGACAGCGTCATACGCTGTTTCGTAGGGCCATCCTAAGTCGTTAATGTCGCTTGAGAAACGAATCACAAGCGGTTTAACAACTAATCTACACAACGTTCACGACTCTGTCAATAAATGAAAAAGACCCGGTACAGCACCTTAACCACCTGTTTGCTAACTGGTTCGCCATCTAACTCCCGTTTATCTGTATCTATCCTCTTTTAAAATAATGGACAAAAAAAGAGAGCCCAAGGGCTCTCCTGATTTCACCTGCTAGCATAGCCAGATGTATTATTCATTAAGACGTTGGCTTCGTTCCGCCATCATCCGGGTTATTGTTATTACCTTTTTCCAGATTCGGAGACTCGTTTGGAATATCTCCGGCTGGTGGCTCAGGCGTTTCATCTTTACCTTGAATACGGACACGCACATCACCGATGTTGTCGATGATTGGCTCTCCGCCTTCAGTTGGTGTGCCTTCACCATCATTGTCGTTCTCTGCTTTTGGAGTTAAGGAACCTGTTTCGATCAATTGCTTGATCTGATCCATTTCCAAAGTCTCTACCTCAAGCAAAGTTTGAGCGATCAGATGCATCTCTTTTGAATGTTTAACAAGCAAGTCCTTACATTTCTCATAACATTCATTGATAAAGCGTTGCATTTCCTGATCAATCTCATACGCAATGGAATCCGAGTAATTCTGTTCATGACCGATATCCCGACCAAGGAATACCTGTCCTTGTGAACTTCCGAATTGCATAGGTCCCAATTTCTCACTCATTCCGTATTCCATAACCATGCTGCGAACAATACCTGTCGCTTGCTGGAAGTCACTGTATGCACCAGTACCAATCTCTCCGATGAACAATTCTTCAGCTACACGACCTCCGAGAAGTCCGGTTACTTTATCCAACAGTTCCTGCTTGGTAACCAGCATACGGTCTTCTTTTGGCAACATGATTACATATCCACCCGCACGTCCGCGTGGGATAATGGTCACTTTATGTACCATATCAGCATGTTCCAGGAAGTATCCTACAATGGTATGGCCTGCTTCGTGATAAGCAACGATTCGTTTCTCACGATCACTGATGACACGGCTTTTCTTCTCCGTACCAACGATGACACGGTCAATCGCTTCGTCAACTTCTTTCATGGAAATATCTTTACGATTACGACGTGCTGCGAGCAATGCCGCTTCGTTCAAGAGATTCTCCAAATCTGCACCAGAGAAGCCTGTTGTACGTTTCGCGATAATATCCATCTTCACGTCTTTAGTCAGTGGTTTATTACGGGAATGTACTTTCAGGACAGCTTCACGACCTTTAACATCAGGGCGGTCAACCGTAATTTGACGGTCAAAACGTCCTGGACGCAGCAAGGCAGGGTCCAAAATATCCGCACGGTTCGTTGCAGCTACGATGATAATACCTTCGTTAGCTCCGAAACCGTCCATTTCAACGAGCAACTGGTTGAGTGTTTGCTCACGCTCATCGTGACCACCACCAAGACCAGCACCACGCTGACGTCCTACAGCATCAATCTCATCGATAAAGATGATACATGGCGCATTTTTCTTTGCATTTTCAAACAAATCACGTACACGTGATGCACCGACACCGACAAACATTTCCACGAAGTCGGAACCTGAAATACTGAAGAATGGTACACCCGCTTCACCGGCTACCGCACGAGCGAGCAACGTTTTACCTGTACCTGGAGGACCTACGAGCAATACGCCCTTAGGAATCCGTGCACCTACTGCTGCGAATTTACGAGGGTCCTTGAGGAAGTCTACAACCTCAACAAGTTCCTGTTTCTCTTCGTCAGCACCCGCAACATCTTCAAATGTAACCCGCTTCTTCTCTTCGTTATAGAGACGAGCACGGCTTTTACCAAAGTTCATTACTTTACCGCCGCCGCCTTGAGCCTGATTAAACAGGAAGAAGAACAGCAGGAACATAATGATCAAAGGGATAAAGGAAGTCAGCAACGTCAACCAGATGCTGTCACCTTTCATTGGCTCCTGATGATATTGGAAATTGTTAGTTTCACTTGCAGCTACAAGCTCACTAATTGCCTCATCCGTAGGAGGAATATACGTTGAGAAATTTTCTGATTTGGCGCCATCTGGTGCCTTCTTGTATTGACCGGTCACGAGATACGTTTGACCGTTGAATTGAACCGTCAATTCAGAGACATTGTTGGCTTTGATCGCTGCACGCAACTGATCATATCTAGGATTATCGGTGGCTTCGCCGCCATTGCTGACGAACTGGACTATCCCCACCACAACTAAAAAAAGAATCAAATAAAAACCAGAATTCCGGATGAACCGATTCATCCCCTACCTCCTCTCGAGACACTTTAATTATTTTAACATAGCCCGACATGGCTTCTCAACAGAAGCCAAGAACAGCTCAAGGCTTGGGTCGGGCAGGATATTAGCTACTATAGACTTCCGGCTTCAAAATCCCGATATAGGGCAGGTTCCGGTACTTCTCCGCAAAATCCAAACCGTAACCAACGATGAACGCGTCAGGAATGTCAAAGCCTGTGTAATGAGCTTCCAACTCAACTTTACGGCCTGAAGGCTTGTCGAACAGCGTAACCACACGCACCGATTCGGCACCGCGGTTTTCTAACAGTTCAATCAGATAGCTGAGTGTAAGTCCGCTGTCGATAATATCTTCGACAATCAGAACTTCCCGTCCTTCAACGGACACATCCAGATCCTTAATGATTTTGACAACACCTGATGACTTGGTGGAAGCGCCGTAACTGGATACCGCCATAAAATCCATTTCAACAGGTACCGTTATGTTTTTAACCAAATCAGCCATAAATATAAACGCACCCTTGAGCACACAAATGACCAAAGGATTGCGGTTTGCATATTCGGCACTTAGTGTTGCACCTAATTCCTTGACTTTACTCTGAATTTCTTCTTCACTGATCAATACTTCTTGAATGTCGTTCTGCAACTGTGCGAACCTCCTAAGTTATACTATGAAAGCCTTACCTGAACCATAACCACTACCCCTGAATCGCTGAATCGCCTACAGTCATGTACAGGATTGCGGAAGTGCCCTCCCTGACAGGAGCCACACTGGACCGTCGAACACCCGGTAACCAGATGATATGACCTGCTCCATCACATACCACAGGAATACGTGGACGGACAGATGGGGGGATTTTCTCATCGATGAAAATATTTTTCACCTTTTTGCTTCCGTTTAATCCCATTACTTTCATGGTATCTCCAGGTAACCGTGAACGCACAACCAGCGGCATAAGCAGTTGATCCGCATCAAACGCGGCTTGATCCGCCGATTCCGGTACATGATAGTCCTCGGGACTCACCGTCATCAACCGAATATATCGATTAATTGGGGTGAGTGAAAGCTCATAAGTTCCACTCCATTGCGCAAGACGATACTCGTAAGATTGATCCTGTACGTCCGTCCGTATGCCGAAAGAAATCAGATTATACTCCCTAGTGCAGGCGAGTGTCTGTCCTATATCCAGGCTCCAGGTCGTCACATGGGTCTCCATGACCTTGTGTCGAATGGTTTCTATACGGGTAAAGTCGACAAAATCACTGTCCAAAGGCAGATAATTCAATATTAGTTTAATCAACCTTCGTTGTAAAGCGACATGTAACTTCAAGAAGGAAGGCACCTCAAAGGTTTGCCTTCCGCCGTTCACCTGCACTAGACACCTGTATGTGTCATATGCACTCTGCTCCATGAAATCGTCTTCATCACCCACAATTTCGGCAAGCCGATTCAATGACGGCGTGAGTTGTCCATTATACTGCCCCAAAAAAGGAAGCACATCCAAGCGAATGGCATTACGCCGATATTTACGCAGGGTGTTGCTTTCATCATTAAAATACATAAAACCCTGGGTATTACAAGCTTCTACAAGGTCTGTCTTGTTTATACGAAGGCATGGACGAATAAGTTCCACATTTTTTTCTCGCCTTTTAAACTTCATTCCTGAGAGTCCCGACAAGCCGGTTCCACGAAGCAAATGAAGCATGACTGTCTCCGCCTGATCATCCGCATGATGTGCCAAAGCGATGCTTGCGGCATTATACTTGGTAGCTACTTCATGTAGAAAAGCATACCGCTTGTTGCGGGCAGCCTCCTGTGGTCCTTGACCCGTCAGCTCCATATATGAAGGAACATCGGCCTTGGTCCATTCAAATGCAATGCCAAGCTGCTGTGCCAGTTCCATCATTTTTTCGGCTTCATCATCCGATTCGGGACGGAAACCATGATGCACATGCGCACAGATCAATTCAAGCGGGACATGCCGCTTGCTGATCTCGTGCATGATATGCAAAAAAGCCACCGAGTCCGGCCCGCCCGATACTGCGACGACAATCCGATCCCCGGGAACCCATAACTGATGCTCTTCCGCTGCATCCAGCACGTTCTTCACCAGCATGTTCCAGCGTAAAGCCTCCATACCTGTTCCTCATTCCTTGCGTTATGTATATGCACTCTCACAGATCAGAAACGCAGTGCATAGATGAGCACTCCAATAAGTAATATCACAGATACAGCGAATGCGTTCTTAAGCCAGCGCGGTGTTGTACTTTTGGAACGACGGCGTAGAGGCGTGGGACGAGCCATCATTTCCTTCCACGCTTGTGCCGCATGACCTGCATCACGAAACTGACCTCGTAGTGCCTGAATCGTCCAATTGCGAAAAGGACCCAGTCGTTCACTGCGTTCCACCAGCGCTACGAGCTGATTCACACTTCGCAGTTGTGGTAATCCTTCTGCTGCCAGTGCCTTGAGCGCGTCTGCTTCAAGTACATGAATCAACAATAATGCAAATGCAAACACATCATAGGTACCATCGGCTGTACGGCTGCCTGCATTCCAGAAGCCCCGATCATACCATTCGGTGAACTGCTTGACGCTTCGACCAATAGACGTAACTCCGCCGTAGTCGATCAGTTCTACCTGCCCATAATCGGACACCAGCACATTCTGAGGTTTGAGATCACCAAACACCCATCCTGCCTGATGCAATTGTGCCAACTTCTGCAAGAGCCTAAGTCCCACCAGAAGTGTCCAGTCTGTCCCCTGACGCCGAATGAAGTGATGAAGAGCCTCACCTCTAACGTAACGCATCACATAAAAGGGAATATCCCGGCCACGAACGGCATAATCATCCACATCTTTGAGATAGGAAGGAATGCCGCTCTGCCGAAGGGCTTCATGATTACGCTGTAGTTGAAAAGATTTGAGCACATTGACTTCCGATTGTAGATCTACCGGATCAAATCCCATTTTTAGCGCGTAGTGTTTGCCATTTTCACCCCGTTGGACAAGAAAAACGATGCCATTGGCTCCTTTGCCCAGTAGCTTCCGAATCGTGTAACGACTGCGATTCCATTTCCCTGTAACCACTGTTCCTGGCGGGAAAGAGGCGTCAGACAACGTTGTCACCGAGCATCCCTTCTCTTTCAATGCGATAGTTCCCTTCTATTTCCTGCTGTTCCTCCAGTGTACCATAACGGTAAAAATCAATCACCTTCTGAATTGCAGGACCTGTCGGTGTTGCACCCTTCATCTGCAACCTTCCAAACAGGGACCGAACACGACCTGGATCCGTTGTCCAGTCAATATCCATTACCGCATCTTCTCCACTGTGTCGTCCCGGGAAATGAAATACGGAAAGCTTGCTCTGACCTACACGCGCCTGCAAACTCAACATTAAATCGCGAATGCCCTCTTCAACCGCTGCCAGTTTGGGCTTCATGCTGGCACTGACGTCGATTAGCAATATCACCTGTAAGGCTGTAGTTTCAGCCATGTCATCCATCACTTCCACGACCCGGGCGCGTTGTGCAGGCTCCAGATCGGTTACCGTTTTGGGCTCCTTCTCCCCCAAAATTTGTGTTAACTCTCTATTAACCGCCTGCTGAATAGTCTGAACCACCGTTTTCCTTGTCATCATCTGCATGGTATGGGCAAGCTGCCGTGTACCTACGATTTGGCTGATTCCACCTCCGGCTCTGGCAATATCCTCAATCTCCCGACTGCCCAACTCACCAATGGTTCCATAATCAATCACGCCAACTACATTAACCGTAATGCCCTCTTCCTGTGCTTCGGCCGCTGCCAGCACCGGACTTGGTCCTACATTGGAACAACCGTCGGTGATCAATAAGATTTGCTTCATCCGATATCCCTCCGTTATTCGTTACTCTCCAACTCTATGACTAGCATTGCCAGATTGAAGAGACTTCAAACAGAAGAATATGCAATTAGCTGACGGTCCGTGGTCGCTCCATCCGATTAATGCCGGGCACACGCAGTGTGGCCCATTCAGGACGGAAATGCTCTACTTTTCCAACAACGACGGTCATATCATCCAGAATTTCATGCTGCTGATATCTTATGACACTTTCAAGCAGGCAATCGGCCAAATCTTGTGGATCGTCTGTATCAATCTCTTGAATGAGCCGTTTCATCCATAGCTCTTTGTTAACAGCATACCCCGGTGCATCATAGATGCCATCCGTCATCATAATGAGGATATCACCTGGTTGTAGCTGTACCGTCACCAAATCCACTTCAATATCTTTAATAATACCAATTGGCAAATTGCTGGCTGAAACCTGAATAACCTCCTGTCCACGTTTGATAAAGCTTGGTGTTGATCCGATTTTCATAAACGTTGTCTCTGCCGTATACTCATCAATCAGTGCCATATCCACTGTGGCATACATCTCTTCAGGGGAGCGCAGCATCAGAACGGAATTCACGGATTTGATCGCCAGTTTCTCGTCCATGCCTGACTGTAGCAACTGCTCCAGTATGTTCAGTGCCGCGCTACTCTCCATGCGAGCCCGTTCCCCATTGCCCATTCCATCACTGAGTGCAACCGCAAATGTACCGTTTCCTAACTCAACCGTGCTAAAGCTGTCGCCTGACATCACATCTCCCCCTTTGGCAGCAGCAGCAACACCGGTGGTTACCTCGAACGTTTTGGCTGAACCAAACGTAACAGTCGCCAGTCCCTGGCGAGGGTCGGTCATCGTCTCATGCAAGACGGCGATATGTTCGTCCAGTACATCCGAGATCAGCGGAGCGATCATTTTCCGGCACTCATCGAATCCCCGTGTATATGCATGTACTATCTCAATTTCCACATTGCCCGCTTCCAGATTGATGATTTCAATAGAGTGAATGGACAGGCCCAGTGACTCCAGTGCATCCCGAATCTGTTCCTCCTGTTGCACCATTTCCTCACTTTCCCGCTGAATTTCTTTGGCCAGGTCCTCCATGACCTGAGATACACCGGACAATTGCTCTGCAACCAGCTGCCGGCTATCAATAATCTGGCGTTTCCACTGCATGTTATGCTGATGCAGCCCGTATTGGGCACGCATGACTTCAAGTACCTCTTCCGGCTTCGAACACACCCTGTTCCATTCCACTGGAATCTGCTTACCTGAAATCTCCGGGTTCCCTTCAATGGTACTCATCACATCGGTCATGTATTTGTAGGTCTGAATAAACTTGGCATCCCAACATTGCGTACGCTTGAAGCAGCTTGCACATGTGCCCTCGGCAACCGCATTCATGAAATGATCCATTCCACTTTCTTTCTGTACTGGCTCGCCCGCACCGGACATCTGATCAAAGCTGCGTGACAATTGACGGAATACCTGCGAGAAGCGAGTGACCCGTTCTGCCGTGATATCCCTAATCCGTTTGGCATACTCATGCTGGGATTTAGTATGGTCCTGCGTACCTGGTACATATTTCGATATCGCCGTCATCAGGCTCTTAGGTGTCAACATAAACAGAACGATAGCCGCACATGTCTCCCATAATGAATTCATCACATCACCTGGCCCACCCAAGTAGATGGATAGAATGGACGAACCTAGCAGCATGCCCAGTGCAACCCCCGCACTTTTACCCTCTCGAAGCATCCCTGCCAGCATCCCGGCAAAAGCAAGCAGGCTCATCTGATACACCGCTGACATGTCAGCCAGACTCAGAATCAAGCCGGTAATGACCCCAACTGAGGCTCCGAGGGGGGCTCCGCCCACCAGCGCAAAGATTAATATGAGATAACGGGAGAGCATATGCTCGACGGATAAGGATTGAATGGTCCACCCCACGGCTCCCGTCATAACGGAAGCGAGCAATATAATCAGGCAGAGGATCTCCTCGTTCTTTAGGCTGAACTTTTTTTTGCGGTAGGTGAAGATCGGTATGGCTTGTATGAAAACAAGGGTAAGCACGAAGCTTAGTACCGAATCCATCGTGAGCATCAACATAGCGTACCAGCTGAAGGATGGCCCGATCACAACCGCGAATAATTTGACCATAAATGTAGTGGTAAACACCATCGTCGGCGCATAAGATAATTCAGCACGATCATATGACTCCAGACCGCGGAAGAGCAGATAAAAGATGGCGATCTCTGATGCAACAATGAGTGGTACGGGAAACGGTGCAAAGAGACTACCTGCGAGTAGAGCGGCGCCTACCGGAATGATGTAATCCCTGCGCATGAAAGCAATTACGGCGAAGTACGCAATGGCAAAAGGAGATAACTCATTCAGGATCATCGCCTTTCCGAGCAGAAATCCCATAAACGTAAGCAGCAGTACCCATTTGCGGGAAGCCACCATTTGGACAGCCTTGCGGGAGCCAAGCCACTGTTTCAGACGTACAGACAACTCCTCCCGAGCTTCCGTACCACCTTTACCTGCTTTCATTCCCGGAAATTGAATGACATTCCACTTTTCCATCATCCTCAAGGCACCCCATTCGATTAATTTGAATTTTCGTGTTTCGTTCTCGATGGTTCTGATTATAGATAGAATAGAAGACGTAGTTTGTCAGAATAGGTGGGCAGGGTCCAAAAAGTTTACGACAAAAGAAACGAACCTGGCGCGGTGGAGCAAAACCCCCGGCCTTATTGTGGTTTCTGTCCTTCCCTTACTTCATTCCGACAAAGGCAATGTCTGATTTTGAACTGGCGATGCTTTGGTCTCGCCATCATTTGAGCAGGATAGCTGTGGAATGCCACGGAAACCTGTCGGTAAAAAATGGTAGACGACAAATGTTCTTATGGTTCCATTTTGTCGTGCAGAAAAACCGGGGATATGGAGATTCACTTTACAAAAAAAGCTATTCCACTCTTATCTGTGAAAATCATTTGTGAAAGAAATGCAAAAAAACCGTTAGCCCAAGGGCTAACGGTTTTACTTATATGTTTAGATCAGGTTGTGCCAGATTACACACGCTTGGCTCCGCGGCCTCCACGTTTGCCTTCTGTGTTCTTCTTAAGCGAAGAGATCCGCTCTTCACTATCTTTCAGGAAGCGTGACATTTTATCCTCAAATGAAGGTTTGCCTGCTGCGGGCTTGAAAGAACGGCCACCGCGGTCACCACGGTTAAATCCACCGCCGCCGCCACCACGACCTTGGCCACCACTTGGGCCTCCGCCGCTGAATCGTTCGCGATCTCCTCCACTGCGTTCCGGTCTAGGAGCTCTCGGGGGTCTGGATTGTGTTTGTTGCTCAACCGGTTTGTCAACAGCTTGCTTAATGGAAAGTCCGATCTTGCCATCCTTGTCAACGTTGATAACCTTCACTGTAACGAGGTCATTCAGCTTCAGGTGGTCGTTGACATCTTTGACGTAATTGTCGGCGATTTCCGAGATGTGAACGAGACCCGTGACACCTCCTGACAGATCCACAAATGCTCCAAAATGCGTGATTCCTGTCACCTTGCCCTCTAACTTGGTGCCCACTTCAATTGCCATAGAATAAAATGATCCTCCCTTAAAAATATACAACCCGATTTTTTGAATGCCAAAATCAATGCTGCGCTAATGTAATTATACCTTATGCCGTAAACCAAGGTCAACTGAACACTACCCCATCAGAGAGCCTATTTTTTCCGGTTTAACGGCTTCAGACACACGGATAACAAACCTAGCTCGGTAATGGACCGAATTCCATCAGTTCCCTGACTCTTCAACCTGGATTGGCGTTTCCTCAGGAAGATAATATCCTTTTTTCCGTGCCAGCTGTCCTATGTATTCAGGGTCATTCAACCGGCTGACTTCGTACTTCAACTGTTCCAGCTTCTTCAACGTATCTGCCTTTGAAGCTTGCTGAGTAGCCAGATGAGAACTCTTGTCCGAAATTTGTGCATTCTGCACAAGGAATGTATATCCTGCCCATATTACAAATACAATCATAAACGTCATCCAAAGCATGAGGCGCCTTTTTGCACCGGCAGATTTTCCTTGGTTAGTTGGAGCCTTTGATCTGCCCACAGGTGTTTTACCCATTACGGACCTCCTTAAAACCAGCGTTTCCATATCGCTGCAATTCTTGTACCCACACGGATCATGAAGCGTGGCGTTACCCAATATTTCAGGAGCGGCCTAAACATCCAGCGGAACAACTTGCCGAAAGGTACCAAACATTGCAGTACCAGCCTGCCCAGGAATAATAGTATCGCAATTACAAAACCGAATAATACGCGAATGAACTTATAAATTCCTTTAGCCGGCATAACGATCAGGATGTTAAGGATATGTCCACACCAATGAATCAGCGTTCTTGCGAGTTTAATTAACATTACCACAAAACGCTGGGTTGTAACACTTAAAAGCCAAAAATAGAAGCAAACCCCTATAATCAGCCCCAAAAAGACATAAAACCGCAACTGTCCGTGGTTTCCGGCGTATAGCATCCGAAAAACGAACAGCGCGGAAGCAACCCAATACAACAG
Organism: Paenibacillus sp. FSL R5-0519; assembly: GCF_037974275.1. NCBI lineage: Bacteria > Bacillati > Bacillota > Bacilli > Caryophanales > Paenibacillaceae > Paenibacillus > Paenibacillus sp. FSL R5-0519. The sequence goes on from NZ_CP150234.1 coordinate 6,548,366, forward strand.
ATCGAGCGTGTGAATACTCCATCTCGGAAACCGCAGCTGTCCGGACAGTACCCGGTAACTGTCATAGGCCATTCCCATCACGACCCCCGAAGTAAGCATCCACATCAATGTGATCCATTGAGTATCCGGACTCATCGGAACATCTTGCCGAACAGGCCTTTACTATTCTTGTTCTGGGAACCGGGGTCCAGATATTGCAGAGAGCTAACTGTGCCTTCAATGGATAAGAGACCTTCCTCAAGGCTCAGGTTTTTGATATGTAAATTGTGCCCCCGGATGGTCAGATGCCCAAGTTCAGTCTGCAGCAAAAATTCCTCACTGTCGAAGCTCTCCACGTTGGAGACACCCGTCAGATCCAGCAGTTTCCGATTCTGCATGCTCAGATGATGCTGTTTGGCCTTACCGTGCTCAACCATGGCATGTACCCCTCCTTCTTACACCTAGCTTATGGATGTGGAGGTCGGAATAGAACCAGCGTTGTTGAACAAATAACCCGTCTTCCAGTAAAAACAAAAACGCCCTTCCCTGTGATAGGAGGACGTTTCGATTCAACTTGCATTGAATGCATATTCAATACCAGATGTACTGTTACCAGTTCATCCCGTTATCCTTGGCGATCGGCTCTTCCTTCACCAAGGTGTAGAGGCTACTCGCCTCATCCTTCTTGGTACTCTCGGCAATTCGTTCCACCTTCACGGTGACCAGTTTCTGACCGAACTGAACCGTCAGCTCATCGCCCACTTTGACATTGGCGCTGGGCTTTGCTTCACGTCCGTTCACCAGAACACGTCCCTGTTCAGAGACGTCCTTGGCCACAGTGCGGCGTTTGATTAGCCGGGAGACCTTCAGGAATTTATCAAGACGCATTATTTTACGGCTTCTTTAAGTTTGTTGCCTGCTTTGAATGCAGGAACAGTGGACTCAGGAATCACGATTTCATTCCCTGTTTGTGGGTTACGTCCGGTACGACCGGAACGTTTGCGGGTCTCAAAAGTGCCAAAGCCGATCAATTGTACTTTGTCTCCGCTGGCAAGTGCATCTGTAATTTCTCCCAAAAAGCCGTTCAATACGGACTCAACGTCTTTTTTAGTCAAACCACTTTTGGTTGAAATGTTGTTAATCAGATCTGTTTTGTTCATTTTTAAAAGCCTCCCAAATTGAAAAAAAAGTATCTGCGATCCTGACAATACATCGATTGCCGCTGATTCGCGTTAGGTCACTACACATGTATTCTGGCTTGGCATCTGAAATCCTGCCTTGGTCCGCGACTTTTTTTAGCTTTTTGTCGATGGTCCGCAGGGAACAGTCTAAGACCAGTACCCGAAATCATCTGTCGCTAAACACCAAGCCTAATCCATACAGATGAACACATGTTCGTATATCATAACACACTGCAAAGCATGATGGAATAAGGCTAATCGGTATTTTCCAGAAAATTGAACCCGTTATAATCCTGCCTTCTTCGCTTCCTGCCAGAATTGCTCCATCTCTTCCACATTGCTATCTGCTGGTGTTCTCCCCTGTTCATGAAGGCGCTCCTCAATGTATTGGAAACGCCCAATGAATTTGCGGTTCGTCGCAGCAAGTGCATCTTCCGGGTCTGTATCGATGAATCTTGCAACGTTCGCGGCTGCGAATAATAAATCACCCAGTTCGAGCTTCCGTTCTTCCGCAGACTGGCCTTGTTGCACCGCTTCTTTCAATTCTGCGAGTTCTTCCTCGATCTTGGCAAACACACCGTCAACATCATCCCAGTCAAAGCCAACTTTGGCTGCTTTCTTCTGTAACTTGTATCCCTTCATCAGTGCAGGCAAGTCACGCGGTATACCATCCAGCACGGAAACCTTCTGCTGATCCTGACCTTTGCGCTTCTTCTCCTCTGCTTTCATCTGTTCCCAGTTCTGAAGAGCTTCATTCGCATCTTCTGCCTGATGTTCGCCAAAAACATGGGGATGACGGAAGATTAGCTTATCATTCAACCCTTCGATGACATCATAGACATTAAATGTGCCCACTTCTTCTTCCATCTGGGAATGCAATAAAATCTGCAGCAGCAGATCACCCAGCTCTTCTTTCATATGGTCAGGGTCATCCTCATCGATTGTCTCAATGACTTCATATGTCTCTTCAATCAGGTTTTTGCGAATGGACTGATGCGTCTGCTCCTGATCCCATGGACAGCCACCCGGGCTGCGAAGAATATTCACGATCTCATGCAAACGTGCGAAGGATCGGCGACGCAGGGCATCATCGGTGTTCTTCGGTACATAGATCAGTGACAGATTGCCGTACCCTTCGATCCGGTCCAGTTCATGTAGCGGAATTTTGTGAATGATCTCCTGGCCCTGTACACCCAGTGCATGACCGACAAATACGGGATAGTCATCCGGGTAAACTTCCATCAGGCACAGCTTCACGTCCGAAGCAGTGAACACATCATAGACTTGTCCGATCAACGTATGCAGCTGTGGTTGTACCAGTTCTGTATTCAAGCTGCTGGCATCCAGGAGTTGAAAGCCTTCAATAGGATCAAATCCAAGCCGTATAAAGGCTTCGTCTAGAAAGCTTTCTCCACCCATTACGCGCAGTGAAATGCCCATTTGTGGACAGCGTTCTTTGAGCAGTCGCACACTGGCTTCTGCCACCATGGGGTGACCGGGTACGGCATACACAATCTCCGTTCCAGCCTCACCCTTGCGAGCAGCCTCTATCAATTGGTTCGCGATCTCATCATACACCTCGGGGAAGGAGGACTTCGCCTCATAGATGGCATCAAACGAGGTCATCTCCAGCCCCTCTTGCTTCAGATCATTCAATACGGGATGATCCAGCGTACGCACATACAGCGTAGCTGCATGTTTCATTTTTTTGATAATACCTACGGTCAGTTGGTCTGCATCTCCAGATCCAAGACCTACTACGGTTAAAGCTGCACTCATTACGTAAACCTCCATCCGAACCATCCTGTTGCAAGCCTACAATTATCGTGCCTATACAGGATGGCGCTCTATAATTACCACGTATTATACCAGAATCAGTCGATATCCTATAATTGCATATTGGCTGTGCTCATGCAGAAGCACCGTGAGCATGAAGTTAGCGCAGCACACGCAGTCTGCGCAGCAGCTTGGCAAGGCGAGGCCCCAACTTGGGCACAGCCGCCAGCTCTGCGGCGGTCAGCAACCCTGTCCGGGCCGCCGCCAGCAAGAACACGGCCGAGCCTGCGGCGATGCCCAGCAGGCTCACGCCCATTGCGGCCAGCCTGCGGTCGGCCGCGATACCCATGCCGCCGAGTACCGCTTCGGCGGCCAAGGCCATGCCTACCGCCGCCAGACTCATGGCGGCGATCACCAGCGCCGGCTTCGCCAGGACGGCGCCAGGGGCAGGGCGCAGGGCGACAAGTCGCGCCAGCAACGCCACATTCAGGCCAGCCGCCAGCATGTAGGCGACTGCGCCTGCCATGGCCGCGCCGCTGATGCCCAGCGCCGGCACAAGCATAACGTTCAGCAACGCCTTGACGCCTGCGGCGGCCAGCATGCTGAACGCGGGTGCGCGCACGGCGCCGAGACCTTGCAGCAGCGCCGCCGCAATAATGCTGACGGTGCTTCCCGCAGCCGTCAGCGCCATGTACCGCAGTGCTTCGGTGCCTGCGGCATCTCCGTACAGCATGCGGTTAATCGGCTCCGCCAGCACCGCGAGACCCGCGGATGCCGCCAGGCCGATCAACCAGAACCAGCGCAGCGCGAGGCCTGCTTGCTGCCGGACGGCTTCTGGCCCGCCCTTTAACCGGGCTTCCGCCATCGCCGGAATAAACAGCACAGACAGTGACGTAGCCAGCATCGTCACCAGTTGAACCAGCGGCAATCCGCGGTTGTAGATGCCGAAGGAAACCATCGACTGGAGTTCATCCAGTCCTTCTCCCCGCAAAAGCCGTGGCACGGTGAAGGTGTCCACCAGATTCATCAGTGGTACAGCAAGCGACCCGAGACAGACCGGAATGGCGTACATGAGCAGCGTCCTGATCCATTCGGCATTGGATCGAGATTGGTCTGCCAGAGCGGGGTTAATGACACTCACCGTTTTCTTCTGTGGCGTAACCGGCCTATGCTCCTGATGCTCTTGACGCTCATGACGATCTGATCCAACCTCTCTGCCATTACTGCTCCTTCCCAAATCCAATGGTCCGGTTCCCACTTCCCTACGTTTCCGCCGATGACGGACCATGTACCCTAACATCGTTAACAGTCCAACCATTCCGCCGGCAACGGAGCCCATCATGGCTCCAGCGGCAATCGTCTCAAGCGAAGCGTCTCGTCTCATCAACCATACAAGCAGAACAATCATGACGGTGACACGTATCGTCTGCTCCACCACTTGCGATACCGCTGTTGGCACCATCTGCTGTAACCCCTGGAAATATCCACGCAGTCCGGTCATCACCGGAACGAACAATAACGCCCATGAAGCTGCACGAATCGATGGAACCACATGTCGATTGCCAATCATGTCAGCGATTAGCGGCGCACCTGCATACATCAAGAGAGCCATAACAAGTCCTATTCCCCCGAGCAGTACGGAAGATAAGCGGATAATCCTTCTGCTCTCTTCCTGTCTCCCCAGTGCATTTTGCTCTGCTACGAATTTGGATACGGCCAGGGGCAGCCCGGCAGCAGCAAGCGTAACAATGAGCATATATAACGGATACACCGTATTGTAAATGCCAAAAACACCGTCTCCCCCCAGATTCTGCAACGGAATCTTTTGAAAAGCACCAATGATTTTGGAGATAATGGCGGCAAGCCCAAGAACAAATGCACCCTGTAGTAGCCTTGAGCCTGTAGACGGCTGTTTCATAAGTCCCTCCTACATAATCCTTTTAAGCATACCTTGTTATTATACCTGCCTGAGGGCATACAGACTAACTCTGCACCATGACACCCGTCTCGATCAACTCCTTTCCCTTAAAACGCAAAAACTCCCGCATGCCCAAACTAGGGCACCAGGAGTTGATTTGCTATCTATTGTTCCATTTGCTTGCCAAGGAAACCAGCAGCTGTCTCCGACATCTTCACTTCCATCTGAGACATCTTCACCGATTCATCCTTATTGAACAGGATAACCGTTCCGATGGGGTCACCACCTGATATAATCGGCGCAATAACAAATGATGATAACGTCTCGTCATGATCTTTGCTAAGCTCATAGGAACCGTTGTTTGTTTCCAAAATGGTCTTTCTGTTTTCCATACAGCCCTCTAACAGTTGACCTACCTGCTTGTCCAAATACTCTTTTTTGGAACCACCTGCCACCGTGATGATCGTATCCCGGTCGGATATCATCGTTACATGACCCGTACTCTCATACAGGGATTCTGCATATTCTTTGGCAAAATCACCAAGTTCGCCAATTGGCGAATATTTTTTAAGGATAACTTCTCCATCACGATCCACGAAAATTTCCAGTGGATCACCTTCACGAATACGTAACGTACGGCGAATTTCTTTTGGAATGACCACACGACCAAGGTCATCTATACGGCGGACAATACCAGTAGCTTTCATTTCACATGTTGCCCCACTTTCTCGAGAAGATTTTTCAACTACTGTTCCTTAATGGGTAGAGGAAAGTCCCAGAACGTTTAGTGTGATATCTTGACCATAGTATTCATCTGTTCCCATTTCCTTATACATGCTTCGGAGAATATAGTTGTGTAACTTTCGAAGAAGGCGACCATGTACCCATACAGCCTGAATATATACAAGAAGAAGCAAGAAGGAGGTCCTAAGTCCTCCCCTTGCTTCTCTGCATGGTTGTCCATATTTACGTAGTACAAGACATATTCGGGCAGAATTAACCCTGAACGTGTGCTAACACAGCATTACTTACTGCTTGTACCTTCATCAGTAGTTGCGTCTTTGTCTGTTCCAGTCGTACCTTGGTCCGTCTTGGCATCTGTACCTTTGGAGTCATCCGTTTTTGGTTCGGTTGTTTTCTCTCCTTCAGTTCCTGTACCCGTTGTGCCCTCAGTTGTACCTTCAGTCGTGCCTTCTTCAGCTTTTTCTGTTTTTGGCAATTTAACTTCTTTTACGATTTTGTCCAATTCATTTTGCATGAACGTATCAATCTCAGCAGCTGCCAATTGGCTCTTCAGACTTTCTTTTTGCTCAGCTGTCAATTTGGTGAAGTCCGCTTCCGTACGAGCTTCCACTTTCATGATGTGGTAACCATACTCCGTCTCAACCGGATCACTGATTTTGTTCAGTGGCAATGTTTTTGCAGCTTCCTTGAATGCCTCTACCCAGCTGCCTACAGGTGTTTCTTCGTACAATCCACCTTTTTCAGCAGAACCTGGATCTTCGGAATATTCTTTTGCAATTTTAGCAAAATCAGCTCCGCCATCCAATTTCGTTTTTACTTCTTTTGCAATTTTCAATGCATCTTCTTTTTTACGCTCTTTTTGCGTTTTTGGATCTGTGAAGTTAATCAACACGTGGCGAACAGAAGCTGTTGTGAACTGATCTTTGTTTTTCTCAAACTCAGCCTTAACTGCATCTTCCGTAACGCCTGTTTCTTTGTCTTTAATAACTGTCATGATGCGAGTCATGTAGTTTTTAATGTTATCATCTGTCAGGTTCTGAGCTTTCAGCATCTCAGTCCATTGATCTGCCTGTACAGAAGCTTTCATTTTATCGAATTGCTCAGTTGCCGCTTTGGAACCTGCTGTTTTGGCTTCCTCACTTGCTTTGCCACTCAGATATTCATAAGCAACTTCCTGTTTCACCAAATACTCTTTGAAATCGTCCATATCCATCATTTGTGCATACTCCGGATAGAGGAATTTCATGACACGTTGCTCCATGTCGAATTCATTGGCTGTAATGGTACCACCATCATACGTAGCGACTACAGCACTCGTATCCGTCGATTCAGGTGTTTTTGCTTCTTCCTTCTTGCCACATGCAGCAAGCAGTGATAAGGATAGTACTGCGACCATGCTCACAGACAGTACTTTTCCTACTTTTTTATACTTTGGTAACATCTTTTAGTTCCCCCTTTGATTTAAAAGCCGTCTTCATGGACTCCAGAATTTTCTCTACCAGCTCCATCAGTTGCTTATCCCCAAGCCCCTTGCCTTTAGCGTGAATCAGCATATGGGGTCCTTGTTCAAATTGTACACGTCTTTCGAACTGATTTCCAATGTGCGCGATTTTCGAGAGTTCAAAGGCATGTTCACGCCCTTCATAAAACTTCACGGTAATGTCCTCACCACGTTGGGAAATGGACTCAATACCGTAAATTTTGCCGTATACTTTCATCCGCGCAACAGCCAGCAAGTTAATGACGGCTTCCGGAAGATCACCGAACCGGTCAACCAATTCGTCTTCCAACTCCATCGCATCGTCGAAGGATGCAATGACCGCCACTTTTTTGTAGATCTCAATCTTCTGAATACTGTCATAAATATAATCGGACGGCAAGTAGGCATCGATACTGAGATCCAGCGTTGTGTTCCACTGGTCGGAAGGTACCGGCTCTTCGCCAAGCATCGTAACTTTGCGTTTGTTGATCTCCTCTGCAAGCATCTGAGAATACAGATCGAACCCGACGGAAGCGATGAATCCATGTTGCTCTGCGCCTAGCAGATTTCCTGCACCACGGATCGACAAGTCACGCATGGCAATTTTGAATCCTGAACCCAGTTCGGTAAATTCTTTGATCGATTGCAGACGCTTCTCAGCAACTTCTGTAAGCACTTTATCCCGTTGGTACGTAAAATAGGCATACGCAATACGGTTGGAACGCCCCACACGTCCGCGCAGCTGATACAGCTGGGAGAGCCCCATTTTATCCGCATCATGTACGATTAGTGTATTTACGTTCGGAATATCTACCCCGGTCTCGATGATACTTGTGCTCACAAGCACGTCATATTCACCATCCAGGAAGTCCAGAATCGTCTTCTCCAGCTCTGTTTCCGACATCTGACCATGTCCCACACCAACCTTGGCTTCAGGCACAAGTTCAGAAATTTCGGCAGCCATCTCCTGAATTCCCTGAACACGGTTGTAGAGGTAATACACTTGCCCGCCACGAGCAAGCTCACGTTCAATGGCTTCACGAACAAGCGCCTGGCTGTGTTCAACCACATAGGTCTGTACCGGGAAACGATTCTCTGGCGGAGTCTCAATAACGGACAGATCACGCACACCCAGCATGGACATGTGAAGCGTACGCGGAATCGGGGTTGCCGTTAGCGTCAGCACGTCCACATTGGTTTTCAGCTTCTTCAGTTTCTCCTTATGGGTTACTCCGAAGCGCTGTTCTTCATCAACAATGAGCAGCCCCAGGTCCTTGAACACCAGATCCTGCGACAGCAATCGATGCGTTCCGATGACAATATCTACTGTGCCTGCCTTGATGCCTTTGGCAGTTTCATTCTGCTCTTTACGGGAGCGGAACCGGCTAAGCACATGGATGTTGAACGGATAACCGGAGAACCGCTCACGGAACGTCTCAAAATGCTGCTGTGCCAAAATCGTTGTCGGAACGAGTACAGCCACCTGTTTTCCTTCAATAGCTGCTTTGAATGCAGCCCGAATAGCCACCTCAGTTTTGCCGTAACCAACATCCCCACACAATAAACGGTCCATTGGACGGTTTTGTTCCATGTCCTTCTTGATTTCTTCGATCGCACGCACCTGATCACGTGTCTCATCGTAAGGGAACATGTCCTCAAACTCCTGTTGCTCTGCAGAATCCTTGTCGAATCCAAACCCTTTGGAGGTCTGACGCTCTGCATACAGCTTGATCAGATCATCAGCAATATCCTGTACGGATGTGCGGACTTTATTTTTAACCCGTGTCCACTCATTACCGCCCAGCTTGTATATTTTTGGTTCTTTTTCTTCGGAACCCACATATTTCTGAATCAGATCGATCTGCTCAATAGGTACAGACAGTTTGTCTCCACCGGCATAGAGAATATGCATGTAGTCCTTATGAATACCGCCAACCTCGAGGGTGCCGATTCCAAGGTACTTACCAATCCCGTGGTTCTGGTGAACGACATAATCGCCCACTTTTAGCTCGCTGTAGGATTTGATTCGTTCCGCATTGTCTACATTCCGAATCGGTTTGCGTACTTTACGCTGTTTTTGCGAGAACATCTCGCCCTCGGTCACGACAGCCAAATGAATGGACGGCATTTCAAATCCCGTTTGCAAGTTACCGATCATCATCTCTGGCTCTGGAATATCATAGTCCATCAATACCCGGCGCATTCGGTCGAGTCGTTCCTCACCGTTCGCCAGCATGAGTACTTGAACTCCGGCCTTATGCCAGCGCTCCATCTCAGCCTTCAGTACGTTCATCTGTCCATGGAAATCCTGCATGCCACGACTGATGAAGTTCAGAATGTTCTGTGGTTGGGTATGTGGAACTTGGCGCAAAAAGATCGACATAAACAGCGTCTGGAATGGACGCTCATACAAGAGTTCATCACCGTCTGCGGATAATGGAAGATCCGGAAGTGTTTTTCCGTTTTGCATCAAATGCAGGTTCCACTCCGATTCATCACGGTCCAGCTGTTTTGATGTCTCTGATAGTCTGGCAGGCTCATCAAGGACCAGCAGGGTATCTTCTGGCATATAGTCGTAAATCGTTTTGTTCTCCGGATAAAGCGGAGAAATATATTTATACATTTCGGAGAAATACACATGCTCCCGCAAAAGCTCGATCTCCCGGTGAATTTCTTCACGAAGGCGCAGCTTCGCCTGCCGGTCCGTCATTTTCTCCAGCTGTTGCTCAAGCAAAAGAGCAGCCGCATCGGCAGCCTTTTCCATCCGTTCACGATCTGCAATTAACTCCTTGCATGGCAAAACCGTAATCTCTTCAATTCGTTCAATCGAACGCTGATCGGCTGGGTCAAATGTCCGAATGGAATCGATTTCGTCATCAAATAACTCCACTCGATATGCGATCGATGAAGTAACCGGATAGAAATCGATAATACCTCCGCGTACACTCATCTCACCACGAGATTCCACGCGCTCCACACGCTCATATCCGAGCTTTACCATCTCCAGCAGGAAGGAGTCCAGTTGGAGTGTGTTACCCTGTTTAATTAAAATTCGAGCATTGGCCATCACTTCCGGAAGCGGAACATAACGTCTTACCCCGGAAAAAGGAATAACAACAACGCCCCTGAATCCCTGGGCGCAGCGGACCAACACATCAATACGCTGACCCAATGTTTCCGGGCTGGAAACAGCAGCTTCAGCAGCGACAAGTTCGTTGGCAGGATAGATTAACACCTGATCAGGTGAAAGCGCTTCCTGTAAATCTTCTGCAATTTTTTGAGCTGAAAACATATTGTGTGTTACTACGAGCAATGGTCGGTTCATTTCCTGATGCAGAGCTGCCAGCATAATCTGACGCGCCGAGCCGGATAGACCCGAAACCAATTGTTCCTTCATGCCGGACTTGATTCCGGCTGTAATGGACCCGAAGTCCGGATCTTTGGAAAAAGCCTGTATAAGTGCTTGTAACAAAAGGGGCACCTCTCTTATAACTTACTTGATTATCTCACGCATACGCGTAGTATCACTAATAAAATGGATACAAATTCCTTTTTGTCCTGTTTCATCATAAAGGATTACTCGCAACATTGCCACATCTGTTGATGTGGCGGGACCTGGTGTGGAGATAGCGGTGTATTTCATGCCAACTGAAAAGAAGCCTCAGCAGGCTGCCAAGGCTATAAAAGGTGGAGCGTTATTACGCAACCGCCCTCAACTGTCATTCGTTCCTGCTTAGCGATGTCTACTGAAGCGGACTCGCGAGCAGGCTAAGCTCTGGATTGTGCTCCAGGGCTTCCTTACAGTAATCACATGTAATCCGAACGGTAATGTCACCACCGGAATTATACGCTATTATATCCCTCCGCTCGTCGGGGGTCAAGAAATGAAAGCCGAGCTCTGCTTCCGTTATCCGGGCAGAATCGATTCGTCCGATAAAGGTACGGCAATGCCTACATACGTAATTCACTGACATGTTTATGCCTCCTGAACATGGTTTATACGTCCAGTATGTCCAGTATGGCTGAATCGAACCCGTCTTTTTGATCATTTTACCAGGTTGTTTTACAACATTATCCGTTAAACTTCGCCATTGTTTGTTCAAACGTATGAGTCAAGCTATGCTCCAGAGCATCACATGTTTGCTCAATGGTCTGATCAAGGGCTTCCTTTTCTTTCTTCATGAATGTCGACAGTACATAATCGACAATGGCATGTCCTGGTTCAGGCCGGGATATTCCCATGCGTACCCGGTTAAACTGCTGTGTACCGGTATGCTGAATGATGGACTTGATCCCATTATGCCCGCCTGCACTGCCTTGGTAACGCAATCTGACTTTGCCAATCTCTGTATCCATGTCGTCGTACACAACAATCAGATCTTCAAGACTGACTTTATAAAAATCCATATACGCCCGAACTGATTCACCAGATAAGTTCATATAAGTCATAGGTTTAATCAGCACGGTTTTCACACCGCCAATATGGCCTTCTCCAATCAGAGCCTTACATTTACTCTGTGTAACGGAGATACTATGACGATCAGCCAACCGATCGAGTGCCATAAAACCGATATTATGACGGGTTTTGGCATAGTTCGAGCCTGGATTTCCAAGTCCGACAATCCACTTCATCTTGTTCCCTCCTTCGGATTAGCCTGAGGTGAGGCATAGACTTCGAATGTTATATTTCATATAATATCAGGAAAGTAAAGTTCCGATTTACTGTAGTATTCACAGTTAATATTTTATCAACCCAGGAAGGTGAGCGGGTTTTGCGCGAAGACAACGGACAACTGACTCAACATAGCGATTTTATCTATCATCTCGAATATCACGTACCTGTACAGGTATACGACCGCGACACCCATATTGAGATTGGACTCATCACCCGTTTTGATAATCAATTTGTCGAAATTGCCGATACACTTTTTCATCGGCGGCGTTTCCGATTTATCTCCCGTCCCGGGTATTAACCATATAAGATGAACGAACCATTTTACACCGGATCACTACGCGTGTAGAAACATCTTTCGGTGTAAATGAGTAGTTCAACTTATATGGACTGATCAGGGTGTATTTTTCATTTTTAATAAAACGGCACGCCGACAGGGGTTACATTTTCCATTGAACCGGAAAACGTAACCCCTCTACTACTTTATGCAGACGTCCTTATTCAATTTCAAACAGCTTGCTGATTGACAATTCCTCATGAACCCGGATAATGGCTTCTCCGAGCAAAGGCGCTACAGACAACACTTTGAGTTTGCTTGTCGGATTAGCATGCGTAATTGGAATGGTATCCGTTACGATGACTTCCTTCAATGGTGCATTCTCCAAACGTTCCATCGCAGGTCCGGACAATACCGGGTGAGTACAGCACGCGTATACTTCTTTTACGCCGCCTTCCATCAGGGCATTCGCTCCCAGTACAATCGTTCCCGCCGTGTCAATAATGTCATCGATCAGAATGGCTGTTTTGCCCTCGATATTACCAATAATGTTCATCACTTCGCTCACATTTGGCTCAGGACGTCGTTTATCAATAATCGCCAGGGGTGCATTCAGGAAATCAGCCAGTTTACGTGCACGCACTACGCCACCGTGGTCAGGCGACACAACAACCGGATTTTCGATCTGTTTCGACCGGAAATATTGAGCCAGAATCGGCACGCCGAGCAAATGGTCAACCGGAATGTCGAAGAATCCCTGAATCTGCATTGCATGCAAGTCCATCGCGATGACACGCGTTGCACCCGCTTTTTCAATCAGGTTAGCAACCAGTTTCGCTGTAATCGGGTCACGCGAACGTGCCTTGCGATCCTGTCTTGCATAGCCGTAGTAAGGTATAACAACGTTAATCGTCTTGGCAGATGCCCGTTTGAGTGCATCAATCATCACGAGCATTTCCATCAGGTTATCATTAACCGGCAAGCAAGTGGACTGCACGATGTAAACGTGACAGCCCCGAACACTCTCGGAGAGTTTCACTTGAATCTCGCCATCACTAAAGCTGGTCGTGTGGGATTCACCCATAGGGATCCCGATATAATCAGCAATTTGATGGGCAAGCTTGGGGTTAGAATTGCAAGTAAATATTTTTAATTTCGAATCAAAATAAGTCATAAAATAAAAACCCTCCGTGCTGGTTCATTGGAATCTATAAGCGTCTGCGACATGTCGGCACCTCCCGGATCTTCGGGAGGCAATCTTGTTATCAAAACCCCTTATTGGGGTTTGGCATTTTGTTTCTTGGCTTTAGCACGTCCGCGAATCTTCTCCGCATAACCAGGTTTATTCTCCTGACGTGGACGAGCAATGGCCAGATCATTCTCGGGAACGGAATGGGTAACGGTAGAGCCAGCAACCACATATGCGCCTTTTCCTACCGTAATTGGTGCAATCAGATTGACGTTGCTACCTACGAAAGCATCATCTTCAATCGTCGTTACAGCCTTATTATAACCATCATAATTGACAGTTATTGCCCCGCATCCAACATTTACGTTTTTCCCTACTTTGGCATCCCCAATATAGCTGAGATGAGATACTTTGGAACCTTCGTCAATTGTAGCATTTTTCACTTCAACAAAGTCACCAATTTTTACGTTGCGACCCAGTTTAGTTCCTGGACGCAAATTAGCAAATGGACCAACCGTTGCATCAGAACCAACTTCGGCATTGGATAACACCGAATGTTTGATTGTAACTCCGTCCTGAATAACGCTGTCTTCCACATCTGCTTGAGGACCAATATGACATGCTTCGCCGATCGAAGTTGTACCTTTGAGAATGGTTCCCGGATACAATACTGTATCTGCTCCAATCGTAACATCCGCTCCGATATATGTCGATGACGGATCAATGATTGTAACACCGTTCAACATATGACGTACAGCGAGACGTTCACGCATGAAGGCTTCTGCTTGCGAAAGCGCCAATCGATCGTTAACCCCGATGGATTCCGCGATGTCATCCGACATGTAAGCCTCAACCACATCTCCATCATTACGCAAAATGCCGATTACGTCTGTGAGATAATATTCTCCCTGAGCATTCTGGTTCGTTACTTTATCCAGGGCAGCGAACAATTTTGCATTATCGAAGCAGTATGTGCCTGTGTTAATCTCATTCACAGCATCTTCCTGTTCGTTGCAATCCTTCTGTTCCACGATCCGCTGTACGGAACCATCTTCTCCACGTATTACTCGGCCGTAGCCTTTGGGATTGTCCAACTGAGCCGTAAGTACTGTAGCTGCTGCTCCGCGACTCTCATTGTGATTCATCAGACCTTCCAATGTCTCACGAGTCACGAGCGGTGTATCCCCACAGACCACAATTGTGGATCCTGCTTCGCCGCCAAGCAAGGATTTAACTTGCTGTACTGCATGTCCTGTGCCCAGTTGTTCCGCCTGGAGTGCATACTCCGCCTTGGAACCTAAAAATGACTGCACCGCTTCGGCACCATGGCCGACAACTACCACACTGCGTTCAACGCCTGCGCTGAGTGCTGCATCCAGCACATGTCCAACCATAGGTTTACCGCATACGGGATGCAGTACTTTGTACAATTTTGACTTCATTCGTTTGCCTTGCCCTGCGGCAAGAACAATTGCCATTCGTTTCAAAGTTAACGACCTCCTGTTCTGAAAAACCCATTGAAATGCATTGCTTATCTATATCCAATGAGTATCGTTCAGCCGGCTTCACGCCGGTCTTGTTCATCGCCTGCTGTCTCTGTAATCACACGTAACAACGCGGACACCAACGAAATGTGACCTATATGTATACGCCGTGTACCTGCGAGCTTAACCGAATCCCAATGATTCCTAAGATGCCGCCCTGCCACCAAGCGCACGATGCGCTTTTTGTTCTCTGCTAATAAACTCAATACTGAATATATCTTATTCCGATCAAAAAGAAAAGAGAGCCATAAGACATGGCTCTCTTTTCCTTCGAACCCCAATAATGTTCTCAGGCACCTTCTTCAATGACTTCTTCCTCAGTTGCAGCACGATCGTATTCAGTCAGAACTGCTGCCTGAATCTTCTCACGCGTACCGGAAGAGATCGGGTGGGCGATATCACGGAACTCTCCATCAGGAGTGCGCTTGCTCGGCATAGCAACAAACATTCCGTTGTTACCATCAATGACACGAATGTCATGAACGACGAATTCGTTATCGATGGTAATGGATGCGATAGCCTTCATTCTCCCCTCCGAGTTAACACGGCGGAGTCTGACATCCGTAATTTGCATGTGTGTGTTCACCACCTTTTTCCATCAGAACTTGGTGTATAATTCCACACGGCATATACGAACTCCTTCTTTTTATAACCATAAAAATTTCCTAATTTCAGGAATTTTTTTATTTAATACACAATTCGACAACGTTCATGCCAGGTCGATGGAAAAGACCCTTTAACGACATAACATTCGTCATCTTTCTACAGGTCAAAATAGTTGCCAGGCTTGACGGAAATCTGTCTGCTCTTGGCATCAACCGCTGTCAGCTTCGCGAGAGATACGTAATCGGTTAACAGCCGTTCTTCTGAATCTACAGAACCAGATTCCACCAGTACCCCTACCCCGGCAACTGTAGCATTAAACTCGGCCAAAAGATCGATCATTCCTTGCACCGTACCCCCAGCCTTCATGAAGTCATCCACAATAAGTACTCTGGAATGCTCACGCATCGCCCTACGCGAGAGGGACATGGTATGCAGACTTTTATGGGACCCGGATACATAATTGATACTTACGGCCGATCCTTCTGTAGCCTGATGGTCCCTGCGTACAAGCACGACAGGCAGGTTGAGCTGGGCTCCGGTCGCATAAGCCAGTGGAATTCCTTTGGTTTCTACCGTCATAACCACATCAATATTCATATTGCCAAAGGCAGTTGCAAAGATCTTGCCGGCTTCATTCATCAATGCGGGCTGACCAAGCAAGTCGGACATGTACAGGTATTCTCCAGGCAAGATCCGATCAGGTTGCGCGAGCTGGGTCGAGAGCCGTTCCGCAAATGCAAGTGCCAGTTCTCGGGATACCTTCGGAATCCACCTTACTCCCCCGGCTGCTCCAGCCAGTGTATGCAGTTCTCCTGAGCCACCTTCTTCGAACACTTCCTTGATAATCGCCAAATCTTCACTAATTGAAGACTTTGCGGCACCATAGCGTTCGGCAAATGTGGTGAGCGGAATAACCGTATGCGGTCTGGACAATAAATATTGCGTCATTTCAACCAGCCTTGCGCTTCGTTTTAACTTCTTCACAGAGATCCATCCTCACGATCACGGAAACATCCAAATCCGAATAATTATTTAAAAATATACCACCTTTATACGTGTTTGTACATTATAAAAGCGAATTTCATGTCAACATACGTACAGCGTACACTTCTTTACAGAAACCACGCAGGCCATTGTATATCCGGGCAACCTTGGATTCTTTGGAGACCAGTCCAAATACCGTTGGACCACTACCGGACATCAACACACCGTCTGCGCCCAACCGAATCATGGCATCCTTCAGATGCTGAACTTCCGGATACAGCTTCAACGTTACATCTTCAAGCACATTGCCCATCTGGTCACAGACTTCCGTAAAGGATTGGTTGCGAATTGCCTGTTCCATTTTAGCAGCACTCGGATGACGAACAATCTTGTCACTGCGGAACCGTCCGTATACATCGGCTGTAGACACATTGATTGGAGGCTTGGCCAGAATTACCCAGCATTGCGGCGGATTAGGAATGGGAGTCAACTTCTCACCACGGCCTGTAGCGAGTGCAGTCCCTCCTGTGATACAGAATGGAACATCCGAACCGAGTTCAGCTCCAAGCTCCTGCAGTTCGTGATCCGGTATATTCAATCGCCACAGACGGTTCAATCCACGCAGAGCTGCTGCTGCATCACTGCTGCCTCCGGCAAGGCCGGCTGCAACTGGAATCTTTTTATCCAGATGAATATGGACGCCCGTACGCACGTTATAGCGCTCCTTAATCAGTCTGGCTGCCTGGAAAGCCAGATTCTTCTCGTCCAGCGGGATATAACCCGCCTGACTGGAGATGAAAATGGTATCTCGCGGCAGCTCCGACATTTCCAGCCGATCAGCAAGATCGACCATGGTCATGATCATTTCAACTTCATGGAATCCATCGCTTCTTTTATGTAAAACGTCCAGCATCAAATTAATTTTAGCAGGCGCTTTTTCGTAAATTTTCAAGGCGTTCACCCGTCCTCACCTTTTCCCTAAGACAACTTAACATATTATATCAAAATGGGGCTGTCAAGTCATTTCTATTCCGCATCTAAGGGGAAAAAGCGGGGTTGTCCCTGACGGATTTCCCCACTTTTCAATCTGCTTGAACCGGATTAAGATTTGCGGGCAGCCTGTTCAGCAAGTTGAATGGCTCTTTTCACCATGTTTCCTGCATCCTTGGCTTTGATTCCACCCCAACCTTCCTGTTGGACCGTATCATAGAAGCCCAGGTCTTTCGCGAGCTCATTCTTCAGATCCTCGGACATGACACTTCTTCTTCTGCGACTCATGAACCATCCTCCTCCAAAGTATCCATCATAATGTGATGAGTTCATTCACGTTTTGGACATATTGCCATCAGGCCAAATGAAGTTTCCTGTATTGCTTAAGAAACTGTCCTTTCACTTGTACATATAGTATGCCGCGACCGTTCCTCACTCATTCCTGCGTATGTATGGGTTACTTTAGAAGATAAATGGTTGATTTGATTTTCTAGACATAAAAAAGCGATCCACCCAAGGGGCGAATCGCCTGTACAACGATACTTACGTCTCCATATAGGAGCTATGCGTCTGGCTGCCCGGGTCAAAAACCATGACTTCCACCGATTCCGTAAGTATATCCGCATAACTATAAGATACTCGCTTGAAGGTTTCTTGCTCTTCATCAAGCTTAACAATAAAAACAGAAGGGTACGTTTCTTCCAATACACCCGTACGCTCAATGGTCTTACGGCGGCCACCATTAGCCCGCAGCATAATTTTCTGACCAATATGTGCATCGAGATTGCGTTTGATATCCAACAGCGTGTTTTTAGCCATTGTCGACGACCACCTCTTTTCTTGTCCATTATACCGGATTTTACAGTCATTGTCAAATCAAAACTAATTATTATATCAGCATCAAAAAGTTGTTGTCAATGAATTTTTTTGCAAACAAAAAAAGCCCCAAATTGGGACTTTAAATGGCCTACATCAGACTGCCGACGGGTTCACTTTTAGCGTAGATAAATCATTCAGCCCCGGCAGGCCTACCCGGTAGCTCCCCCGTGTCTCGACACCACCCACTCCTTGGCTACCACTGATCGTATTGTGCAGCACATCATTCATGTTGACCGTTTCCCGTACCGATGTGAAGGAAGCCTTGGCTGCCACGTAGACCGGGTCAAGTGCATGAATGAGGATTCTGCCTGGAGAACTGGCAAAGTTCGCTCCAGCGCGCAGCAGTGCCTCAAAATGGGACTGACAGGCCCCTGCCACAATAGTGAGTGCATCCAGATGACGTTCATATTGTCTGGCCACCTGAATGGCCGCCACAAAATTTTGCGAGTTCTTATAACTACCAAGACTATATAAGTCATAGGGCTGACGTGTCTTTAACACCCCATCATGACCCGTAATGACCACGATATCTGGACGTACTTTGGGTAATAAACGGTATAAGGTATCTGCCATTGCCGATTCATGAACGTATTGTCCCTCTGCGGGAACACGAAGTTGCTCATAGAGATCCATACTTTTTTTCAAATAGTTCGGATCACCATCCAGATGAAGCACCTTTCCCGGCATTTCAAAATAAGCCGGCTCCTGTTGAGCAGACCAGTCCTGTACCAGACCTTCACGATTCCGCTCAGCCTGTTCCATACGAATCTGTTGCAGGCGGGAAAGGGTCTGATGTGCTTTAATATGCGCCTGTCTGGTCTTGGCGCTTTGCGGTTCGTAGGGAACCTGTATCAAATCGTCCACTGGGGAATCGGCAAGCAGCCGGAACTCAGTCCCTTTAATGACCGCAGCATCCAACTGAAGGCCTTCCACCCGAAAAGTCACATCGCCGCCGTATGACTTCCGAACGACCAAGTCTCCGATATTCATCAACGTAATCACCTCTACCCCATCGTATGGGCAGAGACCCGGTTTGGTTCATTCGAATTTTATAATGCTGCGCGTACCCCTGCTTCCCACATTACGGTGCTGAGTGTAGCATACTCCTGCAGACTTAACGTCTCTCCGCGTCGGGACGGCTGGATACCTGCCTGCTCCAGCAGAATGTCTGCCTGTTCCCGGTTCTCCTTTGTGAAGAAACGTGCCTTCAGGTTGTTCGAGATTGTTTTTCTCCGCTGGGCAAAAGAAGCCTGTACCACTTCGAAGTAGTGTGCTTCATCGGGAATCTCAACTGGTGGTTGCTCACGCACCTTCAGCT
Organism: Paenibacillus sp. FSL R5-0519; assembly: GCF_037974275.1. Classification (NCBI taxonomy): domain Bacteria; kingdom Bacillati; phylum Bacillota; class Bacilli; order Caryophanales; family Paenibacillaceae; genus Paenibacillus; species Paenibacillus sp. FSL R5-0519. The sequence goes on from NZ_CP150234.1 coordinate 6,567,903, forward strand.
TAATAACAGCTGATTCCACATTAGGTTGGGGAATGAAGACCGTCGGCGGCACAATACACACAAGCTCAGGAATACTATAGTACTGGACTGCGATGCTCAGACTGCCGTAGTCTTTCGATCCCGGTGCAGCAGCCATGCGTTCAGCCACTTCTTTTTGGATCATGACAACAATGCTGTCCACTGGCAGCTTCTCTTCCAACAGTTTCATCATAATTGGAGTCGTTACATAATAAGGCAGGTTAGCCACAACACTGACTTTGTCCACCGATGCAAAATCGCTTTGGAACAGTTCAGCCAGATCAAGCTTCAGCACATCACCATGATGCACACGTACATTCGGATAAGGCTGCATCACTTCTCCGAGAATGGGAATCAAGCGCTGATCAATCTCTACGGCTGTGACAGGGCCAGCTACCCGGGCCAATCGTTCCGTAAGGGCTCCAATTCCCGGTCCGATCTCTAACGCACCCTTGGACTCGTCCAAGTCGGCTGCATTCACAATTTTGTTCAGTATATTTTGATCGATCAAAAAGTTCTGACCTAGACTTTTCTTAAATGAGAATCCGTGTCTTTGAATAATTTCTTTGGTTCGCTTGGGCGTTGCAATTTCTATCGTCTCTTCCATATCCTTCATATGCTCACAATCCTTCACGTTCAATTTGCGCTAATGCTGTAGAGAACTCTTCCCGTGTAATCTGAAATACACCGAGACGTTTGTGGAACTGCTTACCGTTACAATATCCGATTCCCAGCAGATTGCCCATCTCCATGCGACGTGCAGCAGCCTGCGGATGCACAATAAGTCCTGCCGCGATCAGGTCCTCCCAATCGATCAGGCTAGGAGCGCCTTCGTATGAAGTATGTACGCGTGCCAGAGCATGACGGATCGCCTCCGGTGAGGCATTCTCCACCCCAATATCCCCTTTGCGTGTGGCATCGGCTTCCGGAATGAAAGCATGTTTGCAGCCAGGCACCTTATTCGCAATGATTTTACGAATGCGTTCGCCGGCATGATCCGGATCTGTCAGTACAATGACTCCCCGTCTCTCCTGAGCAAGCGCAATCCGCTTCAGAATGCGTTGGTTGATGGCTGATCCACCTGTTTCTATGGTATCGGCTTCCACGGCCCGACGGATGGCTACCGTATCATCACGGCCTTCTACCACAATGACTTCTTTTATCATGTTCCATTTCTTCCTTTCTAACGCAAAAAGAAGAGGAATATCCTCTTCTCTGCCAAACGGCGGGGGAGACTGAATTCAGACCCCTCCGCCGCATATTCCGCATGAATCATTCATGCAACTATTTTATAGCATTCCCATTTCAAAGTAAAACGATTTTAGTTCGCTTCCGGCTTCACCGGACCGATCACGTAGACCGTCTTGCCTTTCTTGCGTCCAAAATTCAGGGCATGCTTCACACTGTCATAATATACGTCAATTTTGTTGCCTTTAATGGCGCCGCCTGTATCTTCCGCACGACGGAATCCCAGACCTTCGATATATACCCACCAGCCAATTGGAATGACTTTGGGATCAACCGCGATGGTGCGCCCTTCCGTTACACGAGTACCGGAAGCTGTTTTAGTTCCAATGCCAGGCTCTTCGGAAGAGTAGGCAGTCATGGATACATTCTTAAGTACTTTGGAGTATTTAAAAGAAGTCCCGGATACGGTAATCACTTTGCTGCCCGAGGCAGATGTTTTCTTCGAGTTCGTTGTTGTAGCCTTCTTCGTCGTTGAAGTTTGAGCTGATACGGTCTGAATCTCTGGTTTTTTCACAACAGGTTTTGCTTTGGTGCCGACAGCAATCACTTTATCTACACGATTATTCGCGACAGATTTGCCGACCATTTTTTTGGAGACCAATTCTCCATCCTGAAATACCTTTTCGATGTGCTGTACAAGTGTGCCTTCTTTGCCGTTCACAACGACACGGTTATCCCCTTTGTACAAGCTAGGGTCAGCCGTTTTAATGACTTTGTAAGCGATTGGCTGCTCTACATCCACTGTACGCTTTGTTACGCGCACTACACGGATCTTCATATCTGCTTTGATCGCAGTTCCAAGCGCCGGATACACCTTATCATTACTTTCAACTTGAATACCTGATTTTTGAATTGCATCTTCTACGGATGAATCCGTTGTATACAGAGTCTTGGTGTCTCCGTCTGCCGTAATGTTAACTGGAACGGCCCGCTCAATAACGATTCGGTCTCCATCAGTAATCGCCCCGTTCATGGACATGGATACCTTGTCGTGAGGGCTGACTGTGATCGACTGCTCCTCCAGCATTTCCTGAAGCATTCCTGTACGAGTCTCTACCACCTGAGCTTTGCCATCAATAACCAGTGAAATTTGTTTCCCGGCCTGACCGTAAACGACTAACAAGATCATGATTGTAAGCGCAATTGAGAAAATCGCGATCAATGCCATTTGACGCATGTTCTCATGCTTCCACCGCAACGCGAAAGACTTACTGGATGATCGTGACTCATGGGTCTCTTCTGGTTGGAATGTGCCCACTTCTCCGTCCTCCTTCATAGCCTCGCCGTCTAAAGTAACGCATGATGTCTTTGACGTGACTATACCAAATTTTCTACAGAACACAGATCGGACCAACTGATCGGTTCTGCACCATGAATCAATCTTCGCAACATGATGTCATCCTCCTGAATACCTACCGTATGATGACAACATTTCTTTTATTCAAAACAAAAAAGCCAAAGAAAGAGTGTAAGAGGAACTCTTTCGTGGCTTCCGAATGATTTTGAATATCGGAAATTCATGCACGAGGTTGCCTCTCTTTTTCCGCTTGCGAGGTTAGCTGTCGGGTTCGGGCGAAAGAGAGCCGCCCTATCTTAGGTCACCCGCTCATGGCGGACGCCCTTGAATTCACCCCGAGACCCAAAGAAGAAATCAAATACGGCTTCGCAGTTCTCTTCGCTGCTTTTGGGTCAGCGAACGTTGCGCATCGGCCAAATACACCGATGTTTAAGCCCTATTGGTTCCCCCGCTCTCCGTTAACGGAGACTCAGCGAGACTGATTCATGAAAGTAATGTTGTTTCATCGGAAAGTGTCCCTTTGTTCATCCCCCGAACATCTGTCCAATTTTCCGCACAACAATTCACTGAAAAGATGATATCCTGTTTTGATGCATGTTGTAAAGCGTTGATCAAGTACGTTTTTCTGAATATTTGGTTAAAATATTGTAATATTCTTGATTTATTTGGATCAAAGGGCAAATTAACTCCGCTTACCTGCCTTTTTCACCTCATTTGCTCGTTTTTTTAACGAATTCCAAATCGTTCCATGGCATTTTTGGTGGTTATTGCAGCAATTTCCTCCACCGAAATGCCTTTAATTTCCGCAGCTGCCTCTGCAACCAGACGTACATGCGCTGTCTCATTTCGTTTCCCACGATAAGGGTGAGGTGTCAAATACGGAGCATCGGTTTCAATGAAAAATCGGTCCATTGGAACCTTCGCCAGCACCTCTTTGGGTTGCTTTGCGTTTTTGAATGTAATCGGTCCTCCGAAGGAGAGATGGAAACCCATATCGAGACAACTTTTCGCTGTTTCCCAGCTGCCCGAGAACGAATGCATCACACCACCAACTTCACTCGCCTTCTCTTCACGCAAAATTCTTATGATATCCTCATGTGCATCCCGATTATGGATGACAATCGGCATGTTCACTTCACGCGCCAAGGCAATTTGTTGTCGTAATACGCGATGCTGTATTTCCTTCGGTGAAGTATCCCAGTGATAATCCAATCCAATCTCACCGATCGCCACCACTTTTTCATGCTTGCATAAAGATGCAATCCACTCCAAATCTCCCTCCTGCATTGTGATCGCATCTACGGGATGCCAACCTACAGCTGCATAGATAAAGTCATACGTTTCAGCGAGTTTCATTGTGGTTGGAATTGTCTCCCGGTTAAAGCCAATATTGATCATGCGACCAACTCCTGCATCCACAGCACGCTGAATCATGTCCTCGCGGTCCTCGTCGAATTGTGGTGCATCCAGATGTGTATGTGTGTCGAACAGCATCATGTCTGTATCTCCCTTCATGTCGAAATAACGACTATCTTCTTTTGAAAATTTAATTTGGTGAAATTCAAATTTTTCAATGACTCATACATAAAACATTTTGGGCAATCTGTATATTACATCATTACGTTTGTTTCTTCACAACTACAATATATAGAAGATATAAGGATATTCTGATCTACATATTGCTGATTGTGCTAACTTTGCCTGCTTTCATTTACAGAATTATGTCGATCTACATATACTCCCCATTAAAGCAGATTACTGTATCATGAAAAATAGCTCTTTTTGAAAGTCTTTTGATATCTAAATTCTTCATTGGATTATACCCACACGATTACAAGAAATAGGGGCGTATATGTGACGGTAATTCATGAATAATCGCATCCACCTTGTTTTGCGGGTAATACAAATGATGTTTCCCCCGGTGAAGCCCGCTGATGGAACGGACAATGTCAGATACTTCTGACAACTCACGTAAATTGTCCTGTCGATCCAGAAGAAGAATCTGCTTATCCGTGGATTCATCCGGACGAAACACATCATACGGATTATCGGAAGGAAAATCAATTTCAAGATCATATTCGGGATCAAGGCCTGCCTGTACAAAAGCTTCCCGAATCTCTTCTATTATTGTCAAGTCGACCTGTTCAAGCTCTACATACTTATATAACTTGCGATCCATAAAACGTTCGCATAACTCACTCAGAACAGTATCGTCCTCCTTTCGCCACTGTGTAAATGCCGTCTGAATTAATGCTTCATCCAACTGCAAATATTCATCTACGGATAATTCTCCTGCAAATAATTGAGGGAGTGGATCAATCATGAAGCGAAATTGAAAATCATGCTGTATGAGTGTTTTTGCTCGCTTGAATATTTGCCGCAATAGAATTTCAGAACTACGAGTTACCGGATGGAAATAAATCTGCCAATACATCTGATACCTAGACATGAGGTAATCCTCCACAGCATGCATGCCTGACTCCTTGACTACAATTCGTCCATGATAGGGACGCAGCATCCGAAGGATGCGATCAAGGTCAATCGTGCCGTAATTTACACCTGTAAAATAAGCATCCCTAAGCAAATAGTCCATTCGGTCTGCATCAAGCGGGCTGGTCACCAAGTTCACCACAATCGGCTTTTCGTACGTTTTTTGAATGACAGATGCCACTTTCTCAGGAAAATCAGGAGCATACCGTCTTAAGATCGCCCCTACTTCGGTATCACCTGTAATAATGCGACAAGTCCAATCTTCGTGATTCATATCAAAAGCTTCCTCGATGGAGTGGGAGAATGGACCATGCCCGAGATCATGAAGCAGAGCTGCACACAGAGCTACAATCTTTTCTTCCTTCGGCCAGTCTGAATAATGACTTCTTTCAAATTGAGAAATGATCTTCCGTGTAATTTCATAAACACCTAGTGAATGTGAGAACCGGCTATGCTCTGCTCCGTGAAAAGTAAGGTAAGAAGTACCGAGTTGGCGAATCCGGCGTAAACGCTGAAATTCCGGGGTGTTAATTAACTGCCATATAACCGGATCTTGCACGTGGATATAATTATGTACCGGATCTTTGAATACTTTCTCTTCCGTTAGTCGTTGTTCCATGTCGATTCACTCCTTTAATTTCTTTTATATTAACGCTTTGAACTCCACGATTCACCTAAGATTCGACACGTTATGACGAACTTTGTCGAATAACGTAATTTTGTCGTTTTCCAAATCGACAAACTTGGCATTGTTGTTTAAATGCGAAAAAAGGCTGCCAATCCCTTACCACCAGTAACCTTGTGAAAAACAGCCTTAATTTTAAGCTAATTTTAAGGTTGACTGTTTTGGGAATCGTTGGTATGATGAGTATCATAAAACATAAAATAATGTCGAATAATGACAATGATAGTTAGCTGAGAGGAGCACTGATTATAATGATGAAATCAACAGGTATTGTAAGAAAAGTGGACGAACTGGGACGGGTAGTTATTCCAATCGAATTGCGCCGTACGCTCGGTATTGGTGAAAAAGATGCTCTGGAAATCTATGTTGACGGCGAGCGCATCATGTTGAAAAAATATGAGCCTGCTTGTATCTTCTGTGGTAATGCAGAGAACGTTACTTACTTCAAAGGTAAAATTGTTTGTAACGAATGTATTTCCGAAATCCCTGCACCTGTGACAAAATAAGAAAAACCAGGTATACTGGACTTATCTAAATTGTTATTTCTAACCTTTTTAATATTCCTTAATAGCCTTCCCGGTGTGAACCCCACCGCGGAAGGTATTTTTTTGCCCTGTTATGGGTTCTATTACCCAAAAACTACATGAATGTTGAATATAAGGTTCTTTTCAGGTTATGTTCCCCATAACAGAAGATATTGGATTAGATTGGCTACTCGATTAACGCATTATATACATCCCGCTTCGTCAGACCACGATCCGTTGCCGTTTTTTTCATCGCATCTTTGCGGTTATGTCCTTCACCCTCATAATGGCTGACATGATCCGCAAGTGACATCAGCTGCCACCATGCTTCGCGCTCAGCCTTACGCTCCTCTTCCTTAATACCTTCCACCAGCAAACAGTACTCGCCAAGAGGTGGATGCTCTTCAAGCCAGTCTATGCATTCCTTCACAGTACCCCTCGCAAATTCCTCATGACGCTTGGTTAGTTCACGAGCCAGGACAATGGAGCGATCACCCAGAATTTCTTCGAGGTGGACTAATGTTTTCCGAATACGGTGAGGTGATTCATAAAATAACAAAGTCCCGTTGGATTCGTCAAAAGCCTCCAGCACTTTTCGCATGTCCTTTTTCTCCCGCGGCAAAAAACCGCCGAATGTAAAACGCTCCGTCGGTAATCCGGACACGATCAGAGCAGACAATGCAGCATTGGGTCCAGGGATGGGAATGACCGTTATTCCGGCTTCCAGTGCAAGCTGTACAAGGTCGGATCCCGGGTCTGAAATGGCTGGCAGACCAGCATCACTGACGAGTGCCAAATTTTTTCCTTCTATTATATAGCGTATCAGTTCAGGTCCACTTGCCCCCTTGTTATGCTCATGATAACTAAACAGCATCGAAGGTGTAATTTCAAAATGAGTGAGCAGCTTCCGGGTCTGTCGTGTGTCTTCTGCTGCAATGATGTCACAACTCTGCAATGTCTTGATGGCTCGGAAGGTCATATCCTCCAGATTACCAATGGGTGTTCCAACCAGATACAGCTTGCCTGATCCTTCAAGCTGCTCCGCATAGCTTTTCTGAATATGCACAGTCATCTATAGTCCTCCTTTCGTAGTACGCTCAGCATGTTGCTGGCCATAGTAAATATCCATAATCTCTTCGCAGTATTTCCCCTCTTCATTGTAGACAATGAGTGGAGGAAGCATCCTTACTTCCGGTTTACCATCTTTCATGCCTTCAATTAATACCATGTTGGCTTCCAGATGAGCACGGGGATGTACCATCCGAATTCGTTTCGGCTCCAGCTTATACTCACGCATGAGCGAGATAATCTCTGCAAGTCGCTGTGGACGATGAACCATCGATACTTTTCCGCCATTACGTACAAGTCGACTGCAAGCCTGGATCACTTCTTCCAAGGTACACCCGATCTCATGACGTGCCATTGCCTGATGTGTGTTCATTTTGAGGTCACTGCCATTCAGGGGCATATAAGGGGGGTTTACCGTTATTGCATCGTATACAGCATGTCCCGTTTCTTTCACCAATTCTCGCAAATCACCTTCACGAATCATAATCGATTCGTCCAGTGCATTTAATTGAACGCTGCGACGAGCCATATCCGCCAAACGAGGCTGAATTTCGATTCCCTCCAGACTAGCCTGCGTACGCGTTGTAAGCAAAATGGGAACTACCCCGTTACCTGTACACAAATCAAGTACACGACCACGTTTAGGTACAGAAGCAAATCGGGCTAACAATACCGCATCCATCGAAAAACTGAACACTTCATCACTTTGAATGATTCTTAAATCATGAGAGAGCAGATCATCAATCCGCTCTGACTCATGCAATACGACTTCATTTGCTTTCATATGGTACGCTCATCCTCCGGTACTCTATATCTCATGCTTGTTAAGTTTAAGTTTGTAACCTTGAAAAAAAACCGTAGGGGATCCCTACGGTCACTTCATTTATTCAAAAAAGACAGGCAGAACAGACAATCGCCTTCCGTCCGCAGATGTCCATAATAGACATTGCAGATATGGAAGCCTTCGTGATACAACCGAGCCAGGTTATCATACCCTTCACCCACAACGTCTTCACCTGTAGCCGGACCTGCTGGTCTTGCTACGGGAGCGAGTGCTGAGGAGATTGGCAGATCTGCCGGAGCCTCACGTTTGAGCAATTTGCGTAATTGCTCATTCTCGATGGTAAGCCGCTGATTATCCTCAAGCAGCTCCTTCACAATCATTTTTAACTCTCCTAAATCACCGTGCAACTGACCCAGTTGGGTTTCCATTTCATGAATGTGCGTAAACAGATTTTTCTTTTCCAAGTTTCCACCCCGAAGCAACCTTTATGGTTTACTTGATAACGACGTCATCCAGCGGAAGTTCTTTGACTTTACTGATGTCGAACAGTTGAACATGGACTGTGCGGCTACCGGCATTAATTCCGACAACTTTTCCTTCACCCAATGAGGTGACGACCAATTTGCCTACAGCTGGCAGTTCTTCTCTCACACTTTCATAGTTATCATGCTCAAATTTCAGACAGCACATGAGTCTTCCGCACAACCCTGAAATTTTCGTCGGATTCAGTGACAGGCTCTGATCTTTAGCCATCTTGATTGATACCGGCTCAAAGTCTCCCAGCCAGGAAGAGCAACACAATACACGGCCGCAAGGTCCGATACCGCCAAGCATCTTCGCTTCATCACGTACACCAATCTGTCTCAGCTCGATTCGTGTCCGGAATATGCTTGCCAGATCCTTGACCAGCTCCCGGAAATCGACTCTTCCTTCGGCTGTAAAATAAAATATGATTTTATTGCGATCAAACGTAAATTCCACATCGACCAGCTTCATTTTGAGGCCATGGTCTTTGATTTTATTTAAACAAGTACCGAATGCTTCCTTCGCTGCACGCTTATTTTCATCAACCACACGGGCATCGGTCTCGCCCGCAACGCGGATGACTTTCTTCAGCGGCAACACCACATCGGACTCGCCCACTTCCTTCTTACCAACGACAACCTTACCGTACTCTACCCCCCGCGCTGTCTCCACGATAACGCAGTTTTCTTTCTCAATGGGAAGGTCCAGGGGATCGAAGTAATAAATTTTGCCCGCTTTTTTGAAACGGACACCCACTACACTGTACAAAAAATTAACCCCCTTGTAAGCCAACCCCACTTCGTCTGAAGCCCCGTCTTCTTAGGGAACCGGCCGAAGTTATAACCGTTTGCATATGATTGGAACTAACTTATCCCTCTCCCAGTCTTATGCCAAACCGATCAAAAATTGCTCCAGACAAAGCTGGCCATTGACGTTAAAACGCAATTTTTTTCTGCATGCTGCGGCCATATCCATATAGGAGACCCACTGCTCTGTGCTGCGGGTATGTGCCAACTGAGGTAACATGTCTAACTGATCTATAAAAACGATATGTTCATGCCTATCGTACTGAACATACAGCATGTCCCTAAACCATAGATGGAACAAACTGAGTAACATGTCCAGGTGTTCAGAGAGTCCGGTTTTAAAAAGCTTCTGCTGTGCAGAGATCAATGATGTACTTCCTCTACCCAGGGACTCCTTCCCTAATTGTAACATTACGTTTCTAATTTCTGCAAACCAATTCTGCTGGAGAATTTCTCTACATGCTTCCAATCCTGACGCTAAATGGACGGCAGAGCGAGCCAGATTGGCAGGGTGCCCTTCATTAATTAGTGATTGCAGCATCTCTTCCGGATTCAGTGCACTGAACGGCACCAATTGGGAGCGTGAACGAATCGTAGGCAACATGGCCTGTCCATTATCTGTAATCAGGATGCCAACTGCCGGTACCTGCGGTTCCTCCAGGAATTTCAACAAACTGTTTGCTGCCTGCACCGTCATTTTCTCGGCTTGTTCTATAATATATACTTTGGGATGACCTGCCTCTGATCGGTATGAAAAGATACGCTGCAGATCCCGAATTTGATCTATTTTAATATTGTTTCCATCTGGTGCAAGCATGGTTAGATCCGGGTGGTTACCATGCTCCACCTTACGACATTCAAGACACTGCCCGCACGCATCATCTTCCAGCTCTGTACAGAATATTGCCTTGGCAAAGGTAATTGCCGTCTTCTGTTGCCCGCTACCAGCTGGACCGCTAAACAGATACGCGTGGCTTATTGCGTGACGTCTCAAACTGCTTTGTAACATTTGCTTGGCCGCTTGTTGACCCATAATCTGTTGAAAGGACATACTTCCTCCTCAGAAGCTTAAATTAATAAGCATCCCCCGAATTTCGCCTACTTGTTGTAATAGAGAGATTTTTCCTTCTTCTGTATCCAGCAATTCATCAGCCATGGATAACAGAGCGGAGTCAATTTCATCAATCAGCTTATAACGCTTGCCTCTGCCACGACGATCCCAACCCCTTGTCTCTTTCATGGATACACCGCGACGAACGGTCTCTTCCAGGAACCTTTTAACAAGTTGCTTGTACGCCTTCAGTTCACGAATCGTCATGGAACGTGCCAGGCGATCGCCCTGAAGCTGGATTTCACTAAACCGGCGATTCAGTTCAGCTTGTGAGGCCCGTTCCCCCTGGTGGTTCATCATATCAGAGAAATTTTTGGATTGAACCGGTTTGGAACCTGAATCAGTAGAACTGATCCCGCTCTGGATCGGTCTGAATCCAGGATTGATTTTCATGGATACGCCCGCTTTCTATCATAGTTAGCCAATCGCCCATCAGCACAGTGCGCGTTGCGCCTGTGCGTGAGGATGAGGCTTGTATATGTGCTGATCACACTCTATATATAATGGTAGATACTCATCACCATCAAGGATTTGTTGTTTGTAGTCAACCTCTTTCCGGATGAGCATTCGCCAGCTAGGAAATGCTCACCCGGAAAGAATGTGCCAATTCTTCTGATCAAGAAAGGCGGTTCCATAGGTGGCACACACGAACTTCTTTTAAATCTTCTTGCTTCCATCGTTTCCAACATGCTATCAATCATCATGAAAGACCCTCATGGGATCCATGCAAAAAGTTTAGAAGTGTTCGAAGCGATCTACCGGGAGAACAAATACAGTAGCTCCACCTACTTGAACTTCAACAGGTAGCGGCAGGTAAGAGTCGGTTGTTCCACTCATCGGTGTGACCGGAGTCACGAGCTGTTCACGAACCTTACAGCTGCTGCGAATGACGTTCATTACGGACTCGACTTGACCATCATCGACACCGATCATAAACGTCGTGTTGCCTGCCTTCAAAAATCCACCCGTACTGGCCAACTTGGTTGCCCGAAAGTTTGCTTTGACCAATGCGCTGGATAATCGGTTGCTGTCTTTATCCTGTATAATCGCAACAATCAGTTTCATCCTGCATAACCTCCTTCAGAATAAGCACCTTTATTAAATGCCCTGTCTATATATTAGACAATTACTCGTCAAAATCCTTCAAAATCCCTGTCTCCAGCGACAAAATCATCGCTGCCAGAACATCCTCCTGCTCCATGGAAGCATCGATAACCCTGATTCGTTCCGGGAACTGCTCTTTTAATAGGAAGTAACCCTCTCGCACTTTATGGTGGAAATCCAGGTTTTCCAGATCCAGACGGTTCACTTCGCGGCCATCATGAGCGTCGATCCGGGCAAGCCCCACTTCAGGTTCAATGTCCAGATATAAGGTCACATCCGGCATGAGATCACCAATCGCAAAGCGATTAATGTCCCATACATTCTCTATCCCAAGTCCACGCGCGTATCCTTGATAGACCAGACTGCTATCGACAAATCGGTCACAGATGACTGTTTTTCCAGCTCTTAGCGCAGGTTCTACCTTCTCGGCCAGATGCTGACTGCGTGCAGCTGCATACAATAGCGCTTCGGTGCGAGCATCCATTGCCGTATGAAGAGGGTCCAGAATAATTGAACGTATTTTCTCCGCAATCTCAATTCCACCAGGCTCTCGCGTAACTACGTAAGGTATACCCCGTTCTTCAAAATAAGAACCTATTCTACCAATCATCGTTGTTTTACCGGAACCCTCTCCTCCTTCCAGCGTAATGAATTTACCTCTGCCCTGCATATGCTTCCCTGCTTTCTATGTCGATAATTGCATCTATTGCTGCTGTAATTGAAAATGCTTTGACCCTCTTGCTACAGGATATGATATCCCCCGCCCAGAGGTGTATAGCTACAGCTATATCGGTACGTAATAATAACTCCAAGATCATACAAGCTTGTTTTCTTTCTATAATACTATAGGTCAGCAGTTACTCCAACATGAACAACAAAGTAAAACGTTCAACCGTAGATCATCCATACCCATAATGGAAGCATAATCGATCCCGCAATGGCACTGACAATCATGGATACCGAACTGAGGGCTACTGCATTCTCCCCATATTCAAAAGACCTTGCCATGCCGAGGGCATGAGATGCCGAACCCAGTCCAATGCCATAGGCATGTTTACTGCGGACTTTGGCCCATTTTAACAGCATCGGCCCTAGTAATATCCCTGAGAAACCTGCAATCATCACAAACAGCGATGTGAATGAGGCATTCCCTCCCACTTGATTAGCAAGTTGAATAGCAACAGGAGTTGTGACGGATTTTGGCAATAAAGCGATGACCATCTCTTGAGGATAACCAAGTAGAATAGCGATTAAAGCACCTGTAGACACACCTGTAATGCTGCCTCCAATCGTTCCGCCCACAATTGGAATAATATTTCGTTTCAGCACATGCAGATGTCTGGACAAGGGAAACGCGAGAGATACAACTGCTGGGCCCAAGAGTTCCTGTATCCATTTGCCACCTAGCATATACGTTTCCAGCTTGATACCGGAAATCACCAAGATCAGAATCAGTATGGCGGTCGTTGTGAGTACAGGCATAAGTATCGGCCATTTCAGCTTTTTATATAGACGAGTGGCTGGAATATATACAGCGATAGTTAGCGCGATCATTCCAATTCCGAGGATGAATGCTGACATGTGATCGCCTCCTTTTTACCTGAATGAGACGATCTCCATGTCATGAGCCACTCACTTAATTTGGCAGATATCAGACATGTGATTAAAGTGCTAACGATCAAACCAAGAACCAGTAACAAAGTGTTTGCTCTAAAAAAATCAAAATGATTCATAATGCCCACAGTAGGTGGAATGAACAATAATTGCAAATGGGATTGAAGCCACGTTGACCCTTCTTCTCCCCAGCTCATTTTGACCCATCCCAGTTGAATGGCAATGAACAAAACCAGCATACCCACAATACTTCCTGTTAACGGCAGATGTAATAGAGTTTGAATGAGGCTGCCAATCCAGTAAAAACCGTACATTAACAAAACTTGCAGGACTATTCCTGTATATTTTTTTAGCGGAATACCCAAAGTGTTCCCTTCTTTCTTATGTCTATCTGTATAAGCTGAACTAGAGCGTGTATCCGTACCTGCCGAAGGCCGGAACGTAACTGAACGTGTCTGGAGCAGAGCACGGAGCGGGAGCGCTAACGACCCTGTGACGACTTATTCAGAGATTTGAAGCGCCCGCAGCAATCTAAGCAATCTGAAACACGCTATATTGGAATAACCAGTCGTTTACAGCGTGTTTATTAGGTGATTTTGGTTAATAACATGTCTCAGGTTCCTTACGAAATAAAAGGAGGCCTCAAAGGCTCAATAAGACGTCCTCAGTTCCTTAAAAAATCGCCTAGACAATTCGTCAGGATCAGCGAGCCTGGACTTCAATAATGCTGGACCCTGACATCCTTCAACGTATTGCATGCCTGAGTTGGAAGATATCAACTAGACTAATGACCAAGAGACCCTCACATATGTAGGGTCCGGTATCACTATCCTATGGTTCATATAGACTACCTATTGGTGAATGCAATTCAGTTTTTCATCTTTCCTTCAATCCTGCATGACCTTTAATACCTGTAGTGATGCATCTGATACCCCGTGAAACTTCGCTCCTTCATTACGCAGGAGTTGTATACGCTCCACCATCGTTGGACTTAGACGTTCGCCTGGATAGACAAGCGGAATCCCTGGAGGGTATGGAGTAACCATCTCGGCTGATCGACAGCCTGCACTTTCTTCTATCGGGACATAGATCGTATCCGTCTCCACAATTGGTTGCAGTGTGAAGGAGATCGGTTGGGAATAACCAGTGTTTTCTTGTAAATTGTTCCACGTGGAAATATAATGGGCAGAATCTTTCACGAGCTGATGTGATGTCTTTGCATTAGATTGGACCTGCTCATGCCCATTGGCAGAGCTGATATGGTGTAAAGCCTGCAACAGGTGCTGAGCATCTTGCACCGTTGAGCCCAGGCTGAAGAGCAAGACGACGTACCGTTCGTCGCTCATCTCGGGCACACAGCCGCATGCTTCCAGCTGCTGCTGTAGCCCATAACCGCTCAGCACCCCTGCGCCGTCATAGATGACGGCCTTGAATGGGTCCTGAGCGGTATACCCCGCGGCAGATGGCATCGCCGCCGCGGTCAGGCCCTCCCGTGTCTGCTGCGCAGCGGACACGGGCATACCAGCCGGCTTCGCTGTTCCGGCTGGCGGTTCTGGCTGCAGCGGTTGTGCAGGCTGCAGCAACTGGAAGCGCGGCAGCTCCGCGAGGCCGCGCTTAAAGGCTTTCACGGCGGCGAGCCCCGCCGTGAACGTGTCCGCGCCCTGCACGTGCAGCAGGCGGCGCGCCAGATCGAGCGAAGCCATCACCGGGTATGATGGGCTTGAGCTTTGCACCATGGACAGGCGCTGCCTTAACAGGGACCGGTTTAATCGCGGTCCCTGAATGTGCAGCATCGCACCCATGGTGAAGGCCGCCAGCATCTTATGCGTCGACTGCACTACACCGTCTGCTCCGCATGACAGTGCAGAGACAGGCAGCTCCGGATGCTGCCCATAATGCGCGCCATGCGCTTCATCCACGAGCAATGGCATGCCAGCAGCGTGGCATACCTCGGCTATGGGCGTCAGATCTGCGCCCATGCCGTAATAATTGGGCAAAGTGACAAGTACGCCCTTTGCCTCAGGATAGGACTGGACAGCAGCCTGAACCGTCTCAACCGACGGCATGACCGCAAGTCCAGACGCTGGATCGACCCATGGCTCCAGAAATACAGCTCTTGCGCCGGCCAGCATTAACCCGTGAATAACGGATTTATGTACATTCCGCTGCACCAGCACAATACTGTTCGGCTCATCACACACAGTAAGAAGTAAGGACAGATTACCAGCCGTACTTCCCCCCACAAGGAAGAAACTCTCCTCTGCACCAAAACAATCTGCCGCAAGCTCCTGTGCTTCCTGGATCACACCTTCCGGATGATGCAAATCATCGGTGCCCGTAATCTCTGTAACATCCATCTCCATCATCTCCATGAATGAACGATCCGGTACTAATCCTGTCTGCGAATGAGTCGCTTCATCGCTGAGTCGTTCCCCATTCCCTATGGCATCCCCATCGTTCTCCATTGAACTAAGTTGCTCTCTCCTTCTATTTACATTTCTTCCTGCTTCGCTCTGAATATCTCCGTTGTGCTGGAGTTCCTCATTAACGATATCCTTAACGGGGAATTGTCCTGCTTCTGCTTGTTTCAGCAAATGTCGGTAAGCTTGTCCATTCTTATGCCCAGGCACATGAAAAGAACGCTGCTTCGAATCACGATACGCAAGCAACGCTTCATATAAAGGGGCTCTACTTGATTTAATTTTATGATTCATGAAATAACCATCCTGTACATATATAATGTGCGCCAGATGCGCTCCCACATGCTTCTTAATCCAAAGAACGCCATTCTTCCCCATCTCCACACGCGCTGCTGCAAATTTTCGATATCATTATATCAGCATACGCCTTCCTTAAATGGCAGACAAGACTCTCTCTCCTAAAAACAGAAAAAGGCCCAATGGGCCTCTATACACATCAGCATCTTTACAGCGTGATGTTTCGCTTCTACTTCTATTAGCAATATGCATTATGCGTTTTTTTGTACCCAAATTTGCTTCATTTGATGAATAAAATAATTGTACTTGGCATCCTGCGCATCGGTATGAACCATTTCTGCTTCACAAGTGTCACATATGAATTCAGATACAATAAAAATGCCTTCTCTTTTTCTTTGCTCGCAGATAATACATGTGTGTTCGGCATGTTCTTCCATGAACCATCCCACCTTGTTTTACGTTTACTATCAGTATTGCACAGTTTCTATTATTTTATACATTTTCATAGTGCTTTCTTTCTATAAAATATATATATTCGCCCACCCCCTCCGGGGTGTCTGTACCGAAAAATACATTCATCTTCTCATGTCTACACTGTTATCCTGCATCCATCGCATTTCCCTCAAAATCACGTATCCCTTAGTCTGGCTCAAAACTTATATTCAAATTTCTTAAAAAAACTTGGAATCTCAGCCGATATATAATACATGATAACGATATCAAAGCCTGACAGTCCATGCATTCGAGAGTATACTGAGATAAGCTCAGTCGAATCTCAATATCTTGTACAATCGTCATGGCGTGATAGACAAGGTTCATATATACATACATAATGCATTCCCTTTTACACGTATAAGAAAACAAATACCTATCCCACACAAACGTGAATTTGAAGGAGGATATATAAACGTATGATCGCCGAACCGGAGAATAAAGCAACATTTTATCAATACCGGCTTCTGAAAAAAAAGGCTATCGCCCGCAGTGTCATCTATAGCTATCTGTGTTTGCCGGTCATCATGCTTTTATTCAATCTACTTGCATTCTCTTGGACTGGCCTCTTCTTTTTTGTACTGGCAGGCTCAATTACCATTTGGATTCATTATGTCATTGCCAGAACGATATTACTTCTGGTACGTACCTCTTACGCCAAACGGTGGCGCTGGAATCTGCGTATGCCTTGGTTGGGTTATATCCCTGATCAGCATTTCAGCTTCCGTATGTTTGTCCGGGTACACCTTAACATGAGCTGGATTGGACTATGTATCATTACAGTATGTTTGATATGGTCCCCATTGTCCTTCACCCTCTCGCTGATCTTCTGGCATTTGTGGTTGCTGGGTCCTCGCTTATATGTTGTCATGGTACTCTCCCGCGAGCGCAAAGATGGACTCATCAAATTAAATGAACAAGATGTCTCATATTATCTGCAATAATACCCTTCGTTCATCCAATAGTGCAGTATCTCATTCACCTGTAATACATAATGGCCTGAGCCCCTCGGATATTTGTTAAAAAAAGAGCTCATATCGTCCAGCTGGCTCAGCCTCACATGATCAAACAAAGGTTATCCACAGTGGATAACCTTTATGTTTTGTTCCCTTCCTGTCCCTTATCCACAGTCTGGGTATGGCTAAATTAGTTATCCCCATGACAGACTCCATTCTTCTCCACTTTTTCATCTGCTGTTCCATATCCTTTAACTCCAGATATCTCGTATACTTTACTCCTATGAGCGATCTCTTGCTCAGTCTCTGCTCTATCTCCCTTCTAGCCTTGCCTTCCATTAACCATTCAATCTACCCCATACCTTTATATAACTACATCTCTCGTCCTCTACCTTTAAAAGCTCAGCACACCCTTATAATAGTTCAAGCGCATATACTTGCCTTTCTGTACCACAATATCTACTCCTAATCCTCTTTACCTTTATGGCTTCTATTGCATTACACACTAGGTACTCCGATCACGATTGCAGCCTACTTCGTAAAATAACAAAAAGCCCCCTATCATGTACACGGGAGCTTTACTATATAAGGAACATCACAGCGTTAATTTTCATATCCAATCTTACACGCAGCAGCTCAATCGTCTTCAGCCAATGATTTAACTGTCGTTTGAGTAGCATCATTTCTAGGAACCATTAGTGTAAAGGATCCATCATGTACTGCTAAATGCACAGTATGTCCTTCCTTTGCAAATACTCGCAAGGTACTGGATTCATTGGATGTACCCTTGGCTTGCCTCTCTGTCCAACCCCAGCTTTTAATCTCGTCTAGATATACCTCAGGCAAGCTAGTGCTCTCACTAATACCAGACAGCGTATATCGAACATAGTCCATATCCGAATTGTTCTCGGACTGGTCAGATTTATTCGCTACTTTAGGCACCGGGAAACTCTTCTCGTTCACCGCACCTTCATATGAAGTCCATACAGATCCTGAAGCTTCACCGCATCCTGCCAGAACAACGGTCAAACAAAGCAACAGAATTGATTGTAGTCCAAGTCTCCGCCAACTTAACACACACACCCTCCTTTTCACAGCTGCACATTCCAGCTCTGTGGTCAGGTACTTTTAGCATATTTAACATAGTCCTATTATACTGGTTTTGCCGCTGTTATCCGTAACAAAAATGTTACCTTCATTTGACGATCATGTTAGAGCTTCCACTCATCATCTCTAATCCTTATAAAC